>CAVSPC010000065.1:0-17584 GCA_963729795.1 uncultured delta proteobacterium | reverse complement strand
CCTATTTCGGTCTCAAATTCTTCTTGGAAAAACTCTTTGACCGTAAAGTAGACTTGGTCTTCCATGACACCATCAAGCCGCGAATTCGCAACACGATTCTGGAGGAAACAGTCTATGCCGAGGGACTATAGGCTCTATATGGATGATATTCTCGAATCCTGCCGAAAGATCCGCCAGTTCACGGAGGGAATGTCTTTCCAGGAATTTGAATAAAACATCATGATGCAAGATGCAGTCATGAGAAATTTCGAGATAATCGGCGAAGCGGTCAGTCACTTGCCGGACGAAATCAAATCTCTCTATCATGATACTGAATTGGCCGAAATCGTCGGATTTCGCAATATATTGGCTCACGGGTATTTCGTCATTAAATTGGAAACCGTCTGGTCGGCAATCGAAGAGGGGTTACCCAATCTCGAAAAGCAGACCAAAGCAATTCTCGGCGGGGAAACTTGATGTTCATCCCCTACGTCATAGACAATCAGATTCACACAATGGGGGAAGTGCTTGCCGGACTCCTAAAGGAGCACGAGGGCCGATGCCTGGACATTGCGACAGCCTATTTCAACGTCGGAGGCTTCGAACAGATACGAGAGGGGCTGCTGAAATTAGGGAACCTCCGACTGATACTTGGATCTGAGCCCACGTTGGGGAAACATCTGGGGCTGGAACCAAAGCCGGACGCAGTGAATGGCCTGATTCGTGGTGATCTGGAAGACCTCCCCTTTGACGAGAAGACACTCCGGTCGGTTGAGGACTTAATAACATTCCTGCAAGCCCACTCCATCCAGGTCCACCTTCATCGCAAGGGCTTCCTGCACGCAAAGTGCTGGATATTCTACGCAGACCGGCCCGGAAAGCATAACCTCTATGATCGGTTCCGTCCTATGGTGGCTATTGTGGGTTCATCGAACTTCACTCGCGCCGGCCTGACATCCAATAAGGAGCTGAACCTCAGCCACAAAGTGCTGGTGGACTCCTCGGAGGCTGAAGACGCGGAAGCAAGGGATGCTGTCGGTTGGCTCATAGATGAGGGCGTGGTTGAAAAACAGCCCGTTTCTCACCAGCCATCGCTAACCGTCGAACAGCCCACCGATTCCCTGGCCCCCTACGAACAAGCGAACCGATTGCGCTCGGATCGGCAATTGATCAAGAGCGAGGTTGGAGCCAGGGCTATCCTTGACCTGGAGAAGTGGTTCGAAGGCCGATGGGCCGACTCCGAAGATTTCAAGCAAGCGCTGATTGATCTACTTGATGCCTCCAAATTCGGGCGGAAGGAATACACGCCTTATCAAGTGTATATGAAGGCTCTTTTCGAGTACTTCAAGGACGACCTTGAAACTGACGACACCCGCGGAACGCGTTCCGCCGTTGATCTCGCCGAGTTCCAAGAGGACGCTGTAAAGAAAGCCCGGAAGGTCCTGGCCCGATACGACGGCGTTATGGTGGCCGACTCCGTGGGGCTTGGCAAGACATGGATCGGAAAGAAATTGCTTGAGGACTATGCGTACCATCTCAGGCAACAAGCCCTGGTCGTGTGTCCTGCCAGTCTGAGAGACATGTGGAAAAAGGAACTACAGGACGCAAGCATCGCCGGGAAAATCCTTTCTCAAGAGGAATTGGGCCAAGAGGCATTCAACACTTCTCCCTATGCAGATGCGGACATTATCCTCGTTGATGAATCCCACAACTTTCGAAATCGTAACGCCCAGCGTTATGGCAACCTTGAACGTCTGCTGGGTGGCAACGGAGGGAAAGGCCGCAACGGAAGTAGAAAAAAGCTGATTCTCTTGACGGCGACCCCCATAAATAACGATGTCCTCGATCTTTACAATCAAATTGCCCTGGTAACGATGGGGGATCGGGGTTACTTCTCACCTTGCGGCATCGGTGATCTCCACCGGTACTTCTTGCAAGCCCGTCGGGATTTCCGAAATAACAACCGAGGACAGGCGATCTTCAATTTGCTTGAAGAAATCGTCATCCGGCGAACGCGACCGTTCATCCGCATGGCCTATCCCAACGCAACCATAGGGGGAAAGAAAATCACCTTTCCTGAGCGGAGACTTAGGACTGTCAACTATAACCTGGAAAACGCATATCCGGGGATTTACGGACAAGTTGTTGCCAGCATCGAAAATCTTCTCTTGGCCCCGTACACGCTGGAGGCGTACAAGAAAGCCGGTGTGGAAATTGACGAGTTCGAGGCTGGCCGTGAACAAGCTTTGGTTGGAATATTCAAGAGCCGTTATCTGAAGCGTTTCGAGTCAAGTGTTCACGCATTCAGGATCAGTGTCCACCGGGCGCTTTCTTTCTTCAAGACTTTTGAAAGCTATTTGCTCGACGGCAAATTGATAAGAAGTACGGACTTCCACAAGGCACTGAGGTTTGTACAGACGGAAGATGAAGAGGACGACGCTACCCCGAAATCCCTTGCAGATCAGATGGATGATTCCGCGGAAGCGAAACAAGCACTGGAAAAGATGGAGAGCATTGATCCGACGAATTACGATCTCCGCAAACTTCACGATGCCCTTCAACACGATGTAGAATTGTTGAGTGATATTTGGCATCTCGTCAGCCATGTCGGGCCGGATCAAGACGTTAAATTGAAACGACTCAAGGAACTCCTGTCCGGTGAACTGCGCGGCAAAAAGGTACTGATATTCAGTTACTTCAAGGACACTGCTCGCTATCTGTATCAACACCTTGGGCATCCCGAAAACGAGGCAGCACAGGAATTTGTCAAGCAACTGGGAGGAATTCGCATACGACGCATGGACAGCGATGCCAGCCCAAAGGATCGAACACGGATCGTTCAAGGGTTTGCCCCAAAAGCCAACAAAAAATCCGAGTGGCTTGGCACTGAAAAAGAGATTGACATACTCGTGTCAACCGATGTGCTCTCAGAGGGGCAGAATCTTCAGGACTGTGGCTACATAGTGAACTACGACTTGCACTGGAACCCGACTCGAATGGTTCAGCGAGCAGGAAGGATTGACCGCATCGGGACGGAATTCGACACCCTGTGGATTTATAACATGTTCCCGGATGCAGGACTGGAACGACTATTAGGATTAGTGGAGAGTTTGAACCGCAAGATAGCCGACATAGACCAGGCGGGCTTTCTCGACGCAAGCGTCTTGGGTGAGGCGGTGCATCCGCGAAACTTCAACACGCTCAGGCGTATCCGCGACGAGGACGGGTCAGTTATTGAAGAAGAGGAGCAGTTCACGGAACTTGTGAGCAATGAATTCCTGGCCCAACAACTACGTCAACTTTTGGACGCTGGTGGTCGGCAGATGCTGGATTCGTTGCCCGACGGGATTCATTCGGGCCTGTTACGTCCAAAGGCGCGAGGAGTGTTTTTCTATTTTCAGGGATCGCCGAAGGGATCGGATAGGCTTCACTTCTGGCGTTATCTCGACCTCCAAGACGGCAAAGTCATGGACAACCGATACATTATCGCCAATCTGATAGCTTGCGACCGTGATTCCCCCAGGGTCGTCGAGCCGGAAATCTTCGGCTCCATCTTCGATCACCAAGAGACTGTCATTGAGGACATTCTGAGATCGTATCGTGAGCAAGAAGCGATCAAAGTGGCCCCGCGGACGATTGAGCCGATACAGCAAACGGTAGCCACATTGTTCCAGACTTACATGAATCATCCCGACGTGGAAAGATCGAGGGTTATTGCAGCGATCAAGTCTCTTAGTGGCCCTATGCTGGCCGTCCAGGTCAAGGGCCTAAGGAAGACTTTCAGGGGGTTCCAGGCTGACGGAGACATCTCAAAATTACTGGAAGACGTGGAGAGAATTTCCCCCGACACTGGAATTACGGATCAGGGTCTCGCGTCCGGCAACTCGGCGGCCAAGATGATCGAGCGGGATGACCTGAGGCTTATATGTTTTGACGTGATTTCAGGCTGATCACTTTCGGGCACCCTGCTTGCCCGAAGGCCGCACCTATGCGCACCAATTAAGCCGCATCAGTCTGACCATTTCTGCCGCATCAAATTGCCAAACATGCAGGCGCCATTGCGGATGACACCTCACTGGGACCAGTGAAGCAGTCTTAATCGCCTTTAAGTAGTAGTTACGCCTAAATCGATCCGTTGTGCCTCGCGGCGGTCGGTCTCTGAAAACACTCGGGCTCGGGGGAGAAATCTTTCTCTATCATTGCGTAAGCGCTGTGATTATGGATGGATTCGAAATTCTCCGCTTCGATCCGGTACCAGGGAAAGTTGTCCATTTCTCGGAGACGCGATACCGCCGACCGTACCACATCCTCGACGAACATAGGGTTCTCGTGGGCGCGCTCTGTAACGAACTTTTCATCGGGCCGCTTAAGTAGCGAGTAAATATCCGAGCTAACAGAGGATTCAACGACCTCGATTATTTCCTCGATCCAGAAAAACTTCTTGAATCTTAGCTGAACTCGCACCATCCCGCGCTGGTTGTGTGCTCCATGATCCGAGATCTCTTTGGAACACGGACAAACAGTCATTACAGGCACTTCGACTCCTACGATGAGGTCGAAGGCCTCGGCCAGCGCTCCGCTCATGAAGCATGTGTAAGACATAAGGCCGGGGGTTGCGGTAACCGGTGCAGTCTTTTCGACGAAGTAGGGGAATTCCACATTCATGTGTGCGCTCTTGGCATGGAGTTTCCCTTTGATCTTTTCGAGGATCTCCTGAAATTTCTGCATCGAAATTTCCCCGCGAAACTCATTAAGGGCCTCTATGAATCGACTCATGTGGGCCCCTTTGAAATCGTGCGGGAGATTGACGAAAAGGTCAAAAAGCCCTACAGTATGCTGTAATCCTTTTCTTCGATCTTTGACGGAGATAGGATAGCGCAACCCTTTCACGCCGACCTTGTCGATCGCCAGGTTGCGTCCATCGGGGAGGCTCTGGACATCAGGCATTGAAAGAACTTTCACTGGGGTTCTCCATATGCAGATAGTGACCGAGAACGGTCACACAGGAGGCTCGATTGAAAATTCCCGAAGTGCTTGGGACTGCTTGGCGTTGCATGAACGCCTTTTCAATTGGTCTCCTTAACGAAAGTGGCTCTGGAAGCATCCGATTCCCAAACCGAGACGCTATGAAGCATCTCGGCTTTACCATTCAGTAGGCGACCGATTTCATCGAAGAGAAATGCGGCGATATTCTCCGCTGAAGGTTCGACTAGGTCAAATGGTTTGATTTCGTTGAGATAGGAGTGATCCATCGGCTCCAGCGCCCGGTTTGTAGCTCTCTTCAAATCCCCGAAGTCGATGACCATTCCGTCTTCGCCGAGGGATGAGGCCCGCGCTGTAACGTGGACCCTGTAATTGTGCCCATGGAGATGTTCGCACTTCCCGTGGTAATTTCTCAAACGATGGGCGGCGGAAAAGTTGGATATGATTTCAACCTCGTACATAAGCGCATCTCCGCTTTTGCAGCAAATGTTTCTTAATCAAAAACATTAAAGAATACACAGAACATAGCGATTGTTTCGAACAAAATCCAAAAAACGATTGACAACCTGTCCGGGATAGGAATATATGCAAATCCACCACCCGGAAAACCGCATCAGCCCTGCGGTTTTTCTCTGGAAACCGCATAGAGGAGACTGTGGATGACGTCTTTCCGATTCGGAACATTGATTATTATATCACATTTTGTTGCGAGTTTGCTCTCTCTTTCCGGTGTGTCTTATGGCAATGATGTCACGCTTCGCAAGGCCGCCACACCTTCGGCTTCGAGCAGCGTTCGGAATTACAAATCTATTTTTCCTGAAGGCTTTCGGCATCCTATGAAGAAGACTAGAATCGGGCTTTCGCCAATTCCTTTTAAGCCTACGCGGCCTGGGGCCAGACCGTCGGAACCTCTGGTCCATCAAGGAAATTTTCCCGATATCAGGGCCATTGTCAAGAAAGTCAACAGATCTGTGGTAGCCATCCGCATGGTTGATCCGGGGTCGTCATTTTCTCTGGGCCACCTGGGCTTTTCCGGAGATTCAGGCGCCAAAGCTATGGGCTATGGTTCGGGATTCATCGTTTCGTCCAATGGCCTCATTATTACCAATGAGCACGTTTTGCGCAACGGGTCCCAAATTGAAATAGAGCTTCTCAACGGCCAGAGGTATGTGGCAAAGGTCCTGCACAAGAACAGCAAGAATGACCTTGCCCTCCTAAAAATAGATGCGTCCAATTTACAACCGGTAACATTAGGTGACTCCGATGCCGTAGAACTCGGGGAATGGGTAGTCGGGATCGGCAACCCATACGGAATCGGCCAATCACTCATGATAGGAATAGTGAGCGCACAGAAGCGGACAATCCCTGGCTCCGGCTATCCCCCCCTCATCCAAATCGATGCGGCCATGAACCTGGGGAACTCGGGCGGCCCTCTCTTCAACCTGGACGGCAAGGTGATTGGGATAAACACAATTTTGTTGTGGAAGAGCCAAGGCATAGGATTTGCCACTCCCATAAATATTGCAAGAGAGTTCCTCGCACGCAAAAACTACCCGCCCGTGAAAGCAGCGTCGGCTTCCGCTCTGGAGCCTCTTGGGGCGGCTCCGGATGATCCTCGTTCGTTGCCCGAACGATTCAACCCTCTTGATCCCCCGTGGAAGTTCCAGCATTAGAAGGCTATCGCGTAATCCGGCCTCTCGAGGCGATGAAGCCTGATTGCTTGTCGAATGTTTGCCGAGTGCGTTTCTACCGAACTAATTTGAGGACAATATGCCTACGTCAAAAGGATCGAAGAAGACCCGCGAGCTGAAGCAGAAGCTCGTCAAAGAAGCGACCCGCGCCTGGGATCGATTTGGAGAGCAAGAGAAAAAGCAAGTATTTTCCTATACACAAGGATATCGTGATTTCCTCAACCGCGCGCGCACCGAGAGATCGGCTGTGGAGTCCTTCGTGAAAGTCGCCGCCAAGAATGGTTTCAAAGATCTCGATGCCCCCCCGAAGAAGGTCTCCCGGGTATTTCATGCGCTGAGAGGCAAGGTCTTGGCTATGGCCATCATAGGACAAAGGCCAATGACCGAAGGGCTCAGGATCATCACCTCCCATGTTGATTGCCCCAGACTGGACTTGAAGCCCAACCCTCTCTATGAGGATACGGGGCTTGCACTCCTAAAGACCCACTACTATGGTGGAATAAAGAAATATCAATGGGTCGCGCGCTCCCTGGCCATCTGCGGCACAGTTATTCGAGGAGATGGCTCCGTAGTAAATGTTGAGATCGGTCTGGACCCCGAAGACCCTGTATTCACCATACCCGACCTGTTACCTCATCTCTCAAAGAAGCAGATGGAGCAAAAGGCTTCGGAATTCATGCCGGGTGAAAACTTGAACCTAATCGTGGGAGCTCTCCCTTACGAGGATAAGGAAGCCGAGGAGAGAGCCAAGCTGGCTGTACTGGATCTTTTGGCGAGAAAATACAATATTACCGAGGAGGATTTCACGAGTGCAGAATTGCAAATTGTGCCCGCCGAGCCAGCTCGTGACTCCGGGTTAGATAGGAGCCTCATTGCCGGATACGGTCAGGACGATCGAGTCTGCGCTTACACGTGTTTCACGGCCATCATGGAGACCGAAAAGCCGGATCATACTGCCGTCGCCGTATTCTATGACAAGGAAGAAATCGGCAGTGAAGGCAATACGAGCGCGAAGTCTAGGGTCCTGGAAATGTTCGTGATGGACCTTATGCACATGACAGGGCTCGAACCCACTTCCAGAAATCTTAACAAGGTCCTTTTCAGCAGCAAAGCTCTCTCCGCCGACGTTAATGCGGCGATTGACCCGACCTATCCGGATGTGTACGAGAAACGAAACAGTGCGAGACTCGGCTACGGGATAAACATTACCAAATACACCGGTAGCGGCGGCAAGTACATGGCATCGGACGCGAACGCGGAGTATGCGGCCTGGGTTCGCAAGCTCTTCAATGACAACGATATCATCTGGCAGGCGGCGGGCTTAGGAAAGGTGGATGAAGGGGGGGCGGCACAGTGGCCAAGTATCTTGCCAACGCCGGTGTGGATATCATCGACTGCGGCCCTGCCATATTGGGGATGCATTCACCCTTGGAAGTCAGCTCTAAAGACGACATCTGGATTTGTCACAAAGCATTCAAGGTTTTTTTCAGCAGCTAACCAAAGTTCATGGTTATGAATCCTCACTGAGTTGATTGATTCCGAAAATCGCACCAGAGCGGGGCGCGGTTGATGCACATTTTCCTGCGCCTGCACAGTCATTCTCGCCCCTTAAGTGCGTTGCTGCGGCTGAAGCTTACGCCGGAAAAATTGATTGCGTTGCAAAGGCAAAGTACTGTAAAGTGAAAACGAGTATGGGGCTCTGTTGAGTTCGTGCCAAAAAATTAGCGCCGCGTTGTGCGGAACGCATCGTTGAGGCCGAGACACCTCATTGTAACGGCTTTAATACGAATTGGCATCAAAAGCGGCAAAATCCGGGGCGCTTGCTTTGTGTGAACAAGGTTCCCCATGCCCCTCCAGCCATGCCTAGCGTGGCAACACTCGCCGGAGGTACTTACTTATGGATCGCAACGTGTGCGTAATTGCCGGGGGAATGTCCAAATGGGGAGTGAGAGACGGTAGTCAAAGGGACTTCTTTCAGGAGGCGGCCAAGGCCTGCTATGACGACAACCCCCACCTAAACCCCAAAGATATAGACGGACTGCTGGTAGCGTCCGCGTATACCGAGCGCACCTCGTACCAGACCCACCTCGCTCCGCTGGTGGCTGAATACGCAGGTATCAAACCGAAGAACATTTGTGCTCGCGTTGAACTCCTGTGCGCAAGCGGCAGTTCGGCCATCATATTGGCCTTTGGTCTGATCAAGTCAGGACAAGCCGACGTGGTCATGGTGGCAGGAGGTGAAAAACTCTACACTCCTCAAAAGTGGGAAGTGTTCTACAGCGAGCTTGCTTCGGTGGACCACGATTGGGACGGAACTCAGGGACTGGGCCTTCCGCCGCCCGTGTTCGCTATGGTCGCGAAGCAACACATGAAGCAGTACGGGACCGTAAAGGAACATCTGGCAACGGTTTCGGTCAAGAACCGCCGCAATTCTGCAAAAAATCCCAAAGCCCAATTTCAGACTCCAGTCACTATGGAGGAAGTAATGAGCGGCCGAATGATCGTGCCGCCGCTGACCCTTTATGACTGCTGCCCAATCACCGACGGAGCAGCGGCTATTATTTTGGCCACCGAGGAAAAGGCCAAGCAGATGACTGACAAGCCATTGGTATATATTCGCGGGACCGCCCAGGCCTCGGTGAACAACATGTCCGCGAACATGCCCAATTGGACCACGTGGGAAGCCCTAAAGATCGCTGCGGACCAGGCATATAAAAAAGCCAAAGTGGAGCCACAGGACGTTGACGTGGCTATGACTCATGACTGCTTCACCATTTCGGAAATCATAGAGATGGAAGACCTCGGCTTCTGCAAGAAAGGCGAGGGCGGCCCGTTTGTGGGCGAGGGCCAGAACGATTTCGGCGGCAAGGTTCCAACCAACACGGACGGAGGCCTCCTCGGCTGCGGTCATCCTTTCGGCGGTACCGGTATTCGACAGGCGATCGAGGTCATGCGGCAACTGCGGGGAGATGCCGTCCAGCAGGTCTCCGGCGCTACAGTAGGCCTGACACACAATCTCAGCGGATTCATAGCCGCACATACCGTCCTTATCTACGGCAGGGAGGTCGCATGAGCACGCCGGGAATCTCCGTCCTGAACGGAAAATACATGGCCACTATGGACTTGTTTCCGCAGGAGTCCAAAGAGTTCAATCAGGTTTTCCTCTTTTACGAGCATTTGAAAGAGGGACGATTTACCACCACCAGATGCAAAGACTGCAACGCCGAACCGTTTCCACCAAGGCTGCTCTGCCCGGAATGCTACAGCACCAACATGGAATGGGTCGACTGGCCAACGACGGGAACCGTGCTTGAATTCACCGAAGAAGTCGTCGGCGTTCCTCTGGGGTTCGGCAAACCTCCGTTGGTACACGCTCTGGTGGATTTGCAAGGGAAGCGAACTTTCTTCGTACGCATTATAAACTGCAAGGAAGGTGAGCTGAAGGTCGGCGATCAGGTCAAGTTGGCAGTATTTGACGTGGATTCCGTGCCTCAGGAAGTCGGCCGCGAAACCGTGGAGATCCCACGGGTGTTTTATGCTTTTGAGCCGGTCAAATAGCCTGTGGCGGACTCCAATGGCGGACAGCGCCGCAACAAAACATGAAAACGCCGGTAGGACCGGCATCCTGCCGGTCGACTAGCATCTTGCCGGTGGCCGTCAGCGCGCATCCATAGCAATACACGGTTCAGAAATGTGACCGCCGCGAGCGGGACTGGTCGCCGTTTCGGGCGGGTATCCGGTGCGCTTAATTCCGAATAGGAGGTCAAGTATGACGTTGGAATGGTTACCCAGAGACAATAGCAGCAAGGATCATATCCTCATGGGATCCGAACATTGGGGAACCGAGGCTCCTTGCACGGTTTATGAAAAGAAGCCGTTGACATCACCCGACGGCAAGCAAATCGATGGTCTTTTTGTCGCCTGGATACGCTTAAACAATCCCCAGCAGTACAATTCCTATACCACCGAGATGGTCAAAGGAGTAATTGCGGGATTCTCGGCTGCCAGTCAGGACCGCTCCGTGGTGGCTACCATCTTCACTGGTACGGGAGACGCGGCCTTTTGCACTGGCGGTAACACCAAAGAGTATGCGGAATACTATTCCATGCGGCCCCACGAATACGGGGAATATATGGACCTTTTCAATGGAATGGTGGATTCGATCTTGAATTGCAAGAAGCCTGTGATCTGTCGTGTGAATGGCATGAGAGTCGCGGGCGGCCAGGAAATCGGGATGGCATGCGATTTGGCAATCTCCAGTGACCTTGCTATTTTCGGCCAGGCTGGGGCTCGGCACGGTTCCAGCCCGGATGGCGGTTCAACGGACTTCCTCCCCTGGTTCCTGTCCATGGAAGATGCCATGTGGAACTGCGTGAGTTGCGAGATGTGGAGTGCCTACAAAATGAGGGCCAAGAACCTCATTACCAAAGCGGTACCAGTGCTCAAACAAGGGGATAAGTTCATCCGGAACCCTCTGGTGATTACCGACACCTACGTGGCAGACGGGGAAATCGTTTATGGCGAATTCAAAACCGGCGCCGCGGCAAAGGAAGCCAAGGACATGATGAAGGCACTTCCGAGAGATTTAAGTCTCTTGGACGCGGAAGTGAACAAAGTCGTGTGGACCTTTGCCAACCTGTTCCCGGGCTGTCTGATCAAGGCCATTGACGGCATTCGGGCCAAGAAGAAATTCTTCTGGGATCAAACCAAGCTTGCCAATCGGCACTGGCTGATGGCCAATATGAATTATGAGGCGTACTTGGGCTTCAACTCCTTCAATACCAAGAAGATCACGGGCAAGGACGTTATAGACTTTATCCGGTGGCGCCAGCTTATCGCTGAAGGGGCTCCTGCCACGGCGGAAACTTTCGCCCAAGTCATGGCGAAGCCGCAGTCATAGGCGGAGTCGGCACCAGGTAGGTTGTCTCAGGCCGGCTACAATCAAACTACATTGCAACCTAAGGTAGGCTGTTCGCTTCTTTCCTCGATCTGGGGCTGGGCGCAGCATGCTGCGCCCCCACGCTCCATTGTGGGCAGGCTGCATATCCTGTAGGGCACGGCATGCCGTCCCCGGATGCCGAGTAGAATCTTCGATGCAGTTCACATGGATGTAATAACACTCGCTGCCCCCTCCCCATCTATCGGGGAACAGACTTACCGGTTATGCTGATGCGGTTCAGAGGGAGGAAAATTCGATGCAATACCGGCTGATACAGTGCGAAGAACTCTACGAAGGCGCTGTCTTCAAGATTGTTCTGAACTCTCCCAAAGCCAATATTCTGGAAGCAGCTATGCTGGCTGAAATCTCTACCGCGCTCGACGAAAAGTGCAAGGAAAATCACTTGAAGCTCATGGTCTTTGAAGGGGCAGGCAAGCACTTCTCGTTTGGAGCGAGCGTTCAGGAGCATACCAAAGAGAAAGCCGCTATGATGCTGAAAGCCTTCCACGGAGTGTTTTACCGATTGATGAGGTTAGCCGTTCCCACAATGGCGGTGATACGGGGCCAATGCCTCGGAGGCGGAATGGAATTGGCTTTGTTCTGTAACTTCATCGTGGCTGACAGGACTGCAATGTTCGGCCAGCCGGAAATTGTGCTGGGCGTGTTTCCACCTCCTGCCTCGGTGATGTTGCCGCGTAAAGTCGGGCAATCTCATGCCGACGATCTGGTCCTCACCGGGCGCTCCATTGATGCTTTAGAGGCCCATCGAATAGGCATGGTGAACATTTTGACAGACGAGGGGCAAGATGCGTGGGAGGTGGCCTCCCAGTGGACTGAGAAACACATCCTCCCGAAAAGCGCCTCATGTCTTCGCGTGGCTAATCGGGCAGTGCGCAACGACTTCTTCCGCAGAATCAGGGAAGACTTTCCCCACATGGAGTCCCTCTATCTTAAAGATCTTATGGAAGGTTACGATGCAAACGAGGGGATCGGCGCGTTCCTTGAGAAGCGCAAGCCTGAATGGAAGGACGAATAGACGCGGAGCACCTGCCCTAATCCGGGAGGTTACATTCGCTTGAAACAGCGCGATTTCCCACAGGCGGGCGACGGTTCTTATCGAAAATTCGCCTGCCTTGCCGGTACAAACATGTTTTGTACCGTGTTTTGTCCCCTCGGAGTCTGATCACCAGCCGTTGATTCGGGCAGCGCCCACGATTTTCAACTTCGCAGGCCCTCCCTTTCCCCTTGTCCGGGCAGGGTTCAACTACTTCTACGACCCTCCATAGCTCTCCGGGGTCGCAGAACCTATCGTTCAAATTTTCATTGTCCCCAAGGAATCTCAACCCCGCAAGGTTAGTTACCATTGCGCCCGGAGCCACGCTCACGAATATATTAATGCGTGACTTGCACCTCGGGCAGACAACGTACGACCTCCCTACTGGAACTTTATCATCCGGCAGGTTAAGCAGTATCTGACAGGTTGAACAGGTTACTTCCACGCCGCCTCCTCATTAACAGCTTAATGCACGTGGCGTAAACCTGCAATTACTTTTGTGAGAAATCCGCCGTGTTATGGGAAGTTTAACCTGAATAGCGCTGAATTCTCTTCGACACGACCTAATTTTGTTGCCCGACGGGCACCTTTAGAGACGGTCAGGGAGAAGCGGCATTTGCGGCGGTTGATGTTGTGGCGGTATGAGCAATGCCTTGCGGATTGCTTGTGGTCGGTGCAGCGGATGAAACAGCACCGGATCGCAGATTGACTGTGGTAGTCAGTGTAACAGTAGGGGCCAGGGATTGCGAGCCGGTGGTGTGCATGCCCGCAGGGATTTTGGGCTGAAAGATCGGCGATGCGGAAGGCATCGTCTGGCCGGTATTAGGCTGAGTCAACGCACTGGGGTCTACGTCAAATTTGTCTCGAAGAGATTGCATCTGGGCGATGAGACCGTTGGTTTCCTGGAGTTGAAGGTGGAGGTTTGAAGCAGCATTGTCGATGAATTGGTTCCAATCTTGGTGCATCTCAGACACAGCCTGGTCGTTCTCGCCCCTTTGGTCGGCCAACTGCTCGCGATATCTTTCCAAGCTCTCAATCTGTCTGCTCAAATCTTCCTCGGAACGCCTGAGCTGCTCGGCGACGCGAAGTCTAGCCAGTGTCATCTGAGAATCGGCGGTATCTCGTGCTCTTCTGATGCGTTCCACTTGGACTTGAAGATCATCTTTCATTTGGCTTATCTTCGAATCCATGCACACCGTGTCACAAGTCTGAGCGGCCATACAAGAAAGCGCAGTGGCCACCAGGATCATTGCGATCCACAGAATGGTTTTCATTTCTCCAACTCCTGGAGAGTTTGGATGGCAATCCATCCTTTGGTTTGAAACTATACCAGATGTAACAAGATATTACAACAGATAATAAATGTATAAAATCAGAGAATTAGTGCATTACTATGAAATATAAGGGTATTGGCGAGAGGGATCGGTAATCAGCTCCTCCACCACGGATCTGAATCCTGCAAACTCCGGGTAGCGATTGACATTGCGCGACACGTACGCAGCGGTACGGGGAATCGACGATGAGTATCTGCCGCACCCGCGCACAGATAACTGGTAACCAAAGGTTCCGAGGGCCTTAATGTTTCTCTGGAGAGACATGACATCAAATATGTAGCGGAACTTGGCGGGTGACTTGTCAGCGGGTTCGTGAATCCCGTCGGTATAGAGGGCCAGGAGTTCTTCGACCAACACCTCGGGAAGAGTCACGTAAGAATCGCGGAGCAGAGAAGCGAGGTCGTATTGTGCCGGTCCCATCCTCGCGTCCTGAAAGTCTATCATTACGAGGTGATCGTTGTGAAGGATGAGATTTCTCGAGTGGAAATCTCGGTGCGTGAAGATGCGAGGTTGCGCAGCCAGGAGCTTGCAAATGCTTCAGGAAGAACTCCTCAAGCATAGGAAGCTGTTGCTGCCGTAGGCTCTATTTTGCATAACCCCTCGACGAAGTGGGTGAGGAAAAAGTGCATCTCCTCCATCAGTTTTTTCTCGTCAAAAGCCAAGTCAAAGGCTCTGCAAGTCGAGGAAGAGTTGGAAGTGGCGCGACGCATCCTGAGGAGAAGAGTCACAGCCTCTCCGTAGATCTGCCTGAGGCTGCCGTCGGATGCGTGCTCTACTGCCGCTTCGAGCAGATCGTCGCCCAAGTCCTCCAGGACAACTGTCCCCCGCTCTTTGTCATGGGCGTAAACTCGTGGAACAGGAAGTCCAAGGGATTCCAGAAATCTCTGAATTTCAAGAAACGCGGCCTCCCCATCTGTTCCCGGATACGGTTGGACCATAATAATTGCGCTGCCTTTTTGGGGGTAAAGGACCCGGAAGTAGACCCGCGTGGAAGCGTCCCCGGCAAGCTTTTCTACTCTGGAGGGGAGGGCGGCACCCCAAGCTACAGACATGAGCAGTTTTTCGAGATCCTGTTGGTGGTCAGACAATTGCTGCCTCGCCGTTTCGAGTCAGGATTTTCCCGTTGCAATCACCTTCCACGATCATGTTGGCGCCCACTATGGAATCTCGAATCGTCGCTCGGTCTCTGACGCAAACATTATCCCAGAGAATGGAGTTTTCCAAAAACGAATCTTGTTCCAGCACGCATCCCGATCCCACGGATACATGAAGGCCAAGTGCGACGTTGTCGGCTAGACTGGCTCCAGGCGAGATGTGCACGGGCGGTGTGGTCGCTCCGCGCTGAAACATTGCCTTTTGTGCGTCCAGGTACCGTCGCGGGGTGCCAAGATCGTTCCAATAACCTTCTACAGGAAAGCCATATATCTTCTCTCCCTTCTGCAACCCATCTGTGTAAACTTGATCGTTAATCTCATAGAACTCGCCCTTGGGGACGAAGCGGAAAATCTCGGGCTCCAATATGTGGACACCGGTGAACACGTACGTTCCCGCACGTGGGGTATTGCCCGGCCAGATCCCTTTGAAGTGCCGAAAGTGTCCCTCATCATCGACGCGAATAGGCGAATGGCGGTACGGCTCTTGCTGTGGATACAAAACCAGAGTTGCCAGCGCCTTCCGGTCCCGATGGAAGGCTATCGCTTCTTCCAGCGAAAATTCCAGCACGATGTCACCGTTAACCATGAGAAATGTTCCCTGATCGAAAAACGCCTCATTGGCCTTGAGTCCGCCAGCAGTGCCCAAAATCCGGGGTTCGTGTGAAAAAGAGACAGGCAGACTATCCCAGGGAGGCGACTGGAAAAGATTCTCGATGGTATGGGGCAGATGGTGCAGATTGAGGCGGAAATCGGTAGCTCCCTGTTGCATCAATTTCTCAATTAGCCTGATTATCAACGGCTTGCCCAGGAGCGGAATCGCCGGTTTGGCGCGTTCCAGGGTCAAAGGGCGCAAGCGTGTACCCAGTCCGGCGGCAAGGATCATGGCCTTCATGACTTATGTCTGTCCGTTCGGATGCGCTGTTTGTCGCTGTGCCTTTCCAGAGCCAGATCTATCAATTTGTCGATGAGGCCCCTGTAAGGCAAGCCTGTGGCCTCCCATAGCTTGGGATACATGCTGGCTGATGTGAAGCCTGGCAAGGTATTTATCTCATTGACCACAATGCGGTTTCCCGGAGTCAGGAACATATCGACCCTGGCGAGCCCGGACCCGTCAACCGCTCTGAATGCGGCCACAGCGGCAGACCGGGCTTCCTCTCTTTGCGATTCGGTCAGATCGGCAGGGATGATCAATTCCGCTGTACCTCGAACATACTTCTCCTCATAATCGTAAAAATCTGAGTGAGCTATCACTTCTCCGGGCAAGCTGGCCGCGGCCCGATCGTTCCCCAAGACACTGACCTCAAGCTCTCGGCCTGGAATGCCGTCTTCCACCAGGATCTTTCGGTCGTACGAGGCTGCCAGGGTTACAGCGGCCTCAAAGTCGAAAGCATCTGACACACGCGTTATTCCTACAGACGATCCGAGATTGGCGGGCTTCACAAAAAGCGGAAACTTGCTGTGTCCCATCCTCTCCATTATGGCAGCCCTGCTATCTTCCCATTCCGAACGCAGGAACCAGAAGAATGGCCCTACCTGTAGGCCGCTATCGCGAAAGGCCCCTTTCATAAGGACCTTGTCCATTCCCACTGCGGATGCCAGGACGCCACAACCCACATAGGGCATGTTTGCAAGATCCAGGAGCCCCTGCAGCGTCCCATCTTCTCCGAAAGTTCCGTGCAGAACGGGGAAAACTACGTCGAAGTGCATGGGCTCGATTCGCCCACCAGCGTCTATACGGAGAAATCCCCTGTGGCGAGGATCGGGAGAAAACAGAAGTCTGTCGTTTTCCGATAAACTCGCCTTCTGGTCAAAGCACGCGGTCTCGGCGGGTCGCCAATACCATGCTCCTTCACGAGTTATCAGGACGGGGGCGACGTCGTACTTGTCCCTATCCATTGCCTCGAAGATAGAGCACGCGGAGCGCAATGATACCTCATGTTCAGCAGATCGGCCGCCGAAAATCAACGCCACCTTGAGTTTACGCCTCTGCATGTGACCTCCTGCCTGGATGCATCGTAATTCGGTCAATACACGATAATCCTTGTCTGTTCAAGAGTTCATAGTATCCAGAGCCCACATCTAAGTTGATCGTGGATTATGGGCAAACACTGCCCTTGACATTCAGATTGTACGTATGCTTTAATTTTTGGGTGAGGCTCATTATGATAAGCGAAAGCGGGGCCTTTGGACTAAATATATAGTCACATTCCTCTGGTGCACCTGTGAGGGCCGTTAACTCAGGCGGTAGAGTATCTGCCTTTTAAGCAGAGAGTCGCTGGTTCGAGCCCAGCACGGCCCACCACCATACGGTTTATGCTATGGCTGCCGAGTTTTTTTGCAGGTTGAGGATCTCGCATCAATGGGTCGCAAACACGTCCCCATCGTCTAGCCTGGCCTAGGACACCGGCCTTTCACGCCGGCGACAGGGGTTCAAATCCCCTTGGGGACGC
>CAVSPC010000064.1:0-44725 GCA_963729795.1 uncultured delta proteobacterium | reverse complement strand
AACAGATCCCATGGAGGCGGCTCGCCGAAAAGACCTGGCGGACCTTAAATTAAAGCTCGTTGTGGGCCTGGTTTTGAGCGTCCTTATCCACGTGGGCTCCTCTCCTCATTTCTTCTCGTTCCTTCAGATAGTCCCTCATCGCCTGATGCTCTTAATCCTCTTTGCCATGACCACTCCCGTGGTCTTCTGGGTGGGAAGCCGGTTTCTAGTCGGCGCCTACAAGGCTGCCCGGCAGCGCACAACTGACATGAACACCCTGGTGGCGGTGGGCGCGTTTTCGGCATACCTTTACTCTTCTCTCGTTACGTTTTTTCCCAAGTTTTTTGAAGTTGCAGGTGTCACGCCTCACGTCTACTTCGACGGTGCAGCGATGATCATAACGCTCATTCTTCTTGGAAGGCTCCTTGAAGCGCGGGCTAAAGGCAAGACATCCGAGGCAATGAAAAGACTGATGGGGCTCAAACCCAAAACTGCTCGCCTTATCAAGGACGGCCAGGAAATTGACGTTCCGGTCGATCTCGTCACAACAAGTGACGTGATCCTTGTGAGACCCGGCGAAAAGATCCCCACGGACGGCATTGTGCTCACCGGCATGTCCGCTGTTGACGAGTCCATGTTGACCGGTGAAAGCATCCCCGTAGGCAAGGAAGTCGGGAGCGAGGTTTTTGGAGCCACAATAAACAAGAGCGGAAGCTTTACATTCCGAGCCACTAAAGTGGGAGCCGACACGGCTCTTGCCCAGATTATCCGACTTGTGGAAGAAGCCCAGGGCTCAAAGGCTCCCATACAACGAATTGCTGACAGAGTGGCTTCTATTTTCGTGCCGGTTGTTTTCGGCATCGCGACTCTGACCTTCGTAGTCTGGTATTTTGTCGTTCCTGAACCAATTTTCAGCCGAGCGCTGCTGAATTTCGTTTCGGTACTGATCATTTCTTGCCCGTGCGCTATGGGATTGGCGACTCCGACCGCGATAATGGTGGGCACAGGATTGGGGGCTGAGAAAGGAATCTTGATAAAGGGCGGAGAGAGTCTCGAAAAGGCTTACAAGCTAACCGCCGTCGTGTTTGACAAGACTGGGACGTTGACCAAGGGCTCACCCGCTGTTACAGAGATCCTTCCAGCAAACGGAGTGCAACCTAAAGAACTATTGAAGATCGCTCTTTCCATCGAGGCAGTGTCCGAGCACCCCTTGGCACAGGCTATTATAGAAAAAGGGCGCGCGCAAGGATTGGAGCCCCTGCCCCTCAAGGACTTCGAAGCTCTGTCAGGACTTGGAGTAAAAGGAATTATTGAAGAGAAGAATGTTTTGCTCGGAAACATGCGGCTGATGGAGCAGCAAGGAATGCACATGAACGGCTTGGATACCCAAGCGGCCAAATTGCTCCAAGAAGGAAAGACCTCTGTTTTCGTTGCTCAACAGGGGCAGGTCATGGGCCTCATCGGCCTATCCGACACTCCCCGGCAATCTGCCCGTGAAACAGTAAACACCCTTACTAATATGGGTCTCAAAGTCATGATGATAACCGGGGATAATCGGGAGACGGCGCGAGCCATCGCGGACGCGGTCGGCATAAAGGAAGTGCTGGCCGAAGTGCTACCCGGCGACAAGGCAGCCGAGATAAATAGGCTTCAACGCGAGGGACAAGTAGTAGCTATGGTAGGTGACGGCATAAATGACGCACCGGCTTTAACGGCCGCGGATATTGGGATTGCGCTTGGCGCCGGGGCAGACGTTGCGATGGAAGCCGGAGACATCACGCTGATCAAGAATGACCTGAGGCTTGTCCCTTCGGCGATTAAGCTGTCTTTTCAGACTATGAAGGTTATCAAGCAGAACCTGTTTTGGGCTTTCTTCTACAATTCGCTGGGAATTCCGATCGCCGCGGGGGTTCTCTATCCGTTCTTCGGAATTCTGCTGAACCCGGTCTTCGCAGCGGCGGCAATGGCACTCAGCTCGGTATCCGTCGTAAGTAATTCGCTTCGGCTAAAGTGGTCTGCGGCGGTAGACTAAGTAGCCGGGTGCCACTGACCTGGGTCCCGTCCTAGCAGGCACCAGGTCAGTGTAGTTTTGCAGCCAGCCGATTCTCACTTTTTGATAGCGGACTATTCGTCGTCTTCGTCATCCGGCCACTCAATATACGGCTTTTCCTGATCGACCATAGCGTTGACCATGAGTTCCACCAGCCCGGTATACCAGATGCCGGTCTTCTCGAAGACCTCATAATGTTCCAAAAGGTCGCGGGTCTGGCCCTTGCAGTTGGAACACGGTGCGCAAACCATCTTGCGAATGGACGGATCCATCTCGCCCTGGAAGGCGTTCAGATACTGAGTCAGTTTTTTCCTTCCGGACACCAAGCGCCTCCAATCAGGGAAATTCCCCGACTCCATGATTGCGAATCCTGAACCTCCTCCGCAACAGTAGTTTTCCACGCCATGCGGGGTCATTTCTCGGAAACGTCCCGGGGGAAAGATCGCGTTCAGAACATTTCTCTGAGGTTGAACGATTCCCATGAGTCGCACAACATTGCACGGGTCGTGAAGTGTGACCGGAAAGTCGTTCTTGTTTGGGTCAAACTTTATCTTTCCGCTCTTTACTATGTCCCAAAGCAAGGTGTACGAACTCTCACGAGGGATGAGCTGCTCGCCGGGCAGAAGGCGATCTGCGATGACAGTGAGGGCCTTGTGAGCGTGTCCGCACTCGCCGATGACGATCTTTTTCACGCCAAGGTCCCTGGCCACCTCAAGATGTTTCAAGGCCACTCTGGCAAATTGGACGTCATCGTACCAGAGGCCGTAGTTCACAGCGTCGTAACCCAAGCAGTTCGGTGGAAAGCGTATAGTTGATCCCGGCCGCATCGAAAAGGATGGCAAAGGCCATCGGATTTTCAGGCCATGCCATGAATTCCCCGGCATTGTGCAGGAGGAGTATATCGGCGCCCTTCTTGTTTATAGGGATCTTGATCTTCTTTCCGGTCTTTTCTTCGATATCGTCTTCGAGATACTCGATGATATCTTCAACTGCCGCTTTGATCATGCCCGTGCTGGAACCGAATTTCAGATGCTTCACCGAGCCCTTTTCGTGGACCTCCGCCGGCAGCGATACCGAGCTCCTGGCTGAAGATCTTCCTCAGTTCGTGTGTGATCAAACCGTTGTCCACACCTACCGGGCACACCTGAGTGCACCGGCGACAAAGGGTACAGCGATAGGCCAACTCTGCAAGGCGGGCAACGGTTTCCCAATTGAGGTCAATGTCATGCCCCCGGAAGCCTGCAAGCAGCTTCCCGCCTGTAGAAAAATACTTCTTCGCTATTTTCCGCAGGACCTCGGCCCGAAAAATCGGCCTGTATATGTCTTTTCTTCCGCTCATTTCGTACACAGGGCAAGCTTCGGAACAGGTCTGACATTTGGCACAGTACTCGAGTGAGAGCATAAGAGGCTGAAGAAATGTCCAGTTATTCTCTTTGGTCAGCAGTTTTCTAAAACCCTCGAGGAAAGCTTCCACCAGCCTCTGTTCTTCTTCCGGGGTCTCTGGCTTTGGAAGATTGATCGCACTGACCCCATCAAGTGAATGCTCCCAGCGTTGCTTCTGGTCTTCGGTAAGCTCGGTGATGGGCTCTTCCTTCCAATCCTCGTACGGATGGGGGAGGGGGGGTAGATCCTCGATCTTGATTTCTTCAAGCTGTTCGACCTTTTTCGATATATCCTGAGGTTTCATTTAACGTCCTCCGATTTCTTCTCTTCGTCCTTTTGCCAGGGATTCGACGTCGCTACCTCAGCCCAGGTTTTCTTTCCGCCTTCAGCACCCACGTGAGGGCCCGCCCAGGTTACAGGATAGGCGAGGTACTTCTTAATTTTTGACGACATGGCGGCATTGCCAATATTCGGCGTGTCATCCCATTTGACCTTGTCCCACATGAAATATTTGGAAACCATGTGGGTCATGTGAGTGAAAGGGAAATACGCCCAAAAACCTATGAAGAGGAGCAGGTTGAGAATGTGAATGCCGCTCATCGCACCGGTCATAGGTTTGAACGTGATCAGGCTCACCAGGAATTCACGGGAAACTACGAAGCCTGGATCGCTTACCCATACCAGGAAGCCCGTAACAAAAATCGCACCCAGCCAAATAAGGTTCATGTAGTCAATGCCCGCTGTGAAATCGGTCATGTCCGGATCGGTCATTCGTTTCATGATCAATCCGATCGCGCCGATTGTGCCAAGCACGAATCCTATGATCGCGAGAACAGTGGTTAACGCCTGCACAAAACTCGCCAGGGCAGATGGACCTGGAACCAGGTGGGCAATCTGGAGAAACGCTCCTATGACGAGGAAAACCAGTCCCCCAATACTCAGGTAGAGACCCATGTGAAACGGAAAAGACCAGTACCATAGGGGACGGTTATCCTCATAAAGGGCCCGAATAAAGAGGATCTCGGGAACCATAAATTTGTACTGCTCAATATGGTGTTTGTGTCGTTCCTTTGTCCAGTGATCGACATCTTCCAAAAAGGAACCGCCATAGGCTTTGGCCTCGTGGGGAACAGGGTATAATTCCCAGCGGACATGCATTGGCATGGTGGCATATTTGATTAATTTGACGGCAAACGCCACGATAAATACCATGCCGCTCGCGTACGTCAACAGTTTAAGAACGACCATCTCGCTGCTCCTTTCAGGATTTTCTTGATTATGAGTAATCGAGCGATGGGGAGAAATACCATCTATCTTTTACCATGTTCACAAAAATTTTTCTAGAGTTTCCTACCGTTGTTGTCTGCTTTTCTAGCCAGTGAGGCAGAGTTTTGCGTGTCCTCTCAGTAATTCCATTTACCGACCGTCAGTCATATAGAGGCAGACTAAACGGGGCAGTTTTCCCAAGGGGTTAGGCAGCTTCAAGCGAACGAGAAATCTCATCAATCGCTACAAATGTGGAGAGTAGTTCCGGCGAAAGGGATAAGCGGCAAAGAAACGAGTACAAATTGGGCTGGAATCAACGAATTTCTCCTGAATTCAGCTTTCTGACGGGCACGTAGTGTTGGACAATCACGAACAATTGCGATCCAGGATGGTTTCAATACTCGCCCGCTTGTTGATCGTTCCTTTCTCTTTCCCACTCTGAGTCATAGTACTCATCTGAGGCTGCTGTCTCCTCAGTTATTTCAGGAAGCGGCTCATCAGCAAAATCCGCCCGGAAGAACGCTGTGACCCACTCTTGCCCCCACGGGTCGTCTTCAAGAAAGAAGCGAAGTTCTTTAACATCCTTTAGATTGTGGAATTCGACCCATCCATCCCGGTCGTTCATGAGGGTGAGTTCCTCGGGCTTGTCGTCGGACCAGTCAATAAAATAAGGTGAATGGGAACTCATCAGTACTTGTTTGCCGGGATTTGCCTCAGCAAATCTGTGCATGAGCCCGTAAAGGACCCTGAGTCTGTTTGGATTGAGATACGTTTCCGGCTCCTCGATAAAGAAGATACGAGGCTGATCGGGCAGATTGAACAGCGTACAAAGTGCCAAGAAGACAAGGAAGCCGTCCGACAATTGGGGTCCAACGAAATAGCCGGATTTGCTCTCCTCCTCGACGCCTATCCCAACCTGATGCGGATCTCCCAGATGGGGGGTGAAAATCCGGCGAATACCGGGGACGCTGCGCTTCACTTCCTGGACAATCTTTTGGAAGTTTACAGGATGATTCCTCTCAAGGTGGTGGATCACGGCGGCCAGATTTTCGCCTGTGTGGTCCAGAAGATAGGAATCCTGAACCGCTGACGGCTTCTTGATCAGATCGGGAATGAAGCGGTACCTTTTTATTTTGGAAAGGTATTGGGCAACAGAACGAATCCTCTTCTCCGCCTCGTTCCACGCATGACCTTTCCTCATCTGGGCCATCTTGGACTCTCTGGCTTTCACATCTCCAATGGTGAAAAGGATCTCTCCCTGTATTTCCTGAAGAGTTTCTTCCTTGATGAGGTATTCGTTCCGACGGATTTCCGTGAAGACAAGCGTGTAACTATAATTTACACCCTCAACTTCCAAGGTCACTTCGAAGTGAAGATCCAGGTCCTGCGGATTCGAATCGCCTTTTTCCCGTCGGCTCAGTGTCTGCCGGAATGTGAAGGGCCCAGGACCGAACGCGCTACTGAAGGGCCCGGAAGACAAAAAGCTCATCATCAGGAGGAAATTGCCAAGATTAGATTTTCCGGTTCCGTTAGGCCCAATGAAAATATTCAACGGCCTGACGTCGAATTCAGCATCCCGGAAATTCTTGAAATTCTTGATGCGGATGCTTTTGATCATGTCCCCCACTCTCCCTTCTTAATAATATCCTTGCCGTACACTAGCCGCTTGAATTTTTCCTTGGGAAGGAACGCGTGGTGCGCCCCGCGGCCTCTTTGGTACAGCTTGCTAGTACCGAGGAGAGGTCCCCTCTCGGCCCGCCGCCGCCGCCGAAGATAACAGCACCCCTGAAGCATTTCATTACATTTCGGCTGGCCAAAATTTCTAAAGCTCGGTTTCAGTGGCTGAAACTGCCTCCTGGCTATTTTCGGTTCTTTGTTGCTCAACCGTTTATGCACAATAGGCCCCGCACGTCCACAGCTCCTAACAAGCGCGGCGCGGATTAGCGAAGAACTACCCCGAGGCACAGCTTGAGCCGGGCTGGAAGTCTGCATAAACTCAGAGATCAATTCACTTCTCGTCCAGCGGTGATGAAATCCAGCTCATCATTGACCGAAGACGCTCGCCCACAACCTCAATGGGATGTGCATCCCCGAGTCGTTCCAGGGCCTTGAATCTGGGACGCCCCGCCAAATTTTCCAATATCCACTCGCGGGCAAATTCCCCTGAGCGGATCTCCGATAAAATCTTTTTCATCTCTGATCTGGTACGATCATCAACGATGCGCGGTCCTCTCGTCATATCTCCATATTCAGCAGTATTACTGACAGAGTACCGCATGCGCCCGATGCCGCCTTCATAAATGAGGTCCACGATGAGTTTTAGCTCGTGAAGACACTCAAAGTAGGCGATTTCAGGCTGATACCCGGCCTCCACTAACGTCTCGAAACCGGCCTGGACTAGGGCCGTTACCCCACCGCACAGGACTGCCTGCTCTCCGAAGAGGTCGGTCTCGGTCTCTTCTGCGAAGGTAGTCTCGATTACGCCCGCTCTGGTAGCACCCAGAGCTCGCGCATAAGCCATTCCGATGTTCCTGCACTCTCCCCCGGCATCCTGATGAATCGCAAGCAAAGCGGGAACCCCGAACCCTGTCTTGTACATGCGGCGTACCAAGTGTCCTGGCCCTTTTGGTGCCACCATGAAGACATCTGTGTCAGCGGGGGGATCAATCTGCCCGAAATGTATGTTGAACCCGTGAGCGAAGGCCAAAGCCTTGCCTCTACCTAGAGAAGGTTCAATCTTTTCTCGATAAAGGGCAGCTTGTAGCTCATCGGGGGCTAGGATCATTATCACGTCGGCCCGTTCGGCTGCCTGATTTACTTCCAGCACTTCCAGCCCGTCCTGGCCCACCTTATCCCAGCGGCGACTCTGACGATGGAGTCCTACGACTACCTTGACGCCCGAATCGTTAAGATTCAAAGCATGAGCATGGCCTTGGCTGCCGTAGCCTATAATGGCCACAGTTTTGCCGGCCAGGGCCGCTGGATCTGCGTCCCGGTCATAGAATATTGTTGCCAAATTTACTCCTCGAAGGTTGAGATTGAGTCCATTTCATAATTTGCGACCGGATTGTATCAAAAACGTAGATCATCTTCAACAAATGCCTATTAATTTTTTAACTCTTCTCGCCCGATGCGCGAGGTTCGTAGATTTTGAGGCGTCCCCAGCGCAAATCAAAGCTGTTTTTGTTTCACTTGGCTGCACCCACTTCTATTTGGACCTCGGAAGAGCGTCGCAATTTCTCCTCCTTGAAAACATGCTTCGGAGTCTCCAAAAGGACCGTGTTGTCCGGTGGGACTGAAGAGGTGAGCCACACGTTGCCGCCTATAACGCACCGCGCCCCTATGACTGTTTCTCCTCCAAGTATGGTTGCTTGCGCGTATATGGTGACATCGTCTTCAATCGTTGGGTGCCGTTTTCGGCCTCTCAGGTAGTTGCCGCCTTCCGATCCTCGCGGCACAGATAGAGCCCCGAGCGTAACCCCCTGGTAAATGCGAACGCGGTCTCCAATATCTGTTGTTTCGCCAATGACTACACCCGTTCCGTGATCGATAAAGAAATCCGAACCTATCTTGGCCCCAGGGTGTATATCTATACCTGTGCGTGAATGCGCGTGCTCCGTCATGATGCGCGGCATAAGGGGTATTTTACGAATATAAAGTTCGTGAGCCACCCTGTAAACAAAGATCGCATATAGACCCGGATAGCAAAACACGATCTCGTCCAAGCTCTTGGACGCGGGATCGCCGTCGTAGTGAGCTCGAACGTCCCTAGCTAGTTTGCATCGTAACTCCGGCACCCTTTCCAGGAATGTCACAGCCTCTTCCCGCCCTTTTTGTATACACTGGACGCAGAGACTCTCCATACGCCTGCATTCGTGGCGTATACTCCTGGAGATCTGAGCCGCAAGGAGGTCGTGAAGAACCATCAGTTCACTCCCGAGATGATACTCGAGAGTAGAATGGGTCAGCTCCTGCCGCCCGAAAAACCCCGGAAATAGAACATCCTGGAGCACATCCAGGATGCGGATAATTTCAGCTTTGGAGGGGATCAAAGCAGCCCCTACGTGATCAACGGTTCTCTCATCCGCACACGACTGTACTGTAGCCGCGATCGCAGCCTTCAGGCGATCTTCCTGCAAAGGAATAAGAGCATCTTCTTCGAATTCACAGAAACTCTGTCCCTGTAACGCCGTATCCATACGATCTGTCATCGTCGGCCTCGCCCCTCGTAATGCGTTCACACCGTGCCTCCAGGCGCGTCGAACTTCAAGACTCTCTATATATAATAACACGTAATACTGTTAGAGGATTGACCTTTGATTTCACAAGCCGTATTGCTGACCTCCGTTGACGTCACTTCCCTGGAGGCTCTTTGACGGCATAGACGGGTGGGCTGATGGATTCGGACCGGCAAACAGGGCATCGACTCGGGGTGGTGAAGCGTTGGCGTTTCTTGAAAACGAACCCGCAGTCGAGGCAGCGCGCAGCGCGGCAGATCAAGGAGGATCCTTTGCGGAGGGACCGTTCTATATGGGGGAGGTGTTCGTACACCTCCTTTTCGCGGATTCCCAGCAGGCGGGAAATGTCCCTTGCCGTCAACTCGCTTTCTCGAAGCATTTGCAGCAATCTCTGACGTATAGTCAGGGAATTCCTCCTTAAACCGCGTTGAGGGTAAGCCTTTCGTTCTTGACAATTTGTGGCATTTTCGTAGAGGATAACCTCTCCGGTATGATCACGGCAACGATTTTCCCTCGCAATCAATAAACTGTTTCATGGAGGAAATTATGGCCCAGAGATCGTTGAACAAGGTGCTTTTGCTTGGCAATCTGGGCAAGGACCCCGAGGTAAGATATACTTCATCGGGCAGGGCCGTGGCCACTTTTACACTCGCTACCTCTCAGCAGTGGCGCGATCAGGATGGCAACGATCAGGAAAGGACGGAGTGGCACCGGGTCGTCGCCTGGGGTCGCCTAGGGGAGATATGTGGTGAATACCTGAGCAAAGGTAAGCAGGTGTTCATTGAAGGGCGTATCCAGAGCCGTGAATGGGAAGACCAGGAAGGCAACAAGAGAACTACAGTGGAAATCATAGCAAGTGACATGATAATGTTGGGTGGAGGAAGCTCTTACTCAAGCCGCGAACCTAGTGAAGGTCAGAGGCGGCAGCCCCCGACCCAATCCCGAGGGTCGACTCAAACCGGCAGGAAAGAAGAGGGCCGATCCCAGCCTCCGCCCCCGGAGGATGACATCCCCTTCTAGAAACTCGGCGCAATCAGTTTTCGCAAGAATGCCGAGCCGATCCTGACTGTTGAGGGCACATGGCGTCAAGGGCGCGGTAATACAGTTTATCCAAATCAATATTCTTTTCAGCCCAAAGGAGGATCCATGCGACGAGGCATTAGCTTCACGGCCGGAATGGCGGCATTAGCCGCAGCGGTTTTCTTCCTGAGTTTTAGTCAGCTTGCATGCAAATCCTGTTGGGCCTTCAATGAGGCCCCCGGCCTGGCCAAAAAGGTCGCCTCCGGAGAGCTTCCTCCCGTTAACCAGCGCCTTCCTCCTTCTCCCGCGATAGTCATCCCTGTCGATAGGCCTGGACATTACGGAGGGGTCTGGCGACGTGCCTATACGGGCCTTTCCGATCTGGTCGGGCTTCGGCGCATCCTTTATGACCCCCTGGTACGGTGGAGTCCCGATCTCAAGATCATCCCCAATCTTGCTGAAAAATGGGAAGTTGACAATTCGGGCCGCATATTTACTTTTCATCTGGTGAAAGGTGTTAGATGGTCTGATGGCGCGCCATTTACCGCCGATGACATCATGTTCTATTTCGAAGACATTGTTTTCAACAAGGAACTGACCCCGTCTATCCCTAAGTGGATCGCCCCGTCCGGTAAAGCACCCAAGGTCACGAAAATCGACGATTACACTTTTCGTATTGAGTTTGACCGGCCGTATAGCATCTTTGTGGAGCAATTGGCGTGTCCCCAGGCCATGGCCATAGTGACGAACCCAAAACACTACTTGAAGAAGTTTCACAAGAAATATGCAAACCCAAAGGAACTGGAGGCTCTGATGAAGGCCAAAAGAGCCACCTCGTGGGTGAGCCTCTTTCAGGATTACTCCAACCTTCAATATGGCCTTTGCGTGGACAAGAATTTACCCTCCATCTGCGCCTGGATCGTAAAGGTTCCCGCACCGGCGAGACGTTTCATCCTTGGACGGAACCCTTATTACTGGAAGGTTGATACTGAAGGTAATCAGCTCCCATACATTGATAGCATAGCAAATGATCTTCAGGCGGAACCCCAAACTATTCTGCTCATGGCTATCGCTGGTGAGATCGACATGCAGGGCCGCCACCTGGGAGGCATGCAGAATTCCGTGCTGCTTCGTGCCAGTGAAGCGCAAGGGAAATATAGGTTGGTGCCCAAGAAGAGTACGGCGTCCGTGGGGCTATTATTGGCGCCGAACCTAAACCACAAGAATCCGGTAATGAGAAGCATCTTGTCCGATCCTAGGTTCCGGATAGCTCTTTCTCACGCGATCAACAGAGATGAGATCAACAAGATAGTATACCGGGGCAAAGGCGACCCGCGACAAGCTGCTCCTTTAAAAAAATCCCATTACTATTCGCCCTCGTACGCGAAGGCTCATCTGGGATATGATCCGAACAAGGCGGCGTCTCTTCTGGATGAAATGGGGCTAAAGCTCGGGCCGAACGGCAAGAGATTGCGACCTGACGGGAAGCCTCTTCAGTTGTCCTTGGATGTCATGGTAAAAATTCAGACATGGGTGGACATGGCTGAAATCGTGGCCTCCAACCTAAAAAGCATCGGGATTGATACCGATGTAAAGTCGGAAACTATGGAACTTTTCCGGCAACGGACCCAAAACGCTTTGCACGACATAGCGCTATGGACAGGAGACGGGGGGATGGAATGCTTGCTCGAACCGCGCTGGTACTTCCCGTATAGCAGCGAAAGTCTCAATGCCCCGCTGTACGGCCAGTGGTTCCAAAGCGAAGGCAAGAGAGGAGAGGAACCTCCCCAGACGATCAAGGAAATGATGGAAACTTACAATCAAATCCTTCAGAAGGTCTCTCCGGAAAAGAAAAAAGAACTTTTCGGAAAAATCATATCCCAAGATGAAAAGAATCTGTGGGTGGTCGGTCTGGTTCACGACCCTCCCGATTATTACGTTGTGGCAAAAAATATGTACAATATACCGAAGACGGATTGGCAGAGCTGGATTTACCCGAATCCGGGTCCGATCCATCCCGAACAGTTTTCCTATACGAAGGAGACCAAGAACCCGTGAGTAGGCCATGCGGTTGGATCGAGGGGTTCCACGATGTACGCATTTCCCTTAAAGGAAAGCTATCATGCTGAGTTACGTGATCCGCCGTATTCTCATCATGATCCCCACGTTGGTGGCCATATCAATAATATCATTCGCTATCATTAAATTGCCGCCCGGAGATTTTCTCACCACATACGCGGCCCAACTGGAGGCTAGTGGTGAATCAGTAGATCAAGCTGAACTGCAAGCGCTGAGACAACGCTTTGGCCTGGATCAACCAGTTTACATCCAGTACCTGCACTGGGCATGGAACTTTCTCCACGGTGATTTCGGCCACTCATTCGAATGGAATAGACCCGTTAGTTCGTTGCTCGCCGAACGTATCCCACTCACCATTTTAGTTTCTGTTACCACACTCCTATTCACCTGGCTGGTCTCTATTCCGATCGGGATTTACTCTGCGGTACGTCAGTATTCATTGGTTGACTACATATTGACATTTGTGGGATTCATTGGTCTTGCGACACCAAGTTTCCTTTTCGCCTTGGTTTTGCTCTGGATTTCTTACGCTTACTTCGGCATGAGCATCGGCGGACTATTTTCGCCCCAATACGTGGAAGCGCCGTGGAGCCTGGCAAAATTCCTGGACTTGCTTTCGCATCTCTGGATCCCAGTCATTATCGTAGGGACGGCGCATACGGCAAAATTCATCCGTATTATTCGGGGAAATCTCCTGGATGAGCTCAAGAAGCCGTACGTTACCGCCGCAAGAGCAAGGGGTCTTTCAGAAACTCGCTTGATCCTCAAGTACCCGGTCCGGGTTGCCATCAACCCGTTGGTAAGTACAATTGGGTGGACCTTGCCGGAACTCATCTCCGGACTCGCCATCACAGCAGTGGTGCTGAACCTTCCCACGTCCGGGCCTGTGCTTCTCAACGCTCTTTTGAGTCAAGATATGCAGCTTGCCGGAAGTTTCATTATGCTGCTCAGCTTTCTCACCGTCATTGGAACACTTATTTCCGATATTCTCCTGGCCTGGGTAGATCCCAGGATTCGTTTTGAGGCGCGTGAGAGTGCATGAATCAGGATCGGAGGAAGGAACAAAAATATCTTGACGCCTCTATGCGGCAGTTAGTTTGGTGGCGTTACAAGAAGCATTCGTTGGCGATGATCGGCCTCTGGTGCATCTGCTTGCTCTATTTCGGTGCCGCATTCTGCGAATTCCTTGCTCCATATAGCAAAGATAGACTGAATATTGAGGCCGTCTATGCATGTCCGTCGAAGATCAGAATATTAGATGCGCAGGGGCATCTCCACCGGCCCTTTGTGTACGGACTTACGCCTGAGGTGGAAGCGGAGTCGCTGCAACTATGCTATAGGGAAAATAAGAAGCATCTGTATCCTATTCGCTTCCTGGTGAAGGGGGACCCGTACGAGTTTTGGGGCCTTTGGAAAGGCCGACTGCACTTGTTTGGGGTGGATTCTCCCGGCAAAATCTTCTTGTTCGGAACGGATAGAATGGGGCGGGACATGTTCTCCCGGTGTCTGTACGGAAGTAGAATATCCCTTTCCATAGGGATACTGGGAGTGCTGTTGAGCCTGGTGCTAGGGCTCGTCTTAGGCGGAATTTCAGGCTACAAAGGCGGGTGGGCTGATACTTTAATACAGAGGGTGATTGAAGTAATCCGCTGCTTTCCGAGTATCCCCTTGTGGATGGGATTATCCGCGGCAATGCCTCCACACTGGGGCGCATTGAAGGTCTATTTTGTCATTACCATAATCTTATCCCTGATCGGTTGGACGGATCTGGCGAGGGTAGTGCGCGGGAAGCTCATAGCACTACGCGAGGAAGAATTCGTCATGGCTGCCCTATTTGCAGGTGCCAGCCATGCCAGAATAATCTTCCGGCATCTGATTCCATCGTTCACAAGTCACATCATCGTTACAGTGACCTTGGCAATTCCGAGCATGGTGTTAGGAGAAACTGCTCTCAGCTTTCTTGGAATCGGTCTGAGACCTCCGGTCACGAGCCTGGGTGTTCTGCTGAAGGAGGCTCAAAACGTCACTACCATTGCTCTTTACCCGTGGCTGTTGATACCGGTGCTGTTCGTTATCGGGATCGTGCTTTCCTTCAATTTTGTGGGAGACGGTCTTAGAGACGCCGTAGATCCTTATTCGAGGTGAATTACGTGGTTCCTGTTCTGCAAGTTGAAAATCTTCGAGTTCACTTTCTGTTGGACGAGGGTACAGTGCGAGCTGTTGATGGTGTGACTTTTACCGTTGAACCCGGGAAGACTCTCGGCATCGTCGGAGAGTCCGGAAGCGGAAAAAGTGTCATAGGGCAGGCCATATTGAGAATCGTACCGCCCCCCGGGAGAATTGTAGAAGGAAAAATCCTCCTCCGATTCGGCAACAGCAAAGGTGATTTTAGCCAATTGGACCTCGTGAAACTTGATCCTCTCGGACGCCAGGTTCGCAGAATACGTGGTCGCGATGTGGCGATGATCTTTCAAGAGCCGATGAACTCTTTCAGTCCGGTTCATACTGTGGGAAGCCAAATTGCAGAGGCGCTTCTACTTCACTCGGATGTTTCCAAGAGTGAGGCTCGTAATCGGGCAACCGAAATGCTGGGCAAGGTGGGGATACCGCAGCCTGAGCGCAGGATCGACTCATATCCGCATGAGTTGTCCGGAGGAATGCGCCAGCGTGCCATGATAGCCATGGCTCTGATCTGCAACCCGAGAATTCTAATCGCGGATGAGCCTACCACGGCCCTCGACGTCACTATACAGGCCCAGATCGTTGAACTCTTGAAACAGTTGCAAGAAGAGTTTGGTATGGCGATTCTTTTCATTTCTCACAACCTTGGAGTTATTTCAGAGATCAGCCACGATGTCCTGGTAATTTACTCGGGCCGAGTTATGGAGCACGCTCCGGTGGACGTCCTGTTCAGGGAGCCACTCCATCCGTACACTAGGGCCCTTTTGAAATCCGTCCCGGGAATCGACACTCCGGTGCGCACTCCGCTAGCGACAATAGAAGGCACCCTACCGGATCCCCTGGAAGAGATAAAGGGCTGCCCATTTTTTGCAAGATGCCTCGAGTGCGGAGGCGAAACGCTTTGCCGGGACGATAAATATGGATTGATTAAGGTGGGCGAGCGGCACTACGTGTCCTGCCTGAGGATGTCTAGCGCAGCATGAGGATTGTTTGTGTCTGAACCGCAAATTCTTCTCGAAGTGAAAGACCTCAAGAAATACTTCCCCATTCACAAGGGAATATTCCAGAAGGTGGCCGGTCATGTGAAGGCCGTCGATGGTGTGACGTTCAGCGTGAACACGGGGGAAACTCTGGGGCTTGTGGGAGAATCAGGTTGCGGGAAGACGACCGTGGGCCGGCTGATCATGGGCGCTTACAAGCCAACCAGCGGGCATATTTGGTTTCAGCCGCCCAATGGGGAGCCTCGAGTAGATCTGACCAGAATTGAACCTTCGCACATGCGCGCCCTGCGTCCTCACTTTCAGATGGTCTTTCAGGATCCTTTCGCATCTTTGAATCCAAGAATGACCGTCAGGGAAATTCTTGCCGAACCTCTTCTGGTGAACAAGGTCGCACGCGGCCGGATACTGGAAAGCAGGGTCCGCGAACTCATAGAGCTTGTCGGCTTAAAGGTGCAGCACCTTAACCGCTATCCGCACGCCTTTTCGGGCGGCCAGCGACAACGGATAAGCATAGCGAGAGCCCTAGCTCTATATCCTAAACTCGTGGTGGCCGACGAACCCACGTCGGCCCTCGACGTTTCGGTCCAGGCACAGATTATTAATCTTGCCTTGGAGATCCAGGACCGGCTGGGTTTGGCTTATTTATTCATTTCTCATGACTTGGGCTTGATAAGGCATTTTAGCAAGAGAATCGCAATAATGTACGTGGGGCGCATCGTCGAATACGCTCCAGCGGAGACTCTGTTCGCGCGACCGCTCCATCCGTACACGGAAGCTCTGATGTCTAATGTTCCCAGCACTCGACCCGAATTGGTGGGTCGCAGGATCGTTCTAAGGGGTGAGCCAGCGGACCCGATTAACCCTCCCGCGGGATGCCCTTTCCATCCGCGCTGTATTTACGCCGAGGATTTGTGTGCCCGCGAAGTTCCACCTCTGGAGGAAGCTGAGCCGGGACATTTGGCGGCGTGCCATTTCAAAAATACGCTGACTCTAACCGGGTGTGACGCGCTCGGTTGCGCTATATAACAGTGCTTTCTGTTGCTTAGAATCTTAATTTTATGGTAAAGTTCATTTGCCATGTATTAATACAGGAATTAGGCCGATGCCGCTCGAAAATGTTAAAAGAATTCTTGTCTACACCCATAATTCCATAGGCTTAGGGCACGCATTCCGTACGCTGGCCGTAATTACAGGAATGAAAAAGTGGCGACCTGACATAGATTTCTTGGTAGTGTCCAGCACTTCTGTCCCACAGATTTTTTTCAAGGAAGGGATTGAAGTCATCAAGCTCCCTTCAGTAAAGATTGATATCGATCAAAAAGACAATCCTATGCGTTCGCGGTATCTGACAGGCTTTGAGCTGGAGGCTATCTTCGATTTTCGCCAAAAACTCATTATGGAGAGCTTTGATTTTTTCCAACCGGATGTTTTGATTATCGAACACAATATGACCGGCCAAATGAGCGAACTGATTCCCCTGCTCATGAAGAAGTGGATGCGGAAGGGGGGGCCCGTAGATTTTGCCCTTGTGCACATTTGCAGGGGCATAATGAAGTGGATCCCGTTATTGAGCATCCCTTACCAAAACCCTCGACACAGGTCTGAATCCATTAATATAGGCGCGTTATATGATTTTATGTACGTCCTGGAAGATAGAGAAGTAATTGATATCAATAAACAATTTCTTGGGAATGATCCTGAATTAGAAAAAAAAATTAGATACTTGGGGAAAATAACCAACAAGGCGTACGGTGAATTACCGAGTCGAAACGAAGCTCTGGACCGATTCGGACTGCCGAACAAGAAGACTATCCTGATTTCGCTGGGGCGGAATTGTCGCGTTATTGACCTATCGAAGCGGTTTCTCGAGATGCTTGAGAGAACCGGCGTTGGCGACAATTATCAGGTCGTGATGGTCATGGACCCGTATCTCGATAATGGAGTTGCGCAAGAGCTATGCTGTAATCCTTTGAGCAAAAATGTGCGATTCCTGCCATTTGTACCGGACCTGGTGGATCTGGTCCATCACTCAGACCTGGTGATCTGTCGCGCGGGGTACAATACGGTAAATGAGATACTGCTCACAGGTACAAAGGCCATCGTAATACCTGAGAATCATGGTGGGGGCGAACAAGAACTGCGGGCTCAAAGCGTCCACGAAGGAAACATCTGCATATCAACCGAGGACGAGATCCTTTTCAACAATCCGGACAATCTCCTTTGTGACATCCTTAATCGCCCAGCATCGAGGGTCTCGTTCAAGTTTGATAAATACGCGGTTGGCAAATCTATACTGGACGATCTTGAGGACTGGAAGGCACGCCCCCGCCCATGCCGTTAAGAGATTCCCGAGGAGGACAACCTGTCTTTCTCTCCGTTCCAGGCTCCCTGCCCTAGAATCTATCTCGTCAGGGCTTTCCCCGCATCTGCTTTACTGGCTACCTCAAACAATCGCGACATTATACTGGGCCACGCGTGCGAGTACGCAGCATACGCTTGGCGGAAAATTCTACGCTTGCCTCTATGTATCTTGTGAGATACAATTAGCTTATGATCGAAGTCCGTCAGACCGAGGTCTACCGTAAGTGGTTTGCAGAATTGCGTGATCGTCGGGCGCGAGCACGCATCGATGTTCGCATACGGCGCCTTTCCCTCGGCAACCCTGGAGATGTGAAATCGGTTGGAGAAGGCATCTCGGAACTGCGGATTGACTACGGTCCCGGCTACAGGGTGTACTTTGTGCAACAAGGGCAAACAGTGGTGGTGCTGCTTGCAGGCGGAGACAAAAAATCCCAGGACGGAGACATCAAAACGGCTTTGCGTTTGGCGCGAAACCTATAGGAGTTGTCATGGCAAAGACTCAAACCAGACCTTGGGACGCCGCGGAACACTTGGAAACCGAAGAGGACATGGCTGCGTATCTAGAAGCTGCACTCGAAGAGGACGACCCCTCATTGGTCGCCGCGGCCTTGGGAGATATTGCCCGCTCGAAGGGAATGGCGCAAATCGCACGGGAAACCGGACTCGGCCGCGAAAGTCTTTACAAGGCATTGTCACCTGAGGGCAACCCTGAGTTCGCTACGGTCCTCAAAGTTGTACGAGCGCTCGGTCTGCGCTTGCACGCGACCCTACAGGAATAGATCTCCCTGACGTGTGGTGATCCCATGAGACGCGGGATACCCTCATTATTCCAACTCTTTTTATGGAAAATTCCGAAGGGTGAATTTATGGCCGTGCATGAGGACTGGAAGGCACGCCCCCGTCCATGCCGTTAAGAGATTCTGGCAGCGAAATAGCCGGCTACGGATATATCCCTCGAATGATAATTGCGTCGGAGATCCGTTGAATGGCTAGTATCTGAGCTGCTTCTCGACTAGGCACGTTGTATCGACGCGCGCACTCCGTGACACTCTCAAACGCCTTGAGCATGAGGTTCTGTAATTTGCGATTAATCTCCTCAACCGGCCAGAAAAACGACTGTAAATCCTGCACCCATTCAAGGTAGCTCACTGTTACTCCCCCGGCATTACAGAGGATGTCGGGGATGATAAAGACGCCCTTGGAATTCAATATCTCGTCCGCGTCGGGGGTGATTGGACCGTTAGCTCCTTCCGCTATTATTTTGGCCTGAACCCTGTCTGCATTTCGGGTAGTTATTTGATTCTCGATTGCCGCGGCGATCAACACGTCGCATTTCAGAGTTAGAAGCTCCTCATTTGAAATCTGGCTTGCATCCTCGAACCCCAACAAGGTCCCCGCTTCGCGCGCATGTCTCTCGACAGCAGCAGGATCTAAGCCGGACTCTCTAATAATTCCTCCCTTGGAGGAGGTAACCGCGATCACTTTCAGACCCATTTCGTGGGCCATACGGGCTGCTACAGAGCCGACGTTGCCGAAGCCTTGAACTGCCACTGTGGCTCCTTGAGGGCTAATATCGTTCATTCTCAAGGCTTCGAGCATTGTGACAGCTACTCCTCGCCCGGTCGCTTCCGTTCTCCCCAGAGATCCGCCGATCTCAATGGGTTTGCCAGTAACAACTGCCGGAACTGAAAAGCCTCGGTGCATCGAAAAAGTGTCCATGATCCACGCCATGACCTGCGGGTTCGTGCCCACGTCCGGAGCCGGAATGTCGCTCTCAGGGCCCATCATGATGCTGATCTCGGTGGCGTAGCGGCGGGTCAATCGTTCCAATTCACGCGAGGATAGGGCTTTAGGATCCACTACAACCCCGCCCTTGGCCCCACCGTAAGGAAGATTCATCAAAGCGCACTTCCAGGTCATCCACATGGCCAGCGCCCGTACTTCATCCAGAGTCACTCCCGGAGCATAGCGAATGCCCCCCTTTGTGGGACCCTTGGCTACGGAATGATGAACGCGATATCCTCTGAAGATTTTGATTTCATTGTCGTCCATCAAAACGGGAAATGTGACCGAGAGTTCACGCTTGGGATACCGTAATGTTTCTGCGACGCCGCTCTTTATATCCAAATGTGCTACCGCTTTGTCAAATTGAGCCAACGCGTTTATGTACGCGTTTTCTTCACCCATGACTCGGTGGTCTGTAAGCGATTGGGAAATCGAAAACGGGCAAGTGACCGAGGATGTCTGTGTTTCGGAATTTGTGTCGCTCATCGGAAATACCTCACCATTTGTATCCCATCATGCAATGAAGTTGGTTTACATTCCGCGACCTAGCAGGCCGCCGGCCTCCGAACCAAATGGACATCACTCTTGACTGCGGCTACAACCATTTTCTAGCAAATCCTGGGCAGCAGCTCGCCGGATGGTTCCGGAAGGATTCTCGATCCGCCGATGCGGGTTGTCATCACAACTTTTGCCGTGTTCTTGAAGGTCACTTCTCCTATAATTGCTGCCCCGAGCGCCAACGGACAATCTTTCAGCAGCTCAAGGGCCTTGGCGCCCTTCTCCTTCCCCACTACGGCCACGACTTTCCCCTCGTTTGCCGCCTGGAAAGGGTCTATACCCAGGATCTCTGAAGCAGCCGATACCGACTCATCCACAGGGATTGCCGATTCTTCGACTGCTATCCCCATTCCTGTCAACGAAGCCACCTCATTCAAGGTGGCAGCGATCCCTCCACGGGTAGGATCTCTGAGGAACTTCAGGTCAGGGCCCAATTCCAGCAATCTTTCAACCACAGGCCAAATTGAGGCGGAATCTGATTTCAGGTCGAAATCGAATGAGAACTCTGCCCTGCTAAGCATGACCGCAAGCCCGTGATTTCCGACGGGACCGCTTACCAGAATCAGGTCCCCTTTGCTTATTCGTTTCGGAGACGGGCACACCGTTCCGTGAACTTTCCCGATCCCTGAGGTATTAATGAAAATTCCATCCGCACTTCCTTTAGGCACAACCTTTGTGTCACCTGTCACCACTTCCACTTCCGCCTGATCGGCGGCCCTTGCCACCGACTCCAGAATCAACTCGAGCCTTTCCATGGGAAGCCCCTCTTCCAGAATGAGACTCAGCGATAGGAAAAGGGGGCGGGCGGCAGAACATGCCAAGTCGTTGCAGGTGCCGTGTACCGCGAGTGAGCCGATATTTCCACCGGGAAAAAAGATAGGAGATACCACGAATGAATCAGTGGTGTAGGCAATACTTTCCCCGAGACCGGATAGCACAACAGAGTCAGGTAGCCCGCCAAGTTGGCCTCGGTCAAGTTTAGGCAGAATAATATCCCGGATGAGGCGCCCGGTCATCTTGCCTCCACCTCCGTGCCCGAGAAGGATTCGTCTAATTGGGTTCTCTGACATAGTTTCAGGCCGCCCCATATTTATAATAGGCTGCACAGGTCCCTTCCGAAGATACCATGCATGGCCCCACAGGATCGTCGGGGGTGCATTCCCTACCGAACAGGCCGCATCTATCAGGAGTTTTGCTGCCGGTAAGTATCGCGGCGCACAAGCAACGAGGATCATCCGCCGCATCCGGAACTTCGACAAGCATGTGCAGCGCCGCATCAAAGCGTGAATATCTGTCACTGAGCGCTAAACCGCTTCCAGGGATAAGGCCGAGGCCGCGCCAGGAAGCGTCGGAAGGTTTGAAGACCTCTTCTGTAATCAAGCGGGCAGTGGGATTTCCATCGTTTCGGACCACTCTTTTGTAATCGTTCATAATCTTAGGAGAATCCTCTACGGTCATGTAGACCAGGTCCTTAAGAGCCAACAAGATATCCAAAGGTTCGAATCCGGCCACAACGCCTGGCTTGCCAAATTCACCTACCAAATAATCATACGAATCCGAACCGATGATGGCGGAGACATGACCCGGCAATAAAAACCCATTGAGATCGTCTTTTGCAGCTAGAATTTTGAGTGGAGGGTGTATGGTTTTAAATGCAGGTAGCACAAAGAGGTTGTCGATTCCTCGGACCTTCGCTGTCTTGAGAGTTGCAGCCACTGTCGGAATGGTGGTTTCAAACCCTACTCCGAGAAAGACAGTGGGGCGGCCGTGCTGCTGCAAAGCTATTTCGATTGAATCCAAGGGCGAGTAGACCACTCTGACCGACCCCCCTTCGGATCGGAATGTGGAGAGCGACCCTAAAGAGCCGGGAACTCTAATCAGATCCCCGAACGTCACCAGGCAAGCATCGTACCTTTGGCCTATCAAAATCGCATGATCTATGAAGCGCTTCTCCGTGACGCACACGGGACATCCCGGACCTGATACCAGTCTGAGATTGTCCGGGAAAAAACTCTTGAGACCGGCCGCGTGAATCGCCATTGTGTGGGTCCCGCAGACTTCCATGTATTGCAATGGACCGGGATGCTTCGCGGCGGCCACCTCGATCTCGCGAGCCAACGCTCGCGCGGCGCGGCCCTGTGCGTCGGGGTTCACGGCTCCTCCTCACCTGCGGTGGCATCCGCGAGCTCTCTGAACAGATCGAGCCGAATTCTGGCTTCTTCCGCGTCCAGCACCTCTATTCCGAAGCCTGCGTGCACAATGAGATAGTCGCCCAGCTTGGCTTGAGGAATCATCATGAGGCTTACATCGGTCCTGACGCCGCCAGCGTTCACCCTCCCGGTTCCTTCTCCGGTTATCTCAACAAGTTGCATAGGAACAGCCAAACACATCTTTTTCAACCTCTATCGCCGCAAGCCAACTTCCAAGTGCCGAAGAATCGAGGACGCTCTTCTCTAGGCAAAGGAGTTTCCGCCGGTCCTGCGGCTCCTACATAATCGTGCCCGGGCACATAGGGCCTGGCCCAACGCGATCCCGCCATCGTTCGGCGGAACGGCAGAGTGGAGTAGGACTTCAAGTCCGCGGCCCATCAACAAGCTCACTGCCCGCTCCGTAAAGAGCTTATTTTGGAAACAACCACCACTAACGCCTACGGTGCTTATGCGGTTTTTTTCAACCAGAATTCCAATCCCGTTTGCCACCAGCCGGGCCATACTGTTATGAAACCGCGCAGCGACTACCGGGGGGCGGGTTCCACTGAGGATATCCTTGGCCACCTCCAGAATCAAGGCCCTAGAATCCGCAACGAGAGTTTCTCCGTCGGAAAAACTTATCGGGTATTCCCCAATTTCCTCTTCGTCTGCGATTCCTTCCAGCCACATCGCTGCCTGACCTTCAAATGTGACCGGCCTTCTAAACCCCACCGCCGCTGCCGCAGCATCAAAGAGCCGGCCCGCGGAAGTCGTGCGAGGCGAGTTCAGTCCCTTATTTACCGCCTCGATCCACATACGAACGCGATGGCCATACTCTCCTAATAGTGGATTGAATTTCGTTGGAATCTCGTTCTGTTCCGCAAGAAGCGCGGCAAGTATGCGTACAGGCTCCCGAATGGCCGCCTCCCCGCCAGGAAGGTGAAACAGAGATAGGTGGCCCGGCCGGCTGAATGTCTTCAAATCCGCGACGAGGAATTCACCGCCCCAGATGCCGGCGTCGGTTCCGTATCCGGTACCGTCAAATACCGCGCAGATAATCGGGCCGGTAAGCCCATGTTCAAGTAGAAGGCTCACAGCATGCGCGTGATGATGGAATACCTCTTCAACCGGTACTCCAATTTCGCGGCCGAGGCTATTGCTAAAATATTCAGGGTGCGGATCAACGGCTACGATGTCAGGGCTTGCTTCCAAGTAGTCGGTCAAGACTTTTGCGGATTGCTTGAAGTACTGCTGAGCCACCGGCGAAGCCAGGTCCCCCACGTGAGGTCCAGGCACAGCCCGCCCTTTCTTGATGATAGCGAGCGAATTCTTCAAATCGCCGCCTGCTCCAAGTATCACGGGTTCCGTTGGGGAGTCGAACAAACGGCCGGAAGCTTCATCGACGACTTTTTCTTCGGGCGATGTTTCCAAAGCCTTCGGATCAAGGATGAACTCACCGGGAACAAGGCCCCGCGATCTCCGAAATGCAGTTGCTCGTCCGGCAATGAAGCGGAAGATGGAATCGTCCGTCCTCAGGACTATATCGCGGTTATGCAGCAGAAACGCGTCAGCGAGGTCCTTGAGTCGCTCCAGTGCTTCCTCATTTCCGCAGGCTATCGGCTCTTCCGAGCGATTACCGGAGGTCATTACCAGAACTTTAGGACGCGCATCAATCGGTATGCCCGGATGTTTAAATAGAAGGTGATGGACAGGAGAATACGGGAGCATGACCCCGAGCGTACCAACAAACGGAGCGACATTCGGTGCAGCCCGCAACTGCCCGGTCTGAAGCAGAACAATGGGCGAAATCGAAGAAGCAAGAAGGGTCGCTTCGTCTTTTCCAAGGGAGCAATAGCTCTGCACAGTTTCAAGATCGGGCATCATAACAGCAAAAGGCTTCTCAATGCGGCCTTTCCGCTGACGCAACAGGTTTACCGCATCTTCATTGAGTGCATCGCAGGCCAGATGAAATCCTCCAATTCCCTTGATAGCGACTGTCTTTCCTTCTTTGAGCAATGAGGCAGCCACCACTATGGGGTCCCCATCAATCGGTGAGCCGTCGCTATCAGTCAGAGTAAGCCGAGGGCCGCATTCCGGACATGAATTGGTTTGGGAATGAAAGCGCCGATCTTCCGGGGAATGGTACTCCCTTTCACATCGCGGGCACATTGTAAAATCGGCCATGCTGGTGCGTTCGCGGTCATAAGGAAAAGCACGAACTACAGTGAAGCGCGGGCCGCAGAGTGTACATGTGATAAAAGGATAGAGATAACGAGGATTTTTAGAGTCGAACAGCTCTTCTACGCACGCAGGGCAAATAGCCACGTCGGGCGGAATCGGTGTGATGGAACGCTCTCCCCCTTGGCTCGCCCTAATGCAGAAATGCTCTTCCCCGAGCGCGGGAGTGTCCTCCACTCGGGTTGTGTCGATCCGGCCCGGAAAGGGGATTTCCGAGGGAAGTTCTCGCACAAATCGGTCGCACTGTCCGGGAGATCCCTCGACTTCGATCCGAACCCCGGCAGAGGTATTGACCACCCATCCGACTAAATCCAGTCGGGTGGCCAGTCGGTAAACGGTGGGTCTGCAACCGATACCCTGAAGTATTCCCGTCAGAGCAATGTGTTTGCGGACCTTGCCATCGGCAGCGCTTTTCTCAGAGTTGCAAATCGTCGTGGGTGGCATCGTGTTTTTGCGGCTAGCGACCATCGCGGTCAACAGCTTAACGATTTTGGCTTACGAATGGAAGGGATAAAGTCAGGATGTCTGTTGTTGTCTACGGGGGGCAATGAACTGAAGGTTCTCACGTTTCACGGAATAACCTGATATGCCAACACATCGGTGGCTTCTTTGTTGAGCCGGTTAGCTTCCCGGTTGATGATCGCCAGATCCCTGGCATTTTGCTCATCTCGAATGATGTTGGCGATATAGGCCCGTATGGCGGCTTCGATAAAGTCAGAGCGATTCTTGAATCGGCCCGACCGCTTGTCGATAGCATCCAGAAGCTCTTCGGAAAGTGTGATAGAAGTCTTGACTTTCATATCACAAATATACCCCTATTGGGATTACCAGGCAAACAATAGCTTTGCGAAGCTTGCTAAGAAACAGACCGGTCTCAATCCGATATTTCGAATTGGCCGACGGTTATATGTTTATGCAATCTGATAGATGACCGGCCGGTAACGAGGTTCGGGGATAGGCTTCCCATGCTCGCGTGCTGCCTCCAGCCATGCCTCTTTCGCCTTGAGCACTTCCCGCAAGGCCTCTTCCGGAGTTCCTCCGAAAGCAGCACAATGGCTCAAGTCCGGTATGTCTGCAATGTAACCTTCATCATCTTCGCTGTAGAACAGGTTAATGTGATAGTCTCTCATTCCTTGTCCTCCAAATGACACACGTTCCATGCAGTACCTTGAGGTACAAACGAATAAGGTCAAGAGCGAATGACCTGGGGGTCTTGAGTCGGTGGAAGCGCTGAAGCCTGCGGTCATTGTTCATCCGACAGAAGCCGGTGAGTAATGCTGAATTGTTTTGAGAGCTTCCCTCTCTGACTGTTGCGCACGGCAAAGATCCCATCGTAACTGGATATTCATCCAGAAGTCGGCGGATGTACCAAAGAATTTCGCCAGGCGCAAGGCGGGCGCGGGCGTAATTCCACGGCGGCCATTTACAATTTCATTGATCCGCTGATACGGAACATGAATGGCGTCGGCGAGTTCACTCTGCGTAAGCCCCATCGGCTCCAGGAACTCCTCGAGCAGCATCTCACCCGGATGAGTGGGCGAACGGTCTGTTGGGACGCGAATCATTTTGTTGTCCTTCGATCAAACCAGTAATAGTCCGCAATCTGTATTTTTTCAAATGGTAACTTGCAGAATCGTCGTTTTCCACTTCAGACGCGATTTGACATACGATTCGGCGCGCCGACACAATGCGGCTCTACTGACAATCCGGCCCAATCAATTATCAATTAGTCCTCAGTTGACCCTAGAATTATGGTCGGGGCTCCCGATGGCCCAAATAAATAAGCTTCTTTTCGATGGCATCCTCCAGCTTCTTTTCCCATTCCGCCCATTGCCTTCTCAGAGCTTCCAACTGGCCGTAGAGTTCGGTCCACTCCGACGTTTGTGCCACCTGATTATGAATCCCCCTGAGTTTGTCCGCGATAGGACGAACTTCTTCCTTGATTCCTCTCATGCGTGCAAGTATGGACTCTTCCTCGCATGTGAGGACCTCGTTCGGCGAACAGCCGGTGCATACCCCGCCCTTCGGGTCCGGGAACGGATCGCAACCACAGCCGGCAACGCTTGTTTGATCGGCCATAGCAATCACCTCCTTGGAATCTTTGGTAATTAGTTAATCATCATCTGCGTCGGAGTCAAAGGCGGTACGCGCACCTTGAACCCAAGATCGTCCGACGCAACTCACAAAGAGGCTTGATCCTGATCAGTACTGACCCAGGATATGGTCCATCAGGGTGTTGGCAAGCTCATGAAAGATGACCCGGTAGCCGCCGGGCCAAGTGTGGCGGATAGGGGGAGGAGGAACATAACCGTAGAACATCTTTTGCTGGGCACTGGAGAGGGGCGTGCCATGTGCTAGGCCCGCTGCAGCAGGCGCGGCAGGAAAATTGTCCCCCTGTGAGGCTGCAAGGGACATACCGGTGAAACAGAGAATCAGGAGAAATATTAACAAAAACCTGCGCATTCTCACCTCTAGGGAGGCATTTTAGCTCCGGTCGAAGAAAAAAGCAATTTCAAAACAAAACAGACTTGCTCTATTTTTGTCTTGATATAGAGATTGGCTTCATTACCACGGTTTACTCTTTCTCTATTGTAAAGACAGAGGCGGAGCTGAACATGACAAACTTGGTGGCTATATTAGGCTTGGCTCTCATCTTCGTCGTTCTGTGGGATGCCTTCGAGACTATTGTTCTCCCGCGAAGAGTTACACGCAGGATTCGACTCACGCGGTTCTTCTATCGTTACACGTGGTTACTTTATTCCGCGCTGGCTTCTTCTTTAACGTCAGGAGAACGCAAGGAAGCATGTTTAAGTTATTACGGTCCTCTTTCGCTTCTGGCGCTGGTCGGCCTTTGGGCGGTCGGCTTGCTGATCGGTTTTGCGTTTCTGTATTCGGCAACCGCCTCAGGACTAAATGCCCCAGGGGGTGCGCCAAGCTTTCTAACGAGCTTGTATCTCAGCGGCACCACGTTCTTTACGCTCGGCTTGGGCGATATTACTCCTCGGACTCCTATCACCAGGGCTTTGGTTGTTTTTCAAGCTGGAGTAGGGCTAGCCTTTCTAGCGCTGATCATCGGCTACCTACCGTCACTCAGCCAATCGTTTTCCCGCCGAGAAGTGAGTATTTCGCTGCTTGATTCCCGCGCAGGCTCGCCTCCCACAGCAGCCGAAATGCTGGTTCGACACAGAGATACCCACGGAATGGAGGCGCTGCAACAGCTTCTTCGCGATTGGGAACTCTGGTCCGCGGAATTTCTTGAGATTCACATATCATATCCAGTGCTAGCATATTTTCGGTCTCAGCACGAAAATCAATCCTGGCTTGCTTCCCTCGCAACAATTCTGGATACAAGTGCATTGGTGATGGTTGGAGTGGAGGGAGGTTGCCGGCTTCAAGCCGAGCGGACTTTTGCCATGGCACGCCATGCGGTGGTGGATCTAGCAATCGTGTTCCATAGTCCTCCGCGTGAGCCCGAGCGCGATCGCCTCTCATCAGCGGACCTTTTACATTTGCGCTCCGTCCTGACGGCTGCCGGCATAAGGCTCCACGAAGGTCCCGAAGCGGACCAAAAGCTGGGGGAGCTTCGCAAGATGTATGAGCCGTACATTTATTCGCTTTCCAGATATCTGCGCATAGCCCTTCCACCTTGGATATTCGAATCCAGCCATGCAGACAATTGGCAGACTAGCGCTTGGCGGCAGCCATCCGGTCGGTCAGGCAACAATGAAACAAGGCATTTCTAATATCGACGTCTTATCAAGGAGTTCAGCGAATGACCTTGAAGAAACGGTTCCAACGCACGAACTGCAAATCCGCTCCGGAATAGTAGATCAGGAATGCCTCCCCTTTGACATCGTCCACGGGAACGAATCCCCAGAATCGGCTGTCTAGGCTGAAGTCCCTGTTGTCGCCCATTACGAAAAGATGTTCTGGGGGAACGGTCAAGGGCTTCATGTTATCGCGCGGATTCATGTCTCCGGGCATAAGCACATTGCTGTCAAAGTGAGCGTGCGGGTTATTGACTTCCTTGCCGTTCACGATAACCTTCTTGTTCCGAATCGCTATTGTGTCTCCCGCGACCCCCACTACACGCTTGATGAAGTCTTTGGTCCGATCTCCCGGAAACACAAACACGATTACATCGCCACGCCGCGGCTTAACGAACGCAGGCCAGCGCTTATCTGTGAAGGGAATGTGGAAGCCGTAGATAAACTTGTTCACGAGAATGTGGTCCCCAACGAGCAGAGTGCGCTCCATTGAGCCGGAAGGGATTTTGAACGCCTGAACAAACAAGGCCCTAATAATGATTGCCAGGATAACCGCTACAACAAGCGCTTCTGAATATTCCTGAAACAGATAGCGGTTTGATTTCTTATTTATTCCGGCCTGCTTGTCTGCCGTCATGTTCTTCTTTCTCTGCCTGACGAATTTACGCCAGGAAATTTCTTACTCCAAAGCTTCTCGGCTTGTCGTTTCCCACGTCGCAACGACGATTTGGAAGCTCATCCAAAAACTGCTGTCACCACACACCGACTAACGGCGCGAAGAGACTTTATAAAACATCACTGATCGCATGTAAAGGGACTTGTTTCTGCTTGCATAGACTCTGTCCTTCAGAGCGGGAATCTCGCCCAGGTGTCACCTGGGCGGAAAGTATGGGAATCTAGGTCGGGGCTCCTGACGGCAAACACTAGAACTTGGCGCAAAACAAGGTTCTCAGTCTCCACAAAGAGCACCATGCTAGTCATGCTAAGGCCGGTGAGACTGCGCAATTTTCAAGATCCGTTATCAATTTCCTTGGCAGTTTGAGCCAAAAAAAGCAACATATAGTAGGAATTTTCGCTCCCTTCAAGGAAATTTAGTTCTATCTGCTCAATCCGGTCTCCAAGACGCCGGGTACTTATCATCCCGAAAAAGGTCTTTTTTGCACCGGGCGGACCATGAATGCGATTGGGAATTTTCTGAAAGAGGCCCGAGATCGGCTTGTAGACGCCACCCCGAGAAACCGTTTCCTCAACTATAAAAAGACCAAAAGAAGATCAATCTCCATTTCGCCAACGAATCCTCTAGACATCTACGAAGCGGTGGTTATCAAGGAAAGGGCTTTTCTACCTTTGGCACAGGTTGAGGAAGAGCCGCCCCACACCTCCTCCGGAGACATCCAAGAAGCCAACGCAACAGGGCTCGACGAGCCTGAACATGCACCCTTCAACGTGCGCACGGGCCACACTAGGGGGGATCTAATCCGCCGACTGACCTATTGCAGTCGAGATGCTTGCAGCATCCTGGAAGAGCAAGGGTACAACGCCCTGTATTTGGCGTTGTTCTTTCTCCGCTGGTCTGAAAGCCCCGACTCCCAGCACAAGTATCTTGCCCCGCTCTTGCTTGTACCGGTCCACCTGGAGCGTTTTTTTTCCACCGGGTACCGGGGAAGATGGACTAAAGAGGAGGTTGAAGCTAACGAATCGCTTCGGCTGAAACTGCTGGAGCAAGGCATTAAATTGCCCCCGTTCGAACATTACAGCAGTTTGGCGCAGGTGAAAAAATATATCAGGGACGTGACTACCATAGCGCAGAACAGCGCTGACTTATCCGTAGAAAGTACGGCCCATCTGGATTTCTTCAATTTCACCAAAATTGTGATGTGGAAAGATCTGGATTTCCAAGCGGGGCCTGGTGAGATGTTCCTTCAACATCCAGTACTCGCCAAATTATGCGGATCTCCCCAAACCGATGGGCCAGCGGAGCGATTTGACGAAACTCAGGTGGATACTCACCTCAAATTACACGAAAGTTATTACGTCATGGACGCGGATCCATCTCAGGTTGCAGTGATAGAAGATGTAAAGGCGGGGCATGACCTTATTGTCGAAGGTCCTCCCGGAACTGGCAAGTCTCAAACCATTGTGAATATTATCGGAGAGGTGCTGGCACAACACAAGAAGGTTCTCTTCGTAAGCGAAAAACTCGCGGCACTGGAAGTAGTTAAGAAAAGGCTCGATGCGGTGGCGCTAGGCGATTTCTGCCTTGAATTGCATAGTCGAAAGGCAAATAAGAAAGATTTCTACCAAGAAATGAAGAAGGCTCTGGACCTTGAAGCTCCAGACGCCGTACCAGAGGACGCGACTGTTCATAAGCTTGAAGCTGTGCGAAACAACCTCAATGACTACGTGTTGGCTCTCAAGGAGTCTTTTGGCTCGCTCGGAAAATCTCCTTTTGACCTTTTCTGTATGAGGGAAGAAGCCAAGGCTCATTTTGTACGGTGCAGACAAGATGAACCGGATCTGGGATTTCATGATGCTGCCGAGTGCACAAAAGATTCATGGGATGCAGCTATTGGCGCTCTAGAAGGAATGACACACGTCCTTAAGGCAATAGGCACTATCCTAGAGCATCCTTTTTTCGGATGTGACCTTTCCGACGGCTACGATGGGACACCATTGATTCTTGGGGCGTTGCTCGCGGAATGCAGGGAAGCCGCAGAGAAACTACAAAACAAAATTCTAGAATGGCAAGAGAAGGGAGTTAGTCCGCCTGAGGCGTGGGAGAAGGTCCCCGTGCTAATCGAGGCATCCGGCCTCTTGTGTCGCGCGGGCCAATTCAGGCCCTTGCATCGCGGGCTGTTGACAATGCATGACCTTTCCAAGGCTAAACTGGAAGCCGCTTCTTTTATCCGAGAAATTGAGCAGTTGCAGGGCAGAAAATTTGAACTTCAGTTGACCTTCAACGGAAATGCATTCAAAGCTGAACGCAGTTCCCTGCTAGAACAGTCCAGGCTCTTGCTGGATAACGGGCACATGCTTTTCCACCACTTAAGGCATCGGAAACTCACGAAGGAGATATTTGCCTTCTACAAAATGAAGCCCACGGAACCTCTTCACAAGGTGGTTCAGGATCTTGAGGCGCTAGCCGATTACCTCAAATCAGCAGAGGAACTCGGGGCAGTGGCATCCCGTGGAAGGTCCTTCTTTGGGATTCATTGGCGTGCAGAGAATAGCGATTGTGAGAAACTTCGTGGATTGTGGAGTTGGCTTGAGTCCTTCCAAAGCCTACGCCGAGATGGTGTGTTATCTGATGCAGCGGTTGACACGTGTTGTTCCGATTTAGATTTTGAATTACTCCAGCAGTCAGCGCGGGAACTGCAAAATGCTTGGTCCACATTTTCTGATAAGTATAGCAGCCTGACCCGTCTTCTCCAGCCGAATTATGAGAAAGCCCTTGGAAGACCAAGTAAGGAGACAAGTCTTTCAGATTTGATTTCCAAACTCAGGTCATGGGAATCGAGCCGAGATAGGTGGCATGAATGGTCCGTCTATGTGGACTCAATGAAAAGGCTGTTGCCAACAATGGCGGGCGCTCTTGCCCCACTGATTGAATCCGGCCACTTGGGACCGGGAGATCTAATTCCAGCCTTCACAGGTAACATGGCTGGGGCCATTCTGGAAATGGCTATGCAAGAGAGAAAAGCGCTGAAATTGTTTCTGGGCAAGGCGCATGAGGACTTGATAGAGAAGTTCTCAATGCTCGACAGAAATTTGCCAGAACTGAATCGAAAAAGATTGTTTCATAAGCTTTTCACCTTGCGGCCTCCTTTGCCCGATCCCCTACCAAAAGGTGACCCGTTGGGCATTCTGAAAATACAACTCCACAAAAAAAAGAATCAGTTGCCTATCCGGCAAATGTTATCCAGGACTGGAAGTTTGTTACAGGAATTGAAGCCATGCATGATGATGAGCCCTTTATCGGTAGCCCAATTCCTTGAGCCTGGAAAAGTGCATTTTGATCTGGTGATTTTCGACGAGGCCAGCCAGGTGAAACCGGCTGATGGTCTTGGCGCGATTTTGCGCGGAGAACACCTCGTCGTCCTTGGCGACTCAAAACAGCTTCCTCCTACTGATTTTTTTGACAAAGTGGTGGAAGGTATGGACCAGGTGGAGGATGAGGGGGAAGATGATCCAGAGCTTCTCCGTATGGATAGCTTACTAGATTTGTGTCGCCTGCAATTTGGTAGTCCAGGACAGCTCAAATGGCATTACAGAAGCAAGCACGAGTCCCTCATTGCAGTGTCCAATCAGGAATTCTATGACAACAGATTGAAGGTCTATCCCTCACCTGTCCCGCGGAACGAGTACCTTGGGCTTCATTATGTGGCCGTGCCTGACGGGAAGTATGATCGGGGAAAAAGCCGCACGAATATAATTGAAGCTCAAGTAGTTGCAAAGGCCGTTCTGGATCATTACCGACGCTGTCCCGAATTGAGCCTGGGAGTAGGGACATTCAACGAAGCTCAACGAGAATGTGTGCTGGACGAGTTAGAAAAAATGTGGGCAGCGCACCCCGATTTGAAAGAATTTCTAAACCCCGACAGTGGAGAGCCCTTCTTTGTAAAGAATTTGGAGACCATTCAGGGGGACGAGCGAGCCGTCATATTCATCAGCATCGGTTATGGTTTTGACGAGGACCGCAAGCTCAGCCTCAATTTCGGGCCTCTTAACCAAGAAGGTGGGGAGCGTCGGTTGAACGTTCTCATTAGCCGCGCACGACAAAAATGTGTGGTTTTTGCAAATTTCTCTGCCTTGGATTTAAAATTTGGGAACATAGACTCACGCGGCGTGAAAGCGTTAAAGGTGTTTCTCGATTACGCCAAGACAGGATTACTCTGGAGCAAACCAGATAATGGCTGTGAGTCCGCGTTTGAACAAGCGGTACATGATTTCCTGGCGCAAAAAGGAATCAAGACTGAGCCACAAGTTGGTACGGCAGGTTATCGCATCGACCTGGGGGTACCTCATCCGACATTGCCAGGGCAGTACGTTTTGGGCATTGAATGCGATGGAAGAAAGTATCACTCGACCCTTGTAGCACGTGAGCGGGACAGGCTTCGGTCTCAAGTACTTAGAGAACGCGGCTGGGAGCTTTATAGGGTATGGTCCACCGATTGGTATCACAGTCGCCATCAGGCGGAAGAACGGCTTCTGGAGGCAGTCAAATCTGCTCTGCACAAAGCTGTGCAGCGGAGTGAACACAGCGAAGTGGCGCAACCGGAATCAGAAGGAATGAGCATTCCCTTTGAAAAAGACATCCGCATCCCTCTGCTCATGATGATTTATGACAACAATGAAGAATTCCAAGGCGGGGACTCCGTGGAAAAGCTGACGGAATGCATGTTTTGGGCTTCGCCATTGGACGATCAAGGCCCTGTCTGGCCTCATGATTTTGAACAACGACTGAGATGGGCATTGAATGACCTTTCGCAGAACGAGTATCTTAGAAGTGAGGACTCGGAAGTTTGGGCGGTGACTGAGAAAGGCAGGAACTTACTGGCCCAGGCACGCCTCATTTAAGATGATGTTGATTGCCGACAACAGAGGATGGCTGGCAAGTAGTCAAGCCTAAATTCTGGAGATAAACTCACCATCGGTCATGCGAATATTTACCAAGCATCTCTGCCGCTTCCGCTGAGCTTGAACCAAAAGCTCGGCATATCAAGGCAGGCCCAAGCCTGTAAGATCTAGTAAAGTTAGCGGGATAATCGTTGTAGCCATGGGCAGTCGTAGCCTCTCAAATACTTGTTCCCATGACCCACTGCCAGGTTTCCTGCCATGTCGTTCCCACCGGCAAAAAACCGAATATAGCTTCCTTCCGAGCCCTCACACGATTCCTGCTTTTGACCAGCAAGCCCATTTCAATCAGCTCGTTGACGTCTCTCGATAAAGTCTTTGCCGTTCTGTCACCATAAGCAACGGCTAACAGCGTGTCGATCTCCGGCAACTTGGCAACTGGTATGGGTTCCGTTATTTTGGACAAGGCGAAAATTAACTGCCTGCGCCGCAAATCAGCCGGGCTCGTCTTTTCCCTGAAATTCTTCCAAATATAATCCCTCCACACCACATTCCACTGCTGATTTCTGATTTCTTCGAGCTGATTTCGCAGCCCGTCCGCAAAGCCTTGGACAGCGTACATTAGGAAGGGAATTACTTCTCCGCCTCCTCGGCTGGTCCTGTCCAGTTGCCTGTAGTACTCGGATCGAGTCTGATTGTAGTGGTTGCTGAGCAAGTGAGCCGCAGGGGCCGGGACACCGGCGGTAATCAATATCTGGAACTCAACTAACCGTGCAGTGCGGCCATTTCCGTCACCAAAGGGATGAATCCACGCCAGGTAAAGATGAGCCAACACCGCCTTTATCACTGCATATACTATCACCATGCCCTCGCGAGGGCTGAAGACGTCACTGTTGAGCCACTGGCAGAGTTGGTCCAGCAAAACTTCACAATCTCTCGCCGACGGGGCCTTGTGCCGTGAAACTCCTACCGAGTGTTTGCGGAGTTCCCCGGGCACAACCTCTTCATCCAAATTCAGTCCTCGCAGCACTTTCCTATTGAAGTCTTTGAATCGCACTATAGTAAGAGACAGATCTCTCTCTTGCATGGCACCGGTCAGAATACTGTTACAGGCGTCGACAATGTTATCGATTTCTCGAGCCAAATACTCTTTTGACGGAGGGAGCCGCAGCTTTTGCTCAAGATGGAGCAGGACCTCTTTTTCTGAGAGGGTGTTGCCCTCGATAGCAGTCGTGGCCAGGCTTCCCTTGGCAAGGTATAATTTATGAAGTGTTTTCTGGGTTTCCGGGAGTAAGGGTGCCCAACTGATATGTTCACATTTGGATTGACATTCCCCGAGGAGAACCCAAAGGGTTGGTGAAGCCGCGGACAGGTTCACCCCGAACTTAAGCCACGGATGGGTCTTCTCAAATGTCCTCATTTATGTCCATCCTTAACCGGTTTAATTACGGACTTTATCGCAATAAATGACCTTTTGGATGTCCAATTATATTCGATTCAATTACGCTGAGTCAAGCGCGGCTTTTGGGGACACACCTCAACGGAGATCACGGACTTGAATGGAACGGAGGGAAAACGGGCCGATATTGATTTGTACTGAAAAAATGAAACCGGTGGGGAGGATGCCCGGCACCCTCACCCGCCGGTTCGCCGGTTTGAAGGCCCCTCCCTCCCCCGAGGTTGAGGCCGGGCCCTTCCCTACCACTAGAGGACCGGAGAGTCAAGTCAGTTCTGGAAAAAGCACATAAACGACGACGTTGTTTTGCAGAAGGCGGCGATTCACCAGCGGCAGCGGTTGCCGGCGGGCTCGGGTGTAAAGCATTCATTGTTTTTCATGATTAAGAAAATAACTTAAGGCTCATCTTTGATCGTACCCGGATAGGTGCACCATCGTTAATGAGTTATGCCGAGGTTGTCGCCATGTGAATGAGGCTACCCACTTTGCTGTTTTCATACTTCTAACTGCTTTTGAATCAAATTTTATATCATTTCTTCCGCTTCCATAAGTCCAAGACATAAAACGGACCCGGCCTGCATTTGACGCACGGGTTCAAAGTATTTTTGAAAAACATCGGACGGCGGGACGAAAAACGGCCTGGGCCGACACGTTCGTATTTGTCTTTGGTTCTAGGATCTTGCAACAATTGAAGTCGGTCTTGGAGAATGAAAGTCGGTTTGCGGGCGATGACATATTGCTTCATCTTTTCAACATAGAGAGAGCGCTCCGCATCCGAACTGGCAGTCATTACATGACGCTTAAGTTTTGCCAATTTCTCGTCTGTTATGCTCCAAACGTCAATTGTGGGCAATTTACTGAAATATGGCACTGCACCCGCGTCTACCAATACAATAGTGTCGTTCGGCTTGGCATTTGCCCTTAGCCACTTACCGGCCGGAATACTCGCTTGATCGAGGAGGTTGACTTGATCTTTGCCGGAAAAACACCAGGTCGCAAGGCCGAAGCAGTAGTCTTTATTCCATATCCACCACAAATCAAACATTCGTATTCCAACCATTGCACAAACGAGAGTAATGCCGATAACGGCGCCCCGGCGATGCTGAAAGAACTCGCCCTTGGGCCACACCAAGACCAGTGCAATAGTCATCACGGGTACCAGAGGAACATAGTATCGGTACGCTTCGTCCGAAGCCACAGCGAATCCGAGAGACATGAGATAGAGGGCGTACGCGCAGGTAACGGCCAATACCAGCACAAAGGGGAAATCGGTCAGTCGAGTTTTGAGCGAGCCTCTGGAGTACGCCATGAACAATGCGTACAACACACCGACTAGGAAAATCGCATTGAGATCAATGGCAAGAAACGAAAGGAACTTGGCGGCGCCCGTCATAAAAGTGTAAAAAATATTGTGGGCAGGAACTTTGGCATAAGCTGGAAGAGGAATTATCCCACCGTAAAATTGGAGTTTCCACGTCAAGTAAATGATTGTCGGGAGAGAAAAGCAAGCTAGAAAAATTAAGAGCCCGGTCCAGGATTTGCGCTGTAAACTATTTACCAGATCACAAACTATGACCAGACCAACCAGAATTGCTGCATCAGGCCTTGTTAGTATCGCGAGGAAGAGAATGATCCCCTTGATAGCGCAAGCCCGGTCCGAGAGATCACCTTGAAGCCAAAGTACTTCGAGAATTAGGCCGCACGTTATTAGTAACGCAAACAGAGTAGTTTCCAGGCCGCCCACTGTCCAAAATGCAAGGGGAGCGCTAGTGCCAACCAAAAGGCCGGCACAGGTCGCGAGGAAGACGGATTTGTGCCTTTTCCAGGCGAAGTACTCGATAATTCCGACCAGCGCTACGCCGCATAGGATCGAGAAGATTTTGACGGGGAGCAAGCCTTTCAACCCAAGTTTGAAGAGCAGCATCTCGACGACAACGAGCAGAAAGTTCGTGTAGCCCTCGGCTCGTTCCCCCGGATTGAAAACAGGGCCGTGCCCATGCGCCCAATTCTCCGCGTACCTTAAAGAAATGTAGGAGTCATCCAATGCAAAGGGAAAGACATACGTCACCATAAGAAGGAAGATGACCACGGGCAGGAGAAGCCAGCAAGCCTTCAATCGATTCATTTTTCTTTGGCCGCAGGAAATAGGGCTGTCGTGCCTTGCGGCGTCTTCTACCATCTTCAAATATTTTTCAGTTCGGTACGGAGGTGAGTCAGAAAAGCAATGCCAAGGGGTGATATCTGCCGGTTCTTCCGCTGAATCAAGTACAGCGGCCTTAAGAAAGAAATCCCTTCCAACTCTACGGGCACCAGGGAGCCCTGCTGAAAGTCTTCAGCTACAGCCTCACGGGAAATAATCGAGGCTCCGATACGGGCCTTGATTCCTTGCCGAACCGCTTCGGTGCTCCCCATTTCCGCGGAAACCGTGAGACGGGAAATGTCCATTCCGTGTTCCTCGAGGATGCGGCTCATGACCATGCGGGTGCCCGATCCTCTCTCTCTAAGTATGAACGGGTGATTAGACAATTCGTTCGGGCGGATCCGCCCCTTCTGTGCCCAAGGATGGTCGGGTACCACAGCCAAAACCAGTTCATCCAAGCAAACATCTTCGGTGAGGAGCCTGCGGTCGTTCCGCTTCGAGCCGACCATGCCCGTCTCCAGGTTGCCCTCGAGGATCTCTTCCACGATCTGGGCTGTATCCGCGATCCGCAGCAATATTTGGATTGCCGGGTGCGCAGACTTGAAAGAGCCTATAACTCTAGGAAGTATGTACGTACCGGGTATGGTGCTCGCACCGAGAATCAATTTCCCCGAGAGGTCCCCCTTAAACTGACTTAGGGCTTGGACTGCTTCCTCTCGCATTTGGAGGATATTTCGCGCATACTGGTAGAAGACTTTCCCTGCCGGAGTCGGAAGTACTTCTCGCCCGAGGCGGTCCACCAGCTTTTCTCCGAGCATTTCCTCCAGAGTGCGAAGATGTTCGCTCACCGTAGGCTGAGCCAGTAGTAGTGCCTCACCTGCCTTGGTGAAGCTCTTGAATTCGACCACCTTGCAGAAAACTTCGAGGCGACGCATGTCCATGGTTGCCCATCCAGATCTTGCTAAGTTCATTAATATCTTGGTATTTGATAAAGTCAAGTGAGTGAAATTGCAGAACCAAACCTTGTCACTATCCGGAATACACGTCCAAGGAGGTCCGGATGCCGCCTGTTGAAATCATGAAGGACCTGTTTTTCATCCAGAGAGGATACCTCAACGGCAATCACTTTGTGTACAGGTCTGAACGTCCAATTCTCATTGATACGGGATACGTATCGGATTTTCATACGACCGCGGCACTCATTAAAAGCTTGGGGGTTGACCTTTCCCGCACTCGATTGATTGTCAACACGCATTGCCACTGCGACCACATAGGCGGCAACAAGATCATACAGGAAGAGGCTTCCTGCGAGATTGCGATGCATAAGGTCGGCAAACACTTCATCGATATTCGGGACGATTGGTCCACGTGGTGGAAATACTATCACCAGTCCGCTGATTTTTTCGATTGCACCACAGCGCTGGAGAATGGCGCAAAAATATCTATAGGCCCGCATGAATTTGACGTGATCTATACCCCCGGCCATTCCTCGGATGGGATCGTGCTTTATAACGGCAAAGAAAAGATCTTAATATCGTCTGACACTCTCTGGGAAAACGACTTGGCCGTCATGACTATCCGAGTAGAAGGTAGCAAGGCGTGTTTTTCGATGATTGAATCTCTCGAGAAACTGGAAAAGCTTGAGGTCAAAATGGTTTATCCCGGGCACGGGCGGCCTTTCAGCAATATGCAAGAGGCAATATTAAAGGCAAAGCAAAGGCTGAACGGGTTCCTTGCCAATCCAAAACGCATCGGGAAGGACCTCATAAAGAAAATCATCATTTATACTCTGATGATGAGAGACCAAGTGGACGAGGATTCATTCTTTGACGACTTGATGCAAACTTACTGGTTCAAAGAGACTGTGGAATTCTATTTTAACGGAAGTTATCGCTCCAAGTACGATGAAATAATGAAAAGCTTCTTTCGGCGCGGTATTGTCAAGAGCAAAGGTGGGAAGTTATATACAACGGTGAAGCGCTGAAAGATGGTTGAGGTCGTCGTTCCCGGGCTCTACCTGGGAGCGCATTCTTTCTATATGGTCTAAGGCATCTTCATGTCTCGTTCACTACGCCAAACTCGGATGACACGCACACAGTGTTTGTCGACGCGATAAACTATACGAAACGGCGGATGAATGATCTCCCGTAAATGGGCAATGGCAAATTCGGGCACAATCCGGCCGCTCTTGGGAAAGTCAGCGAGCCTTTCCACTGCTGAAAAAACCTCCCCCACCAGGCGCTCACCTACTTCGGGAATCTGTTGGTCAGCGTACCAGGTGCGGATTGCCTCAAGATCTTGCACCGCCGAGACAGCAAAGGTGATTCTATATTTCCTGGGCACCTTATCAGCCCAATCCGACACGCCTTTTTGCGTCTGCGAGACTCATTTCCCGCCCCTCTTCCAGATCCATCAGTCCTTGGACGACGCCGCGTAGAAAAGCCAGCTCTTCCGCTTGAGTTTCGAAATCCTCAAGTGATTGAACGACGGCTACGCCACGTCCCCTGTTGGTCAAGAGAACCGGCCTGTGGGACTGGCCAACTTGCTTCACGACTCGCCCCGGATTAACTTTCATATCGCTCAGAGGAACGATATCTTCCGAAAATTTGGTAGCTCTTTGCATAGGTCCTCCCGTGGTGGTTTCACAACGGTCCTGATAATAGCACCTATTAAACGACCTGACAAACCTCTTCGCCCGTGAATATGGAATACCAATGGCCCACAGAATTATGAAATGGCCTGCACCAGAAATGAAATTTGCTTATTTCCGTTGAACACAAGTTTTTGCGAGGAGGCACGGAACATGAGACTTGAAGAGACGCATCTTTCCGTGCTGGAGAAAATTGAGTCTGCCATAACACGTGTGGACAGAGAACGTGATGACGTCAGCGACTATACTGTTATGGAAGCACTCGACGCCGCGATTTTGGTTTACCGAGAAGAGGTTCGCGGCCATGTGCCGAAGCACACTCTCATTGAATGGAGCGGAATTGCAAATCTTTGAAGCTGTGAAAGCAACATGTGAATGGCTCGTTGGTCGAGCAGAGGGCCCTCTTGGCGCGCCGGTACCATCTGCTGAAACAACTAGTGCTGAAGATATCCTGGCCTGTCTTCGAAAGATTCGCAAATCTGTGGACTTGTGGCACAAACAAGGAGGACGAAGAGGATATCTGGAGTTCGTATCGCAATACGTCCGTTGAATCCGACCTATGCGATCAGCCTTGACTGTCCCGGAAATCGGTGAAGTGTGGGCGATCATTTCACCCTGGACCATAATTGATCTTTCCCTTTTTTCACGGGGCTGCGCGTAACCATAAAATCACCTTTTATTCCATAAACATAGTATCCGATTCCTGGACCATTCTTGAAGGTGATGGACATCTGGTGATCGTTGAAAGTCCAGAGGCCGTCCGATCCGGTCGGGTGCTCCCCATTAAAAATCCGACAAGTCCCGTCTTTCCTCAGAGCCATGAGGGTTCGATGTGGAAGTTTGACATTGTCCTTATTTCCTTCACCAAGTGGATGCTCGTCGGGAAGCACCTCCCAGGTTCCTATCACGCCGTGCCAGTCAATGACAGTCTGAAAAATCTGTTCGGGTGCAATTCCTCCCGCCGCCTTTGCATGGATGGAGTACAAAGCAAGTATCAAAACAAGAAGAAGGCCAAACCAATTTTTCATTAATCCTCCGGTGTTACGGCACCGCTATTCAACGCCACCAGAGCGACACAGTCCCTTAATTCCGGGGCGAGCACGGCTTATTTTTCCTGAACGACTTTCGTCAGCGGGGGAAGCGATCCCTTTCCCAAGAGAATTCATACCCCAGACGACGCATCAACGTCCAGGGGGTACCTTGCTCGGAGCGAGTTCGTCGGCTGTAAGTGACCTGAATCGGCACAGATCGAGGGATATTTTGCAAGCCGGGGGTACATTTTTGACTTTGCATATATATATTGGGTTTTATCACGTAGTTGAGGTTTGTAATTCAGTGGCTTTGTGTTGACTAAGAGATAACACCGCAACATCAAATATTTTACTTGACACGTCTCGTGGCCCATGATACCTCCCGCCCCCAGGAACAGAACGGGAAGCGGCCCCCGAGCGCTTCCTCAGTCACCGCATACGTACAGTTCGCGAAACTGCCTGAATAAAAGGAGGGTGTGATGGTCAAGAAAGTTTTGAGTGTTTTTATCTGTATAATGATGCTTGGTGGGGCATCGCTGGCGCTTGCCGGCGGACCCGTCCCTGCCTGCGCCCCTACTTGTGCTCCCCCGTGCGCTCCTCCGTGTGGTCCTAATGCTGGTGGGCCCTACGGACCTGGTTCCCAATATTGGGGAGACGCGCCGTTTCCAGGATTGTGCGGCGGAGTGGTTGCACTACCTTTCCTCGTAGTAGGCAGCCTTCTTGGCGGGAACACAGCGGGACCCGGCGGACCCGGTTATAATTGCGCACCTCCACGTTATAATTGCGCACCTCCACGTTACAATTGCGCACCTCCGCCTTGTGCTCCAGTCAGCACGTGTGCTCCGCCTATGGCATGTGGTCCAGCTTATGGACCTGGCGCTTATGGAGGAGGAGGCGGGGGCCTGTTTGGACTTCCCTGCTTGGATCTTTGCTCGAACATTCTAGGCAGCTTAGGCGGTGGAACAGGGTTTCTGTATTAGTCTGGATCCGGCCTGAGGCTTCACAACCCGGCCCGGTTCATTCATCACGACAGGAAACAAAGCGCACTAATCGAACAATAACACGAATATCTCAACCTTCTAATCCTATGGGGACCTACGGTCCCCATTTTTTTTGAGCCACCTTGCGGATCCGGGTTCAGGGGAGCACAAAAAATAATTATTATTCTTATTGCTGCGAGCAAAATCTTTGTCGTTTGCATCCCGCTTCTACTTGATCGAGACTGCTTCCCGGGTTCTAAGGCCGGTTGCGGCAAAGGAAATTATCCTACACAATAGAATATTATTTCGGGTACTTGGCGCAGAAGTGTTACTTCGGTCCGCCGCAGCCTAAAGCCCATCCGGTCTCTGGATGGGCTTTAGGCTGGACGCGCGCCTATTACGCCTTTAATATGAATTTCGCAAAACTTCCTTCACGAGTACAAGAATGGCTACTCCACCTAACGAAACTTCCGAGCGCCTCCAGACTCTAGAAGGAATCCTGGACCGCCTTGTTTTCGCTGCCGAAGAGAGCGATTTCATCGTGGGCAAACTGGTTATGCGAGGACGACGGGAGCCCGTGACAGTGGTGGGCGTGTTGCCCAGCCCCCACCCGGGGGAAACTCTGGTTCTTCAAGGCCAGTGGGAATTCGACAAAAAATTCGGCGAACAGTTTCGATTTCAGAGCGCGCAGTCACGTGCGCCTTCGACTGTCACGGGCATTGAGAAATATCTTTCATCGAACTTGGTTAAGGGAATTGGGCCTGAGATGGCGCGGAGGATTACCGCTGTCTTCGGCGAACGGACACTTGAGGTCATTGAAAAACAGCCCCAGGAGCTTCGGGGGGTGCCTGGTATCGGGCCGATGAGAGCCGAAAAGATTTCCGAGGCATTCCAAGAACAGAAAAGTATTAGAGACGTAATGCTTTTTCTGCAGACTCACGGTGTATCTCCTACATACGCTTTCAAAATCTTCAAAAAATATGGAAAAGCAGCCATCCAAGTAGTGTCGAACAACCCCTATTGCCTTGCCACAGCCATTCGGGGAATAGGCTTCAAATCCGCGGACAGGATTGCGGGGAGCCTCGGCATTGATATGCGTTCGCCCCTGAGAGCACGGGCAGGCATTCTCTACGTGCTAGACACGGGACAATCTGAAGGTCACGTCTATTATCCACGGCACATCTTGCTGGAAAAGGCCAGGGAACTGCTTGGCATTGATGTTCAAACTTTGGGAAAAGCCTTGCAAGAGCTGGCTCAGTCCGGGGAGGTCGTTTTCGAGGAAGACCGTGTATATCCGGCCGTAATGGCGAATATGGAAAACTCTGTCGCGTCAAAGCTCAGGAACCTGATTTCGGCGCCTCGTTTTCTTCCGCCAATCAAGGTTGATGCAGCGATCGAGTGGATCCAGGCACGCAGTGGAATGAAACTGTCGGTAGCTCAGCGACGAGCTGTGGCATCCGTGATGGATCACAAAGTGCTGGTAATTACAGGTGGCCCTGGTACCGGCAAGACCACACTGCTCCGGGCACTTATTGAGGTCCTGGAAGCGAAGAAATTGCGAGTCTTGCTCGCAGCGCCCACGGGACGTGCGGCCAAGAGGTTGTCCGAAGCAACAGGCCGGGAAGCTAAGACAATTCATCGGCTGCTGGAATATTCGCCGGCAGAAGGAGGTTTTCAGAAAGGCATTGGTCGGCCGTTAGAAGCCGAAGTCGTGGTGGTGGACGAAGTTTCGATGGTTGACATATCACTAATGCACTACCTCCTGTCGGCGATAAGCTCCCAAAGCACACTGCTCCTTGTAGGTGACGCGGACCAGTTACCTTCCGTCGGGCCGGGAAACGTCCTCGGCGATGTCAGTAGAGTCTGGGAAGATCCCCATCGTGCGTCTTGAGACGGTATTCAGACAGGCCGCTGCAAGCTCGATCGTCACCAACGCCCACTTGGTGAACCAAGGGCAAATGCCATTGAAAGTAGAGGAAACGGGGGGTCTCTCGGACTTCTATTTCATTGAAAAAGATGATCCGGAGGAGTCTTTACGTCTCATAAAGGAAATGGTCAGTCGAAGGATTCCGGAACGATTCGGCTTAAACCCCATCCAGGACTTGCAGGTGCTTAGCCCGATGCATAAGGGAACCCTCGGGACAGAAAATCTTAACCGAGAATTGAAAGAAATATTGAATCCGCACGGGCACCCGATAAAGGGAGACAGGTTCCGTGTGGGCGACCGCGTCATGCAGACGAGAAATAACTACGATAAAGAGGTCTTCAACGGCGATGTCGGCAGAATAGTATCTTTTGATGCGGAATTGGATGAAGCTGTCGTGGAATTTGATAGCCGTTCCGTCGAGTACCACATTTCCGAGATGGATGAAATTATACTCGCGTACGCGGTGACGATTCACAAGGCCCAAGGCAGCGAGTACCGGGCCGTGATAGTTCCTCTGAGCACTCAACATTATGTGCTCTTGCGGCGGAACCTGCTGTACACGGCTATGACACGAGGGAAAGAACTGGTGGTGCTGCTCGGAAGCAAGAGAGCTCTGCAGATGTCGGTGGAGAATCGAATCGTAGAGCCGAGGTACACTCACCTGGCCGCAAAGATCTGAGTTGTCTCGATGAGAACAAAAGTATATACACTCAGTACGAGAAGAAGAAGCGCAGGGATCTTCCAGGTCTCGAATGTTAATCGGCGGGATGCCGGATATCTTACCTCCGGACTATTACATACTTTATGATGTCACTTGTTCCCGAGGCGATGGTTCTAAATAGCTATATGAACCGTTCGCCATGCTATTGTAG
>CAVSPC010000063.1:0-78822 GCA_963729795.1 uncultured delta proteobacterium | reverse complement strand
GCCGTGAAGCACTGTTCGTCCAGACGACGGTGGAGAGCGTGGAAACAGACTCTCACAACAATTAGCAAAGCTCCGGCCACCACGAAGACAGTTACATATACCAGCCTCGAAAGTAATAACTGACGGAACATGAAGAAACTACCATCAGGGAAACCGGTGGCATAAAGGCCTGTGATCAGCACTGTTCGGATCTGCCCGGTGAGTTGAACCGAAAAATGCAGATCGCTCCTGTAGCCTTGGTCCTTCCAGAGAAGAAAGACCCACATGCCTGCCCAGAGGGCGGCCGCTTTCAGGTAAGGAGTGAGTGGAGCGATTGGTACGGATAGTCCAAGGATTTCGTCACCGGGAAGATGTAGATAGAATCTGATATAGTAGGCCCCTAGAAAACAGCAAAGGCAGATCGTGAGGTCGAGCCACAAAAGACTCTGACCGCGATTCGTCCAGAGCCAGACGCCTGCGGCAGACAGGAACGGCTTTTCAAAGGCGTCAAGGTGCTCCTGCGCAACCTGTCTGGCCGTCTCGGACCGACTCACCATGCCTCTCCCTTTTACTTGAGACCGGCAGCAGATCCTGCAACCCTAATAGCAGAAACAATTGGCGCTGCGGCCCCTCAACGCAAAATTAACAGAGCTAAATTTACTAATGCCGCTTCTCTTACCAGCTTTCACATACAATGTCTAGCCTTAAACAAGTGAGGTAGTGAAAAGCCCAAATGAAGACGAGGAGATAGACTATGTTTCCTGCAGAAAACGAATGAGCCCATCTGATCAAATGCTGTCTATAGCCGTTGCCAAAAGTAATGACCTGTTCACCACCCGTCACCCCGGCGAAGGCCGGGGTCCAGTCCCGCGAGGAACGCGGGATTGAAAAGACTGGATTCCGGCCTCCGCCGGAATGACGGTGTCAGGCTACCTCTGTTCGGACAAAACCTTTGGGAATGGGTCTAACAGAACAAGATTCCAACACAAACCCTGTCCGTGTAGGTATTTCCTTCGGATTTACGTGTATTATGACGACCACCACTGCTCCGCAAACAAAAACCCCCGAGAAATTTGCATACAACTTGCACACAACCTTTTCGGGGGTCTATCTTAATGATATTGATAACTTGGTGGAGCGGGAAACGGGATTTGAACCCGCGACTTCAACCTTGGCAAGGTTGCACTCTACCACTGAGTTATTCCCGCAACATCGAACCTTATACTACAGCGAGACCAAATGTGTCAACCCCGTTGTCCGGGCGGCAATTCCGAAGATTCTTCTTTGTCAGGCAAAACTTATAGAATCCCCGCGCTTCACAGTCCCGCCGTTGATCACCTTTGCAAAAACCCCCTGCTCCGGCATGATGCACTCACCTATTTTATTATAGATCGCGCAACGAGTGTGACATTCTTTTCCAATCTGCGTGACCTCTATCAGGGCCTCTTCACCTATTCTTAATCGATCCCCCACTTTGACTGAAGCAAGATCGAAGCCGCTCGTAGTGAAGTTCTCCGCAAAACTCCCGGGTTGGACGTCAAATCCTTTGGCTTTCATGGTCTCGATCTGCTCGATGGAAAGCAGAGAAACCTGCCGGTGCCAGTCGCCGCCGTGGGCATCGCCTTTGAGCCCAAAACCCTCTTCCAGGAAGCCCCATCCCGTATCAGCTTTGGGGGTCCCCTTCTTCTTGCTCGTGCAAACCGCTATGATAGTCCCAACAGACATTCAATACCTCGTTTTCGCAGGAAAGCTACTGAGGAACTCTCCGAAAAAACGCGGGACCCGAAAACGGCTCTGCTTCGCTACGCAAGTTTTCGGGGCGTCTCTCCAGGAACTCCTTGGACATCTAAACTCTGTTACTTTCTGACAACCGGCTTGGATCACCAGTTCGGCACGCCCAAGGAGTCAAAGATGACGAGTCATTAGGAGTTTTTGGGGAGGGGTCCGGGGAGGGACTTTTCGCAAAAAGTCCCTCCCCGGCTCTACTTACTTCACATCCCTCGGCCATCTTTCCTCAGTCCTCTTCTTCCGCCCTCTTGCCGGATGCTTCTACTATCTTCTCCGTTATGTGCGACGGAACCTCTTCGTAGTGCGAAAATTCCATCGAGAAGATGCCTCGGCCTGAAGTCATGGAAGTCAAGTCCGAAGCGTACTTCAGGACTTCAGACATGGGCACCTGGGCCTTAATCACCTGGCTGCCCCCTCTGGCGTCCATGCCGCTAATTCGACCTCGACGCGCATTCAAATCCCCCATCACGTCGCCCATGCAGTCTTCAGGCACGATGATCTCCATGTTCATGATGGGCTCCAACAGCACCGGAGTAGATTCAAGCACACCCTTCTTGAATCCTTTGGATGCGGCAATCTTGAACGCTTGCTCCGAGGAATCCACATCGTGGTACTTCCCGTCAAAGACCGTCACTCTGACATCAATAACAGGATACCCGGCCAATGCGCCTCCTTGCATGGCCTCGACCACCCCTTTTTCCACGGCCGGGATGTACTGGCGAGGAATGACGCCGCCCACTATTTTGTCCACAAACTCAAAGCCCTGACCTCGACCGAGCGGTTCAAGCTCGAGCCAGGCCACGGCGAATTGGCCCCGGCCGCCGGTCTGCTTCTTGAGTTTGCCTTCGACTTTTGCCTTCCCCTTAATCGTCTCCTTGTAGGGAACCTTCGGTGTTTTGAGGTTTACATCCACCCCGAATTTTCGCTTCAGTTTTTCTACAACTACCTCAATGTGCACCTGCCCCATCCCGGAGATAAGAAACTCATTAGTCCGAGGATCTCTGCTTATGGTTAGAGTGGGGTCTTCCTCCACGAGCTTGGCAAGGCTCTGGGTGATCTTTTCTTCATCCCCTTTCGCTTTGGGCTCTATGGCAAAGGATATAACCGCTTGAGGAAGGGCCACCGCCGGGATCTTTATCGGGGCTTTTTCATCCGTCAGCGTGTCCCCGCTAAGCGTCTCCTTCAGTTTCGCCACCGCTACAATATCTCCTGCTTGAGCCGATTCCAGCGGTTTCTGGTGCTTCCCCTGTACTGCAAGGAGTTGGCCGAATCGCTCTTTGACCCCTCGGCTCGCGTTGAGAAAGTTCGAATCAGCCGAGAGTTTTCCGGAGAAAATACGAAACAGGGAGAGTCTCCCGGCGTACGGATCGGCGAGGGTTTTAAACACGTACCCGCAGAAGGGTTCATCAGGCGATGGAGCCCGCGACGATTCCTCACCTGATGGAGTGGTGCCCGTGACGGCCGGCATTTCCGCCGGCGAAGGGCACGCATCGGCTATAATGTCCAGAATTGGTTGGATGCCTTTGTTCAAAGACCCGGAACATGCGAGGACCGGCAAGAAGACTCTTCGGACTATCCCCTGTCTAAGAGCCGATGCGAGTTCTTCCGGCCCAAGCTCGTCTCCTTCCAAATAGCGTTCCATAAGCGCATCATCGACCTCGGCGAGGTCTTCGATTAGGACTTCGCGCCTTGATCCAGCTTCCTCCTTGAGGTCATCCGGAATATCACCTTTGGAAGGGTTCCTGCCATCCCCTTCGAACGTGAGCGCCTTCATGGAAAGAAGGTCGATCACTCCCTGGAACCCGCCTTCCTTACCGATGGGAACCTGTAAAACTACAGGCTTTACCTTGAGAGTCTCCTTGACGTTGTTGACCACATTATCGAAGTCAGCTCTGTCTCTATCCATTTTAGTTATGACAAGCAGCCTTGGACAGCCGGCGGCCTCAATCCCGGCCCACACTTTTTCTGTCAGCGGTTTGACCGCATCCACTGCATCCACAGCCAGGATGGCTATGTCTGCTGCCTGCAGAGCAGCAGTTACCTCAGAGGCAAAATTCGGGTCACCGGGAGTGTCCAGGATGTTGATCTTTTTTTTCTTCCATTCCGCCGTGAACAGAGCAGTACTTATCGTGAGTCCCCGCTTCACCTCTTCAGGTTCGAAATCGAAATTTGAAGACCCGTCGGTGACTTTGGCCAGACGATCGACTGCTCCGGCATCAAAGAGCATGGCTTCACACAGAGTCGTCTTCCCTGAACCGGCGTGGGAAACGACCACCACATTACGCACGTCCTCAGTTCTGTACTGCTTCATTGGAACCCCTTGGGAAGCGGACACCGGACGACTTCCGATGCCCTAACTTGAACTCATAAATTATTTACTAAATCATAATATCTGCCCGTGAGTCAAGCTTCAAAAGCGAGGAAAAGCATCCTTTCAGTTATTTGGGGGCATCGATCTGTTCCGACCGGTGTCATTGCGAGCGAAGCGAAGCAATCTCATTTCTGGAGAGCGTCAAGAACCGAGATTGCTTCGTCGCTTTGCTCCTCGCAATGACAATTTCCCGCCTGTAACTGAATGGTTACGAGGAAAAAACACTTTCTCGTTCCCAGGCTCTGCCTCATAGGCGTTAACTTAACGATTTATTCCCCCCTTTCCTAAAGGGGGGTTAGGGGGGATTTTGCTTAACCCTTTGAAAATCCTCCTAAATCCCCCTTTACAAAAGGGGGACTTTGATGGCACATGATCCTCGAAAGCGAGAAAATTGCCTTAACTTAACGCTTATGAGGCTCTGCCTGGGAATGCCTGTCGCGAGGCTCTGCCTCGACTATGATAGTGAAATGAAGCCAGTTTGCGGGCATAGCCCGCGAGATATGGGTTCCCAGGCAGAGCTTGGTAATCAGAACTCTAGCTACTTTCGTGTCACGATCTCGACTCGGTCCGCACTTTTGAGACAGCCTCCATGCCGTGCCTCTACAGTCTGGATCCTCGCGTGGGCGAATGGATACTTATATAGACAGTTATTTTGTTAATAAACCGTTGACAATATCAAGATATAATTGATATAATTATGATGTAGTTATTTTTTACAAGCATTTCAGTATATAAAGTAAGGATACGCTTATGAAGACAAGTAAAATCCTTTTACTGTGCGTTTTAATGATAGTTTATGCAGCGCCGGCACAATCCGCATCCTACCCTGAGCCCAGATTCGGGCCCTGGGTCTACTTCGCGCCTTATTATTTTCCGCCTGACGATTGCTGCTGCGGCTACTGTTTCGGCCCGATGGATTTCCTACCGCAGTATGAGTCCCCCAATCCACCTATTCCCAGCCATGATGTCGGGGCGTGCCTCAACTGCGGGGAACCTGACCCCTATCCGCGCAAAATCCGGCCACGACGCCGTGCGAGCAGGCCCGCGCCCTCGATAGCCCCGGTGCCACGGCTTAGAGAGAGCAGACCCGCTGCTTTGATAGCTCCAGAGCCTCGACTGAACGAGCGCAGACCTGCGGCTTCAGAGCAGGGCGTCTCTCGGCCGCCCAGCACTGGCCGCACCGGGATTCCTGCGAGCATCACTTCGCCTCCCCCGCAAACCAGTGAGGCGCTTTCTAACGCCAACAATTTGAGACCACCGCGGGCAGTAAGTCGTCCGGCACCCCAGACAACCGATCCCGGAACCGGCAATCCGTCACGTCCGTTCAGGTGGGGTCAAGCGCGGGAGAGGTGATGACGCGGTACGCGGAGGTCGTGATTTCAGAGTGGCAAACTCATGCCCAATTGACTTTGGACTGGTGGGAAACGCATCTCATCAAAGTCACCCTTTTCTAAAGGAGGAACCCCGCCGACAGACGGTAGGACCGGCCTCCGCGCCGGTCGCTTTGAGGCCGCCGGCAGGGACGCCGGCGCTACCGCGATCGCTTGCCGCGGTAACAAATGGCGGGCAGGATGCCCACCCGACTATGATCTCTCACAGACGACCGAATACAGGTTTGCGCTTTTCCACGAACGCGGCCAGGCCTTCTCTGCCTCCGGGATGCGCTGCACAGGACCGCAAAGCGCTCCTCTCCAGCTCAAGGTGAGTCTCGAACGAGTTGCCGAATGAATCTGTCAGAAGTTGCTTGGAAGCCGCAAAAGACTGCAACGAGCCTCGGGCCAGGTCTTCGGCCATTTTGACGGCTTCTTCCCTAGCTTCACCGTCTTCGACTATTTTGGTTATCAGGCCCCACTTCAGGGCTTGCTTTGCAGTGATGGGCTTGTCGAAAGCCGCTATTTCCAGAGCACGGGCCATCCCGACGAGCCTTGGAAGCGTGAACGTCCCTCCGCCGTCAATGGACAATCCGTTGGATGTATATGCCTGCCTCATAACCGCCGACTTCGCCATGACACGGAAATCGCACGCGAGCGCCAGCGAAAACCCGCCCCCCGCGGCGATCCCGTTGATAGCGGCAATAACCGGTTTTCGCATGCGCCGAATTTCCAAGACCGCCTGATGGTAGTATGCCGCAAGGTTGTGAAATGCCGATGCATAACCATTCGGCCAGCCGGCAACCCATTTCAGATCGCCTCCGGCACAGAATGCCGTCCCCTCCCCCGTGATGACAACTCCGCGCACCGTATCGTCCCCCGAGAGGCTGATAAGATGCTCCGCAAAAGCCGTGACTGCATCCAAATCAAAGGCGTTGAAAGCCTTCGGCCGGTCGAACGACACTACGGCGATCTCACCGCATATACTGGCCTTTACCGACTCTTCCATTGCCTGACCTCCTCGCGTGTCCACTTCAGTGAGGTGCGGCCAAAGATTAATGTCTGACCGGGCAAGGTGTCAATCGGAAAGAAATTTGGGAGCTAATCGTTCGCGGAAAACCTTGTCGAACGATCCCTCGATGACCGAGACGCAACTATCCTACTAATATCACTGCTCATTCTTCGCAGCTCCGGTTATCCCTATAAAAAAACTTAATAACCCTTGAGAATTTGTCCACTTTATTGACAGGCCCATGTTCCGTGATATCATGAACATAAGTCCGATCTCCCGAAAAGATGTCGTATTTTGTCACATTAAGGCGGTTGAATTGAAACCTCGTAACACGAGGCCTAGCGATTCGAATCGGCACAGAGCCTCGCAATTTGGAGTTGGCACAATTGTTGCGGCGATTCAACTGCAGAGCCCAAGGGCGTTTCCGCGTGAAAGCAGCCGGGAGCGCAAAGTGACGCCGGCTCCCTCGGATCGGAGTCCGAGGTGACGAGTGACAGGCTACTATTCAAAGTCCCCCTTTTCTAAAGGGGGATTTGGGGGATTTCAATGGGTTAACCAAAAATCCCCCCTGCCCCCCTTTACAAAAGGGGGGGAACCCCGCCGAGAGACGGTAGGACCGACCTCCCCGCGGGACGCGTGGTTGTCCATGAGCCGCCGGCAGGGACGCCGGCGCTACCCATTGGATCGAAGGCCGGGGTGACGAGTCGCCAGCCAAAATGGCCATTACGATGATCAATCGACGGGCAGTCCCGCGCTTCGCGGGACACCCTACTGTGAACAAGGGGGTCGTTTCTTGGGAACATTGAAATCCGTATGTAGTTTGTGCCGCCTGGCCGTGCAAGTCCTCGGGCTGTTGATTGCCCTTGTGCTCCCGTGCTTGGCTGCGGGCACACAACCCGCCGCGATCCCGGGGCTGGGGCAATCGGTCCAAACATCTACCACTGACCCGTTGCATATCGGTTACTACATTGCCGCACGATATTCCATTTTCGGGCCCGCGCAACTGGCCTCGGTAAGCTCCACAAGCCTCGTGTTCCCCGGAGAATTCGGCAACCCCGGCCTTACGATCACCCTGGCCAACAAGTCCGTCTCGGTGATGAACGAGTCCAGCACCGCTGTGCCGTTCAGTACTCTCGCAGCCGGGACTCGGGTAATCGTCTGTTACAGGAACGACAGTGTTGTGATTTTTGCTCTTCAGCCTGTTAGTACGGGGGTTGGTAATGTCCCTAGATAGAATCAAGGCAATGTTCGGCGAAGATTTTCTGCCCCAGCGTCTCGCGAGAGAAGCCGGCTGCTACCCGGATCATAGTAGGACCGGCATCTTGCCGGTTGTGAGGACCGGCCCCCGCGCCGGTGCCAGTGGGACAGGCTTCCAGCCTGTCGTTAAATGGCAGGCAAGATGCCTGCCCCACTATGTCTGTAGGGACGCCGGCGCTACTGGAGCCATGAAGCCTTTTCGAGTTGAACGCTTGCGAATCAGGAAGGCCGTTTTGCTATCGGTACTCGCGATAGCGATGCTCGTACTACTTTGCCCTCAAGGGGCTTTCTCCCAGACTTATACTCCTCAGTGCCAGGTCCCGCCTGAAATCGCCTTTTCCACCGACCCAAACCTGTTGCTACTAATGGATTTTTCAGGAAGCATGCAGGAACAGACCAATTACCCGACCACGGGCACCTTTAATTACAGTGACAATCAGCAGGTTATGGACGAGGGAAGCACGGTGGTAAATGGAGGCACGTATGATCCCACAAACCAAACCTCACACTCTCCGTACTATTACGGCCTATTCGACAATACTCAGTATTACCTTTACGACAGCACCAACGCATGGTTCTATCCGATAGGCACCAAAACCACGGACGGTCAAACCAACAACATTGGAACGGTAAGTACAGGTCTCAGCGGTGCGGTGCTTAATTGGGCCGTCACCTGCCGGATTGACGCCGCGTTACAAGCGCTGATCGGCGGGAAGACTTATGATTCAACTGACGTAATGGCCACTGGATTGGCTTCTGATGGCACAACGGAGCTGAGTTGCACCGACGCCAGCGGCAGTTGCTATAAAAAAGCCCAAGGAGCCAGACGGTACGTTCAAGAGACGACCAACCTCAACGCGCAGTTTTATATCCGCCCTACTCCCTGGAACAGCAGCAACCAGCCCACAGATACTAATACCACGAGCGTCAACTATCCGGACAATTGGACGGCAAGCGGATCGAACCCTTCTAAAAATGATCTCGTCGTAAGCATACGGGGGAACTACAATGGAACGCTCAGCAACCAATCCCCTTACACAGGATCTGGGACCAGCAAATGGTACTACGAAGCGTGGACCTTCACTTTGACCCAGCCAACCACTGTCGACATCCAATTGAACGGCGCGTGGGTTGTCGGCACTTGCTCCAGATACGGTTGGTGCACTACGGGTACCTGCACTAACGGCAACTGCATTTATAACCATTCGCAACTGCGGATCTCGACAGCCAGCCCTTCTTCAGGTGGAGCCACAACTTGCACAAGTGGCACGAGTACGTGCGGCTCCAACGGGTCATGCTGCGTGAAAAACGACCCTCAGTATCAGAGCGATCCGGCAATATTTCAGCAGCAACTTCCCGCGGGGACTTATTATGTGTATGCATTCCCATACACGTCAGCCGTGTACGGAACCTATACAATCACATCCAATGTGAACTTGAGTCCCGTATCGGGCTATGCTCCTTCCGTCCCTACCACCTGGACTCTTGGAACGAGCACCATCGGATCCATTCCTTATGCGCGGGTACGTATCAAGATCGCTCCCACCGATCTTGATAACCAAGGAGTGGTCAGAAAAAGTTGGAATCAGGGCAGATTCGGATTCATGTACTATAAAGGTGACACCACCGACCATTATGGGAAACTCCTGGCTTACTGCGGTCAGTACACGGACATGCATCAGTTTATCAGGGTCATCCAGGGTGAGACTCCCGAAGACCAGGGTGACCCCGCCGGCAGCCTTTACCAGCAGCCCTGGCCGTACTCAGGCACTCCGACCGGCGAGGCATTCGGAGAGGTAATCAACTATCTAGAGCAGAACGGGAACGGCATTAACTCCGGTCTCATGAACTACCAGAATGCCCCGAACGATCCCTACTACGCCGTTGTAGGGGGGGTACAGAAGGCTGTTTCCTGTCGGCAGACCTATGTAATCCACCTCACGGACGGCAACTGGTATTGCAATTCGGGGAGCACGGTAGATCCGGTGCCGAATGTGTGGACATTACATGCGGGGGCCAATAACGGCAAGGGCCTCAGGACCGATGTCAGCGGTTCCGGAGGAACCCCCATTTTCGCGAACATATTCGCGATATTCTGTTTTGCCAGCCCAAGCGATTACGACTACAGCTACGGTGTTAACTCATTGCAATGGGAGGCCATGTACGGGGGGTTCAATGCTTTACCGAACTGCACGCCTTCTAACTATCCGTGGCCTATGACGAGCACAACTTTTACCGGCTGTTCTCAGTACTGTTCTCAATAACTGCGCCGACAACTGTAATGTTCGGAATTGCGGCTGCAACAGCGCGACCAAGACTTTCAGCATATCCCAGTGTCCAATCTCGTCGTCCCCAAACCAATCATGCTGCGAGGAATGGAACCTCAGCACTACGGTCTGTACCAGCAATTTCACATCCGGTTGCAAAGGCGTACCAGACCATTACTTTAATGCAGCCAACGGCGAGCAAATAGAACAGGCATTGCAGAACATACTGACAAATATCACCCAGCAGACTGCGGCGTCCAGTGCGGTCGCGACAGTCGCGCAGCAAAGCGCTGAAGGTGACCTCATAGTTCGGGGCGCATTCGAGGCCCGTGCCCCAAGTACGGATACGGCCGATGCGTGCCGTTTCCTGTGGTTCGGCCATCTGGAATCTTATTGGCCGGATAAGAACGGAAATTATGATTTCCTCAATTACCCTGGGGACACGCTCTGCGAGCAAATCATTAGCGGCCATCCCCCCGGAAACTGTTGGGACGCGGCTATGCAGCCTCCGTTGCAGCCTCCAAGTACAACGACGAGACTGGTCTATACCGAGAAGCTGGACTCAAGCGGGAACATTGTCCTGGACGCCAATGGGAACCCTCAGCTTATGTTATTCAGCACTACCAATATCTCCCCAACTGTTCTTGGGGTGCCGGACACAACCACGCGGGATGCAATCGTGAACTGGGTCCTTGGACAAGAGCAATCCGGGTACAGATCCAGAATGGAGACAGGCGCGCATTTCCCGGGCCCGTGGATACTGGGTGACGTCGTCTATTCCACGCCGGTGATAGTTGGGCCTCCGTCTCTGGGCGCGGTGCCGTCTCAGACCAAAGCACTTATAGGCAGCACAGAGGTGGGGGTGGTTCAATGCAATTCTGCTGCTGAATCGGCAGGATTTAATAAGTACTTTCTGAACTGGCGCCAATTGGATCCGAACAATACCAGCTCCACATCCGGGAGTTGCAGTCCGGCTCCTCCGGCTCACAGCAGCACCGACCCACAGATTCGGTATAGAGACAAGATGGTGTATGTGGGCGCAAACGACGGCATGATCCATGCGATTCTGGTATCAGTATACGACAGTGTGAACCAAACATGGGCGATAAAACCGAGCGATGTGCAAAGCAACACCAACGGATCGGATGCTCTGCGGATCCAACAAATCGGTCGGGAACAGTGGGCTTACATTCCGAGCAATCTTTTGGATCAGCTCCAGTACCTGGCCGCTTCGAGTTACGGTGCCACTACAGGTCCTGACTGTCCCAGTTCGAATGGCTGCCAGCACCGCTTCATGGTGGACCTGGCGCCCTCGTCATGGACTGTATTCTTTGACAATGAGTACGCGGCCAATAACTCTACCGCGTCCTCCGTTTGGCCCTGGCACACCGTGATCCTGGGAGGCGAGCGTGAAGGCGGGGACACGTATTTCTGCCTGGATGTCACGGACCCGCGACACCAGGATTCTTCCGGCAACTATACGCCCAAGCTGCTGTGGGAGTACTCGGTATTCAAAAATATGGTCGTTACCTTCGATATGCAGGCAGCAGCGCAATCGTTCGCAGCATCTTGCCAGACAGGTAACGGCCTCACTCCCGGGGACATCACTGCATGTGTGGCCCCCCAATTTCCGCCCTCGTTTTGGAATAAACAGTCTCCAAGCCAGTCGTGTGGCGGATGCTGTGCAGCGTGTGTAGGCGGGACCCTTACCCCGGCCTGTACGCAGAGTTGCTTGTCTGAGCTCAAGACAGCCCTCGGTGGTAATGCTGCGGTAACCGCGCCATGGGAGCCGTTCAGTGGTTCGGATTACGCTTACAACGTGGTGAAGAACGTACCGGTCTCGTGGTCGAGGCCTTATGTGGGCCGGGTGGGACTCCCCAGCGGCCTGAAGTTATCTAATTGCCCTCTGGCTCTTGGAACGGGCCAGACCCAGATCTGTGCGCCAAGCAACTGCAGCACCGCCGATCTCAACGTTAGCGGTGTCCGGAATTTGGCCTTTATCGGAGGCGGCGCCCACCTCTATGAGCCCACTGTCATTCCCGATATCTTTCCCACGAGCTGGCCACAGTTCTATGTTGACGGATTCAAACATGCCCTGAACGGAACGTTCCTGCTGGCATTGGACATTGAAACGGGCATGAATGCGTTCAAATACGTGTGGCCTTCCATATACAACATCAGTAAAACTTTGTTCCCGGTGCAGGATCGGGGTTGCGACAGTAACGGTCAGAATTGCCAGACCGAGGTTCCGTACGCCATGTCCGACCCGTTGGCCCTGGATTTGTGGAACTTGGGCACATATCAGAGCGGCAACCGCATAGGCGCCACACAGGGTGAAGACGGATACGTAGATTCCATCTACATTGGTGATATGAACGGCGTGTTCTACGGAATAAAGCTGAACTTCGATCCCCTTGAAAGCCTGGGGTCCAACGCCAATGACGGAGTATACGTGGATATTTGGAGGACCAAACCCATACCTTATAATAATTCCGGAGCTCAGCAGTACGCTTCCAACTGGTTCCGTTCCGGCCGGCAGCCGTTCCAAATTCAACCTGCGGCAAGCTGGGAGCGAAACAACGGAAACGCCATACGCGTGCTCATGGCCGGAGGAAAATACGAGAACGTAAACGGGACCAACAGTGATGCTACGGATACGGCCCAGATGTCCATATACAACCTGCGGGACCCGATAGACTTCACCCAATTGGGAGTGTCCGCCGACTGGACCGCGTCGACCGTGCTTAGCGGCACCGCATCCGGTTCGAATTTGAACATCCATGTAAAACCGGACTGCGATGCCACCACGTTCAGATGCATAGGAGCAACGGATAGTACGACCCCCAACCCGGCTTCTTCTACGAATACCCCCTACTCGCCGGACTCGGGGTGCTCGTGGTCTGCAACCGATCCTAATTCCGGCGCAACGGTTTCGCATTCCGGGTGCGCTTGGGTGCAACAAACAACGAATGCGAACGGCAACGCCTTGCCGGATTGTTGCGATGAGAATAACCCATCATGCACCGGGTCCGTCCGCGATCCGAATGGCCCCGCGTGCTGGGATTGCATTTTTGATCTGACAACTCCCGGAGAGAGAGTCATTGGAAGACCGCTGATTGCCGGTGGCCTGGTATTTTTCACCTCATTCAGCCCCACGGCTGCCAATCCCACCGCCAATCAGAATGACATCTGCCAGGCAGGCGGGACGGGATACTTGTATGTTTTTGACTATATGTGTTCGGCCTTTCCGGCAGGGTTCGTCGCCATAGTAGATACAACGGTGGTGGTCGAGAACTTCTATACCCAGGGGCCCAGCGGCAAGCTCCTGTATGGGCAGAAGGTGAATCTGGGGAGCGGTGTGCCAAGCTCGCCTGTCCTCTTGAACGGAGATCAGGTTGCGGTTCAGACGAGCTTGGGGAATATCTCGGTCACAAAGGTAAACATCCCCGGGTCGTTTCAAGTTCAGGGCTGGCGGGAAACAGGGCCGCAGCAGTGACCAAGAGAGAGATGTGGAGCTGTAGATGGTGACAGAGGCGACGAGCAATTCAAAGTCCCCCTTTTCTAAAGGGGGATTTAGGCGGATTTTCACGAGGTTAAAGCGCCCCCCAAAGGAAAGATCGATGACCCTGTTATCGTTTAGTCCGTGTTCCTCGGGTGGAACGAGCATCTTGCAGTGGCGATGGGCATCCTGCCCGTCATTTAGTGACAGGCTGGAAGCCTGTCCCACCAATCTAAATCCGGTAAAACCGGCCTCAGTGCCGGTTGTTCATGAACCGCCGGCAGGGACGCCGGCGCTACCTCCTGATAGGATTGCGGGGGTGGCGAGGGACATCTCGGCGCACGATATGAAGAACAATTTGGTGGGGACGGGCATCCTGCCCGTCCGTCAGCGACAGGCTGGAAGCCTGTCCCACCAGCCGACCAGGGGATTCACAATTATCGAGCTGATGGTGGTTCTCACCATTGTTACGATACTATTGGCCGTCGGCGCAAAGGGTTTCATGGATTACCGCAACGAATATGCGTTCAGCAACACGGTTCGCAAGTTGAACCATGCCATTTCGCTGGCTCAGGTAAGGGCGATCCAGTCTCAAAGCACCACGTGGGTTTTGATCAGGCCGGCGTTGTCCGCAAGCTTGGCCGCGCCAAACCCGCTATGGCAGCCAAGTACATCATACAGTGTCGGCAACATCGTAAACGACGGCCGGTCGACGTATTATTGCATTGTGGCTCACACATCCTCCGCAGCCGTGTCCGGGGAAAAATATGACCCCGCGGGAAACGAACCAGGTGTGGGCGCGCAATGGAAGACAGACTGGGTGGAGATTTCCGATTATCGGTACAATGATAGTAGGTTCGACATCCAGGATTGGACCACCGGCTCCGCGGTTGACGCGTCTCCGTTCAATTCGACGAATCCAGCCGTGTTCATTCCCTTCAACTGGATGGGAGTCCCTGTGTTGTCAACCTTTGCTTCGTCCAGTGTCCCGCCGTACACCTACGGGCAACCCACCACCCACAAGCTGAGGGTGATCAGTAAAGCGAAAACCGCGGGAACTGTCCAATTCACTGTGACTTACATGGGGAAGATACTTCAAGGAGCTGCTCAGTGACGCTAGACGGAGAAATCATGATGGCTCACCGGGCAATCAATATTCACAGCGGAGACCGCAGAGAAAAAGCTGGCGTAGGATGTGGTGAATCCCCTGGCAAGGGGGTGAACCGCATCTGTCGCGTCTTGGCGGTCAAGCATCGGCATAGGATGCTGGCGAGCCCGAGCTTTGCGCGGGAGAGCTGCGTCGACCGAGAAAAGAAAGTGAACGATGCGGTTCGCTGCGCTCACCAGCATCCTACCGGAATCAGGATTGCATTGAATCAAGTCGGACCGCGGATCGTGGGCCAATGCGAACCAGGGAATGCTGGCAAATCTGACAAATTTTTTCTCTGCATTCTCGGCGTACTCTGCGGTCAACGGTTGCGGATACTTTTTCAAGGATCGGTCTAACATGCGAGAAGCTCCAGGAAACAAGGGATTCAGTTTACTTGAGGCCATGGTGGCTCTCTTCATTCTCACCATTGGCATATTTGCTCTTTCAAAGCTGCTCCAGGTCTCTCTGAATTACAACGCGGCTTCAGTTCAGCAGCAGGCCGCGGACGTTGTTGCTCAGGAAATATTTGAACAATTGAAAGGCGCCCTGTCATCTACAAATTCCATAAAACAAGTTTCGGACCTTAGCAGCACTACGAATTTCACTTTGGTTCCGGACCCCACGGCTTCCAACTTTACCACGGATTTTTGGGGTCCGGACCGGCCGTTTAATGAAGTCTCCAGGGACACGTCCTGTCCCAGTGGCGTGGGTAACTGCGTTGAAGGCGTCGGCTACTACGGAAACGTGTCTCAACCGGACGGCCAGGGCTATGCCGGCATTTTTTATAAATGGATCGTGACCGATTCTCAGCAAGTCAATGGGATGATCAAGCCTTATGGCGGGAATACGTGGAAGATTTATGTGGCAGTGGGCTGGTCATCAGGAACGCAGGATACGCAGGGGAACTGGCACGGCCTTTGCTCGGGGCAGGACCCCTGGGATTGCCCCTATGAGACCCAACTGACCAATTTCCTAGTACCAGGGATCACTCAAACATCGGCGACCCCTTAGCGGAGGCTCACTTGGAAAGAAACAACGTAACCGTTCAGCGAGAAAGCGGTCTACTGGATATCAGGCTAAACGGGCAGAGACGCCGGCCCTACTATCAACCGGCAAGATGCCGGTCCTACTATGGTCCCGGTAGGATCGGTCCCGCGACGCTGGATGCCGGTCACAAAATTCCCGGTGAGCGCTTACGAAAGGATTCAAGAGGGTTTACCATAGTGGAGATGATGGTGGCCCTGTTCATCGTCGCGCTCATTCTCAGCATAGTGATCGGCTTCTATCTCTTTCAAAGTAAGAGAGGAGGCCAAAGTGCAAAGGAGACTTCCGCCCGCCACAGCGTGGCACTTGCCTTGATGCAGATACAGCGGGATATGGTTCAGATGGGCTACGGCGTATCGGCTTATCCACAGATGGCCTACTATTTCGACACGGAAAATACATCCTATCCCACTACAAACAAGCCTTATTATGACACACTCTACGTGAACTACGGCCAGTTCCTGAAGAGCACAATCCCCATGACAGGCGACATCGTCGGGGTTGGACAAAATCTCACAAAGCCTTTTGCGATGTGGCCCGCGCTGGTATACAACTTATATACTGCGACTCCCATGACCTCGACAAATATAATCGGAGGGAAATTCAACATTCCAGCCCCTTCGCAGGCCGAAGCTCAGGCAAACCAGTATAATATAGGCGGGGTCATTTACTTGACCAACCCTACAACCCCTTTGACCGCAAGGCCAAGCGCACAGCGCGTTACTACACCCGGTACGGCCACGTCAACCATTGTAAGTCAGACTATGACAAACCCGCCGAGTGGGTGGGTTACGCAGTTCACACTTACGGGTTCCTCTATCGGATGCAACGGCAGCAGCCCTTCCGCGGGAAATTATTATTTCACTCCGGCTGTGGTGTACAGTTTCCAGCCTCCGCAAATAGACTCGACAACAGGAATTATTACCGTGCCGGGACAGATTCTGCGAAACGGGCAAAGCGGGCAAGGCGGCCAGTCATTTCTTGGGGGTACTAGCGCGAATACTACCTCGGCGGCTCAGGATTCGTTTTTCAGCGTTCAAGATTTTCAAGTCAAGGGCCTATTCATCCCGACGAGCACATTGACCCCTCAATCATCCCAAAAATGGGCTCCCACGGATGATACTTTCTGCAACCTGACCAATGCACAGGCTGCCATTACGTACGCTCTGAGGTACGTCCAGATAACTATCATGTATACGATCAACTACAGTAATCTTAACAACCAGCAGGTACAAGCAGGCAATGCCATCACGACGAAAAGGGCCACGAGAATCATACGAGTCAATCCCCGAACGTTGGTCCTTGCCCAGTATCCAAACGATTGAGAATAGGGGCAACAGATGAATAACAACAAAGGATATGCAGTTGTCATAGTTCTTTTATTTCTTGGCGTGATCAGTTTGCTCGGGGTCGGTCTTATGGAAATGTCCCGGCTGGACCTGCAGTTCACCGGCGCAATGAAGAATTACAATAAGCTGTTCAACCTTGCGGATGGGGCATGCGGTATAGCCTTCAACGATCTAAAGAATAGCAATGTTCCGGATCCCCCGAGCTACACCGGCTCCGGGTCTTTGAATTCCGGCCCCCAGGTAAGGCCGATTCCGCCCACTAACACAACTGATGCGGACTGCACGAGCCCGGTCCCCGACCCCAGCCAATACCCATTTCCGGGAAAAGAAGGTGTAAATGGGCTAACCCCTACGGCAACCGGTCCAAGCATCGGGAAGTATTACGTTAATGAGTGGATTCAAGGCTATGACGACAGCAACAAGGACCAGCCCGGTTGGGGGGCAGGTACAGGCGACGGCGGTGCAGGATATCACATGGAGTACTGGACAGGGAGCGGTTACGCCAACAGGAACCAGGGGAATCTGGTGGTAGAGTCGGCAGTGCTCAAACATGTGCAGAATTGATGCCCCGCCGACAGTGGGTATAAGCATTTTTCGGTGAAGGACGGGACGGGCATCCTGCCCACAAGCATTAAGATAGGCCCGCGCTGGGCGAATTTTTTTCCCTTCCGAAAGGGAGGTTCCTTTTGATAACCCGTTGAAAATCCACCTAATACCAATGCACCGTCAAAGACGGTGACAATCCTCGACAGAACATTGTGGGGCATCCCGCACGGAACGCGGGACTCCCCGCCATCCGTCACCCCGGACTCCGATCCGGGGTCCAGTCTGGATGCCCGCGTACGCGGGCACGACGACAGGCAAGGTGCCTGTCCCAATGGAAACACGGTGTCCCTTGCTCGAAAGCGAATCGGTATAAATCCCCCCTTAGAAAAGGGGGGCCTTGAGTACGGATGGGATCGGCGTCTTGCCCGCCGTAATTCCGGTCGACCAAACCCGTCCCACAATTTTCTCTCACGCCCCCCATTTCGAGACAGTTTCGTCTTGCGTGTTTCATTTATAGCGCTAATACTATGGGAGGTAGGGATTGGAAGAAAAGAAGGAAAAAGAAAAAGCATGACTGACGAGAAAATCCTGGCGACCCTGATCTTGGATAAAGATATGGTAGTAACGGATAAACCTTGTACCGGCGCAACGCTGATAGCCCAGTTTCCCGAAGGCTATTTTGCTCTAACCGTTACCGACAGCGGCAAGTGTGCATTCGGCTTTGAAGGAGCACCTACAGTTTCTATCGGCGTGCGTGATCTGCTCGACCTGGTTAAGGTCAAGGGCGATCCCATGTTGCACTGACACCGGTCTGCATTTAAGGCAGTTGCCGAAAACAATATTCCTTCGGCCATTCGATGCAAAGAATTCCCGCAGTCTGCGTTGCAGGCTTCTGCCGTCATACCGCTGTGCGCCCCAGTTCGAGGCTTCAAAACCGCCGGCAGGGATGTAGACACTCCCATGCTAATAGCGCGCCGGTGCGAGGAACGCGCCGCTAACCCTGCTTGGTTGTGATCGCTGAGATCACTGCCCCCTGAGGATCCTGAATTACGCAAAAACGCCCCACGTTCGGAATATCTCTCGGCGGAACCAGTATTTTTCCGCCAAGCTCTGTAGCTATTTTAGCCGTAGCATCGACATCTTCGACGGTCACATAAACTCCCCACATCGGCGGCATGCCTTTAGCTTCAGGAGGCGTTGCCATGACGCCACCGACTTCGTTTTCGCCCACCTTTACCAATACGTACGATCCGTATTCTTCTTCGAGTTGCTGGGTGGCCCATCCGAACAGCTTGGTGTAAAATTCCAGCGCGGCCGGCACATCAGTTGTCATCAATTCCGCCCAGCAAAAGGCGCCGTGCTGCTTGATAAAGTCCCCATGTCCTTTGAATTCTTCGGCCATCTTTTCCCCCTTTGTAAGCAATATGCAGGTTGGACTTCCAGTTTGAGGAAAAGTTCGGCAGCAATCTGCGGTCTCGAGCTCTACCGGTACACTTCTCTGCGGTGCCCGATCTTGACCACGTAGACTACGAACTCCCGATCTTTGATTGAATAGACAATTCTGTAGGGCCCTTGCCGGATTCGATATTTGTCATGGACCGAGAGCTTTTCGCATCCTGGCGGACGCGGGTCGTCACCTAGTTTCCTGATAAGGGCAATGATGCGTTGACGATCTCTTTTCGTGCCAACGGACTCAATTTCTTTGACCGCAGACGGTTTGATGAGAATGCTATATTTTGGCACGCTGCTTAAGATCTTTCAAAACGTCTTCGAAGTGCAGGTCAGGTTCACGCGCGTGGTCGTCAAACGCCGCCAAGTCTTCGGCATCTTCAGCAAGTCTCAGCCTCACGGCCTCATTCACAAGATCGGAGATGGTCCGATCTGTCTCCACAGCTTTCACTCGCAGGGCACGATGAAGGTCCGGATCGAGATAAATGGTGGCTCTTTTGTGTGATGTTTTCATACAGCTAATATAACGTTTTAACGTTTAGACGTCAAATCGCGGCAAGCTTAACCAACGGCGACCTCAACGTGGGTTACGAAGATGTCTTCATGAAGTCTCTTGTTAATCTCCTCCGATGACGCTGTCTCCATGAAGAGTTCCAATGCCTCTTTCAGGTTGTCCCGAGCCTGTTCAACAGTGTCGCCCTGGCTTGCGATGTCCAGCTCAGGACACAGGGCCACATTCCCACCCCTTCTCTCTCTATAATAGCGGTTAGCCGGTATTTCATTCGCACCCCTCTTGTTCCCTTGCGGAATGGCAGCGACTCTAATCCAATTCTTTTCCGGTGGTGGTCATAGTGATTTTGCCGTGCTTCACGCCGCGAGTGGAGATGAGAAGCTCCCCTGCCTTTTTCACTTCAACGGGCGCTCCCCTCATAATCAGTACTTCCAGGCAATTATGCTTGTCCAGATGCACGTGGACCGAGGATATGATGAGATCGTGCTTTCTATGCTGGATCTCGGTGAGTTTCTGGGCGAGATCGCTTTGCTCGTGGTTATACACCACCGTCACAGTGCCGACGACGTCCTCTTCCGAATGACTCCACTCGTCCTCGACAAAGCGATTCCGTATGAGATCTCTGATAGCCTCGGACCGGTTAGTATAGCCCTGTTCCGCGATGAGGATGTCGAACTTCTCCAGCAGATCGTCAGGGATGGATACACCGAACCTCACTAGATCAGCCATCTTGACGCACCTCTCACAATTTCCGAACTGGTTCGAAAAGACATTAGCCGGCGCTATCTCCGGATCAGAATCGGGATGACGATGATATTCCCGCGGTTCTGACGAAAATTTTGCCCATTATTGCCATATAAGTATACACTACCACAGGAAGATTGCGTGAGGGAGAAATAGATGGATGGTATCGTCAAGCCGTAAAGGCCAAGCCTTATATGGTCGGCCCTGAAGGAAGGTCAAGCAGGAGGCCGCTCTTAATCGGCCTCTTCTTCTTTTAGTTTCTTTTCGATATTGTCGATAATGCACTTGGCCCACGGGTCAGTGACTCTGTACACCATTTCAAGGCCCTGGCGAGTAGAGGTGATAATGCCGCGGCTTTTGAGATGGATCAGGTGTTGCGACACAGTAGCCTGGTGCAGTCCCAAGCATTCCTGCATGTGCTTGACGTTGCATCCCCCTACCTTGAGTAGACCATACACGATCTTCAACCTGATGGGATGCCCGAGTGCCTTGAGAATTTCAGCTTCTCTGGAGAACTCCTTCGTCTTTATTTCTCGGAAAAGACGATCGAGGTCATCCTCGTTTTCTCTTGCCGTTTCTGCTGAGGGGTTCATCGGTTTCACCTTCGATCGACAAGTCGCGACTTCTTTGAGCTTTACTCTTTCGCTTCATCCTTCACCCGGTCCCCGGATGAACATTCCTGAGACATTCATGTGGAAACCCCGAAGCGAGGGAGTACCCATTTGTTCAATACGAACCATCCGGCGAATAATGCTATCAAGACCCACAGTTCCATGTGTTCCTCACTTAGGTGGAGCAGCGAAGCCCGTTCACCTCCGGACCCACCGATTAATGGCTCACAGCAGCCCGCGCTGTCTTACTCGGACCGTAACCAATCGATAGGCTTCTGCTCATCGGATTTGTCAGGAGGCGGTCGAGCCAGCCCGGCAGTTCATATTCCGAATCATGAGCCTTCCCGGGCTGTTTCATTCCCACAAGACCAGCAAGCCACTTTCGAACCGGAGGGCTATTCCAAGGAGCTAACCCCAGGTGTACGGCGACCACCTGTCCTTTCTTATTGATGACATAGCTGGACGGAAAGCCCTTTATCTCGTAAATCGCCTCATTTTGCGCATTGACAATGTAATAGCCCATGAGACGTCCTCTTACCACATTTTCCATCACCGCCTGTCTTCCTTCGGGGCCCGAGGCAAAAATCAGACCGCCGCCACTGGACTTGCCGTAAGACTTGACCCATGCAGGCGGGTCCCAGAAATCGACGCAAACGACTTTAATATCGTTAGTATTCATGGTACCCAGCATCTCTTTCAGGAACCCTTTTTCCATGGCGCAGTAGTGGCAGTTATTCCTCCAGAAATTCAGAATTACCACCTTTCCCATGAAACCGGCCAGACTCCCGATTCTGCCGTCCAACATTGCCATCTTGAGATCGCCGGCTACCGGCGGATTCCTAAAAACCTGGAACGCAGCTCCTTCCGGCCCCTCGGCAGCGCCTGCCAAATAAAAGCCTCCGAAAAGCCCGATTGCGACTGCAACGATTATTAAGCTCACCGAAATAACATGATTTTTACTGTAGAGCAGCAATTTCTCTTCGGGCACAGGCTTTCTCCTTTTTATATTTGAATATCTGAATATTCTCTTTTTGTCAAGAGCCTTTTGCCCCAAATGCAAGCATTCATTCATGTGGGGCAGGCTGAAAAGCCTGCCTGTTTCTAAACTTGGCTAACGGCAGGCTGGAAAGCCTGCCCCACGGGTTTAATGACACTTTCCTGCTGAAAACTGAATGCTTACCCCCGAGGAGAACATTCTCCCTTCCGCTCATTTGAACAACTCATACTGAATGGACCGCGATCTCCTACGGCCCCCCAACGGGTCGACGAACTCGCAAATCGAAGGATTAATTTCCTTTAGAAAACCGGATCGAGGATTCTCAACCTTGAGGCCGTAAAGGGATCTTTTCCGCGCCCTCGTTATGAACAGTTCGTCCTCGGCCCTGGTCATAGCGACATACAAGAGCCGGCACTCTTCATCCACGTCGGGCGGGCGGCGATCGGAGCTACCCGGCGGATCGTAAGGGATTATACCTTCTTCGCATCCGGCTATGAACACTACCGGAAACTCCAGGCCCTTGGAAGCATGAATTGTCATCAGAGTGACCGCTTCAGCTCGCGGATCCAGTGCGTCGGCCTCTTCTGCCGGGCTGGTCCTACGGGCTCGCTGGTACGGAATTCCCGAAGACTTAAAGGCCTCTTCCAAAGAATCACCCACTGCATTCAATCGAAATAGCACTGCGAAATCCCTGAACCCAAGTTCTCGCTCCCGAATCGCTAGTTCCCTGGAGTCGAGAGAAAAGAACGAAGACCCGCCAATGGCTGAGTCGATGGTGCGGACGATGAATTCTCCTTCCGTAGCTGAGTTTGGCATCTGAACCATCTTGATGGGATTGGTACCGGCTCTTTCAGCCTTGAGAAGGTTCCCGCTCAATCCGCCGTTAAGCACATCCGCGGCCCCCTTTAGGATCGGCATCTGTGATCGATAATTCCTGGCCAGCCTTACTTGATATGCTGATGGGTAATCCTCGGCGAACCGAAGAAAGAACCGTCTGTCTGAGCCACGAAAGCCGTAAATAGCCTGGTCAGGGTCGCCTATTACAAATAATCCCTCCCCATTCGAGCTCGTCAGCAGGCGGACCATTTCGTACTGGACCCTATTAACATCTTGAAATTCATCCACCAGTAGGTGTTCGGCAATGGTTTCCCTTAATTCCGCGGCCGCAGAAGGGTGATCGCGCAAAAGTCGGGCCGGTAGGACAAGAAGATCATCGAGGTCAATAGCTCCTGCACTTATCAGTTGCTCCTCGTATGCAACGTAGGCTCGTCGGACCACTGAATTGATAGTTGTATCCGAGCAATCCACCGTTGCCTGTTTGAGGAGGCTAACTTCCCTAAAAAGGGAAGGAATCTGCGTAGGAGCCAGATCCAAACCCGTAGACTTCACCGCGTGCCTGAATATGGTCAGTGCCTCGTCCTCGCCCAGGATCTGCTCTCTGCTGTCAATTCCTGTCTTTTCCCTGCAGAAGTCGAGAATCCGGGCTCCCAGTTGGTGGAACGTCCCTACCCAGCATCCTTGCATGCGCTCTTGGGGCAATAGATCCGCGAGGCGTTGCCGCATCTCTGCGGCCGCCTTGCGAGTGAATGTAACGGCGGTGATCTTCTCGGGATGGACTTGCCCGCTTTGGACAAGATTGGCAATGCGGTGAGTTAGAGTCCTGGTTTTTCCGGTGCCCGGTCCAGCCTGGACCAGAACAGGCCGGTCAGTAGTGGCTATGGCCTGCTGCTGCTCTTCATTGAGTGGTTGACAATTTCTTTCCGTAGGGATGACTTGAGCCTTAGTACCGGCTTTTTTCCTGCGAACAAGTTTGGGAGAGTCACTTCTACGCCGTGTCACTTCAGGTTTATGAACCGGGACCAAAGCCTGCTGGCCCCCAAAATGCTCGCGCTCACCCGGCTCAAAGAGTTGAACTGAGCCATATTCACCATCGAAACCAGCCTTGATCGACACCTCCCCCTTGCGGACTCTACGTATCGCCTCCACTACTATTTCAGGGGCGTGACGTCCGATTTGTTCCAGAGAGTGTGACCAGAGAATCATCAATTCCGGTCCCAATTTTCGGACCAGATCATCATAGCAGGCACCAACCTTCTTGGATTGGGGACCTACGTGTAGGGCCTGACCTATGATCTCGACCAGCGGCAGCATCCTCCAGAATGGAGCGGTACCTTCCGGCGCCGACTCCACTAGCCGGTCGGCGAGTTCAATGACGCGGTTCATGACCCCCACAGTCACCGGTCGTCCGCACACAGGGCAATGGCCCTTTAGCCTTTCGGTTTCTTCCGGGCTCAGGCGAGCAGAGCACTTCCTGTGTCCGTCGAGGTGGTATTTCCCTTCTTCAGGAAAGAATTCTATTGTGCCGATGAAGCGGTTCCCTGATATTCCATCGGCATTCGCTGTACAATCCGAAACATCCTGATGCTCAAGCAGCCTCTCACGCGCCGGAACGCCCGAAAGCGCCCGGCCGCCCGCGCGAATAGCCTCGCGAATGGCAACATATCCGGGATCTCCCGAAAAGATATTGGCTTCACGACCGAGCTTGGAGGGAGAATGCGTATCCGAGTTCGATATTAAGGTATATCTGTCCAACGAGCTTACCATGTGATTCATTGCCGGGTCTGACGAGAGACCGGTTTCAAGTGCAAATATATATGAGGACAGATCGTCGAAGCATTCTTCCACGGAGTCGAATCCGGATTTAGACCCAAGGATCGAGAACCAAGGGGTCCAGACGTGCGCCGGGACAAGGAAAGATTCCGGCGTGATTTCAAGAGCGATTTCGAGAAGATCTCTACTGTCCAGTCCGAGAATCGGTCTGCCGTCGGACTTGATGTTTCCAATGTGATCCAGCCGAGCGTTGAAGCGCTCCATCGCATCCACGTCGGGCATGAATACAAGATTGTGTACCTTTCTCGTGGCCCCGTGTTTTTTGTAAATTGAACTTATTTCAACATTTAGGATGAAACGAACATCCTCCGGCCCGAAACCGTCGGGGACGACAATTCCCTTTGGAAGATAATCCTTCTTCAGGCGTAATAGGCCCTCTTCGCCTTCGATCAGCATTTCGCGAATTTCCCGGCTCCATTCAGGATGAGTGAAATCTCCTGTGGCAAGGACGCGGATTCCTTTTAGAGCCGCCCACTTGGCCAACTCCAAGAGATTGCAATCCTTGGAAGTGGCTCGTGAGTATTTGGAATGGACATGAAGGTCCGCGAAATAGAGCATCTAAAACTCCTGTGCCTCAGCGATACAAGGCGCTAAAACCTGAGGTTGCCGGAAGGATTCTCGCTTTGCCTCCCGTGCGGATGGCGGCTTTCAATCGGTTCGGGAAAGAACTTGCTTTTATTTCTTGGTTCGGGGCGTTAATTCATCTATCTTGGCCTTCAGCCCTTTCTTCATGGATGTATCCTCGGCTGTTTCCAGAGCCTTCGTGTAAGACTGGACTGCCTTCACAATGCTCCCGGAGCGTTCCAAAAGAAGGCCCATCCGAGAATTGATTCGGGTCCGTTGATCTGGAGTCGATGCTCTATCCAAAGCTTTTCTGTAAGCGGCTACTGCTTTGTCGATTCGGTTCCTGGCTGCCCATACGTCCCCGAAGCGTTCCAGGACTTCGGGATCCTTTGGAGCCAGCTTGAGTGCCCGTTGCAACATCGGAACAGCCTTGTCAGGAGCATTGTCGGCCAAGTAAGCAGCAGCCAGGTTCGTCCACGCCGGAACACTTCGTCCATCTTTTTGTGCGGCGTGTTGAAAATCCTCCCGCGCCCGTTGGACTTCGCCTCTGGAAAGCAAAATGGAGCCTCTGTTGTTGAGGGCATCCGCGTGCTTCGGATTCAGGTCCAAGGCGCGATCGAAATCAGCCAGCGCTTTGTCGTCTTCACCAAGTTTCTTGAAGATTGTTCCTCTGTTATAAAAATAATCGGCGCGGTCAGCTTGCAACTCTATGGCATGACTATAAGCCGCAATCGCCTCGCGATCGCGTGTCAAGGCCGTCAAAGCATTGCCCAAGTTGTAGAATCCTTCTGCGTAACCTGGATTCAACTTCAGTGCTGCCTCACAATCCGGCACAGCCTTGTCGAAGTCTCTGGTCCAAATGAACGCCGAGCAGCGATTAGCTAGAATTGTAGGATCCTCAGGGCCGTCGGTCAGGGCTTCGGTATAGGCTTCAATTGCCTTACTGAATCGACCTTTTACAAAGTCAGCATCGCCGTTCCCACCTAATGCCTCAAGATTTCTGGGGTCCTGGCGCAAGACCGTTGAGAACTCTCTTAGGGCCTTATCAGGCGAACCGCCGGCCAAATAAAGTTTCCCAAGCAGCACGCGCGCTTTAGCATTGCGCTCGTCAATTTGGAGCAGATCGTTCAGGTCTACGAGCGCCCGGTCAGCAGCACCGGTTCGTGCCGACAGAATGGCCCGGTTAAGCAGTGCCTGAACGTGTTCTCGATCTATATCCAGAGCCTTGTCGTAGTCCTCAGCCGCCTGATGAAGGTCCCTCTTTTCTTCGAAAGCCATTCCTCTGTTGTTGTACGCCCCAGCATTGTCAGGATCGAGTCTTATAGCCTGATCGAAATCTTCGATCGCCAGATCAAGGTCTTTCTTTCGGGCGCGAATTATCCCCCTGTTGTTATAGATCGCCGCATTGTCCGGAGCTAACTTCGCGGCCTGACCGAATAATTCTATTGACGTGTCAAGATTACCTGAACGTTCAGCCGCTACAGCCTTGTTGAACAGCTCCTCTGCCGAATCCGCCACTACCTGGCCGCAGAGAAGGAGAATCAGAACAAAAGTTGCGGAGAGGGCAATTCTACTTTTGGTCATTGTTTCACCCTGCCGTTCAATGCGATCCCTGATCAAATATTTTAAGTCCTCTTTGCGCCGCCTAACCGCCGTTTCTTGACGGGCAGGGGCAGAATTGGTAAAAGCAGAGACACCGTTCGGATTCCTCGCTCGGGACCCGTAATTGAACCCGGGCCGGCATCTGAGGATTTGTAATTAGTTAGGCAACACTGCTGCACCTAGTTTAAGTAATTGAGGGTTGGGGTATCCATAACTGATGAGCAAAATATTGTCAATCGGCAAGCGCCCTGCACGTACGGAGCCGAGGACCGGATCGTGGGGATTGCGATGGCTTCGCCCAAGAAGCGCGTCATTAGCCGGCATCTCGGGGGCAACAGGCATTCAAGGCCGGCTCTGTCCAACTGCCGCAGTCAATCGGTTCTCTTTTCTTTTCATTGCCCTCATGTTCGTGACAGCTTTTCATTTCATTCCGTCACTGTGGGCCGACGATTTTGAGGAATCGCCACCTCCCTGGGAGGTCCTACTGTGGGGAGGTGCACCGTCTGCGGAACAGCAAAAAGCACAGCCTCAGCTTCCTCGGGACAAGCGCACGCCGGAGAAGATGAACCGTGATTTGCCGGTCTCTGGTGCTGTAGCGAAGCAAACGGTCACGACCGAGGCTCTCTCACCGGAGAGCACCGAGAACCCTGAATCCTGGAGCGACCGCCTTGGCAAACAGTTTAGCACTATGCTTGCACCGCCAAGAGGCTCGTCGATCCTGTTGAAGCCTGCCATCGAAATGCCTGGCGATTACTCCAGGGCGCCTTTCAGGTCGGTATCTTTGAAGAATATTCCACCACTGTATGTGACTCCAGCTTTGCCTGGGGAGGGAGTATGGCAGTCGGCCGGCCTGCCTACAGGGAAAGACGGCATACCGGTAGTCTACAGGACAAGTTACAGACCGAGCGCTGAGTACCCCAACGCCATCGCGCACATGCTTGTGTTCGACATGAAGCAGCTATCCATGAAGCTTTACATAGGGTCAGCCGAGCCGGGCGGCTCGAGCCAAACCGCCACAGTAGACCCGGCAGATAAGCCGCAGCTTGTCGCCATAACCAACGCCCTCTGGAAGCAGAAGCATTCGGGCGAAGCGGGAACGATCTTTCGTGGAACCGTCTTAAAGAAACTGGCCCCGGGGATGGCTACTATTGTTGTGTACAACGATGACTCCATGGACATCCTGGAATGGAACGACGGCATACCTACATCCCTTGTTCGTGATGCACGCCAACTCAGGCACTTGATAGTGAAGGATGGAAAAGTGGTCGATTCGGTGATGAAAGGAGGAAAGCGAGCCGATTCTGAAATCGGCCTGGGTTTCCTACTCTCGGAAGACGTGTCGAATTCAAATTCTTATTGGGGCGGGTATTGGGGCGGTTACGGAGGCGGCGAGCCCACAACTAACTATGGTGAAGGATGGTTCATTGCTACTCGCAGCGCCTTCGGCATCCGGAAGGACGGCAACCTGGTTTTTGCGGTAGGTCACCATATCAGCACGAAGGACTTGGCCAAGGCCCTCGTACTCGCTGGATGTGAAAGGGCCGTTCACGGAGATGCCAATCCCCACAACGTGGTGGGGAATCTGTACTATGGTAACGGAGGAGGCGAAATCGTCAAAAGGGTCAAGCTCTCGCCCGAACAGAAAAATTATACCCTTGAGAGGTACGACCGAAGCTACACTAGCGACTTCTTCGGATTTTTTCTGAAACGTGAAGAGGGCCATCAGTTATGACTCGTGTATTTGTCCTCCTCGCTCTTGCACTTTTTTTTCTCACAGGTACGCCTATCTTGTCGGAAACGCTTCCCGGCCCGTGTGGCGACGAGCAGGCGAAATGGTCCAGTGCCTATGAATCTCTTCGAGCCGGCATGGAGAGTTATCGGAAGGTCAAATATGAATCGATCGGTCCGCAAATCACGCAGGAGATAGGAAAGCGTGAAAGCCGGAAGCCCATAGCTCGGATAGTTCGGGCTGCTCTCAAGGAGCGCAGTGAGAGGCTGGCTGAAGCGGGTGAGAGATGCCGCGAGTTGGCGGACCAAGAACAGTATTGTTTCAAGGACCTTCAGCGCTGCGCCGCGATAGGGGGCAGAAGGCGAGGCAACTCCTCTATCGCCAACTTCACGAGCATTTCCCGAGAGAGAATACGGCTAATCGCCGAACTGAAAGAACTTCTGTTGGACGAGGCCTACATCCAGTACAGGAATCATCGAGCCCCGGCTACGCCGGCATCACCCAGTTATGAAGCGAACCAGCCATCTAACATAAGGTTCCGCTGAGAACCGGCAGCGGATGGGAATGAAGGGGCATTGGGCAGGAGTCTCCTACGTCCTCGCTGCAAAGGTCTCATTTCCGCTATACGTAACTCGGAAAGACCCTTCTATAGCTGTTTGCCCAAAATCTCTTGACAAGAATTTGCCAGGGAGTCTAAAAATATACCCTTGTTTTCGCGCTCTCACCTTTTTCGGGGTCTCACTTTGATTTTTTTTGGGAGAGTACCGAGCCTTAGCTACCAGGCAGCAGGACTGGCGATGCATAAATGGAACCGAGGGCGGAGTTTATTTCCGGCTTGAATGCGCTGACATCAGGCTAATAGCGGGCCTCGTAGACAGTAATTGCCGGGCGTTCCTTAGCTTACGCGCAGAAAACAACAGTTCGAGACATAATAGGAGTTTGCAATGAACAAATCCGACCTGGTAAAATCCTTGGCTAAAGAGTTGGATCTGCCGCTTCGCAAGGCTGAAGAGGTGGTGGATATGGTTTTCAACACCATGTCTGCCGCGCTGATAGCAGGCGACAGGATCGAGGTACGCGGGTTCGGTTCGTTCGTGGTTAAGAATTATGAAGGTTACACAGGAAGGAACCCCAAGACGGGCGAACAGATCACCGTTAAAAGTAAACACTTGCCTTTTTTCAAAACCGGTAAAGAACTGAAGGAACGGACCAATTCTTAAATTGGAATTGTCGATGCCATATAGCGGAGCAATGTTTGAAATCTGTTGCGAGATTAGGATCTTTTTCCCGTCATTTGATTTGAACGGTACATGAACAGGAAGTACGGCAATCCCGCAAATCTGTTCTTCAACCTCGGAGCTGGTCTCCTGGCGGGGATCTTGTTCCTGGGAACCCCTTGCGAACCGAGTTACGCGGCCGAGGCCCCGGGTTATTCTCGGGCAAATTATATCTTACCCCCTGACGTTCAGAAGCAAGGTGTCACCTTTGCAGGGGTACGTATCCCCATCGACCGCCATGAGGTCTCATCGCGCGTCGTCGATCAGATAAACTATCTATTGATGGACCGGCGCGCCATTATGATGGGGTGGTTCGACAGGATGGGACTTTACGGTCCCATGATTAGGCAGGTACTGACCGAGCAAAAAGTTCCTAGTGACCTGATCTATCTTGCGGCCGTGCTCAGCGACCTGCTCCCCAATTTCCGAAACCGCGCCGGAGGAGTAGGATGGTGGGCGTTGGGGTCGATCAAAAGTAAGAAAGATTCTTCATCGGGCCAGTGGATCGTGACTGATGACTGGGACGATCGCAGAGATCCCACCCTTTCCACCAGAATTGCTAGCACCATTCTTCAGGGAATCCTTCGCAGAAAGTCTGGTTCCGATTGGCTATTGACGATTTGCGCCTTTGTGGATGGAGCCGACAACATTGATGTAATTATGAGCAAGGCTAAAGGCTTTTCCTACTGGGATATGGTCATGCCCAGCTACTCGGAAGTTATCATCCCTCGACTGGTCGCGCTGAAAATTATCGACACTCACAAGAGTTTCTACGGAGTTGCGGTTCCCCCATTGCCGCCCCTGTCTCATGACTTTCTCGGCCGATTGAAACTACTCAAGGATTTGCCTCTTTATGTGGTGGCCAACTGGTGCAATACCAATGCCCGAGCCATCTGGGAACTGAATCCCGGCGTTGATCCGTCGACCGGGGTACTCCCGAAAGCAGACAAGCGCAGTCCCTTGGGGTTCCCCCTGAGGGTGCCCAAAGGCTTGGGACGCAAAGTGAAGCGGTCGCTAATGCACGAAGGCTACCTCGCGAACTGATACCCCCGCACCGTCAAACAAGTGACAATCCTGGACAGGATATGGTGAGGCAAGCATCTTGGCTGCCATTCGTCACCCCGGACTCCGATCCGTCCGGTCTGTGTGCCCGTGTACGCGGGCATAACGATAGGCAATCACGCCCGGGCGTGACTGTCCTACCACAAACACAACGTCACTTGCGGGGGGGTGTCACGGACCTGGGCTTTGTCAGACCCGTGCTGAATTTAGCGTTTGATCGCGAACTGGTACCGCTTGCCTGAAGGCGACCGGCATCACTTGCTTCCCCTAGGCACCAAACTGTCTACAGGAGCGAGAATCAGGTCCCGTGGGGAGACAATTGCCAGCACTTCCTCCAGGCTCCGCGAATTAGAGACTTCCTCGAGCCACTCCATTACATCATGGTACCGCGTTCCCAGGGCACGGAGAACTGCCATCTTTTGTTGAATGGGAGCTTGTTCAGCAAAAATGAGATGAAAAAGCACTACGCCATTGCCCTCACCCACTTCCTCATCAAATAGTGGAAGGAGCAACAAACTCTCACTGCCGTCCGGACCGGAACTCCATACAGCTCGTTCAACCCTCAACGTGGTGCGTTTGCTACCACCGGCAGGTTTGGGTCGGTCATATCGTGATGTCTTGCCTACGCACATCCCGAACCTGTCGGTCACTTGAATCCATAGACGGTCGCTGCCTGGCGCGCCCCGCGTCGCTTTGATAATTTTGTAAAGCAGGCCGCCCTGTGCTGCCACAATGAGAGGAGATACAGTGCGCAACAGTCGCCGATCCTGCTCCCTGATGTGGCCGGGAAGTACGGACAGTTGCTCAAGAGCACTCAGCAAGACAGGCGGCAACACTTCTTGCGGTCGAGAAATACCGACAGTCACGGTCTTGGCTTGATGTCGGATCGTGTCAATGGGCCGAGTCATGTCTTCTATGGCCCTGTTGAGTATTGTAATACCTTCTTCGATATCAAGCTTTGCTACTTCGCGTCCGTGTGGGCTGTACTCAAGTCCTGCAGAGTAAAAGGCTAGGGCTGCAACCGTCGATGCCGGGAGCGAAGCATTCATCTCTCCCGAGCTTATGAGCTTCATCACCTTCCCCAGCTTCGATCTCAAAGCATCCGGATCCCAACCGTCCGGTTCTTCCAGAGCTTTGGCCAACACAGATCGGACATTTCGAAGGTCTTCAGCGGTGGCATCTATCGCTTTTGCAGCATAAAATCCCCACAGATGTCCCGCCACTGTGGCCAAGACGAAACCTAGTCCTGCCCCAATAGTCGGCAGTTCGATCAAGCGTTCCGCATGCTCCTTGAAGCGTTGCTCGCCGCGGGCGCATAACACCAGTGGCTTGCCGTTATGGGCTTTGAAAATGGCAACCTCTTTCACCGTATCTTGAACGAGTTGTTCCGGCAGATCATTGGCCACCACTAATGTCAGAGGCTCGGTTGAAAGATCAATGTGCTTCTTATCTTCAGTGAAATCGCAAGGAATCGACTTGTAACAAAGCTCGCTAAGCTTGATCCTGATTTCGTCCGCAGCGATTTTGTTGGGGCCGTTTCCGACTACCGCCCAATTGCGGTTGGCCGGGCCGTACTTTTCCGCGGACTCTTTAATGGAGTCGCATTGCATCAACACAGATTCAATTTCACCTGGGAGTCTCTCTAATTCCTGGATCTCCTCGTAGATTTCTTCTTCTGCTAAGGTGCTAAATTCTTGGGCCAGTAAGAGGGCCGTGAGTTTAGCGGCCGCGATCTGAGAGTAGAACGCCTTGGTGGATGCTACGGCCATCTCCACGTCACGACCGTCGCTTGTATAGAAATGCGAATTGGACTTGGCCACCAACGGAGAGTTACGGCGGTTCACGATGGCATGAATCCACGCACCCTGTGAGCCGGCCACATCCACCGTGCGATTTGTGTCAGTGGTGGTCCCGCTCTGGGAAATCGCTATCAGTAGCATGTCTGAGAGAGGTTTTTCAGAAAGGAAGCCCGACATTTCAGAGGATTTCCGCCAGTCTATCGAAATACGGGATCCCCCGAGCGCCCGGTCGATCAAATGAGCGGCTCCCATGGCGGCAACTGAAGCCGTCCCCTGGCCGATAACCATGATCCTCTTTATTGGAGGCAGCTCAGGATCTCGCAGTCGGCCCAGAAGGCGACTGAAGCTTCCGCTGCCCTCCTTAGAGAAGTCTATTCTGCCTGCCACTTTTCGGTACTTGTGCCTGATGGTCTTTCTTATGCTGGATGGAGCCTCGTGTATCTCCTTTTCGAAATAATAATTGTAAGAGCCGCGAAAAATATCACGGGAATGAATATAGATGGGTTCACCTTTGATGCCGAATGGCTGGCCGTCTTCCAAATACCGGCCGATCATCCGGTCAGGATCGGACGCGCCTACGGTCAGGACGACCTGAGTTCCGCCGCGCTCGGTGCCGGAAAGGCTGTACGACCGGCGGGTACGAGCCGCCAGTCCATAGACCTCGGATGCAAACATGAACCCGTCGTTGAGTTTCCCCACAAATAGACTTTGACCGCTCCCCTTCTGCCCGAGGAACAATGTTCGCGGATAATGAGGGTGCTGCATGACAACAGCCATCGACCCTTCACAAGCGTTCAGCACTGCTGCGAACCGATCTTCGGGCGATTTGGCCGGATCTGTGCCAAGACGATACAGCAGCGGTAAGATCTTCGTGTCTGTGGTTATCAAAGGATCAATCTCGTATCCTTCGCCCCTCACCACCGCGTCCATCAGAGTCTGATAGTTATCCACGTCCCCATTGAGGACAAATTGCGCCCTCGTATCTTCGATGGTGGCAAGGTGATCTCGATCGCACAGGCAGCCGTCAACCGGATGGCAATTCGACAGGCTGATGATGCCATTAGAAGCCCAACGCGTGTGAGCGATAATGTTTACCTGCTCGGTCAAGGCTGCAATTTTCCACAGCAACTTGTCGCCACGAATGGCATCTCGGAGTCGGCTCGTGTTGTCACCAAGGCGGCCCACGAGATTCGCAATCTTGTATACAAATGTATAGGAGATCCGGGCATCGGCCAGTTTTGTCGTGCTTATAATTCTTTGGGCTCCACTCTTTAATGTTTCGGCACAGGGCCCAGTGCCTTGAGCCTCTCTCCCCAAAACAGCATCCAAGTCGGCGTTCTTGAGCAGCAAACATTGAATTGCTATTCCCGCTGAATCTCGGCCGCGAACCTCCAGGCGGTCAATGTTCTCCATCACTTGCTCGACCGCCCACGCCACCAAATGGCGAGCACGCCCGGAATTGGGTGTTGCCAATCCCCCCGGCAACAAATTTGCGGTCCGAACCACGTTTCCAAGAACCTCCTCCTTGATTTGCCACAGACAGTCCCGCGCATCTTCCTCCAGTTGTTCAAGGGCATCGGTCCGGCCTTGCGATGCAGTCAAATCCGCCGTTCGTCCCAGCACGCGATTGAGGAGATCGGCAAGGCGTTCCATCTTCGGCAGGACCGCCGCCGCCTCACCCTCAATGAGGGCCATGTGACAGCCGAATGACATCAGATCATCGAATCGGCTCACAAGTTCCTTGAGAGGTCTGTCAAATTCTTCCAGCCGACCGGGGTCGGTCCAAAGGGCTTCCATTTGGTTGAGGATGCTGTCGATCCAGGATAAATCAGGCACTTCCTGCCATCGGCCGTTGCTTACGAAGCCTGCTATTCCACACAAAGTAGGTTCCTTTCCGGTCACATGGCCTGACACGCTTCTCGATCACAATATGGTAAATATAGCATATCTCGGCCCCCCCAAAAAATCGTACAGTCACTTTGCAGGGGGGGAATTTTTTTGCGGGAGCGGGTTGGGTCTTACTTCCAGCGGCGAAGTCAGAGGTATGGGATGAAACAATCCATTTAGATCCGAGTTTGTGGAAGCCGAAACCAAGCCCTCATTCTTCAGCTTTAGCAGCCTGGCTTTCTTGGCGGCGGGGTCCGCCTTGAGAAAGGAGGAATCGGACACCAGCAATCGCCATACCGGCAGCTTCTCAAGTTCTTTCTTGGTCTGCACCGTAATCAAGCCTTTTCTCTCAAGTTCTCTAAGCTTAACCAATTGGTCGAAAGGGGCTGCCCTTCGGTACTCCCGGTCCAAAGCCAAAGCTTCAGACGCCAGGATGCCCTCGGTCGGCACCCAGTAATGCCATCCCACCAATCCGGCGTCTTTCAACTTCTTCAAAGCATTCAACTCTTCAAGCGGGGACTTGGAGTCGTAACTTTTTGCACCAGTTATTATGCTCCCGGCGTAAAGCCGGGCATAAGCTAGGGCCACCGACCAGTCCACGAGATTTTTTTTTGCAAGTTTAGCTAATATTTCCAGCTTCTTGCGTGGAGTACCCTTGAGGTAGGATGTCTGGCCCACCAAATACTCGGCAACCAAAGCTCGATTCAAGAAATCTCTCGGAATCTTGATGTGACCTAACTGCTCGTCGTTTGCCAATTCCGCCCATCTTCTCAATCGTTCAAGCTGGTCGGACGGTTCTCTCTATGTATTGGTCCGCCCAATCCAGGGCGATGTAGGCCACATCAGCCTGCTTAACCCTGTTTGCTCGCAGCAGTTCCGCTATCAAGCGCAGTTTCTGTATCGGGTCCTTCCCTTTGAATTCAGGGGACTCGATGACCCCCGGAACAAGATCGAACACGTCAAAGGCATGAGCCTGGCACCAAAGCGATAGCAACAACAGAAGAAGCGCCGGGAGCATCACAATTCTCGGGCCGCTTCCGCCGGGACCACTCAGATTAATTTCCGGAATCAATTTCTTCATATCAAACGGCCTTTGCAGACAAGACCTGACGCGTCAGTTGCCCATTTTCCCCGGTAAACCTACCCAGCACGTGAAACCACACAAAATGACCGTAAGAAAGGGCCAGCGCCATGGCAACACCGGATATAAAGAAACCTATGTCAGGAATGTCGGCAAGAAATACCGCGGCCACCACCGCAAGCATGCAAATCAGCCCCGCGGCGACAGAGACGACGGCCAACATACGGTAGGACTGCCCACCCCCCTTGATTATGGCCATAATCTTGCCAGGGCTGAGTGCGGTCCCAATCTTTTGTGAGCTGCCCAGAACTACAAGCGAGGCAGGTACTACGAAAAGTGACGCAACATAAACGAGAATGGCCAAAGCCATAAGGATGTACCCGACCAACGGTTCTGAATTGAGGAAGCATGCTATCACGCCGAGGATAAGAATCCCTACGGGTACAAGGGAACACACGACCAGAACGAGCAAAGTCTTGACTCCCTGGGTCACCATCTCTTTAGCAGTGGCAAAGTCCCAATTAGGCGGCGGGCTGGCCGGGGAGCGGCTGCTGAACTGCATGAGTCCGCTCAGATACCCGTAAAGCAATATCCAGCCTATCAAGGCTATCGGCAACCCCACCAGGAATTCAAACGATAAAGCCGTACTGAGCACAAACGCAATACCGATGAATACTGCCAAAGGTTGCCAACCTCCCCCTGATATCGGATATTGAACGATCGCTGGCAGTTGCTTGTAAAAAGGCGGTACCGCAGGCTGATCCTTCCCACCTGCCTCTATATCTTTGGCCAGAGTCATGGCAGCGAGAGGCCCTCTGTTAGCCCTTTTTTCGCTTTTTGGAAACAAGTCTCGGAAATTGGCGATTTCCGCGGCTTTGATCCATGGCCGCTCCCCCATCCTGAGCGAAGTATCTGCCGTTACGTCTCCGTCGCGTATCATGGCGACTATTTCGTCGTCGACAAACGGCCCTTTGACTATGTCACCCGATAATACTATCCACCGTCGGCTCTTGTCCTGCACAGGAGGCGGCTGTTCAAGCGCCTGGCCGAAAGAATGAGTTTCCAGATTAGGAACCAGGGAGGAAGGCTCGCTGCTCCTGTCATCGTAATAATTGGAATCCGGGAGCTGGGTGGTCTCGAAGTTCGGGGGCGGTTCCATCATTGGCTCAAGTGGAGCCGAAGCCGGTTCACCGGACTTGGCAGGGACCGACTTTATCTTGAGCTTAAGAACTTTCCCGCATTTCTTGCACTTAAAGCTTACGGGTTTATCCGTGACGGGAATCTTTACCTTGTAGGATGTCCCACAGCCGCTACAATTTATTCGTGCTTCTTTCTTTTCCATTGTCCATCGAATCGTTTTAACCCTATGCATCCATGCAAGTCATCGACGGGAGTCTCGTCAGGTCAATCGCAGCAAGCCTTACATAGGCGTGTGACGCTGAACTGCGGCAAGATATATCCTGGCAAGGATAGGGTTGAATTCACCTCAGCCTATATCTCGGAATTGGCAGGACGAAGATTTCGCCATTGGAGCCGATCTTAGAATAAAACTGAGGCTATTGAAAGAGATTTTTGGCGACGTCCTCTGGCCGAGTTTCCGTGCGGTAGGCATCTTGCCCATAGGAGTTAAAATGAGGTTGGTTTTGATGATCCTGAACGCTCTAGTTCATCGGAAACACGTCAAAGCCCCCCTTTTCTAAAGGGGGATTTAGGGGGATTTTCAACCACTTAGATCCAAATCTCCCCTTCCCACCTTTTTTAAAGGGGGGTGAAGATAGGCTTATTTTAACGCCTATGGGCGCCTTTCCTGTCGCTTAATGACTCGCAAGATGGCTGCCCTACTGAAGAATGCTTCGCTTCGTTCGCAATGAGACTATATCGCCACTCCAAGCCGAGGGGTTAACCAGAAACCTTGATGTGCACTTGGAGTTTTTGTCACGTCCATGTATTCTGTAGAGGCAGGCAAATCAAGATGGTGTCTTACACCAAAATCATGCCTCGATAAGACGTAATAGAATCTTCATAGTAGTTGGCAAAGGTTTTTCCAATATGCCCCGCGTTCCGCGGGACCGCGTGCGCGAGCACGCTGACATGTAGGGGCGGGTTTGAAACCCGCCCCTACCGGAAACTCGGTATCACTTGCTTGAAAGCGAATCGGTCTCACACCAAAATCATGCCTCGACAAGACGCAATAGAATTCTTAAGAAATGTCAGCCGCTCGTGATATCGGATCGCCCCACCGGAGGTGAACTTGATTGACTTTCACACTCACAGCATTTTGAGTGACGGGGCCCTTATTCCAAGCGAATTGGTGCGCAGGGCCTGCAATATCGGATATCGAGCCATTGGTCTGGCGGATCACGCGGACGGATCCAACCTGGATTGGCTTGTTCCCAGGTTAGTTAAGGTTGCCGGCGAGCTAAACCGATTTCAAGAGACTTTCGTCATTCCCGGGATTGAAATCACACACGCACCGCCGGGCCAAATAGCGGAACTGGTAGACCGAGCGAGAAAGCTCGGAGCAGTATTCGTTGTAGTGCATGGCGAGTCGCCCGTCGAACCTGTGGCACCGGGGACAAATCGTGCCGGCATCGAGGCAGGCGCGGACATACTCGCTCATCCTGGATTTGTTAGCCCCGCTGAAGCCAGGCTGGCCGCGGATAAGGGGGTCTTTCTGGAAATCACTGCCAGAGCAGGCCATAGTATTACCAACGGCCATGTGGCGACTACTGCCTTCAGTCAGGGCGCTCGACTGATAGTTAACACGGATACCCATGACCCAGGCGATCTCATAACCCGTGAATCCGCCCTGAAAATCCTAGTGGGTGCCGGCATGACCGAATCCAAGGCGGAGCAAGTTTTGAAAAATAATGAAGATCTCCTTAAAACCCTCAAAGGCCGTTTCGTGTGAAAACAAATCGGTGCACGGCAACGCTTGCCTTCATGAAACGGCTTCCGCAAGCCGCTGGCGCACGCTGATATTCTTACAGCAAGTTGGTTCAATAGCTTATGTTCCGTTTCTTGCGACGTTCAAGATTACGCTTTAGTCCTCTGTTAACCGCCGCAATTGTGGGCGTCTGGGTTGCACTCTTGGGTACACTACTGGCGGACCGCTACCTTCCCGGTGGGAGTTCGGAAATCACGGAGACCTTCCAGATTTCTCCGGCTGAATCAGATGATTGGTTTCTCATTCAAATCGGAGGCTCCTACGCGGGCTATGGTCGTTCCAGGCAATTCCGGAATGGCGACCAATGGACGCTTCGGGACGAATTAAACATTTCCTTGAACCTTCAAGGCCAGATAAAGCCGGTTCGAATCTTCACCCACTCCACCCTGGACGGAAACTTCCGGCTGATATCCTTTCATTTGAAAGTATCGTCCGGCATCATCTCATTCGAGCAAAAAGGCCACATGGAAGGGAGAGATCTCATCCTTGAAATGCCGGCCTCAAAGGGCGGTGGAGTCAAACGACTCAAACTTTACGAAAGGCCCCGGATATCAAGGTCGCTGGGATTGCCTGTCCCGCTCACGGGCTTGCACGTCGGCGAGGAGATTCGACTGCCTATCTTCGATCCCCTGGATGGGCACAAATGGAACGCGGCCATTAAAGTTTTGGAAAAAGCTGACCTGGAAGTGGCGGGGAAGAAAGTGCAAGCCTGGCGAGTGCACGCCTCTTTACGCAACTTGGAACTGACCACGTGGATAGATGACCAGGGTCGCCTACTGAAAGGGCGCATGCCGCTGGGGATTACGGTTACGCGTTCGGACAAGGCCGAAATTATGCGGGAGATGCATGCGACTCGTGAGCTGCCCGACATGATCTCTCTGGCAGCAGTGCCTTTGGAAGGCTCCATTCCCGACAGAGACGATCTCAAGCTGGTTCGGCTGCGCATTCAGGGCGGCAAGGACTGGGCGATTCCGAGCGATGATTTCCGACAATCATTGAAAGGCTCCGATATCGTAATCACCAGGGAAACTCTCCCGAAGGCCACGTATACCCTCCCCTGCAAGGATCCTACAATGGTACCTTTCCTGGCCACTTCTCCTTTTGTTAGGAGCGACAACTCGGAGATAATTCAAAAGGCTCGGGAAATTGTTGGGGGAGAAAAAAATCCCATCAAGGCAGCAGCGCTCATCAACAAGTGGGTGTTCAAATATTTGAAAAAAGTCCCGACCGCGTCGGTCCCGGACGTGTACACAGTGTTGAAGACAAAGCAAGGGGCTTGCCAGGAGCACGCCATTCTGGCTGTGTCGCTCGCGAGAGCGATTGGGCTTCCGGCTAAAATGGCAGTTGGATTGATTTATGCTGATGGTGGTCTCTACTATCATGCGTGGGCTGCATACTGGGCAGGAAAGAGATGGTTCACGGGAGATCCGCTTAGGAACAAGCTCCCTGTGACCCCTTCGTACGTGACGCTCCTTTATGGCGATGTGGACAAGCACGCTAACGTCATATCTTTCCTCGGGCGACTCCGACTGAAGGTTTTGGAGGTAAAATAGTGGAACAGATGCGTTACGATATGATTTGAAATAACATGGACATGGTTCACCGCGGAGAACGCGGAGAATAGTGTTTGTTCAGAACGTCTGTGCACTTAGGGCAAGGCAGATTACGATACGTGATCTCGCGAACGTGGGAAAGGCAATGACTGCCCGACTGTACGCGCGATGACCGACTCGGCATTGAATAAGCTTTTTATCTCTGCGTTCTCTGCGGACTCTGCGGTGAATCTTGAGGCCCGCTGAATGGTTACATAAGATGATTCATATCGAAAACCTGACAAAGAGGTTCGGCAAGACACTGGCCGTAGACCAAATAGGACTGCATGTCCCACCCTGCGAAGTGATGGGATTTCTCGGGCCGAACGGCGCGGGCAAGACCACGACGATCCGCATGCTTGCAGGCCTGATGAAGCCTGACGCGGGAACCATAATCCTTGGCGGCCACGACCTGGCAAAGGAACCTGAGAAAGCGAAGGCCATCACCGGCTTTGTTCCCGATAGGCCATACCTTTATGAGAAGCTAACCGGCTGGGAGTTTCTTCAATTCAGCGCGGGAATCTATGGGGTGGATAACGGCCACCTGGAGAAGATCGGAATGCAGTACCTCGAGATCTTCGAACTGGCCGACTGGAAAGACGAACTCATTGAAGGTTATTCGCACGGTATGAAGCAACGTCTCATAATAAGTGCGGCACTGCTTCACCGTCCGAAGATCTTTATTATCGACGAACCTATGGTGGGATTGGACCCACGCGGAGTGCGTCTGGTGAAGGACCTGTTCATGCAGATGGCCCGCAGTCATGGGATGGCCGTTTTTATGTCGACACACACTCTTGGGGTTGCTGAAGAGATATGCACTATGATCACGATCATTCACAAGGGGAAGATCATAGCTTCCGATACTCCTGCCAACATAAAGAACACCATTGCCAGGACAAAGGGCAACCTGGAAAAGGCATTCTTGAAACTAACCGGGCACGAGGAAACGGAAGGGCTGAAAGGAAGCTTGGGAATTGTCGAAATGCCGATGGAGTAGTTAAGGGAAGAGGCAATCGTTTACCGCGGAGATCGCGGAGAAAGCGGAGAACGCTGTTTTCTCTTTATTTTCCTTAAATCCGCTGCGTCGCTGTTTCGAGCATTACAACCTGCCGGTCACGCGTTCACAACCTTCACAGAGTAGTCATCCGGCGTCATGCGGGCTACGGGGATGATCACGTCTGAAACCCAACAGTGAAAAGCCCTGTTAATCTTATTGACTGCTTCATCCCAGTCACCGTCGTAGTCGGTTTCTTCGAGATCTTCAATGGCCTCCGGAGTCAGACCTGAGAATTCAGCAAGGTCTTCGCGTGTCATGTGCAGTCTATTACGGATATCGTAGATTTGCCTGGCAAGAGCAGATTGTTTGCGCAAGAGTTCTAGGTGAGCGACCCTTTCAGGGTCATTTTTGATGTATTGGTTGCACGCCCACTCAACTGCGTCAGAACTGCGCTTTCCTTCGGTCATGTCAGTCTTCGTCCCAATAAAAGGTGTGGGATTCCGGATTACTTTCATATATCTTCTTCGGTCTCAATGCCTTGTCAATGTCTTCTGGAGAAACCTGATCAGCCCGCAGGATGTCGTGAATCTCGTGGCGCACGGGATGAACCGCATCGCTCAGGCCGGTGGGACAGGCATCTTGCCTGTCACCAAGGCAGGCAAGATGCCTGCCCCACTATTCCTTATTCAGCCACGTGCATGCCGGGAGTCAAATGATGCGGTTCCTCCGCGTCCGCGGAATTTTCTGGTTCCCATGCTCCGCCTGGGAATCCATATCCCGCGGGCTCTTCCCGCAAACCTAGTGGAGGCAGAGCCTCCCAGGCAGGCATTTTCAGGCAGTCCCGCGAGACGCGGGACTGGGAACGAGAAACAGTCCGGGGCACGCATTGATCCGCGGCATGTAGGGGCGGACCCAGGGCAGCACGGGTCCGCCCCTACAATTGATTCCTGCGTCCCGCGAGAGTCGCAATGACAATCTTTTGCTCCTCGTAACTCAGGGACTAGATTGGTCTCGTTGCGACCCTTGCGAGGGACCAAAAATTCTGCTAGTCTTTAATATTCTTTGAGGGATTCATCGGCCAACTTCTTGATATTTGGGCTTAATTCTTGAGGCTTGGTCAGAGGGGAGACGTACCATGAAGAAATCGAGGACCGGCGTAGCCATCCTTGTTATTCTTTTTCTAGTGGCTGGATTTGTGGCGGTGCTCGTGGCAGTTTCGCTCGTTTCCAATGAAGGTATAGAAAATACTACATTGAAACGAGTATTTGAGACCGGCAACAAAATTGGAGTGATCAATATCGAGGGAACAATCATGTCCTCGGACGAGACACTCAAACAGTTGCGTAAGTTTGCAAAGAATTCCTCCATCAAGGCGATTCTGATCCGCATTAACTCCCCCGGCGGTACGGTTGCACCTGCCCAGGAGATCTATCGAGAAATCGACAAAGTTAAGAAAAAGAAGCCTGTTGTCGCTTCCATGGAAACCGTGGGGGCTTCGGCGGCTTACTATATAGCAAGCAGTACAAACAACATTGTCTGTTCCCGGGGAACCATTACGGGGAGCATCGGGGTCATCATGATGCTGCCCGAAATTCACAAAGTTATCGAAAAGATCGGCGTGGACGTAAACATTATCAAAGCCGGTAAGTATAAGGATCTGGGAACAGGCGTAAGGCCTTTGACCGCCGACGAGAAAGCCATTTTGGAGAACTTCGCCGCCGAAGTTCACGAGCAGTTCATTTCCGATGTGGCAGCCGGTCGTAAGGGTAAGATAGATAAGGACAAACTCCACGAGATTGCGGACGGACGGTTCTTTACTGGCGAGAAGGCCAAAGAGTTGGGATTGGTGGATACCATAGGCAACTTTTACGATGCGGCAAAAATTGCAGCAAAGCTGGGCGGCATCAAGACAGAACCCGTACTGGTTTACCCAAAGAAGAAGTGGGAAAGTTTATTTGGCCTGTTCACAAGCTCCGTTGCCGGATCAATAACCAAGGCATTGGAGGAAACCCGGGCAATCGAGGCGAGCCCGCCGGCAGTCCGTTAAAGTACCGGGAGCCAAACCTCGTTTGGTTTTTCTGGTTCCCAGGCTCTGCCTGGGAATCCAAATCTCGCGGGCTCCGCCCGTTAACTGGTTTATTTCTCCATCATAGTCGAGGCAGAGCCTCTCGACAGGCATTCCCAGGCAGAGCCCGGGAACGAGAAAAAATGCTTACATTGCCCTAAAAGTTCCAGTTGATCCTGAAGACGGTCGCGACTATGTTGAGCGCTTACTTCGGGAGAAGGAAATTCATCCCACACCTTAGGATGGAGAAAATTGGATGGTAATCAGCGAGTCTCTCACCTTTGACGATGTAATCCTAAAGCCTTGCTATTCGGAAATACTTCCTTCCGAGGTCGATGTTTTGACGCGATTGACCAGGGAAATCGTCCTCACCATCCCCCTGATCAGCGCGGCCATGGACACAGTGACCGAATCCGAAATGGCTATCAGTCTCGCTCGGCAGGGCGGGATCGGGATTATCCATCGTAACCTCGCTATAAAAGATCAGGCTAGAGAAGTGGATCGGGTCAAACGGTCGGAATCGGGGATGATCGTAGATCCCATCACTATCAATCCGGATCAGAAAATAGCGGATGCTCTCCAAATAATGAAGAAATACCATATTTCAGGCGTTCCGGTTACCGTAAACGGCTATTTGACCGGAATCCTGACAAACCGAGACCTCCGCTTCGTGGAAGACATGGATCTCAAAGTTGCGGAAGTCATGACCCGCGACAACCTGGTTACTGTAGACGACAAGATCGGTATTGAAGAATCCAAAGCCTTGCTGCACAAGCACCGCATTGAAAAACTGCTGGTCGTCGACAAAGACAATCGCCTCAAGGGCCTTATCACCATTAAAGATATACAGAAAGCCATTACATTCCCCGATTCGGCAAAGGACCCGCTCGGTCGCCTGCGCGTAGGAGCTGGAGTGGGGGTGGGCCCTGACCGAGAAGAACGGGTGGCCGCGCTTCTGGGTCGGGGAGTTGATGTGATCGTCGTCGACAGTGCCCACGGCCACTCAAAGAATGTCATGGATGCAATCGGTGACATCAAACGGAATTTCAGAGATGTCCAGGTGATTGGCGGCAATGTGGCTACGGCTGACGCGGTGGAAGATCTCGTGAAAGCAGGCGTAGACGGGATAAAGATAGGTGTCGGTCCGGGCTCGATTTGCACTACGCGCATAGTCGCAGGGGTTGGCGTGCCTCAGATAAGTGCAATCATGGAGTGCGCGAAAAAGGCCTCTGAATATGGAGTTCCGCTTATAGCCGATGGTGGTATCAAATTCTCGGGTGACATCACGAAAGCTTTGGCCGCAGGCGCTCATACCGTCATGATCGGAGGGCTGTTTGCAGGAACCGATGAAAGTCCTGGTGAGATGGTGCTCTACCAGGGCCGTTCGTACAAGTCTTACCGCGGGATGGGGTCTCTGGAGGCCATGAGAGAAGGATCCCGTGACCGGTATGGTCAGCACGAAGGGGTGGCGGAAAATAAGTTGGTCCCGGAAGGAATAGTGGGAATGGTTCCCGCAAAAGGGCCTGTGGAGCATTCCGTGAATCAGCTCATCGGTGGTCTCAAAGCTGGCATGGGTTACTTGGGGGCTCGCAATCTCGAGGAACTTCGCACGAAAGCCCATTTCATGAAAATTACTCCGGCCGGCCTCAAAGAGTCTCACGTCCACGACGTGGTCATAACCAAGGAAGCCCCCAATTATCGCCTCGATTCCGGATGGGTGGGCAACGTTCGCTGAAATTGGCAGCCATAACAAAGCAACTTGGCCATCGGCTGCCTCTCCGGAAATGTCGTACGATACAACACTTCTGAAAACGTCCTCGACGGCTTCAAACTGCGATGCCGTCGCTCAACGGGAATAAATAAGATGATTCATGCACTGGTTTTCGGCGCCACCGGATACACCGGGTTGGAGCTTATTCGCCTACTCGCATCCCACCCCGACGCTGCCATCGTCGGCGGCAGCTCCCGCAATTGGGCGGGAAAGAAGGCAGGTGAGGTGCTTCCCTTTGTCCGCAAGGAGCTAGATTTCCCTCTAAGCTCCCTTGATGAACTGAAGAACAATGCTCAGGCCGATGTCGCATTTCTTGCTCTTCCACACGGAGAATCCGCGGGCCTGATCCAGCCTCTCCTGGATGCGGGCCTCAAGGTGGTGGACCTGTCCGCTGACGTTCGCCTCAATAACTTGGAAACTTACGAAAAGTGGTACGGACCTCACAAAGCGGCCGCACTTCTTGACAAAGCAGTATACGGTCTCCCCGAAATTCATCGAGACAGCATACGAAAAACTTCCCTTGTTGCTAATCCGGGATGCTATCCCACAACCGCGATTTTGGGGATTGCACCCCTCATCGGGCTTAGTGAGGTAGATACCAGTTGCCCGGTGGTAGACTCTAAGTCCGGTATTTCCGGAGCGGGCCGTGCAGCCAAGCTCGGCACCAGCTTCTGCGAGGTGGGCGAAGGCTTCAAACCCTACAGCGTCATCGGGCACCGGCATATCCCCGAAATGGAACAGGAGCTATCTAAATTGGCGGGTAGACCGATAAAAGTGAGATTCACCCCGCACCTGATTCCTGTTGCACGAGGCATGGTGAGCACCATTTACCTGCCTCTGAAAGCCGATATTTCCGAGAATACCATTCGCGAAGCATATCGGGATTACTACCGGTCAGAGCCGTTCATCAGGGTCCTGCCCAAAGGGACCTTTCCAGACACAGCTCTGGTTCGGGGCTCCAACCAGTGTCACCTGTCCGTGGAACTCGACGAACGAACCGGGTGGGTTGTCGCGATGTCCGCGTTGGACAATTTGGTCAAAGGAGCATCCGGTGCCGCGGTCCAGAACATGAACCTCATGATGGGGCTTGATGAGACGGCAGGACTAACAGCGCTTCCCACGTTTCCCTGACACGTGGGGTGTCGAATTACAACATGTTCGCCTATCAACAGGAAGGAGAGGAGGATGTCGTCAGAAAAAGCAAGAGTTGGCGTAGATCTGGGTCTGACAGACGACGAGAAGCAGGAGCTTCGCCGAATCGCCCGGACTGTGATTGAGGCGAAGAGCCGCGGACAGGCGGTGCCCTCATTTAGGCCCTCTACCGAAAAGCTCAAAGAAGGATGTGGAGCCTTCGTGTGCATCTACAAGCAAGGAATGCTGAGGGGATGTATAGGATCGCTCGATGCCGACGATCCTCTCTACAAGAATGTTGCCGAAATGGCGCAGGCCGCGGCTTGTCGTGATCCGCGTTTTCGTCCTGTAAGCCCGGATGAACTGCCGTACCTGGATCTGGAGATCTCCGCGCTTACCCCCCTGATTCAGATTAGCGATCCGGAAGAGATCCAAGTTGGGAAACACGGCATTATGATAAAGAAAGGTATGTTGTCGGGCCTGCTTCTCCCACAGGTGGCATCCGAGCGGAACTGGGACCGAGTCACATTCCTGCAGGAGACTTGCCGGAAGGCAGGCTTGCCGATGGACGCATGGAAAGACAAGGGGACGGAGATTTATGTCTTCTCAGCCGACGTCTTTTAGTCCGGGGCTTACAGAATCACCATCCGGCAGGAAGGCTGTTGCACTGCTGTCCGGCGGTCTGGATTCCGCTCTGGCCATTTACCTGGTAAAACTCCAGGGGATAGATGTGGTCGCAGTCCATTTCACTTCTTTCTTTTCCCCGCTGGACGCTGGAGTCAAGGATTCTCCGGTCCGCGAGGTGGCCCGCCAGTTGGATGTCCCTGTGAGACTGTTCCCCAAGGGGAAAGATTTCCTGGACCTCATTCGCAATCCCCGATACGGTCACGGGAAGAATCTAAACCCATGTATAGACTGCCGCATTTACACCTTTGTTAAGGCAAAGGAATTCGCGCAGGAAATAGGGGCCTCTTTCATCGTTACCGGCGAAGTCGTAGGCCAAAGACCAATGTCCCAGCGAAGACATGCGATACGACTGATAGATAAGCAGTCCGGTTGCGACGGATTTGTGCTCAGGCCGCTTTCCGGCAAACACCTCCCCCCAACGAGAGCCGAAGAGACTGGGGTCATAGACCGGGAGCAACTCCTGGACGTCGCGGGGCGAGGGCGAAAGACTCAGCTACGAATGGCTGCCGAGCTGGGCCTATCCGGCTACTCGCCACCTGCCGGCGGGTGCCTGTTGACGGACAAGGGCTTTTCCAATCGCGTTCGAGACCTGTTGGCCCATACAGATGAAGTGTCACCCGCCGACCTTGAGTTGTTGCACGTGGGTCGGCATCTCAGAGTAAGACCAGGATTGAAGATAGTCATCGGCCGGAACGAACCGGAAAACCAACGCATTGAAAGGTTGGCTGCTGGCGGTTCTCTGTTCTCTCCGGAAGATTTTCCCGGCCCGCTGGTCCTTGCGGTGGGACGTCCCGATCCCCACGAGGAAACCCTCATCGGCAGTGTTATCCGCAGATACGCCAAAGAATCGTCTCGGGGGGAGTGGATATGCTTGCAATACAGCGATCGCAGCCAGCGTCGCATCAGGGTTGCAGATGTGGCCAATCGGGATTGGATATCCGATCACATGCTTTGATATGCTTGTCATTCATTGGCCCGTATGAGTGAAATCGGGCAAGGAGGGTGTTGTGAACTGCCCTAAGTGTGGTCGAGATTTTGTCCCTGTGGAGGGGCAAAAGTTCTGCTCCTGGTGCGGAGCACCTCTAGAGTCTCCCCAAAATTCCAACGAGGAAAAGCCCTCCGCGGGAAATTCCAAAGAAGGCGTCCCTCCGCCTCAACCACCTGAAGTTGTCTTCGTGCGACGAGACGAATATTGCCCCTGGGAGGATCAGGAGCATCTCGGCTTCTTGCAGGGGATCACTCAAACAATCAAGCAGAGTCTCTTTTCACCTAACGACTTCTTTGCGCGACTACCTCATGAGGGCGGGCTTCTGAATCCGCTGCTTTACGCTCTCATTGTGGGAACTGTGGGCACCATGATTGCTTACACGTGGTCCCTAGCTCTGGGGCACTCAATAACATCCGTGATTGTTTTGTCAAAAGGCAAGGCAGTTGCTGTGGGCTTCCTAGTACCTCTTCTCGTATTCATGGGCATTGTTGTGTCGGCCATTTTACTCCACGTTTCGTTATTCTTAGTCGGTGGCGCCAAGGAAGACTTCGAGGCCACGTTCAGGGTGGTTTGCTATTCTCAGGCGACCGATTTGTTCGCCGTACTGCCGATCATTGGTGGTGTTATCGGGCTGATATGGAAAATATACATCACGGTTGTCGGCCTCCGAGAGGTACACGGCATAAGCACCGGGAGATCGGTCTTGGCCTTCATATTGCCGTCACTGGTCTGTTGCGGCCTGGTGTTGGGAGGGATTGTGCTTGTGGTTATGCTGGTCGGTCCTTCTCTCCACAAAATGTGAGGGCTGCAACCGATGCTGGGAAGCTTCCGAAAACATGCTTACGGGTGCTCTTCTAAACTTATAGGAACTATCACCTGACCGGGAAGTCACAAAAGTGTAGTTTGGAGGATCGACATGTCTCCGCTCTTGGAAAGAATAAGCGTAGATCCTAACGTGTGCCACGGTCAGCCTTGTGTCAAAGGGACGCGAATCATGGTGTGGCTCATACTAAATTACCTGGCGAGTGGCGACCGCGTTGAGGACATTTTGGCTGCATACCCGGCTGTCACTCGCGACGACATTCGGGCCTGCTTGGCCTATGCTGCTTAACATCGACATAAATGAGTCAAGGACAAGCGCTAATATTGGTTTTCGTCATCACAATCTCTTCGGCGAAAAGACTTTAGCCTCAACCCTTTCCTTTCCCAGCCTAATTAAGTCGCTCCGTCCTTCCTGGAACTGAATTTCCAGAATCACTTCTCCCAGATCCGTGTCCCGGCGGATTGCCTGAATCCCTGAAACAGAACCCTTGTCAAAAGGCAGTAGAAGCCAGATCAGCGTGATCGGCAAAAAGGTCTTCATCCGATAAATACAGCTCGTTGCGGGAACATCCGAACCGTTCAGGGACACCCATCCTCGGGGCGGGCTCAACAATCCTGTCGAGATTTCGATGTCGGCTCTGCTGGCGGCCAGCAAAGGCATCAGCTCGAATCCGGGGCCGCGTGCATCTACGCATCGTGCTGCGAGCGTCTTTATATCCACTTCTACCCGGCCCGGATAGAATTGCCAGCAGGCTGATATCTCGTGCTCTCCCGAGCCCTCAATCACGTCTCTAACAATCCAGTAATCCGGTTTGACGAACACTACGGTACGGGTGAGAACGTACTTATCTCTAACCCCTTCCCACGGCCCGCGGCAGACTCCTGTGACTACGTCCAGAGATTCATCGCTCCAGCTAGAAAAGTCAGGTCCTGCCCCCCGAACCTTTTCCCGGAACCTCAAAGTGGAGCGGTCCGGCCCGCAATTATCAATCAGGATGACATTGTGCGCCGCGGATGAGCGATAGTACTGCGTCAATTTATCCGGCGCGTAGGTAGTGATTCCCGGATCGACTAGCCGCGGAACACCAAGAGCCGTTACATCAATGGACAGCGCATCCCCGTGCACGTGGGCCGCGCCTGGCGGTCCGGCCCGGAACACCAAAAAATTCGCGTCCGGGTGATGGTCCGACCGAAATGCAGCGATTCCCGCATCCGGAAAGACACGGAGTCTACCAGGCGGAGGTGTTCCCCTAGCCCCTCGTGACCCGATCCACTTGAAATCTTCGCGCTGAAATACTTCTCCGGCTGTTCGCATTAAATCCGTGTAATCTGAAGACACGGAGCCGGCATCGTTCAGGGACGGCCAGGTGAAGTCGGGGCGGCGCAGGGCCGCGAGATAGTCAAAACACCTTTCAAGCGGTCTACTGAATATTGCGGGGAGCGGCATTCCTCTTGCCGCGGCAGCCTGCTTGACCTCAAGCATCGCGTGCAAACAAATCGCGTGATACAGGGGCGAGATCTCGAAGTGCACGCCGTCCTCGAAGAACTGTCTATGGAATTCCGTTTCGAGCCTCTCCATGCCTGTTTGCGCCCAAAGGCCGGCTTCCCGGAATTCGGGAAAACAGATTCCCGCGAGTGCCAGGGAGGAAGATTCCACGACGATCCAGTTGTTGGGGTGGCCTCTGTGATCCATAAGGCTACGTGCGTGTTCCCATATCGAGCGCAGCATTTCTAATTTTGCGGACTCCCGGAATCCCTCGGCCGACCATGCTATCCCTGCCACCCAAAGCCATTCCCTGAGCCGCCATGCAACAGAGAGCGTTTCCCAGGAAGGCCCCGCGCCTCCGTTGGAACCGACGGGCACAGGGTTGGAATCGATCCAACTTGATATGAGCCTGTCCAACTCTCGAACGTACCGTTCATCCCTTGTCTCAACGAAGGCGATGAGCAGTTGTCTCATGAAATGGTGACGATTAAGGAAATGACACCACTCCAGGACGCCAGACGGACAGGTTCCCCAAGCGAACGGGTAGCCAAGCGCACGCCCCATAATTCTTCCGCGAAGGATTTCATCGGCAGATTCTCGCGGGTACTGATACGGGGGCGGGATAAAAAGCCCGGAATCGTCTGCCACATAGGGAGGACCTGGAGACCAAATCTCTCGGGCGCCCCCAGCTGCACCCCGTTGTCCCTCCAGCAATTGCGCACCACCCCGCAGATCCGAGTTCAAAACATGGGCCAGCCCCTCTAGAGTCAGCCGAGGCCCGTCGGGAATTTCTAGAAGTTCCCCGGTCATCGATTTCATTTCCAGTTCGATCTGCTCCCCCCCCTCACGGTTCCGTTCATGGGAGAAGCTAAGCTCAATCTCGCGAATATCTTTCCAATGGGGTGGTGTGCCGTAAGTCCCGAAGCTCTCCACAGGGAACCGCAAGTCAGCCCATACGCCGGGGAGGAGTTGTTCGCGGCCGCCGGATAACGACACATCCGAAGTCCCGAATCCGCCGGTTTCGGAGCCGTGAATAAGCTTGACTCCAACCAGCAGTGGGCTGGCAGTGCAATTAAAAAGCTTCGCTGACAACTGGTTGAATTCTGAAAGGTCTCGCTTCGGCGGCTGCAAGGTGACAGTCAGACGAAGCGTGGGCGAACGAAACCGGATCGAATCCTCGAGGTCGGCGGAGCATTCGACGGTGGGACCGGCCTCCGTGCCTGTCATTCCTGTGTTACCGGCTCGGATGTCGCATTCTCTGTAGGGGCGGGTTTCAAACGCGCCCCTACCTTTGGTCATCAGAAGCACCGACCGGACAACCCTGTCGCGGACGAAATATTCAGGCTGAAGGCCGGGGTCCTTCATAAGGTTACGGAGCTATTTCGAAAGCCCCAGGTACGCAAGGGCAATCGGCGAGGTACAAGGAATGAAGAGTAGCACGCCCCAGATTGCCGACTTTTCTCTTGCCGTTGCTATTCCCACGTTGACGTACAGCCAAGCGATTACAGCCACAAGAGAGGCAACCAAGACTACGACCCCAGTAAGCATTCCTCCGGTGGGGACTATCGCCTCAAGCGCTGCAAGAGGCACGGCGACCAGAGGCAGGAATAACAATAGCAGCCACCAGATTGGCTTTCGCGCTATCATCAGGGGGAGGATTATCACTTGAACAACTGGAATAAATGCCAACCAGGGCAAGCTGGTATTCGATTTGACGGCAATAAGAAAGAACATTATGGAGAAGAAAAGGTACACCGCTAGGGAAATTATGGCATCTATCAGGCTCCAGTGAGCTGCGGCAAGCAACGCCTCGGGATTCGTCGGGATCTGGGGGAGGCCAGGTATGCCGAGATCGATGCCTGATGGGGTGTGAGGTTTCACGGGCATGGCCGGCTTCGCAGGTGTAACCGGTTTTGCGGGTGTGACCGGCTTTACTGACATAGCCTGCTTTGGCAGTCCTGGTTTCTCTACGGCCGGCTTTCCGGGCACCGCACTCGGGGCTGTAGACTTTCCGGGTAACGGTCTTTCGGCCGCGGGCTTGAGTCCGGGTCTCTCACCGGCAGTATGCGGGTGAGGCCGCTGAGCCGCTGCAGCTTTCTTCAGGGCCTGGATTTTTTCCAGAACCTGCTGTTTGTCAGCGGCGTCAGGCTTGTATTTCAGATAATTCTCATACTCCGCTATCGCCCGTTCTCCATGTTTTTGAGTCTCATACATCAGCCCCAGGTTGTAGTAGGCTTCAGCAAAGTTCTTGTCCAACTGAGTCGCCCTACGGTAGTCGGCTGTTGCCTGGGGGATCATGTTTTTCATGCGATAAATCTCACCCCGATTGTTGTAGGCGTCCGCATAGTCGCCCGCAATCGCTATGGCTTTGTTGAAATCCGCCAACGCTTTGTCCAGTTGGCCCAGATCCTCGTATGCCATTCCGCGCCAGTTATAAGCCTCCGCTGAGCGCGGGTTCTTGGCAATAACTTCAGTGTAGATTTCGATAGCTTCTTTGAGCCTACCTGCCTTCTGATTATCAAGCGCCTCTGTCAGGCCTTGCGGATATTGGGCAAACGCCTTCACAGGGTTCCAGAGAATAGGGACAGCGGCAAATAGAATGATTGTTACCGCTGTTATTAGGCGCGACGCGGCGTGGAGATCCGACACAGAAACATTGTGCGTGGTGCGCGGCGCCGGACCTGACATTGCACGTTCCGGGTTAATGGGTCGCGTAAGCTGTGACATCAAGTTTGCACCGCCGATCTTTTGATTGAAGGTTTCATACTCTATATCAAGAGCCTTGCCGATAAACGCACGCGGCATTGAGATAGACCTCAAGGTTTTCATGCGGGACCCCAGTTCTGTCAGCAAAAAGTAGCAAAATCTTGATCGGATGCGGAATTTAAGTACTAGCACACTTCTCGACACTGGTCAAGGCTTATTCGCGGCCATGTCATTGAAAACTCAGGTTTTTTGTCTCATGCGCTCGGAAGCTTGTCGGAACAATTATTGCCTGGCAATATGCCTCAAAAGCTTCTCCACCAGCATCTCCGGATCGGACTCCGCAAATAGGGAAGCGCGAGGAGATTTTCCAGAAAGGTCGACCAGCCGGAGGAACTCATCCGAAAAGCCGCCCGTCTCGGTGAGAATACCGATCGCGCAATTTGGCCCCAAATCGGCACATGCAATGGTGAACTCATTGAGAGTTCCCATTCCGCCACCGACAAATACGCAGGCATCCGCGCTCCTTATAAGGATGACATTCCGTCCTTTGGCGCCCATACCGGTGAAAAGGGTGATCCGGCTCTCCAATGGGTAAGAGTAAATAGTTGCGTGGTCATCCCGGTTCATGGCGGGAGAAATTCCCACGGTCAGTCCGCCCGCGGAGTTGGCCCCAAGCGTAGCCGCATAAGGAAATCCCGGACATGCTCCGGTCAAAAGGACTTCGCCCCGGGCTCCGACAGCCTTACCGATCCTCACCGCCTTCTCCCAGCCTGGGGACGTATCGTTAGCCGAAGCGGAACCCAATGCGGCCAATTTGAAGGTTCGGTTCGATTTCACCATCCCAGCCCTCCCGCAGACACTTTGAAAAACGTTGCGAGGGAAGTATTCAGTTACGAGGGGAAGTTGATGGCACCCTGTCATTGCGAGGAGTAAAATCCCGCGAGACGTGGGACTCGCAATGACAATCTTTTGCCACTCGTGACTGACGGCATACGTTGCGAGTGTAGCCTTTTGACCTACAGAGAACAAGTGCCCTAATACCTAACGGCCGGATCTAGTGCGCGGTCTATCAACGATCCTTCTGGGTCAGCAGCAAAGTGAAGGCTTCTTCTATGGGCCAAAGGCAGCTTGACAGCACTCTAACAAAGGGATAAGTTTGCCACGTTCAATTTAATCGGTGCGACTTCTGCGTGATTATGAAAGAGATTGCTGCTCTGATATTGGCGGCCGGTAAAGGCACGCGCATGAAATCCGGGGTGTGTAAGGTTCTGCATCCGGTGGCAGGCCGCCCGATGATCTCTTATGTTATAGACGCGGTTCTTTCGTGCGGATTGCAAAAGATCGTAATAGTTGTCGGTCACGAATCCGTAGAAGTGTGTAAGATAGCCGGGGTCCCGGGGATCGAGTTTGCCCTGCAGGAACCTCAACTTGGCACAGGCCATGCGGTGGCATCCGCTAGAGACTTGTTCAAGGGATTTTCCGGCGATGTCCTGATCCTGTGCGGAGACATCCCACTTGTTCAGTCGAGAACCATAGAGGAATTTGTCCGCTTCCACAGGGAAAATAGCAGCAAACTGACAGTGATGACTACGTTTCCCGAGATCGTGGCTGGATACGGAAGGATCATGAGGACTGATCAAGGGCAAGTGGCGGGTATTGTTGAAGACAGAGATGCAGATGAAGCGGAAAAGGCCGTGAGGGAGATCAACACGGGCGTGTACCTGGCAAACGCCGAACTCCTCTATTCACTGGTAGATAAGATAGGCGCCGACAATTCTCAGGGCGAGTACTATCTGACCGACATCGTGAAGGAAGCCACAAAACAAGCGATACCAGTTCATGCTTTTGTGCTTGCAAACGCCAAGGAAGCGACCGGAATCAATACGCGCGCTGACTTGGCCCGCGTTTCGGCAATGGTGTGGAATCGTCTCCGTGAAGATATGATGGGTTCAGGGGTCACGCTACTTGATCCCTCTTCGGTTTATATCGACTCGCAAGTTAGAGTCGGGGCGGACACTGTCATTCATCCCTGTGTGACGATCTCGGGCCGCACCGAGATTGGACAGAATTGCGTCATAGAATCCGGCGTATATATTATGGACAGTATACTGGGAGACGGTGTGAGAATTTTGCAGGGTTCTCGACTCGATAGGGCTTTGGTAGAGACCGGCACTGCTGTGGGGCCAATGGCGAATCTCAGACCGGATGCCAAAATAGGAAAGAATGCAAGGATCGGCAATTTCGTGGAAGTCAAGAAGACCACGCTGGGCAATGGCTCAAAAGCCGCTCACCTCACCTATCTCGGCGATAGCCTAATCGGGGCAGATGTAAATATCGGATGCGGAACCATTACCTGCAACTATGATGGCAAGAAGAAGCATCCCACCACTATCGGCGATAGATGCTTCATAGGTTCGGATGTCCAATTCATCGCCCCCGTGGAGATAGGCGAAGGCAGTATCGTGGGCGCGGGCAGCACTATAACTCGCGACGTGCCTGCGAGAAGCCTGGCGGTTTCCAGGGCCAAGCAAAAGATTTTTCCCCTGAGGAGGGGGCAGGGGCCGGGGGCGTCTGATGAAGATCGGAAATCTTGAGCTGGTAGGAAATGTTTTTCTAGCTCCGATGGTCGGGATAACCGACCCTTCCTTCCGGAAGATAGTTCAGAAGTTCGGGGTGTCGGCTGTCTGGACTGAAATGATCAGCGCGGATAGTGTAGCGAGAACTTCAGACACAATGCGTACCATACAGATTCGTGGCAGCGAGGTTCCTACTATTTTCCAGATCGCCGGGACTGATCCCGCTGTAATGGCTGAAGCAGCCAGACGCCTCCAGGACGAAGGGGCGGCGGCAATAGATGTGAATATGGGCTGTCCCGTAAGGAAGGTCGTAAATCGAGGGGCCGGCGCCGCCTTGATGAGAAATATCGGGCTTGCAGGTCGGATTGTGGCTGCGATGCGACAAGCGCTTAGCGTGCCCCTTACCGTAAAGATGAGGTCGGGGTGGGACGAATCGAACCCAAATGCCGCGGAGGTCGCACGCGTGATCGAGGCTGAGGGTGCGAATGCGCTGATCGTTCATTCTCGAAGTAAATCCAGGGCCCATTCCGGCCCCCCGTCTCTGGAAGTATTGGAAGAGGTCAAACGGACGGTGGGGATACCTGTAATCGGCAACGGCGGAATCCTAGAGGTGGACGACGCGGTGGATATGGCAACCCGCACAGGATGCGACGGAGTGATGATAGGAAGAGGGGCCGTCGGAAGGCCGTGGCTGCCTGGCCGGATCATGGAACAAGCCTCCGGCCGTACCGGAATTCCTGGAGGAATATTGACTTTTCTTGATGTGATCCGAGAACACTTCGGATACATGCTGGAGTGGTGGGATAACCGCACTGCTCTTCGCCTAATGCAAAAACATTTGGCATGGTACTCGAAAGGGTTTGACCAAGGGAGCGAGTTCCGGCGCACGGTCTTCACCCTGGACGATCGGGACGCACTCATGCATCTCACGGAGCAGTTCTTTGGGAAAGTCGCAATATCATGACAACGGAAAAAAGCGATAAGATCTCGGACCCGGAATTGCGCGAGAGTCCCCGAAAACCCGGCAAGGCGAAAGCGGTACTCAAGACCAACATTGCTGACTCCATTGATATGTTGGTAGAGTACCTCGTGGACAACGACGTGAAAGGAATTCATCCTCTCATAATGGGAGAGGTAGAGAAGCGTCTAATCATCAAGGTGCTTGAACGAAGCCGCGGCAACAAACTGCAAGCTGCGAAGTGGCTCGGTATGAGCCGAAACACATTTCACAGGAAAATTCAAAAGCTGATCGATTCCCCAGGCTTTCAGCGAGAAGAACCTGAATCTTGAAATAGCATCCGTGGTCTTACGGGTGAATCGACTCATCAACGACTTGTTATGGAGCCAATTTTGCGCCCCGACGCCTCGTCCAAGACTTTTCTCGCGGCTTTTTTTGTATGTCAAAAACCGGCCTAATCTAACCTGAAATTAAAGACTTGTAGCTTGTAATAGGCATGGTGCCTGTTCAAGATACTTCTTGACACCTCTTCCTAAAGAAATATAATTAAAGCGGTTCTCAAAAAATATCTTGGAGATCCCCTATGAATGCCGATAAGCTTGCTCTTCTCGAAGAGAAGATCATGCATTTGATAGAGCAAAACGATCTGTCCAAAAAAGAACAGGAACGGTTTAGCAGGGAACTGGAAAAGAGGGACAAACGAATTGGCGAATTGGATCGTACTCTAAAGAAAATCCAAAAGGATCACAAATCGGCCAAAGGCAAACTGGACAGAATCATAGAGAAGCTGGAGGCATTCACCTGAAAGAACAATGGGCAGGGGATGCTTTGGATTACGGGAACAAGTCGGAGGAACTGACCGAAGCCGTAAAGGTACGATTGTTCGGTCGCGAGTACAGCATACGAGGACACGGAAACAAGAAATACATTCAAACGCTCGCGGATTTCATCAAGGAGAGAGCAGATGAAATCCAGCGCCATGCTTCGGTGATATCGACACTGGACTTGGCGATTTTGACACTGGTGAACATCGCAGACGAGATGTTCCAGTACAAGCAGGCTAAGGAGCAGACCATAAGAGAACTGGAGGAAAAGACCGACAGGCTTTTAAAAGCCATCGATCGGGTCGTTTGAAGTTGAGGCACTCCCCTGCGCAGTGCGTGATGGACGGCAATTTTTTGAGCCAACACTCAAAAAATGGGAACCGCCCCCGGCTGTGGTGAGCATGCCTGCCATGAAGCAGGAAGCCTGAAGCAGTCGTTAGGGTCCCACCTGGGTAACCAGGTTCAAAAGTTCTGTCCGCACGGCTGCTCGCGGGGGATTTCTTCCAATTGCCTGATCACTCGTTCCTTTTCGCCTTACAACCGGGATGCGGGCGGCAGCCCCTGGATGGCCATTCGGCGGAGTATATATATACGTCTTTCTTTGGGTAATCGGCACGCAGTTTATACTTCTTACCCTTAACCCATTCTTTGAAGACTCGAAATCCTCCCCGCTCTGTCCTCGTAAGCATCCCGTCAAATTCATACAATGGAGTGGGCTGTGGAATTGATTTCCTTCCTTCCTGCCCTTGTCGCTATAATTGTGGGGGGCGCGGCCGGATACGCCGTGGCAAGAATCCTCGACAACAGCCGGGGCAACTCAGCCAAATCTGAAGCGGATGAAATCATCAAATCCGCAAAGAAAGAGGCTGAAACCGTCAAGAAAGAGGCCCTTCTTCAGGCCAAAGATAAACTGTTCCAATCCCGAGCGGATCTTGAGCACGAAATAAAAGAGCGACGCGCTGAACTCTCGGTCCGGGAATCGCGCCTTCTGAAGAAGGAAGAGAACCTCGAACGAAAGACCTCACAACTCGAATCTAAAGAAATCGCATTAGTAAAACACGAAAAGGACATAGATGCGGGGCACAAGAGAGCAAAAGAAAAAGAGTTCGAGGCGGACAAGCTCGTAAAGAAACAACTGGAAAAGTTAGAACAGGTGGCCGGCCTGTCAGCCCTTGAAGCCAGGGAAATGCTTCTACAAAAGGTCAGCGATGAGACTCGAATCGAAAGCGGGAAAATCATAAGGCAAATAGAGGAGGAAACTCTCACTCAGGCCGACAAAAAAGCCAAGGAAATCATCTCTACGGCAGTAGGCCGATATGCAGCGGATTATGTGGCAGAACGAACCGTTTCCGTGGTGAACCTCCCCAACGAGGAAATGAAAGGGCGAATTATCGGACGGGAAGGCCGCAACATTCGAGCAATAGAAGCCGCCACGGGAATAGATCTCATAATTGACGACACTCCTGAGGCCGTTATACTTTCCGGTTACAACTCCATCCGGCGGGAAGTGGCGAGAATAGCCCTCGAGAGACTCATCACCGACGGCAGAATCCACCCGGCTCGAATCGAGGAAGTAGTAAAAAAAGTCACTCAGGAGATGGAGGAGACAATCATCGAGGCGGGAGAGCAAGCCAGTTTCGATGTGGGTGTTCACGGCATTAATGCGGAATTGATAAAGCTGGTGGGCAAACTCAAGTACAGGACATCCTTCGCTCAGAACGTTTATCAGCATTCGATTGAAGTTGCGTTCCTATGCGGGATCATGGCAGCGGAACTTGGGCTGAGTCCTAAGAAAGCAAAACGCGCCGGTCTCCTTCATGACATAGGCAAGGCCATCGACCACGAGGTGGAGGGGGCGCACGCCATCATAGGTGCGGACATAGCACGTCGCCATGGCGAATCCCCCCTGATCGTCAATGCCATTGCGGCTCACCACGGTGATGAGGACCCCACTAGCACGCTGGCAGTGCTGGTCCAGGCGGCTGACACGTTGTCGGCGGCCAGACCCGGAGCAAGGCGTGAGATGTTGGAAAACTACGTCAAACGCCTCGAGGACCTTGAAAGAATAGCCGATTCGTTCAAGGGCGTAAGCAAGTCGTTTGCCATACAGGCAGGTCGAGAAATTCGTATCATAGTAGAGAATTCCAATATCGGCGATGAAGGACTTACCCTGTTGGCCCACGACATACGAAAGAAGATTGAAAAAGAACTCTCGTATCCGGGCCAGATAAAGATAGTGGTAATACGCGAAGCCAGGGCCGTAGAATTCGCTCGGTAAAAAAAAGAACTCAGTTCCGCAACATCTTTCGAAAAGACAAGAGATAGCCCCTCAGCCCCGTGAGGCGGCCTCCATTCATTTTCAAGAGGGGAGGAGATTTCGAAATCCTCACGACCCACTTTCGGGACCATGACAACCGCTTGGGTCGTTACTTTTTCGGATCTTACTTCCTCTCTGGCTTTTCCGCTGCTTTCGTTTCATGCCGTCGGCTCTTCTCGGTCTACGAAAAGCGGGCCTCGGGGCCTGCTGTAATGTTGGCCGAGTTCCACTCTGTTGAGAAGAACTTGCAATCGTCTTCCATATAAATATTCTGGACAGCGTCGCTAATTTCCGCCATTGTCACGTCAGCCACAAGGTGCCGTTCTACGGAGGATTGATGGAAATAGAATGTTGTCTGCCTCAAGAGGATCTGCTGCGTTTGGCTTCACTGGGAGAGGTCTTTGGGGGCTTCGCTCATGAGATTGCGCAACCCCTGAATGCCATCATGATTGCATCCCAAGTTGTACAGCTCAAAGTGGAACGTAGTGCGCTGACGGAAGATGAAAAGGAATTTATCGTACATCGATTGAACATTGTGACATCTCAAGTGCAAAAGGCCAGCAAGATCGTGGAAAAACTCCGAACCTTCAGCGGTGCCAATTTCTCAGGTTTCGAAGAAGCAGGCATCCGAGGGATCTTCGAGAAGATAAAAGGATTGATGGGGCAGCAATTCATAAGCCGAGGCATTGAACTTGTGTGTGAGTGCGATGATGCAGTTCCCCCCATCAGAAACAATCCCAACCTCATTGAGGGGATCATGGTGCAGGGACTGGCCTTCGCCAGAGACGCAGTTGCGGCAATCGGGGTGTGGCACGACCAGCGCGGTCTGCCATACAAGAAGGCTCTGACGGTCAAATTTGGTGACCTCAACGGCAGTTGCGCAACTCAGATCCTCTGGGATTCCGGAGAGCTGCCGGCAGATATGAGTGTCATGGATGCCCAAAGTCACACTGGGTTGGCCACGGCCAGCGCTGTCCTGACTTCCATAGGAGGAAAGATACAAGCGACCGATTCAGCGTTGCAACTCACTTTTCCGTGACCAAATCTGACCAGTCCCTCTCCTAGTGCCATCTCCATTGATAATATAACCAAATGGATATTTGATTAGGGGCATTATTCACTCGGCAAAGGTCCATGTCCGTGATTCCGGAGTAAGCCGGAATCCAGTCCCGCAACTTCGCGGGATGGACCCCGGCCTTAGCCGGGGTGACGGTTCTATTGAGCTATTGAGTTCCGCATGAGCCGCAATAAGCTGCTTGCGTCTGTCTTATGACTAAAGTCTTGCACAATAGAGAGAACAAGAAACAGTAATCCTGTGAGCTTTCGAGCATGGGATCGGCCTCTTCGTCGTCAGAATCCGTAGGCGATGCGGCAAATATCTTCTTGAGATCGGCCACGATTCAACTGGAGAGTGATCCATCCGACAAGCCCGCTGAAAACGTTTCTGGTGGTTCTGGTGATGAGATCTCCCAGCGTAGGAGACTCATAACGAGGTTTTGGGTCAATTCCGAACAGGCCGGACACCTGGAGACTGTAGGCCAGGAAGATCAGATACCAATGACGCTTGATACCCCAAAGATCTCTGAGCTGGTAGTCCTCAAGGCCGAGATTCTGCTTGGAATCCCTGAAAAACGTCTCTATGTTCCACCGCTTGGAATATGTCTTGAGTATCCTGGTTCCTTCCCACCGGATCTGATCAGTAGCGAAGTAGGCAGGAGAACCGGAAAACTCTTCGTTGTCATAGCTGATCAGAACTCTGACCTGACCGACTCCCTTGAGGTCCACCGCTTTGGAAAAGACCTGATAGACTCGATCGCCGATTTGCACCTTCCTAAACGATTCCCTGGGCAGGGTACCGGCAAACTCGCTGATTGCCACGTATCTTCCCTTGATCTTGATGTTGCGGTCGGGCTTGAGTCTGGTCACCCAATGCAGGCCCTTGCCCTGGAGGAACTTGATGAAATCTTTGGAGGCAAACCAGTTGTCGAAGAGTGCGCCCTGGATTTCAAGGCCGAGTTGCAGAGCATCTTCCACCAGTTCTTGGGCCAAGTCGATTTTGGTCTTAAAGGGGACCCTTTTCTCCCGGCTCTGCTCTTCTTTGAGGTACAGCCGGAAGTTGAGAGGATGGCTTTCCCCTTTCGGGTTGACGAACTCCGCAGTCACGATGTTGTGAGCCAGGACGTATCTCTTCTCGCTGTGATCCCAATAGATGCCGACACCTTCGATCTGCTTGCCGGTCTTATGGGTGAGGGTGTCGTCAATCGCCAACCATCCCTTACCCCCCAGAGCCCCCTGGATCTTGAGTATATCGATTCTGGTATCATTGACCTCTTGCTGCTTCCAGATCCCCGTGGTGAGAAATCGGTTGAGAGAACTGGGGTGCTTGGCTTGGATGAAAATCCGATTGATCCCCTCTACGGTCAGGTTCTCCGAGACGATCAGACCCAAGACGTAGCGCTTGAAATGCTCAAAAGCGGGCGCTCCGAAATGGGGGCGAAACGCTTCAAGAGCCCTCTCAAATTCCTCGGGGATGTCAGCCACCACGGGCATTGCGCTCTGCCTCCACTGAGGAGACATTCTATAACCGCGCCATTTCGCGCTATGCAAGCGCTTTTTTCATTAGCCCTCAACTCTTTCACTCATGTATCACGCGGCATACTCCCAGTGCGCGCAATCGTATTGTGCAAGAGTTTAGTTATGAGTCCACCGCACCATTCCGCATAACTTTTGGCAAGTAGATAATTCTGTTTGATTATTTCTGTTCCAGGACTTTCCCTCGATATTATCAGGATGCCGAAATTTGTTCATGATGGTGGGGTCTCGGGCCCTTGGACAGCGAATTTGGAGCAAGGCCTCACGAAACATAGCTTGAGCACTGGTCGAGAAAATGCTATGGAGTCTATATCATTTTTGTAAATTTAAGTTTGCTAGAAATGATCTGACGGGTTGCTTCAAGGCATATTCGAGGCCTGGAAGCGTCAGTTTGGTGGGGGTATGGATTATGACCAAACGCTGCGTTATCTCGTTTGGCCTTTTGTTTTTGCTCGCGTTTCCTGTTGCTGTCTCGGCTCAAAGCTTACTGCCTGAGCGGGCTCCATCTGGATTGTTCCCTTTCGGGAGTGCGGGGGGCTCAGGTTGGATTTCGGGTATAGCTTCCCTGCCGGGACTGAACTGGATTCAAGCAGGAAATATTAAAATTGTGCCAAGTGCGGAAGTAGGCTACAAAAAGATAGCGCTAAACTTCAATCTGGATATTCCCGCAACGCAATTGCTAAGTCCTTTTGTCCTGTTTCCTGAATATGGAAGCATTCTGGACCTGTACCCATTGGACATAAAGATCCAGTCAGCCGATTTGGCTGTCGGAACGTTCCGTCTCGATGCATGGATTACACCCTTCTTCAGTTTGTTCGGCAGCGTTTCAGCGAACATTCCCCGCACGGTGGGCATTCAATCAGACGAAGGCCCCGGCGTCGGGGTGATTCCACCGCAAGCTCGGCATTGGAGGGGATCACAGTTTCAATGGTCGGAATTTGAGGTCGGTGGGAGTTACGACATTAATCCTGGGGTAGGCCTGGTGGCTGGGATTAGGTTCGATAGAGTTTCGGTCCGTTTCTCGGAGCCTGAACCCGTGCCCGGTTATTATGGGATAATCGGCCCTCCACCTCCTTTCTTCCACCGAGTTACCTTCCCGAACTATTCGGGGGACCTCAATACCTTCTTCACCATCCCGTATGTGGGGTGCGAAATTTTGGGCCCGTACTTCAAGGGATCGGTTATCATAGGGAGCGCAGGGGCTAACTTAAGGCTTCCTTTGGATCTTACCCATCCAGGTGCGTACTTAGCATTGACCAGGTTTTTAGGCAGGCGAGATCTTTCCGAACAAGCCGAATACACTTTCAGGAACCCGGGGCTCTTCGTGGAAGCAGGTCTAGAATCAAATTTCACATTCGGATTTTTCAATGGCACGCTGTGGGCACGGGGAAGCTGGCTAAGAATCCGAGGAGATGGCGACGTAAATCTGGCCGGCCAAAGTAGCTTGTTCGTAACTGTATTCAGCCTGCCAGAGCCTTTCTCGGCGTCGAGTGGCGGTACGTCGACACTCAGCCAGTACACTTTCGACGTGGGATTATCGGGTGCGATCAATTTCTAGAGCCTGTTGAAATCCTTAATTCGTCCTTAAACGCCGTGATCCGCATTTCTTCCGGGATTCGATTGTCGATACCGGTCCTTGTGCCCAACGAGATCTGACTTGTATCAGATCATTAAGGAAACTCCTGCTTTTTTTCGCGTTGACAGGACTGCTGGCTGTGATATCCTGATTCACGCCATGATACGGAATTGTTTCGTGATTTCAATGTATAGTTTGGAGGTTGGAGAGTGAATCCCGAGACAACCCTCGGGACTGTGAATGTAAACCGGCTCCGGCCACTGGGATCGCCGGTCGCGGTGCTGGTTCTGATCGCCTGCGTTGCTGCGCTGGCAGGTTGCGGGTCAACCAATTGCTTGGTCAAGCAGGATGCGCAATACAGGCCGGCGGTAGCCAATGCATTTTCGAGAATCATTTGTTTAGGTCACAAGACAAAGAAGCGCTCACCAACCAAGCCCGCATCCTACCCACCTCTCCCCACTGACGAAAACTCATTGGTCCGTAAATTTATCCGCGAATACGCCTATGGGCAGCGCAGCACAATGAAGCGTTATTTGGCCAACGCGGCTGAGTATCTGCCGGCTGTGAAATGCGCAACCAAAGAAAGTGGCCTGCCGAGTGAAATAGCCTACCTTGTTATGCTCGAATCCGGCGCGAATCCGGAAGCACGTTCACGGGCCAATGCTCTCGGTATGTGGCAGTTTATGCCGGCAACAGCGCGCAGCTACGGGCTTCGTGTGGACAGTTGGGTGGACGAAAGGCTGGATCCGCAAAAGTCCACCAAGGCCGCCATGTTATATTTGAAGGACCTGTACGGAATGTTCGGCTGTTGGCGGCTCGCACTAAGCGCCTACAATTCGGGAGAAAACAAGCTGAACAAGGTTCTTTGCCAGGAAGATGCCAGCGAGTACGACGAGATCTGCTCCAGCCACCGTCTGAAACGGGAGACGAGAGAATTCTATCCAAGATTTTTGGCCATAGCCCACATTGCCAAGAATCCGGGAAAATATGGGTTTGCCCGCCTTGCCGACAAGGCAGAAGAGCCCAAACACGAGTTGATCACAGTGGATGGGTCACATTCGTTGGAAGTCCTGGCCGGGGCAATCGGAGTGCCCAAGAGTCGCTTGGCCGAACTGAATCCCGCCCTCATAAGGGGAGCGACTCCACGAGGTCCATCGTACTCCCTCAGAGTGCCGGTTGGGAAGAGGCAACTGCTCGCAGCCAAGCTGAAAGAAATGCCCCCTGAGCCTTCGCGGCGCCAGATAGTACACATTGTCCATAGAGGGGACAACCTCCCGAGGCTTCTCAAGCGCTACGGTATACGGAAGTCGCAACTCGCCAGTCTAAACCCTGATGTAAATTTTCGCAGACGGCTTCACCAGGGGCAGAAAATCGTCGTTCCGGTAGTAGCCACCCGGACGAAGCGAATTGTGCGGAAGAATAAACGCGTCTCGTGGGCGAGGGATGACTTTTAGCAAGAGCCGACGCTTAATTGCAATCACTTGTTTCTGCCATCAAGATCTATAATCGGCATTGATAGTAACGTATTCCTCTGACATGTCTGTTGTCAGAAAGCTTGCCTCACCTTCTCCCGCCTTGAGATCCAAGAGGACAGTGAACTCCCGGCCCTGCATAACTTGATGAGCGGCTGCTTCCCAGTCGTTGGTAGCCACGACCCCTTGATTCACAATGGAGACACTACCGATAAACAAGTCCACTTTGTTGGGATCGAAAGCCACTCCGGAGCGTCCGGCGCTACAAAGTATTCGCCCCCAGTTTGGATCTTCCCCGTGAAACGCTGTCTTGACCAGAGGAGATTCGGCGATAGTTCGAGCTACTTTAGTAGCCGCGGCAGACCCTGGGGCTCCGACTACGCGAACCTCCACCATCTTGGTTGCCCCCTCCCCATCGAGCACGAGCTGACGAGAAAGACTCATGCAAGCCTCGCCTAATAGCGAGGAAAAAGCCTTCCAATCAGCCTGGCCTTCGCCTAGTTCTCGAGCCCCGGGGTGCCCGCCTGTCATCACTATGACCGTATCGTTGGTGCTGGTATCACCGTCAACGGTAATGCGGTTGAACGTGCCACTATTGGCTTCGACAAGGCATTCTCTGAGGCGATTTGCTTCGACTTCGACATCCGTGAGGATCACGGCCAGCAACGTGGCCATGTTGGGAGCTATCATCCCCGCTCCTTTGGCCATTCCCAGCATTTTGAAAGCGCCGTTCGACAACGAGCCCTCGAGGTTAACAGTCTTCGGACGGGTGTCGGTGGTCATCATAGCTCTGGCGACATCCATGAACGTGCCCTGGTCAAGCCCCCTGAGGAGCGGCCGGATTTGCGGACGCATTCTGTCCACAGGCAAGCGTAGGCCGATGACTCCGGTAGACATGGGAACAACCAGGTCTGGCTCGATGTCCAGCCCTTCCGCCACATCTCTGGTGAGATCTATTGCATCCTGACGCCCCTGATCGCCGGTGTAGGCGTTGGCGTTACCTGAATTTATAAGTATGGCCTGGCCCGAACCGTTTGCAAGGCGCTGTCGGGTGATTTGTACCGGTGCCGCAAAGACTAGATTGGTTGTTGTAACGGCCGCGGCTGCGGTAGGTGAATCCGACACTATGAGGCCCATGTCGAGGCGGTCTGTGCCTGCACGCTTAATTCCAGCGGCAACGGCACTGAATCTGAATCCTTGAATTGGTGACCCTTTAAGTTTCAATCTTAGCTACTCACTTTCAGGCACATTCACCCCAAGACTTCGAAGCTCTTGGAGAAGCTGAGTGGAATTGCGAAAGACCACGCCCATCATGCCCGAGCGCACGGCTCCTTCAACATTTTCCGGAAGGTCGTCGATAAACACGGCAGAGATGGGGTCAATCCGGAACTTCTCAATTGCTTTTTCATAATAGTTAGCTGAGGGCTTCATAACGCCGAGATCATAGGAGAGCGCCGCGCACTTGTAAAAAGTCACACGGGGAAACTTGCGGACGATGTATTCATAGTGAAGACGGCTTGTGTTCGACATGAGCCATGTCCCGTACCGTTTGGAAAGGGACTCTCCAAGCGAGATCATGGTCTCATTTATACTAAAGATATTGCACCACATCTCGAGAAAGTCTTCGCGGTTCAGATCAGTTCCAAGCAGTTCGGCAGCAGCTATGTAGAACTGCTCCGAATCTGTTTCTCCTTTTTCCAGTGCTGTGGCAGGCTCACGCAACAAATCAATAAAGGCTTGCCTATCTTCTTTCAGGAGCTTTGCACGATCAGGCGGAAGGTGTGGAAGCAGATTCCGGAAAGCGGTTTCCCAGTGAACCGGGACAAGCACATTCCCCAGATCGAAAAGTATATCGTTGATTGCTCGTTTCATCCCATTGCTTCACAGATATCGCCCCGGACTCCGATCTGAAGCCCAGATTTTTAGAACACCGGTATTTTGTCGGCGAGAATTGCCGTTCACGCGGATCGTGATCTCAGACTGGAAGCAGGTTATCCTGCACATTGATTGTTTCGAACCAGAATATAGTCCGAACACTCTTGCACGAATTGGGAAACCACCGTCTGAAGCGGTTCATGCCTTTCTGCGGCTACGCTATGCAACATCGCCCACATGTTGTCCAGCATGGGGAAGGTTTCCCGGGTGAGAGTTAGGACAAGAGTGTTTCCGCATGGACAGTGGCGATAAATCATCGTGAACGGTCTAAGCATAACGTCGCTGCAATCTTCCAGACTGTGACCTTTAGGAGCCGTGGCCCAAACGTATTCAGAGAAGCTGCCGAACTTTTTTCCACAAGTGCGGCAATCCTTCGGGAAAAGCTCGTGGTTTCTTCCAATCGCTGCGAGGAGTTTTATGTATTCTGAAAAACGCTCGTTACATTCACCATGTGTCCGCTCAAGGCGGGTCGGATTCTGCATGGTCACTCCTATCCATCCGCAATGTTGAAGGAATATCCGTAGAAGAAATCTTTTCGATCCGGTCCTCCCTCGACAAGTGTCATCAGGAAAGCCCGGGTTGGGGAACCAGACGACGATCCGCGGTCACACCCCTCGGCATAGACAGTTTTCTCAGTATTTCATCTTCCATCCGTTTTATAAGCGGAGCAAATGTCTTAGTGTCAATGGCAGAAACTCCAATACCGTCATAACTGGCACAAATATTACCTAAAGTCACCGGATCGATCAGGTCCTCCTTGTTAAAGACTCTAATCATTGGGACGCCACCCAGGTTAAGCTGTTCCAGCAGTCTCTCTACCGCGGCCAATTGCATTTCAAAGGCATGATTGGAACAATCTATTACGTGGAGCAGAAGGTCCGCATCGGCAAGCTCATCTAGTGTCGCGGAGAAGGCGTTTACAAGTGTCTCGGGGAGGTCCTGCAAGAAGCCCACAGTATCGGTTACGATTACTTCAGTTTCCCGGGGAAATCGCAGTCGTCTACTGGTGGGATCCAACGTGGCGAAGAGCTTGTCTTCCACAAGAATGTCCGATTTCGTCAGATTGTTCAAAAGGGTAGATTTCCCTGCATTGGTATAGCCGACAATAGAGATTACAGGCACGCCCCTTCTGTTTCGAAGCTCCCTTCTAAGGGAACGGCGCCTTCCAAGCTGCTGAATCTGTTTTTCCAAGAATCCGATTCGGCTGTGAATCCGTCTACGGTCAATTTCCAGCCTGGTTTCTCCAGGACCGCGACCTCCTATTCCGCCGGTCAAACGCGAAAGCGAATCATCCTTTTCTGCGAGCCTGGGAAGGGCGTACTTCAACTGCGCAAGCTCTACTTGTATTTTGCCTTCACGAGACTTGGCTCTCTGTGCAAAGATGTCCAGGATCAATTGCGAGCGGTCAATAACCTTCAATTCGGTGAATTCTCCGATCGCCTTTACTTGCGCGGCACTGAGCTCCGTATCGAAGACCATTAGGCTCGCGCCCTTCTGTAGGGCATCAATCACTATTTCCTTGAGTTTTCCCTTTCCGACGACAAAGCGGGGATCCGCCCTGTCGCGGCGTTGGATAGCCGTCGCGACTACATCGACTCCGGAAGATCTAGCAAGTTCCTTAAGCTCATCCAAAGAGTCCTCGATCTCCCATTCATTGCCCGTAGTTCTCCCGACCAGATAGGCACGCTCGGTAGCCGCCACAGATCGGGCGCCGACAGACCTGGATATTTCGTCTTCTAAAGATTTGATAAAGGCACTGAAGTCCAGGGCAAGCAAAGACGGCGGAACCGGGTCAAGTAGCTGCCAGACTTCGCCGCGCGGATTGTCCGGCAAAAGATGGGCAATGCGAATCAGTGTCGGCAAACCCTGACTATTTACTCCAATGGACGCCACCAAATCGAGGCGGAGCAAGGCAAGGTCGGTCAAATCTTCCTGACTGAGCGGCTCATCCTTGAGATGGGTGTGAATGAGCCTAAGTCCTCGTAGCCGCCCGGCGCCAACCCGCCATCCGTCCACCTTAGGGATCATAACGGAGCGAGCATCCCCCACTACCACGCGTTGGACATTCCCTTTGCGATCGACGAGGATACCAATCTGACGGCCAATCTCAGCGGAAAGCTCTGTAAGGTGGCGCGCCATCTCCTGCGTCACCACCCGACTGGCAGGGATTCTCCGGAGGGCAAGCTTCTCCACCTTGGCCCTTTGCGAAGCCTTCAGGCCACGGACTGAACCGGATACTCCACTCAATGCGCCCCCCCCTTTAGCATCTGAAGTTCTAGGATATTAGCGTAGACAAAGCTTTCTTTCAGTCTATTCTCCCTTCTTTTCATTCTCCGCGGGAAGAATTTTCACGATCGCGCACTGCTTTAGATTAAGATATTTCTTTGCGACCCTGAGCACATCTGCCGAATTCACTTCCGATATCTTTTTGATGTACTTGCTTTCATAATCATATCCCAAACCATAAAGAGTGTTCAAGGCGATATTTTCGGCTCTTGACCACGAGCTCTGCAAAGATATCTCATGATTGCCGATCAGGTTAGTTATCCCTCGGTGGAGTTCCTCGTCGCTCACGGGCGCCTTCCGTATAAGCTCGATCTCCCGAAACAGGCCCTTTAGGGCGCGATCGGCCTTAGGAGCGTCGCACGCCATATAAAAAGCGAACACACCGGGATCCACGCCGGGCCGATCAAACGAGGTCACTGTATATGCCAAGGACTGCTTGTCTCTAAGTTGCAGGAACAGGCGGCCCCCCTGCCCTGCCAAGATGTTGTTCAGCACATCGAGGGCATAGCGATCTTGGTCCGCCAGAGTGGTTCCCCTGAAGCCGATTACCAGATGTGCCTTGGCTCTGGGGATGTGGATGACATTCTCTATGGCCTTTTTCAAAGGCTCCTCAGGAGGTACCTGCGGACGCTCGAGAGCTTTTGCCGGAATCTTCCCGAAAAGTTCGTTTATTCGTTCCATGGCCTTTTGCGGGTCCATGTCACCCGCGCCGGTGATGACAGTGTTGGACGGAACCGCGAAGCGCTGGTAAGTCTCCTTGAGATCGGCCACTGTGAATCCCGAGACCGTGGCCAGCGTCCCCTCTAGATCGAATCCATAGGGATGGTTGGGGAAAAGAGTACCATTCAAGACTCTGATCGCGTAAGGGACCGGTCTATCCGGCTCAGTCTTGATCCGGTTTATGATCAGGGTTCGCTCTCTCTCCAGTTTGTCCTTAGGAAACGTCGGATCTGTGTAAAGCTGCGCCAGGAGCTCAAGGCCCGAATCTATGTAACGGCTGAAAAAGTTCCCATAAAGGCCGAATGAGTCATATCCGGAGAATCCGTTGAGACGGCCGCCCATGTCTTCGACCTTCCTGGATATCTCTACTTCGCTCATCTTGCTCGTTCCCTTATTCAGCATGTGAGCGATAAAGCTCATAATTCCTTCATCTTCTTTGTTCTCAAAACGTTTCCCGCCGAGACACGCTATCCTGAACGAGACAACCGGATTGGAATCGTCGGGGAGCAGTACCACTCGAATTCCGTTGGGCAGTGTCCGAGTGACAACCTGTGATGCTGATACTGCTTGAACAGCGACTTTTGTCTCAGGTTTGGAAGCGTTTATTATGGCTGTAAGCTTCTCAATTTGAAAATCCTTACGGTCGCTGTCAGGCATCAGAACTGAAACAGTGACGTTTGGAGGCACAAGGTACCGGCCGACGACCTGGGACAACTGTTTCGGGGTCACCGCGTTATTGAGGCTGAGATACTTTGCTTCATAACCGGCATCGCCTATGTCGGCTTGAAAACTACCGATGCTCCGAGCCATTCCCTGGACCGTTTCTCTCGCATACAGGTGCTGAGATTCAATATGAACTTTCGCACGCTCCAGCTCCTCGGCGGAAGGCGGCTCCTTTGCCAGCCGGTCCAGTTCCTTCATTATTTCTTGGGTAGCTGCTTCCAGGTTTTTGGCGTCAAGGGTGGAGGAGATCGCCATGATGCCCGGTTTCTTGGGAGTGATAGAGTACGCGGATATGGAATGGACCAGGGCTTTCTCCTTCTTGAGAACCCTCACAAGACGGGAACTTTCCCGAGACCCGAGGACATCTGCGGCAAGGTCCAGGGCGTTGACGTCAGCTCCCTTCATAGACTGTATGTGAAACGCTATATTGAGGCGTGTTTCCCGGGCATTGTGATCTCTGATCAGTGAGCTTCTGATTTCTTTTTGGGGCGGCTCCACCGGTCTGGGAGATCTGAAGAAACCTTTAGGTTTAAAATCGTCCATGTAATGCTCGATTTCACCCCGAAGCTTGGCGCTGTCCACATCTCCTACAATGAGCAAGAACATGTTGTCCGGTACGTACCATTTCTTGCGAAAATCAAGTATCTCCTTCCGGCCATACTTTTCAACTTGCTCCTTGTATCCTATGACGGGAAAGCGATATGGACTGCTCTTGTACGCGGTCATGAAGAGTTCCTTCGATGCCACCCTTTCGGGTCGCTCGTCCCCTTCCAGAATCTCCTCAAGGACGACCTGTTTTTCCTTGGCCAGTTCCTTCGGATCGATGACCGGCCGCATCACGGCATCGGTCAGAATATCGAGCCCCTGGGAGGTTGCGCTTGATGGCACGGTGATGTGAAAAACCGTCTCATCCCAACTGGTATAAGCATTAATTTCTCCTCCGAGCGCCTCAACTTCAGCGGCAATTTGTCCAACTCCGCGGCGTTCTGTCCCCTTGAAGGCCATGTGCTCGATGAGATGGCTGATACCCAATTCCGAACGTTCCTCGTCAGCGCTGCCAACCATGACCCAGAGCTGTATGGCCGCTACTTTGCGAGCATGGTCCTCTTTGATAAAAACGTTCAAGCCGTTTGATAATGTAAAATGCTTCAATTTTTCCTCCATTCCATTTGCATTCATGGGAACCATGCAAAACAACACCGCGGCCAGCATCCAGCCGACGATGGAAGTGAGGCTGTAAAATGGCGCCATTACTCTCTCCCCTGTTACTCTTTATTTAATAAGTGCGCATCGCACCGACAACCGACAAGAAAATCCATCCCGATCAAAAGAAGTCTGGACCAGTCAAATTCGGCTGTAGCTGTTGAACATTCACTAAATTGCAACAGCATCGAAAATTCCGCGTAGAGCCAAAACAGAGCGTGTCGTGCCCGCATACGCCATGCATTCAGGTGCACACGGATATATGGGGGCGCAAAATACCGAGCCAACTCCTAACAGGAGAACTCTAAGAACCTTTTCACGACTCGCTGCCGCCATCTCAGCATGCCGAAGCTCTGCCGCGACCGATTTGAGGATTAGTCCCGACAACGGATCATAAGACAATCATTTTCTGTAGGCGTTCCTTTTTTGTTTTCCTCCAACGCGGTATTGGGCGGCAAGTAGCCCGGCTTCCTCTTCCATCCCCTCGAGGCTCACTTTTCACAGGATTTTGCAATCCTCATCAAGCCGGCACACGGCCGTGAGCGACGAGATTTTCTTCTAGTACTCGGAATCTTTCCAAGACTGCCTCAGTCGGGACCAACTTGGAAAATCGCTCTGTATACAGCTCGGCCTGTTCCTGAAGAATGCCTCTGAGAGTATTTCTATGCTCGCGATCCACACGTTCGCCAATCTCTCGGAGCACGTCGAGGACTTTGAGATTGAGCAACCATTTTGGAATGAAAGGCACTATCACTGTATTGAGTACGGCGTCAAGCAAAGTAAAACCGCCTCCCACGACAATTTCCGCTGTGATCAGGAAAAAAGCCCATAGAGTGTAGGAGCCGTAGAGTTTGAACTCGTCGGTTCGAGACAATCCGTCCCTCAATCGGTTGAACTCAGCTTCCAGCAGGTGTTCCATCCCCGGAAAGGCCGCGTCGTAATGGGATCGGATCTGTTGAGCCGACCACCTCGGGACGTCGGTAGCAGCGATCTGACAAAGATCTTCCAAGGCAGGATTTGAAGACAGGACCTCCGCGATTGCCAGGTTCAGTTTGGAAACCGCCCATTCCAGCGGTTGTAGTCTGACCAGAGCCCTAGTGGCTTCGAAGTCCTCGGTCCGGATATCCTTTTCGTTATCCCCATCCGCAGAACCGATACCGCCGGAGACGAAAACTTCTACCACGGTCTTGAAAAGATTCCGTATCGCGTTGCGGACCATCATCCGCGGCAGGAAGAGAATATCGTACTTTCGCAAGAGTCGCTGAAGCCGGTCCCGAATCTTGACTTCCACCTCATCGGAAACAATAGCATCCAGTTGGGTTTCCATTCCCTTTGAAACTTCGGCCAGAATGCGACCGATTTCCCGATTGACGGTTGCAATCCGTTGGACCTGAAATTCAACAGCATTAATCAAGTCGTCAAGGCTTGCCAAGGTACGGTCATGCAGCCTGCGAAGCTCCTCATTTCGGATCGTTGCTCCGGACTTCCCCCCTGCTCTGGCAAGCAGTTCCGAAAATTCGGGGCGATCCCTTAAACCTGGAATAAGGTCCGGTGATGTGCCGAGCCTTTCTATCCGGATTGGATCGTTCTTGTATCCTGCGCCGCTGAGAAGCCTCTTGAAATCATTGTACGCTGTATCCGAAACCACTTTGTTCATCACGAAAACGGTCGCCTTCCCCCATTGATGAGCCAGGGTCTGCATGTCCTGACCGGTGAGATCGGCGTATTTTTCCTGCGAAGTGATGAAAACCAGAATATCGCTTATAGTGAAGAAACCATCTGAAATAGTTCGGTTGGAAAGCTCGACGCTGTCGAAGTCAGGCGTATCGACCAGAACAAGGTCCATCAGTTCAGGATGTTGGTGGGGGAAGACTATGGCACATGATTCCCCTGAACGTTGCACAAGGGGCGCTGATTCAAACTGCGCAGCGAAAGCCTGACTGACTAGAATCACTGCTTTCAGAGTCGAAGGTCTGCGGGTCCCCACTTCGCTTATCTTATGGCCGGCAAGAGAATTGAACACAGTGCTTTTGCCCGTTCCGGTCCCCCCTACCAAACAGATGATAGGCGGGAAACTGCTATCGAGCGCAGATTTCCAGGATAGCGCGTCGAGCAATCGCTCCGCCCGATAACGCTTTTGTTCGAGAATCGGGGCCGCGGCCAGCCTCTTGTCGAATGATAGCGAAAGCGTTTTCGCCAAATCTGTCACTCTTTGATTCCCCATCTACCGGACAAAAATGAACAACGTGCGAGTTCCGCCTTCCTGTCCGCCAGTACCGGATAGTATCATTCTTACAATAAAAGTAGTTATTGAGTTAGTTGAGCGCGAATATAAAAATGGATCCATTCATTCGGGATACCCCATCAATGGGCGTACCCCGACAAAGCATATCCAGCCCATCACCCCGGTCTAACCGAGTAGTCGGCCGGTATCGCGATCCGCATCGTTCAGTTATTCTGGTTGTCCAGTATTTTTCGCACAGCGGGTGGGATGAAGATTCCTTCCAGGTTGAGTCTTTGGAGAGACTTGGCCAGGACCAGGATCTTTTTACGTCTTGAATCCTTTCTGTTAATCAGGATCATCGGCTTCCCGCAAACCCTGCAATACCCCCCATCGCTCCTAACACCACCAATTCCGAGGTTTTCATACCTCAGCTCGACTCCCAAACGCATAGCGATTTGTTCCAAATGCTCCAGCAGTAACGTCTCATTCATGGGACCGGACCTCCCGTTTCACACCGGTCCGAACCGGTTAAACCGCCTTGACGGCTTTGTCAAGAGGAATTGAACTGAGTCGTGTATGTGTGATTCTCGGTACTTGCACGAGGAATTTTTTAGGACGATACGAATTTGTCTTGACAATTCACTCTAGTATAGATAACAATGTGCAATCGTTTAGTGAATCTTGAACCTTTTGACTTTTCAGGAGGAAATGCAATGACCAGAGCTGAACTCGTGCAGAAAATGGCTGAAGAAGCGGCAATCACCAAGAAGGCGGCCGCCTCCGCACTTAACTCTCTTGTTGGAGCGATCCACGATTCCTTAAAGAAGAAAGAGGGAAAAATCCGGATCGCGGACTTGGGTACCTTTAAAGTTATCAAGAAAAAAGCGCGCACTGGGGTGAATCCTCAAACCCGCCAGAAGATCAAGATAGCGGCTGCCAAAGTCCCTCGTTTTAGCGCGTCTAAGGCATTGAAGGATGCAGTAAAGAAGATCAAATGAACCTCAGAGTATAGGAATCTGCCATGAACAAATCAGATCTTATCGTGGCCCTGGCCAAAGAGGCGGACCTTCCTCTGAGAAAGTCCGAGGAAATTGTCAATTTGGTCTTCGACACCATGTCCACCGCGCTTATTGACGGCGACCGGATCGAGATTCGAGGTTTTGGATCATTCATGGTGAAGGAATACAGGGGCTATACCGGAAGGAATCCCAAAACAGGGGACAAAATAGCCGTATACGAAAAGAGGCTCCCCTTCTTCAAGACAGGAAAGGAACTGAGGGAAAAGGTGGACGGGAGTGAATAATTAGGGAACCATCTCTCCGGTAAGCGTTGCCTCTTCTTTAGAGCAAATTCCTCACTACAGGAAACGCTTACCAACTCTCTCCAGCCACTGTTGATTCTGTATATCGCAACAATTATGATAAGGGATAACGGGTCGCAGGCGATAGAATAGGTTCGCCGAACGCGGAATATCCCCCTTTCTCAGAGGCAGGTTGGGAGGGATTTTGGGCTAACCCCTTTAAAATCCCTCTAAATCCCCTTCTAGAAAAGGGAGGGGCTTTGACGCCCGAGGTGAAACGCTCTGATTTGGCGCCTGCGGGAAGAGGCGTCAGCCCGGGCGTTGGGCGGTTAGCGTCGCGCAAGTCGCAAAACTCGCGCCCCCATCCAAGAATCTTGATCTTACGAACACTGGTGCAACTCTATAACGATATCAACCAGATCGGTGAAATCCTCTACTCCAAGGGCTTCCTGGACGACAGCAACTTGGTGCGCCTTCAGGATGCGGAGCTTTATATTAAGGATCGTCTAGCCCAGGATGTTGCCAAGCAAGCACGAGCCTCAGTCCCCCATGCCCACCAGACCACAGCCGTTGAAATTATCGCGGAGATGAAGCTATCAGGTCCTCACGGCCTAGTCGAGGAGCCGACTATTGTCGAGGTCCTGGCAGATCACCTGGGCCGCCCTTTTATGAGGCTGGAAGCGCTGGACTTGGACCCGGATTTTGTCACCCGAACTCTCCCGCAAAAGTTTGCCGACCGTTTTCTGCTTGTTCCTATAGATGAAGTCAATGGCAAACTGCGTGTGGCCATCTACGACCCTTCTTTGAGAGAGGTGCTCGAAGACGTATCCCGTGTCGCGGGAAAAGACCTTGAGGTTGTGGTGTCCCCAAAGTCGGACATCATGAAGATCCTCCTGGAGTTCCACGGCTTTAGAGGCTCAATCAAGGCCGCGGCTGAGAAGCATGTCAAGTATTTCAAGGAACTCTCCGACCTCGAACGGCTCGCTGAAATCAAAAGTCTTGAAGAGATCTCGCACACCGATAAGAACATTCGTACCGCGGCGGACGCGATGTTTAGGCGGGCCCTTTCACAACGGGCCAGTGATGTTCATATCGAGCCCAAGCGGACAAAGACAGTCATCAGGATGCGTATAGACGGAATATTGCACGATGTCGACTGGATTCCAGCTCCGTTACACGGGGCCTTCACGTCGCGCATCAAGGGGATGGCCGCGCTGGATATAGCTGAAAAGAGGCGCCCCCAGGATGGCCGAATAAAGCTGAGCACGCGTAATGGTGAAATAGAAGTTCGGGTTTCCACGGTTCCGACAGCGTTCGGAGAAAAGACCGTATGTAGAATCCAGGACCCGGATCTACTTTTTATGGACCTTGAAGAGCTTGGCCTGACTCCTCTGGATTTGACCACATTCCAGAGCTTAATAATCCGCCCGTTCGGGATCGTCCTGGTTACCGGACCTACCGGTTCCGGCAAGACTACTACTCTTTATTCTGCCATGAAGGTCCTTGCCACCGCGGACCGAAATATAACCACCATCGAAGACCCCGTCGAAATGGTGTTTGAGCGCTTCAATCAGATTAGTGTGAACCCCGCGGTCAGTATGCTCCACAATCCTGAGGAGAAAATGACCTTTGGGCCCCTCATGCGACATGTCATGCGGCAAGACCCCGACGTCATAATGATAGGGGAGATCCGAGACGAAGAGACAGCCCAACTGGCCGTGCAAGCCGCGCTTACCGGCCACCTCGTCTTTTCCACGGTTCATACCAATGATGCACTGAGTGCTGTGCATCGAATGCTGGACCTCAAGGTCCCGAGTTTCCTCTTGGCTTCCACTGTCGTCGGCCTGATGGCTCAGCGGCTCATACGAAAAATATGTCCCTATTGTGCTCAGGACCATTCGATTGAGTTGAAGGAATTGAACAAGAGAGGATTCAACTTCGAGGGGCCTGAGAAGGTCTTGCTCAGGAGGGGGCGGGGATGCTATCAATGCCGTGATACCGGCTATTTCAAACGGGAGAGTGTTTATGAGGTGGTTGGCGTTGATGATGACATGAGCAAATTGATCATAGATTCTCCTGACATAATCGCCATGAAAGAAATAGCCAAGAAGAAGAAGTTCAGCACATTATGGGAGAATGCCATTCGAAAGATGCTCAACGGTGTCACAACGCCTGAAGAAGTATTACGCGTGGCACAACCCGACTCGCACTTTAATGAACCGATTCACCTGCGCAGCACAATGGGGCAAGTCCAGCAAGTGTGAATTTTCAAGCTGCCGCACAATTTTGAAGGGAGCCCGCAATCCGCAATAAATTGCCCATAATCAACATAGTGCTCTTCATACTTACCTGTCTGACGACCACGGCTGTGGGCGGCATGTACGCCAATGTACCTTCTCAGTCATGGGTGTCGTTCTTTTTGCACGGCTGGGTATTTTCCGTGCCCCTTATGTCTATACTGCTTGTTCACGAAAGCGGACATTATCTCGCCGGCCGACGGCATCGCCTGGACGTTACCCCGCCGTACTTTATCCCGGCTATACCTCCTCTGGGGACATTTGGAGCGTTCATAAAGATACGTTCCCCGATAACGGATCGGAAGGCCCTCGTAGAGGTAGGGGCATCCGGACCTGTTGCGGGGGCGCTCGTAGCGATTCCTCTGCTGATCGTGGGCCTGTACCTCTCGAAAGTGCAGCCTCAGATCGGCCAAGCCAAGGGTTTCACGTTCGGTTCTTCAATCATTTTGGAGTTACTATGTTGGCTCAGGTTCGGTAAGTTTACATCCAGCGCCACGATCCTTTTGCATCCCACCGCAATAGCTGCCTGGTTCGGCTTGTTCGTCACGTCGATGAATCTACTCCCCATCGGCCAGCTTGATGGCGGTCATGTTATTTATGCGCTTTTCGGGCCGCGGCGCGCGCAGATCATTTCCGTTGTTGTGTTCGCGTGTCTGATTCCGCTGGGGATTTTGTTGTGGCCTGGTTGGCTCATATTCGGTATTTTGGCGTTTTTCCTGGGGTTACGACACCCCCCTCCCCTCGATCCCTATACGCCTCTGGACCGCGCTGGTCGTCTTCTGGGGTGGGCTGCTATCGTGCTGTTCGTGCTAACCTTCATCCCGGTTCCTCTGAACTTCGTTGAATAGCGGGATCGCAGAACGAGCGCAGCAAAACATTGACACGCGGCTGAGGTTTATTCTATTTTTGAATCCTTCTCTGCGCATTTCAAAAGGCCGGGGTAGCTCAGAGGCCAGAGCAGCTGATTCGTAATCAGCAGGTCGAGGGTTCGACTCCCTTCCCCGGCTCC
>CAVSPC010000062.1:0-69815 GCA_963729795.1 uncultured delta proteobacterium | reverse complement strand
GAAAACCCGGTTGGTGCGCATCGGCAATTCGCGCGGTATCCGGTTGCCCAAGCCACTTATAGAGGAAGTCGGCTTGACCGATGAAGTGGAACTGAAAGTGCAAGATGGGGCCATCGTAATCGAGCCGGCTGCCACTCTTCGGTCCGGATGGGCTGCTGCGGCCAAGAGAATGCACGAATGCGATGACGATCAGTTGCTCGATCCGCCCACTGCGACCAATTTCGACGAGAAAGATTGGGAATGGTGATGGCCGCGGATATCAGACGCGGCGATGTATTTTGCGTAGGGCTCGAGCCCGCTCAAGGAAGTGAAATTCAGAGGTATTGACACTAGTCCTACGCAACATTCTCCAGAGTAACTTCTCGCTCGACCATGACCTCTTTGAATTTCGTGGGATCTCCCAAGACCTTGCCGATGATATTCACAGCAGACGCGGGCACGATTTTGCCCGGTTGGCTCATCGGGGTAGGTCCGAAGAAAATACAAAATGCCTTGCCTGTCGGCCAGTATCCGAGGTCGCCGATTTCCACGACCTCCTTTGCGCTCTCGTCCAAGGACGAGGTCACCGGGATAGAGAAATAGATCTCGTCTCCCCATGTGCTGAACGGGCATGTGATCGGCAAGGAGGCCGCAACTTTCTTCGCGGTGGGAGTATCGTTGAGTTCGGCTTCCATAGAAAGCTTGCCTATGCTGATTTTGATTTTCATGTTGAGCGCCCTTCCATTATGAAGCGAGACTCGATAAATTGCATGTTGTACTGCTTTGATCGCGGATTGCAACGATTTTGTGGGTCATGAACTGAAGGTAGCGTAATCGGCTGCCTTTTCTCTGAACAGAGGCTCGTTGAATTTGAGGCTGTGATTGCCTATCATCCAACAATGCAATTGAATGTTGCAGGGTAGGGCGAGCTGCGCCCGCCAGCGGCCCAATTCCAGCGAAACGCAAAAATGCGGCGACGGACTGCCCTACTGTTGGAATAGGTCATGGTCAATCAACCCCCCATATCGTTCGACGTCGACGGCATGCTTGGTCGCCTGGCCAAATGGCTGCGAATTCTCGGATTCGATGCTGCTTTTCCTCGTTCCGCTCCGTCGGCCGGACGATTATTCGTGACTGCGAGACGATCGGCCATGCACAGCGAAGCGATCATCGTTACCGGCGAGGATCTCCACGAACAGTTGAGGCAGGTGTTGGAGCAGGAAGGCGTTTGCCCCGATCCGGATCTTTTCCTGACCAGGTGTTTGATCTGCAATGTCCCTGTCCGCGAAGCCACGCCAGAAAAGGTGGCGGGAAGAGTTCCGGAAAGGATTTTTGACAAAGTTGCAGTATTTCATGAATGTCCGGTGTGCGGCCGCATCTACTGGCAAGGATCTCACGCTGACAGGATAAAGAGTAAGCTGCAAAATATCTTAAGAGTTTGAAGGCATGCACGGGCGCCACCTTCTGCGGCAACTGTTCACCAGGCTGTCAATCCAGCGGTTCGCGCATAGGCGCTAACTTAATAGAATAGAATTTGTGATTTCAGTTGCTTATCACCCTCCCCCTGCCCCCTCCCATTGAGGGAGGGGGTTCTGAAAACCCTCTCCCCTGGCGGGAGAGGGAAGGGTGAGGGGGATCTTGCAGGTTCAAGGCATGCTCGCAAATTAGCGTCCATGAGTGGTTCGCGTAGGATCACCGTCCCGCGAGACGAGGTATGAAGGTTTATAACGAAAGGAGTTGATCCAATGACAAGTTTCTTGTTCTGGCAAAGGTGGTTGTTCGTTGTCGGTGTGATAATCACCATTTTTGGAGCACTGATGGCAAAGTTGAGTGGGACTCACGTTTTTGATTTGTTCAATCGGCAGATTGATCCTGCCTTCTGGGGTTCGAGCGCTCTCGGAGAAAGTGCAAAGGAATTTCAGCAGTGGGTTTATGGAGTTTGGGGCGCTACCATCGCGGGCTGGGGCGCCTTCATGGCATTCATTGCATATTACGCTTTTGCCCAGAAAGAAAGGTGGGCCTGGAATTGTATTGTCACCGGATTGGCAATATGGTTTGTCCTGGATACGACTCTTTCGATCTATCACAGAGTATACTTCAACGTCGCCTTCAACATAGCCCTGCTGATATTGGCGGGCTTGCCGCTCGCGGCCACAAGAAAGCACTTCATTGCATAGACAAATTCTTAGGAGATTTTCGGCCTGGTAGTTTATTGTGGTAAGCGCGAACATTGTACTAGTTCACCGCGGAGAACGCAGAGATCGCGGAGAATTCTGTTGCTTCTGCGTTCTCCGCTATGAGGCACCGCAATTTCTTATACGTAATAATCGGGGCAATGTGTGCAGCCAGTACGCGCCGCTGACTGACGTAGGGCGAATAAGCTATCTCCTTTCTCTGCGTTCTCGGCGCACTCTGCGGTGCATTCTGATTGCCCGCCGAACAGTTGCCGAGCAAAGGCGTGCGCGTATACAATGAGGTCTAACTTTCTCGAATCATGAAAACCGAGCCATCATACGTTTCCCTCACGATTTCAGCCACAGAGGACCCGAACGTACTGCCGCCCAAGATTACGGAACTTCTGGGACGCACGATCAAGCGCCCTCCCGAGGACATCGCTCCGCTCCTCAATAGGGGGCCAATCAGGATGTCGAAGGTTGTCGTCAGCAGCGATCTCGACAAACTCATAACGCTCCTTGAAAAACTCGGCCTGAAGGTTTCAGTCGCTCCTTTGGACCGCGAGTCTCCGGCACTAGCGTCAATCAGATTCCCTTCAAGGACCATGGGCGCTGATTTGAACCCGCAATCCGACCAAGCAATAATCGACTGGAAGAAAGGCGAAATTATTGAAGGGTTGTACGAGGTCCTGGGGTCGGCTCGAGGAGGAATGGGCAAGGTGTATTTTGTTTTCCATCGCGTATGGAAGATGAAGCTCGCGATCAAAACGCCCCAGCGCAGGGCCGTGAAAAGTGAAGCCCGCCTCATCCGCTTTCTCCGGGAGGCCGAATTGTGGGTGGATCTTGGACTGCACCCGAATATCGCAACTTGTTATTACGCTCGCATTATCGGCGGCTTGCCCAGGCTCTTCATCGAATATGTGGATGGCGGAACCCTCGAAGATTGGAACGACAAGAAACTGCTCGGGGATCTTCGAACAGTTGTCGATTTGATGCTTCAGTTCTGTCACGGGATGATATGCGCCGAAGAAAAAGGTATGATCCACCGGGACATAAAGCCGCAAAACTGTCTCATGAGACGCGATAAAACGCTCAAAATCACTGACTTCGGACTGGTAAAACGGGTCGAAGAGCCCGCTCAGGATTTGCAGACCGATAAAGCGGCCTCTGATGCTTCCATCGGCAGATACTCAGATGCCAGCGTCACCATTTTCGAAGACGGGGTCGTGGGCTCGCCCTGGTTTATGGCTCCGGAAAGATTTAAGGAAAAAGGGCGGGAAGATATACGTTCCGACATATATTCCTTCGGCGTAATGCTCTACGAGATTACCCTTGGGACCATGCCGTTTCGGTTGCCCAAAGGCTTTTCATTGCCTGCTTTGGTGAGGAGCCATTTAAAAGTTCCGCCGGTGGACCCTCTTTCGATTCGGCCGGACCTGCCCCGTGCCCTGGTTGATATCATAATGACATGTCTGGAGAAGAAGCCGGAAGATCGCTATTCATCCTTCGTGGAGGTGCGTGCCGCCCTCGAAACTCTGAACCTGGACCTCTTTCCCGGTCGAGAATGCCGGCAGCCTCCGAACATCGTGGGCCTCAAAGCGGATTCTTTGAACAATCAGGCGGTGTCGCTGCTGGACCTTGGCCGCGAAGAAGAGGCGAGAGGGCTCCTTGAAGACGCTCATTCAACAAATCCGGACCATTTGGAAACGGTCTACAATCTTCACACACTTAGATGGGCGAAGGGGGCGATTTCCGATCGAGAGGTGATCAATCCCATGGAGTCGCTCAATATCGAGGTGAGAGAAAGCGACGACTATTCGCACCTCATGGGGCTCATAGCGCTTCAGCGGGGGGATTCGCTAGTAGGAGCGTCGCTCCTGAAGAAAGCCTGTCGGGACGGTTCCCACTACCTGCAGCGCTGGAAAGATTACCGAGGTGAGCCCGAGAACTTTGTCAATTCACTTGGCCTGGTTCCCATTGGAGAACAGACTTCGTTTGCAGGACATCTCAAGGGAGTTCGTTCGGTGGCCTTTTCGCCAGACTCGAGCAGTGCCTTCTCCGTCGGAGAGGATCGCTCCATCCGCATTTGGGATCGGGAAACCGGCCGCTGCCTCAAGAATCTTCGCACATTCACATTTGTGCCGGTTGCCGGCGTCTTTTCGCCTGACGGCAAACTTGCCGCCACCTGTTATGGGGACGCCTTCAAGACCGTGGACCTGTGGAATATGGACCAGGCAATGCTTCTTAGGCGGTACCAGGGTATGGCCGCAGTCGGGCTACAGTTCTCCCAGAATTCGCACTGCCTTGCGGCCTGGGGATCGACTGGATGCTTGCATGTTCTGGACACGTCTTCAGAAAGAGTAATCCGGGAATTACCCGAGGTTCCGGGACAAATTTCGTCTTTAGCCTTCCTGGGGGAAGGCGTGCGACTTGTCGTCGGGACGAAAGATGGCCGGCTGATGATCATTGTCCCTGAATCGCGGGAGCCGATTGTGACAGCTACCGCTCATAGGGGCCCTGTGTCTTGCCTGGATGTCTCACCCGAGAGTGACGTAATCCTCACAGGTGGTGAGGATGAGATTGTAGGTCTTTGGGATGCCGATTCGGGCGAGGAAATAGCTCGCTTCTCAGCGCACCGCGGAAACGTGGCCACCGTGCGTTTCATGCCTGATGGGAAATATTTTATCTCCTCTTCTGAGGACGAGACCATAAAAGTGTGGGAGAGCGCCAGTGGACGGTGCTACAGAACTCTCATTATGCCCGGAGAAGAAGCCACATGCTGCGCCGTTTCTTCAGACGGAAAGCGACTTATAAGCGGCGGCGCACGCGGCTCGGTCAGGCTCTGGTCGCTTGACACAGGTTGGTTTGCCAAGGACTTTCTCGAACCGGCTATATGTCGTCCGAAGACCTTCGGAGATCTGGTCGGATTGCACCGTTCGTTTAACGATGCAATCCAAGGTTTCCACTCGACATGGCGAAAGGGGCGCCGGACGGAGGCGCTCGCTTTCTTCGAGCGACTCAGGAATGTCCCCGGTTTTTGTTGGTCCAGGGAGGCCATACTCGTCCGAAACACGTTGCAAGATTCACCTCGAGGGCATTTGCAATCAACAGCATTTGTTCGATCTTTTCACGGACACCAGGATGCGGTGGTGAGCTTGGCCCCAAGCCCCGATAGTCTGATTCTGCTGACAGGAAGCCTCGACGGTACCGCGGCAATGTGGGATGTGGTCACAGGCCGCTGCATCAAGCGCTTCGAGGTCAATAGCCCGGTGCATAAGGTTCTATTTCTGCCGAGAAGCGCCGGCGTCGTTACCTGGAGCACGGATGGAATTCTAAGATGGTGGGACCTCGCTGGAAACGTTTTAGAGGCAATAGGAGAACTGAAGTTGCCGATATCCCTATCTGAGACCGGCTCCGAACTGGCCGCCATCTCCTCGGACAACTTTGCCATTCTAATGAATTTGAAGACCCACGGCAGAAGGCGGGCAGGTGTGCCCATTCCATGCCCCGATTTCGTATGCTTTTCCGAACGGCTGGAGACAATCTACAGCTTGCGAGAAGAAAGGCTTATTCAACGATGGTCTGTCGCCAACGGACGAAATCAGGGCGCGTTCCGGGATCTGGGCATAAAGATCACATCGGTGCTGCCTACTGCCTCAGACGACAAAGTAATCGCGGGAATGGAAACCGGCGAGGTTATGGTGTACATGATAGGGTCAGGTGTGAATGTTGCCACCCTGAGGGGCCATAAGGCCGCTGTTCGAGCCGTAGCCTCAGCAAAGGATGAACGGTTTTGGGTGACCGGCTCGGATGACTGTTCCTTGCGCATCTGGGATATTTCAGAGCAAAAGTGCTTGGCGACAGTGGAGGGGCACTCTTCACCAGTCAGGGCAGCGTGTTTCTTTCCGAATCTTTCGCTGATTGCAAGCGGAAGCCGCGATGGTTCAGCTAGACTATGGGGGTTGGAGTGGGTAATCTCAGCGAACATTGATGGTGATTCTTGATGGAAAAGAACGCACAAAAAGTGAATGCGAAAATGTTTTTGCGGGATTTTCGCGACGGCAAAAGCGACGAAGACCTGATGAGATTGCACGGCCTGACTCGACCAAAGCTGGACAAGCTGATGCGTATCCTGCTTGAACGAAAACTTCTCGATCCTTCCGAACTGAAACCGCGGACTGCGTCTCCCCCTCTGGAGAAAGAAAGCACCATCCCGTCCAATGGGCCGCAATATTCCCCCACTGCAGACGTTGCATACGTAGGCATCCACCGGGAGGATGCCCAAAAGGTTGGCTTATCCTGTCCTCAGTGCGGAGCACGGGTCTCTGAGAGGATGCTCTCGTGCCCGGAATGCGGCCACATTCTGCCGGGTGAGGATAGATGGGAAGCCGCGGAACCCGGAAAAGGCCTGCTGGACCGTGTTTCGGCGCGGACGCTCGGGTACATAATTGCCATCCCCGTAGGTATTCTACTGTTCTTCCTGTTCAAGAACGCCATTCTTCCTATGACGCAAGCCACTATGGATAAAAGGGCAGAGGATATTCGCAAAGAGATTCCCAAGGGAATGACCCCGAAGGAAGCTGCCCGAGACATGGCAAGACAGGCCGGAGCGCGGATAATTCAGATTGAAGTCCAGCGGCTGGTCAGCAATTCTGTCCTTTCGAGCGCAAATAAAGATTACACGTCTTTCACTGCGGGTTCCGAGTGGACGGACCTGCCTCAGGAAGAAAAGCGACATATTTTGGAACACCTGCGTTCCGCGTTGGTCAGGTCGAGTATGCCCGGTCACTTTGAGCTTGTTAACGACTCGGGAGAATCCTTGGCACGGGTCACGGACAAATCCATCGAATTCACTGAAGGCCGAGACTCGGAAGTTTCGGGCAGCCCTGGCGGGGAACTGGGCGGATCAGGGCCGGCCGCGTCAATCAAACGAGACATCCTGAACAGAATTCCGAAGTACCGTGGCAGATGAGACAATGTCTGATAACTAATCCTAACGGAACTAAGTACAGGTTTTCATAAATGCGGCGCTAATTGTACGGTAGCTGAATTCCCGCGTACGCGGGAATGACGGGTATTGATCCAGAATACGAGACCGCATTTTCCAAAGAACAGGACGCTGGCGTGGCAGCCGAAAGAATTGATTGACAAATCAATCAACAGCAGGTAGTCCCCGCTCATGCAACTATCCCGGCAGGTTCAGAACAACAGGAACGATTTAGCCGCTTACTTTGACGCGATGTACTGCATTTTCCGTAAAGAAGGGAAAAAAGGAGGTACCGATGTACGATTTCTTGCTTACACCTGAAGAGCAGGCTTTGAAGCAGGAGACACGGGATTTTGTACGTGCGGAAGTGACAAGCGAGTTCTTAAGGCAGATGGATAAAGATGAAATCACCTATCCCCGCGAGTTCGTGGAAAAACTGGCCAAACGCAATCTCCGAGGAATTCGGTTCCCCACCCGTTATGGAGGAAGAGGCATGTCCTGGGTGGCTGAGGTGGCAGCCACCGAAGAGATCGGTTGTCTTGGCATGGCTCTCGGATGCGCCTTTGTAATGCCTTCCATCGTGGGCGAAGCTCTGAACAAGTTCGGGACCGAAGAACAAAAAGAAAAGTATCTCAAACCCTATCTGGAAGGAAAACTCGTTGCTGCCGAGGCTTTGACCGAACCAAGGGGAGGATCCGACTTTTTTGGCGCTACCACTAAGGCGGTTCTCGACGGCGATCACTTTGTTCTCACCGGACAAAAGCGGTTTGTGGTGGGAGCCGAAGGCGCTGACTTCTTCGTGGTTTACTGCCGGACCAATTTCGAGCCCAACTGCCACAAATATAATCGACTGAGTCTTCTAATCGTGGAGAAGGGCCCCGGCGTGGAGACGGAGTACCTGTATGGACTCATGGGGTGCAAGGGAGGCGGGACTGGACGACTGGTCTTCAGGGATGTCAAAGTTCCGAAGGAAAACCTTATCGGCGAACTACACAGCGGTGCTGCCTGTTTTAACCAAATGATGATCCCGGAGCGTCTGACCTCTGCTGCCGGTTGTCTGGGCATTTGGGGCGCTTTGGACCTGGCAGTAAGGTATTCCAACCGGCGGAAGGCCTTCGGCAAACACATTAGAGAGTTTCAGGCAGTCAACTTCATGGTTGCCGAGTCCATCACGCAACTGGATGCAGCTCGTGGACTAGCCTATTGTGCCGCACGCGCGGTGGATAACAACTATCCTTACGCGAGGCGCCTTGTTAGTGAGGCCAAGAGCTTTGCCACTCAAGCTGCATGGAACATAGTAAACAACGCGATGCAGATCATGGGAGGAATTGGTTATACCGATGTTTACCCGATAGAACGGGCTGTCCGGGACACACGACTTGCCATGATATGGACAGGCACCAGCCAGATCATGAACCTACTCATCCAGCACGAATACTATAATCAGGTCCTTGACCCGAGTTACGATCGCCGAAAGATGGAGAAAGATGCCATGCGCCCCGACGAGAGTGAGCGCTGCTTCACCGATGCAGACATGTGGGATGTTCATGAGCGGCCCACTGCCCGGCGAGGGGTATGGGGAGATAACTCATAATGTGGTATGGGTGATCTCACGTGTGTTTCGAGGGAGATACGGGTGTTGAAATGCCCATTTTCCTGGTCGTATTTCGCACGAGCAGCATGGCCAAAACAAATGATGGGGGAAACCAGTGTAGTGCGCCTACTTAAGGAATGGGCATTTTTGCGATCAAAAATGCCTTGAAATAGCCTTCCGTCTCTTGTAATCCTTGGTAGGCGATCCAATCAGGGCAACATCCATAAAGGTATTGTTAGAAATCGTAAGATCCATTCTTGTTGGGAGTTTTTACGGCTAATCGTGCAAAGAAAATTCAACACTACCGCTGAAGTGTCTCGAATAATGGCGTCGATAAAAGGCACAGAGACTCGGCCCGAGACATTGCTGCGAAAAAATCTCTGGAAACAAGGCCTAAGAAATTATCGCAAGTATCCTAAATTGCCTGGTCGGCCCGATCTTTGCTTCCCGGCTCCTAAAGTTGTCATTTTCGTGGACGGTTGCTTTTGGCACGGATGCCCTCTCCATTGCCGATTCCCAAAGAAAAACTCTGAATACTGGACAGAAAAAATCACTTGCAACCAAAAGCGAGACATCCGAGTTGATGAGGAATTGCGATCCAGGGGCTTCACCGTGATGAGGATTTGGGAGCATGATATTAATCAGGATGTTCTGCAGGTTATCCAAAAGATCAAGAGTTTTCTAGGCCGTCACGTGAATTCAAATAGTGTTCTGGAGAGCAATAATGGCTGATTACTCAGATAGGGAGGCAGCACAAGCCATCAAGGAGGTCATCGGAGAATCGAGATGGGAAGGTGTCGCGTTTGCCGAAGCATTCTTGGCCATGATTGAGCAAAAGGCTTGCGACGAAGATGCAGCGAGAATGATTTTCCTAAAAGGGGCGAGAACCCTAAAGACTAGCAAAGAAATTGTCTCTACAGTACGAAAAGAAGGGTTTCTGCAGTTGCTTCAACCTCGTGAAAAGATAGGTTCAGCAGAAAATCCTATTACTAAACTGTTTCCTGCGTACATAACCGAACAACGGTTTCTGGAGCTATTGGATATTCTGAAAGCAGAAAGAGTCGGACTTGACTATCGGGAAGACAGAGGAAACGAACACAGCTTGCGAGATTTCACCTTGTTAGAGGATGATCTCGAATTACCAATAAATGTTAAGAATGCTGGAACGAGATTTGAAAACGCAGCGCAGCTTGTCGGGCTTGACCCCGACGATTGTGTACCAATACCAGCTTACAAGGCGCACGCTGCCCTAGAATCCGGAGGCTTCACGCCAAATCTTCTGTACGTCATATCGGTTGATTATGACCTCATTGATTTGCTGGACGAAATGCTGCCGATGCTGTTCAGTGACAAGGAGGAAATAGTGTGGGATCTGCTCAATCGTCATGTCGGTAAGCTCGTGAGAGACGCAGAAGATTTGTTCATCGGCCGCATCGTGCGAAAACATTGGCCCGACTTGCAGAAGATGGTCAACGATAAACCATTTCATGTCATATCGGCCCGAAGAGCAATTAGGATTCTTCAGACAATTCCGAAAAGAACCCCTGGCATTGGTCAAAGGGCTTGGGGGACGGCAGCGAGAGGCGAGGTCAATGTGCATATTTCCGTGGAGGCCGAGACAAAAGACTGGTCAGAAGTAGCCGAACGGATCGCAAGAAACGGAGTCATAGATGTCGTAAACGCTGTCAACAGGAAAGTCATGCAAGAGGTATATGATCCGGAGATTTAAATGAGGCACTTTGGAAAAGAGCGCTTGACGGTAGTGAGTCTATACACCGGCGCCGGCGGTCTGGACTACGGCTTTGATGCAGCTGGTTTCGACATTTCCCTTGCCGTAGAAAATGACGCTGACTGCTGTCAGACTATCCAGGCTAATACGAATTGGAAAATTCTATGCAAGGATATAGAGAAAGTCAACAATGAAGAGATGCTCTCATCGGCCAATTTGAAGGCTGGACAAGCGGCGTTACTTGTCGGAGGGCCTCCGTGTCAACCTTTTTCAAAGTCCGGTTATTGGTTTAATGGCGACAGCAGACGCCTGGGCGATCCTCGTGCACGAACCCTTCATGAGTTCATGAGGTGCGTAGAACTGCTGTTACCGCAAGCCTTCGTCCTCGAGAATGTCCATGGAATCAGCTATTCCGGGAAAGAAGAAGGATTCTTGTTGATAGAGAGGATGACTCGAGAGATTAACCGCAGGCATGGCACCAAATATGAACTGGCATGGAAAGTCTTGAATGCAGCGGACTTCGGTGTCCCACAGACCAGGACTCGATTCTTCTTGGTAGCGAATCGTGAGGGCCAAATTTTTGAATTCCCGGCTCCTACCCACGGGTTGTCAGACTCAAAATCTGATTTTCAGGTATCGCTTGACCTGGGAAATCATGTGGAACATGTGACAGCCTGGGATGCGATAGGCCACCTGGAAACAACTTTTGGAGACGAAGACCTTCAGATTAGGGGACGCTGGGCGGATTTGCTGCCATCCATTCCTGAAGGGGAAAACTATCTTTGGCACACGAATCGAAAAGGCGGCTTGCCTCTATTTGGGTGGCGTACTCGCTTCTGGACTTTCTTGTTAAAGCTGGCCAAGAATCGGCCTTCATGGACGATTCAGGCTCAGCCCGGGCCTGCAATAGGACCGTTTCATTGGAAGAACAGAAGGCTGAGCGTTCAAGAAATGTCGAGACTTCAGACGTTTCCTGAAGGAGTGAGATTCATGGGCAGCAGAGCCTCTATACAGAAGCAAATTGGGAATGCAGTACCTTCACTCCTGGCCGAAGTACTCGCCCGTGAAATAACTCGGCAGTTTTTCGGGGTATCAATATCTGGGCCGCCAAAGCTTCGGATTGCGTTTAATCGGCCCATTCCTGTCGCTGAACCTATAACGGAGGTGCCTGAGAAATTCCTGTCCCTTGTAGGAGAGCATCCGGACCATCCTGGCGAGGGAAAAGGATACAGGAGCAAAAAGGAAGCTTCCCAAAATTTACCGTTGCCGGTCTTTGGGTAGGCAGCAGATGTACGTGATACGCCATGGAATGCGGAGAACCTGATAATGAATCATTTTTTCGGAATTATCTTGTTGCCACGCCACCTTATCATTGCAGGAGAGGGGTCACCCATTAAAAGGCCCTCTGTCAAGGGAAAAGACTTTCCCAGGCTCTAAGTCGTAGGGTCGAGTCTGCTCTTGACTCATATTCTGCGAGTGGCTTCCTATCAAGCGGCTCGGAAATGAGTTAAGAATAGATTTGCCCCCTTTTTGCCCCCTTTTTCGGCTGCTTCCACGTGAGTAAAGGCGCAGACCGGGCAAGACCTGACTTTGTGCTGCAATTCTCAATTCAAGACCTGACCCCAATCCCTATGGTGTTGGTATCAGCAACGATCAAGGACGTCCTTCTTCCTTGGCGCGACGGAGAATTTCATCTGTAAGTGGTGGCATGGAAACTTGTCGCTGCATTGCCTCCACTCTGGCAAGAAAAGCTTCTGGATCCACACGACCACCCTGAAGCGTGTGCTTGAGGCAGGAGATGACCTCGTTGTTCATACTGCGATCATGCTCTTGAGCCCTTTTCTTGAGCTTCTCATACAAATCGTCAGGGATGTTTTTAATGGTCATGTTCGGCATGAGATTTCCTCAACGGGGTCCATTTTGGTTCCATAACAGAACCTATAATTGCTCTCCGGAGATGTCAACTCCCTCTCCCAGGAGGAAAAGACACTTTATTCTAATTAAGCATGTGGCATATAATTTAGAGTAGCCATTGGCGTGGCGGAGCCTCATGGAGGTTCCGGGCACACCATACTCATCTCGCGGGTAAGGTAGTTGAGCCTTTCGGGCTGTGGCCACGGGTCGAGTCTGCTCTTGACTCATATTCTGCGGGTGGCTTCCTGTCAAGCGGCTCGGAAATGAGTTAAGAGTAGATCTGCCCCTTTTTTGACCCCTTTTCCCCTTTTCACAAATGAGCCATGAGCAGATGTGACCCCTTTGGCAGAAACGATTTCCAAGCGGTGGAAACAAGAAGGAACACACGCCTTAGCTGGAATGTCTTCTTGATGTGGGCTTAGCCCATCTACCCATTTGACGCGGGTATGCTCTGATGATATCCTGGGTCTAAGGAGACACACCATCATGGAAACGAGGAAAGTAGATTCACGAGGTCGAATCAATCTCGGCAAAGAGTTCGCCAATAAGACGGTCCTCTTTGAAAAGATTGGCGAAACGGAGTTTAAACTGGAACTCGCTGCAGTCATACCGGAGAGGGAGCTTTGGCTTTATAAGAATCCTGAAGCCAAGGCTCTGCTCGAGATCGGTTTAGAGCAAGCCGAAGCAGGGACGTTCAGCCCTCCCCCTGATCTGCATGCTGATCAAGCCCTAGTGGATCAGCTTGAGGATTAGGATGGCGTTCACCCTTGTTTGGACGCAAAAGGCACGAGAGACCTACGACCGGCTGAAAGCTGAGGCCATTTCATCGTTAGAAGCCAGACAAAGGAAGGGGAGGCCCAAAGTATCTCGTTCCGAAGGTCTTTTCAAGCAAGTGAAGAAATGTGTTGATCTCCTAAAAGAAAACCCTCGGCACCCAGGATTGAACACCCATGAATTCCATTCCAAGCGACACCCTCATACGCCCGGAAGCAAAGTGTTCGAGGCGTATGTTCAGCAGAGTACCCCTGGTGCTTACCGACTTTTCTGGTGCTACGGTCCCGGAAAAGACCAAATTACGATCATAGCAATAACTCCACACCCATGAAGAATATTCGAAAGGAAGTGGCGGTCTGCGGGAAGCGCCTCGAATGGCGAGGGGTTGAGTCTGGTCTGTACTCATATTCTGCGTGGCTTCCTATCAAGCGGCTCGGAAATGAGTTAAGAGTGGATCTAATCCCGTTCTCTGACCCCTTTCCCCCTTTCCTCTCTGATGCAAGGTCTTGTCTTCCAGGTGAGTTCGCACCATTATCACCCCAGTGAGAAGTATGACCGGAATGAATGTAGTGAGGGAGCCAACAGCCAAAGGATTAGAGCGGGTCAGGGAACGGAAAACAAGTTAATTGAGCCTTGTGAGAAGAATGAGCGCGAGTTTCAGAGATGCGGGCAGTATTACAATTTGAAGATGATGACGAATGAAGCACGGCAGAGTGGAACGTATACCAGCCGATGAAGTTACTAAAGGCGGTGTTGATCGAGGGATACAAGCCCCAAAAATAGACTGTTGTAGAAACTCCGGAAAGATGAATGAGTAGGGATAAGTGAGATCATCAGCCAACACAAAGGAGGACCTAAATATGAAAGCAATGCTACTGGTAGTTTCTCTGGTATTGACAACCGTTCTTTTCGCAACCACTCCAACCCTCGCGGGAGAGTATTATGTGATCAAAAGCAGATCCGGCATAGTCCGAATCGTTGATCACCGACCCAAAGGAGGAGCGACTATCGTTAAAGGGCCTTTCAAAACCAGCCAAGAGGCAGAAAAAGCAATGGGGTCTGCATCGGGCACAAAAGCGCCGGGCACAGGGGCAAAATGATAGCGAAAAGGTGGTAAAAATTCAGGCCGTCCCAGATACGGGGCAGAGCAAGAAGTGCCTGGCGAGCCAAGGAGTGGCACAAACTGAACCTCATTTCCAGTTTTTCCTGCAGTCAAACGGACTGAATGAGTCCATCATCAGGTCTGCTAGTGCCGGTGAGAGTGAATCGGCAGGCAGACTTTCTTTTTCAGCCCCTCTGAAGGCGAGGGGTCGAGTCTGCTCTTGATTCATATTCTGCGGGCGGGCTCCCTATCAAGCGGCTCGAAAATGAGTTAAGAGTAGATCTGCCCCCTTTTTTACTCGTGGATTTTGAGGCATACCGTTCATAATCTCGCATATTCGTGGAAAGGACTCTATTTTCCCTTGACAAAGATCGCTCCTGAGTAGCATCTGGAAATCAAAACTAGAGCGACCCGATGCGCTTCGTTGACAAAATGACGGAGGTTATCTGAAGACATTCCGGGAGCATTGTAAATTGGACTTCATCCACTGGTAAGAGCTTAGAGGCAGACCATTGAGCAAAGCAAAGTTGAAGATCCCCGATCTTGAAATCTTGAAAGCAAGTGCAATTGCTCACCTTAAGGCATGCAATGTCAACATGGAGGCGAGGCTTCTTTCGACTTGCAAACTTCAAGTCGGCTCGTCAGACGTACTGGGAGCGAGTCCAGTGTTTGGCTGCAACGTGGTCCGCCAGGTCAAGGTAGGGTTCGCAGACGAAAACAGGCGCTTCATCGGCAGTTTGAACGATGTGTCTTGGATTTGTCCTCTCACATGACGATTCAGGATGTGGCTGACCATTACGGGGTGAGCTGGGACGTAGTCAAAGACATCCAGAAGCGGTTCCTGACGCTCAAGTTTTCTCGTCCTCGGCTCAAAAGCCTCAGGCAGATTGCTATCGACGAGATTTACGTGGGCAAGAAACGGAAGTTCCTGACTGTTGTGCTGGATCTGGAGACCGGGGCCGTGGTCTTCGTCGGAGAGGGCAAGGGTGCTGATGCCCTGGAACCCTTCTGGAAACGACTCAAGAGTGCCAGAAAAAGGATAGAAGCGGTGGCGATCGACATGTCGAGAGCATACATCCACGCGGTTACGACCAACCTTCCCCAGCCGTGCTGGTTTTCGATCACTTTCATGTCGTCAAACTCTTCAACGAAAAACTCACGGACTTGCGCCGGGAGTTGTACCGGGAAATCACCGATCTGCTGCACAAAGAGGTGTTGAAAGGCATCCGGTGGCTTCTTCTGAAGAACCCGGAGAACCTCGATGACAAGCGAAATGAGCGCCAACGCCTGGAGGAAGCCCTCCGTCTGAATCAGCCGCTCGCATGCGCCTACTACCTCAAGGAGGACCTTCGGCAGATCTGGAACCTAACCCGACAAGGCTACCGCCGAGGCCGTGCTGGAGGACTGGATTCGTCGAGCAGACACCTCGAGTGTCGGAATGCTCAAGAAGTTTGCCAAAACCTTGGCCTCATACCGACCCGGGATTCTGGCCTACTACGATCACCGGATCTCCCACTGGCCCCCTGGAAGCTACGAACAACAAGATCAAGACTCTCCAGCGACAGGCCTATGGCTTTCGGGACCCAGTATTCTTTACACTCAAGATTTACGCCATACATCTGACCACGTACGCACTTGTCGGATGAGCCAAAAAATTGGTCTTTGCATTGACAAGCGCTCACCGTTTGGCCCGGTTTCTCTGATCACCCACTCCAAGGGACGTCTGGAGAACTTAACTCGCACGACCCTTGCCCTCGAAAAATAAATGGTCCTTTGCCCGAGGATGTGCCAAATTTTTGTAACTCTATTTCCATAAAAAATAATTCGATCAGATAAGGCAAGATCGAGAAAATTTCGAAGCATTAATAGACCTGCAACAAACAACACCCCGCCCAAAAGTGGTTCCCCATTGGACAAACGAATTAATCCCGCCGCAACGCACAATGATATCGCAATGGATCCGCCGATTATGCGGAAAATGGCTCGTCCCACGGAGAAATGCGCAAAGCCAATGATCTCATTGTCCCGGTCTTTGCTTTGCTCCGTGTTCATGAATCCACCTTGACCGACGTTCAAAGGCTTGTGCGGTGTTCCCACAACCAGCGGGCTCACCGTATCCTACACCGGCTCTCCACCGTGAACAAGGCATTTTCATTCCTATCCCCTCACCGCCCCCGCGGTAAGTCCCGAAATGATGCGCTTCTGAAAGAACACCGTCAGAAGGATCAGCGGCATGGTGGTCACTATCGAAGCCGCGGCTATCTCGCCCCAGGGCATGGTGTACTGCCCCGGAAATAAGGCGATTCCCACCGGAAGTGTCTGAAAATCACTGCGTGTCATGATGAGCAGAGCAAAAAAGAATTCGTTCCAACAATAGATAAAGGTCAGTATTGCCGCGGTGAAGACTCCCGGTGCAGCCAGTGGGAAAATTATCCTGCCCAAAATCTGGAAAATGCTTGCGCCATCTATTTTGGCCGCGTCCTCCAATTCTCTCGGAAGCTCGCCGAAAAAATTAGAAAGTATCCAAACGGTGATTGGCAACGTGAGAGCCAAATAAGGAAGAACGAGCCCCTGATATGTGTTGAGCCACCCGAGCCCGAGCAGAATTCTCCAAACCGGACCTGCTATTGAAATTTGAGGAAACATCCCCGCAGCCAGAATCAGCAGAAGGATAGTCCTCTTGAACCTTATTGGAAGCCGTACGAGCGGATAAGCCGCGAGTGTTCCGACCGCCACGCAAACCGCTGTGGTGACACTCGCAACGATCACACTGTTCTTGAGGAAATGCAGCAGGCCATATTTGAAGATTGCAGCGGACATGGCCTCCAAGGAAATATGCCTGGGAAATATAGACGGGGGAATTGCAGTAATTTCAAGGTGCGGTTTGAATGCAAGCAGCGCAAACCAAGCGAAAGGTGCAACGGAAAAGAGCACGACACAGACTATGGCTACTCCCAAGATCAGCGGATGATCGCTGCGTTCGGTCAAAGGAGGTCCTCCTTTTTCTTCAGGAGAGTGGTTCCCACCAGGCTCAAATAAAAGATCGAGACCGAGAAAACCAATATGAAAACAACCACGGAAACAGCCGAACCCGTTCCGACCATGCCTTGGTCAAACAACGTCTTATATCCGTAGAACTGCAAGACATTGGTGGCATCTGCCGGCCCACCCTGCGTCATCACATATACGAGATCAAAAACTCTGAACGCGTCCATAGTTCTGAATATGAGAGCCAGTAGAATAGACGGCTTCAAGAGCGGTAGCGTAATGTGCAGAAATCGCTGGAACGCATTTGCTCCGTCCACCCTGGCAGCTTCATAGAGTTCATCCGGAATCGTTTGCAATCCCGCAAGAATGATGAGGCTCGCGAAAGATGAGGTCTTCCAAACGTCCGCGAGTATGATTGCCGCGAGAGCCGAAACAGGATCGGCAAGCCATGCCTTGTAATGAGCAATATCAGCGCCGAAAAGAATGTAATTAACTATGCCGTACTGATCGTTAAAGGCGAACCTCCACAATTGGGATGCCACCACAGTCGGGATTGCCCAGGGTATAAGAATCGCCACCCTCACAATGCCTCTTGCCCTGAAGCTCTCGTTTATGACAAGCGCTATGAATAATCCTACACAAACCTCGAAAATCGTCGCTACGGCCACGAAAATGATAGTGACTGTAAGGGACTGGAGAGCAGCAGGATCTTCGAGCAAACTTTTGTAATTGGCGAGACCCACAAAGCTTTCCCCCAAGCGAGGGAGACTCAATATTATTCGATGAAGACTCAAGAAAAATGAATAGCCGATGGGGAAAAAACTGAAGATCAACAGAACACTGAGTAGCGGCGTAAGAAACAGGTATCCAACGGTTCGCTCGGAAGTGAAGGATGAAGTTCTCATGGATTGCCTTCACGCACGAGTTTGAGAAGGCGATCAATCTCTCTGTCCGCCTCTGCTGCCAGAGGTTCGACGCGGGAGTCGGGGTAAACAATTGCGTCCTGATAGAACCTTTGCAAAATGCTTGAATAGAGCGGATACAGAGGAATCGCCGGGCGGGGGCGTGCCTTTTCGAAGGCTTTGCGCAGCTTGGCGAAATGGGGATTTTTCTTGAGAACTTCCGGGTCATTGTAGACCGACCGCCTGGCCGGTCTTTGAGAAGCCTTGAGAGCGAATATTTTCTGAACACTCGGCGATGACATGTATTGTACAAATTGCCAGGCAAGAGCCTTTCTTCTGGAAAATCTGGACAGAGCGAATTGCCACCCGCCCAACGTGGGCGCGCTGACGCCTCCGGCAAAGTGCGGTAGGGGAATTATGTCCACTTTGCCCGCGACAGCAGATTCCTTGGGATTATTTGCAATTTCCCAGGCATAAGGCCAGTCACGCAAAAACACCGCGTGACCTTGTATAAAAACATGCAGCGATTCAGGCTCCTCATACGTGAGCACTCCCCTGGACGCTACTTTGCCGATAATTTTATCTCTTACGAATCGCACGGCCTGAAGATTTGCAGGAGACCCTATCGTAGATTTTTGCCCGTTGTCGCTGAACAGTTTGCCCCGATTGCTCAGTAAGAACTCCTGCATATTACACACGAGCCCTTCATATTGCTTGAACTGTCCGCAATAGCCCCTCAAAGCAGGATCTTGTGGCCGTTCGCGACTGACTATGCGCTCGGCCTCCTGAACTAGTTGATCCCATGTCTCGGGCGGTTTGAAGGCATATTTGTCCAAAAGATCTTTTCGGCAAAAAAGAATGCCTCCGGAAGTTTCAAATGGAACTCCGTAGATTTTCCCATTAATCGTGCACGCGGAAATGGCCGCCGGGAAGAAGTCGGCCCGATCTCGGGAAGGAAAGTAGCGGTCCAAAGCCTGAATCCAGTGGGCGGATACGAACTCCGAAGGCCAAATGACGTCCATCATGAAAACGTCCAGATCCGGATCTGCATTTTTCAGCCTTTGGGAAATCAGAGCGTGGGCCGCCGTAGACGAGTTCGGGCCAATATCGACATGAACCTTGATACCGGTCTGTCTTTCAAATTTGCTAATGAGCTTATTCCATACTTCCGGATGATCGGGCTTCCACATTACAAAGTGAATTTCATCACCGGTCGAGAAGGCGGCCGAGATCAGCAGCATCAACAGCGTCAGCAATAGAGTCTTTAATGCCAAGGTCATTCCCGGCAAGCGCGCCATCTTCACAAAATCCTGTTGCCTCGCCAAAAAACATTTACCTTTGAGAGATCGATTGATAAACGAACCGTCTGGCCCATCTTTACATTCTGCGATTGGGAAAGTCGGACTACCATAACCTTCCCGGGCGCCAATTCCAGGTGGACAAATTTGTCCGATCCAATGTCTTCTATGAATTTCACGTTGCCCATGACTTTGCCGTCAGGGTCTATTGATGCATGTTCCGGTCTTATCCCGGCGACCGCTTCACCTTCGATGTCGCAGTGAGGAAGTGGGAAGGTCAGGCTGCCGGCGGAGAACAAAACCGTGCCGTCTGAAGAGCGAGCCAATCGTCCGGAAATGAAGTTCATGGCAGGGGTACCAACGAACTCTGCGACCATCAGATTGGCGGGATGTTTGTAGATTTCGTCGGGCGGACCTATTTGCTGCACAATCCCCGCGTCTAAAACTACGACCGTGTCTGCCATCGTCATGGCCTCTACCTGATCGTGCGTAACGTAAACTGTGGTTGCTCGAAGCCTTCGGTGAAGCTGGGAAATTTCGATCCGCATGTTTGCCCTGAGTTTGGCGTCCAGGTTCGACAGCGGCTCGTCAAAAAGAAAAATCGTCGGCTGCCTTACAATGGCTCGGCCCATTGCAACTCTCTGTCGCTCCCCTCCTGAAAGCTGAGCGGGCTTTCTCTCAAGCAATCGATCCAGTTGAAGCAAAGCTGCCGCTTCCTGCACCTTCGCATCTATTTCCTCCTTGGGAGATTTTCGCACTCGCAAAGGAAACGCGATGTTTTCGAACACCGTCATGTGCGGATAAATCGCATAATTCTGGAAGACCATGGCGACGTCGCGTTTTCCGGGAGGCAAATAAGTTGCATCACGGCCGTCAATGAAGATCCTGCCTGTTGAAGGACTTTCCAAACCCGCGATGATTCGCAATAATGTGGACTTTCCGCACCCTGAAGGGCCAAGGAGCACGCACAATTCTCCTTTAGAGACTTCCAGAGTAATGTCGGACAATGCATTGTTTTTCCCGAAACGCTTGGTGACGCCTTGGACTAGCAGGCGCTTTGCGTCGTGGAAGGTCTCTTTCCCATCCTCCATCGCAACTTTGTATCTTGAGTCGAGGTTTTGCGGTTTCTGTTTCATTTCAGTATGTCGAGCGGATCAACTGGCCGAGTCATCCGCCGTTGAGCCGACGGAGAGGGTTCTTTTTCGGTTTAGCACAGAGCTGCGTTTCGAGAAAAGCGAAAGATAATAGTTCACCGCAGAGCACGCAGAGAACGCAGAGAAAAAGGATAGCTTGTTCGGTGCAAGGTGAGTTGCCCACGTGCGCAGTCATGCGGCAAATGCCTTCACTTTCGCAGATCGGGACTGGCGGTAACTCATGCCGATTCGCTTTCAGACAAGTGACACCGCGTTTTTAGTGGGATAGGCATCTGAAACTGTCTCAGTACTATGTTGATGCTCGGAATCGTGGCACGATGGCAGCCCGGCACTAAAGTACCGGTCTACTCTCAATCGCCCCAATGGGGCACAAATGCTGGCGTCTCGTAGGGACCGGGGACAGTAGCCCGGTAATTCATTGCCGGGGAAAAAGGGCATTCGTGGTACGATTTCGTCCGGTTCAAGGGTTTTGAGACAGTTTCAGCTGCCTGTCGTCATGCCCGCGTACGCGAGCATCCCCTGTAGGGGCACCCCTCGTGGGTGCCCAGAAGAGGGCAGACACGAGGGGTGCCCCTACGGAACCCGGATCGAGGTCCGGGGCGGCCCTGCGGGACGCAGGGCCCATCGGTCTAAACTCCCGGCAAAACCCATAAACAGAATTCTCTGCGGACTCTGCGGTGAATCCTGATTATGACTGTCGAGGCGCGAGTGACTATATTTATCGCATGAACTCTATCAAAGGAGGAACGCGAACAATGATGTGTTCATTTGCAACACTGGACGACAATGGTTTGGGGATTGTACAAGGCGTCGAGAAAGAAACCGGCAGGACCATCTTGGCCTATGACTGTTTCGCACCCGAGGCCATTAGCGAAGAAGAAGTCCGCAAGATTAACGAAGCAGAAAAGAAATTGTGCCGAACTCTCTTAGCCGTGAAGGCCGCGCACTGAATTAGAATTAGGACGGCAGAGCGGGTTAAGTACGGGATAAGGGGGATTCGTCCCCCTTGCCGAGCAGGGTTACTTGCACTTCAAACACGAATTGACGGGGTAACCGCCGATTCTCACACATTCGGTTTCCTTATTAGTTTTCATGCACCTGTGCTTATTCTTGATGCAACAGGAAACCTGCGTAGGTGACTTTCTTGCCATGATACCCACCTCCCGTTACCTTTTCTGTTAAAATAATCATCATCATGAAATCGCATCGAAGCCCGGTGCGAACTCAATCGTTTTGCGGACTTCACGCCCAAGTTTGTTCCGATTCCCAGACATCAAACTCATTTGGAGCTACGGGATGCTTGGCATAGCCCTCAGCGTGTTGGCGTTCCAGCTTGGAAATAGCGTAACGACTGAGTGCAAGGCGAAGTGCTGATCTAATGAATGCCGAGCGCGTGGTCTTAAGGTCTTGCGTCACCTTATCCACCTTTGCGAGCAGGGGTTCGTCAATGGTCATCTGTATGGTTTTCATAGAGCACCAGTGATGTCGATTTTATTTAACAACTTAATCCACATAGGACAATTAGCTAAGGTTAAGTTGAAAGATGCTCATATAGTGGTACGGTCCGAGTTCCGCGAATGACTTGACTGAAAACCCATGAGGAACCACCAGCTTATCTACCTCTTGAGGAGACAACCGAATGCTTTTGGGAGGTCCAGGTGGGCCATCGATCTTTTTGAATTCAACGATGATCAACTTTCCTTGCGGCTTGATCACGCGAGAAGCTTCTCGTAGTGTGCCTTCTTGCACGCCCGATTCCACCAGATCATGCAATACGGTGGCCACAAGACAGACATCCACGCTCCGATCTTCCAGCGGTATCGCGGCCCCGATATCAGCAATCCGTGTCTTGATATTGGTGTATCCTTCCTTGGCAATCCGATCGCGAAGGATCGCAATGCCTTCTTCCCAAAGGTCAATCGCATATACCAGCCCCTCGCGGCCCAGTCTCCCGGACACGGCAATGGAATATGTGCCTACTCCGCAGCCCAAGTCCAAGAAAGTCATGGCCGGGGAAATCTCGATTTCATGAAAGAGCTTCTCGGCGTCGATTAGATCAAAGCTGCTCCTCCCGGCTCCAGGTGGCTTCGCTTTTTGGTTATCAGACATGTCATGTCCTTTCAGTCGAGGTGCTCCAAGGCCGCATAGCCATTTGCATCGTACATGAATCGATACCGCCGAGGGACACGGGTCTGTCAAAGTGTTTTTGCTATCTGGATAGTTTTCATCGTGCACCCGCCATATGGTTCTTGTCGAGAGTCTAGTCCCTGCCCGAGAACTCGTCAAACATAGGGGAGAACTTCCTTATCCGGAGTACCCTCTCAGCCGGGGAAGGCTTACACCTGTTAGAAATTTGAAGCCACCTTGTTTAGCAGCGCTCGAGCTGAAGGATAAATTGGGTGCGCCCCTCAGGAATTCAGGCGGAATTCCCGCTGCCTACCGCCATATATCCGTGATCGGTTCGGCTCTCTGGCTTCCGCCAATCAACGGGAGGTGATACATATCCAAAATGGTACGCAATAGATTGTAAAATGTGTATTGCTCGCAGCTCTGGCATCCGGATTTCACCTTCGCACCTACAATGATGGTCGGGATATGATTGTCTGGAGGAATAGTAGGGCAAGGATGCCTGCAGCCCAGTCCGTTACTGTCTTCATCCCACGTGACAATCAAGAGGCTGTTGTTTTCCGGTTTCATCGCGTATTCCACGTAATCCACGAGATATCTTTTCAGCCAGACATCACCTTGATTAACCAATCTCCCAACCAACGCGTGCCACTTCTCACGTTTCAATGACGTTTCCAAAAATGTTTTATGCGAAATATGCTCTGGAAGAGAATGCATATCATTGATCAAATTGGGAATTACGAAGGAAACTGTCGGCAACGCGGAAAACCGCTGTACGTCCCCTTTGTGACCCCAGAATTCATGATCGAACGGCAAAGTCGTGGGGGTTCCATCCGGATTCTTTTCCGGGACATCGATGTAATCCAGCCAAGGACAGTGCTTCCGAGCGTAATGCGATCCATCCTCGCTATAGCAGCAGAGGCTCTTGTCTTTCGGCAAGTCCTCTGCGTAACCCACAAAGGTCAGCGGTTTAGTATTTGGAGCGAGCGAGCTATCTTTATTGATGAGGAGTCCCGCGAGACTCGGTCCTATCAGGACAGGCGGGGAAACTACGGGAACACATTTGGTATTACAAGTGGCTTGGGGCTGGCATTTCTCCAGAGGGCAACAATCACCGATAACCCCTTCATTGCTGCCCGAAAAAAGCTCCAGGTAATTCGGCTGGCTAGGATGATGAAAAGCGTAAAAACGCTCCAGTGACGCACCCTTAGCAGCCAGGGAAATGAAGTAGGGTGCACAGGGGCCGCCTGAATTCTCGGGGCATTTGCTTGAAAAAAGATCGTCGAAGCCCTTGTTCTCTTCTATTACTATGACAATATGATCCGGACACGGCAGCCGCATCGCTTTGTGTTCAGAATGGGCCTGCGAACTCGTTTCTGCGGCGGCAATTCCCGTACGGGTTCCCGGCGGGAACAGTAATCCTATTGCAACGATGAGGCAGATGAGGACTAAAAGGCGAACACGGCGCGTACGAATAACATTAGGAATAATCGCATGCATAATTTCTCACCTCGCGAATTCCTTGAGCGCTTTGGAAGCTAGCTCGTCAAGCTTCCCGGCTCGCGCGTCCTCTTCAATTTGACGGTCCCAAGCCTCAGCGTCGAACTCGACGAACCACCTTCGGAGGGCGTTAAGAAACGCCTTCTTCGGCTAGCGCCCTCTCAAACGCAGGGTCGAGCTTGGAGCACTCCCGGGCTAGTCGAGTATGTTCGAGCCGCGAAAGCTTTTCTTCCACAGCTTGCTGAATGGCCTGACTTCGATTCGGGAAGACGCGGGCCCGAACGAGTCGATCCAGCCGGTCCAGCGTCTGCTCGTCCAATGTAATTGCTACCTTTATACGAGCCATATTCTTCATCTCCAGCATGACCATACGTTATACCCCGCTAAGGTCAAGCATAAATTCGGAGAGATTTCGTGCGATAGGTTTCTCTATCCCGGAGGTATTGACTGGCGGGGGCGAATTGTGCTCCCTTGTCCACCGTAAAGGATTGCGGAATTGAAAGGGGCTAAGGTGGTTGCAGGATGGCGTTTGGTGAAAACCGTTCCGATGCATCGGTTGGTTTTCTTCGGTTTGGTGGTGTATGCAGTTACACTCGTCTCGATCACCGGCGATACCGGATTTCAGGCCGACGACTGGTGGATTTTGAGCGTTCCGTACTGGAACAGTTTTCCGTGGTCCATCTGGAAATACACTGCTGAGTTTCGCCGCCCGCTGGAGGGCCTTCCCTGGCTCGCTTCGTTCCCCATTCTGGGCTTCAACCGCATATTCTTCAATCTGGTGGCCGTGTTTTTGCTTACAGGGACTGCTCTGCTCATGGGCGCGTGCCTGACCCGGGCATTCCCGCGGCGTCGGGCTTTTGTTGCAGCGAGCATGCTGTTCTGGTTTTTTTTGCCCACGATTTGTCCGCTCATGTACGTGTTTCACATGGACAATATTTGGACGTGCACGCTCCTGTTCTGGGGTTCCGTGCTTGCTTTTCAGGTTTGGGCCGAACAAAGCACGTCGCGTCGCGGCTTGATTCTTCCGGTTCTACTTTACTGCCTCTCAACGCTCGCGTACGATGCGGCAAATCTGCTGCTCTTTCTTGTGCCGCTGTTCGTTCTTCCTTGCAGACAGCGTAATCGTGGGAGGATTCCCGGGCAGGTCTTCCGGCTTCGACTCGGTGCTGGAATGGGAGTCGGGTTCGCGGTCGTGCTGGCCACAAGGTTCCTTCTGTTCCACGGAGGGGCTATTGCGCTGCGGTCCCCCATTCCCAGGTTCGGACTGGTAAAGGAATACCTGGTCAACCTAGTACCGTATCTGGCAGCGCCATTCCAATCCGTTCCGGCGGACGTATGGGCCATCGGAGCCGGGTGCCTGATTCTGGCATTTGCCGCAGTGTTGCTTTTTTCCGATCACGGGCCAGGGTTATCGGAACAAAACGGTTCCGGACCTGCAACAGGCAACGAGCCGATTCTCATGCTTCTCTGGGCGGCAGGCCTGATCCTGCTGGGCACGCTTCCGTATCTCATGGCCGGGTATGGTGCTTCAGTGGGATTTCACGGAGAGAGCCGCGTCTATTCGACGGCAAGTTTCGGGATGGCCATACTGCTTGGCTGTGCTGCAACCGTCTGGAACCGCAGGAGTGTGTTGTTTGTCGCGAAGCTTGCGGCCGTGTTTGCCCTGGGCTTCATGGCAATGTATCACGTGGACTTGAGACGTTCATGGCAAGAAGCGGAAAAGATCAACTGCGGCTTGTGGACGAGCCTGAGTAGCCAAGTGCCTGATGTAGCACCGGGCACTTCATTCCTGTTCCTGGATCTTCAGTCGTACGTTTCGAATCGTGCGATAATTTTCGGCGGAGTCAACGGGTTGCGAGAGTTTATCCGTATTTTTTACCACCGCAGGGACATCGACGCCCATTACCTTTACCCTTACAAAGAGCACTTCGCCGATTCGGAATCTAGGATGGCTTTCGTTTCCGGAAAGGGGATCGTTGCCCGAGGAGTGCTCCCGACGAAACCCATTGAACTGGACAAGTTGCTCATCGCCGAACGTGTTGGGAACCGGCTGGTACTCCTCGATAAGATCAATGCCGCGGCAAAGTTGGCTGCGGTGCGCTGGAACGGGGTAGCAGAGATACGATCCAACCGCAAGCTGATTCGATCCTTCGGGCGTGCAGGGGTACCTTTTCTTGGAGTCTGTTGTCGTTCTTGCAGAGGGGTTCGTGCCGGTTCGCTTGCAAGCAAGTGATACCGCTTCCCCATCGAACGATAAATACAGCACGGATCTGACAGAGTCTCCCGCGAGACGCGGGATGGCACCCGTAACCTAATGAATGGATGTTATAGTGGTTCTCGAAAGTAATCGCGGATTGAGCTGTGGGTGCCACGGCTGGCTAGTCCAGCCGTGCTACTTCAATCCAGATAAACTTTTGAGAATGACTATAGAGGGTTTCTAGGACTTCAAGGAAGCTCGCCAAGACATTTCCCTCCAGCCTGGTTTCCCCGCGCGTAATACCAATTTGCTTTCAAGTTGCGACGAAAAATCCCCTCTAACCCCGCTTTGGAAAGGGGGGAATGGGGGATTTCGAATGCAAATTGGTACAAGCGATGACGGCATCCAGGCAACGGTCTTCTCCTTGACTTCCCGTTTAAAAAGACCGATATTTCCCACCGCTTACACATAAATCTATTGGAGGCCACGCGTTCCAGATCGAGGCGCGCCAATCCGCAGCTTGAGACCCGAATATGTTCGACACATCCAAACCATTGTTTAATCGGAACCTGCTCAAATTGCGGATAGACAGCTTCTTGCCCGAACTTTCCCCTGCGCAACGCAATGTGGCCGAACATTGGGCGGAAGCAGTCGGCGATCCTGGTTTCAAGAGCGAAAAAGAAAAACCTCATCAAGGTGCTTTCCTGAATGAAATATTCGGGCTGCTCCTGGGATACGAACATTTTGCATCCAATCCGGACAAGTACGGCCTGAAGGCTGAAACTGCTTCAAGCGAGACAAAAGGGGGCAAGACACCGGATGCCAGGCTGGGCTTTTACGGTAAGGATAAGGACCTCACGCGTGTCGTAGTCGAGCTGAAACCACCCGCTGTAAGTCTCGACGCCAAGCAAGCATCTCATGGTGGTATCACACCTGTTGAACAGGCTTTCTCGTACGTACCCAAATTCGATAACTGCAAGTGGGTCATTGTCTCGAACTTCGTCACTCTGAGGCTCTACAGTAGCGCACGTGGTGAGGGGTATTTTCATCAGTGGAACATCGCTGACTTAAAAAACCCCGAATCCTTGCGAGAATTTCTCTATTGTCTTCAGAAGGATCATCTTATTTCGGAATCCCAGGTCAGTATCATTGATGAACTCTCGGACAAGACTCACTCCCAAGAAGAGCACATAACCAAGGAATTTTACAAATTTTACAAGGGACTGCGCTCCGGCCTGTTTGATGAACTTTTGCGAGATAATCCGCCATCGCTTGCAATCCCCAAAATCGATCATGAGATCTTGCTATTAGAAAAAGCACAGAAGATGTTGGATCGCATTCTTTTTGTTTGTTTCAGCGAGAGTCGAGGCCTCTTGCCTGCCGGTTTGATCCGCAAGGCATTCAACGCTGCACGGTCCGGATTTGTTAAGACCACCCGTTGGCAGCAGTTGGTAGGTCTTTTTGACGCAATTGACAAAGGCGATTTGGAACAGAAGATCAATGGCTACAATGGCGGGCTGTTCGAGCACGATGCCGAACTCGGAGCTCTCAATGTCAACGACCGGTTCCTGGACAAGTTTCTGCGGCTTTCGGAATACGATTTCCTGACAGATCTGAACGTGAACATTCTTGGCCACATCTTCGAGCAATCCATAACCGATTTGGAAGCACTGCGAGCCGAAATTCGTGGCGAAGAAATTGATAAGAAGAAGTCCAGGCGCAAGAAAGAGGGCGTCTTCTACACACCTGATTTCATCACGCGCTTCATAGTGGAAAGCACCATAGGATCTTGGCTCCTCGATAGGTTTTCGGAAATCCAAGACAATTATTGTCTTGAGAAGATTCGCGGAGCGAAGAAGAAAATCGAAGCCGAGATACGGATGTGGGAAGATTACAGGGAGGCCTTATGGAACATAAAAGTACTCGATCCCGCTTGCGGTTCCGGGGCGTTCCTCGTGGCTGCATTCGATTACCTTTTCGATGAATACACCCGTGTCAATGAACAGATTTCGCAGCTCAAGCATGGGCAAACGTTCATATTCGATTGGGACAGACAGATTCTCCAAGAGAACCTTTTCGGCGTGGACTTGAACTCCGAATCGGTCGAGATCACCAAACTCTCCTTATGGCTGAAAACGGCTAGAAGGAATAAGCCTCTGAATAATCTCGACGCCAACATTAAATGCGGCAATTCCATAGTGCCCCGGGCGGATTACTCAACGAACGATGACATACTCGCCGCTTACAATGATCTCCCGAGAAACATTGGAAGTCGCTCATTTGACTGGAGAACGGAATTCCATCAGGTCTTTGAGCGAGGCGGCTTTGACTGTGTAATCGGAAATCCCCCGTATATTCGCCAGGAACGGCTCTCAGTCTACAAGCCCTACCTACAAAAAACGTATGAGTGTTTTTCCAGTGGAGCAGATGTCTATATCTATTTTCTTGAACAGGGTCTTTGTTTGCTCAAGAAAGGAGGAAGGCTCGGTTACATCACTTCCGGCACGTTTGCGCGGACCGCTTTCGCCAAACCCTTCCGCGAGTGGCTTCCGAGAGTCGCTCGATTCGAAAAGGTGGTCAATTTCGGAGAGAATCAGCCATTTGAAGATGCCGAAATGGTATATCCGACTATCTCCATTCTGGTCAAGGATACAGCCCCTCGGACGTTTCGGACGCTTTTCATGAGAGGTTCTATTCCGAACTACTATAGCGTCTGCGCTTGAGGAAGAGGGACGTAGACTGCGATGAGAGAGTTTACCGAAAACAGGGATGGTTCTTCCAGCCTTCGGCCATTAGTGATCTTTCCGATAGGATTATGTGGATCGGGCCGTATACTGAGGAAATAGCGACGTTGCACATCTATCGCGGCATAAAGACGGGTTTAAACGAGGCCTTCATTGTAAATCAGAAGATCCAGCGATCAATCTGGTCAAGCAACACCCCAATTGTGTCCCTATACTAAAAAGCGTCTTGTGGGGAAGACCTTCGACCTTGGTACCACAAGGAAAAGGGCAGACTGGCTACTTTTTATTCCCGACTGGAATGACCGCTCACAAAATGTGGTTCCAATGAGGAATCTACTCGCCTGGAAATGGCTTGCACCAAACATTTCCTCCGTAGCAGAACACCTTTTCCCTTGAGGAAAGAGGGCGTTTCCGTTACGATCAAGGGCAATTCTGGTGGGAACTGCGACCCTGTGGCTACTACGACGCTATTCGACTGCTCAAAGATTGCTCTGGCCGGACATTGCAAAACTACCTCGATTTTCACTGGGATACAACAGGTTGTATTCTTAATAATACCGGATACGTTATGACGACGCTCACCTTGGGTTTTGAGCCTCCTGCAGTCACGGCTCATCTGGTTCTGCATATCACAGATTTCAACGCCGCTCCGGCTACGCGGCGGTCTCTGGCAGTATAGGTGCATAAGGCAATTTATGGAGAGGCTACCGATAATTGTTCCAGAAGAAGATGAGAAGGAGCGACTCGCCGCTCTTGCCAAGGCCGCAAGCTCGATTGCAGAGAAGCGCTACGGACTTCATGAGTCTGTCCGTCATCGAATCAAGACGGATTTGGGCGACGGCAAGAATCCACTGAACCAGAAATTGGAAAAATGGTGGATGATCGATTTTCCCGACTTCCGGAAAGAAGTGGGCACTGCCCTCGGAAAAGATGTACCGCTGAAAGAACGAGAAGATTGGGAAAATGCGATGTCGGGCTGGCAAGCAACCCATGATCGGCTTACGGGAGAACTCATCGACATCGAACAGGAAATCAATGCTCGGGTTTACAGGCTCTACGGACTGTCGGACAACGATATACGGCTGCTGGAAGATCATAGTCGGAAGGATATGATCTTGTATCCGCTTGGAGAGCCGTAAAGTCGCTCCATAAATCGAGACAAATCGCCACAATCGCAGCACTGACAGCCCTTGGAAACGCAAAACCTCAACTGCAGTTTCACATCGGTGGTGCACTCAATGTCGGCCTAACGCCACGAGAAATCATCGAGGTCATGTACGTCACAACGGTGTTTGCAGGCTTTCCCTGTGGTTTGAATGGCATCAACGCTGCTCGTGAGGTGTTTCAGGAAAAAGGCGTTTGTGTCGGTCTGGAAAGTCCTTCGCCTTACGACAGAAAGACCTCCCGCCGCGAGCGCGGCCTGCAAGCGGTTATATATGTGCCGATTCTCGATCATTTGAGCCGAACCGATGTCAGTAATGATCCACGTACTGCACGTTGTGCTTGAGAAAACCAATTCTATCGTACTTCGCTTCGTACTTTTCAGATAGCCGCCTGGTGTCCATGATGGGAGCAGTGCCGAGTGGTGAACCTCTTCTTTGATCCACAACACCTATGAAAAGTTCGCCGCCAGGGTCCTTGAATCGGGCTATCCACCGAATGCTCGGATCATCCCGAAGACTGGCGTAGAAATTGGCTGATCTGACGTCCTTTGCGAACAAGGCGGTATCGAGGACCAGCCAATCAGCCCGTATCCGCCGATGCTCGTTGTACGCATCCACAAATTCCAGGAGCGTTTTCTCGTCAGATCCGATGGAGTACTTTCGCCGGTCTACGGGAAACTCCCGTGGCATGACGATCCGTCTGTTCCTTCCTCTAGCATATTGGCCTACGTCAGCAGCGACATTTCTGGGCAGAAAAGCGGTCTTACCTGCCGATAGCAGGTCTGGACGCTGTTCGATGAGATACGTCGCTGCGGCGAGAACCCGACGGCCATCGTCTCTGCTTGTAACAAATTGACCTGAAGTAATATACACTTGGCAAGCAATCATAACGACTGCTGCCGCCATGACATAAAGATTCCGCAGCCGAACCAGTACCAGCCCGGCGAGCAGAGCTGTGGGCATCGCAGCCACATAAAGGTAGGTTTCCGATGAGCTGGACCGGAACAGGGCATAGCCGGCGCCCACAAACCAGACACATAAGCTGTCGAACAAAGCCCGGCGCATACGGTCGGGGAAAAGCTCGCCTCTCCAGCGAACCACGTACAGCCCGAGGCCAGAAATAGCAAATATCAACTGTGGTCCCCATCCCGTGATCACGCTTTTCCAGATTCTGGACCAGAAGTCCGGATTCGTAGCAAGATCGCCGTAACGCAGGAATGGATACAAAAGCATGGTGCCATTCAGCCAGCGCCCTCTGCCGGTAAGAGCCAGAGCCATCGGCCACGCAACCTGAACTATGACGGATGCCGCGACCAACAGGTTGTATGGGTTCCTCAGTATGAGCCTCAGCCGGCCGCAGGTGGCCAGAAACAGCACGAGAGCGAACAGGAATGACGGCCAATCCATACCGGTGAAAAGGTACACCGCCAGAAGTGCCGGTGCCGCAACCCTGTAGAATGGGGATTCAGTATTCTCGCAAAGGCTCACGAAACAATAAAAGATGGAAAAATGGAGCAAGCACGATAAGGTGTTGAACGCCCACGGCTGTCTCATCGTTTCGCCCAACCAGGGGCTGAAAGCAAAGGCTAGAGCGCAACAGTAGCCCAGGCGCCGGGACACCAGCTTGGTACCCAAAAGATAAGCAAAGACCGTGGCAAGAAAGGCGAGCACCGTGTTGGGGAATTGGAGGGTAGATGGGTTGAGCGGCAACAGGTTGCCGATAGTATAGCAATACGCGTTGAGGAGTAGGAACTGGATTGGGCCCTCAATGTGGAGCATGGCCCGGCCAATGAGCGTCTTCAACGGTTCAGGCCGGGAAGCGTAATAGCTGAAAAGCGTTCCTGCGTCCCTGATCCCGACTTGATCGAAGTACGGGTGAACCACAGGCTCAGCCCAGTGACCCAGGAAAAACAGCAGCCACCAAAGCCCAAAAAAGAATGCGCAGGTCAAAGCGAGGCGCTGTCGGGAGTTAGTGTCACTGCTCAGAACGTTCAGGGGCACTGCGGGTACCATTGGAGGATTGTACGCTCCCGCCGGCACCGCAGATTTTCTCGCAGCTATACTACTCTCTAATTTCATAAAGATGCTCAATTCGTGTTTCTACCAAGGGTGCAATCAACCCAGCGACGGATACTAACCCATTGAAGGTGAGTGCGCAATCGCTTTCGGACGCCGATGAAGCATATATGGCCGATTGGCAGCATCTCGACTCATCTGATGGGAGTGGAACTGGTTGACTCGGGAGTGTGGCCCAGAATCTCGCTCCAGTCCCTCGTAAAGCGGTAGATCTGCCCGAGTCCGTACAGGGAAAGTGTCATGAAGACCGTCTGATCCGGCTCTTTTATCTTTTTGGTAATTGGGTCCTGTTCACGAATCTCGGAATATCGCAGCAACACATTCCAGCACTGCGGGTGGTAATTCAACCCGAAACTTGTGTAATATGAAAAATCAAATTGATGCGTGTACTGATTCTCAAAGAAGCAATCGAGGTCTGAGGTCAACTTTACCACCAGGTTCACATTCGTCTGGCGGTTCATGTCTTCCGGCCTTTCATCTTCAGTAAACTGATGTAATATCCGGACTTCGTCACCTCTGTGGTCCATGAGCCCCAAGTTGACGCTATATCGTAGGGCCTGGTCCAGTATCGGATCGTATAACGCCTGAGCAGTGAGATCTATCAGAGAATGAGGTCTTATTGTCAATTCAATATCAGTGTTAGTCCAGCCATAATGATACCAGTATGGCTGGACTCCCGAGAAATCCTCCACTGACCTCGGATTTGCGAAATCATACCCTTGGGAAATGCTCAAGGTCATAAAGTCTAGATACTCGCCGGGTCCAACCCGCCCCGTCAAAGTTTGGCGCAATTCCGCTGTAAGCAGACTCGCACGGTCCAACCGGTCGGTCTCATCAAAATAGGGATAGGTCTGCTGGCTGCGAAAAGGTCTGTAAATCCAGGAAATACGAGGACGAATCGTATGTTTCACTCGTTGGAACCCCAAGAAGGAACCCAGGTACACGCTGTCCAAATCCGTGAAGGCGTCGGCATTGACCTGATATAGATCGGCGCGCAGTGCGTTGACCGAGTTTACGCTTTTATCATGCTCATAGTAATCTGCCGCGTACGCCTTGGGGAAATACCGCATGGACGGCTCTAGTTTCAGATAATGCCCGAGTGAAAGCGGCAGGCTAAGCCGCGTGTTCATTTGTAGGCGACTCCCCAACCACTGTTGATTCATGCGCGGGGCGTAAAAATAGTCGTAAACAAGATTTGAGCTTATATACAGCGGCGTGTACGGGATCTGTTGGTTGAACACAGTGCCGGTCACGGTGGGGAGGTTCTGGACCGTGACAGCGTTATCAGGGACGTCAAGATTGTCAAAATATCTCGCCTCTCCCTCGAAAAGGAAGTTGTTCAACTGCCTGTAAAGGATTAAGTTTGACTCCAGATATCGTACTCGCAGTCGTCTATCGAACTTGCCTCCCCAGAACTCGAAGTAGTTCCTGTCTGAAACCCAGTTTCCGTTGGCTTTGAGCTTGATCTCGCGAGCGAATTCCTGATCGTGCCGCCAGGTGATATAGAAACGATGGCTCTTCGGATTCGTTTCCGGCCCATATTTCCAGTCGTACGTATACTCGCCGTAGAAGCGTCCTTCAAAGTCTTCATAGGGAAAATACCGGAACTCGAGCGCCGCCTGCGCTGCCCTTTTTGTGCAGATCCTGGGGATAATCGTTGCGTCTACGCTTGGGGAGATATCGAGGAACAAGGGGAGTCGAATGTCAAAACCTCTGATGCTGCTGTTGGCAAGGGTGGGCATGAGAAACCCACTCTGACGCTTGCGCTTGGCAGGGTACATCAACCAGGGAAGATAAAAAACCGGAATGTTTTTGATGTAAAAGAAACCGTGCTTGAGAGTGCCATAGCCCTCGAGAGTAACATCCAGGTCCCTGCCTGTGATTTTCCAATCAGGAGTGGCCCCGTTGCAAGTGGTGAAGCTCCCTTCCTTCACTACGTACGTCGATTTCCCTGTTTTCTCAAGCTTTTTACCTTCAAGATAAATATTGTTTTTGGTCAGGAGCAGCTTTCCGTTGTAGAGGACACCCGTCGCAGCCGCCAGGTTGATTGTGATTTTCTCTGCTTCGATCACATCGCTTCCCATTCGAACGATCACCTTGCCCTTGGCAGTGAGTTCGCCCGTATCGCCTTGGTACACAATGCTGTCAGCGCGCAATCGGGTGTTTCCCTGGCTCAGTGTGACATTGCCCAGAGCAGTGTAAGTGTTTTTCTCGTAGTTAAATGACAATCTTTCAGCCGATACCTGAATGGGGATGTTGGTGGGGAGAATGGTTGACTGTTTGGAAATGTCGTCTGTATTCGGCTTCTTGGGTGCAGCCTCTTGGCCCCTAGCCAGGGACGCACAAAACACCACAGCTATTAGCAAAACAAATAGATAACGGACTCGTGAAATCCTGCCTCCGAGCCGTTTGTGGGGAAGACACACTATCAATCGTCTCCGATTCCGCAAGCTCGCCTCACCGGACCGATCATGTACAGCGATCCAGCCGCGACGATCACGTCTCTGTCAGAAACTTCTTTCAGTAGCAGCTTAAAGCCTTCAGTGATATCCTCGTGTGCAGTAGCAGGCACGCCACGAAAGCGGACGCGTTCCGCCAGCCTCTCCGGTTCCAACGCCCTATCGCTCTGGGGCGGAACACAGACCACTTCCCGGGCCAATGGGGCGATTATTTCGATCAAAGTTTCGTAATTTTTGTCTCTCAACATTCCAAGGAGCATGTATGGTTTGTTCCCTGGATAGACCTGCTTCAGTGTGCTCTTGAGCAACCTCATTCCTTCAGGCGTATGAGCGCCGTCTATAACCACGTCCGGTTGCCGCCGTAGGACCTCGAATCTCCCGGGAAATCGAGTTTTTCTCAGGCCCTCCCTAACAGAACTATCCGAAATCCTATACCCTTGGGCCCTCAGTTGCTCGATTGCCGCAACCGCGAGGGTCGCATTCTTTATCTGATGACTCCCGGGCATTGAAAGGTAGAGATTCTCGAGAGTCAGAGACCCGGACCTGTAGGTGAAGCGACCTAGTCCCGTCTTAACGCCGGCGAAGTCGCGTCCGAATTCACTCACATGCGCCCGAAGATCGCGCGCGGTTTCCAGAATGACTGCCCTGGCTTCATGCCGGGTGGCTCCCGTTACCAGAGGCACCCCGTACTTGATGATGCCGGCCTTTTCCCGGGCCACAGCAGAAATGCCGGCACCAAGGTAGTCCTCATGTTCCCGGGATATGTCGGTGATTACAGTGAGACACGGCGAGACAGTATTGGTCGCGTCCAGCCGTCCCCCGAGACCGACTTCTATCACCGCAAGGTCAGGTTGCGCCTGGGCCATGCAGTCAAAAGCCACGGCAGTAGTGAACTCGAAAAAGGTCGTTCGGCCGGGATCGTACATCGATCGAACCTTCCGCGTGGAATCTATGAGGGCCTCTTTGGCGATCATGGCTCCATTCAGTCTTATCCTTTCCCGAAAATCGTTTAGATGCGGAGAAGTGTAAAGAGCAGTCTTTAGTCCGGCCTCCCGGAGCACCTCGTGAATCAGGCAAGCCGTGGATCCCTTCCCGTTGCTGCCCGCCACGTGTACGACCGGAAAATTCTTTTGGGGATTACCAAGCTTGTCCAGCAACAGGCCGATATTCTCCAGCCCCAAAAGTATTCCGAACCTGTCGAGGCTGTACAAAAAGTCTATGGTTGCGTTGTATTTTGCGTCGATGTTTTGAAGCAATGGTGCGGACATGCGCGTGCCTCCGCTGAAACTGGTGCAGTTTGGCGTTTTATAGCATAGGCCAAATCCCGCCGTCAAGGAGGACCTGCGGATAACGTATTGTATTAATTGTCTAAACCTGTCAGGAGAAAATTGGGCCAGCAAGCTCTCTTTTTGGTATGGATTTACTAAACCACATTCTCCCCTTCTCGTAAAGGAGCTTGCCAAATAGACTTTCTTCGCCCGATACCTTAAAGAGCAGCCCTCAGCCGATCTATCATCGCCCTCCAATGAGATTGATCGCGGAAGATTACAAATCGGCCGCCCAGTCCCACGAGTTCATTGTTCTTCCTGTCGGCTTTCATCTTGTACTTGCTGGCCAGCATAATGGCATGCTCCAAGGGTTTCTTCATGTGGACCGTACCCACGATTTTCATGCGCGGGTTGTTTTCCAGCAGCGTAGGAACCGTATTCACGTCATCTTTGTCGAACCAACAATCAAAGTAGACAATCTTGCTCAGCTTGCTCCGAAATACCTCCGCGTACGGATCGTTTCCCTGGCTGTGAGCCAACCAGTTTCCAATTGAGCTCAAGACGCGGCCGCCTCCGGAAAACCCGGCCAGCACGATGGAAGTCTTGTCTTTTCGTACATGAGGAAATGTCCTACGGAAAGCTTTAAAGACGCGGTTAACAGTTTTGCAGAGACGATCTGGTCTTTCACCCTTGCGCGGAACCAGTAAGCCCCAACGGTCCCGGTTTTTAGCTTTTGAAGGAGGAAAGGGTGTGTCCACAAACCCTATGAAAAGAAATGGACGATGGGGCCTCTTCTCGGCGAGTAATTCCAATTCCTTGTGAAATGCCCGGTAATAGTCTTTGGAGTGCATGCCGTGAAAATATAGGACTATCTCTACGCGATCAGATCGTCTGAAATCATAATTGCCAACCATCCAAATATATCGCATGTCTGTGTCCCACGGCGGTACCCTCCATCTCTGATACGGGACCTGTCCGGAGGAATCAGTGACCAATGGGCCGTTTCCTTTCAGTAGTGGTATTTCGCTTGCGCGAGCAAGGAAAGGGGATTGCGACAGGATCGTGCACGAGCAGAGAAAGAAGGCCGCTACGACGAGGAAAGGCAGACGCAAATGAAGCGGCGATCGGGCGCACGGTTCGACCTTGGGGACAAGATAGGCCGAAAAATCGGAGGACTCCTCAGAAACACACATGGGGACGAAAATCCCTCCTCATGGGATTTCCCTCCCCAGAAAAGAATTCTAGCAATATCTCAGCGTACTTGTCAACAAACCATTATGTCGGTCATCAATGAAACGGGGACCGAAATTCTTCAACCGCTTCTAGCGTAGAACTCGAAAAAGGTCTTCATTATAAAGTCAACCGTCTCTTGATTGACATGAAAATTCTCGCGACCCTCGGCATAGATCGGCTTTCCCATGAGAGGCCTATATATGGAGGCAATCTCAAACGCAGGAAAATAAAAGGCATTTTCATGCCGTGTGCAAAAATCGTCTGCTACCGCCCGCAAAATGGATTTGGAGTTGCAGCTAGCGCTGATCACGTCCAAATCTGTGCGAAACGTGGCCCATAGGTGTACCGGTGAAACAGTGACGATTAATATGCACGCGGGGTTGTGCGCGGCCAAAACTGCATGAATGCGCTCCAGGTTTGCAAGGTTTTCCGCATATCTGCTCACTCGGAACTCATAGCGGCTCATGTCTCCCCCTTCGTCGACATAAGGGCCCGAAGGCAGGCAGATCACCGAGCCATCCGACGTATCCTGCCAAATTTCGGTAAGGCCCAGAGTGAGGATGAGCACCTCTGCGCTTTCCAGAACCTTTCGAGAATAATTCCGATGACGCTGAAAGTCTTCTTCGGCCTCGTCGATGCTATCGTACAGGATAATTCTACGAAACGGGTCCTGAACTCGTCCGGTTAGAGGAGCTTTCCACCATCTGAGTGACGGTGCCCAATCTTCGAAAGTGTACTCAAAGATCTGTCGCATGGAAAAGAGGTTGTAAACCCTTTCCCAGGCCGCGCTTGCATGTTTGGAGGCCGGATGGTGGACTTCCTCAGTGATGTAAGAAAACCCTTCCCGTAGCAGCACCGTTTTGATTTCACGGGCAAAGCAGGAGCCCATAGACGCAATAAGCGTTGAGGCAGTAATCTCTGGAGCTGGGCCCCCGGGAGAAGGATAAAATCCGTCAGGAGCCGCATTGTCGTAAGATCCGGGCCAGACTTGCCAGGGCTCGAAGCGGTGAAACGGATGAACGTCGGAATGCGCCATTTTATTATCAGGAATTTTTCGGGGCATAAGCGTTAAATTACCGATTTGTTTCCCCCTTTTGTAAAGGGGGTAAGCGGCATAGGAGTTAAAATAAGGCATCCCTTGCAATCTTGTGAGCCCCAGAGGGGCGCCGAGATAGTAGCCCGGCAATTCATTGCCGGGTAAGGGGCCAATCATGTACCGGTTCTGCGTCCCATAGGGACGCTTGAAAGATTGATTCCTAGGATCACATGCGGACGTCCCGATGGGACGCAGGGGTTCTCTATTGATTCTTTTCCCGGCGCTGAAGCACCGGTCTACTATCAAAACGTCCCTACGGGACAGCCGCCTAGAGGCCAACGGATGAACGCTACTTTAACGCCTATGGACGCGCTCCCCGGTTATTCTTACTTCCTTTTTCTTTATTCCTATGCACCGTACTTTGCCTGTCTCTTCCCGTACGCCGTGATCAGGCTCATGAGATCTGATCCTTTGAACTGGCCTAACGCACCCCTAAGGCATTGGCTCTCGCCGAAGCCTTGGACATCCGGATTTGCGCGGGTGACACCGGGAGCCCAAAAGAGCAGCGGAACAGGATGCCAGCTATGCGACTTTAATACGGACGGTGTGGAGTGATCTCCTGTAACTACCAATACATCCGGCTTTTGCTCTAGAATCCTCGGTATGATACTGTCAACTTTTTCGATCTCTTTGACTTTCGCATCGAAGTCTCCGTCTTCCCCTCGGCTGTCAGTGTACTTATAATGCACGAAGAAAAAATCATGAGCATCCCAAACTTTGCGGAGAGCTTCAAGTTGGCTGTCAAGGTCGGTCAGTCCTTGTATAAGCTTCATGCCAACGAGGCTCGCCAACCCCTTGTACATGGGATAAACGGCCAGAGCAGCCGCGTTGAGTTTGAACACCTCCTGGAAACTCGGCAGGCCCGGCTCTCGGGACCATCCACGAAGAGTAACCATGTTGGCCGGGTGCTGATCCTTAATCCTATCTCTGACTTTGTCGACCCATTGATTGACAAGATCGGCAGTGTGCCAAGCAGCATCGGAATCTTCCTCAGGCTCAACGGTCAAGGGCCTCAGACCGGTCTTTTGAGGATCGGTCTCATTGAGGTTCGGCGAGAGCCCGGAACCTCTGAGGACAAGCACAAAACGGTAGTCTCTAACAGGCTTAACTATCAAATCGACACCCGGTAGAGAAAGGTCTTCTATCAAACCGACCATGCGGGCGCACTCCTCAGTGCTGATTCTGCCAGCCCGGCGGTCGGTTATCACCCCGCTCTCGTCTACGGTACAGAAATTTCCCCGTGCGGCCACATCCTGATTCGTCAAGCTCAGCCCGATGCCGACTGCTTCGAGGACGCCTCTACCGATTAGATATTTCAAAGGGTCGTATCCGAAAAGCCCTAAGTGGCCCGGTCCGCTCCCAGGCGATATTCCGATCGCGACGGGGTGTATGAGTCCTAACATGCCTTCCCTGGCGAGACGGTCCAGATTTGGCGTGTCAGCGGCTTCCAGTTCGGTGGGGCCGCCGATTTGTTGTGGCAAGCCCCCAAGGCCGTCCATTACCAACAGAACGATCTTGGAGTCACCTTTCTGGGTTAGAGTTTTCATAAGATCCAGATCTGTCATGTTCCACCCCTCCGGAGCAAATAAAGTCAAACTCTCGCGCACTATTTCGGAGCCAAACGAGCCCTTCCTCCATCAAGAACCCTGAGAGCATGCTGGTGGTTGTAACCGCCTGCCTCTAGAAGCGCCCTTCTGAATCGAGGCAGGTAAATCAGGTCAAAAACATGTTCTTTTCCCGGAAACAGCTTCAGGGCCAGCTTTCTGACCCCATTTATCATCTTCTCGGCTTCGTGAGGGCTCATCGGGCGTGTCATTAAGACATAGACCAGAAGGTCTGAAGCAATCCTGATAAGCCTGATTCGCCGGTTCTCTTCTCTTACAAGCTCAGTCCTCGTTAACATTCAGGGTTCCTCCCGCGTGAAGAATAACTGATTTCTCCCGCCAAACCAAGCGACTCGGAGAGCAAGCCATCAATTATGCGGAGGCTTCTCGGCTGTGGCCTGATGTTGTTCCGAGGAGTGAAAGGAGGAAGCAATCCTTAGCGCGGAAGACCGCGATCGCTCCGCTGCGCGTGCAAACACAACATCGACCCCCGAGAATAGTAAAGGCATCTCCCGGAGGTTTATTGCCACTCGCCGTCGGTCGGCAAATCATGAGTCCTTCGGCAGAAACCGGGTCTCTCATTTGTTCGACCATTTGACCGGACGCTGGTTTCGTTTTACACTGAGATTCGGATATGCTAGAAACTGGCCTTCAGTCTACGATTAAAGATCGCTCGAAAGTGAAATGTCGAGGAAGTTGTTGAAATCTATCTTAAAACTCATGCGGCCGACCCAGTGGATTAAGAATGGGTTCGTGTTGATGCCAATTATCTTCAGCGGCCGGCTGTTCGTAGTCGAAGACGTGGTAAGAGCGGCAGGGATGTGCCTTGCTTTTTGTCTGGCCTCCTCAGCTACTTACATTCTCAATGACTACATGGACATGGAACAAGACAGGGCCCACCCGCTGAAAAAAAATCGTCCGTTGGCCGCGGGCATCGTATCCCCGAAAACTGCGCTTGCTGTCATGTTCCTGCTAATTGCGGCCATCTTTGCCTTGGCTTTGGCGGTGAAGAGCCCGACGTACGGCTTTGTCTTTCTGGGTATTTATCTCGTGCTTCAGGTGCTCTACTCGTTTAAACTCAAAGATTTTGTTCTTGTAGACGTGTTGACCATATCGGTCGGCTTCTTGCTCAGAGTGCTGGCGGGCGCTGTGATTATCGGGGTAACCGTTTCAAGCTGGCTGATGCTGTGCACTTTTTCTGTGGCAATACTCCTCGCTCTGGGGAAACGTCGCCACGAAGTGGTCATTCTGTGCGAAGGCGCCAGTTGTCATCGACCGGTTCTCGACCACTACAGCGTGTCATTCCTGGACCAGCTTTTGCAAATCGTCACTACTTCGACGTTCATCTTCTACTGCCTATACTCGGTGCTTGGTAACCCGACCGGAGGGCTTCAGGCCGAGATGATGATGTTTACCATTCCGCTGGTGGCGTACGGTATTTTTCGTTACATGTATCTAATTTATCAGAGAGAGGACGGCGGCTCTCCCACTGCCATGCTTCTGACCGATCCTCCGCTCCTTCTATGTACCATTCTCTGGCTGACCGCGTGCGTCGGGGTCATCTACATGTGATACGCGGCTCCAGTGACTGAGAGCTTCGTGCCTTCAATTCAGAAACGAGGCATAACTCCGGAAGGACACACCAAATGTTGAGAACGTTGAAATATGTTGTCTACTTTTCTTTCTTGGCGGGCGTAGGGATCTTGCTGGGGTGCTACATCCACGGCTTGAGGACCAATCAGCCCACCATCATGAGCGGAGTGGCGTTCGTCCGGGAATTGCCCTACGGGGAGCGTATTGTGGGGATGATCGAGACCACGGTATTCTCTTATCAGGAAAAAAGGAGTCTGGAGACTTACGAGCAAAAGTACAAGGGCAAAATAAAGATAGACCCAGAAGTCCTCAAAAGGCAGCAGCAATTATATGGGGGAGGCACCCCTAGTCACTGATCTTGATATATATTAATAGTCATATCCATAAAATAAGATAAAATATGAAAGCATAACTTGACAATAGTTAGTCAAGATGTTACGGAACCTCCCCGTTGCCTGCATACGGCGGGCAACTTTCGGGACCCCAGCCCGATTGATCGAACCCCGGAAGCTACAGGGAGCACCTATGAAAGCGGACAAAACTGCCAGGGACACCGACCTGTCCAGCATCCCCGGAGAATTCAGAGAAAATTATAGATTCTTGAGCGAACTCATCAACTGCAAACACAAAAACACCTTCGCTGCACAATGCCTGGAAAAGGCCCTGGAGCCGCGTCTCTGCCAGATCAGGGGAAAACTGAACCGCCGCCAGGTCAAAATTCTGAACTGGTTCGTCGAAAACCTTGAAAATAGTGAAAGTGAATCATTAACTCCTCCTGTTCCCGCAGAGTTGGAAGCAGCCATACGCGTCAAGAAGAGATCAATCTGGCTTCCCTGGGAAGCAGAAGCGATCCGTAAGATCGAACGGTGGCGGGAAGACCTTCTCCGCATATCTCAGAGCTGGGGATCCGAGTTCTCCCCTTCTCCCCCTCTCAAATGCCTGAAGAGACCGGCCGAGCGGTCCGGCTGATGTGATCGCAACGGCCGTTCTTCTTTCGGTTCTAATCTGGTGGAGGTCCTGGCCTTTCCGCGAGGGATCGTTCTTCAACTCTTAGAAAGCAAACCGACTTCCCCGCACCATATCCTGGCTTCGTAACTGTCGCTGTAACGATGTATTCGCCGACCGTGCGGGGGACCCAGTTGGGAATGAACACTCCTTGAGCATCAGTGTAACCGCCGACGCATCGGATACAACGCACCGGAGATCCAAGAGTCGCAGTACGTGCCGGGCAGATGTCCATTCTGACCTCGCCATGCCCAATGCCTCTGCCGTTGGAAGTGGCCTTCAAGAAAATATTTGCCTTTTCATGCCTGCCTGCGGCGTTTGCATGAGTTTTTAACAACACCGAGATGGGCTGTCCTGCTTGAGGCTGGTAGAACCATGCCAACCCCATAAGCGTGCCAAACAACGGAAAGATTACGAATACCTTAATCCCTGCCTCCATCTCCAATCCTCCCCCCGCCATCAAATTAACGAGTTGGAGAGTCAATCGGGTCAGTTGTCAAAACCAGCGCTCTTCTTTGGACTCGGTTTGTACGGCGGACCTCGAGCCACATCTCAATCCCCCAGACCATGGTCAGTAAAAGAGGCAAAAAGAACAGAGCGCCACAAATCGCTCCTACGATCAGGTTTCCTGCATGCATAGAATAAGCTACTGCTCCCAGTAGCAGAGCGCCAATCGGCCCAAGGATCAACACCCACGTAATCACCACTGTTGTTCCCATTGACTTGGGAATCCCTTTTTCGAATGACACTTCTGTTGTCATTGTTATTCTCCTTTGCACTGGACCAGTCCCCCCAGGCTCAAAACTTGATTTGTTCATGACGGAACTCTCACCTTACTGATTCAGTCCTTTCGATCTGACTTCTTTCTCTACGGGTGGAGTTTCTTGATCGTCGCCAGTAGTTTCTCTAGCCTGACCGATGAGAAGGAGTCCCAATTTTGGAGATGCTTTGTCTTCCTCTTTCGACCCAACTTCCGTGTGTAGAATTTCGGAAGCGCAAAAGCCGAGCACACTCAAGGTCTCTTTGCGACCCCCAAAATGGACCAATTTTCCATTGCCGGTGATTTTCGGGTGGAAGTGGACAAGATATGATTTTTTCATCGTTGCCCCCTGTGTCCGTTGTGGAGCGCGTTAGAATCACCTTTTCGCAGTTTCGGAACTCCAGAGATGTGCAGAGTCCGTGCGGTTCATAGCCGTCATGGTAGTGGTTCTGGCTTCTCTGCTCCCTTTCTGCAGTTTTGGTTGGCTGTGCTGCCCGGTTCAATCTTTGTTGATGGATTAATAAGGGACTTCCGAGGCTCGCTCTCGTCCAAAGCTTGGATTTTGACAATTTCCTCTGCGATATCGCGTGGCAACCGTCCGTCAGACGCCGCAGCCGCTATGAATATCCAGCTCATTGGGATTCTCCCGTTCTCTCGCCGGCATTTTTGGTGGAGATTGAAGTTGCCAGTGCACGAAACGGGATCTGCTCTTGCCGGAAGCTCTTTTAATTAAAGGCATGTCTTCCCCCTCTCATGACTCGCCGACATGCTTTCAGCCGGTTATGGCGTACTGCGAGATGGACACGTACCCAGAATAGCCGTTCGCGCCGGGGGGTAAACGCCTATATACTATTTATGAATTGGGTATAAAAAATACCCAATCGCGTGGAACCACAAGATTGCAGCGTTGCAATTTTTGCCACAGGAAGCCTTTCAGAGCTTGGTTGGCGGCAGAAAGGGGATATGCTCTAACGGGAATAATTGTTCGGGGGCATAACGCCGATACCATTCTGTGCCCGCACCTGATTCGAATATCACGACGCGGATCGTCAATTATGTGCTAATTTGGCTACGATGAAGAGCTTCCTGCGTTTTGTGCAGCCAGTATTCCATGCCCATTTCTTTGAACATCCTTTCGGCCTTCGTGAGGCTCTTGGCACCAAGTTGTGCTCGGCCCGCACTAATCCGAAGCTCTCCTAGATAAAGATGTCCTTGAGCGCAATATGGTCGCATGCCCAATTTGCCCAGAATCTCAATCCCCTCCATGATTGACGCTTCAGCCTTCGCTGCCTGTAGAATTTGGCTTTCCGCTATTATCTTGCCGAAGAATATCTTGGCCAGACCTTCCCAATGTTTCTCTTTGCACTTCTGCGCCCACTCCAAAGCATCTTCAATATAACCCTGGGCTCGTGCCAAATCCCTTACGGCCAGATGCACCATGCTCAAGTACGCGTAATAGAAAGAGAAGTAATACTGAACTCCGGAATCAAGGTGCAGTTGGATCGCCTTTTCGAGGCAGCAGCGGGCACCATCGAAGTCTTCCACCATGAATTTGCTCGCACCTAATGCTGACCACGCGTTGTCCAAGAGTATGTTCGCGAATGCGCCACCCTGAGCCGTTACCTTCTCGAAGTGTTCGATCGCTTTCGTCTGGTGCTCGATTGCCTCTTCCGGGTAGCCTCTACAAAAGAGGACATTACCGTAGTGAAATTCGGCAAAACCAAGGGAGTAGGGATTGTCCGCTTCGAGTGCCACGTCAAGCGCGCTGCGGCACAACATCATGGCATTGTCAAAATCCCCAAGCCAACTTGAAAAAAAGCCGGACATGGCCGCCAGAAACGAATATACATTGAAAGGCACGTCGTAATCGTCAAAGATTGCATGCGCTTCTTCTATGGCTTTGAGGACGTTGAGGTTCAATGAGAGAACTTCTGAAGTACGGTCACCCACGAGCCCTGAAAGAGAGTGATCCACGATCATCGGAATCATCGTCCCAAGCTGTTCCTTTGTCAAAATCGCGCTCTTCAAAGTCCGGATGTCCCGAAAGATATGATCTGAATATTGTCGGCACGATATAGCATCACCTGTGGCAAGATAGTACAGGCAAAGAGCGGCCCTGAAGAGAGAAAGGCTTTTGGTGTCTCCTATTTCCAGAGACAACTCTTCGCCCCTTTTCAGAAGCTGTTCCGTGTCCAGACCGGCATAGTTCAACATCCTCGCGACCCAGTTCATGACAGTCAGAACTTCAATTTCTTCCCTTTTGTTTTGCCGAGTCACCGCTTGGTTCTTCAGGCAGCGGAGCGCTTCTTTGCAGAACTGATACGCTTCCCACGGCGAATTCTGTCGGCTTGCTTTAATCAGAGAGAGTTTTAGATACTTGAACTGCTTCTGCAAGTCCGTGCTCCTGGCGTAATGATTGGCAAGCTGTTCGTAAAATTCTTCCAGTCTGTCCGAATACAGTTCTTCTATGGACTCACCCGTCTTCTGATGGATTTTCTGTTTTCTCCTTGCCGTAAGGCTCCCGCACGCGGCCTCTTGAGTGAGGACATGCTTGAATGCAAACTGCCGTTGAGGAGAGGCCTGTACTTCGCGGATGAATTCAAGATCTTGAAGTCTCGATATGTGCCGATTCCAACTCCTCGCCTGTGGCCGTTACACGTTCGAGCAGGGTCAAAGGAAACTCGCTGCCTATCACGGACGCCACCTGCAATGTTGCTTTGACATCCTTATCGAGACGGTCCATTCGTGCCGCGATGACCGCCTGAATGGTTTTGGGCAGCATTTCTGTTGACGCGTCCTGTGCGAGGACAAATTTTCCACCGGATCTTTGAATTGCCCCGACGTCGGACAGAGACCGCGTGAATTCCTCCACGAACAGTGGATTCCCGCCGGTTTTGTCCAGGATCAGACTTAGCAGGTCACCGTCGGCCTCACCGCCGCCAAGGACGGATTCCACAAGTGCCTTCGTCTGTTCACGGGATATATGATCTAAATGAACTTCTTCGGATAGAGTGCCCAAGCGTGATGCGCCACTGTATTCGGGGCGGTATAGGAGGACGAGAAATATCTTGGCATTCTCGATTCTCCCCATTAGATAATTCAACACTTCCTCTGAACTTCGGTCGATCCATTGGAGATCTTCCACAATCGCTATCAACGGCTTTTGCCGGCTAGTTTGAACCAGCACTCGCTCAACCGCCTGGAAAATCTTGCTTCTCTTTTGCTGATAGGGAAGACGCGAGTATCGCTCATCTTCAACCTTCAGAGCCAGTATTTCATAGATCGGGGCAACGATCTCATCGTGTCCGGCTACATGAAGAGCCAGCCAATCCTTAATTTTCTTGCCGGCAGAACTTTCCTTCTTCCGTGCCCGGATGTCGAAAATCGATCTCAGCATATCCAGGACAGGGCCATATGGTGCAACAGCATCATAATTGCGGCAGTAGCCTTCAAGAAATATCTGTTGCCCTTCCGGAAGGCGTTTCTTCAATTCCAAAACAAGCCTGGATTTCCCTACTCCCGCATCTCCCGTGACCGCCACCACTTGGCCGCGTCCTCGTCTTGCTTTTTCCGCCGCTTCCAGGAGGACCGACATTTCTTGTTCGCGGCCTACAAACTTGCTGAGGCCCTTTAACTCCTTAGCCCGGATTGGGCTCGCAAGCTCCCTGGATTTCAGCAGTTCATAAGCCACAACCAATTCAATACCGTCGCGTTCGTGTTGTTTTATCGGCTGAAAATCGAAGAAATCACTTACCAGGTCAAATGTGCTCCTCGCCGCCACAATCTTGCCTGGTTTCATAAGACCCTGAACCACAGGAATCAGATCGTCCGCGTCGTCCAGGTCTCTTGAGTCCAGCTCGACTCCGCCCGAAACGGAGCCGGTCAGTATTACATCCGACACAAGCCCGATTCGGATGCCCAGATCGACGCGATTCTCTTTTCGAACTTTTTTCGCAAGCGAACCGACCGACTCGCGGATAGCTAAGGCTGCTTCGCAGGCCCTGTTTGCATGATCCTCAAGACATGCCGGTGCGCCGAAAAGACCCTTTACGGTTCCTTCGGTTACCTGCGCCATAATTCCGCCATGAGAGCGGATCTGTTCCTCGAGAATCTCCAGGAAGCGAGCTATGGTCTCGTATGCTTCTTCCGGACTGAGATTTTTTGAAAGAGAGGAGTAGTCTGCAATATCTGCCACAAGGATGGTCACTTGCTTGCGTTGCCCTTCATCTGGATCGGTCAAAGCAAGCACTTTGTCTCCAAGGAACTTCGGAACGCGATCCGAGTGCGAAATCTCATTGATCGACTTGCGAGACGGCTCGGCACCGACGCTTGCTTCGCGTCTTTTGCAGGCCGAGGCCCCAAAGTCAGGCTGCCCACCGGGCTCGGGGCGACCGCGCACACGTTTCGTCCTGGATTCCGATCCTACGATCCCAGCTTCACTATCCCGAGAATTCATGGTTACGCACTCCCCCCGGAGACCAGAACGAGTCTTTGCGGCCAAGCCTTTCCGGTACGCGGCTATAGCCTCGTGCGCAAATAAGTCGCCAAATTATCGTCTGTCCCGACCAGTCCCAATTTCTTTCTTATGTTAGCACGATGAACAACCACGGTGGCAGGAGAAATTCCCATGACGTCGGCTATTTGCTTCGAAGCAAGCCCAGCGCGTATCAGCTCACACAAACGAGTTTCTTGGGGAGTGAGAAGCCCCAGTTCTTGTGGAGGCGTTTCCGGCGGGGGAGAGAAGAGGCTTTTTAGGTTGTATTCAAGGGAGTCCAAGAGGAGATGCACAGCGTCGGGCAATCGCTCGCTCTTCAGTTGATCGATGATTGCAAAAACTTTAGTAGAGAGGTTGCGGTAAATAGCTCTTTCTCGTTCTTTATTTCGATTTTCTATTTCTCTCATGAAGAGTTTCAGGGCTTCGTTGGCTTGCTCCAGACGCGTTGTATAATCTTTCAGTTCCGATTGCGAATCGCCGAGTTGATCCAAGGCCTTACGAAGTTGCTTTTCCAGACCGTCGACATACTGGGAAGTTTTTTCCTGAGAATAGCTTGCAACCTTTTCTGAGATCTTTAGGGCCGAAATATCCCGAAAAGTCATGATAATGCCCACCGCACGCCCCTGGGCATCCCGGAAAAGCGAACTCGTGCAATAGACTGGAAAAGGAGTACCGTCTGTGCGGCGATGTAGAAGCTCCCCACTGAACGCTCCTGAGCTCAGAGTTTCCTCATTAGCTGCCGCCAGGTTCAGCAGTCCCTCTATGGGATAGAGAACCGCAATATGTTTGCCGACGAGTTCTTTTGCCGTCAGTCCGTGCATGGCGGCTAAGAAGCGATTCGAGAACAGCACACGACCTTTCAGATCGACAAAGGCCACCCCTTCGGCCATCTGCTCGACGACCTCTGTGAATAGCCCTGTCTGAAGCGATTTCATTTACCCACCTGAATCATTCAAAATTCGATACCGGTGGATTGACTGCCATGATACCAGCTAGCAACACGTGTACCAGACAAGCTGAATTACCCTGGATGAAGATCTGAGCCCGTTTAGGAGGATACGGAATTCTCTCGAATCCCGCGCTCAGAGACGTAAAAGGTCAATTCAGACTGGTCGGGCTGGTAACAAGCTAATTTCGCAGAGGATAGAGGTGTAAATAAAGTGACAATTTGTGTCAACCAGATTTACAACATTTTGCACGGCGGTGAGACCTGCCCGATCTTTCTACAGCCTCCCTAAATTTCGTGGCTAGCCGCATCGCCTCGGGATTGTTCCTCAATCCCTCAACTGAATAAAGCATCTTGGTCACCCAGTTGGGGTTTTGCCAGGTGGTTCCTGGCAGATTTTGCTGACGGTCATCCAAGAAAACGTCCTCCTGGCTTATGATTACGAGTCTGGAAGGTGTGGCCAGCAGGAAATTCAAGACTGCCGCATGGAGCGATTCCGTAGGGGTGGAGGATTCCCTCGCGGATTGAGCGTCATCGTGAGTAAGAAAACCGTCATGCACCAGCCTCTCTATTATCTTGGTCTTGTGCCAGGTACGATCTTGTCTGGCCTTGTCCTCCGACGGCGCGTCAAGCAATTCCGATTGCCTGCGAAGGTCTAGATCACGGCCGCACCAGAATCCAGCCAGAGTGGGAAGATCGTGAGTGGTGATCGAAACCAGAGCACCTTCGGGATAAACATGACCGGGGAGGAGATTCCCTTCGCCGTCTCTCTCGAAGTAGAGGAGCCTGTACGAGAAAATTCCTTTGGCCATGACTCTTTCTCTAAAGTTGAATGGAACCGTTCCCAAATCCTCGCCCACGATGAGCGTGCGGTTGTTTTGGCTTTTCAACGCCACGAGGTTTAAGAGATCGCTTTCGTAATCCTGCACATATACACCGTTCACCGGTTTAAGCCCTGCGGGGATCCAAAAGAGGTGGTGAATCCGCATCACATGGTCAATCCGCAGCGCGCCGCCGTATTTGCAATTCGACTCTAATTCCTTCAGAAAAAGTTCGTACCCCGAAGCTCGCAGCTTTTCACGGTCAGGCGGAGGGAATCCCCAATCCTGCCCGTCCGGGGCAAACTCATCGGGCGGCGCGCCAACCCTGAAGCCATCATGGAAGAATTCCCGCCACGCCCAGAAATCCGCGCCGTTGCGATCCACAGCAAGAGCTTCGTCGTTGTATAAGCCGATGATCATCCCACTCTTTGTCGCGTGTTCCTGAACTTGCTTCAGTTGTACGTCTATCTGCCATTGAAGGTACATCCAAAAAAGGATCTCCTCTTCATTTTCTGTTTGAAATTCTCTTACTTCATCGGACGAGGGGTTGTGAAATTCTTCAGGCCACTCCCGCCAGTTTTGCCGTACCCGGATGGTACTGCGGAAGTGTTCATCAAGCGCGCAAAATGTGGCAAAACGCTCCAAATATATTCCTTCCGAAGCTATATAGCTCTGAAAATCGCGCCATCTCGTGCCCCGATAGTTGGCGCGGCCATAATTTTTCATGAAGTCGGTGAAGACTTCTCTGAGCACACGAAGCTTAAGCGCAGAGACCTCTTCGTAGTTTACGTGTTTGTCGTCGCGCAGTTCTCGGATCTTGTGACGGACCTCTGAAGATTCCGTCAAAGATTGGGCCGCGGGAGAGTCGCCAAAATCCGCAATGCCGGGGACATCCAGGTAGATGAAGTTCCGGAATAGGCGGCTGGATGGAAGGTAAGGGCTGCTGTTGTACGGTCTCCTATTAAAAAGCGCATGTAGAGGGTTGATTCCAACTACATCAGCGGATAAATCGTTAGCAGCCCAGTCAATGATTTTCGCCAGGTCAGAAAAATCGCCTACGCCCCAATTTGTGTCCGACCGAACCCCGTAAAGCGCCAGCGCTATACCGACAATCTTCTTACCCTCTTCAAGGGCAGGCGGAATGTATGCTTTGGAGGGGCACACGATCCACACGCACGAAGTGGTTAATGCATTGTCTGCGAAAACGGCGTCGACTCGGATACGATGTGTTCCTATAGCAAGATCTCGTGGAAAAGGTATCGTCACGCTGAAAAGACCGGTTTCGGGATCGAAGTCCATCAGGACATTACCGGAATCCAAAGCTAGTTCAATCCCCGGGACCGCTCCATCCGCGTCCGAGATTCTCACCGAGCCCGTCTGAGAGGCCGCTGAGCCTTCTCCGATACTCCCACTGAAGTAGACCGTGCATCTGTCAGGAAGGTTGTCTGCTGATACAACGAGCACCTGCGGGTCCAGGCGAAGCGGCTCACGCGGGATGATGATACCCTTTGCTTCAAGGATCCTGCGCGCGGTCTCGGGATCAGTGTAATGGACGTTGCCGAACATATCGGCGTAAGTAGCTTCAACTCCGGAAGCTTCCGACAAAACTCTCAGGCATTTGTGCATAGTAAGCATTTTTGGGGTTTCCTTCGGGTGGCCTTCGAACATATCATTGAATCCGTGACAATCTAAAAAGGCCAATGATCCGGTCCGCGTTCATTTTAATTGACGATATTATCCGTTAAAAGGTAATTAAATGATAGGAACACATCTTGTTTTGTTTGATTGATTCGGCCGGACCCTTCCATTGTTCCGGTCAAGCAATTTTGATTTCCAGCTCTAAAAGCTAAACGAGACCGAACAGCATTGGCAGGAACGCTCTCTTTGGACGACCCTGAGACAGGGAGATTGTCTTATGGATTTCAGACTCAACGATGAACAGCGTCTCATCAGGAAGGCGGCCCGCGACTTCACCTCAAAGGAACTCGCGCCTAACGCTCGTGAATGGGAAGAAAGCTCCACCTTTTCCCATGAAATCTTTCGCAAAATGGGCCAACTGGACTTCACCGGTCTTTACGTGCCTGAACAATACGGAGGAACCGGTGTAGGACGGCTGACTGCGGCAATTATTTTTGAAGAGTTGGCTAAAGGCTGTTTCGCAACCGCTGTATACCTCAGCGTCCACAACATGGTAACGAATCTGATTTACCAGTATGGCAACGAAGAACAGAGAGAGCACTGGGTCAAGCCGTTAGCTCTGGGCGAAAAACTGGGAGCCTATTCCTTGACGGAGGGCGAAGCGGGTTCGGACGCTGCAGCGCTGAGCACGTCGGCGGTAAAGGTCGACCGCGGGTACGTGCTCAATGGGACCAAGCTGTACGTGACAAGTGGAGAAGTGGCCGACATATATACTGTTATGGTGCGGACTGATGACTCGCTAAAACAGAAAGGAATCAGCGCGGCTGTAGTCGAGAAAGGAACGCCAGGCTTTTCCTTCGGGCCTCACGAGCCCAAAATGGGCATGAATGCTTCCCCCACCACCGAGTTGCACTTCAAGGATTGTTTCATACCTGAGGAGAATCTCCTGGGCGAAGAGGGAAATGGATTCAGCATGGCACTGACTGCGTTAAATGGTGGCCGCGTGAGCATAGGAGCCTGCTCCACCGGTCTAGCTCAGCAAGCGTTTGACTATGCCCTCGCTTATGCCCATAAGCGCCACCAGTTCGGCCGTCCTATAATTTCATTCCAGGGCCTTCAGTTCCTTGTCGCTGACCTGGCGACTGAAATAGAGGCGTCTCGCCTCATGATCTACCGAGCCGCCTCCATGATGGACGAGGGGGAGCAATGCGTCATGGAAGCAGCTATGGCCAAAAGGTTCGCCACGGACATGGCTATGCATGTCACCACAGAAGCCGTTCAAATTCTTGGAGGCTCGGGGTACATGAAATCCTACCCGGTCGAAATGTACATGCGCTTTGCGAAAGTCGCTCAGATCTTCGAGGGTACTAACCAGATCCAAAGAGTTGTGATCGCTCGAGAGTTGGGCAAGTATAAGGGCAGAAAAAGACCTGATATATACTGACTCAACGTCGGGAGCAATAGCCACGTAATCGGAGAAGTAGACATTCAGTTTTCAGCCGGAAAGTGTCATTAAACCTGTGTGGCAGGCTTTCCAACCTGCCATCAGCCAAGTTTAGCAAAAGGCAGGCTGGAAAGCCTGCCACACGTAAGTGATGGTTACTAGGAGAAGGGTCATGCCGAGAAAGCCCGCCAAAGGACAAAGTCTTGGAGAGCGCATCCGGACAATGAGAGAGCGGCAAAATATAGAGATTGAACAGCTTGCTCACCAGACCGGTTACGCGCCCGAGTACCTTCAGGAAATAGAAGATGGAAAGGTTTCTCCACCGGTGGGCGTGTTGATACAGATATCCAGAGGGCTTGCCGTGGACTCTTCCTCCTTGCTGTCGGATGCAAAGAAGAAAGAGCGCCGGCAAAGCTACAGTAAGCGCACCAAGGCATATTCTTATAAAACTTTGACCCCGGGCGCGGAGGACAAACATCTGTGGGCGTATCTTGTCACACTAGACCCGAAGAAGCAGCACGAAATGGTTGCTTACAAGCATGAGGGTGAGGAGTTTGTTTACGTGGTTGAAGGGAGAGTGGAGATTCAGGTGGGGGAAGAAATAAATGTGGTGAAAAAGGGAGGGAGTTTACATTTCAATTCAGGTATCACGCATAACCTAAGGAATCTCAGCAGTAAACAGACCATATTGCTTGTGATAGTGTACACGCCGTGAATTGCTATGTCCGACAACGACTTTGGTTAAATAAACCAATAACTTACCAAAAAATATCCTGATCGAGAAAATTTCGGAACCTTTCTTGCAAGGGCGTGTCGTATTGGATAAGGGGTTATGTGGCAAGCGTATCGCACAATCTCAACACAATTCCGCATCATGGCAGCCCGTGCGGTGAGATTTGCGGGCGCAAAAAGGCACATAACCCATATCCATACCTCCTTTCACGCCCCGAGTCCCTCTCGGGGCTTTTTTTTTGCGTTTTTCCCTGTTAAGCTTCCTGCCACCCGCGTGCAACTGTAAAGTTAATGAGGAGGCGCTATGAAACTAGCCGGCAAAGCAGCGGTAGTCACTGGCAGCAGCAGAGGGGTAGGGCGCAACGTCGCACTGGCTTTTGCAAAAGCAGGTGCAGACGTGCTCGTAAACTACTCTTCCAGCGAAGGCCAAGCTCTGGAACTGGTTGAAACTATCCGCGCGATGGGGAGAAAATCTGTGGCCATCCGCGCTGATGTGGCCCGAAAAGCGGAGGTCGAAAGTATGATGGCCGCGGCCAAGGAGAATTTCGGGAGGCTCGACATACTTGTGAACAATGCGGGGTTTACTCGCCCGGCAATGTTGCACAAGATGACGGAAGATGAATGGAACGCGGTGGTCGACGCGCACCTGAAGGGCCCGTTCCTGTGTACTCAAGCGGCTTGCAAGTATTTCAAGGAACAGAGCTACGGAAAAGTCATTAATGTAAGTTCAGTGGCCGGATTGGTAGGTACTGTAGGTCAAGTCAACTATGCCGCTGCAAAAGGGGGCATCCTCAGCTTTACCAAAAGCGTTGCCAGGGAGTTAGCGCGATACAATGTGTGCGCTAATGTAATTTCACTGGGCATCGTGGAAACTGACATGACCGAGAAGATCCGTTCCGACGAAAAGCTTTCCGAGATCTATATGAATAGGATACTCCTGAAAAGATTTGCGGGCCCCGACGACATTAGCCCGGCTTTTGTCTTCTTCGCGTCCAACGAATCGGATTATATTACCGGCCAGGTTCTCTGTGTGGACGGAGGCTATGGGATGATATAAGGCGTCGGCTGGTGCCTGCCAAGCGGCTGCAGAAAGGTCATCGAGGGCTGACTCTTTGAGTAGAACTCGACGAGGTTTTCGTGCCAAGAGCCTTTCGGCCAAGCTGCGGTGGGAGAGTTCATCATGATCGAGCCGCAAAAAAAACATTGACTTGTCGCAGGGCATCTGCTAGAGAATAGTTACTGTAGTAAACCTTTGAATAAGCTTAGAGATCTACCGACACAACCAGCGCATGGCTAATGCGCCAGGCGAAGCGCCCGAAAAAGAGCGCGGCGCCTTAACAGAGAGTGAGGTGAGGCGCCTTAAAGAAGGCGGCCCTAAAGGTGTTAAGCAAAAAAGAGCTTGACATTACGTAGTTGATTTGGTACCAAAAATACATTCCGGAATATAATCGGATTCTATCCGGGAATGTTTTTACGGGTCTCCCGAACGTTGTCGGGAGGAACTGTTGAAAGGAGGATTGAGGGTATGGTTAAACGTTTGTTTCTTCTGAGCCTGTTGGTTCTCGCGTTGTGCGGCGCTAGCTCGGTGATTGCACTTGCTGGCGGTCCCCCTGCGCCTGCCTGTCCGTCGTATATGCCTGGACCTCCAGGACCCCCGCCCATGTGTGGACCTGCTGCCACTAACTATTCTCAAGTAAAGGAAGAGATCGTTCCTGTGCCTGCCCAACTGCGGCGGGTCAGAGTGGTCGCTCCTTACCTGGCAGGGGTCGCTTGGCCCCGCACTCCGCTTGCCTTTTACGGCAATCCCCAGTGCTTTCCCAATCCTATAGCGCTAGGCCGGTACGAGTGGCTGGTGCCTGCCGTGGAGATCAAGAACGAGCATTTCGATACGTTCATGGATCCCTGCTGCCAGACCCACAAGGTTCCGCGCTGCGTGTACGTGAAGGCCAACTATGTGAAGATGAAACCGGTTTGCGGGCCTGTCCCCATGGCTCCGCCGCCCCCCATGCCTTGCAAGGTGCATAAGTAGGCTGCCGCGACAGAGGACTGCTTAGAGAAGAAAGAATTTGCTCAGATATAATGAGTTTGTCGAAAGGAGGATGAGGGTATGGTTAAAAAGCTAGGAATTCTCGGGTTCATCCTGATCGTCGTGGCTGCGGCGGGCATGGTATGGGCCGAGACATCAACGGGTGCAATTCCGGCTCCCCAGCCAGCGGTGATGCCGGCGTCGGCCCCCCCATGTGTAGGAGGCATGTGCGCTCCGCCGCCCCCAGCACCATGCAAAGTAAGGCCTGTGAAGTGCAAACCGCACCTGACAACGGCCATCGAAGTTAAAATGCAGTATCCTGCGCCGCCTCCGCCTCCACCTTGCGCTCCGCCCTGTGGGTATGGCTGCCCTCCGCCGCCTCCCCCCATTCCAGTAGCGGTACCTATGTGGAAGTTTGTTGTGCCTTGGCCACCCTTCGTTTACTACCTGCCTGTTGAATAACAGAAAGGTAATGTGGAATAATTAAGCCCCCACTGGGGGCTTTTTTATTCCGACCAGCCGATACCCCCTAATGATTGTTATCCCCGCTATTGATCTGAAAGAAGGCAAGTGTGTCCGGCTCCGTCAGGGTAGGATGGACGCCCCCACAGTGTTCAACGAGGATCCCTGCGCGCAAGCCCGTCTTTGGGAAAGCCTGGGGGCCGCACGTATCCACGTGGTGGACTTGGATGGCTCCGTGGACGGTAGACCAAAAAATCTTGCCCAAATCCAAGCTATTGTGAAAGAAGTGCACGTACCCGTCCAGGTTGGAGGCGGCATCAGAAGTGATGAAACTATCCGGATGTACCTCGACATTGGAGTGGACACTGTCATTCTCGGCACCGTGGCTGCAAGGAACCCGGACCTCGTCTTGACGTATTTGTCCCTCTTCCCCGGCAAAGTGGCCATCGGGATTGACGCCCGATCCGGAGAAGTAGCGGTTGAAGGCTGGACCCAATCCGCACATATCAAAGCATCCGATTTGGCAGCGCGCTTCGTTTCGGCCCGGCCCGTGGCATTCATTTATACGGATATTGCGAGAGACGGGATGATGCTTGGTCCAAACATCGAGGCCACGAGGGGTTTTGCACGGCATACTTCCTCTCCGGTCATTCTATCGGGAGGGGTGTCCACTTTGTCAGATGTTAAAGAAATCCTCCCCCTTGAAAAAGATGGGGTAATTGGCATTATAATCGGAAGGGCTCTTTACGAAGGGACCATAGACTTGAACGAAGCCATTGAATTGACAGAAAGAGGAAATGCTCGCTAAACGAATCATCCCGTGTCTTGATGTGCGCGATGGGCGAGTCGTAAAAGGGGTAAACTTCGTCAACTTGCGCGATGCCGGGGACCCTGTGGAAAACGCCCGGTTCTATGACGCCGAAGGTGCTGACGAACTCGTATTCTTGGATATTACGGCCTCGCACGAGAAACGCAAGATTATCCTGGATGTGGTTGCCAGCACGGCCGACGAGGTTTTCATGCCTCTTACCGTAGGTGGCGGAATCCGTGACACCGCGGACATCAGGGCTCTTTTGAAGGCCGGGGCTGACAAGGTTTCCCTAAACACTGCCGCGGTGGAAGATCCGGAGATCATCCGGCAATCCTCACTGATGTTCGGCAGTCAATGTATAGTGGTCGCAATCGACGCCAAGAAAACCGGGAAAACTGCCTCAGGCTACGAGATTTCCGTTCACGGCGGACGAACCATGACCGGCATAGACTGCTTGGAATGGGCGAAGAGGGTTGAGGATCTCGGCGCCGGCGAGATCCTTTTGACAAGCATGGATGCGGATGGAACAAAGGCTGGATATGACCTCCCAATGACCCGGGCGGTAACGGAAATTGTTGGAATTCCCGTGATTGCCTCGGGCGGGGCGGGAACAGCCGAACACCTGAGAGACGCCATTATTCACGCCAATGCTGACGCGGTCCTCGCTGCCTCGATCTTCCATTACCGGGAAATCCCCATCCTAGAATTGAAGGAGTACCTGGCCTCGCAGGGAATACCGGTACGCTTATCCGGGTTCGGCACTGCACCTTGCCGGCAAGACTGATGGCGGACCGAACGACCAGATATGGCCTGGTTTGAGGCTGACCGACAGCATTTCAGATAGATGTTTGATTTCTAGACTCTGCGGGCTTGTGCCGGCTTTCCGTTTCTCGCCGACGAATCAGCGCGCCCATCCACGAAATTACGGACCATGAGTGACGAATCTGTGTTCGATGTAGTTTCTGAAAGTCTGATTTCACTGGAACTCCCGGCGGTTCTGGACGAAATAGCCATTCACGCGCTTTCCCAACCCGGAAAAGCGGCTGTGCTCTCCTCATTTCCCGAACACGAAGCCGATCGCGTCAAGTTCAGCCTCGACGTCGTGACTGAACTCAGGGAAATGGTCAGTCTTGACGGCCCGCTTGGACTGGCATCTCTACTGCCGATGGAAGGCATAATGGCGCGGTTGGATAATCCCGCGGCCGTTCTGGATGCAGAGGAGATCCTCTCGACAGCCGATCTGCTGGCCACTGCGCGCCACGTGCAGAACCGCTTGTTAAGGCTGGAAGAAAGATTCGAACTGCTCAGGCAAGAATCGCTAAAGATCAGTGGAGCGCCACTCTTGGAGGACCATATCCGCAGTGTCTTTGACGAAAATGGCGTCGTGAGGCCTACTGCGAGCCCACGTCTCAAGGAGATCCACGAGCGTACCAATGCGATGCGGGAGCGGATTCACAAGAGGCTGGATGCGATTATCCGAGATCGCGATCTGGCCCGCGTTGTGCAAGAGGACTACATCACGCTTCGCAATGACCGCTATGTGATACTCCTCAGGCCCGAGTTCAAAGGCCTGCTCGACGGGATCGTCCACGATCACTCTCACAGTGGCGCGTCCGTATATGTGGAACCCCTCCACGTGGTAGATCTGAATAATCAAGTGGCCTCCCTGATGGATGAGGAACGAGAGGAAATTTACAGGATCTTCGTGGAGCTTACAGAAGAAATCCGATCCGAGCGGGGCATTATTCTCGAGGATTATAGAATCCTCGCGTGGCTCGATGCCTTTCAGGCTCGCGCTCTATACGCTGTGGCAACTTCTTCCGTCTCGCCGGTCCTGGTCTCCGAAGGTTTTCGCATCATCGGTGCACGGCATCCTCTCCTCTTGGCTGGAGGAGAGACCGAAGTCGTCCCGATGGATCTGATCCAGGACCCTGCCACTAAGGCCACGGTAGTCAGCGGACCCAATATGGGGGGAAAGACCGTGGCCTTGAAGATAGCAGGTTTGTTTCCGCTCATGGCACGTTGTGGGGTATTGCTGCCCGCCCGAGAGGGGACTGAGATACAGCTTTTCACGCGCATCATGGTAGATATCGGCGACGAACAAGACATCAAAGGGCGTATATCTTCCTTTTCCGGGCACATGCTGAGGATCAAAGCGATTGTAGATAGCGCGTCCAGAGGAGATCTTGTCCTGCTCGATGAGCTTGGTGGGGCCACCGATCCGGAGGAGGGTTCGGCCTTGGCCATGGCTGTCATGGACGAATTGATAAGTCGAGGGGCTCAAGTTCTGGTTACAACGCATTTGACACATCTCAAAGCCTATGCGCTGTCCCGACGTGATGTAAACAACGTTAGTGTAGAGTTTCATCCGACCACGCTGGCCCCGACTTTTCGGCTCCTCTACAATTTGCCGGGCGAATCCCACGCCATCGTTACCGCGGAGCGCATCGGCCTTGCTCCAAGTGTAGTGAATGCTGCAAGAAGATACGCGGACAAAGCCGCGGGCGGCAGCTCAAAGCTGATCGAGGGTTTGCGCCAACAGCTTGCCGAGGTGGAAAACCTGCGAAGAGATCTTGCTGCCAAACGGCAAGACCTTCAGGTGGAGTTGGATACGGTCATGTCTAAAAAGGACTCAATTGTTGAAGAGTTTCGCAAAGAGGCTAGGGGCGTTATTCGGAATGCAGAAAAACAAATCGCCGATCTCATGCAATCCCTGAAAGTTAGAAGGACCAAAATCGCGGTCAATCCTCGCGACACACTCGGCAGGATTAAGGAAGAAATCGTCTCAAAACTGGGGGCGCCCTTGGAAAAGCCGGTGGCGTTGCCTCAGGTCGGCTCTCGAGTCACGCTCAAGTCATTGGGCCGTGAAGGGAAAGTCAAGGCAGTGCTTGACAGAGGAAAAGTCGAGATAGGGATTGGCAGTCTTACAGTTCGAGCGGATGCAGACGACCTGATAGTTCTAGATCAGAGCAACATCGAAAATAGTTCTTCAAAAAAGGAACAGGTTAGGATAGATATCCCTCGTGTCAGCCCAAGATGGGAATTGAATGTTATCGGCCTGAGGGTCGATGAGGCTCTTCCCATTGTTGAAAAAGCCCTTGACGAAGCCGTTTTGGGAGGGTTGCCTTCGCTGAACATCATTCATGGGAAAGGGACGGGCCGCTTGAAGAAAGCCGTCTGGGAATATCTTTCCGGCCATGCACTTGTGAAGGGGTTCCGGCCTGGCGACATCCGAATGGGGGGCGACGGAGTGACGGTGGTGGAACTGGTTTTCGAGTGACCGCTGGATGACTGATGGCAAGTTACCGTAAGCATTAGGCTTGCAAGAGACCAAATATTATTACATGTGTGGGGCAGGCTTTCAAGCCTGCCTGTTCCTCAGCCTAGTCAATGGCGGGCTGTAAAGCCCGCCCTACACAGAAATGCTTACACTATACCGTAGCTGAAACCCAAAACTTTGAAGTAACAAGGCTGTGGTTTTGGGGAAAGAAAAGCGGCAAAGGGGCTATATACTTAGCCGTGGAATAAAGAGCCGAAATATTCTTATGCGCATATCGGAATCGAAAATTGCCGAAATCGCCGCTGCCGCGGACATAGTCCAAGTTATCTCCGGTTACGTGGACCTGAAGAAGGCCGGAAAAGATTACCGCGGCCTTTGCCCCTTTCATGGTGATAAAGACCCCTCATTCTACGTCTCACCCCAGAAGGGCATCTTCCATTGTTTCGGATGTGCCACTGGCGGTAGTGTCTTCAACTTCATTATGAAGATCGAAGGAATCCCGTTCACTGAAGCTGCGCAGCTTCTGGCACGGCGGTACGGGGTGCCCTTCCATCTGGAGATGCACGGCAAGAGTTCCGGTGGCGAGCGAGCGCGCTTGGTAAAAGCACTTGAAGCAGCACAGGGATACTTTGCAAATAATTTGGGTTCCAATGAATCCGCCAGAGATTACCTCACCGACCGAGGTGTGCCGACGGAATGGCTTGACAGATTGGGTCTGGGTTTTGCTCCTGATTCGTGGGAGGGGATCCAAGGCTGTCTTCGTGCCGCGAGCGTCGATCTGAAGGACGCTGTGTCGGCAGGTCTATTAAGACCGCGATCCAGCGGAGGATATTACGACTACTTTCGCTCACGGGTGACAATCCCCATACGCGATCTCAGCGGTAATCTTGTTGCCTTCGGTGGGCGAATTTACGGGCAGGGCGATCCCAAGTATTTGAATTCGCCGGAATCGGCGATCTTTAGAAAAAAGGGTGTCCTCTATGGCCTGGATACGGCTCGAGAAGCGATTCGGAGAGAAGGCTTCTCAATACTTGTGGAGGGTTATTTCGATCAGATAGCACTTCGGATCAGGGGCCTAGAAAATACTGTGGCCCCGCTTGGCACCGCGTTGGGAAACGAGCAGATAAGACTCCTTAAACGGTTCTCCACGGAAATTATAACCGTTTTTGATGGTGATGAAGCGGGCTTGCGAGCGGTAAAGAGATCGATCCCCTTGTTTTTGGCAGAAGGGCTGGAACCGCGTTGCTTGATTCTCAATGAAGATAAAGATCCCGACGAAGCAGTGAACAGGCTCGGCATCACCGCCTTTCGGAGATTACTGGACGCTGCGCGGCCAATGATCGATTACCTTCTGGACACCGTGACCGCTCACCATGATGTAAATACTATGCAGGGCAGAAATTTGGCTCTTGAGGAATGTCTGCCCGTGCTCCGAGAGATTGCCGATTCAAAAGAAGGGGATTATCTTATAGAAAGATTTTCCTCGCGTATCCGCGTCCGCGAAGATCGACTTCGTCGGACTCTGCGTTCCGGCCTTCAAAATCGGCGGAAACCACCTGCGAAGCCGCAGAAGAGTTTATTTGATTTTCCAGCCGACGAGAGAAACGTGGTCCGAGGCATGTTGCTGCGGGAGGGCTTCGTAGACAGGGTGCTGAAAAGCGGGGTCTTGAAGGATATAGAAGATCCATTGCTGAAAGATTTGGCAGAGAGGATGGTCGGATTTGCAGAAGAGGCAGGAAAATTCGATCCTACGTCGTTTGTCGGTTCCCTGGAAGATGAAGATCTCGCTTCCATAGTGGCAGGCTGGCTCAAGCCTAGGGCTGAAGAAGACGACCTTAGACCTGAGGTAGATGGCGGTCGCGTTATAGATCATTCACTGGACAGCATCAGGCTGCGGAAACTTGAGACGCGCAAGGCAGAGATCAAAGAGAGAATGAAACAGTGCCCTCCGGGTGAAGAGGAATACAACGTCCTCGCGAGGGAACTCTTGGCCATAGGGCGTCGTTTGCACAAATAGGCGCCAAAACATCTGCACAAGGAGAAATCGCTTAATGGCTGACACGAAGATAACCCAAGAATTCAAAGATCTTTTTGATCTGGCCAGAAGCAAGAAATACCTCACCTACGACGAGATTAATGAACTTATGCCGCCTACTGTTGTCGGCGCGGCCCAGATAGACGAGCTTCTTATGAAGATGATGGCCGATTACAACGTCGAGCTAGTCGCATCTGAAAAGAAGATTCCTCTCTCTGAAAAGAAATCGCGCAAGCTCGACCAAGACAAGCCGGAAGACGACGAAGAAGAAGAGCTCGCTCCGGATCCCGAGGCCGTCGCTCGGGGCAATGACCCTGTGAAGATGTACCTCCATGAAATGGGCTGTGTGTCTCTCCTCACTCGGGAGGGTGAAGTAGAGATCGCCAAGAGAATCGAGCAGGGAGAGCAGCAGGTATTCAGCGTTATCATTGGCTGCCCTGTGACAATCAAAGAGGTCTTGGCGCTTGGTGACAAGCTGCAAAAAGGGACTATTCGCCTCAAGGAAGTGATTCGAGGCTTCGAAGAAGAAGAGATGCCCGACGGAGACGACTCATCCCACGTTGAGAAGGTCCTGAAGCTCATCGAGGAAATGAAGGAATTCGACGCCAAATATCATGCTCTTGAAGAGAAGCGGAATCAGTTCATATCCAATGCGGACCGGCAAGGTCTGGAGCAGCTCGAACCGGATCTGGCATCCTGCCGTGAACAGGTTGTGACATGCCTGAAGAACATGAACCTCAATGCCAATATGATAGATCATATAGCAGGGAAACTTAAGTTTCTGGTTCAAAAGCTGGAAGCGGCCCGAGATGAATTGCGGGGAGTGGAATACGATCTGAAAATGCCTGCCGAAAGAGCCCAGGAACAGCTAGCTTTGCTCAAGGGCCTTGCGGAAGAGGGCAAGTCTCTCAAGAAATACACCAACCTATCCCCGCAGAAAATCCTGGACCTGGATCGGAAGCTTGAAAGCGGACTGCGAAAGATCCAAAAGCTTCAGGCTGAAGCAGGGATGGACGAAGCTAATCTGAAGTCCGCTCTGACACTGTGCGAGGAAGGAGAATATTTGGCCCGCAGGGCTAAGAGCGAACTGGTCCAGGCGAATTTACGCCTTGTCGTCAGCATAGCCAAAAAGTACACCAACCGCGGACTGCAATTCCTTGACCTCATTCAGGAAGGAAACATCGGCCTGATGAAGGCTGTAGATAAATTCGAGTATCAGCGCGGATACAAGTTCAGCACGTATGCTACATGGTGGATTCGCCAGGCAATCACAAGGGCCATAGCGGACCAGGCCCGCACCATCCGCATTCCGGTGCACATGATCGAAACCATAAATAAGCTTATTCGAACCTCGAGGTATCTGGTTCAAGAATATGGCCGTGAACCCACACCCGAAGAGATTGCCGAAAAAATGGAGTTCCCTCTCGAAAAAGTGCGCAAGGTGCTCAAGATTGCCAAGGAGCCAATCTCTTTGGAAACGCCCATAGGCGAAGAGGAAGATTCGCATCTCGGTGACTTCATTGAAGACAAGAAAATCCTTTCGCCTTCGGACGCTGTTGTGGGAATGAGCCTAACCGAACAAACTCGAAAGGTTCTGGCCACTCTAACACCGAGAGAAGAAAAGGTCCTGCGAATGCGCTTCGGCATCGGCGAACGGGCTGACCACACCCTCGAGGAAGTTGGGCAAGATTTTGACGTCACCCGCGAACGAATTCGTCAAATCGAAGCCAAAGCGCTGAAGAAGTTGCGCCATCCGTCACGTAGCAAACGGTTGCGTCCCTTCATCGAGGGATAAGTCCAGAGTTTTGTTGCTGGGGTGAAACGTGGGACAGTGCGGTTGTCCAGACCGGGGACACTCCAGCGCGGCATGCGGGATTGCCCGTCATTGCGCGAAGTTGAACGACGAAGCAATCTCGTGGCCGGACCCTGCGTTTTGCCGATCAGTATTTATCCTGGATACCGATCCAGGGGTGGCAAGGCGCATCGCGGAACGTCGGATTGCGCGTCGTTCCCAATAGACAGGCTGGAAGCCTGTCCCACCAAAAATCTCCCAGGTACACCAATTGACGAGTCCAACCGATCCTGACTACAAGCCGAAACTTCGCAGTTTGGACATCATTCATTTGGTTGTAGAAGGCAGACCCGTAATCGGGCTGAAAGATCCTCTGCAACTCAGAGAAGAAACCGTATGCATTGGCAGAGAGGCTGTTCCGGTGGTGGCAATGTTTGACGGACGGCACTCACTTCGCGACATTCAGGTCGACCTCACGCGAAGACATGGGCGAATCGTTTTTCTTGATGACTTGCAGGCTATTCTTGAAAGACTGAATGACGCTTTCCTGCTCGAAGGCGACCGGTTCAGGCAAGCGTTCGAAAACAAAGTCGCCGAGTATCGCAGAAGGCCGTCGAGACCGGCGTCACATGCCGGAACAAGTTACAGCGCGGATCCCGAGACCTTGCGCAATGAACTGTCCAGTTACTTTACGGGAGACGGTGGGCCGGGACTGCCTGAGTTCTTTTCGGATCAGCGTCGGCCGGTGGGATTGATTGCGCCGCACATTGACATACGGGCTGGCGGGCGTTGTTTTGCCGCCGGTTATCATGCTCTGGCAACGGGCCAACCATCGGATGTTTACGTGATACTGGGCACCGGCCACGCAGGGGTTGAAGGACTGTTCACCGCGACCACACATGATTTCGAAACACCTCTCGGAACAGTGCCCACAGACAGACAGCTTCTGAGCGAGCTTTCTTCCGAATTAGGGCGAGATACTGCGTCCGAAGAGATCCTGCACGCTACCGAACACGTGATAGAGTTCCAAGTGATTTTCCTTCAATATCTTTTCGGCGGGCGACATCCGTTTACGATTGTTCCCATCCTGTGTTCTCTGTCTCACCACTTCTTTAGTGATGACGGCCGCTTCTTGAGCCAAAGGCAGGCATTGGAGAGTTTCTGTCTTGGCCTGAAAGAAGTTTGTCGGCGAAGTTCTCGATCCGTCTGTTTTGTTGCCAGCGCGGATTTGGATCATATTGGCCCGCGCTACGGTGACTCATTCAATCCGCATGAAGGCACCATCGCGGAGTGCCTCGAAAAAGATGCGGTACTGCTTACGTCACTAGAAAAGGTAGACTTGGAGGGATTTATCGAGCAGGTGGCTCGCGAGAATGACTCCAGGAGAATTTGCGGCTTCTCTCCCATCACGGCCATGCTTCATTGCATGGATGCATCTGAAGGTCATCGCCTCGCCCTGGACTACGCTCGTGTTGATGTAGACAACTCCTTTGTTAGCTTCGCATCTGTTATCTTCCACTGACACCCACTTTGTACCAGATGCCAGTATTTTCCCTTGACTCCTATGTCAACCCTCAGTAAACTTTAGCGGTTTTCCTAGAATTTGGCTTGCGCTTTCCTTTGCGTGGGGAAGCAAATCCGAGGAGAGGGAGGCCCTTGCCGGGCCAGGCTGATACAGACAACACTCGTTTTCAGTCTGATTGTACTGTCCTTGCACAGCCCGAAAACACTATAGCCGAACTCATGAGAGTCCATACGGAAAGGAGGATTATCAGTGAAGTCACTGGTGTGTCTAAAACAAGTTCCTGACACGGAAACGCAGATCAAGGTAAAACCCGACGGGTCCGGCATCGTAACCGACGGAATAAAGTACATCATCAATCCTTACGACGAGTTTAGTGTCGAAGAGGCCCTTAAGCTCAAAGAAAAGTTCAAGGCGGGAGAAGTGGTGATACTTACCGTCGGACCGGATCGTGCAACCGAAGCAATTCGTACCGCACTTGCGATGGGAGCTGACCGGGGAGTTCATATCAATGACGAGTGCCTCAATGAGGCCGACCCTTACCTAATTGCCGAAGCGCTCGCAGCCGCAGCTAAACAGATCGAGTATGACGTCATTTTCTGCGGCCACCGTGCCATCGACGACGATTTCGGAGAGGCCGGGGCAATGCTGGCTGAATTTCTGCAACTCCCACAGGTCACTTTGGTGACCAAGGTAGAGGTCTCGGAAGATAAAAAGACCGCTACGGTGGAAAGAGACGTGGAGGGCGGAAAGGAAACAGTAGAAGTTCCATTGCCGTGTGTGCTCACATCCCAGAAAGGCCTTAACGAACCCCGGTACGCATCGCTGCCCGGAATCATGAAAGCGAAGAAGAAGCCTATTGACAAAAAGGCTTCGGCGGATCTCGGTCTCAACGTGGAGGCGAGGCTGCAAGCTCGGAATTTCACCATGCCCCCGGAGAGGCAGGCTGGAAAGAAGGTGGAAGGCATGGAACCTGCCGATGCTGCCAAGCTGGTTGTACAGGCGCTTCGCAACGAGGCCAAGGTGATCTGAGGGATCCGGCTTTGATAAGCCTTTGATATGACTTTTATAAGCAGAGGGGAAATAACAGATGTCGGACATCATGATATACGGAGAGATTAAAGCAGGTAAGATAAAGAAGACCGCATTCGAACTGGCAAGCGAGGGACGCAGGCTGGCCGATCAACTCGGAGGTGCGCTCACTGCAGTCCTCATGGGTTCGCAAGCTGAGCAATTTGCTTCTGACCTTGCTAAGTACGGCGTGGAAACGGTTTATGTTGTCGAGTCTCCACAACTGGATGCGTATAATTCAGAGTACTATGCTCAGGCGCTGGCTCATCTCGTCGGAGAGAAAAAGCCTGAAATAGTCTTGATTAGCCACTCCATGCAGGGCAAAGATCTTGCACCGCGTACTGCTGCCAAGCTTGGTGTAGCCGCCATAGCAGATTGCGTATCATTTGAACTCGAGGGCTCAACACTTGTCGGCAAGCGGCCGATGTACGCCGGCAAATGTTACGCGCAATGGACTGCCGCCAAATCGCCGCAGATTGCTTCAGCACGGCCAAACGTGCTTGAAGTCATGGAAAACCCCAAAGAGGGCACGATCGAAAAGGTGTCATTCAGCCCGGATACAAGCCGTGCCAGCTATACAACCAAAGACCTCAATCTGGACACCAGCGGCAAGGTAGACCTTACCGAGGCCGAAATCATAGTGTCAGGTGGCCGAGGAATGGGAGGTCCGGACTACTCTCTTCTCGAGGAGATGGCCGCCATCTTTGGATCGAGAGCCACTGTCGGGGCTTCCAGAGCCTCTGTAGACGCAGGATGGAGGCCGCATTCGGACCAGGTGGGGCAAACCGGAAAGACTGTGACCCCAAATCTCTACATTGCGTGCGGTATTTCCGGTTCCATCCAGCACTTGGCCGGTATGGGATCGTCAAAGGTTATCGTTGCCATCAACAAAGACACCGAAGCCCCCATTTTTACCAAGGCCGATTACGGCATTGTTGGAGACTTGTTCAAGGTTGTGCCCGAGTTCAATAAGGAGCTCAAGACGCTATTGTCTGAATAGTAGAAATTGGCGAGTGCCAATCCGCTCACGAAAAGGTCAGTTGCGTTGGATGCGGTGAACCCCCTAGCTGCGGGTGAACCGCATCTGTCGCGGCTGGGTGGGACAGGCTTCCATCCTGTCGCTGATGGACGGACAGGATGTCCGCCCCCACTGCAAGATGGCCGCAGTCTCCCCCTCTTGAGCGGTAGACTATTACCCGGAATCATTCCCCATGGCCCCTCTCGTCTCCTCCCCCGGCTCTCAGCGATGATAAAGCGGTTTCGAGGTTCTTGCGTGTCGGTTCGTCGCCGGGGTTGATCTTGAGAGCCTTGTAAAAATGTTCTATTGCTTCAGGTAACCTGCCCATCTTGGCAAAGATTATCCCTAGGTTGTTGTTGGCCATCCAAAATTTGGGATTTGCGGTCAAAGCCGCATTGAAATGATCAATCGCCTTAGTAATCATGCCGGCATCCATCAGAATCTTCCCAATATTGTATTGTGCTTCCACATGTCTGGGATTAGACGCGATCGTGCGCTGCAAATACGGCAATGCAGCAGCGGTGTCGTTTTTCTGGAGCCAGACTTTCGCAATGCCATAAATATAATCCGGGTTTCGTGGCTTAAGTTTTAGGGCCGCCATGAAGTGTTCGAGAGCCTTATCGGGTCTGTTTTGTTTCAGCAACACTTCCGCAAGCCCGGCGTGCGCAGCAGCATTATTTTTGTCCATGCGTAGAAGTTCTTTGTAAGCATTGGCCGCATCGCCGAGTCGGCCGGCCTGAACGTAATCCCAGCCCAGAGCCAGATAGGTGTATGCGAAGCTCTTGTCTGTGCGCATGGCCTCATGGTGGAGCGCCAGAGCGCGGTCCATCTGGCCTGAAATCCTTAGATAATTTCCAAGATTGTTCAACGTCTGAATCTTGACGTGTTTCTCCACTCGTGGATCATGCGGCAACCTGTCGCTTACATCGGTCCAGAAAGCAATTGGATCCATCCATAACGCTTCCTTGGCCATAGTTGCATAACTAAGTGCGAGCATGGTGATCGTCAGTGCGGAGGCTAGGCTTACCTTCATCAGGAACTTGCCTCGTTCGCTCTTCAAGAGGTCAAGCAGGTACAAAATGCCGTCAGCCGCGATTAATAACAGGCCGAACATTGGTACAAAGACCCGATACCCGAAAAACAGGTATTGCGGAACCAAAAGAGCTTCGGGCAACAGGTTGATGATAAAGAACAGCGTTCCAAATCCAACCAACGGCCTCCGCCTTAAAAGGTAAATGCCGGAAACAGCGATGACGGCCACGCCCGCCACTGCCGCTGCCGTGGCCGGCGGATTGATTATCGAAGTCGGGACAACCTGGGGATTTATGAGGTGAACATTTGATGGGATAGGCAGGAGAGCGAGTTTGAGATACTCAAAAAATACGACACACTGGCCCATCGCCAGTTGAGCCAGTGTCACTCCACCTTCTTTGTAATAGCGGCCAATCGTGGCAAAAAGACCCGCCTGGCTTGCCACTTGGCCGTGGGGCCGTTCGAGAAACGACAAAGCGAGGACGGCTATCAAGACCACGCAACCGAAAATCGTCGAGCGTTTGAACAGGCCCCGTGAACTTGCAGCAAAGAAAGCCAATTCTATTGATAACAGTATGACGGGAAGCGTTATTGCGTTTTCTTTACTGGCCACAGCCAGGAAAAACATGGCAACGCAAACGGTGTACCCCATTGCGGCATTTCGAATTCTGCCGATGCGGGTCGCAAGATAGGATGCCAAAGCAAGAAAGAAGAACAATGCCGACAGCAACGCCATTCTTTGCCAAATATAGACGACCAAGTATGTAGTTATGGGGTGAACTACGAAAATCAACCCCAGGCAGATGCTCACCGTTCTGAATCGTGCCCCGCGTTCCGTGAACGCCAATACTGGGGATCTCCAGTAGATATATGAGTGCCAAAACTATTGCGCCGGCCGTGCAGGCCATGAGGAGCGAGTTAGCAACCCGGAAATAATAGGGGTTCATTCCGTTCGCGAGATAGTTGAGGTAGAACGTGATCATCGGTACAGGGCGCTGCCGAAAGATCTTAATGGCTTCCAGGATGCCAAAGTTGAAGAGGTATTCATTCGCTTTGATAGCGACAGCCGAATCGTACTGCATAGGAGCCGTTAACGCGGGCCGATGAACGGCGACCGACAGGGCGAAGAAACAGCCGACAAGGATGATAGGGAGAATAGATCGAGATAAGCTCATGGCTCCTTAATAACACTCCGATTGGTTACGGTTGCACTTTGTTAATATAACACATCCGACGCGAGCTATTGGATCCGAGCGGCATGTTGTCATTG
>CAVSPC010000061.1:0-48518 GCA_963729795.1 uncultured delta proteobacterium | reverse complement strand
AGCACTATAGCCCAAGGAGCCAGTGGCCAATAGGTCGATGAGCTGGAGGAATTGAAGCAATTCCAGATAGCGCGAAATAGTTCCTGTCATTGGGGAAACCAATAAGGGTCTGAAGAAGAAAAAGCGCGGCCGGAAAGCAAGCGGGGAGTAATAATTGCGCTGGCCACGCTTTTCCTAGAATCGCTGAAATTCTATTTGACAACCAAACACATGTTCTCCATATGTTCGTCATGGAACGGACCTATCTGGACCATCTGGACGAACTCACCGGAAGAATCCTCAGAGAAGCATCCAGTATGAGCGTGTTCTGTCGGGCTCATCCCCTGGAGGCAGTGAGACCGATGTTGGCGAGAATGGGGATTATTACGGCGTGGGATCTGAGACGCGTGAAGGCTGGAGAGATTGTTCTGTCACGGGGATTCTGGTCATCGTGCCACGCCTCCAACGAAGTCAGGCAAGCAAGTCATGTTCATCACGATGGAGGATGAGACCGGCCTACTCGATGTGGTGGCGTTTCCAAAAATGCTGGACAAGTACGTGGGTATCATCCTGACTAGCGAGGTGCTCACTGCAAAAGGGCGGCCGCAGAGGCGGGGAAGTTGGGGTAAGGCATTGCGCATAGTAATGGACAGGGTTATGCTGAAATGGCGTGGGCGGCTTTAGGATTTATTATTGAAGAAGCGTCTGGAATAGAAAGAGTTAAGCTGCCTTAATGCCTCATGTTTTCATGATATCACCGTCTAATCCACAATTTCTGCCTTACGGAGATCTTTATCAATTGATTGCCTCAAGACAACCCCCGTCGATTTCATGAAAGGGCTAGCTCTTAGCTTAAGTTTTTCCACCCATCCTCTTTACGAATTTCCAGAGATTGCTCAAAGCTCAACTGCTTAGGGTCCCAGTTGCGTTTCTTACAGTAATCTTCGATGAATTGGTGCCGTTTCCGCGTGAGTCCTGCTTGTAGAGCACGGGTACTGGAAACTACACGATCTTTGTTTGTTTGGTGTTCCATTTTATTTCGACCTTTCCCTGGCAGAAATGAACCAGGTTGATGCTGACGTTAGGCGAACTCATCTCAAGAAAATGAGTCGAGGAAATTCTACCGATTACCGGCAAAGTGCCCTGGATTATCGTTCCATCTTGATTTTAGGAGCCGTTTTTCTGAACAACACGTGGTTGGGAGAAAGTGCCGGGCAATCTAAGATGCGGCGAGCCCAACGAATGGAGTACTTTGGTTCGGCAAATCAAGTATCATTTTAGCTCTTGTTTCAAAGATGTTCAAGGCTTGCTTACCCATTCGTCATCATTTTCCTGTAGCACCCCGTCCGGACTCCGACACGCATGGCGAATTCCTTTGATCTCTCGGATGATATGAGCCCAACAGACCTGCCGCAATCCCTTGTGGTAGCTGCCGTAGGCAGAGAAGCGGTCTGAACAGAGGATTCCCCCCGAAGATGTCACCCAAGACGCCCTTGAGCACCTGTGCTCCCCGAGAGGGGAACAAGGTGAAAAAAGCGAGACCCGGAGCAACGAAGATCCACAACCACATGGTGCCGCCTGTGCTCCTCCATCTTGTCTCATCCACGTTCATCACCTTTTGTTGGGGCAATGCCTTCTTGATTTCCTCATATGAGGGTGCCAGAGCACGTGACACCTCTTCGTGGAGATTGCAGACTGAGCCCAGAGAGATGTCAATGCCCAATATGGTCTTGAAGATGTCCATCAAGCCTCTGCGAGTGACTCTATGAACAGCGGTCAGATATGCGCCAAAGGTCGTCAGACGAGGCCCGAATCCGGACCGTGCTTTATCCGGAAGCCTCGCCCATGTCTCGGCCCTGCACTCGCACCTGATGCAGCGGAGCCGATACTCCGTCACGTGCGGCTTGGCTTCGGGAATGTCCACCACCTGATAGCGGAAGTATTTTCGTTTCTCGGAATTCCCAGGAGCGGCCAGGGGTTTGTGACAATGCTCGCACACGGCAGGAAGAATCTCCTCAACCAGATCCACCTCGCGGCGGGTATGAGGTCTCGGCTTTTCCCTTTGTGTCCAGGCTGCCCACCACGCTTGCGCCTCTTCGACTTCTTCGGAGGCCGTGCTTTAGACTTGGCGACGGATCCATCGGAAGAGGGAGGTTTCGAGGAATTGGAAGAATCTCGATCCCGCAGCACATGTTTGGGCATTATTGAGCACCGAAGCACAGAGGAGTCTTGTAATATGCTGATAAAAGGCACAAAAACGAAAGGCCCTCGTGCATGGTAGGAACAACAGGGCCTCTCACCGACAAATCATCTATAAGGTAGGTATTAGCGAATCAGACAACAACCGAAATGGAGTGTTCCGAAAAAATCCGAGTCGATGGCAATTTATTTTGGGCCGGGCGGTGACATTTCCTCCCCGGTCCGCTCCACTCCGTATCCACCAAGGGCCAGCACCCGCTTCTTGAACGTCTCTCCTCTCATTACATCCAACAGCTTGACTATCTTTTCATCGCCAAGATACTCCTCCGGGATCACCAAGTCGTACTCTTCGGTCGTGACAGGTATGAATTCCAAGCCCAGGGCCTGAGCCGCGGCCAGGACCCCCATGCCCACATCGGCCACGCCCGAAAGTACCGCCGCTGCAACCGACATGTGGGTTAACTCCTCCATCTGGTAGCCGCGAATGTTTGCGGGATCCAAGCCACGCAAATGCAGATGGTAATCGAGAAGCACTCTCGTTCCCGCGCCGGCTTGTCGATTGATAAAGGTAACGTCCTCTCGCAGCAGGTCTTCAAAACTTCGTATCGCTTTGGGATTGCCTTTGAGAACCATGAAGCCTTGCTCCCTCATGACACCGAGGAAAACCCTTACTGGAATCTCGGGAATATACTTGCGGAGATAAGGCCAGTTATACACACCGGTCTCAGGGTCCAGGAGGTGAGAAGTGGCAAAATGGGCGCTGTGGCTCCTGAGCGCCAACAAACCCCCGAGACTTCCGACATGACTCGACGTGAGGAATACATTGTGTTGCACAAGCTCGTCCGCAAGGAGGTCCAGAGTCAAATCGTGGCTTCCGGTGACTACCAGAGTGCGGTCGATTCGCCCGGAATCTCTCAATAATTCCACCTGTACCGGGACAGCCTGGCCCACTCCTTCGCTTCGAGCGGGGATGCGGACAATTCCATCCGCCTTGGTCAACGAAGTGATGGACCCTGCGCCTCGAGGAAGCGGCGTCGCGAGAACTCGATCCCCAACCTTCCCGAGTTTGACCCGATAGAATTCCTCGCGTCCCGGCTTTGAGGGTATCTTTCTGGTGGTGACAGCACTAATGGTGGGTCTGGTGCGGTGCGGAAGTCCCTGCATAACTTCGAGCACCGGAACCCCGAACGTCTCGAAAGAGAGAACAGCCGAGACAGGATATCCGGGATTTCCCATAACCGGCTTTTCCTCGACTATCCCTAGAATCGTCGGCTTGCCGGGCATCACGGACACACCATGAACCAGCACCTCACCGAGATCTCTGATGGCTGCCGCGGTGTAGTCCTCGCTCCCCGCGGAAGATCCTGCATTAATGACGATCAGGTGAGCGTCTGAACGGACGCCTTGTAGGATAGCTTCTCTGACTACTTCATATTCGTCCCGAACTATGGGGGCCCGTATTCCGACGCCGCCGGCTTCTTCCACCAGCGCCTTGAGAATGACCGTATTATATTCAAGAGTCTGATCCCGAGAAGGTAGCTTTTGACTCAAGGACTCGCCGGGTACGAGTTCCGACCCGGTCGGGAAAAGCAGCACCCTAGGTTTTTCCACCACCTTCACCGAGAACACACCGCCTGCGATGAGCGCCCCCAGGTCGTACGCCGAAATGGGGTGGCGGCTCGACAAGATCATTTCCGAGGCCACAAAGTCTTCGCCCACGCGGCGGACATTCTGCCAGGGGACCAATGACTGCTCGATTTCGAAGTTCTTATCGTCAAGGGAGTTGACGTTTTCTATCATCACCACTGCGTCTGTTTCAGGCGGCATGGGTCGCCCCGTATTGATGGGCCACGCGCCACGCCAGACTTGGAAGCGGACCGGACTGTCCGAACTCGCGCCGACAGTGGCCTCCGAGCGGACGGCAAAACCGTCCATGGCCGCAATATGAACGTGAGGCGAAGAGAGCCTGGCATAGACCGGTTCTGCGCTTACTCTCCCCCTGGCTTCGGTAACGGGGACGGTCTCAGTTCCGGGAAAGTTTCTTTTGTTCAAGCGCTGCAAAAATATCGCGAGAGCTTCCTCCGGCGATTTCATATCCAGATGAATGTTTCTTCTCAAGGGACTCCCCTATCCAGCCGGCAGGCCGCCGGTCCTAAATAGCATTTAGTATGGGCACCTCCTCTGTGTCCAATGGCCGAAATTCCTGGGCAAGCCTCTGGGTTCTTCAAGGGAGGGCACGTGCGGAAAATGTTTAAGCATTGTACGGTCTTTCAACAAAAAAGAAAGTTACGCATCGAAAATATAGCAAGCAGGCCAGCCCATGTCAAAAATGGCCGAGCGCAGAAGGCACTCACCATAGGTGCCCCAACAATGGATTCCGGCGCACGCGGGAATGACGGCATCGGTAAAATTGTTGTTATCGCGCTATCTTCGCTGGGTAACCGTTGTCTGATTTGATATTGTATCACTCACTGCTATTGGTTTGGCGAAATTCCCATAACTCGTTGCCGGAAGAAAAAGGAATGGAGGAAAATCCCGCAGGGAAGGTTCTCGCTTACCGCTGGCTAATCTTTGGAATCATGGCCGTGGCCTACATTTTCGTGTACTTCCACAGGTTGAGCCCCGCGGTGGTTGCGGTGGATCTGCAGAAATCTTTCGCTACCTCCGGGAGCTTTATGGGGCTTCTTGCCTCCGCGTACTTCTACCCGTACGCGGTTATGCAGTTTCCCGCCGGTCTTCTCTCAGATTCTTTCGGCCCGCGCAAGACTGTGACTTTGTTTCTCCTGATTGCCGCATTAGGAAGCCTGCTGTTCGCTATGGCCCCAGCTCTGGATGTGGCCGTTACCGGGAGGGTCATGGTCGGCTTGGGGGTATCTATGGTGTTTATACCCACCATGAAGATTCTATCCCAATGGTTCAGGATCCGGGAATTCGCCTTCATGACCGCTATCCTGACAACCATGGGAGGCTTAGGTGCGCTGACCGCGGCAAGCCCCTTGGCCTTGATGACAGGATGGGTGGGATGGCGCTCCTCGTTCGAGATCATAGCCGCAGGGACGTTACTCATAGCCGCTCTGGTGTGGTTGTTCGTTCGAAATCGCCCCGAGGACATGGGGTGGCCGTCGGTTGCTGAAATAGATCATCTGGGCCCGGGCGCGACTGCGCCGCCTATTGTCATATCTACCTGGGAAGGGGCCCGCCGTGTCGTTACTGAGAGGAGCTTCTGGCCCATTGCGGTATGGTTCTTCTTCCTTTGTGGCATTTTTTTCGGTTTTGGCGGCCTGTGGGCCGGCCCGTACCTCAGGCAAGTCTACGGGATGACGCGCTCCGAAGCCAGCCATGTTCTCAACATGATTGCCGTCGGCATGATTGTGGGCAGTCCCCTGGTGAGCTTTTTGTCCGATCGGGTGTTTCACAGCAGAAAAGAAGTCCTCACCTTGGCTTCGGTTTTACTGTTCCTTGACCTGCTGGTGATCTATATATTCCCTCAGAATCTGCCCATATTGGGGCTGTACGTGGTCTTTTTTGTGATGTCGCTCTCATCCGCCGCTATTGTGGTGATCGGCTTCACCACTACAAAGGAATTGTTCCCGGTTGAGATTGCGGGAACATCGGTCGGTACAGTGAATCTCTTCCCCTTTCTGGGGGGCGCGATCTTTCAGCCGATTCTCGGACGAATCCTGGATGCGTATCCCAAAGTCGCATCCGGAGCTTACTCTATCGATGGGTATCGAGCCATGCTGCTGGTATTGCTGGGGGCATCCGTCATCGTAGTGGCAAGCACGTTCTGGATGAAGGAAACGTTTCCTGGTTGGACTTTTAAGAAATGATGTTTTCATGCGCCACTGCCCGCAGGAAAGGAAACGACCCTTTCGCGTGCCAGGTCCGCAGCGTATGCAATCAGTGCCAGAATGTCCTCGCTGGTGAGGGATGGATAGCTCCGCAGGATTTCGTCGCGACTTATCCCCGCTGCGAGGTTGTCCAGAATGACCGATGCCATGATGCGGGTGCCTTTTATGCACGCTTTTCCATGACAAACGCTCGGGCCAACCGTGATACGCTCTCGCCAATTCATTCGCTTCCCTTCCTTATTCGCTAAGAGAGGTGTCCGAGATACTATACCCATTGCCAAAAGTTTTGTCCGATTAGAGGTAGCCTGACACCGTCATTCCGGCGGAGGCCGGAATCCAGTCTTTTCAATCCCGCGTTCCTCGCGGGACTGGACCCCGGCCTTCGCCGGGGTGACGGGTGGTGAACAGGTCATTACTTTTGGCAACGGCTATATACCCATGATCCTACGTTGGATCACTCCTTTTGCCGAATCGGGCACAGCGAAACTCAAAACATTTTGACACCCAACTCTTTGTAGGTTCTCTAAACTGAAAACACTGTGGTCACGGCTCGTCAGTTAACGAAGCCGGCAAATTTTTTGCTTGACTTTGGTCTGAACATGATTCATGCTCTGAACATGATTCATGTTCAGACCATGACGCATTGGAGAAACAAATGACCTATTCACTGTCTCGCACGACCGACAAAACGCCTGAAAAACTTTCACGTCGCGAGCGACTAAACCTGCAGCAGCGAGATGAGATACTCAAGACCGCGCTAAAGCTCTTCTCAGAGAAGAGTTATCCGAACGTTTCCATGCACGAAATCGCGAGAGAGGCAGAGTTTGGGATGGGGACGATATACAAATTCTTCAGTGGTAAGGATGACTTGTACAGATCTCTTATTCTGCAGATGGCAGAAAGGTGGCACCACACTGTTTTGCAGGCCCTCGAACAGGAACGGGATCCTGTACGAGCGATAGAAAAATGTATCACCATTCATCGGGAACTGTTTTTTGACAACCTGCCGTTCGTGCACCTGTTCTTTGCCGGAACTCAAGGGGGGTTCATTGACGTAACAGCCGCTTTCCAACGGGATCTTCACAAATTTCGCGACGAATACCTCAAGAAATTGGCCTCGATATTTGAGAGGGGGATCAAAGCGAACGTCTTCCGCGACGGCGATCCTCATCACATGGCTCTAGCGCTTTACGGAATCATCCTCACTTTTCTCTTCCGGATGACTGAAGACCATGCCGGATTCCTAAAGGGAGACGAATTATCAAGTGTCAGAGACATTTTTCTCAAAGGAGTGATGAGAAACGGGGAGAGTAATCAAGACAGATAGGAAGCGAAGCGTTTGGAGAGGGTGCGATGTCCTTCGGAGTTCGGAGCCATCAAGGGAGGGCTTGACAGGGGAACACGGGCACGGTCCCGCGCGTGTCACCAGGGAGTTAATCATGAAACCTGATAACCGGATCGATGAATTGATGATCGCAGGCTGGGCCACAATGGTGGCTTGGGCGTAGTAAGGACGTCCAAATAGGTCGTTAGACACGTGGCGGAGGCAAGACCGCCTTACAAATCAAATCTGAAGGAGAGAATCCAATGTCAAAGATTAAGGAAATTAGGGAAGCCATCGACACAAAGATGGATAAATGGGAGGCCAGCGCGACAGCGATCGAGGCCCAACTGCAACTATCCAAAGAGCAAGCCATAGAAGAACTGGAAGTTCGGAAGAAACGACTGAACGAGACCCTCGAAGGGTTCAAATCCGAGGTCGTGAAGGCCAAAGGGCTTGCCGATGAAAAGAAAACCGAAATCCAGGCCAGGTTCGACGAGTTGCAGGTTCAACTGGCGTTGGGTAAGGCTGAGGCGAGAGACGCCTTCGAAGTGCAGAAGAAAAAGATCCAACGTTCAATCGCCACGCTGGAAACCACCATTGATCGTGAGCTGGACGCTGCCGGCCAATCCATTGATGAATCGCTAAAAAAGGCTGCAAACAAGTTCATCGCAGCCGCTATCGGATTAGAAGCTGAGATGGAAGCCTTGGAGATTCAATTTGAAGTGAAAAAGGCTGGGGCAAGAGCTCAATTTGAGCACAAAAAGGGGCAACTCATTGCACAGATAAACGATTACAAACGCCAGCTCGAGGAAAAGAAACAAATGGCCAGGGACAAAGCCGCAACCTTTGAAAAAGAACTCTCGAACGGCATGTCTCAGATCAAGCAGGCGTTCAAGAAGCTCGCCGAGTAATGCTGTTCATTGTATAATACTGTTGCAATGGTGATAGTGTTTTTCAAGTGAACAAATAGTCACATACGGTTATCGAATTGAAACGTATTTGAAGGGGGAGAACATGCTGCACCCGGGAATATCTGAAATCGATTACAAGTTCGTCACCATTATACGCAATGGGCTGTTGGTTTTTGTCTGTATCACGCTCCCCTGGCTTTCTGCGTGCAGCAAGGAACAACAGGCGGCGATACCGCCGCCTGTTGTTGAAATCGCGGAGGTTGTACAGAAGGACGTCCCGATCGTACGCGAGTGGGTTGGCACGACAGATGGGCTGGTGAATGCTACCATCCTGGCGCAGGTCACGGGGTACCTGATCAGCCAAAATTACAAGGCAGGGGACTCAGTCAAGAAGGGCCAGATGCTCTTCGAAATTGATCCTCGTCCCTTCCAGGCCGCCCTGGAGCAAGCCCAAGGAACCCTTTTGCAGATGGAGGCGAGCTATAAGAATGCCCATGCCAACCTACTCCGCCACCAACCCCTTTTCGACCAGGGAGCGATAAGCAAGGAAAACCTTGATTCTTACATCTCCGCCGACAAATCAGCCGAGGGGCAAGTGCTCGCGGCCAAGGCTGCGGTCGAGAAGGCCCAGCTCGACCTCGGTTTCACGAAAATCACCTCCCCCATCGATGGCGTGGCTGGCATTGCCAAGGCTCAGGTAGGTGACCTTGTTGGTCCTGCAGGTCAGAGAACAGAGCTGACGACCGTTTCTACAATCGATCCGATCAAGGTGAACTTCTTTATCAGTGAACAGGATTATATCGACTGGATGAAACAATTCGCGACTCCTGCTTCTGGTTTAGAACAAGCAAAAAAGATGCGGGCAGACCTGATGTTGGAAGACGGGTCGGTCTACCCACATCAAGGAAAATTCTACGCGATTGATCGGCAGGTGGACGTAAGGACAGGGACACTGCGGGTTGAGGCGCTCTTTCCAAATCCGAACTACCTCCTCCGCCCCGGTCAGTTCGTCAGAGTCCGAGTTTTGGTCGATACTAAAAAGGGCGCGCTGCTCGTACCGCAGCGGGCCGTGATGGAACTCCAGGGCATGTACGAAGTGGCCGTGGTGGACACCGGAAATAAGGTCGATATCCGAAATGTCAAGCCCGGAGAGCGTTATGGCTCCCTTTGGGAAATCGAGGAAGGGCTCAAGCCCGGCGAACGCGTCGTAGCTGAAGGGGTCCAGAAGATAAAGCAAGGTATACGCGTGAATCCGAAACCCTTTGTCCCCTCCTCTCCCGTGCCAGTTCATAAAGCCACTACAAAGCCGGAACACCTGCCCGCGACAGAAGGGAGATAACCGTCATGTACCGGTTCTTTATCAGACGCCCTATCGTTGCAATCGTAATCGCTATCGTAATGGTAATAGTTGGCCTGGTCGCAATGGCGGGGCTGCCGGTGGCCCAGTATCCCAATATTATTCCGCCCGAAATTCTCGCGCAGGCGTTTTATGTGGGTGCCGATGCCTTGACAGTCGAGCAGTCTGTGGCCACTCCCCTCGAGCAGAAAATGAGCGGCGTAGACAACATGAACTATATGTATTCCCTTAACGCCAACAACGGCCAGATGCAGCTGACTGTAAATTTCGACGTGAAGACAGACCCCAACACCGACCAGATATTAACGCAACAGAGAGAGTCCCAGGCAGAGAGCCAGTTCCCGGCCGATGTGAGGAACTTCGGAGTTACGGTCCAAAAGTCGCTTACCACGCCGCTCATGCTCTTTGCACTCTATTCGCCTAAAGGAAGCCATGATGAGACTTTCCTTGCGAATTACGCGTACATCAACATTGTCGACCAATTGACTCGGGTAAGAGGGATCGCCAGGGTGACGGTCTTCGGCGCAGGGCAGTACGCCCTTCGATGCTGGGTGCGCCCGGATCGGTTGGCCAAGCTGAATATTACCGTCCCCGAGATCGTAGACGCCATACAGAAACAGAATACGGTAAACCCTGCGGGCCAGGTTGCGGGAGAGCCGTGTCCTCCCGGACAGGAGTTCACCTATGCGATCCAGGCCCAGGGACGACTAGTCACGCCGAAAGAGTTCGGACGCATCGTTCTGCGGGCCAATCCTGACGGTAGCCTCGTGCGACTCAGCGATGTTGCCCGCCTCGAACTGGGAGCCCAGACCTACAACATTAAGGGACGTTTCAAAGGCAAGCCTACTGCAATCTTGGCGCTCTTTCAACTTCCGGGCACGAACGCCCTGGAAGCGGCGACTGGCGCCAAAAAAGTGATGGCCAAAATCAAAGAATCCTTTCCAGGCGACCTCGATTATGAAGTCGCATTGGACACGACGCTTTCCGTCACTGAAGGGATAAAAGAGATTATCTTGACCCTATTCATTTCCATATTCCTCGTCATCATCGTAGTGTTCGTATTCCTCCAGGGGTGGCGGGCCACACTTATTCCGATTATCGCTGTACCGGTATCGCTCATCGGAACCTTCGCTTTTTTCCCTGCCCTGAATTTCTCGATAAATCCGATTGCCCTCATGGGATTGGTAGTTGCAATAGGACTGGTAGTCGATGATGCCATTGTCGTCGTAGAGGCAGTGCAACACCATATAGAGAATGGAATGACGCCTAAGGATGCGGCCCTTAAAGCAATGGAGGAGGTTGCCGGCCCCGTTATGGCAATCGCGCTCGTCCTGGCAGCCGTGTTTCTCCCGACGGTATTCATCCCCGGCATTACCGGCAGGCTGTACACCCAATTTGCTGTCACTATTGCGATCTCGGTAATTCTTTCCGCTTTCAACGCCTTGACTTTGAGCCCTGCGCTTTGTTCAATTTTTCTTCGCCCCAAAAAGGAAGCGAGGGGCCCGCTAAATTGGTTTTATAACGCGTTTAACAGAATGCTCGGCCGTGGAACCGACGGTTATGTTAGCGTGTCGAGAGGCATTATCCGAAAGGCGGTTATTGGATTTGTCATTCTCGCTGTCATGAGCGTCGGGATCGTTTTCCTCGGTAAGAAGATACCAGGCGGGTTTCTGCCGGAAGAGGACCTGGGCTATGTATTCGCCGTTATTCAACTGCCCAATGCTGCCTCGCTTCAACGTACCTCGGAAGCAGGCAGGCAAGTAGAACAGATTATTATGAACACTCCCGGCGTGGAAAACTGCACTACGGTTATCGGCTTCAATCTCTTAAGCCTCATACAAAACACCTACAGCGGCTTTTTCTTCATCAAACTCAAGAACTGGTCCGAGAGGGAGCGGGACGAAGAGAAAGCGCCGGCCATTATCGCCCACCTCAATCGCGAACTCAGTCAACTGCCGCAGGGAATTGCGTTGGCATTTCCGCCACCGGCTATCCAGGGAATTGGTACTGCGGGAGGTGTGACCTTTATTCTCGAAGACCGTGCGGGCAGAGACATCCGGTTCCTGGCGGAGAATACTCGGAAATTCATTACAGCGGCACAGAAGCGACCTGAACTCGCCCAGATATTTACAACCCTTCTGGCAGACGTACCACGGTACTTTGTTGATGTGGACCGCGATAAAGTGTTGAGCCAGGGCGTGGATCTGCGGCAGGTTTATGGGACGCTTCAGGCGTTTATGGGTGGGCAGTTCGTAAACTATTTCAACCGCTTCGGCAGACAGTGGCAGGTGTACGTGGAGGCAGAAGGGGACTATAGGAAGGACGTCAATCAGTTGGGCCAGTTTTACGTACGGAACTCTAAGGGCGATCCGGTTCCGCTATCAGCAGTGACACGGACGGAGCGCCGCTCGGGCCCTGAGTTTACCATGCGCTATAACCTTTACCGCTCGGCGCAGATAAACGCCGCGGCTGCGCCGGGTTACAGCACGTTGCAGGCAATGAAGGCCCTGGAGGAGGTTTTTAAGGAGACCATGCCTTCAGATATGGGCTTCGATTATATGGGTATGTCATACCAGGAGCAAGTGGCACAGCAAGGCATCTCGCCCGCTGCCGTATTTGCGCTCTCAATACTGTTCGTCTTTCTCATACTCGCCGCGCTTTATGGCAGTTGGTCGCTACCCTTCAGCGTCCTGCTCAGCACACCCATTGCCGTATTCGGAGCGTTTGCGGCACTCATGGGACGCGAAATGGTTTTCAACGTTTACGCGCAGATCGGGTTGATAGTCTTGATAGGGCTAGCTGCGAAGAATGCCATACTGATAGTCGAATTTGCGAAAAGCGAGTACGAGGGGGGCAAAGATCTGATGGACGCGACACTTTCCGGAGCACGGCTCAGGCTCCGTCCGATCCTGATGACGTCCTTCGCGTTCATCCTCGGATGTGTTCCACTGGCCCTTGCCAGCGGAGCCGGGGCCATGGCCCGGCAAGTAATGGGGACGGCCGTTATCGGTGGCATGCTTGCGGCGACCGGGATCGCGATCTTCCTCATCCCGATGTTGTTTTACATCATCGAAAAGATCAGCAAAGCAAGAGGGGAGCGAGAATCGGAAGAAAATAAATCCCCCGTTACATTAACCGAGAACAGGCCGCCGGATTAGCAATGTTACAGAACGTTGTGAGTCACAGAACCGAACTCAATAGTTTATTGACTCTAAGTCGGCGGTGATACCACAAAATGCACGCCAGTGTCAGGGAGGTAGTGAGATGCTGGTTAAAGACTGGATGATCCCCATTATGGAGTGTCCGGGACGACTAGGCCGACTAATATGGATTTCACTTATCTTGATAATCTCTTTCCTCAGAGGTCACAGATCCTGAAAAGTTTGGAACGTTTCAGTGGAAACGTTGAACACACTCGGCCACCGGCATTCGATCTGAAGAACTTGCGCTGAATCGGTTTATATGAGGTTTGGTCATGAACACAAAAACCAGAGAGAGTGAAATAGAAAGAGATTCGGTGAGTCGTACAGGCTTAAGCATCGGGGCAATCAAAAGTGGTGTTCAGGAGCACCTGAAATACTCTCAAGGAAAAATTCCAGCAATAGCTACACTGAATGACAAGTACATGGCCCTCGCTTACATGGTAAAGGATCGTTTGCTGCACCGATGGATTCGAAGTGGCGAAACGTACCTTCAAGGAGGCATTCGTGCAGTAAGCTATCTTTCCGCCGAGTTTCTCATCGGACCGCAGCTTGCGAATAATTTGATTAATCTGGGGATTTATGAAGAAGTGCGTAAAGCTGCCGAGGAAGTAGGAGAAGACTGGAATGCCCTTTTGGAGCACGAACCGGAACCCGGGTTGGGAAATGGAGGGCTTGGTCGACTGGCTGCCTGTTTTTTGGATTCTCTTGTTGCCACTCTGGAAATCCCCTCAATAGGATACGGAATACGTTATGAATTCGGGATCTTTTCTCAGAGTATTGAAAACGGAATACAGGTCGAAACCACGGATAAGTGGTTATCTCTAGGAAATCCATGGGAAAGTCATCGACCCGAAATTGCCTATGAAGTTAAGTTCGGTGGCCATACGGACCATGTTCAATCGGATGACGGATCTCTTCACGTCCGGTGGATTCCGGATCGAGTGGTTAGAGGAGTTGCTTACGATACGCCTGTTCTTGGATATAAGGTGAACACCTGTAGCACCTTGAGGCTTTGGAAAGCCGAAGCAACCGAATCTTTCGATTTTCAGGCATTCAACATCGGGGATTACTATGGTGCTGTGGATCGAAAGATCTATTCGGAAAATATCACAAAAGTGCTATATCCCAACGACGAACCGGCCCAGGGAAAACAGCTCAGGTTGGAACAGCAGTATTTTTTTGTGTCCTGTTCATTACAGGATATGCTCCATATATTGTCTATGGGCAATTTACTTCCCAAGGACTTTCATAAACTTTTTTCAGTCCAACTCAACGATACGCATCCTGCATTGGCAATACCCGAATTAATGCGCCTTCTCATCGACGAGCACGGTTTGGGATGGGACGAGGCATGGGATGTGACCCAAAAAACTTTTGGTTACACAAATCATACCTTGTTGCCCGAAGCCTTGGAGAAATGGCCTTTACCACTGTTTCAGTCGCTTCTTCCCAGACATGTGGAAATCATTTTCGAGATCAATCACCGATTTCTGGAAAAAGTTCGAACTCGGTACCCGAGAGACGACCATCGAGCGACCCGGATGTCTCTGATCGACGAAGCTGGAGAAAAATACGTGCGAATGGCGAACCTCGCATGTGTTGGCAGTTTCTCGATAAATGGCGTGGCAGAGTTGCACACGGAGTTACTTAAAGAGCACGTGCTCCGCGACTTTTACGAATTCTTTCCGGAAAAGTTCAGCAACAAAACCAACGGCGTGACTCCCCGGCGCTTTATTGTATTGAGCAACCCCAGACTTGCTGACTTGATCACAGGCAGGTTCGGAGACGGCTGGATCACGGACCTGGAGCAACTCCGGAAGCTCGAGACTCTTGCCGAGGACAAGGAGTTCAAGACCGAGTGGAGTAGCATCAAGAGGCTTAACAAGACTGATCTGGCGGAAGCGATTCGTAATCGTACGGGCATCGTCGTCGACCCGGACTCGCTCTTCGATATCCAGGTGAAACGTTTTCATGAATACAAACGACAACACCTCAACGTGCTGCACATCCTCACATTGTACACTCGGATAAAGCAGAACCCCAACGTGGAGATTGTGCCACGAACCTTTGTTTTCGGAGGAAAAGCCGCACCAGGTTATTTTATGGCGAAGTTGATCATTAGACTGATCAACGCTGTAGCCAACGTCGTGAACAACGATCCGGACGTGCGAGATCGCATCAAAGTGGTCTTCTTCCCCAACTTCAACGTAAAAAACTCGCAATTGATTTACCCTGCTGCTGACCTCTCCGAACAGATCTCCACGGCCGGCGAGGAGGCTTCAGGAACCGGAAACATGAAGTTCTCGATGAATGGAGCTCTCACAATCGGCACTTTGGACGGCGCCAATGTCGAGATCAGAGAAGAAGTAGGACCTGAGAATTTCTTCCTTTTCGGTCTCACGGCCAAGGAGGTATACGATCTTAAATCTCTAGGTTATCATGCACGTGCTTTTTACGAAGGGAATGATCAACTGAAAGGCGTCATTGACCTCATCGCATCAGGACATTTTTCTGCTGGGGATTCTCAACTTTTCAAGCCTCTTGTTGATTCGCTGCTCTATCATGACGAATACCTTCTGTTCGCCGATTATCAATCGTTCGTGGACTGTCAGGATCGTGTCAGTCAGACTTACCGGGATAGCGATAGCTGGACACGAATGTCGATCCTCAATGCAGCTCGAATGGGTAAATTCTCATCAGATCGCACGATTCGACAGTATTGCGATGAAATCTGGAAGGTGAGTCCCATTCCGGTGAGTCTCGGCGATCCTGAGGATGAGGAATAAGCATACGGGAGCACTCCCCTACCGTTCATGGAGACGCTGTCAACAAGTTGAACGAGGCGGATACCTTCTTAGGAAGATCTTTCCGGCGAGCCCTTGTGCTCAGTATCGGGCGGATACATTCAAAGACCGATCGGTCATCTTCGCGGGGATGACCTCCCTTCCGAACATCCGGGACGCATTTATGGAAGAGACATGTTTCTAACTACCCGATATCCTGATGGGGAAATCTACAAGGAAAGTCATTGGACTTAACCGCGTACGAGACCCGAATAATTCCGACCATGACCGAGGCTCTGCGGCGCATTCGCGAGCTTCGAGATTCGCGCTACTGGGGGGCTGCAGCTAGAGTGGGCTTAGCTGCAGATGAATTCCTCTCTGCTATGGGGCTTGAAGCCACTAAAGAGAGAGTCGCCCAGAAAAATCCTTACGGATCTCGAGGCCCTGAGATTGTCACTCCGGCCTGGGGCGCTGACGCAGGCCCTCTGATAAGGCGTCGCGTGCGAGGCAAGGAAAACAGTTCCATGCATTCTCATCAAAGGCTTCTTCTAATCGAATACCAGCGTCTCCTATTTGCCCTCCTGCGTTCGTTCAGTAAACCTTCCGACGAACTGGCCCACCTCTCATCCTTTGCCTTGACCGACCAGGCGGTCAGCCGCTTTGCAATGCTTGTAGCAAATCATGATATGTGGTCCGATGAGGGCTTCTGGGACGCCTGGAGTCATCCGGCAAGTTACCTACACCGGGAAATCTTGGGCGCTTTGCAGAATCTTCTCGTCCAGGAGTATGAAGGCCAGCATGCCACGGCGGGAATCGTCTTCATCAAATCTAGTGACACAGATCGACTTCGCTGGTTGCCTTATATTCACAATGGGCTCGATCTCCGCACCCAGCCTAGGTTCAACCGCAAGTTAAGTGACGGGAAGAGAACCGTCTTCGTCTTTGGCGGCTGCGGCGAATTCCTGGGATTGTTTTCGGTGGAGTCCTTATACAATATGGTGGAACCCACATGTAGCTGGCGTATCGCGAGGCGTGGGCTACTCGAGTTTCGAGTCGGCAGTGCTCTTCGTCTTCTTTACAGCGATGGAAGATGGAGTTACATCGATATCGAAACTAAGCAAAGCCTTGTGCACGATCGAGAGCCGTCACTGATCGGCCCGAATCAAATCATTTGGGAAGTCGCCAGGCAACTACATGAGACCGGGCAAGGTGGATTGCTTTTGATCGTTGAAGATCCACAACAGTTGATCAAAAAGGATCTCTGCGTGGTTTCCGCTCTTAATCTCCCTGGACCGACCAGAATTGAGAACGAGGAAAGGCGTCTCGGCAAGAAAGGCATTGCGACGCTTACAAAACCCATTGTGAGCAACCTGATGCTTCGGCCAAAAGACTTTCTCCTCGAGCAGTTTCGGAATCGCTATGTCAGTGACATCGGTGTTGCTATACTGACTGCTTTGGCCGCCGTGGACGGAGCACTGATTGTCGACCGCACGGGCAAGTTGATTACGTTCGGTACCATATTGCGAGTTCAAGGGCGCGGAGCGGCTAAAGAGGATGAGGGCGCTCGTACGACAGCAGCACGATTTGCTTCGAAGTTCGGATTGGCAATCGCAGTCAGTGCCGATGGCCCGGTGTCTGCGTACTACCGAGAGAAGGAACTTTGACACAGCTTTCTCTCGCATTAACCGAGCATTGCATGCCATGTCGATGCAGTATGGCACGGAAGTGCATCACGACGTGCCCCACATTTCATCCAGATGTTTATGGGCAGTGCGCTGTCAACTGCTGCTCGACGTCAACTACATTTGTGCAATGACGACAATTACGGCTCTTCGCCGTTGTTAACACGCCCGGCTATGATACTTCTTGGTAAATCCGGCGCTTTTTGTTGAGATAGGCTGCGATGCCTCTGGTAAGCGTAATCATTCCAACATACAACAGAGCTTCGGTGTTGCCGCGAGCTGTCAAATCCGTGCTCGAGCAGACGTTCCGCGATTTTGAGCTACTTGTTGTGGATGACGGCTCGGACGATTCCACCGCTGATATCCTGGGGTCGTTCGAAGGCAGGCTCAAGCCCTTGTTCCAGAAAAACAGAGGAGTCGCAGCGGCCCGCAATCTTGGCATCAAAAGCTCGACCGGGCCTTTTCTGGCATTCCTCGATTCCGACGACGAATGGCTGCCGAAGAAGCTTGACCGGCAGACCGACCTTATCGACGCGGCGAATCCTAACTTTGTCTGCCATACCGATGAAATATGGTTAAGAAACGGCATTGAGTTGCCCCAAAAGGGGATTCACCGTAAACAAGGCGGCCGATTCTTCCCAAGAGCATTGGAAAGATGCCTCATAAGCCCGTCTTCAGTTATGGTCTCGCGAATGCTGCTGGATCGAGTGGGATGGTTCGACGAAAGCCTGCCTGCCGCGGAGGATTACGATCTGTGGCTCCGGATAACGGCATTCCATGACGTGGATTACGTACCGGAGCGGCTGGTGATAAAGCATGGGGGGAGAGAAGACCAACTTTCTGTCTTGACCCCGGCTATTGATCGGTTCAGGATTTCTGCCATACTCAAAATCCTTGAGAACGCGTCGCTATGTAATGATTACCGTGAAGCGGCCATCCGGGAACTTATTCGGAAGTGCAATGTTGTCGCTTCGGGATGCATGAAAAGAGGCAAGAAAGAGGAGGCAGAAACGTATATTGAAACGGCTCTTCGATACCAGAACCACTCTTTTTGACCCTGCCCGAGCTGACCTCCGAGACAGGACCTACTATATCCCCTGTTTTGCCGACTTGGTCCCGCTGGTAAAATCCATCGAAAATGTCGGGATACTGAACCCTCCGCTATTACAAGAGCGGGCAGACGGCAAAATGATCCCACTGTTGGGCAGGCGTCGTTTGCAAGTTGCACAGCACTTGAATCTCCCGAAGATCGAGGTGAGAATCGTTATGGGCCGAATGCCTGAGTCCGAGGGCTTCGCCTTGGCTCTCTGGGACAATCTCGGTCATCGTAAATTTGACGCGGCCACCACGGCTGTGGTCGTGAGGCGCCTTCTCGGACTATTTTCAAGGGAAGTTATTGCTAATGATTTTCTGCCTTTGCTGGGAATTCCAGCCCACGGGCCTCGCTTGGAAAGGCTGAGCGCAATCGGTGGGTTGGATGACGCCTCTCTCCAAGCTCTTGCAATGGGCCGCATCCAGGAGAAAACCGCTTTCACTCTGTCGTCATTGTCTCCGGAAGAGCAAGGAGCGCTCTTGGAATTGACAGAGGTGCTTGGCATGAATGCCAACAAGAGCGCTGAGGTGATTAGCCACCTTTTTGACCTTTCGGTTTTTCAAAACAGGCCCATCCTGGAGTTTTTGAAGGAGGATGAGGTTCAATCCATGGTGCGAGACCAAGATATTCCCGTTCCGGAGCGTGCCGCGCGTTTCCGGCGTCTGATTCGGTCCTGGAAGTTTCCTGAACTGGCAAAGAGCGAGGAAGAATTTCGAGAATGGCATCGTACGCTGACCCAATCCGATCGGATTGTTGTGCGGCCCTCGCCGGGATTCGAGAGTCGCAATTGCACTGTGGAGATCCGTACAAAATCGAGGGAAGAGGCGGAGAGGATATTGAACGCACTGAGAGAAGACGGAAATCCGGTGTCGAAATTATAGCGTGTCTAATAGGGAATCTCGAAACTGATCACGGAAAAAGAAAATGCTTTGGTGGCGACGCCCCGCGCGGAACGCGGGGTTGCCCGTCATCCCTAATAGACAGGCTGGAAGCCTGTCCCGCCAATCTGAATGAGTGCCAACACGCATCACGTATGACTACAATTCTTTTGAGAACCACTATAAATCTTAAAATAGGACCATGAAATTTCACATCGAACAAATATGGATTGACGAGGATGCTCAAGGTTACCTCTTGACCGCGGCGATAGTCCGGCAGCTTCCGGAAGCAAAGGTCTTTGTCGGAAGTGAGATCTCAGCAGCCAAGCGTGCACTGGACATGGAACCCGATCCGATGATGCGCGGCAAACGGATACTGAGATTGATGAAGCATAAAGGGGCTTTTGTGAAGCCCTGTCCGGGCACGCCACAATATATATGCTGCGGCCTGGAAATCCTCCACATCGGCCAGGGATGCCCCATGGAATGCCGATACTGTGCGCTCCAGGTATACTTCAATCGGCCTGTCCTGGAGGTATTTGTCAATACTGACGACATGCTGACGGCACTGCGCGATCACCTGGAGTCCGGCCCACAACGGTTTCACCGAATCTGCACTGGAGAATTTACCGATTCCCTTGCGCTGGAGCCCCTAACAGGGCTGGCACAGGTCCTGGTAAATTCTTTTTCCGAGTGCAAAAATGCCTGCCTGGAAATAAAGACAAAAACCGATTCCATCGAACCTCTTCTCGCTGCGGATCCCAAAGGACGAGTGGTGCTCAGCTTCTCGGTGAACTCCAACGAAGTTACCAGATCGGAAGAGAAACGTGCCGCGCCGCTGGAGATGAGGTTGGCTTCAGCCGCGAGGGCTCAAGAGTGCGGCTACAGGATCGGATTTCATTTCGATCCCATAATCCCGCTCCCAGGCTGGGAAGAAGGCTATCCTCGGACCATTGAGAAGATATTTGGGCTCGTGCGGCCGTCGGCAATCGCTTGGATGTCAATGGGTGTGCTGCGGTTCGTCCCTGAGTTGAAGGAAATCGCCGGTGCCCGCTTCGGCCGGATGCCCTATTTTCACGATGGTTTCCTGAGGGGCTTGGATGGGAAAAGCCGTTTGCACTCGGATCGCCGCATCAGGATTTACCGGCACCTCGCGGAAAGTATACGAAAACACTGTCCGGATCTGAGGATTTACTTGTGCATGGAATCTCCTCATGTGTGGCAAGAATCTCTGGGTTTGAGAATGGAAACAGATCAAGATTTGGCGGCTTATCTTGATGCCGCGGTGTCATAGCGAAATGCGCTCCTGGAATACCCACGCTCTGATTACGCGCGCGGCGTTTAGCGCCTCTAACCTGCCGCGGCTCAAAGAGCCAGTTACGGTCATCGCCCTGGAGATCTTCCTTACACTGGCAAAAAGCAGCCTGCCGGAAGTGATCAAATGGCATAACAGCCTGCTGGACCGCAAAGTCCTTGGAACAGCTAGAAAAATGGTCGTGCGCCCCCGGATTCCAGACACGATCCTCACCCACCGCGACTTCCTGACCGCGTTCAAACTGAATGCAAACCAGCCTGTTCACTACGTGAGGGTCTTGAGCCCTGAAGAGGTATCACCGGACACACCGCACGATCCGTCTCGAGCCGGGCCGCCGGGGGGGACGTATGCGGAGACCGAGCAAGGAGAGATCATTCAGGCAAAGGATGTGCTGTCGACCTTTTCCGACGAGCCGGACTGGGGCATGGATCAGGATCTCTTCGCTGATGCGGAATACGGTTACGGTGCATGCCCCTTCGGTTCAGAGCACGGTCCAAGTTCTCAGGCCGCGTTTCACATGGCCTTCTTGCATGAAAACCCCCTTATAATGGCTGTTTGGCCGCGTCTGGGTCGGAGCTTCATGGAAGAGAGAATCCAACTCTTTTTCGCTCTGGCCAGGCTGGCTTTCGAGAACGGTGCAAATTACTGGGGATGGCGGTTCACTTCCTGGGCCATGCACTATTTGCAGGACCTTACGCAACCATATCACGCACGTGCCCTTCCGAGTCCCGTACTTCCGCTTCTCTTTCGTTTTCTCTTGAATCCGAATCCTGGAAAATTTGCAGAAAAGAATGAAAACTACCTGAAGAATCGTCACTGGCTCTTCGAATCAGCGATCCACTTTATTCTCAATGAAGCGGTCAAAAAAGACACGAATCACTCTTTCCTCCAGGCCCTTTCAATTCCGGACGGCGATAGTAAGCCCGATCATGGGTTCCGCTGGAAGACCGGCCCTCAGATCGATGTGAAGCCCTTCATTAAGGAATTGGCGCGGGTACCGGCGGATTTGGCTCCACGGATTGATCGAGCCCTTATGGACCTGATGAATGACCGAAGGATCAGCGACTCAAGCTATTCCTTGGCTAATGATGCGGGCTATAAAATCTGCGAGACTCTTCCCGCGGCTCGAAGTGAACGGCCAAGCGTCTTTGATGATTTCGTCCGCTTAGTGAGTCCGTGCCTGGCCCTTGCCGGAGAAGTGTCGCGGCATACAGTGGGAATGGTCGCTTGATAGACAAGCGGGACTGGCCTGTTCGAAGTAAATTGGAGTTGCCACGCTTTCATACCAGAGTTGACCGCTGAGATCGAAGAGACTGCGGAGAATTTTGATTTGCTGGGTCGTGCCTAGGAGGCTGTTGCGTAATCCCGCGTCCCGCGGGACTTTCCCGAAGTCGTGGCACGATGGCGACTATTGTATCTGCATCTCTCGGAAGCTGTCACGGAAAAAAACTTAGTATGTCAGACTCCTAGGAGCCGGAGTGAGATTTCGGAACAATGAGTGGAACCTCCGCGTAGCACGATGGCGCCGACGAGTGAGGTTGCGCGACAGGCTCCTAGCCTCCTAAATGTGTCTCAACCAGACCGGGGCCATGAGTTCCTTCATCTTCTTGGTATGAATTTTCAGCCACTCCTCTTCGGGGAATTTCCCTCGCGATATGCGACTGCGCAGCTCCTCGTTTAGTGGATGATGCGGAAACCTGACTTGGAATTCTTTATAGGTATCTGAAAATTCTTTAAATACAGAAGCCATGACAACCTCCAAAGCGGGGCAACTAACTGCCTATTATCATCGGCTACTGTATGTAGACTATTAACTAATTTATTTGTTTCATAGATTACCTATTGTTTTTATGGCAATTATACCCGCGCAAAACTTCATCCGTCGCACCGCCTATAGCCATAGGGGTGACGCCAGGCGCGATTGCCGCGATCCTTTTGTGCTGTGGTGACCCGCAAGGGAACTGCATCGCCCAGGAAAAACGCGGATGACGAGATTACCGGCCTGTTGCGCGGTTGCTACATCTGTTATTTGCGATTTCGCGGACTGATGATTACGCTGCCTTGTCCTGGCACGAGCATCGCGAGCAGACTGTGAAAAATCTTTAAACCCTCAGAGACAGATCAATGACGTGGCCGGACGGGTTGATCCAAACCATGAAGCTGGAAGGTTTCTTTTTCTTTGCTCTGGTCTTTATTTCATTCAGGCGGGACGGGGGAAGATCCACTGGGGCTGTTTTCAAAAATCTATTAAGATCGCGTATATTCTTGAAATATTGGATTGTCATGGGGACATCTCCCTCACTAAGAATATTGGGCCGAGATATTCGGCAAGAAGGCAATGAATGAACCTTTGGTATATAACACGACATCCCCCCGGAGGCAAGGCCGAAATCTGCGCGGCGAGAAAATCAAGCAGAAACAACAGGTTTTCTCTCAGGTCGAGAGCCCCTGCTTTCGGCACTAAGGCGTTTTGTGGTCGCCTCGAGCCGGGAAATGAGGGTTTCGATGAACACCTGATAAAACTTTAATTTGAGATCCGGGCTTTCCCGTTCAAGGACCTTGAGATCGAGTTTCAGCACTATGCAGGATTCTCGGGCAATTACGTGCGCAGTGCGAGGAGTCTTCGTGAACGCTCCCATCTCGCCAAAGCAAGACCCTTTCGGTAAGTCGGCAATTTTTCGATTGTTCTTGATGACACGCACAGAGCCTCGGAGAAGAACAAAAAAAGTGGTGTCGACATCCCCCTCTCTAACGACCACCTGACCAGGTTCGTAACGGATGAAGGTCCCGAACTGCACCACCTCCTCTATTTCCGCTCGACTGAAGGGCCTGAAGAAGTCGATAGCTTTGAGAAGGTAGGCTTTCTTGGTAGCCTTGAGGTCCCTCACAGGGATTTGCATGCCTCTCATAGCCCTGTCGAGTTCCTCGGCGAATTCCTTCCCCGTTCTGTACCTGAGCTCAGGTTCCTTCTCCAAGGCCCTCTGGATCACCTGATCGAGGCCCGCGGGCAGTTTGGAGTTGAAACTCAGAATGGAGGGCGCAGGAGCGTACCGGATGTTGTCCATGAGTTCGTAGAGGGTGCGACCGTGAAACGGTCGCCTGCCGGCTAACAATTCGAAGAGCACTATTCCCAGGGAAAAGAAATCCGTTTGTTTGGTTAGATTCAGGCCCTTGGTCTGTTCCGGGGACATGTAGCTGGGCGTACCCATGACTTGGAAGTCACCGGAATGATCCGTACGGAGTGCCATTGCGATGCCGAAGTCTGTTATCTTGATTCTTCCGTCGCGGGTGAACATGAGATTTGCCGGTTTGACGTCCCGGTGGATCACGTTATTGGAGTGTGCAAAATCCAGGGCAATACAAATTCTCTTCACCAGATCAACGACTTTGGCAGGCGGAAGCAACATGTCTTCCTTGTTGAACAGGGTTAGGTTCTCTCCCTCCAAGAGTTCCATAGCAATGAAGCAATAATCCCCGTCGCGGCCCACGTCAAAAATGGTGACAATATTCGGGTGAACCAAATTGCCTGCAATCCGGGCTTCCTCGAAAAACTTGTCGGTAACGTACTTGAGGTCTTTCTCTTCGTAGACGAGATCGAAGCGGCGGGTTTTCAGCGCGACTGAACGTCCGATCATGGGATCTTTAGCTCGGAAAACCTCTCCCATGTTCCCACGGCCCAAAGTGCCTAGAATCTCGTACCTACCAATGGCAAGAACGTTCTTTGGCTCTCTTACGGTTTTGGCCAGCGTTTCGTCGGATCGTTCCACGGCACCGATTTTCATTAGGCGTGACTTTGGTTTATTATTATAGCTGAAGTGCTCCAAGGAAGAAAGGACGGCGAACCTAACAGCACCGGGGCTTGGCTTTTCTTCCGGGATGCTTAAAGAAGAAGATAGTTGAGAACGATGCGCTTTCAAACAAGTCATATAAATCCCGGTTCCTCCTTCATTGAGGGGGCGTGGGGGCACAGTTGCTAACTTATGATTACATTACCCCTCAATTTCAATACCTTTTCGCCCTCCCTCTTCCCCCTCCCATGAAGGGAGGGGATCAAAAACCCTCTCCCCTTGTGGGAGAGGGCAGGGTGAGGGGGGATTTGCGTGATCAAAGCGCCACATTAAGTTAGCCCCTATGGGCGTAAGGGGTATTTTGAAGACGAAATGGTAAGAAAAGCTAGATTTGTCGAGGTCAAATCAATGTGTGAATCCAACGCGTACCTGATAAAGGACGGCCAAGAGCAGCTAGTGATGGAAAGTGTCGATTTCGTGCAGCCACAGGGCAGCAAGATATTGCTTAGAAGCATCTTCGGAGAACAAACCCTGCTGGAGGCGCGCCTTCGTGAAATGGACCTCACCGGCCATCGAATTATTCTGGAATCCCCATGAGCCCGGCTGCGGCCGGTACGGGTTTTCCCCTGTGCGGAGCTTTCCTTTCCGCTTGACACAGCTTCCGGAGCTTTGTTAAACGATAGATATTGCCGAATGGATAAATATTATGACTTCCAGGTAAAGAGGCATGTACCAGATGTCATCCATGGAGGCGGTCATAGTCCTGAATGCAGGCTACGAATTTATCGGGCTGGTTTCATGGCAACGCGCCATGCTGCTTATGTTCAACGGGAAAGTGGAAGTGGTGAAGGAATCCGACAGGATTGTCCGAACCGTGACCCGCACCTTTCGGATCCCCGCGATAATCCGCCTCATAAAGTTCATCCGGCAAATCTATAGACGTGAAGTCCCCTTTTCCAGGAAGAACATCCTGGTCCGTGATTCGCATATGTGCCAGTATTGCGGACGAGAGTTCACCTCAGGCGATCTCACCATCGACCACATCATTCCGAAGGTCCAAGGGGGGGCTAACGAATGGACCAACGTAGTGGCCTGTTGCCGTGCTTGTAACATCAGGAAGGGGGGCCGTACGCCCAGACAAGCAAGCATGTACCTCGTGCGCAAACCTTTCAAGCCCACCATCATGGAATTTATAAACCTCTACCTGAGGCGACGATTCGGAATAGAGCTTTCGGAAATCCTGGATTTTTGACAAGTCCGGTGACTGCGTGCCAATGCGCAATCGCGGCCCTGCGGCAATTGTGACAAAGATGGAGGCAGTTCCGTATCGTGATGGCCGTTCATGTAGTTTCAACGGCCTGCATCTCCTTCACTGCGCGAAACGGGAGACACTTGGGGCGGAGCATGAACCGATCCGGATTTACCGCAGAGCACGCCGAGGACGCGAAGAAAGATTTTGTCGCCTCTTTTTCGCGATTTGTGCGACCTCAGCGGTAAACACTTTCGCGCTTATAGCATGAACTGGAGATTTTTAATGAAAACTCCCCGCATTCCAATGATCACAAGGCAATGGCTGGCTATAGTTGCGGTGTTGGCGTTTCTGCCATGCCTTGCAGTCGCAACTGTCACCCCTAGTCTCAACGAGCAGCTCATTAAAGCGGCAGGGCGCGGGAATCTACCGCTGGTCAAGGCCCTTCTGGACAAAGGCGCTGCAGTCAATGCGAAAGACAGAGTTGGTCGAACGGCACTCATGTGGGCTGCCAAGGGAGATCAACCAGAAATAGTAAAACTGCTCGTCGAAAAGGGAGCCGATGTCAATGCTAAGGCCAAACTTGGGATGACGGCCTTGATGGCCGTGGCCATCATAGGTCAGCCTGAAATGGCGGAGCTCCTCATCGAGAAAGGTGCTAATGTCGATGCCAAAATGGAAGGAGGCATGACGGCCTTAATGGCTGCTGCCAACAAGGGTCACGTGGAAGTGGTGAGGCTGCTTGTCGAAAGAGGTGCCGACGTCAACGCTTACGCCAAGGACGGTGCGACAGCTTTAATGGCTGCTGCCAACAAGGGTCACGTGGAAGTGGTGAGGCTGCTTGTCGAAAGAGGTGCCGACGTCAACGCTTACGCCAAGGACGGTGCGACAGCTTTAATGGCTGCTGCCAACAAGGGTCACGTGGAAGTGGTGAGGCTGCTTGTCGAAAGAGGTGCCGACGTCAACGCTCACGCCAAGGACGGTGTGGCAGCTTTAATGGCTGCTGCCAACAAGGGTCACGTGGAAGTGGTGAGGCTGCTCATTGCAAAAGGCGCTGATCTTAACGCCAAGGAAGAACATGACAGGACACCTTTAATGGCAGCGATCTATCAAGACAAGATCAAAATTCTCAAAGTACTTATTGACAAAGGTGCCGATGTCCATGCCCGCACGGTGGGCGGCAAGACGGCTCTTATGATGGCCGCTTACAGAGGAAACCCTAATAAAGTCAAGCTGCTAATAGACGAAGGCGCGGATGTCAATGCATCTGATACAGATGGCAAGACAGTTCTGATGTACGCTGCAGCAGGAGGCAATTTTGAGGCGGTAAGATTACTCATCGAAAAGGGCGCCAATCTCGGCGCCAAATCGAAAGATGGCGGGACCGCCCTAAGTGCCTCGATTCGAGCAGGCCAGCTGGAAATATTAAAGCTTCTTAGCAATAGGAGCGCGGACGTGAAGGCCAAGACCGAAAATGGCGTGACGGTGCTGATGATAGCCGCCGCTTATGGCAACCTGGAGGCAGCAAAGATGCTTATTGCCGAAGGTGTCAACGTAAATGCTGTGACGCAAGACGGTGTTACGGCCTTAGCGCTTGCAGTCTATGAACGCAAGCTGTTGATGATGAAGCTGCTCCTTGAGAAGGGAGCGGACGTAAATGCGAGGAACAAGGATGGTGTGACGCCTCTCATGTTATCTGCGGGCCAAGGCAATTTGGAAATGGCAAGAGCCCTTGTTGAAAAGGGCGCTGATATCAGTGCTAAGGTTAAAGGCGGTGGTACCATTAGCCTTGAAATTGGATTATCCGCAGTTCGTAGTGGTCCCTACATCGATGCTACAGTGCGTGACACGGTGACGGCTCTGACAATAGCCGAGAGATTTGGCCATGCCGATGTGGCCCAATACCTGAAATCATGCGTTAGGAAATGATATGATCGCCGAGGAATGGTTGGTAGGACACTCGTTCCCTCGACAATGACGCTAACCCCAAAATCCTTATCCGGCACCGGTGGTGTCGCTGGGCAGTGTGGAGCGAATGATGGCGGGTCAAAGTTTTGCAAACTTGAAAGCTCAGGTTGAAGCCCGCGTAGCGACCGCACTCGCGAGATACGTGTGGTGTCCTCGGAACTAGGAGGCCGGAATCAAGCAGTCTTTTTCTTGCAAGGAAACAGGTTGATAAGATGCGCTGCACCCAGTCAGGGCATACCCCCACCGGTTTCGTGTATCATTTCAGGCTGGTACAAAGAACTGAAGATTTGGGGTCAATCGGAGATTTTTTGATTGACACCCGCGTCTTGTGTGATAAGAGGTGGGCACTTCTCAACATACTTTTCCATCCCAGTGGAACACACGCAAAACGGCCATTTAGATGCCGTTTTCGTGTTTATTGAGCCTATTCGCGTGCCCCCTCATCTGAAAGGTTGCTTCTCAGTCGCGCGGTTGACGTCAAAGGAGCGGCACCCCCTCAGTGTCAACTGCTTGTATTACTTACCCCATACCCAACCTCCGCTTAAGACTTAAATAGCACTCACAAACATTTGTCAAGAATTTTTTTCGCCAGTTTTAAATAGTTGACTAATTTTTCTAGAACAAGTATTATGTAAACCTAACTTGTATCTTTAAATTTCCGTGGGATTGGCTGGCTTCGACGGCCTTGATTTGCTTGACATCCGTGGTAAAGGGTTCGATGATAACTGGTGTGCTTCTGAGCGATTAACACTTGACCGAGACACGTTTTGCGCGTCTTAGGTCATCGCTGTGGTTTTGGCGTGGCTGACTGCTCGGCGGGGGGACTGCCGGAACTTATGATTGACAATTTTACATGCTTGGAGGCGCGATAGTAAGAAGTAGTCAAAATTTTTGCGTTATTGAATGTGAAGCCGGATGAAAATGCAGAAGTTCGCGCGTGCTGTGTATTAGGCTGTGAGAGCTATCAGAGAGGAAAGATCGTAAGTCTTTTTTTGACCTGCCAAATCCAGTAGAGACTCTAGTGTAGATTACGGCCATAACGTCCGGGAATTTTCTCTCTAAAAGAGGCTTTTTTTTCTTGACAAGAATCAAGTAGTGAGCAAAAAGGCACCCGTTGCTTTTGCACATATTGCTAATTGAGGGAAATTTCAATGGTCACGGTGTCCTTTGGATGGAGACGGAGTGCGGTGATCGCGGCGGCTGCGGGTGTATTGTTTCCATTATTGGGGACAATCGCCCTCTTTGCAGTGCTTTATAATAACATTTATTGCGGATGGTTGATCTATCTCGTTTTGATACTCTCGAACCTTTTCGTTCTATTATTCCCAGCGACAAAGTCGCACACCGGCTCAGTTTTGTCCTCGGCGAAGGCCACGTCCTTGTCTTTGATTTTCGCATTGACAGCGCTCGTGGCTCTGGAGATTGCATTTCCATGGGTCCTCCCCGCCGACTATGCCCAAACCAAGGAGTTGGCCAAATCTTTTGTGAATTCGCCTTTGGGAAAAGGCCCTGCCGGCTCGGTTGTATTCAGCAATACGGATCAGAAGCGATGGAATGCCTCGGATTCATCCAATCGCCGGAAAAGTCGGTTTAAGGTTTGGCATGCTCCGGGCAAGGAATTCGTTTATTACGGGTACGATCCGAATTCGAGGCTCAAATACGTCAACGTGTTTCATTGGAACTCCAAGGGCTATTTCGATGATGATTATGCTCTGCCAAAGCCTCCGGGCGTTCACCGGATTGTCATTGTCGGGGATTCATACGTTGAGGCGGTGCAGGTCCCGCTTTCTCGAAGCTTTCACAAGCTATGGGAGGCGGCCTTGAATGACCCTTCTTTTACAGGGCCGCGCCGCAAGTTCCAGGTAATCGCACTGGGCAATTCAGGCACTGGGCAGGTTGAACATTTCAAGGTTATACGAGACGAAGCCATGCTCTATAACCCTGACACAATGGTCCTAACGCTGTACACAAGCGACTTTTGTCGTGACGACCCCGAATTGAAGACCGAATTGATCCTGGCTGCCGGCGGCATCACACCGGGATTCCGCCGACTGGCCACTCACGGCTACTTGGCACTAGCCTTTGCCGTGCGCCGAATCGATGACATTCGTAGGAATAGGATCGCCATATCGCCTGACTTGCTCCAGTGGTCCGCCGAGGACATTCCCAGAGTAGAAGCCGCGTGGTCCCGCACTTTGAATCAGGTGAAAGCCTCCAGAGACTTCTGCCGTGCGCGTGGCATCAACTTTGTGCTTGTCTACGTGGGCTCAGACCTTGAAGTCAAGTATGCTCTGGACCCGGTGCGGACAATTTCGCAACTCAAAGCTATGGGGGGACCTCATAAGACCATCACTTGGGACATGAGCAAAACTATTAGACGTGTGACTCGTTATTGCAATGAGAATAATATTCTCTTCATTTCACTATTGGAGCCGCTCATTGATGCGCAAAAAGAGACACGTAGATATGTCTTCGGAGACCACTACACCATGTTCGGGCATAAAGTGGTTGCGCAAGTTTTGACCAAGGCAATCAGTTTCCGAATAAGCCCTCTCGCGGCTGAAAAACCCTCTTTCGTAAAGTGCGTGGCGCCTCGTTCGTGGAGTGCGATTGTCGGGACCGGCGGGACCTGTGAAGTCGGCTCGCTCTGTGTCACAGGATTCATTCCCGCTGTCGTCTCTCGGCCGCGCTATTGTCACCGGGATGCGCCCGAAAAACCGTCACGGTTGCACCATTCAACCGGCTGCGGGAACCTTGCCTACGCGTCCTGCACCATGATACGGTGCATCACGGCAGATCTACTCTGATCGACTTCCGACTTCAGGATACCCTCAATGAGTACCGTGAAGACCCGATGGGTCGCACAGGCGTGGCGACGTTTGAACACACAGACCATCGGCACGGACAAATACTGGTGGATCGCCCTCCAAAATGCGGCTTTTTATCGGGACATGGCGCCGCTCGTTCCGGGATTCGCACGAGGCCGCGTCTTGGACATTGGCGCGGGGAGATTGGCCTGGCGCAGCCTGTTGACGCAATATGCGGCTAGTTACATCAGCTGTGACGTGACAAAGGAACACCAGGACCTCGATGTTGTTCTGGATGTGACTCACGGGCTGCCTTTTCCTGACGAATCGTTTGAGACCCTCTTTTGTTGTTCCGTGCTGGAACATGTGCCGGAACCGTGGGATGCGCTTTCCGAAATGTATCGGGTCCTGATTCCGGGCGGAATTGCCATTGTCTCCTTCCCGTTCTTGCTCCATTTGCATGACGAGCCGCACGACTATTATCGATTCACCCAATACGGAATTGAGCACCTTGCAACCAGCGTGGGCTTTCAGGTGGTCGAAATGGTGGTGAACGGCGGCTTGGCCCACCTTGCGTTGAACCTCCCTTCGGTCGCCTTTTCCACAATCTGGGAGTCTCTGGGCCTTCGGGGTTTCATTCGCCCTACTACACTCGTGTGGCTCACGTTGGCAAGAATATTTGACAATACATTCCACCTGAAGAGAATGTTTGCTTCGAACTACATCGTGGCCCTAAGAAAAACCATGAGGAGCGAACTATAGGGACTTGAACCGAGAGAGGTTGACCGCTTGACATTGCACGCCATCGGCTTCGGATCGTTGAATTTGGACGAATTCTGGGAAGTGAGCGGCAGATTTCTATCTCAGCTTGAACTTCAGCCGGGAGAAGAATACGTCCGGGACGTGGCATGGTTCCGTACCGTTTACCCGACACTGGAGGCAGAGGGGATACTAAAGGGAGTTGATCCGGGCGGATCTGCGGCCAACATGATAGCAGCATTGTTCAAAATGGGTTTTGCGACCGGATTCTACGGTGCAACGGGGAGCGATGGAGAAGAACATCTCGCTCTGGGCTCCCTCGGCAAGCCGGAAGATCTCAGGATAAGGAAAGTAGGTCTGCCTGCGGGCAGGTGCTTGGCCCTTATCGATCGAGACGACACCAAGAGAGACAGGACCCTCGTGGTCCTTCCCAATTCAAATGACCTGGCGGGCTCGGAAGAGCCGGATGTGGACTATTTCCAACAGGCCCAATGGGTGCATCTGACATCTTTTGTCTCACTAGAACCCTTGGAAGTTCAGGCAAGGCTTGTGGATCGTCTCGACGATTCAACGCGGGTGAGCTTTGATCCGGGAGCGGTGTATGTTGCTAAGGGATTGCATAGCCTTCTGCCTGTCTTGCGAAGAACAGATCTACTTTTCATCACGCGAGAGGAGTTGGCGTCGCTGACTTCTTATTCGGGAATTGAAGCAGGAGTCACTTTTCTGTTTGAAATCGGCGTCAAGACAGTTATCGTGAAGCTTGGTCCGGAAGGCATGATGGCCTGCGAGCCCGAGAGATCGGTTTATCAACCTGCGGTAGTTCCCCGGGAAATAAAGGACCGCACGGGTGCAGGCGATGTGGCGGCCGCAGGCTTTCTGGCCGGTATGATCAAATCGCTGGGTCTTGAAGCGAGCCTTCAATTGGCCGCAAGGGCCGCATCAAAGAGTCTCGAGGATTACGGCCGGAGAAGCTACCCGGACAAAGATTTTTTGGATAACGCCATTTCTTCGCTTTAGGGAGAATCGACATGGAAAGACGCCCTCGAAGGATTTTCATCAGCGACTGCGAAGGCCCCATAACCAAGAATGACAATGCAGCCGAGCTTTCAGAGGCGTTTATACCTAAGGGCGGCCGATTTTTCAGCAAGATCAGCCTGTATGACGACTATTTGGCCGAAGTGGTTCACAAGCCCGGCTACAAGGCAGGCGACACTCTGCGTCTAATCCTTCCCTTTTTCAAAGCCTTCGGCCTTGATAACAGAAGCATGATCAAATTCTCCCGCCACAACATAGAGATGATTCCCCAGGCTGACTGCATGCTCAGGGACGTTCTCGACATCATGCCGGCGTACATCGTGAGTACAAGTTACTCGGCCTATATCCTGGCCGTATGCGACGCGGTCGGCTTTCCATTCCCGAACACCTATTCCACCCCTGTAAACCTGGACCACTACTCGCTGTCGCAAAGCGAGAAAGCAGCACTCAGAGACATTCATCAGCGCATACTGGATCTGCCCGATTTCACGATTCCTTCCGGCGCCGCCACGGCGGAAGAACTTTCAGATGACGGCAGAAAGACAGTTCAGGAGTTGGACGAGATCTTCTGGAGTTTGCTCCCTGGAATGGAAGTCTACAGGATAATTGATGAAGTGAATCCCGTGGGGGGCAGAGAAAAGGCAAGGGCCATCGAAAGAATCGCCGAAATTGAAGACGCGGAATTGCGCGATGTGTTTTACGTCGGGGACAGCATAACCGATGTGGACGCGTTTCGGCTGGTAAAGACCTCGGGCGGGATGGCTCTGTCCTTCAACGGCAATGACTGGGCGGTGAAAGAGGCTTCATTTGCCGTCACCTCAAGAACTGCCTTGCCTATCGGCTGGCTGGCTATGCTCTTCGTGAACCAGGGAACTCGTGGTTTCAAAGACCTGACTATGAGTGAGATCACACCGGGAAGCGTGGAACGGATTTCCGGCTTGAGCTGCCAAGTGCGGAAAACAGTTCGTACAGACAAGATTGGTAGTCTCGGATAGTTAGAGTGGTTTCGGGAAATCTTTGGTAATTGGTGAACGGAATTGTGCTGTTGCCAAAGAGCCGGGTTATGAGACCAATGTCATTGCCGGGAATGGGATCCCGCTTCTCGCGGGGTCACCCCGGACTCCGATCCAATGCTGTTGACTTAAGTGACATCTGTCTACCAGCACCGTCACCCCGGACTCCGATCCGGGGTCCAGATCCTGGATTCCGGCTCCTGCCCCGGACACCAGTCCGGAGCTGGCCGGAATGACGAACGAGAGGCCCTTCGAGTGGATTGCCTGGTTCCCCGCCTCCTCGTTTCAAACGGACATCATTTTGGACAACGACTCCAAGAGACCCGGAAATGGCAGACTAGAAAGTCCGCCCCACGAAACTCGCATTAACAGTTAAGTTTCTTTGCCAAGCGAAAAGTGCCGCTTCAAAAAATGAAGGGGACGAGACGCCAGGAACGCTTACGATAGGTCTCGTATTCGGGATAATGCTCCACGAGCAGCTTTTCTTCCTTCACGGCCTTGATGACGTAAAAAAGTGTGCACCCCAGCCAGCAGAGGAAGGCCCACAAGCTCCCAAAATAAAGCGCATAGCCTCCCACACTCATGATGACCCCGGTGTACATGGGGTGGCGAACCTTGGCGTACACGCCTGATGTAATGAGCGTTCCACTTCTCCTGGGCGCTGCAAATACGCGAAAATTTCTTCCCAGTTCTCTGAAGCTTAAGAGGCCCAGCAAAAGTCCGCCCAACCCGAGTAATACGCCGATGATTTGTTGCAACGCGGGAACTACCGTCGGCTTGAGCAGATGTTCCAATGGAGCGACGATCAGCGTCAGTAGAGCAAAGGTGATATATCCGACTGATATTCCCTTGAAATCCTCACCTCGACGTCGAGGATCCCGATGGGGCCGGGTGAGGCTGAACGGACCGGTCTTCTTCTTACCGCGTTCCAACAGGATCAAATAGAGAATTCCCCAATTCAAATTATAAACGGTCTTAAAGCCCAGTTTTCGAAGCATGACGGCCACTGCGGGAGATCGGTGGCCTGAAAAGCAGGCGACAAGCACCGGGCGTTCTTTTGGTTTGTCTTTTGCAGCGTCAATGACACCCGCTCCCCAGGGATAATTCTCCGCGGCCTGCAGCCGGTTCCAATAGAATTCCGGTTTTGTGCGAACATCTACGATCCATGTGTCTTCGGGAAGCGTATCTAGCCGCCAGGGTGGCAGAGGTTTGGCACCGGCCGCCACAGTGACGACTTCGCCCCCAAGGATCAGGTTTAGCAACAACAGGGATTTTCCAGCACGCGGTCCTTCTAAGCTGTTAGCAAGGTTTTCTTCGCTGACTTGTCTTAGAATGAGAGCGGTCTGAAGCACGTAGATTGCCAGAAAGACAGCCCAAGTGGCCCAGGCGAGCACACTGCCCGTGTATATGCAAAGAGCAGCGAGGCCCAGCAAGATCGAGGTGGTGACCGGATGAATCAGGTGAGTCCCGTGGACCCGCGAGAATAGGTGGCCGTCATGGGTGATTGAAGGCATGAAGATGAAGTACGATATCAGCCCGAAGGCTGAAAAAATTAATAAAAACCCCGCAGGGATAGCCGCCGCTAAAACCAGAATCATCCTGTACGTGCCGGCGTCAATACTTGAAAATTCCGTATCGAGGCAATTTACGAGGAGGACGACAAGCGCAGCGATGTAGGACGCGACAATAAGGCAGGAACTCTCCGCAAACCACTCGAGCCACCGCTGAGGAGCAATTAGTCTTATGGAAATTGGGCTTGCCTCCCTTTTTTATATTCTAGAGTACCCCGAAAATTCTTGCGCTTCAAGAAGCAAGCGAGCCGAACTACTTATCTGAACCCTTGAGCCTCGCTGAAACTAAGCCGCCGCCACGCTATCTTGTTCGCATTCTTCGAAGCTTCTTCAATAGTCTTTTTCGCGCGGCCATGGCCTTCCTCTTTTTCTTAACACTCGGTTTTTCGTAAGCTCTCCGCTTCTTCGTTTCTGTTAGGACACCTGATTTTTGGACCTGTTTCTTGAATCGCCTCAATGCATTTTCAAAAGGTTCGTCTTCCTTAACGTAAATACCCGGCATTCAGAATCTCTCCTTTCTGAAAAGTCTTGTTTGTATCGGCGGGCACTCTCCGCTCAGAGTGATTATCCAATCACAGAACTAGAGAATGCTCTTCCCCGTCCGCCCTATTGGGGTTCCGCGCGCGCGGAACTTTATTTCCTTGTTACGATTTGCCGCGCCCTCTCCCAAAGGGAGAGAGACACCTATGTGGTTTTCTTTTCGACTCGATGTACTTGGCTGGAAGTATCAGATCCCTTCTGCGAGGCGCCTTCTGACTTCATAGTCTTTGATAACCGTGAAAACGCCCTTGGCACTCACAATGAGGCAGCCTGTCCCGCTCGATGAAGCATATTACAGGCACAGCCCCATTTCATCATATATATGTAAGGCAGAATAACTGCCGCGTCAACAGAAATTTCAACCCTCGTGTGAGCCCTCGCTCGCGCGCAACCGGTTCTACCCTACGACCCCAGTTCTCTGAGCCCTCCGGGAACGGGCCTGAGCCGTATGGAGGCGGACCCGGAGAATGCGAAAATGCATTAGATTTGCTATTCACCCGAATATTTCACCTTCCGCCGGCCAGACTTGCAAGACGATCTTGAACGGCCTTTTCTTGAAAATAGCCGGGCTCCTCAAGATAGTGGCTAATCGTTTCCCATTCCGTTTTCTCCATTATCCCTTTCAGGAGGACAAGGCCCATGGTTTTGAAGGGTATTAGGCTCAACAGTTTCACCTTCTCTTTTTCTGCCATTTCCCGGCCCCCTTGCTCCCGGTCCAGTACCACGACGACCGTCCGGCATTCAACTCGCTGGAGTCTCTGCCTGGCAACTTCGTATTTCACCTGCTCGAGGGCAAGGAGCTTACTGTCGAATCTAGTCACCAGATCGTCTACTAGTGCTATATGGTCGCCGGTAGCCAGTTCCCCCTCCAGCAGAGAATGTTCGCCGTACAGGGTAATGGCTTCCCTGAACTGTGCCAAAGACTTGACGTTGTCCATTTTTCTGGTGAATCCCGCTGGAATGCCGCCGGCGAGAGACATTCCTGCTGCAATCGGAACCCCTGCCATGGCAATGCCGATCACTTTGTTGATCTCCGGCGCTTCTTCGCGAACCATTCGGGCCATGGCCTTGCAAACATTTTCAAAGACGGATGGATAGGACATAAGAGGCCGAAGTTGTATGTACAAGGGGCTATAAAGGCCCGATACAAGGGTCCATCCTCCCGGATTATCTCGATAGAACGTCCTAATCATCCGGTGTTCGTACAGGAGTCTGAGGATTTCGAGCGCGGCCTCTTCTTTTTCTTTAACCCATGTCATTTATTATCCCTCACGGCCAGGTGAAGTCCGGAAATTGAAATTAAGCCCCCGCAATTATAGCTCGGAGCTCGTATCTTCGGCGAGCAAAAACTGGTGCGACCGGCTCCTATTCGGTTATGCGAGGATCCTTCTTTCCCGCGTCATTGCGTGCGCTGCAGGCCCGCTGGACTCGCAATAACAGGCTTTGTGCGTTCGTAAAGGAATGCTTCCGAACCCCGTCCGGGGATTTAGTGGTACACGCGCCGAGCCGAAAGCTAATTTTGCATGGAACCCTCGCATTGACTGCAACCAGTGCGTATTGTATTTTCATAGGTCGAACACGCACAACACGCTTGACTTGACCAAGGTTTAATTCCATGCTCAACGGAATGAATATTCTTATTATTGGCGCCCGCGAAGGCGGCTATGGGGCAGGTATTGCTAAGGCCGCTGTGTCAGCGGGCGCTGAAGTTTTCGGCACTTCTCTGAACCCCAAAGATCCACGCGAACAGGCTGTCTTCAAGGAACTAGATACAACGCTAATAGACGTCCCCCTTCGGTACAGCTTTGACAAGAGGTGCCGAGTCTTCGACGACCTGGCGCTTATCGAAGGTCGGCTAAGGGACAAGGGTGTGAAGCGGCTAGACGCTGTAATACATACTGTCGCCGGAGGGTTTCCCAGACAGCCATCGGTCATGAAAGCAGTAGGTGACATCCTAAAAGGAAAGCAGACCTTCTTTGACCTGGCTACGACAGTGAAAAGAAATGTCTACTATGTCAATGCCGACTCCTTTTCTGACACGGTGAGCGGCTTGTCGGGCCTCACTAATGAGGACACGCAGTTTATGGCCCTCACTTACCGCGGGGACTTGCCCTACTTTATTTCTCATACCAAGAAGCACCTTGAGGATCTTGCCCAGCGTCTAGCCCGTCAAGGAAAACGAACTTTGGTTGCTGCGCTGCCCGAGGCCTGGACCCAGTCATCTCAGTTTTTCACCGGCATAGAGATCGCTGTGATCCGCAACTATCTTCGAGATCTCCAGCAGGCGTCGGGAATCTCAGAAGACCTGGCCCCCTCGTTCTCCAGGATGGAGCGATCTCTTGCCGAACTTCGCGGCTGGCATCAACTCCTGGACGATTCGAAGAGATTTCTAGAGGAAGAATGGAGTTCCATTTCTGACTCTTCGAACCTCGGGAAGCTTTCGCAAACCGTTGATAAGCTCTTCTCCAGGCTGAGAAAAGAAGGGACTTTCCCAGTTCTCAGGGAGGGAGTGAGAATAATTTCCGAGTTCGTCCGGGAAGCCTCCGGGATCATTGTTGTCAGAGAATTCATTTCAGGTCGGCAATATCAGCCGGGGGACGTTCGGCAGGTACACTACGGAGACCTCCTTGGTCGTACCTCTATCGGCACAGCAAAGCAGCGTGAAGAAAAGCCTCGCAAGGCACTGGTAAGCCGCAAGTGGACGTGCTACGAAAGAGATGAGATACGGCGCACACTGAGTATGTACGGGGAGAACTTCCTCTTTCTCGACCGAGTCGTAATGGAGCAAGGCGACATTTATGACGGCTTCCTGGGATTCGCCAAGTTCACCGTCCCTACTCCCGAAGAAAATCCCATACTGAAGGATCACTTCGTGGGTATGCCGCTGTTCGCGGGACACCTCCAAATCGAAGCGGTGGCCCAATTCGCTGCATTCATGGTGTTGAAGCTCCTCAAAGGACAGAAGCTCATGCCGATACTTACGGGCACAGAGTTTCCCGATTTGAATACCATGGCTCCTCCCGGGGAAACGTTGACCATGATGGGAATGATCACCGTGCCTGAAAAAAGAAATCTCAAGCTTGAAGCTTTTATCGAGAACCGCTACGCAAGGTCCAGAGGGGTAATTCGGGGTATGGTGCTCAATGAACGTCTTGTTCGCAAGATGATGGCATCGTTCGACGACGAGACCCCAGAGGAGTGACTCCAGAAGGCACAGAACAACGCATCTCGAACTCGAAACTATTCAGCCCGGAAGAATCTTGACCAAATTACGAGGGCAAACTTTCGGAGTATTGAATTCCCTAAAATGGGATGTAAGTAGATCCTCGTGCAAACTCAAAGAGATGGCATCCGTCCTTGAAGGGGCGGGGCGCAAGCGCCTGCTGATATTATGCCACAACAATCCTGACCCCGATACTTTAGCAAGTGCGTACGGTTTCCAGTTTCTTGTTTTGAAAAAATTTGGGGTTCGATCCCTTATTGGCTACGGCGGCGTTGTCACGCGCGCTGAAAACAAAGCAATGATCCTAAGGCTACGGATCAAGACAACGCAACTGTCACGTGCCGACAGCTCCAAGTACTTTGGTATCGCCCTTATCGACGCTCAGCCTGGGACAGGAAACAACCTTTTGGACTCCCGAAGCAAGCCCCCTTTAATCGTTATCGATCATCATCCATTGCGCAAGCCTTCTTTCAAGGCAGCGTTTCATGATATTCGTCCCAGATACGGTGCCACATCGACTATAATAACGGAGTATCTCGTGGCCGCGGACGTCCCTCCCACACGCTCACTTTCCAATGCCCTGCTGTACGGGATTAAGACAGACACAAATTCTCTCCTCAGGACGACGTCGAAGGCAGATTTCAATGCATTCAACTATCTGTCGCCTCTAACCAACCCTCGCGTGGTGGCCGGCATCGAGCGCCCGGCCCTTTCTCCGCAGTACTTCGAAGACTACGAGAGAGGACTGGCCCGAACAACTGTTTACCGGGACGTCGCGATTTCATGTTTGGGAAAGATTAATTCCGCTGCCATTATCCCGGAGTTGGCCGATCTCCTTTTGCGTCTTGAAGGAGTGAGTTGGTCCTTGTGCCTGGGTGAGCACAAGAACCTGCTGATCCTTTCCATGAGATCGACGTCGAGAATACACAAGGCCGGAGCGGTCATTCGCAGACTGGTTGGAAAGGCAGGATCCGCGGGGGGGCACAAGGAGATGGCCGGCGGCCAGGTCCCAGTTTCAGGAATGACTGAATCTGAAAAGAAGGACCTGACCGGCAAGCTTATCAGCCGTTTCCTGAAGATGCTCGATAGGGACGGGTGCCATCCTCGTACATTAGCGGAGCAGGCCGCCTCCGAAACCTCTTGACGTGTAGTGGGCTGCACCGAGATTGGTTCCATACCCCAATTCTGGAGCGGGTGCAGCAGGCCGTGCGCTCGCATCTCGATACGGGCAGGCTGTATGTCACGTAGGGACACGGCACGCCGTACCCAGGCGCGCAGCCCAGTCTTTTGATACGTTTCACTACAGATGTCGATTGCCTGTGGGTCCATCTTCCGTCGGCCGGCGGGTCATCTCGCATTCACGCAGTGGAAGGGCGTTTCTCCTCTTTTGAAAAGCAGCATGTTTTCGGCGACAATTCTTGCTATGCCATCGTAGTTCTGGCTTGTAGCGCCCGCAATGTGGGGAGTGGCGAGGACATCCTTTCTCGCAAGAAGGGAGCTCGCAGGATCCAGCGGCTCGTGCGAGTAAACGTCCAACCCCGCGCCGGCTATTATTCCTTGATCAAGAGCCCGGATTAGATCATGTTCGTTCACGACAGGGCCTCTTGACACGTTAATCACATACGCTGTCTTTTTCATTGATTGGAACAATTCCCAATCGAAAAGACCTCTGGTCTCTTCGGTCAGAGCGATGGTAGAAACTACAAAATCTGCTCTCGACGCCATCTCGAACAGGCCTGAAATATTCGCGGTCCGCTCGACCCCGAGCGCTTTCTCGGTCTCAGGGTCGGAGGTTCGGGTGATTGCCTCTACGGTCATGCCCAGCGCTGTCAGCTTGCGCGCGAGAGCTCTGCCCACTCTTCCCAGACCCACAATCAGCGCCGAGTTGCCGAAGAGAGCCTGGCCGATAGGTGCGCCCCAGATTCCTTCGTGGAAAGCCGCGAAACATTCGTGTATGCGCCTTGCCAGACCCATCATAAGGAAGATCGCGTGCTCGGCGGTTGAGTCGGCATTGGCTGTTGCGTCTCCGGGCACATTACAGACAAGTATTCCTCGCTCTGTCGCGGCTGGGATATCCACACCCTCGAGCCCCACGCCCCATTGATGTATCAGTCGGGCAGCGGTATTTTGGATCAACTCGGGCTCCAGACGGTGCATAAGGGGAACAATCACATCGGCCGTCAGCCCTCGTTCTAAGACCCGACCCGTGGGAGACACAATAATCTCATCGTCAGGAAGGAGAGTTTTAAGCATTCGGGGCGCTCTAGGAAACGTTTCACCGCAAAACAGAATTTTCATCGTACCCCACAAATCAAAGATTTAGGAAGTGGCTTTTGTGGTCGGTTTGATAAGCGCTTGTGATGGCTGTATCGGGTGATGCCGACCAAAGATAATTACGTCAGGCAAGCCCGGAAAGTCAACCGTGCCAATGGGATTCCCGAGAGAGTTGGGAGGGCATTGACCTTTTGGGACCTAGTACATATATTAAAAACTACAATGGAATTGACAAAAGCGAGGTTCAGGACTTCGGAAGGGTCGAAATCATGAATGACAAAGACGAAACCAAGGGATCGAATTTGCCTGATCCGAAAGAGATCGAAAAAGAAATAAATGAGTTTCTGGCTAACAAGTACGGTAATCGTATACGGGTCATGGGGACCCAGATCGGTCCGTGGCCTGGGGTAGAAGAGACTAGTGGCGGGGGAACGGTCAAACCGGAAGCTGAGCCGTCCCACATTCGTTTCGACATGAAGCCCGCGGAACTCCACGAGTATCTGGACCGTTTTGTTATTCGCCAGGACGGAGCGAAAGAAACCCTTTCCACCAAGATATGCACCCATTTTAACCGCATTCGTTATTTTCAACAAAAAGGGGAGGGTGAAGATCGTGAGGGAATAGGGAGAATTAAGAACAATATGATCCTTATCGGCCCGACCGGCGTGGGAAAGACCTATCTGATCAAACTTATCGCCCGGAAAATAGGAGTTCCTTTCGTAAAAGGCGATGCAACAAAGTTCAGCGAAACAGGCTATGTCGGAGGCGATGTGGAGGATCTTGTCCGCGATCTGGTGCAAGAAGCGGACGGTGACCTCGAAAAGGCTCGGTACGGAATCATATATGTAGATGAAATCGACAAGATAGCTTCTTCAGGAAATATAATAGGGATTGATGTGTCTCGAACCGGCGTTCAGAGGAACCTACTAAAGCCGATGGAAGAAACCGAGGTCGATCTTAAGGTGGCTCACGATCCGGTGTCTCTCATGGAGGCAGCGGCGCATTTTCAAAAAACAGGGAAGCGCCTGAAGCGGACAATAAACACTCGGGACATTCTTTTCATAGTTTCGGGAGCGTTCAACGGGCTGGATGAAATCATTTCCAAGCGACTGTCTCGCAAGGGACTGGGCTTCGAGGCAAGCCTCAAATTGAAAGAAAGCAAGACCGACCTTTTACGGGAAGTGAGGGCGGAAGACCTGGTTGAGTACGGCTTCGAGTCAGAATTTGTCGGACGCCTGCCTGTCATCGCAGTGCTCGACGATCTTGAAGAAGAAGATCTGTACAAGATCTTGAAGAACCGGTATTCCTCGGTTGTGACGGCCAAGAAACAGGACTTCAAGGCCTACGGCATAGACATCCGGTTCAAGGATGAGGCCTTGAAAAAGGTGGCCGAACTTGCACACCACCAAAAGACTGGGGCCAGGGCGTTAATTAGCGTGATGGAGAAGATCCTTGTGGGCTTTGAAAGGATGCTGCCCTCAACGGATATCACGCGTCTCGCCGTCACCGAAGAGTTGGTCGACGATCCACGAAAGTTTCTGCAGGAGTTCCTTGACGACGAGTCCCATCCGTCGAGATGCGAAATTTTCGAACAGGTTGATGCGCGAGAGAGAACAGAGTTACTTCAGGAACTACAATCGAGGTGCGCGGAGTTCGAAAAGGCGTGTGGTAAATCGGCCAATGGTTGGGCACTGGAGGCGATTGTGGATGCTTCCATGAAGCAAGGTCTTACACCTGAAACGGTGTACAAGCGCTTCATTAAGGTGGAGGCGGAAATCCACGCCTTTGAGAAGGAGTTTGAAGGCCTCTACGATCTTAGGATACGATTCTCCCAGGACGCTCTGCAGGATCTGATCGGATTGGTGCTGAACGGTTCGGAAGAAGCTTTGATAGTGTGCCGTAAGATTTTCCAGAACTACCATCATGGCCTAAAGCTTGTCATGGAACGAACGCAAGAGCACGAATTCGTCATCCCACAGGAAGCTGTTCGGAATCCTGAGCGCTTCCTGAATGAAATGATACAGAAAACATATCATCAGCAGCATGAAATCCCGGGGGGCCTGTAGAACCCAATGTAACCCCCGATTTTAGTGTTTCCTGAAAGAAGTGCCGTCATACTTGAGGCGTTTTGGCATCTAAATTAGATTGGTGAGACAGGGTTCCAGCCTGTAGCCGACGGACGCGCCGGATGTCCGTGGCGACCAAATCATCTTGTTTTTGGGTGATTTCTCTTGAGAATCCCTATAGTCGTTGGGGTGTCCTGCCGCTTTAGCATCGACAAATCAGAACTAAAAAGTCCGATCTTTCGATCGGACTTCCCAAACCATTCAGGGTGATCTTGTCACATCGTCGGGCCACCGCCGGACTGGCTCCTACCTCGCGCGCCGAACATGTTGCCTTGCGACTGGCCCGGCCCAACAGTGGTGGGTGAAGCAAAAATCTCCTTGAGAGTAGACCAGAACCCGCTTCCGCTTTGAGCCTGTTGTTGCTGTTGGCCCTGAACACGCAGGGGAGTTGCCTGCCCTGGCGGGGTCTGATATGGGGTTATGCTCTGCTGGACAGGCATAGGCCCACTTGCGGCAGGAGCCGGCGGCGGATTATACTGGGGCTGCTGCCCCCCTTGATAGGCAGGTGCCTGCTGAGCATATTGCTGCTGCTGATTCGCCGCCATTTGCGGATACTGAAGAGTAGGCTGCTGCGTCGGCCTCTGAGGACCTGCCTGTGCTTGGTTGCCTGGTTGAGCAGGTCTGCCACTTTCACCGGAAACTCCCATCAGTTCGTAGTACTTCTGCTGCGCGGACCGCAAGCTCTCGTAAGCGTCAGCGACCGCCTTCTTGTGATATTCAGCCTGTAGGGCCTGCTGCTTTGCCTGCTGTTCTCTGACCTTTTGCTGGGCCACTTGATACTGCTGTTGAGCCTGGGTGAGCTCCTGGGTAGCCGCCTGTTGCTGAGCCGCCAATGCAGCCGCACGTTGACGAGCAACCGCGCGGTCGTAAGCTCTTTGCTGAGCAGCCCGAACCGTGGGGTCCGAACTGTATGTCCCCTGTGCTTCTGCAGCCTGTGGCTGTGCGGCCTGCTGCCCATAGCCCTGCTGCTGATAAGAGGCTTCCTGGCCCGCAGGATATGCTCCCGGTTGCTGCTGATAAGCGGCTTGCTGCTGAGGAGTATAACCGGTCTGTGGCTGCTGCTGATAAGCGGCTGACTGCTGCTGAGGGTAACCGGCCTGTGGCTGCTGCTGATATCCTTGTTGCTGTTGATAAGCCTGCTGTTGTTGATAAGCTTGCAGTTGCTGTTGATAAGCCTGCTGCTGTGATAAGCTTGCAGTTGCTGTTGATAGCCTGTTGCTGTGCGTAATCCTGCGGATTCTCCTGCTGGTATTGAGCCTGTTGCTGGGCATGCCTGTGGCCCTTTTTCATGCTCAATCGCCGTTTCTTGCCCGACGTCCTAGCGGCTTGTTGGCTTCCCGAGACAGCTTGGCCGGTCGCCACAGGGGCCTGGGCCTGATACGCGGCTCCGCCCTGGTTGGCGTAATATTCGGAAGGATTGTAATATATATTAGACTGACCTACATTCTCTTGCGGCGAAGTTGCCTGGCTGCCCTCGTTTGCTGGATAATAGCTGGTGACCGGTGCCGAACCCGGATAGTTGCCCGTAATCCCGTAATACCCTCCCTCTTGCTGCATTCTGTCCAGGTAGTTAGTCCAGTAAGGGTAATAAACAGGCGGCTGGTTGCCGTTGATGCTTCCGGAAGGGGTTTGCATCAGAGTGGAGCCCTGATAACCGGCCGAGCCGGTCTGATTACCCCCGGACCACTGTCCGGATGCCGGGACAACCATTAGCATAAACCCTAACGCAGCGCTCATAAGCATTATCCATCTTCGTCGCATAGCGATTCTCCTTTGGAGAAGAGCAGTTCGACATGAAGCTCTTTTTTTACCAAGCGCCGGCTCAGCAGTGCCTAACCAAGTCCTTATTGATGCTCGAACTACCCACAGATACCACGGTCCATATTATACTTTTTCTTGTAAGAAAATCAAGGTGAAAAAGGGATTTTCCGACTTTTGAACCTGGTTTGATCTCAAATAAATGCGATGATTCCCTACTCCAATAGTTGATTAATTCAGCCTTATTTCACGATCTTAAGGGTGTTTTTAGCAGACCTTGGAGGTTCCGGGGGATCGGACCCCTTTACCTTCTCGTTGAAAATTTTGTTCTTCACACGCACGGAATTGATCAGGAAGTACACCACAATCGATCGTTCCCAATCACGAGTCGGCGAGAACTCGGAAACCTTCTTCAAGTATTTTTCCTGAAGCTGAGCGAGCGATGCCTCGTCGAAATCTAGTACACGATCCGCCAGCCCCAGCAGTACTTCCTCAATCCCCACGATGTCTCCTCACCACTTTCATACAGGGTAAAGCTTTTGAAGATCCAGGTCAAGCAGCATATCACCTCTTTTTCGAGCAATCATTTACGAGCGGGGCTGTCACAGCGAGGAACAACGCGACCAAACAAACTTGGATTTTCCGCTCGCAATGAAAAGACTGCTTCGTTCTGCCGGACACGGGATTCGAAATGACACCGGCAGGAACGCACCGTTGCCCAAGGACAAATGTGTAGGTACTCTCTGTTGCCCCACATAGACAATAGCTGTCAAGAAAAATGGCGTTTCGGTCCCGCCGTTCTCCCCGCAGGCAAAACAGGTCTGTTCCATGGTCCGGAATAGTTTCTCTCACCTTGCCCTGATCCCGGCATCCAGTGCGATGAGGTTCATCGCTCTCACACTTTCGCGGGGTTCCTTTTCAAAATGGGCGCGGACTTCTGCCACAGTAACCGGAAAATTCTCGAGTGTAGCGGCAAACCCGAGCATAACCACGTTTTCTAACTGAACGCGTCCGAGGTTTCTCGCCATGGCAGCCGCATCAACGCGTTTGACGCCGAGGCTGTCCGGTGACACGGAATTCTCCACCGTTAGTCCTTCGGGCTTCAGATAATGACTGTTGTTGGACGTTTCAGAAGGATCCAAGCGAAAGTAGAAAGTCCGCGTGACCGGCCCGAATCAGTGGTGAGAAAAAGCGGCCCTATTCTCAGATGACTGTTGATAGAGCCTCCCCGGACCGCCATGCCGTGAGTCTCGGAGGAAACGACGTTCAGCCCTTTGGCTGTGGCTATCTGGCCTATTTGGCGCGTCAGGAAAACGATTCCCTGGCCGCCTCTCCCGCAGAGAACAAGTTCAACCATGATCAATGACCTTCAGGCCTTACGGCTTGAGACGGGCAGATCTGAACGCAGAAGCCGCACCCCGCGCAGAGATCCGCGTCGATCCTCATCTTCTTGTCTTCCTTCACGAAGTGAAATGCCGGGCATTCCAAATCCTTCACGCAGGTCATGCACAAATCGCAACCATCGCCACCCGGAACCTTGCCGACGAGAGTTCCACGTTCGGCGCGCGGACACAGGGACGTCGAGTGATAACCACCGCAACGCCCTTGTTTTCCTGAAAAGTGTAATCCTTGGCCCTTTGCAGCGCATCTCGCGTGCTCGACCCATCGTAGGGATCGACTACTTCCAGAAAATCCACACCACATCCTTTAATGACCCTTTCGAGGCTGATCGCAACGCCTGGAGAGCCATCTGCCAAGAAAATCATGCGCAGGAGTCGGTTGGCCTCCTGTCATGGCCGTAATGTTGTTGTCCATGATCATGAGAACAAATGGGGCCTTGGTATGAACCGCGTTGATGAGGGCCGGAACGCCTGCATGATAAAAGGTGGAATCTCCGATGGTGGCCACAACTCTGGTCTCACCGTCGCGGACAGAAGTGCGGGTCAGACCCCCTGCCATTCCTATGGAGGCCCCCATACACAGGCACGTATCCACCGCTCCCATGTTGATCCCCAGGGTGTAACAGCCGATGTCCCCCGTGAAGACCGCCTGATCGAAGACCTGCCTCATCATGTAGAAAGAGGGGCGGTGGGGACATCCCGGACATAGAGAGGGACGCCGAGGTTTAATCTTGGGGGGCTGCACTGCGGTTGGCTGTTCACCGACCGCTTTCAGAATTATCTCTTCCACAACTTCAGGGGTCAGCTCACCCTGCGGCGGAACGTGGCCGGAAAGTCTGCCCATAACATTTCGCCTGTCCTGAATCTGGAGTTCCAGCACAGGATATGTCTCTTCCACGACAAGCGTATGGTGGTGGGTGTCCACAATTTCCTGCATGGCGTGATGGTCAACGGGAAAAGGCAGATCCACTTTATAGACGGCCACGCTGCTTAGCCGAGGATCAGAGGCCACAATATCCCTCACGTGGGACGAAACCGAACCCGAGGTTATCAATGCCGTCGAATTGCCCGAACCCTGGGATATCAGCACGGGCCGAGCTTCAGGAACTTCATGCCTTATCGTCTCCAGCTTTTCATTTAACTCGCCGTGGAGGACAAGCCGATAACGTGGTATGGCCGCCCATCTGGTCCAGTTCTTCTTGAACGGTCCCACGTCAGCGCAGGCGCGAGGAGTGCCCAGCGACACGTTTTGCCGGGCATGGCAAACTCTCAGGCACGGTCGCAGCAAGCACCGGCACCTGGTATTTTTCCGACAGGTCAAAGGCCCTGAGGGTCATCTCCAGGGCTTCTGCCGGCGTGCCCGGATCCAGCACCGGCACTTTCGCGAACCAGCCGAAGAATCGGCTGTCCTGCTCAGTTTGGCTGGAATGCGGCCCGGGATCGTCGGCCACGACCACCACAAGCCCACCTCTAACCCCCAGGTAAGCCGCGCTCATGAACGGATCAGAAGCCACATTCAATCCGACCATCTTCATGGCCGCGACGGAACGTGCGCCCGCGAGCGAAGCTCCATAGGCCACTTCGAAGGCGACCTTCTCGTTGATGGACCATTCCAGGTAAATGGGGTGGCCCAGTTCCTTTTTCCAACGCACAAGGGATTCGAGGACTTCGGACGAGGGAGTGCCGGGATATGCTGCCGCAACAGTGCAGCCTGCCTCGATAATTCCGCGTCCGATGGCCTCGTTCCCCATGAGGAACCTGACATCGTGGATATGTTGCTCAGCCATATCTATTTCTTATCGTAGCGGTCAGAAACTGTCAATCGGGGGGAGTAGTGGTAGCAAAGTATTTCCGGGACGCTTGAGGTCTCCGCTTTGTCGATTCTTCGCGCCGTTTGCCATGCGATTACAGGCCGCTAACCGATCAGGTCCCTCAAAGACCTGCCAGCTTGGGATAAGATTCTGGTCACTCATACACCTGCCCGCTCTGTCATTCCTACCAGCCATTTGTGTAAGGGGGACATCTTCTTAAACCTTTCGAAGCAGTAGGTTATATTTTGCCGAATAAAACTCCGGCGGAATCTCATCTTCAGTCCACACATAGAGGCCGTTGTGCAAGAAGTAGGCCCGTGTTTTCGTGATCTGAGTCATAACCTCGAGGCGTCTTCTTGAAGTGCTTTCCGCCAATAGAATAATCTCCTGCCTTAGAGATCCGTTTTATGGCTTTCTTGAGCGCCGGCCCGTGCTTAGGGTCCACAACGAATCGCGTAAGCCCCCAGCAACAACGGCGAGAAGCAATGCATGCCCGCAGCGAGAAAACAGCGTTGGAGGTTCAATATGAAAGAAGTATCCGCGAACAATCCATTTTTGCCGCGGAGCCCTCCCAGAAGAAGATCCCAAGATCGGTTTTATATGGAGTTTTATCCTTGCTGA
>CAVSPC010000060.1:0-25894 GCA_963729795.1 uncultured delta proteobacterium | reverse complement strand
AATGAAGCCTTGGACAAGCAGTCCCATTGGCCGAGGGGCAAGCCGGAAGAAACTGTCTCAAAACCCTTGAACCGGACGAAATCGTAACACGAATGCCCCTTTTTCCTGGCAATGAATTACCGGGCTACTGTCCCCGGTCCCTATGGGACGCCAGCATTTGAGCCCCATCGGGGCGATAGAAAGTAGACCGGTGCTTCAGCGCCGGACCGCCATCGTGGCACTATTCCGGTCATCAAAATAGTCTTGAGACAGTGTCGGAAACGTCCTACACATCCTTCCAATCAGATCTTTGCGCCGAGGCATTGAACCACTTCGTTGATGCGAGAATTCAGTTCCTCGAGATTACCCGTCATGCGGATTTGCCCCTTTTCCATGATGTAGGCCCTTTGGTTCTCACTAAGCCTCATTGCCATTTCCACATGTTGCTCCACCAGAAGGATCGTAACCCCGTCGGCCTGGAGCTTCTTTATAATCTTCATGATCTCCTGGACCACCAGAGGGGCAAGGCCCTCGCTGGGTTCATCGATGAGCATCAGTTTCGGCCGAGACATCAACCCCCTTGCAATGGTGAGCATTTGCTGCTCTCCCCCGGACAGCCGGCCCGCATCTTGATTCAATCGTTCCTTGAGCCGCGGAAAATAATCGAAGGCCATTTCGAAGAGTTGGGCACGTTCCTTGGCTTTTGTACGCATTAGGGATCCAAGCTTGAGATTTTCATGTACAGTCAGTCCGGGAATGACACGGCGATCTTCAGGGATCAGGGAAATGCCCCTCTGTGCAATCTTGTAGGGAGGAAGGCCCGCTATATTTTCCCCCTCATAGGTCACTTTTCCTGTCTTCGGGGGTTGAATGCCCATAATGGTTTTCATCGTGGTAGTCTTCCCGACGCCGTTACGACCCAGGAGCACAACGATCTCCCCCTGTCGCACTTCGAGGGAAACTCCCTGCAAGATGTGACTGTAACCATAATAGGTATCGACGTTTTCCAGCCTGAGCATGGCTTATCGCTCCCCGAGGTAGACACTTTGGACTTCCGCATTGTCGCTGACCTGTTGAGGAGTCCCTAACGCCAAGACTCGGCCTTCATTGAGTACCAGAACCTCGTCGGAGATATTCATCACCACACTCATATCATGTTCTACCAGAACTACCGTCAAATGCAGTGTGGAATTGAGTTCTTTGATCAGATCCGAGCACATTGTCGTCTCCGCACAGCTCATGCCGGCAGTGGGTTCATCCAGGAGCAAGACTTCGGGCCTGGTGGCAAGAGCGATTCCAATCTCCAAGTACCGTCTTTCACCATGAGAAAGGGTCGAAGCGAGCCAATTACGTTTTTCGGTTAATCGCACGTGCTCAAGAACTGTTGCCGCTTGTTCGTTGATTTGCTTATACGAAGCAGCCGGTTTCCAGAAATTGAACGTGGTCTTCCGGGACTGAGCAGCGATGCGAAGGTTTTCAAAAACCGTCAGGCCGGGAAAGACATGACTGATCTGATAAGTCTTGGTTATTCCCAACTTAGACACCCGATGCAAGGACAAGTTGGTAATGTCCCGTCCCTTGAAAATCACCTTTCCGCTTGTCGGGCGATGGACGCCGGCAATCAGGTTAAAGAGTGTGGTCTTCCCGGCGCCGTTCGGCCCGATGATAGACGTGAGCTGCCCGTCTTTCACGACAAAATCAACTTCATCGACCGCTTTGAGGCCACCGAAATGTTTGGAGACCTTTTCCGTCCGAATGATCATAAGACTCAGCCTTCAATTATCACGCCGCCGATGAACCGCGGATATCACGTCCTTTGTCTTGTAAACCTGCGCATGGCGAACTTATCTTGAATCGTGCCCACAATCCCGGCCGGGAACAAGAGAATGATGACTACAAACATACCCCCAACGAAAAGTTCCCACCGGGGAGTGAGTAGGCTGATGGTATTTTCCAGGGTAAGGAACACGCCTGCTCCGATCAGCGGGCCCAGGAGCGTGCCTCTGCCTCCGAGAATAGTCATCATGACAATTGTTCCGGACGTCAGCCAAAACAGCGTGCTAATTGGAACATAACCCAGATAGATGGTATCCAGGGCCCCGGCCAGCCCGGCATAAAATGCGGAAATAACCAGAGAGAAGAATTTGACCAGAGTAGTGTTGAAACCGCAGGCACCGGCCCGCTCCTCGTTCTCCCGCAAGGCTTGAAGCAGTTTGCCGAAAGGGGATTGAAGGATACCCCACGTCGCAAACAGCATGACCGCAGTCACAACGAGGACAAAATAATAAAGGGGTAAAGGCTTGTTGAGGGAAATCGAGAAGATCGCCATCTCGGGGATATGAGTTAGTCCGTCTTCACCTCGAGTTATGTCTTTTAATGGGGAGAGTGCAAGAAAATAGAGCATTTGCCCGAAGGCAAGGGAGATCATGGCAAAATAGACGCCCCGCCTCCGAATCGCGATTGCTCCGATGAAACAGGCCAGCAAGACGGGCCCAAGAATTCCCAAGGCCATGCCTACCCAGATACTTGAGTGCCAGTACCTGAAGGCCAACCCCGCGCTGTAGGCTCCTAGGCCGAAATAGGCCGCATGGCCGAAAGAGAGGACTCCGGTGTAGCCCAAGAGCAGGTTGAATCCCAGTCCGAAAACAGTCCAGATCAGAATTTCAGTGGCCAAAGGTATAGAAGAGACAAAAGGAAGCAAGGCCAGAATCGCGATCGCTATCCACACAGTTGTCGGTCTTGGAGTGGGATCGGTCACCACTGAGGTCTTTGCTTCGCTTTGATTCACGATGAATGCCGTTCCTATTCTCTGCCCGATTCTCCGAACAGGCCCCTTGGGCGAACCAGCAGGATTGCCGCCATGCATATATACATGGATACATTGGCATATTCGCCTGCCACAAAAGAGGTAACCGCGACAACCAGCCCGATAAACAAGCCGCCTACTATAGCCCCTCCCAGACTGCCCAGACCGCCGACAACTGTGACAACAAACGCAACCATCGTCATGTCAAGTCCCATGTCGGGCGTGGCCGACATCATAGGCACTGCAATAGCCCCCGCAAGAGCCGCAAGCCCTATTCCGATGGCAAAACCGAGAGTCCAGATGCGTGAAACATTTACGCCCAGCACCTGCACCATCAGGCTGTCCCGAGTGGACGCTCGAATGACCATGCCCAGATCACTTTTTTTGAGGAATAGCCATAGAGAAATCATGGTAATCAGCGTGAAAAAGATGATGAACAATCGGTAATTCGGCAGGATCACGGTTCCCAGTAGGGTTGCCCCGCTTAATGCTTTGGGATAGTTGACAGGCTTGCCGATGAGCCCGAAAAGGACCTTCATCCCGTCTGGTATTGCGACGGAAAGGCCGAAGGTCAGCATGAGAGGCAAGAGAGGATCTTTTCCGTATAAAGGCTTGAGAAGTAGGATCTCAGTAACGGCCCCTATCAGACCGACAATTATAATGGCACTTGCAATGCCTATGATAAAACTCCCGGACAGGGAAACCGCCACAAAGACGGCATAAGCCCCAAGCATCGCAAACGTACCGTGGGCGAAGTTAACGATGTTCAGAAGGCCATAAATGATCGAAAGGCCGCTTGCCAAAAGGACATAGACGCATCCCAAGGCAAGCCCGAAGAAAAGCTGCAAAGCTATAACGTTCCAGGGTAGATCCGGGAACATAGGATGCCCTTTCTCCGCTTGGAGAGTCTGCTGCCACGTTTCACAAATACGGTGCCACTTGCACGGTAGAGCGGGCGTCTCTGCCGGCGGATTGTCGGCGACTGGCATCCCGCGGGACCGGTCCTACCGGGAGAGGCTTCCGGCTACAGGCATTAGGTACATCAAAATACGTGACCGAATTAGTAAACAGGGTACTTGGGCGGCGAAGACCTCCTCTTTCCGCGGGCCGTCAAAGCTTCTACTTCGGTAACTTGATATTGGCGAACGGGAGATTCTTTGCGTTGTCTTCGCAAGACATGATGATCTGATCACCCGGGACTTCGGCGACAATGTCGGCAATATCCCAGCCCTTCGCTTTTTCACCTTTTCCTCTGAGCAGGAGATAGCTCTGAACTCTCTGGTGATCGCAAGCACGAACGTACTCAGGCCCCTTTGTCAGTTGGTAATGAAGCCCTTCCATAGCTTTCATGATCTTTGCCTTGTCTGTCACCGTTCCGGCCTTCTCCATAGCCATGAAAAGGACGTTGGTAGCCACATAGCCGGACTCGCCGTCTTGTTCGACCGGCTCACCGTATTTCTTCTCGTAAGCTTGAACGAATTTCTTACTGGTCGGGTATTTGTCCTGCAATTTCCAAAAGAACGTCATTCCACCTATAACGTTCTCGTCATACGCGGACCCAAGTTCCTTAATGGTGCTCATAGCTGTCTTGGTGCACACTATCTTCATCTTTTTGGTCAGGCCCAGTTCAGTCGCCTGCTTGATTGCCGCGGTTTGGTCCGTCCCCAAGTTGTTCATGACGATGAAGTCAGGATTCGCGGCCATGATTTTGGGGTAATAGGTGGAGAAATCCGAAGTTCCGAGAGGAGCATAAACATTCCCAAGAAACTGGCCTCCCATCTGCTTACTCTGCCACAGCCAGCCTTCAAGAAGGCTCTGCCCCCAGCGGTAGTCAGCGGTAATTGCAAACCATTTCTTGCCGAGGTGTTGAAAAGCATACTTGGAAACCGCTAAGGCCGCGGAATAAGGGATCACCATAAAAGCTGCGCCGTACTTACATTGGTTGGATCCCAGAACCATATCAGATTGACCGAATTCCACATAAGGAACTTTATGTTTGCAGGCGAACTCATTGACGGCCAGCGAGATAGCCCCGGAAAGAGTTCCTCCGATAAAATCGCAATGTTCCTCTTCCACCAATTCTTTGGCTCTTCGGAGAGCCACTGCCCCATTTAGCTCGTCGTCTCTGGAGATCCAAACGATCTTATGGCCCAACACCCCGCCTTTGGCATTCCATTCATTAACCGCCAGCTCCGTAGCACGTTGCTGGTCCCGACCCAGAACAGCATAAGCGCCGGTGAGTGGGTGCATGGTCCCGTACTTGATGACCTTGTTCCCATCCTGAGCAGCACAGGGCGCAACCACAAAACGACCTACGCCCAACAGGCCGAACACGATCAACACCAGGCCGGCAAACCAGAACGATCTTCTCGATCTCATGATGCTTCCTCCTCTGTGGGATATTCCAAAAGGCGCTCTTATTCTTTTCCGATGATACTTACTTGATGGTCCATCCTCCATCTACAGTGAGGATGTGCCCCGTGATCATGTTGGAGAGGTCGGAGGCGAGAAAAAGGGCTGCATACGCGATCTCTTCGGGCTCAGCCATCCGACCGAGAGGAATGCTGTCCAGCACGTACTTCAAGAAGTCCTTATCCTCAAACATCCCCTTGGTCAACGGCGTGAGCACGAAAGTAGGCGCAATGGCGTTCACCAGGATGTTATGTTGCGCCCATTCCAGGGCCAGAGTTCGCGTTAACTGGTTGACGCCGCCCTTGCTGGAGCAATAAGCAGCGCGAAGAGGAAGACCGACGAATCCGGCTTGAGAGGAAATGTTAATAATCTTCCCGGCCTTTTGTTTAATCATTTCTTTCCCTGCCGCCTGGGACATGAAAAACGTGGCCTTTAGATTTGTCTCCAGGACCGCGTCCCAATTCTCCTCTGTCACGTCTTCCGGTTTTTGCGGCCTGTTTATCCCGGCCGAGTTTACCAGTATGTCTATGGAGCCCATAGTCTGGACTACCGAGTTTACGAGTTCACCGGAGGCGCCGGCCGGCCTGATGTCGATCGCCTTAAATGCCGCCTCGACACCTTCTGCCGTCAATTCAGCCGAAAGATCGGCCAGTTTTTTCGGGGATGTGGCACTAAGAAAGACCCGAGCACCGGCTGCCCCGAAGGCAAACGCGATTGCCCTGCCAATTCCCCCGCCAGCGCCAGTAATGAGTGCTACTCTATCATGAAGCGACAGTTCAGGCTTTTTCACTCGAATACTTTTCCTTTCTTACCTTGCAGGAGATGCCGTGCGCCAACATGTTTTCGTAATTGCACGCCCTTTCGCACACATCGGCAATCTCGTATGAAGCCTCTTTGGTGGCATACTGGTAGGTAACGGTCTTGACAAACTTGCCCACAGACAGTCCGCCCGTATATCTAGCTGCCCTCATGGTGGGCAACACATGATTGGTTCCTATAGTTTTGTCGCCGTATGCCACGGTGGTTTCCTCGCCAAGAAAGGCCGATCCGTAGTTTCTGCAATTTTCAAGGTAATACTTCCAGTCCGCAGTCTGGACTTCAAGATGCTCCGGCGCCCACTCATCGCTGACTTTCACTGCCTCCTCAGGTGAGTCGACAACGATGACCTCACCATTGTCCCGCCACGAAACACCCGCGACGTCCTTGGTCGGGAGGGTTGTCAGTTGGCGTTCGACCTCCTTCAGGGCTTTCTTTGCAGTCTTTTCGGACAGAGAGATCAAAGCCTGCCTGGCATTGGGATCGTGTTCGGCCTGCCCGAGGAGATCCGCTGCGAGAATGAAAGGGTCCGCTGCATCATCAGCAATGATTAGGATCTCAGTCGGTCCAGCGAGAAGGTCGATCCCCACGGTCCCGAAGAGCTGACGCTTTGCTTCGGCGACATATTTGTTGCCCGCTCCCACGAGCATATCAACCGGTTCCAATCCGTCTATGCCATAGGCCAGAGCAGCTAAGGCGTGGACACCACCCATGCAGTAGACCTCATCGGCTCCGGCCGCTACCATTGAGTACAGAGTGGCAGGCCAAAGGCCTTGACCCTTTACAGGAGGGGAACAAGCCACGACTCGCGGAACATTGGCGATCTTCGGCGTGATCACCGTCATGTGCGCCGAGGCGAGCATCGGATAACGCCCGCCCGGGATGTAAGATCCGCTTGAAGCAACGGGAATTATTTTCTGTCCCAGGTGAACGCCGGATAAAGTTTCGACCTCAAAATCAACGAGGCGACTCATTTGCTCTCGAGCAAAATTCCGGATCTGGGCCTGGCAAAAGTGTATGTCCTCGATCTCGCTTATGGGCAGCTTCTTTTTGGCGGCGAGGACTTCATCATTTGTCACCTTGAAGCTCTTTGGAGACCAGTTGTCGAACTTCTTGGAGTAGTATCGAAGACCGACCTCGCCCTGCTCCCGGATCTTTTCGAGGATCTCTCGCACGGTCTGACGAACCGCCGTGATATCCTCTTTCGGTTTTTCAACCGCCTTTTTTAAATATTTTATCATCGTGATTCCCCCTTTAATTTAGAGGCGCTGTGTAACAGCAAATCCATCTAGGTCTATTAGGCGCCCTTATTCATTGACAATGGCTACCGCTCGGATGGGTGATCCGGTTCCTTCTCTGATCTTCAATGGAAGTCCTATGAAAATGAACCGCTTGCCTACTACCTTGTCGAGATTGCAGAGATTTTCTATGTGGGTGATTCCGCGCTCCGCACAAACCGTATGGCAGGGGTACGACTTGTCGTACCACATATCAGGGCTTGCGGAATCAACTCCGAAATTCACGCAACCCTTATCAATTATGAATTCAGTGGCTTCTCGGTCCAGGCCGGGATAATCAGTCATATATTCCGGCTTTCCGTAATAGCGGTCATATTGACCTGTATAGAAGAGAACCGCGTCACCCCGACGAATATCAAGACCCCACTTATTCAATTCGTCTTCGATCTTTTTCCGTCCAAACTGAGTTTTTTGCGGGATGTCGCTGACATCTATACAGATCGCCGAACTGATGCACTTTTCCAGCGCTAGTTCCTCTATTGATTCCGCCCCGGGCTTTCTCGAGAGATGGCTGACGGCATCAATGTGCGTGGGCCCATGATCGCAAAGAAGTATCCCGCGAGTTTCGTAAGAAAAGCCTGTGCCCAACATCCTCTGACATTCATCATGGGACATGTGCGTCCAGATCACCGTTTTGAGGTGGCCCGGATAGACAGGCATCCCTTGATAGATTTCCTGGGTGAGATCAATAATTTTGCCTTCCAACATGGTGGGTCTCCTTGTGCAAGCGGATATCTATATCTGACGCTTCTTGCTTACGGGGAGCAAGTAGCCGGACGAATCCGAGTAGCCGCAACTCCTTCTGATGATCAGCCCGGGTTCGAGCACGATGTGATAAGGCTTCTTATAGCCGCGATTCTTCTCTATCTTGTCAATGAGCCGTTTGGCGCCCAGGCGACCCATCTCCTGTTTCTTTTGAGAGACGGTAGTGATCTCGATGCGTCTAATAGCGGTGGTAGCCACGTTATTGAATCCGACCAGAGCGATATCCTGCGGAACCTTCAAACCTGCATCCCATATTGCCTCAAAAGCTCCTAAAGCCATTTCATCGTTGCCCGCAACAATGGCAGTTGGTCTCTCCTTCGTGTTCAACGCAAGGAACCGTTTCGTTCCGACATAGCCACTTTCTTTGAAGTAGTCACCCAGGTGAATCGAAGTGTCCTCCGCAGGGAGACCGTAATCCCGGAATGCCTTGATCGCTCCTTCAGCTCGGTCTATGCCTGTGGACGTGTTGAGATCTCCCTTAATAAGCCCTATTCTGGTATGGCCCAACCGGATCAAGTGCTCTGCGGCCAAGTATCCGCCCTTGATACCGTCAACAATGACGAAATCGAGTTCCTCACAGTTACGAACGTTACGGAGGATCGAGACCACAGGATAGCCGGATCTGGCAAGCTCCTTTAGATTGTTGTCGTCAACCAATGCATCGGAGGTGATGATTCCATCCATGCCCCGCGCCCTGATCTTCCCGATCTCAATTGCCTCAACTTCTTCGTTGCCGTGCGTTGAAATAATGCTCAGGGAGTAACCATGTTCCCTTAAGACTTCCTCCACGCCCGCGGCCATTTCAGGAAAGATGGGGTTTAGAGTGCTGGTGATCAGCATGGCGATTGCGTGGGAACGGCCTTTGACCAGCGATCTGGCCAGGAGGTTCGGCCTGTAGTTGAGCGCTTCCGCTATCTTGTGGACCCGGGACCGGGTTTCCTGCTTAACACCGGGTTTGTTGTTCATGACCAGAGAAACCGTGGAGGTAGAGACCCTGGCGATCCGTGCAACATCCTTGATAGTAACGTCCTCGTCTCTGAAATTTCTGCTCATGGTCGGTTTCCGGTCCAAAAAGAACATGGCAAAGAGGCCCAGCGGAAGGCTCAGTCCACAGATTACTTTATTAAATCGTTTCAAACTTCTTGTCAAGCCTTTCCAATACCAATTAATGCTAATAGTTTCGGCATACTAAATGCTGATTCTCGGTATAGGAGTTGTTAATAAATCGTTTTAGTATTGTTAAAGGATGGGTCATGGCTGAAGATCTTATTGATTAGGAGGTGCATCCATGGTACCCACAACAACGGATGGGGTACACAAGGCAGCGCGGAATTATTCGTTGATATCTGGATAGTACAAATCTCGGGAGACGGCATGAGGCGCACTAATCCGCGGTTTATTGCAGTTGGGTTCGGTGGTAGTTTACTGTGGCTCGTTCTCGCTATCTCGTCATGGGGGGATTTCCGAGGATTCTTTGCTAACCCCGCGCGGATGGGTCTTGCTATCGGAACGATAGTTTTCGCGGTGGCTCTCTGTTTTTCAGGCGCCAGTGGTTTGAGTGCGGGTCCGCGAGAAATGACCTCCAACCGTTGGGTCTTATTTCCGTTTATTATTGTGCCTCTTATCATGGCGTTGCTTCTTCCTTATGCGGACCGCCACAATTGGTGGACTATTGGTGGCGATACGGTTCGCTACTGGGGCCTCGCATTTTTCCTCATAGGTGGGATGATCCGAGTGGCAGCCGTTTTTGCATTGGGGCATCGTTTCAGCGGGTTGGTAACTGTGCAAGAGCAGCATGAACTGAAGCTGGACGGACTTTATCATGTGATCCGTCACCCCAGCTACACCGGGCTCATCCTGGGTACGCTGGGATGGTGCCTTATTTTTCGCAGTGGCATCGGGCTATTGTTATTGCTAGTCATGCTGGCCGCTATAATTGCACGTATCCATGCAGAGGAGAGATTTCTCCGAGAAGAATTTGGCGAGAAATATTCCATATATTGCAGACAGACACGCTGGCGGCTGCTGCCGCTGCTCTATTAGGTTACGGAAACATCACGCTGATTATGATGTCTCATAAAATTAAGCCGGGATATTGAACTGACGCGAAGAAACGACCCGGGAATTCGTGAAAACCACTTCTGGATGAAGCAATTTTGGTAGTGTACGAGGCTTCGCAACTCGTGAGGAGAGAGATGATGGATACTCAGAATCAGGGACCAGAGCTCTGGAGAAGAAAATTTGAGCCTTTCAGCGACTGGCGGCCGGCCTCGGAAAGCTCGCCGGGAACCAGCATCTACGGGGCTGCTTTGGAAGACTCGGTGGCAAAGGCGAAGGAATCGCTTATGAACGTGCTGAAACCGGTAGCGGAAGAAGCGCGCGGCAGGATTAAAGGCATTACCTCGGCCCTGGATGATGTGGCCGCCAAGTCTTCCAACGACATCAGGTCCTTCGTCGCCAAGTCCCTTGAATCTATGGCTGAAATGATAAGGCCCAAATAAGTTTTGGGTCCGCAGCTTTCTCTGAAATGGTGCGGCGCTTGATGTGGTGTCGGACTGTAACCGTGTCTGGAAACACGGGCACATGAGGCACCGACCGGTGTGGTTCGAAAGCGCCAAAATGGGGCCGGGTATTTGTTTGCTCTGCCTTGAAGGCGTCAGTTTGTTCGCAAGTTCAAAGCACTTATGGCAGTTTGTCCAAAAGATGTCCTTTGGTCCGTCGGGAGCATAGTCATTCGAAGACTTGGCTTGGGGCGCTTTTTATCGTCATTCCCGCGCACGCGGTCTTGCCCGACGCGGTGCAGACTGTAGCGGCACGGCATGCCGTGCGCCTACGGAACATCGTCATTGCCGGCCACACGGGAATGACGGTGGAACGCCCATTACGGTGCACCGTTAGAATTTTCCGCATCGTACGGCCAATGAGACATCATTTTTGCCAAAGGCTATAGTATCCTGATGCAACAGCAGAACTTGGTCTGCTCCCGCTCGGTACACGGTTGTCTTTTACTATCGGTTCTTCAGCAACCGAATCCCTCCGCGAAGGCAATCCGAGACTATCTCTAAAACCTCATTATGATGTGAATCCTGATAGGATCTTGCGTCCGACATCTCGATGGGGCATATTGTGATCCCCGACGGGCCTGCAAGAACGGCTTGTAGTCGGCATCATTTGAAGAGGTTTCAGTAACAAGGAGTATTCGATGAATGCGCTTTGGATTGCCGCAATCCTTGGAATAGTGCTGGGTTTGACCGAATATTTGCCGGTCTCTTCTGCCGGGCATCTCATACTAGCCGGTACGCTGCTTGATTTTACAGGACCCAAAGCAACATGTTTTGAGGTATTCCTCCAAATCGGGGCGATTTCAGCAGTCGTGGTTTTGTACTGGCCCCGTTTCGTACGGCTCATTCCATTCAGGCGGAACGCGGAAGATGGAAATTTTTCGGGACTGAGAGGTCTTTCGCTTTTGGCCCTGACCACGGTGCCGGCAGTCATTTGCGGGGCTTTTGCCCATCACTTCATCAAACAGTATCTGTTCGGCCCACTTACCGTCGCCGCGGCCCTCGGTGTGGGCGGCATAGGAATACTCCTGGCTGAGAGGTATAAACCGGAGTCTCAAGTTGAGCAGATAGATAGCGTGAGCTACGGTCATGCACTAAAAATAGGGCTTTTTCAGTGCTTGGCGTTGTGGCCTGGAATGTCCCGTTCAGCTTCTACAATTGTCGGGGGTCTGTTCTGCGGTCTTGATCGCCGGATTGCTGCAGAATATTCGTTTCTAGCGGCTGTTCCAATATTGAGCGCGGCCGCGATATTCGATCTGTACAAGAATTGGAGTTTGTTTCACGCTTCTGATATTCCGATGTTCGCTGTTGGAATAATTGTATCGTTCTTGTCAGCCTCTATCGCAGTGAAGACGTTTATCGCTTTACTTCAGCGCTGGAATCTTGTCCCCTACGCGTTTTATCGGATTGCCATCGCACCCATAATCTTTTTGGCAATGCTGAAATCTTAGGCGAGATTTGGAAAAAGGCTTCCTATTGGGTGACCGTAAGGCGGGACGGAGCACGCGACGATCAGCCGAAGTCTCAGCGGACATTGTGGACTTTGTCTTCCTGCGCTGCGACTGCCGGTAAGATCTACCGGACCACAAGCACAGGTATTTCAAGTCCATGCCTCACGGGCGAGATAGTGCTGCCGAATATGAGGTCACTAAGACCCCTGTGTCCGTGCCCGCCCATGACCAACAGATCAATTTCCTGTTCGTGAGCCATGCGTATCAGTTCCTTGGCCACCTCTCCATATCCCAAGAAAATCTCCACTTCGACCCCCCGGTGGTTGAGCGCCGCAGCGAGCTGGTTGAGATACTCTTCATCATGTCTGGTCTCGGCATCGAATGCGTCAGCTCCAAAGACCGTGCTACCCGCTCCTTCCACCACATGAAACAAATAGAGTGTGGCATCGTGCTGGCGTGCAAGCGGCAGGGCATGGCTCAGGACTCGTTCATCTGCTTTGTTGTGCGCCACAGCGACCCCGATTCGCTTATAACGGTGTACCTCCAGGTCCAGCTTGTCCTCTTCGGCGCGAATTAGATGACTCAGTGTCCGCCATCCGGGAAGCTTCTGCTTTTCAGGCAGGTGAATAAAAGGTCGAACAAAAATATAGAGGAGGAACAGCCCGAGAATACATAATAGCGGCACAATTGTGGCCCAAATCCAGGCCGGCGTTGGGCTGGATTGTATCCAGTCCCCTATTTGATCGCTTACGAGTTTAATGTTCAGACCTAGAATTCCGAGCGCCACAGCCCAGGAGAGAATCTTTAGCCAGAAACTGTTGACGAAGTCCCCCATCAACCTTTTGTCGTTGGTGAAATGGATAAGTGGGATCATGGCAAAAGAGAGCTGTAAACTCAAGATGACCTGGCTCAAGATCAACAATTTGTAGCTTCCCTCGGCACCCATAAACAGAACCGTCAAGATGGTAGGTACAATTGCCAGAAGCCGGGTCACTAATCTTCTTAAGAATGGGCGAATCTTGAAATGCAGGAACCCTTCCATAACGATCTGGCCTGCCAGAGTACCGGTTATGGTAGATGCCTGGCCGCTGCAAATGAGACCTACTGCAAATAGAGCCCCTGCAAGAGTTGTCCCTAACATGGGCGAGAGCAGCTTGTGCGCCTGCTGGAGTTCCGTTACCTCTGTCCCCTTGCCGTAGAACGCTGCCGCGGAAACGATCAAGATAGCCGCATTTATGAAGAAAGCGACGTTCAAAGCCAGTGCGGAATCAACAAGATTGAAACGGCATGCCTGTCGTTTACCTGCCGGTGATGTGTCGTACGCTCGACTTTGTACCAGAGCCGAATGCAGATACAAATTGTGGGGCATCACAGTAGCTCCTATGATACCGACGACAATGTAAAGGGCTCCTGCGGGTATACTAGGGACGAAACCCTTGACCGCCTCGCCCCAATGTGGAGCTGACCAGTAAATTTCAAATACGAAGCACACACCGATTGTGAAAATCAAAGACAGAATGAAACTCTCGAATTTTCGAATCCCGAAACTTTGAATGGCCAGAAAGAGCAGCGTATCAAATCCTGTAATCACTACACCCCACAAGAGAGGTATGCCGAACAGGAGATTGATCCCGATTGCGCCTCCCAGCACTTCCGCGAGATCGCAGGCCACTATCCCGATTTCCGCCAACACCCAGAGCATGTAATTAACTGAACGTGGGTACTGGTCGCGGCAGGACTGCGCCAAATCTCTGCCTGTAACAATTCCGAGCCTTGCGGCCAAAGTTTGGAGTACTATCGCGGCGATGTTGGATGCTAACAGAACCCAGATGAGCGTATAACCGAACTTGGATCCGCCCTCCAGATCGGTCGCCCAATTCCCGGGGTCCATGTAACCGACACTTATCAAGTACGCCGGGCCGAAAAAGGCGAGCATACGTTTTAATATGCGCGCTCCATCAGGAATAGATACGGTGCGATGAACTTCGGACAGCGAAACACTAGTTTTCATATTCCGACCCCGTCCAAGTACCTACCCTTATTTACCATATTCATAATGTTATTCGGATTGCGATATGCCCGTTCAGGCCACTATCCTCATTCGCAACCAATTCTTACGCGACTACAATTCTGAGCGCGGACAATTCGGCCGCAACGTCTATATCAGAGGCCGGAGCGCTGCAGGCAACTCGGTTATATCATTCAATACTCTACGGGGAGCACAAAGTGCCAGATCTTCCGCAGGGAAAAGGGGATTTGCCACGGCAAAGGCATCTATGCCCGCGTTTTTTGCTGCCTGAATATCAATTGGAGCGTCGCCAACATAGATGGTATTATCCTTAGAGGTCCCCACCGAGCGGATGAATTCTTCGCACATTTCTCCAGCCGGCTTAGCCTTGAACCCGTCTTCAGCGCCTATGATGCGAGCCATGTTTTGAGCGAATCCAAAATGCTCCGCGAGCTTTCGCGCGTAATTACCACGCTTGTTGGTAACTATCCCCTTGAGTATTGTCCCGTCAAGCGCTGCGAGCGTTTCCATTACCCCGGGAATCATCGTCGTTTTCTCGAGGAAAATGCCGTCATAATATTCTCGGAAGATTCGGATCCCTATTTCTGTTTCCTCTGGTTTGAGGTAAGTCTCGGCAAAATCCTTTAGTGAGATTGAAGTGGTTCGGACCACTTCTGCTGTGGTCATCGACGGGTAACCGAGCGTCTTAAACATGTGATTAAACGCGTCTGTAATTGAGTCAAGAGAATCGATCAAAGTGCCGTCCATGTCGAATGCGACGGCTTCGATGCCCCTTGTGAGTAATGGAGGGACTTCCTGAAAGCCGCTTATATGCACTGCGGGAATGCGATGCCGTGCGCAGTATATAAATAGCTCGTTCAGCGCCAATACCACATCGGCTTCACCTGCGACGTGGCGGTCGGATTCCCCATCCCCGATCAAAACAATCTTGTCATAGTAAGGCCGAAACCTTCGTAAAATGCTCAACTTGCAAGTACCACAGGTTCCGCATGCCGGATTGGAATGCGGGCTCGCCATTGAGACTCTGCCGTCGTCTCCGAAGGTTAGGGTGTTGGCGAAGATTTCCAGCCCCGAGATTCCGTGGTTGTGAAACAGTGTTTCTATTGTGGCGTCGAATCCGTCGGAAACGATTTTGATGTCGATTCCTCGTCTCCCGGCCCATTCCAGGAATTGGGGAAAACTCGGATCCAGTGCCGCGTGGTCACGGACGAACTTTTCCAGGTCCTCGCGAGTCATCCTCATAAGGGACGCGATAGCTTCGTATACTTCACGGGAGCCAATTTCCCCTCGCATATACCGCTTTACGTAATAACGCCATTCCGGCGACGTCGCGTGTTCCCTCACCAGGCGATTCACAGTGTCCTTCGTAGACACCGTGCCATCAAAATCACATAATATGAGAATTCTGGAGTGGGGCGCGGCTGTTTGCGGCGCAGTTTTGTCGTGCATATCCGCCTCTGACCAACTCACGAGCAATTATAAATGGCTTGCCTCAGGAGATCTCAAGGACTTCGAACTCTCGAAGGCCGTTGGGAGTTTTCACCTCCACGACGTCGTCGACCTCTTTGCCGATAAGAGCGCGCCCCAGAGGAGAATCAATTGAGATTACCCCGCGGCTTATGTCCGCCTCGTCCTGCCCAAGAAGCTGGTAAACCTTCTGTTCACTGGTATCTAAATCCTCAATCGTGACGGAACATCCGAAAACGACTCGGTTCGTTTTGGGGCGATTAGCAATGTCTATTATTTCGCAAGCGGCAAGTCGATCCTGAAGGCTCCGGATACGCGTTTCAATGAGGGCCTGTTTTTCTTTGCCGTACGTGTACTCGGCATTCTCGGAGAGATCTCCATGGCCCAAGGCTATTTCGATCTCCTTTATAACCGCCGGGCGCTCGACGCGGATCAATCGGTCGAGTTCTTCTCTCAGTTTCTGGTGTCCTTGAGAGGTTATCGGACGCTTGGCCAAGCTCATCACTTATTCCTTCTCGTTCGGTAAAAATTTTTCGCGTCCCGTGAACAACACCCACGGCACAAGCGAAAAAAGGCAACAGCACTTATCTTGCTGCGCCCTCTGATTATAGCCTTTAAGGCTGGGCTCATTTAATTTGTACCAGACTCGAGCCTCGGGGTCAACTCGGCCGGAGCATACGCTCTTCATCCCCATATCTTTAGTATCTCTAGAGAGTCTGTTGATCTTGCACCCGGCCACATGGTATCATTGAGCACCTTCCAAATTGTCGAAGCTTCCAGTCCCAATATAAGGAGGAGTACATGGCAAAGGTTGCGGTAATCGGTGTCGGCCAGAGTGCGTTTGTGCGGGCCTACCCGGGTTCCATCCGAGAACTGGCTTTTGAAGCCTACCGAGACGCCATGCAGGACGCGGGCCTCAAATCGGAACAGATCGACGCGTCGGTAATCTGTTCGGCTCCTGAATACGACAAACAACGGACGCCGGCAGGTCTTATGGCAGAGTACCTGGGGCTCAATCCCCAACCCACCTTCTATGTTGAAAGTGTGTGCTCATCCAGTTCCAGTGGCCTCAGGACCGCGTATGCACTTATCGCGTCCGGTCTTCACGATGTCGTGCTCGTGCTGGGCTTTCAGAAAATGTCTGAAATCTCTTCTGCTGAATCTCAGGAAAGAATGGGACGCGGCGCGGATATTCAGTGGGAGGCTCCTTTCGGAACCATGATGCCGGCTTACTACGCAATGTACGCCCGAGGGCATTTCGAGAAGTACGGCACTTCCGAAGAAGACCTGGCCCTTATTCGAGTCAAGTCCTCAACGTACGGACAGGTCAACGAGAAAGCAGTCTTCCGCAAGTCTTTGACGCTGGACAAAGTGCTTGAACCCAAGTATATCGCCACGCCTCTCAAGATGTACGATTGTTGCGCGAACGCAGACGGCTCCTCGTGCGTAATCCTTGCCTCCGAAGAAAAGGCGAAGGCCCTTTGTCAAAAGCCGATTTGGATAAAAGGGCTCGGTATGGCCACGGCTCCTATCAACATGGCCGGTAGAGATACCTTCAGCGGACTGAAGTGTGCGCAACTCGCTGCAAAGCGGGCCTACGAAATGGCGGGCATAACAGCAAAAGACGTGAATGTGGCCGAAGTCCACGATTGCTTCACAATTGCAGAGATGATGGCGTACGAAGACTTAGGATTCGCAGAACAGGGCCGAGGCAAAGAGCTTATTCGAAACAAAGAAACCTACAAAGAAGGCAAGATTCCGGTCAACGTAGACGGAGGATTGCTCTCCAAGGGACACCCGATAGGAGCCACCGGCGGCTCGCAGATCCGCACTATAATCTTACAGTTGCGAGGCGAAGCAGGGGAGATGCAGGTGCCGGACGCCAAAATAGGGCTTGTCCACAATATCGGCGGCGTGGGCATTTACGGCAACGTGAGCATATTCGGAGTAGAATAGGAAATTCACCACAGAGTTCACAGCGCAGCCATAGGCCGCAAACAACAAGATTAATCCACAGATTACGCAGATGGACACAGATATTCCCGTCAGTTCGTTCGTTTTTATCCGCGTAATCTGCGCCATCTGCGGATAGATTTCCGCAAAATCTTCGCGGCACGACAAGAAATCGTGTCATAGTAGTACAGAGATCGCCAAGAGACAAATGCTTTAGATATGGCAACGTGAGTCGTACGGGATATATGTTTCATCCGGCACAGAAATAATGAACATTGCTTTCTCTGCGGTCTCTGCGCTCTCCGCGGTAAACGCCTTTTCTGGAGGATTGACATGGGATTTGAACAGTTCGGCATCATAAGTTTCACCGGTGTGACGAAGACGGAGCAATTCGTAGAGCTTCTTAAGAATAACGAGCTATCCGGCACCTTGTGCATGCGATGCGGAGCCAAATTCTTCCCGCCACGCAGTGATTGCGACGTTTGTCTCAGCGATGATATGGAGTGGTTCCCTATTACGGGCGAGGGAACAGTCCTGACTTATACAAAGGCGATGTATGCGCCCGCGGGTTTTGAAAAGGATGTCCCCTACGTTCTCGCGGTTGCGGAATTCCAGGACGGCATTAAGGTCTTCGGTCGAATGGACCGTTCCCTTCCCGACGATTCAATCAAAGCAGGCATGAAAGTTAAAATACGTGTGACCAACCTTGAAGATGACCGCCTTACATACGAACTGACGGCCGCGTAACCTTGCCATGTCCTGACGGCCTCGATACTTCGTCTCGAAGGAGCAACTTATATTGATCGACAGAATTCTTGTTCGATATACGTAAATCATACCGCGAACAGTCCTTAAGATGCGCAAGCCCTTCGTGACTGAATTGGAACGCCTGCTCGGCAAGAGCAAGGTCCTGTCCTCTGAGGCGGAACTACTGTGCTACTCGTACGACGCCGCCCCTCTTGTTTCTCACAAGCCTGACGCGGTTGTCCGCGTTATCACTGAAGAAGACATCGGTTTAACCTTGGAATTCGCTGCACGGGAAGGGCTTCCGGTCACCACCAGGGGGAGTGGAACAGGCCTGAGCGGCGGATCCGTCCCGGTCAAAGGCGGGATTGTCATTGCCACTACTGCCATGAACCGCATCATCGAGATCGAGTCGGATGACCTCTCAGTCACCGTAGAACCGGGGGTAATTACCGCGGACCTTCATGCGGCGGTTGAAGCCCAAGACCTGTTCTATCCACCCGATCCGGGAAGCATGAAGGTTTGCACCATCGGCGGAAATGTGGCAGAAAATGCCGGAGGGCTGCGAGGGCTGAAGTACGGGATCACAGGCGACTATGTTCTTGCTCTTGACACGTGGCTGATTGACGGGTCCAAGGTCCATTACGGAACCAAGTGCGTGAAAGACGTTGCGGGGTACAACCTTACCAAGTTCCTAACAGGTTCCGAAGGAACAATCGGGATCTTCTCAAAGATAACGCTAAAGCTCATTCCCAAGCCGCGGGCCAAGAAGACCTTTCTTGCGCTGTACGATGATATAATAGATGCTGCACGTACGGTTTCCGCAATAATCTCTCGTAAGATCATTCCCTCTACGCTCGAACTGATGGACTCTGTAACAATTAACTGCGTGGAAGATCATGTCATGATCGGCCTGCCACGCGATGTGGCCGCGCTGCTTCTGATCGAGGCGGACGGTCACCCGGAGGTCGTTAGCGAGGAAGCAGCGGCCATCGAGGAAGCTTGCAGGGCCAACCGGGCCCGCACATTGCGGGCGGCCAAGGACCTGCAAGAATCGGAAGAGCTGTTCACCGCTCGGCGGAACGCTCTCACTGCTCTGGCGCGAGTCAGGCCGACCACGATACTCGAAGACGTTACGGTGCCTCGGCCGGCCATCCCGGAGATGATGGTTGCCATCCAACAAGCCGCAAAGAAATATTCAATAAAGATCGGGACATTCGGGCACGCGGGCGATGGCAACCTCCACCCAACTTGTCTCACCGACGAGCGGGATACCGAAGAAATCCATCGAGTGGAAGCCGCTTACGACGAAATTTTCAAAAAGGCCATCAGCCTCGGTGGAACTATTTCGGGCGAGCACGGCACAGGAATTACGAAATCCAAGTATCTGCCTCAAATGGTAGGTCCAAAGGCCATTGAGATGATGCGGAAGATCAAGCAGGCCTTCGACCCTGAAGGCCGTCTCAATCCGGGAAAAATATTTCTGGAGAATACCGAATAGCTTTCATGCGCAACCACTTAGATTCAGATAAGATTGCCAAGGCTTTGGCTACCTTGGATATTCACGATTACGGCGATGTCCTTCAGTGTATGAGGTGCGGAACCTGCCTCCCGACCTGTCCGACCTATCGTACCGACGGTATAGAGACGCAGTCTCCCCGAGGCCGCATTGCCATGATCAAAGCCGTTATCGACGGGCGCTTGTCAGCTTCGGAAGAATTTGTGGGTCACATGTACCATTGCCTGGACTGCCGCAATTGCCAAACCGTTTGCCCCGCGGGGGTAAAAGTGGGCGAATTGGTTCTTGAAACGCGGCATCGAATTGAAGAGAATACGCCACAGCCTCTATTGAAGCGATTCGTCCTCCATCATGCTATTCGCGATCAGCAGAAGCTCTCGCATCTTTTGACTCCTCTACGCGTGTACCAGTATTCGGGGCTTCAACGGCTGATTGAGAAGTCTCACATTTTGCGCCTGATTTCACCTGATTTGGAATTTATGGAATCCTTGCTACCGCCCCGTCTTCCTCTCCGGCCGTTAAGCCATACTCTGCCCGAAGAAATCCCCGCGGTTGGGAAGGAAAGGGGCCGAGTGGGCTTTTTCTTGGGCTGCGCAATGAACCTCATCTTCGGAGAAGTGAGTCGAGCCACGATAAACATTCTCACTCGAGCCGGGTACAGGGTCATTGTTCCGAAAAACCAGCAATGTTGCGGTACGCCGAATATCGCCGAAGGCGAGCGAAAAGTGTACCGCGAAATGGCCGAACACAATGTAAACCTGTTCGAAGAAAAAAGAGTTGAAGCGATTGTCACGGACTGCGCCGCGTGCGGCTCCGAATTGAAAGCCTACCGCGAAACCCTGAGCAAGAGTGCCCTTCTGGCTGAGAGGGCTGCGGCATTCTCGGCAAAGGTGCGGGACATATCTGAATTCTTGGCCCCAGCGTTAAAAGGCTACGTCAAACTTGGGGCAGTTCCTGAGACAGTTTGTTTTCATGACCCTTGCCATCTGCGTCACGGGCAAAGGCTCATCATTCCGCAACGGGACCTGCTGCGCCTGATTCCGGACCTCACGCTGAAAGACATCCCTGACGAAGGACAATGCTGCGGTTCGGCCGGAATCTACAATATTACCCACCGTGAACGAGCCATGAAGATCCTCGAGGCCAAGGTCGCAGCGATAGACAAGACCGGAGCCGAGAGGGTTATTACTTCCAACCCCGGTTGCTTCATGCAGCTCCAGTATGCCCGGAAGAACTGGGGCCGTAACTGGAATGTGTCTCATATATGTGAGGTTCTTAGTCTTTCGCTGCAACGTGGGGATCAACAATAAGAGGGGAAATGGCGGCTGCTTCTGAAATTAAAGATGGGGAGGTCTGGAGGTGCCCTGGCAACAAATCTACAATCCGTTGAATAGTGTTGCGCTCTCAACTCTGTGTGCCGCTTTACCGGTAGTGGTCCTGTTGGGGACACTGGCGATTCTCAGAATTAAGGCCCACTATGCCGCTCTCCTGGGTCTTGCCACGGCTTTGACCGTGGCAACGGCTATCTTTCACATGCCCGGAAAACTCGCAACAGCCACCGCAATCTATGGGGCGTGCTTCGGCCTCATGCCTATATGCTGGATCATTCTGCACGTCATTTTCCTCTATCGACTCACGAAGGAAAAAGGCCAGTTCGAGATCCTACAGACCAGCCTTACCGCTGTTACGCAGGACAGCAGGTTGCAGTTAGTGCTCATAGCTTTTGCCTTCGGAGCCTTCTTCGAAGGGGCCGCCGGTTTCGGCACTCCGGTGGCTGTTACTGCCGCAATCTTGATCGGTTTGGGTTTCGGGCCGCTTGAAGCTTCCGGGCTCTCCTTGATTGCGAACACTGCCCCCGTAGCCTTTGGAGCCTTGGGCATCCCGGTCACCACTTTAGCTGCGGTCAGCGGACTGAACGAAATGCATTTGAGCGCGATGGTAGGGCGTATCCTCCCCTTCTTCTCCATTCTCGTGCCGTTCTGGCTGGTGTGGGCTTATGCGGGATTCCGCGGAATGATCGGAGTATGGCCAGCCACATTGGTGGCCGGAGTCTTCTTCGCAGTTCCTCAATTTCTTGTTTCTAATTTCCACGGTCCTTCGCTGGTGGACATCATATCTTCATTGGTATCGCTGGCAGCGGTGGCGATATTCTTGATGAAGTGGCATCCGAAACAGATTTGGGGGCTGAACGGGCATGATGCGACCGCTGAAGCGCGAGGAACCCACGATTACACCAGAGAAGAAGTGATTCGGGCCTGGACGCCGTGGATTATCCTCAGTGTTCTCGTCTTCCTGTGGGGTCTGGAGCCGTTCAAGCACTTTCTCAACGCGATTTCCATGCCCAAGTTCCTGGTGCCCGACCTGCACCTCATGGTGATGCGCATGCCTCCCGTGGTTACAAAGCCTGCGGCCGAGCCGGCAGTCTACGTGCTCAACTGGTTGTCGGCCACAGGCACAGGCATCCTCTTGGCAGCGATAATATCGGGTTTTGTTATGGGCTATTCCATCCGCGACATGGTGAGAATCTACTGGGAAACGATCAAGATGATTAAGTATTCCATCTTGACAATATCAGCCATGCTTTCCCTCGGATTCGTGACCCGATATTCCGGACTAGATGCCACTATGGGCATAGCCTTCGCCATGACCGGACACCTCTATCCTTTCTTCGGGACTCTGCTCGGATGGCTTGGAGTCGCGCTCACAGGTTCGGACACCTCCTCCAACGTGCTTTTTGGTAGTTTGCAGCGGATTTCCGCCCAGCAGATAGGTATAAGCCCGACGCTGATGTGTTCTGCCAACAGTGCGGGCGGTGTCATGGGCAAGATGATTGACGCTCAGAGCATCGTGGTGGCCAGTACCGCAACCCAGTGGTACGGCCACGAAGGAGACATTCTGCGATACGTTTTCTTCCACAGCCTTGCCCTGGCCTCGTTGGTGGGTTGCCTGGTATTTCTTCAGGCTTATGTATATCCCTTCACTCTGCTGGTGGTTCATTGAAGGCCGTAGGCAGCGAGCTGAAGTGATGCGACCAGCGGGATACCGATGGAAAGTGACACAGACGGACCTATGCCAAGAAAATAGACCTGACCCTCAGCACGCGCTCAGATCGCAACGAAGTGCCAATCGGTATCTGGCGCATTCTTGAGTGGTCCGTCGCCGATCGAGACTCGATGCCACAGGCCCAGGGTGACGAACTATCCATTTTGGTTAATGAGGCGATCAACGCTTGGCAGGGCGATCAGGTTATGCTCGAATTCGCCGCGGATCCGCGGTCGCCGGTCTTCAGACTTGAGTGACTCACCGATCTCAAAATTGTCTTGACGGGAGTCGTGTCCAAGCGCGACGCTATCGAAGCGCCATTCAGTCCTCATTGGAATCGGTTGTATGGTCCCTTCTAATCAAGAGGCGGAGCCATGAGGCGAGCATTCAAGTACAAAGCGCAGATTAGCAAGGAAACTGAACAAGCCGCAATCAATTGGCTAAGGCTTTGTCAACGGCTCTATAACGCTGCTCTTGAACAACGGATTGATGCCTATCAACGATGTGGAATATCACGGACACAATATGACCAAGCCAAAGAATTAAAAGTCCTGAAGCAAGAATTCCCTGAGTATAAAAAGGTTGGCAGCCAGGTCTTAAAGAACGTTCTTGAACGATTGGATCTGGCATATAAGGCATTTTTCCGTAGAGCTAAGAGTGGCGGAGGAAAACAAGCTGGCTTCCCAAGGTTTCAGGGCTATCGGTACTATAACTCGTTCACGTTTCCCAATTCATCAGGTTGGAGAGTGGATGGTCGATTCCTGCATATAGCCCACGTGGGGCGGTTCAAGCTCTATCCGAATAGGCCAATCGTCATCAATGAGGTGGTCAATCTTGTTCCCAGGGCCACTATTGATGGCATGGACGTGTCTGTAGCCACAATAACTGTAAAACGGGAATCTACCGGGAAATGGTTCGTTGTATTCAGTTGTAATAATGTCCCTGATCATCGGTTACCTGTAGCCGAGCCTGCAAGGACTGTCGGGCTAGATGCTGGCATCACTCATTTCTCCACGGACTCCAATGGTCGCAAGGTCAATAATCCCAAATTGTATGAAGCCGCTGAAGAACGGCTCCGCATCCTGCAACGAAAACTCAGTCGAGCCCAAAAAGGCTCCAAGCGCCGCGAGCAGGTCAGGCTTCAAGTTGCGAGACTGCATGAGAAGATCATGAATCAACGGAACGACTTTGCCTGCAAACTAGCCCATGAGTATGCAACGAACTATGACTACATAGCAGTGGAAAAACTAGATATTACTGGTATGACTGTTAAACAGAACGGTCGCCATGCACAGTTACCCAAACGCATCCATGATGCAGCCTGGCGAAATTTTCAGTTCAGGCTGGAAAGTCAATGTGAAGACCACGGCAAGGTGTTCGGTCAGCCGCCTGCGGCCAATACCTCTAAAACGTGTAGTCGCTGTGGATCTATACAAGACATGCCGTTGGAGGTACGAACCTACCAATGCCATGCCTGCGGGTTTCAAATAGATCGTGATTTGAATGCTGCTCTAAACATTAGGAATAGAGCTTTTCCATAAGATTTCGATAAAGCGCTGAGGTCCAGCGCGCAGGCGCTAACGTGGTCCATTAGGACGTGCGTTGTCTGCAATCTCCTAACGCAACGGGTTCGACTTTAGAGGTCTCTACCTGGCGAATGTCTAGTGATTTCCAAGTGTCCATCCCATGTGCGCGTGGAGAGACCGCGGGTTCCATCATGTGCGGGAGCTGGTCAGATGTCCATCCCATGTGCGCGTGGAGAGACCGGGCAACCCAACTATTTCGGCATTGCAGTTTGGGTCCATCCCATGTGCGCGTGGAGAGACCGAGGTGAGCCGTGCCTAGCGGACCATGTAAATGGTCCATCCCATGTGCGCGTGGAGAGACCGAGAAATGTGGAGAAGACTCGCACGCTAGATACGTCCATCCCATGGGAGAATCTAGGGGTCAAGTCTACTCTTGGCTCATGTCAAGCTACGTTTAGACGTGCCCTGTTCCAGTCATGAGTCAAGAGCAGACCCGACCCCTTTGTTTAAATAGGAGCAGCCATGCGATTATATCCACAAGTCATCGAAAAGGAAGGGAAAAAGGAGTTCGTCGTTATCCCTTACGAAGAGTTTTTGCAAATTGAGGAGGCTTTGGAAGACTTTGAAGATCTTCGTGAATTGAGGAAAGAAAGGGAAGAATCGATGGACACTCCCTCCAGAAGTCTTAGAGAAATCGGCAAAGAACTTGGTTTTGACCAAGAATGAGCCGGTCATAGGGGTTGGGGGTCAGGACTTCTAACCCGTCTCTTAACTTGTTCCCACGTGAGTCCCGAAGCGGGGTTTTTCATCAGATTGGCCTTTCTTCCGGCCAATTCTTCTTTCTGCCAGTCATGCACCGACACCGCCTCTGGAGTGGTCGCCAGATCGTCCCACAAGTCTTCCACTAGCTGCAGTTTTTCAGAGGGAGACAGGTCAAAGACCGAAGTGTTGTTTTGGTCCAATTAAAGTCCTCCTGCAGTTATGCTCAGGCATAATTATTCTTGCCAATTTCTTGCCCGGTCTTCTGTAGTTCCAAGTATAGCATATTCCATGACAACCGCTCCTCATCTTTTCTTGGTTGCCGGAATGATCTCAAGGTCCTGCCTTTACCTCACATGCCCCTTCAGGCTCATCTTCGACAGTGCCCCAAAATGGGGCACTGTCGAAGATGAGCCTGAGAGATCCCGATACAACAGTCGACATCGTGCCACGAATTCGGGAAAGTCCCGCGGGACGCGGGATTACGCAACAGCCACCTATCAACTATCAACAAAACTTGAAACATTTGGGTTCAGCCATCATCTGTACGGAGGAAGGAGTTTTCTTGGGAGGTTTGGCTATGAGCACGGCGGACAAAAGCAATAAGAATGAAGATTCAAAAGAGCCGTTTAAGAGGCTTGGTTTGGAATCCATTGCCCCGGAAAAGGAGTCTTTACTTCCTGCAGAGGAATCTTTTCTCCGGGCCAGACAGTGCCGTGATCAACCGCGTGAGATAGGGTGCGAAAGCCGAGTATTTGACGAGTTAT
>CAVSPC010000059.1:0-82647 GCA_963729795.1 uncultured delta proteobacterium | reverse complement strand
AGATCTTGGTCAGTCCTCCGGGGTTATATCCTCCAGGGGCTCTCGGCCGTGCTTCCGGACAAAACTTTCGACCGCCTTTTGGTATGCAGTTTGCGAAGACGCGGTATTCCTTTCCGACGCCAGTTCGTCTTCCAGGGCTAGCTTCGCTTTGGCCAAGCGAAGCGCATCTCCGTCTCTAGCCGTCTGATCGACCCATTCCAGGGCATTCAGAACTTCGGATTTGTTCATCACGAGGCCTCCGTTTTGAAGTCTTTACCGCTTTCCTAAGATAGTTTAGTTACTGGACGACATCAAGTCCATGATTATTTGGAGAAGCCCACAGGCGACTTGAACGCCTACTCTTCGGTCAGCGGTCCGACTACAGAGTTGGTGATCAATTTGTACGTAGGATACAGGGACGATACAACGCTTGCCACAGCCGTGAGGATAGCGGTCTTGACAAAAACCCATGGGTTAATGAAGACATCGACAGACCAACCGAAAGACCGATAGTTAATCGCGTAGATCAGTATATACGTAAGGATTAGCCCGCAGACGACCGAAATGCAAAATGCCGCCAATCCCATAATCAACGCTTGATGCAAATTCATTTTGCCCAGTTCTTTGGGCGTGAGGCCCAGATATCCCAGGACGGTCATCTCTCTGGCCCTTTCCATGAGAATCACCACCAGGGCCGTGGCCACTCCAAGCAATGCCACGAGGAGAGAAACCCCCTTCAACGTGGCGGTCGTGGCAAATGTCTTGTCAAATATGCCTAAAATGTTTTGCTTCATTTTCTTGTTGGAAACGATGGTGCGATCCAGACCCGGAAACTGCGCGACTATCGAACGACGTACCGAATTCGCAAGAATGCCCGGCTTGAGAAAAAGCGCCGCGGACTGAATACGGCGATCTTTCCAAATGAGTTCGTACACACACCTATCTATATGCAAGGTACCTTGGTCCGAGGAATAATCTCTGACAATTGACACGATCGGAAACCAAGACTTGCCTTCGGGTGTGGTTAATTGAACCTTCTGCCCCACATCCAGTCCAAAACGGTAACTCAAAGATTCCGAGATAAATACTCCGCCGGCCTTTAGGGCATTCCAGGCCCCTTTCCCGCCTTTCAGGAAATAAAATCGGGAATGGTGCTCCAGAACCGAGCCGTCCACCACCCTCAGCTTCACGGGCCTCCCATGCAGGTAGATATCGTATGTGGAATAACGCTCCACGGCCTGTACGTGTGGGTCCGCAGCCAATGCTCGGATCAAAGTTTCAGGCAGCGGATGATCCCATTTGGTGGTGGCTGGAGAGATGTACAGATCCCCCTCCAGTGAGCCGTCCAACCACTGACTCACCGAATTTCTGAAGCTTGAGATCATCATGTCCACACCTATTGTCATTGAAAGCGCCACGGTAAGGGCGGCCACAGCGATGCTGGTGCGGCTCAACGATGCTCGGATAGACCGGGCTGCCAGGAAGCCCCCGAGTGACCCGAATAGCCGCTTCAATGCCATTCCTCCATAGTGAGTGAAAATGGATAGAATCGACGGCGTGAACAGCGCGAAAGCCAAAGTCATACCAAAGGCGGAAGCAAACCCCCAGAAAATCGAAAAACGGGAAGCCCAAGCCGCTACAAGGGACGCTGCGGAACAGGCAAAACCAGCAACAAGTAGCAGGCCTTTGAGGTTGTGCGCGCGGTCTTCAATGGATTGCCGTTTCATCCCGAGGATGGGAGGCGTCAGCGCAACTTCCAGTGCCGGCAAGCCGGTTCCAAAAAAAGTAGCCAAGAACCCCACCCCTAAGCCGCTCACCGCAACCGGCACTGTCAGATGCACAGCTTCCACGCTCAAATAGAAATAGAGATCGCTGATGGTGGACGAGACCTTGCCGATGCTCGACCAGGCAACCAAATAACCGAATAAAATACCTATTAAGCTTCCTGCAATCCCGAACAGTAAAGATTCCGCAAGGAACGCGGCTACAAGCCCGTTGCGGTCCGAGCCGAGAGTCAACAACAAGGACATGTCCTCCCGCCGAGACAGAACGGAAAACATCGAAAAATTGTAAATGAGAAAGACTCCCACGAAGAGGGCCAATAGGCTCATGGCAGCCAGGTTCAATTGAAAAGAATAGAGCATGGCCTTCAAGGTTGACTTTCTCGAATTCGCGTCGGTCAACCTGAGTGTTTTTGGTAAACTCCGGACAAGATCGTGAACATTCGCCTGCGAAATAATGTCAATGCGATCCAGATAGCCTTGTCGGCCAAAGACTTCCTGGGCCGAGGAAATGTCCATCACCGCTATGTTCTCATCAAGCTCTTTTCCCGCACGCGCAGGAATTTCTCCCAGTATGGCCACCTTTTTCTCAATGCCCGCAGCAAGAACCGTTAAGGTGTCGCCTACTTTGAGCCCATGCTTCCTCATCAAATTTTGTGAAAGATACACAGAAGGCAATTCACCCGCCACAAACTTGGCCATCTCTGCCGTGTTCCAGTGGCCCGGTGTCAACTTTCTGAATTCTGCGTCCAAAAATGGGTCTATTCCCACAAACCGAATGGGCTCATCCCCTGCTTCCAGCGTGACTGCCATAACCTCGATCTCAGGGGCAGCGGATCGAATCAGGTGGTTCTTCCAGACCGAGGCAAAAAGGTTCTCGTCGATGTGCCCGTACTTGGAAACAAGCGAATAAGTGGCTTTCCCTGAGAGTGCATCCACCGATCGTGCGAAAGACGCCAGTGCAGAATCATTGATCAGCTCTACAGCCACTACGATCCCGACCCCGAGGGCTATTCCCAGAAGGCAGAGGAGCGACAGCAGAGAATGCCGGCGATAATATCGGAGATTGAATTTAAATAAGGTCGTAATATTCATCGGCAAGATGGTCAGGATTTCGACGCATCATTTGTAAGTCCGGCTTCTTCCACCAGTTTTCCCGATCTCATCCGGAATTTCCGATCCGCCAGCCAGAGCGCTTCCGAACTATGTGTTACCATTATCAGTGTGGCATTTCTTCTCCGACAAATTTCGTCGATAAGCTCCAGGATGCAATTGCCGGTTTCAAGATCCAAGTTGCCCGTGGGCTCGTCCGCTAAGATCAGACGAGGCTCTTTGACCAGTGCTCTGGCAATAGCGACTCGTTGTTGTTCCCCGCCGGAGAGTTGCTCGGGAAATTTGTTCCATTGCCCGTCGAGTCCGACCGCATCAAGGATCTCTCGGGCTTTGCTTTCCTCGGAGATTCCGAGAAGATCCAGAGGCAGCATGAGGTTTTCTCCTACAGTCAGTGTTGAAAAGAGATTGAAAGACTGAAATATGAACCCCACGTCCCGTCGGCGATATTGTGCCAATTCTCCGGCGGACAGGGACGTGAGATCAACGTCCCCGAAAAAGACCCGGCCGCTGGTGGGAACATCCACTCCGCCAATCAGGTTTAGGAAAGTGCTTTTTCCCGACCCGCTTCTCCCGAGCACGACAATTCGCTCGCCTTTGCATATTTCAAGGTCCACTTCCCTCAGCGGGAAGATTTTCGCAGACCAGCCGCTCTGGTAATATTTGCTCACGTTTTCGAGGCGAATCAGTGATGCCATTTCGATGTTTCCACGGGCTTTTGATGGTTATCACGCGGCAGAAGTCTGTGAGAGGATAGAAGACAGCCTCAATGATCTATTCAAGCAAAGAATTCCAAACCGTCCCCCACAAGTGGGGAAGCTCTATCTAACAGTCTTCCTTTTGGGGTCTACTTTTCCAGAAGCCGATTCTCTATAGATTCTCTTAAGTCGTTTCTGGAAGTACTCACTGCGCTTCTTTCTGAACACCATGTAGTCATTCTTGTCCGGAAGGCGGTTGTCGTTGAACGTCATCCACAAACGTGTCAAGTTGACCTGTTCCAGGACCCAACCAAGGCTGATGCAAACAAGCTCTCCTTCCGACAGTTTACCCATCTCTCTGTCTAAGCCTTCTGGGGTCGGCTCAACTTGCCTGTAAATGGCATCCCTGAACCTCCAATCGGGAATCAGTTCCATGGGATGCTTTTTCTTTTTGTCCGCGAGTTCTTTTGCGGCCACGATCACTCTGTAGAAATCGCGCTTCATTAACGGGATACCATAAGAGATTATCTTATCCGCAGCGGGGCGGAGCCCGAGTATTTTTTTCTTTTCCGACGAAGAAAACAGAATACTATAAGGAAAAGAATTAATGTTTTTCTGGGCGGCCTGAAGTTTGTGGACCTGATCTTCCAGGAAAAGCAAATTTTTCAGAGGGCCCCTTTCAGCTTGCTTGATAAAGAATATCAGGGACGGATGGCTCTTTAATAGGGGTTTTGCCACGTACTCGTTGACTTCTTGCAATTCATACTTGAGGAATCCCTCAATAATGACTCTGTTGTTCTCTTGAACAATTGCCCGGGCTATTTCAGCGTCTGAAAGCTGCTTTGCATCGCAGTAAATAGGAAACATAGTAAAGAATGCGCACGCCACCGCTGTTATGACCCAACTTTGCTTTATGAGACACGAGTCGAACACCATCAAACGGTTCCTTTCGTAAAGCGCACCGCCTGAGAAATCGGATTTGTGCTCCGAGCCGACCACACCACCGTGCGACCCGAATTGGGGACGCTATGCCCGTTCAGACGATCTTGCTTTCAAGCCAGCCCGTAAATTCGCCGATCCCCTCGCCTGTCTTTGCGGACACTGGAAAGATTTGGATCGCGGGGTTCATTGCCAAAACTGTTTTGCGCAGCTCTTCCATGTCAAAATCGGTGTGGGGCAATAGGTCTATCTTGTTTAGAATCAGAGCATTGGACTCAGTGAACATCAGAGGATACTTCAGCGGCTTGTCATGCCCTTCCGGGATGGACAGGATCATAACCTTTACATTTTCCCCAAGTTGGAACTCCGCCGGGCAAACAAGGTTGCCGACATTCTCTATGATAACCAATTGCTTGCCGTCCAGTCCAAGGCTCTCAGCCGCGGAAAGAATCATATTCGCGTCCAGGTGACAGGCGCCTTGCGTGTTAATCTGAACCACGTCAACGTTGGTCTTCTGGATCTTGCGAGCGTCAACATCCGAAGCTATATCGCCCTCGATCACGCCGATCCGATGTTTGCCCGACAGCGCCTCGATAATTCTCAGAATGACAGAGGTCTTGCCCGCGCCGGGGGAAGACATGAGGTTCATGACGAAAACCCGCGAGGCCTCGAAGCGGCCCCGGAGGTTCTCCGCCAGCACGTCGTTTGCATTCAGAATGTCTTCATTTACGTTAAGTGTTTTCACTGCCATTATCGTCTCCCTTTAGAATTGCGGCTTCGTTTCTTGGTTCGAGCGATCCCACGGACCGTAGCCAGCGTGTCCTTGTGCCTCACATATTCGAGGTATGCGCATTCTTCCGGCAACCAATGCAATTGCCTCACGAGATGCTCGGTGAGGGTAATGCAGTCCGGTTCCACCTCGTCGCGTTTATCGTAAACCTTGCACAAGTTGGTTTCAGTGTCCAGATGGACGCAAGGTTCGTTTGTGTAGTGAATTATCCCGCCGCCTAGATCCACTTTCTCGTAGCAGCATCGCCCGCATTTTCTGCAAATGGCTTCCCACTGGTCCCGGTTCATTCCTCCAATTCCTTGCAATCGTCCCGTACTCCAGCTTCATCCATTAGCACAAAATGAGACCGAGAAAAAGGTAGCCGCAATTCCGGGCATTCAACCAATGAGCTTTCAAGCTGGAAAGACTTCGTCACAAATTGAATACGGTGCCCCTGAACTCCTGCACTCCATTACGTAAGACCCGTAATTCAGGGCAAATTCTTTGAGCCCTTTGACATCGCGGAAGTAATTGCAACAAGGGGGTCTTGGTAGTCGTTACCCGGTTTCCTTTTTTTGTGAGCGGTCAGCTTGGATTTCGACGATAATTAAGAGTTGGCGTGCTAATAGATTATGAATAACTATCAGTCAAATAGACCTTGACTATATGTCCTCTTCTGATAAGAGTAGCCATCGACTGGTGGGGCCTTATTGAAACCAGGGAGCAGCGGCTTGAGCTGACGCATGTTCTAGGCGTTCAAGAAGGGAAGGGGGTGGATTAGATGTCACGTGCCTTCAAGATCACTTACTGCTTCACCTGAGGGGACGAACCAAGGGCTGTCAGTCTGGCGGCCGAATTGGAAAAGGGACTCGGAATCGAAAGCGAATTCGTTGAGTTTTCGGGAGACGTTTTCGAGGTCGAATATGGTGGAAAACTGCTTTTCTCAAAGAGACACGTGGGTCGATTTCCAAAGAAAGGTGAGATTCAGGATCTCATAAAGAGGACAGCCATATTCCGAGACGTGGGTAACCGGCGTAGGGTCGGCGAAGACTCAAGTGAGCAATAAATGGCCCTGGGAATTTAGCCGCTCAATTCCCTGGAATTCTCGGAATCCTAAGGAGGTGATCACATGACCGCGTCCAACCAGGGAGAGAATAACAGCGCGGAAAAACGACGCCTTACGACAAAGCGGACCCCATATGACCGAAAGATTTCTGCAATCATTCTCGCGGCCGGCTATTCCAGGAGAATGGGGGCACTGAAACCAATTCTCAAGCTCGGGGGTAAGACCAATTTAGAACGCTCTGTGCGGCTGTTTCAGGATTTAGGCATTGAAGATGTTGTTGTCGTCGTAGGTCACGCAGCGAATCAGACGATTCCAGTCGTTCATGGTTGCAGAGCCCGAGCCGTTATGAACAAGCAGTTTGAGCGAGGTATGTTCTCTTCAATCCAAGCGGGAGTCGAGGCGTTAAGGCCGGACTGTGAAGCATTTTTCCTATTGCCCGCGGACATACCTCTGGTCCGCCCACAGACCATAAAGGATCTGATTGAAGCTTACCGCAGCGAAAAGGGTAAGTTGGTTTTCCCCGTGTTTCTGGGAAGAAGAGGGCATCCACCTTTGGTACCGGCGCGCTACCGACACGAGATTCTCTCCTATTCGGGAGATGGAGGACTTCGGGCTGTTTTCAGGAACCATGAAAACGAGTCAGCGCAAATAGAAGTAGCCGATGAAATGACCATTTTCGACCTCGACACCCCCGCTGATTACGAAGCGCTTCTGACCAGATTCCCACGATACGATGTTCCGACCCCAAGAGAGCTTAATTCCTTGTTGCGGCACAAGTTTCATTGGCAGAAAGACCTGCTTAAACATTCTCTGGCCGTTGCCGACTTGGCGCTACGTATAGCCTACGCCTTGAACCGATGCGGTGTCGGGCTCCAGATTGAACTTATACTTGCCGCAGCCATACTGCACGACATAGCTAAAGGAAAGCCAAACCACGCACTCGCAGGAGCCGAAATGATCTCCCGAATGGGATTCTCTGCCGTTGCACATATTGTGGCAGCTCATACCGATATAACGGTTAAAGACCAGGATCCACTGAACGAGCGAGAAGTAGTGTATCTGGCGGACAAGTTGGTCCAGGGATGCGTTGTTACGTCCTTACAAGCGCGGTTTGAAGAGGCGAACCAACGGTACCGTCATGATCCCGCGGCACACCGATCAATGCTTAATCGTTTCAATAAAGCGAAGAACATAAAGCAGCGATGCGAAGAAATGCTGGGATCGCCTTTGGAATCGATCTTGGCGAGGCCTGCTAATGAATCTGAAGAAGCGGAAATTCAAAGTCTACTTGCTCAGGCATGGTGAAATAGTCTCAAGAAACAGCTTTGTCGGCCAACGAGATCTCCCTCTTACGGAAGAGGGAATCAGACAGGCCTACTGGTGGAACGAAATATTTGAAGGGGTTGAACTGGACAAAATCTATTGTAGCGATCTCGGCCGGACTGTGCAGACTGCGGAAATCTTATCAGGAAAACCCAAGGAGATGCTGAAGTTCATGCCGGAGTTTCGAGAAATTCAGCTCGGGGATTGGGAAGGACTGGCTGTCGCCGAGGTCGCTCAGCGATTCCCCCAGGAATGGCACGAAAGGGGGTCCTGTTTGGCCACGTTTAGGCCGCCGGGAGGGGAAAGCTTTCAGGATTTGAAGGAACGGGTAATTCCAGTGTTCCAACGGATCGTGGACAAAGCCCGAGGAGACACGATGATCGTTTCTCATGCAGGTGTGAACAGAGTGATTCTTTGTCATCTCCTTGGCGCGCCGCTGGACAACGTCTTTCGGCTTAAACAGGATTACGGGTCCCTGAACCTGATTGAATTTGACGGAGAATTATTCCAGATTTGCGCCGTGAACATGAGGCCCGGCGTGGAAGGTCAATTTCGGATTTCGTAAAATGTCGAAGGAGGATACCATTGGCCGTGAAAATCACGGTACTGCAATTATGAGAACGAGCAGTACCGACCTCCTCAGCAAATTGACGAAGTAGCCGCTTGAGGCGCTGGAATTTATCTAGGTGGCGTTTGCCCACTCCTACCATGTACAGGAAAATACCGGTTTCGGCATGGCCGCTAGAGTCTCGTTTCTCAGATCTTCGAAGCCCTAACTGAGTTCAGTAGACCATTCAATCTATCGGTATTTTGAATTTGACATATCGTCATTTTCCTGGTATTCATTCTGATCAGCATTCTACCCTCACATCAGGAGCGCAGTGATGGACCGGTTTTTCGGCTTTACCTGAAGTAGCTTGAAGCAAGCTACCCGTGTCAGGTAGGCTCAGGGCCGGGCCGAAAGATCCCAATCTCTTCTATCCTTTTTCAAGTCTCCGCCTTCTAGACTTCTTTCTGTCAGGCTCATAAGCCTCTTAAAGCACGTTCAGTGTAAGGATCGAAGTTCCGGCATAGCCTTCACCGGAACAGCGATCAGCTTCTCGCAAACTTGTTCGCCTTCTCGGCCAACGAGAGGCCGCGCTAATCGGCCGGCAACAGGTCTGATAGGGATTATGTTCCTCCGGCTGGCGCTAAGGGGGCCAAATTTTGAAGAATCAGCCAATTGCCACTATTTGCAGAATTTGCAAAGAAAATTGCGGGGTTCTGGTTTCGGATGACGGGCACGCGTTGCGCATCACCGGAAACCCTTCACATCCCATCAGCAAAGGTTTTGTATGCTTTAAAGGGAAGAACTTCGGAGAAGTTCACAACTCTCCCCATCGTCTGCGGACGCCTCTACTCCGAAAGGGTTCGAATTGGGTCAGCATTTCCTACGAAAACGCCATCGACATCCTGGCGCGGAATTACGAGCGCACCAGGGAAAAGTTCGGCCCCCAGAGTGTGGCCTTTTACAAAGGGGAGTCGGTGAAACATCAGGAAATTGCCCATTATATGAGTCACCTGGCTTATGGCTACGGTTCTCCTAATTACATTTCTGTTGGCAGCCTTTGTCATTATTCAATGGTCATTGGGCATTCGTTGACCTACGGCGGAATGCCCAAGCCCGATTTCAGCAGGGCAAGAACCGCAATCGTATGGGGAGCGAATCCCGCCAATGCTTCTCCCTTGGAATTTGCGAGATTGAAGAGAGCCTGTCGCGGAGGGACAAAGCTTGTGGTAGTTGATCCGGCGCGTACCGAGACGGCTGAAATGGCGGACATTCATCTCCCGATCACCCCCGCCTCGGATGGATATTTGGCCTTGGCTTTTATCAAGCAAGCTGTCCAACATGCACGGCTGGCACCCTCTCATAGCTTCTCTCCGGGATGGGACACGCTCTCCGAAGTCGTGAAAAGTGTGTCCTATGACGAACTTCTCGAACATACGGGAATTGACCGTCCTCTGTTCGATAAAGCAGCATCGCTGGTATTCGCTAACCTACCTGGATGGATTCTTACGGGGTTAGGGCTGGAATTACAGCCGGTAGGCATTCAAGCCATCCGGGCAGTCGCCTGCCTCCAGTCGTTGTTGGATCCCGCTAATAGGCCCTACCCCGTGTCAGCGGGCTTGAAATCCCTTCCGGGCCGGAATAGCTATCCGACGTTGTTTTCCGCTATAGGCGCAGCGCAAGCGCCCCTGTACGTCCAAATGTGGCACGAAGCTCAAGGTATGTTTCTGAGCCGCGCAATTCTTAACGATGATCCTTATCCATTGAGGGCCATGCTTGTGGTCGGGGGCAATCCGATGAGCACCTTTCCTGCCTATCAAGAACACAAGAAGGCATTGCAGGGGCTCGATTTCCTCGCTGTTTTCGATCTGTTCATGACACAGACGGCACAATTGGCGGATCTGGTGTTGCCGGCCGCCGATTACCTAGACAATCTCGAACTCCATGACTACGGGCAGATCGGCTACCCTTATTTAGGGCTAATCAGGCCGGCAAGTTTGAATCCCATAGGCTGGCCCACTTGGAAACTTCTGTTCAGTCTCGCGCGCGAACTCGGCCTGGAAAGCCTGTTCCCGTGGGAGGATAACCGCGATGCTCTTATTTACAGGTTGTCTGGAGGCAGCGTCCGAATCGAGGATCTGGAAAGCAGCCCCGGAGGCGTAGTTCCTTACGCTGCTAAAGACAATCCTGGGGAAAGCTGGTTCACACCGGACGGGAAGGTTCAGTACCGGTCCGAGAGATTGGAAGCATTCGGCTACTCAAGCGTACCCGACACTGCTTGCTTTGAGCTGCCTTACCGGACAGACCGCGAATTCCCCTTATGGTTGAGCACGGGCGACCGCATTTTGGCTTACCAACACAGCCAATATAGGCAGATCCCCACATACAGAAATCGAGCACCCGAGGCTTTTGTGGATGTTCACCCGGAGACCGCTGCCAACATGGACATCGGTGCTGGAGAACCCGTCTTCATAATTACCCGGTACGGCCGCATGGAAATCCGGGTCAACATTAGCGACGAAGTCAGAACAGATTGCATTCGCGTTCCCCATGGCTGGGATGAGGCGAATGTCAACACATTAACAGGCATTGAGCACTTTGATCCGATTTCCGGCTTCCCGTGGCTCAGGGCAATTCCAGCTAAGTTGCGAAAAAAGGACGGATAACGATGTTAGATTTTGCAGTTAAAGACTCGATGACAGGCAATGATCGCCTTATGGCGCTCATAGCAGGCCAACCAATCGACAGGGTTCCCTTCAACCCCTTTTCTCTGGGATTCTCTGCAAAGCTGTATGGTGTTGACCGAGGCGAATTCTACCGCAATCCAGATGTTGCGTTTGCTGCCGGAATGCAGCTTATGGAAAAATTCCCTTGGATGAGCTTTCAACCGATCTACGGTTGGGCCGACCGAGGCGCATGGGAATTTGGCGGAGAGATACGCTGGCCCGATGGCGATCGCTATTCCGCTCCGTTTTCGTCCGAACCTGTCATAACAACTCTTCAGGAATTAGATTCGCTCCCTGACCCCGATCCGGCAGTTTCGGGAGCAAATCCACTCGCGTCCAGATTCAATGACCTTTGCAGAGCAAATGGCTTTCTAGCGTCACTTCCCGGCGGAACCCCGACTTCCATGAGCGCAGCAGTAATTGGCAAACCTCGCTTTCTCAATTGGATGATCCGATATCCGGAAGCCGTGCACCGGCTGCAGCGCAAAGTGACTGATTTCATAATCCGCAGCGCGGAACTCACGATCAAAGAACACGGTGGCGGAAACTGCAGCGTTCTGTGCGCGGTACCAATGGAATCCAATCAACTGATCTCTGCAAAACTGTTTGAGTCCTGTTGTAAACCCTACATCAAAGAAATCATGGACTACTACGTTTCCGAAGGTGTGAAGAGTGTGATGGTTCACCTTTGCGGCGATCACTCTGACAATCTCTGCCATTGGGCCGACATTCCTCTACCTCGAAGAACAGTCTTCTCCATAGGACGAGAAATGGACTTGGACAAGACGAGCGAATTCTTGGGGGCCAATTACGTGCTGGCTGGAAATCTCGACAGCAGCATCCTCCAGATCGGCACGGCGCAGAAGATTGAAGATGATGTTAAACGGTGCTTGCAGTCAGGCATGAAACACCCTGGAGGATTCATGCTCATGCCTGCTTGCGAGATTCCTCCCGACATGCCCCTGGAAACGGTGGACGCCATAGCGAAAGCTCTATTCGAGCATGGCTATTACACAGAGAACTCTTGAGCGGCCCGCACTCACGGTCGCTGGGAATACGAGCTTGCGATTTCGAATGAGGTCGATGCGGTAGGCTGAGACAAAACATCCAGATCACGTGCTTGGTAGAGGAAAGTATGATGATTTCAGAAAAAAGACGGCAAGAAATACTAGAGAGGCTATCCGACGGGGTGGTGGCATACCATGAGGAGCAGGTAAAAACGTGGGCCAATATCGCTCTTGAAGAGGGTTTGGACGCTTACGACGCGATTATGAGCGGTCTGGCCGCCGGAATGCAGATCGTCGGGGACATGTACAATCGACACGAATACTTTGTCCCTGAGATTCTCATGTGCGCAGACGCATTGTACACGGGTCTAGACATCCTTAGGCCGCACGTGAGCGTCGACACCTCTCGGGCCGCAAAGGGTCAGGTGGTGATCGGCACTGTTCAGGGAGACGTCCACGATATCGGCAAGAACCTGGTCAAGATGATGTTCGAAGTCGGCGGTTTTACGGTTCACGATCTAGGTAGTGATGTGCCGATTGATAGGTTCGTGAAAGAACAGATACGGACTCAGTCAGACATTGTAGCCCTTTCTGCGATGATGACCACCACGATGATGGGGATGCAGAAGATTGTGCAAGCGATAAAGTCCAAGAATCCCAGTGTAGTCGTCATGCTTGGCGGAGCGCCTGTATCCAGAGAGGTGGCAGAACTCTTCAGCGCGGACGGATATGCGGAAAACGCGGGCAATGCAGTGCAAGAGGCTATCAAGATTATAACCCAACTGCGTGACATTGGGCCAAAAGAATGTCTGGCAAACTGAGGAATTACCCCGCGAAGCGATGTCCATGTCATGACCATTGATTTGCGCGGGGGCAATGGTGCTGGGCACCCCGCGGGCTGCAAACCCGTTGGCCCGGTCTAATAAACCGGGAGGAGGTTCGATTCCCCTTGCCCCCTCCATACGAGAATGTCGTAGAAGGCTGGCGCAGGCTATCGCCGCAGCCACGTAGCTCTTTTGTGGAAGTACCGAATCCTTTGATGAGGGGCCTCAATGCACTCTCAAACAAACCACAGGAAACCGAGCGCTATGAACAAGTTCATTACCGCAGGTATTGCAGGACACGTGGACCATGGCAAAACCAGTTTGGTTCGCAGCCTTACCGGGATTGATACTGACCGTCTCAAAGAAGAAAAGCGGCGTGGCCTTTCCATCGAACCGAGCGTCGCTCCATTGCGGCTGCCTTCGGGGTGCCAGCTTGCTCTCGTGGATGTGCCGGGTCACAGCGATTTTCTGAAAAACACGATTCGCGGTTTGAGCGCCGTGGACATGGCCATCTTGGTAGTGGCGGCCGATGACGGGATAATGCCCCAAACCAAGGATCACCTGGAAGTTCTCAAGTTCATTAACGCCAAAGGCGGCTTCATTGTGCTTAGCAAAGCAGATCTTGTGGATCAGGAAACTATTGAACTCGCCGAAATGGAGATCCGGGAGATTGTGGAGGGCTCTTTTCTGGAAGGTAAACCAGTTATTCCCTTCTCGGCACTGGACGGCCGCGGTCTACAGGAGATTTTACAGGCATTGGAAAGCCACGCTGACAATATCGAAGGCAAAAAAATCGAGGCCCCTTTTCGGCTCTGGATTGATCAGGTGAGAAGCTTTGCCGGTTTTGGTACTGTAGTGAGCGGAACGGTGCTGTCAGGAATTGTTCGGCGTGATGATATTGTTCAGTTGCTGCCATCAGGCAAGGAGACCAAGATCAGGTTCATCGAGGTTCACCATGAGCGAGTAGAGCAGGCAGTCGCCGGCCAAAGGGTCGGCCTTAACCTCCACAGTATCTCGCTCGAGGACGTCAGGCTAGGCATGATCCTCGCCACGCCGGGAGTTCTTAGTCCTTCGGGTCTGCTCAATGCAGAGCTGTCCCTTCTCCCCACGGCCCGGCGACCGATTCTGAATCGCCAGAGAGTCAAGTTGTATGTAGGCTCGTACCTGTACAATCGCGCTCTTGGTGATGATGGGAAACGAACGGCTTCATCCCGGAGAGACAGGTCTTGTGCAACTAAGACTCCAGGAGCCTTTGGCTGTCCTTCCAAGAGACCCTTTTGTGATCTCGCCGATGAATCTGCACGCTGTCACCGGAGGAGGCAAGATCCTCGAGGTTCCTAAGACGAAGTTCAGAGCCGCCAACTCGGAAAAGACTTTAGGCTACCTGCAACCTCTACAAAAAGAGGATGTGAAAAGTATCGTCAGCCTATACCTGATGAAGTTTGCCAATCGGCCGGTACCTGCCGCAGAAATAGTCTCGGCAACCGGTTTTCGGGTGGAACGGGTTGAGTCGGTATTCAATTCAGGGATGCGGGCCGGAAAATTGCTCTATCTGGACAGCCGCGGATATTTTGACAGAAAGCGCTACGAGGTTTTGAAAAGGCAAACCGTGGAGGTTGCAAAAAAGATCCTCTCGAAGGATGCCTTTAAGTCGGCCGCAAGCGGCGACGAAATCCGGTTTCGGCTGGGCCCGGATCTCAATGATTTGCTTTTTGAGCGAGTGCTCGGCGAATTGTGCAAGGAGGGAAAGCTAGCGAAGACCGAAAAGGGGTATAGCATACCAAACTTTGTGGTCAAACTTCCCTCGCACCGGGAGAAACTCATCAAGCTGTTGGTTGAGTTTGCCAAAAAACAGGGCTGTGGGACTTTCTCCGCCGGAACATACTGGAAACTGCACGGAGAAGGCGTAGACCACAGGGAGATCGAAAAAATTCTAGATCATCTTCATTCTCAAAGGAAGCTCGTCCGCCTGAATGATGGACGTTTCCTGACAGTTGAAGCTTTGAACGAGATCAAGGAAAAGGTCAGAGCCCTGATTCAGCGAAAAGGGTGCCTAACTGTTCAAGACTCAAGAGAGATCCTTGGGTACGGGAGGAGTAGAGCCATAGCGATTTTCGAGTATTTGGACTCTATCGGCTTGACCTGTCGCATAGGGAACGAAAGAGGACCTGAGCCAGGAGCATGCTCACGTTAGGAGCGTGCGATTGTAAGGGCATATTGAATCAGCCGACTAGCAAGGCTCTCTTCCACAGAGGCACGTCGCGGACAAATTTCTAGACCCCGTAACGCCCCGGCGCTATCACCCGGTTCGGATCTAGGGCCTGTTTTATCTGTTTCATCAAATGCCGATAGGAAGGATTGCATTCCAAAACCTTTTCCATTTGAGGAGTAGTGCAACGGTACTGTTGGTAGTCATGAATCGTAAGAAGTTCACAGAGTTGGTCATAGGTTTTCTGTGCGCGTTCCGTTTCTTCTATGTTTGCGCGGTCAAAAAATAGCGGGATCAGCACGACAAAGGTTCTCGGATTTAGTTGGATGAGTGAAACAGCAGTTTCAAACCGGTTGCCGGAACAAATTCGCTTGATGTCTTCTATGAAGATTTGGATTTCGTTTCCTCTGGCGGGGAGAAGGGGAACAAACCAGATCAGGCCACACTTATCCCGCGCGGGATCTAAGTTTCTCAGCCGGCTGACTTTCTTTGTTCTTGAAATATGCCATGGCCAGAATACTTTCGTTTGGCTCACCTTTGAGAAATGGGTATAAAGATAGAAACGATTTCATCATCTCGGTAGAGAGCCCGGAGACAAACAAATGTGAGAGGGACTCGAGGCCTCGATAAAAAGTCCCAAGCAAACCGGATTTTCGACCTCCGCGAACTATCCGCTTCAATAATCTTTCTGAAGTGTCACCAAGGAAGACTAGTTGTCCTAAGGAAGAAAGGTATTTTGCAATCTCGGCTTTGTTGGCCTTAACCTGTCGAGCAGTGCCATAGACTCCTCCGATAAATGTCCACGGAGCCAGCCCATGTTCGGCGGCCCATTGCTCGATGTCCTTCTCACTTAGAGCCTTTTTCCCTTTAAGCAGGTGGTATGGATAGCCAAAAGTGCGAGCAAGTGCCAGAAACTCATTGAAGCCGTGGCAATGGTTGACGATTCTTCGCAAGCTCATTTCCCGATGAGCGTCGATCGCAGGCGTAAGATTTCGCGGATCGGGGATACGACAGGCGAACATCTCAAAAGCTTCCGGCTTTCGCATGAGCCACAGACCCGCTTTGGTAACCACGCCTAGACTGGATTGAGCAAAGAGTCCGTCAACGAAAGGTCCTACTCCCCATTTATAAGTGTACCGTGTGCGGCATTGGTCCGATACACCTCCGGTCGTAACAACTTGTCCGTCGGCAAGGACAACTTCCATACCGCATAAGCGGTCGAAATGGTCACCGTACGGGGTATAACCGGCACCTTTATCAAGTGCATTACCGATTAAACTGCCATTAGGGGACGAGTCCGTGCAATCAATCCACAGATTGACGCCTTTGCTCTTGAGGTATTCATTTAGTTGCCCTTGGCTCACTCCAGGTTCGATCACTGCATAACCAAGGTCCTCATTGACCTCGTGGATCCGGTTCATTCTCTCTAGAATCACAATCAGAGCACCTTTTTGCAGAGCTAGGTACGGTTCCGTAACCCCAATTGTGTCCTCGGCTGAAGAACCAAACAGGCAGTCTGCTCTCGTTGCAAAGGCGGACAATGCGGGAAACTTGATCTACATTGTCGGGAAAAGCGACCGCCCCGCACGTCTGAGACCAGGCAATCGTGCATCTAGAATACAGTTCAATAGCTTTCGATGAATGCAGCGAATGATCGGGACCACAGATCTCGGCGAGGCGTTCTATGAATTGCGCGTCCATAAGTGGCGCTCCCCCTAAGATACTTCCTACTCCAACCGGTCGACACTTGCGTTTGGATGTTTGGCTGATTTCCAGAGCCCAGAATTCTCAGATTGCGCGGGCGGGTTTTTCATCAAATTCCAGTACGGAATCATACCTAATTGCTATTCTGCTGACCTAATGTTCTCAAATGGTTCCAGGCGGATATCGGGATGTTCATAGAATCCTCGCACTCTGAATGTGGTTGTCAGGATCTTCCCGTCCTTGGTTAGGAGATTGCCGAACAAGCCCGAAACAATAGTATCCAAGCCGACCAAAGGAGATACATCAACTTTGAAATCCACGCGTTTCTGGCTGCTGAAATACATTCCGGAAGCGTTTATTCTCGTGGCATCAGATGATAACTTGAGATCTTTGATCTTCCATTTGTCGTCAAAGACCGTCATGTTCCAGGTCAGGTGATAGAAAGGGAGTCCTCCCGAGAGTATGTCGGGCAAGCGTCCCCGCATAATGGACCCGAGATTGACAAGGGAAAATAGCTTCGAAAGAATTTCGAAGCGGTGTATGACTCCGTCATGAACGCGGACCTCAACAGTCCCGACTTTGTATACGCCTCCATTTTCTCTCTTCGGACCCGACTTCCACTCCAGATGGCCTTCAGTCAGCACCTTGCCTTCTACCTGGGTTTTGTCAGGGTCGAAGAGCATCATTCTCTCCATTTTCAGGTGATCTCCCTGAAAATCCAGGGTGAGAGGCTTCGATGTATTTGTCCTGATGTCAAACAGAGCGCTGCCCTGCAAGGTTCCATCGGCAAAATTCATTTGCCAGGTCGGCGACCTTATCAATCCTCCGTTCCCTTCGAGATTAGCCGTGAAGTCGGAAAATGTCCTCCACTCCGTCTTCCCTTTAGCGATTTTGAGAGTTCCGATTCCTGTGCTTCGAGCCAGAAATCTTATCAAAGTGTTGGTGCGAATCCATTCACTCCAAGTCACATTGCTGACATATCCGGGAGGCTCGGTAAAATCCGTTGTATCCATGAAGGAGAAATCCAAGACGACATCTAGCTTGGGGTGGGAAATGCCTATGATTGACGCTGTGCCGGACGCTAGCGAGCTGCCGACCCTTGCTCTTTCCATACTTAGCTTAATAGATTTTCCCCGCCAACGAATGGTGCCGGTTATACCCTCCATGCGCTTGTGCATTCCCATGATGCGAAGTGATACATGATTCAGCGCTACGTTAGCGTCAACTGACAGGTCTTGGAACTTGTTCGGCCCCAGCCGAATGACCGCATCTCCATCTATGCGCCCTCCTGGCTGAAACTCTAGAGTTGGATCGAGGATCGGGACAAGAGTGCCGGTCGGTACCCCTTTTGGGGGCAGATTGATCGAAGCGACAATCTTTCCCTGATTATCAAAGGTGGCCTTGGCTGAAATCCGGCTTTCTTGCAGGATTAGATAGGCCTCTTCTATCTTCACCCCTGCCTGATCTCTGAAGCCTGAAGCCTCTACAAGGAGTGGGACTCCCGGCTTCTTCTTGATGATCGGATCAATACGCAACCCGTTGCCTTTAAGATCCAAGCGTGTGGAAAAATTCATCGCCGAAGGACTTCCGGTCAGTTTCACAGATAGCGGTATGTGACTGGAAACCACCCAACTAGTGGGCATCAAACTCAGTTTCTTCAGGTCGTTGGGAGCGATCTTCAGCTGGCCTGAAACATCCATTTTTTCAGGAAAGATCTCTCCGCTCGCTTCGGCCGCGCTGTCTCCGATCATTCCTTTGACAGCCGAAAAAGTCACACCTGACGTGCGAAATCGCAGAGTGCCGTTGACTTTTTTAATCGGGAGGGGAAGTCCGGAGAACCGGCACTGAAAATCATCCAGCACCACGCGTCCCTTCATACTCGGATGATTCAGCCTGCCCTTTAGATCCAGAGTTACCGCTATACCCCCCTGCGGTTCTGTGATCCAGCCTGCCCACGGCTCAAGGTGGCGAGAAATCAACTTGTTCTCAATGATCGGTCTCAAATCCTCAGCACGGGCCGACAGCGTGATGAACAAATCGCTCGTAGGCGAGGTCCTCAAATTCGTTATTAAGCCGTTCAGCACGATGGGAGAACTGCCCACAGTCAGGCTGACTCCTTTGAACAGCATCTCATTCGCGTTAAGCCTGATTTGGCCCATGGCGCCCCAAACAGGTACGCCAATCACAGGGATGAAACCCGATACCTTGTCCAAATAAGCATCAACCATGAGCGAACCCTGCCAGTTTCGCTCTCTGAAGAGATCCGATATCTTGCCGGTCCAAGCCCCTCCGGTTACTAACACATGCCCTTTGAGACCGGCTTCGATAAGCCGTTCCCGATCTTCCTTGTGCATTAGATTTACGGGGATAAAGGGAAAGAACTTCTGCAGGTCCAGATCAGCCCTTCTCAGGGACAGAGCAAGAGACGGATTGGTTGTGAATAGTCCGCCTATCGTGGCTCGGCCTGATAAGTTAAGGCCGGGAAGGGTCGCCTCAGAGACGTCAATATGCAGATCATTGTTAAGGCGCTCCAAACTGAACCGAAGTGCACCCTTATCAAGCGGCGCCTTGTCCCGAAAGATTCGGCCTGGGAGTAAAACTGCCTGATACAGGGCCAAGTCTCCTTTAGCCCTGAAGGCCAAGGTGCGGCCTGTAACCTCGGCAGTTCCATTTAGGATGCCGGCCGAAAACGGAAGATCATGATGTGTATATGCCGCAAGAGCCCGGAAAGGAAGTATAGGACAAGCTGACATCCGCACCTTAATGTGCCCGCGCCACTCCTCGCCGCTAAATGGCGTGGAGTCTACGCCGCCGGATATCTCAAAGCGGCCGGCCCTTTCACCTGAAACGGCGATCCCGTTAATGGCTACGTCCTCAGCTCCACTGATAGTAAGATTCCGAACATTCAGGTGAATTTTCGAGAATAAGACCCTCTCGACATACCGACTGCCCAGTGAATTTCCAAGGACCACGCGGCCCTGAATCAACTCGAGCCGGCGTATAACCGGATAGAGCCGAAAGGCAAGGGTGTGCCAATCCGGAAGAATATGCGCAGGTGTGCTTTGTCTGATCTGGGGAAGAAAAAACGTCGGCCGGAAAAACTCCAGTCTGTTAATTTGCAGGTATCCCGCGAGAAAAGGGAGTGCATTGATTTCAATTACGACTTTTGGGACATGAAGCAGCAGCGGGGCACCAGGCTTCTCACGCACTTTAAGGTCGCTCAACGAAATCCTTGCTCGTTCCAGGGACAACCAGGACAATTCTGCCGAAGAAAAATAGATATCTTTGTCAAGGGAACGCCCCAGCCGGTGAGCAGCAAAGCTTGCAACGCTTTCGCCTCGAAGACCCACCCTGATGAAAACCAAGATTCCCGCGCACAGGAAGACGAAGCCCAGGACAAGCAACAGAAATGCTGCAATGATTCGCCTTCGAAAAGTCGGTCGAGTCGGAACAGTTGAGGAGAGGTTTTCGTCCATTGAAAAATGTGCGGGTCGGGCCGGTCAGTCGTTGTCAACTTTTCGACAATTTGGGGAGTAGATAATGGAACAAGAATAGGCAATTACTCATCAGACACACTCTGCTTTTACTAAGTACAGCAATTGCTGAATCCTTGGTCCGAAATGCGGGAACGACCCCGCGTCTCGTCCCGCCACACCACGCGGCAAAAGACGCCTTTGCCTAAGCACAAAACCACCGCGGGTCGGTCCGATAATTTCGAGTCTGTTGCGTGAGTATGATGGGAGGGTCTACCACACTTGACCCTCCAGATCCCCTACACATTGGCCAGAAGGCTGGTCCTCACGCCGCGCGCCGCGTTAGCTTCTTGAGCCGCGATATTTTCCTTCTGAGTATGTCCAAGCGAGTACGCGCCACCCCCTGGGCCCTTTCCTCATCCCTGACTTTTTTGAGCTCGGATATCTTGGCCTTGACGTCCCGAACGGCCTTGGCTTTTTTCTGCGGCGGCTCTTCGATGCCCTTCGCCTTTCTCAAGATTGCGAGCAACTCTTCTTTATTCATGCCGTGAATGCCTTGGGTCTCAGGAACTTTCAAGGCCTCTTCACGCAATTCCTTAATGGTCCAGCGTTCCAATGGTTTTTCTTTCTTCTCTTTCTGTTCTTTCTTCTTTCCAGCCATTTATCCTCCTGCCCGGGGCATCTCGTTTGCCTAGCGAGACGAATTATGATCAAGAACATGCAGAAATTCAATCACTTTTTCTAGCACATGAGCGCTGATATGTCTATGACCGTCGGAAGAAGAGATCATGTACCTGGTTTTCCAGGCTATGCCGGCGAGGACTGGGCGCTGTCCCGCTTTTCGTGCTGTTAAGCAAGCTCCTTCGGATCCACGCCTTCTTTGCGGCTCCGGATGTCGTAGTAAAATACCACCAGAGACACCGCGCCGAAGAGCCCTCCGATGAGTCCCCCGATATTGCTCAACAACTGCTGCAGGACTGTTCCCACAATCCGAGATTCAGGCATCAGCGCCGCAATTATTGCAGCAGGCACTTGAAAAATCAGGGTAATAGCAACGCTTATGAGCACAAACAGAATCAGCAGAATCGTCAGCCTTGACAGGTATCCTCTAGGCCATGTTTCGGCTGCTTTTCCCGTTAACAGACGCCAACTCCGTTCCAGTGCACTTATATAAGCTGTATGCTCGATGATGACGACTTTGTCGAAGAGTAACAACTTCGCAAGGACATACAGCCACAGTCCCGCCAGCACGGGCCAAGTTATCACGGACCACCAGCCCGAATGCAGGATTTCCCGGGAAATGAAGAACAGGGCCGCGCCCAACAGCATGGCCAGCAGTAGTGCTGCGCAGGTCACAACAACGAAAAGAAAATAGGTCAGAATGAACCTGCCCAGCCGCGCCAGTACAAAACGAAAAGCATCCCCCACACGAAACTCCCGACCGTTGTGAACCGATGAAACCGCATAAATCAGCGCGCCCTGGGAAAGAAAGAACACCGCTAGCATCACCACGACCACTGATGGGATCACCGTGACTGCAGCCGTGATCCAGGCCCACGTAGGTATGCCACGGAGGGTCCCCCAGGTTAGACCGGCAACCGCCGCTATTATAGCTATTATGAGGAACAGACCAGCCACAACAAGGTACGGTATGCCGACTATTGCCAATAACTTCCAAAAATGCCGCCGACAAATCTGAAACGTTCGATCGATAATGCCGCCGAGCGACAAAGGTTGAATCGAGACCCCTCCCTCGCTTGGAGGGCCGTCATCGCCGCTTCCACCCTGAGCCGGGCCATGAGAAAGCTGCTCACCGTCCGATCGAGCCGGCACGGCCGGATGAACGATTACGTCGTAAGAACTTCTGTCAGGCTCATCCGGTTCTGCGGCCTGAGTTTCTTCCAGCAGCGTGGTTCCAGGCAAAACCTGAGTTTCAGCAAGGTCTATCGGAGCCGCCTCGGGGAGTGGTGGAGAGACTTCGAGAGTAGCTCCTAGCTTTTCCATGAGCCGAACCAACCGGGCCGCGTTCTTGGCGCTGGCTCGCCGGGTCAAAGTCCAGGGCAGCGATTCCATCCGTTTAACGGCTTTCTCCACGGGGAGATTCCTTGTGATACGAGAGAGTGTCAGGGCCACTTTTCTTTTGCTTTCATCATCCTTGACGCTTGTCAGCACCAGAGTATAAAGAGGTTCGAAGGCTTCCGCGGCCATTGGATCTCCTTTCGTCACATCCGTTGGTTGAGCGATTCCGATTTTTCATAATCAGCTTCATTGGCAGCGCATGATTCACTGGAATGTTTAAGGGTGGAGGGTACTTCTAACTCTGGTTCTATGATCACATCGGTCCCTGCAGCCAGATCGCCCAGGCGTCGGTTGCGTGAATCTATGAACATCACCACCAGCCCCAAGGGATATATCTGCCCCAAAATGTCAATTGATCGGAGGAGGTTGCGAATCAGAGCATGAAAAAAAGTAATCGATTGACCGTTTTGTCTTGTGACCCGGATCTGTTGAGATAGCTTACCGGGGGTTGACCCATTCCACAGATATTCGAAAGCCACAAAATAACCTGTCGTTATTATTTCATATCCGATAATTGCCGAAACGATCAGCCACCACCCGAATGAATTCTTGAGTTCAGCGAAAAAATCTGAAACCAATGGGAGTTTGCCGGTCAGGATGAACACGAGAACTGTTAACAGAAGTAAATCCAAAATTACGCCGATTTGTATGAGCATGTCGATGAGATAAGCTATTGACCTCGTTCCTATACCGGCCAATGGGAGCTGAGGCTCAACGTGTGCTGATGAGTCCACTGTGAGGGTTTGATGATTTTCGCGCAACGCCGCATTCCTGACCCAATATCATTCGCGACTGGTTACAGTGCAGACAATAATATGTCACCTTTATCGACCAACGCAAAGCGAAATGGCAACGACTCCAAATAGTGGAGGCACCCGGTACGAATTGGAGACAATTGTTATGCGGGGAAAGGCTTTGGAATGCCCCCAAATTGCTGGCTCCCGTACGCATCACTCTATTGGGTACAAAAGTATGGAAACAACGGATATTTCTCCTTGCGATGATGCCTCTTCTTATGTAGTTTAAATTTGGATGTTTCCAACTTGTGTCCGAGGCCGAAGAGGGCCATGGAAAATCCAGTGGACATTCTAATCGTCGAAGACAGCCCCATGCAGGCCAAGCGGCTGAGGCTTTTGCTAGAGCAGCACGGCTACAAAGCTATGATAGCCTACAACGGCAGGGAGGGGCTACAGGCGGCGTCCAATTACAGACCCTCTCTTATTGTCAGCGACGTCATTATGCCCGTCCTGGACGGCTATGAAATGTGTCGTATTTTGAAACGTGATGAAGATCTCAAGCACATACCGATTGTTCTGTTAACCTCACTGTCTAACCCGCAAGACGTTTTTCTAGGGCTGGAATCGGGGGCGGACAGTTACGTGAGCAAGCCCTTCCAGGCCGAATCTTTGCTCGCCCGAATCGAATCGGTCCTGGCGGCATCGGTTCATATCAAAACCGGCAAGGAGCTGGAAGACCTGGAAATTGTAGTTGGGGAAAAGCGTTACGTCATAACGTCGAGCCGACACCAAATATTGAATCTTCTCCTTTCCACATACCAGGACGCTGTCGAGCAGAACCGAAATCTCCGCGAAATGCGCACTAAATTGGTAATGCTGAATGAAAGGCTCGAGACCTTGGTCGCCGAGAGAACCGCCTCGCTTCGAAGGGAAATTGCGGAACGTAAACGCACCGAACAAGACTTGGCTTCGGAGAAGGAACGGCTCTCGGTTACCCTTCGTTCGATCGGTGATGGAGTGATTACTACCGATACCGAGGGGAAGATCGTTCTGGTGAACCGGGCAGCGGAAGATCTCACAGGCTGGCCTCAGGAGGAAACCGTCGGCAAATCACTGACGAAGATTTTCGATCTTACCGGGACAAAGGAATTTGCGGGCGGGGAAACCGTAGTACAAAACATTCTCAAGAACGGGGCGCTGTTGAGCCTTGATGACGAGATCATACTCCGCTCGAGAAATGGCCTGGAACGAACGGTGGCAGTAAGCGGAACCCCTATTTTTGACCGAATGAGCAGAATTATAGGCGCGGTTTTGGTCTTCCGGGACATAACCGAAAGAAAGAAGATGGAAGAAGAACGCACCAAGGCCCAAAAGCTTGAGTCCGTGGGTATCTTGGCAGGGGGCATTGCCCATGATTTCAATAACTTGCTTACCGCTATCTTGGGGAATGTAACCCTAGCCAAAATGAGTTCCGTTGCCGGAGATAAGATCTTCGACCGGTTGGAGGAAGCAGAAAAGGCATCGTTGCGGGCCAAGAATTTGACTCATCAATTGTTGACGTTTTCTAAAGGAGGTGCGCCCCTCAAGAAGACGGCCTCCGTTGCTCAACTGTTGAGAGATTCTGTTTGGTTTGCCCTGAGTGGATCCAATGTGCGTTGCGACCTTTCCGTTCCCAACGATCTTTGGATGGTCGAGGTGGATGAAGGGCAGATCAGTCAAGTCATTCACAACTTAGTGATCAATGCCGATCAGGCCATGCCAGAAGGGGGCACAGTCAAAGTATATGCCGAGAATGCGGCGACGGTACCTCCGCATCACTCTGATGCCCTGTCGAACGACCGTAAATATGTCAGAGTCTCGGTCCAAGACGAAGGAATAGGAATAGCGCCCGAACATCTTTCCAAAGTATTTGACCCGTATTTTACAACAAAGCAAAAGGGCAGCGGGTTGGGACTTGCCAGTTGCTATTCAATTCTCAGGAATCACGACGGATTCGTGACCGTTGAATCCGACCTGGGAACAGGAACCACGTTCCACGTATACCTGCCGGCTGTCCCAATGAAGAAACCTGCGGTAAAGGAAGCTAAAGTGCAGCCTCGGCCCGGGAAAGGAACAGTGCTTGTCATGGATGACGAGGAGATTTTGAGAACCTTTCTCGGCGAGTTACTGGATTTGTTGGGATATGAAGTGGAATTTGCGTGCCACGGTCTTGAAGCGATAGACCTTTATTGCAAGGCGAAAGCCGCCGGTAAGCCATTCGATTGTGTTCTCATGGACCTGACAATACCAGGCGCCATGGGCGGAAAAGAAGCAATTCAAAGGTTGCTGGAAATTGATCCTAATGTTAAGGCGATTGTCTCAAGTGGATATTCGGATGACCCGGTGATGGCTGAACCCGAAAAGCATGGCTTCATCGGTGTCGTGGCAAAGCCTTATGACGCCCACTTGCTCGGCGAAGTGATCCACAGAGTTATAACAGACACGAATAGGAGCGCTGTTTCACAAGACTAATCAGCCCGATATAGGTTATGTCCCTTTCAAATTCTATTCATCATGACGACATCACGGATGTGCCTGGAATGCGCGTGGGCAATGCTCACGATCTAGACGCTAAAACCGGTGTAACCGTTATTTTACCCCCTCCTGACGGCGCTCGCGCCGGCCTTCATGTGGGGGGTAGCGCGCCTTCCACTCGTCAAGTCGATTCCTTGCGACCCCTTCATGTGGTGGACAGAGTTCACGGGATCTGTTTGTGCGGTGGTAGTGCCTATGGTTTGGACGCTGCCGGGGGAGTGCTGGCTTATCTGGAGAAGAACGGAGTTGGATTCCAGGTCGGGGAAAGAACAATTCCTATTGTACCCGCTGCCGCTATCTTCGATTTGAACGTGGGCAACGGGTCGATTCGTCCTAACGCGACAATGGGTCGCAATGCATGCCGGAATGCATCTCGTGGTCCTGTAGCACAGGGGAGCGTCGGCGCAGGCACCGGCGCCAGCGTTGGGAAACTGTTCGGCATCGGACAAGCCATGAAGGGCGGGCTTGGTTCGGCCTCCTACGTTTCCCGTGATCTGGTGGTCGGGGGAATGGCTGTGGTCAATGCATTCGGAGACGTCTGTGATGTGCACGGAAACATTCTTGCCGGCTGCCGAGTCTCTCCCACCTCGTTGGAACCTGCCGATTCGGCGCTTCTCTTGAGAGACGGCAAAGCCCTGTCGAGGCGTGTTTCGGTTGAAAATACCACTCTGGCGGTGGTGGCAGTTAATGCGAGGCTTGGGAAGATCGCGGCCTCAAGGGTGGCCGCGCAGGCCACTCTCGGCATGGCAGCCGTGATTCGACCCTTCCACAGCCACCTTGATGGAGATTTGACAATTGTCTTGAGTGTGGGGGATAAGGATGCCGATCCCAGCCGCATTGCCCTGCTGGCGGCAGAAGTCCTACAGCGATCTGTGATGAAAGCAGTACAGAACGCGGATGGCCTGGGTATTCTGCCTGCATGGAAAGACCGGCTTCCGACCGTGGAGGGCTATGGTTCCTAGCGGCAAACGTGCAAGCAACTTCATCTGCTCAGTCCAAGGTGCGGACACGCGACCAAAAAGAAAGGCCCTGGGACGCACCGAGGGCCTTTCTGCGATACTCTTCCGTTGACGCTTCTAGAAGCGTGACAATCTCCCAGGGCACCCTCCGCAGCCTTGACCGCCAAAGTTGCAACGGCCCCCGAGGCCCATGCCGCCAAAACCGAGCCCCGCGGAAGCCAACTTCCGCTTCTGCTCCGGGGTCAACAGTGCTCTGAACTTGGTGCTCATCGCTCGTCGCTCATTGCGCATCGAATCCTTTAAGGACCAGACTTCTTGCCTTTTCTTCTCAATTGCCTGCTCGTCAGGGTTGTCTTTAGAAGCCAATTCCATCAACTGAATCCTCTTTTGGGCCAGATCCGACCTGAGCGTCTCCAGCTTCTTGAACAACTCGTTTCTCAGCGCAGTCACTTGCTTCTGCTGATCTGCTGTCAGATCGAGCCGTGCCGCGCATCTGCCCATTCCACCGAAACAGCAGCCCATTTGTTGCGCGAAAGCGGTTGACGCCATCAACAAAAGCATCATTGGGACTGCCAATACGCTTGCCTTAGTGAATCTCATTCAGTACCTCCTTTTATCCGAGCCTTTCTTTTGCATCTAATATTGATTACAGTTCCCGGGGAAAAAGCTCGCGAAAAATCCTTGTGGGTTAGCTGAAAGATTGGATGAACTTCCGAGATATCGTTGCGCGGCCTGATCTTTAGGTCCGAATTAGCGAGACGTCTCCCCCGTCACGGGAGGCCGCATGGGGCAACAAGACCCCTTGCCACCTGGCCGGCCGCGTCCGCCACGCCAGCCGCCCTGGCCAAAACACATGCCCGACATCATACAGGATCGATTCTTTAGAAAAACTGCAAACGCCTGCCTCTTTTCCGGCGGCAACGCGGCCATGATGGCACATATTCTTGCAAGCGCGTCTTTCTCTATTTTCCCTTTTGCTTCGATCAGTTCACTAATACGCTGCTCCGCCGCGGCGGTGTCCGCCGGATGCTTCGCAATCAGGTCCAGCAGCTCGAAATTCTTCGCGAGGATTTCATTTCTGGCTTGCATCGTTGCCAGCCCCCCGTGCCTCAAGCTGAGTTTCCTGATTCGCTCGACGTCCTGGTTTGTCAAGGCAGGAGCTACCGTCTTGAGGGCCGAGGAAGGAGTTCGTTCAAGCCATGCATGGCGGACCAAGGTTACGGCCACTGCCAAATTCAGGGTCAGGGAGAAAACAAAAACACCCGTTAGAATCGCCTTCTTCATCTGGAATTCTCCCCTACGGCGATGTCCGCAACAAAGTCGGAAAATGAGTCTCCTGCATCAGGAAGAAGATAGTCCAGCTTGGTCGCCAATGTGTTGCCGGTGAGTATTCCCGTTACAGATCGGCCGGCAATACCCCCCAAGCCGATGGCCAGAAGTACTATTACGGCGAACAGCGGCACTCGGCTCCATGCGACCGGGAATTTAGATTCACGGCCGCGCGCGTTTTCTTCCATCAGTCCCGCCTTTATTTTGGTCGCGAGCGCGGCCGGCGGCGAATAGTTCTCATCGACGGCAAGTACCCTGTTCAATCCAAGTATCCGCTCGTATTCGCCTCTGCACGTTAGGCAAATCTCGAGGTGCCTCCTCAGAGCTTCCGCCTCGGATTCTCCCGCTTCGCCATCTATCAGCCTCGATATGCCTTTTTCGTACTCGCGGCATCCCATGCATCGACCCTCCACTCTTCTATACCTCTTGCCAAGTCTAAATCCCGCGCCAACGAAAATTAATCCTTTAGTATGCCCAACAGTCGCTTCCGGCCCCGAAATATCAGCGATTCCACGGACGATACGGAAGTCTTCATAACCAGCGCGATTTCCTCGTAGGATAAGTCCTCTTGGGCCTTTAGGAGCACAGCAGTTCGCTGCCGTTCCGGCAGGAGTTTCAGTGCCGACTCTACACGCGAACACTCCTCCTTGAGCGCCAGCAGGCTCTCACAGTCCCTCTCGTTCCCGGAAAGCAGACAATCGAGTGCCCCTCCCCCTCGTTCGGCTATCACGTCTTCATTGAGAAACCTCAAGGTGCGGCGCTTTAATGAGCAGAAAATATTGATGCTCTGATTTCGGGCGATGGTTAGTAGCCACGTCTTGAACAGCGCTCTCGCAGGCGAGAAATCGTCAATGTGTCTGAAAGCCCGTAAAAAAGTCTCTTGAACGACGTCCTCGGCGTCTTGTAAACTCCCGGTAATACCCCTGGCAAGTCGGTAGACAGCAGGGGTGTAGCGATCAACAAGCGCCGCAAAATCACTCGCCGATCCACCTTGGGCCCTTTGGGCTAGCTCCTCGTCCGTGGAAGTGTCGTGGGCCTGCATTCTAACTAATTACCACGGCTCTCGCCCGGAGTCCAATCAGCACTCGTATCGACAGCTCACCTGCGAGGGCACTGCTTTCCGCCACACTAAAGCCGCGGAACACCTTTGTTTCCACTCTCACGATTTAATAGATTGCTTTCCTGCGAGGTGCGGAACTCTCAATGAATTCGTGGAGAGTCCCGTTGCCGCCAGGTGACGGAATAGACGGCTCCTGGGACTTGGCCGGTTCACTCACTTTCCTGCACAGGCTGTCAGTTCCCGAGCGCGCCCCATGCTGCCGGCGCGCGGATACTAGATTATTGGGGGCTCGGAGCGCAGAGCAACCTGTTGAAAGTCCCGGCCCCCCAGAGCTCCGGTCATCGCGGTTGGATGCGCGCCCGTCCTACCCTTGTGCTTGGCAGGAAAGGGCGAGTACCGGCTGCAGCGCGGCTAGAGGCGGACGACCGGGAAAACAAAAAGGCCGGGACATTAAGCCTCCCGGCCTTTCGGACTATCTCTCAGCTATACCGAAGTAAATGCGCTCTGCCGGTTACCAACCCTTGGGGGGGATGTAGATATTAACCGGTGTGCAGGGCACGGCCGCCGTGACATACGCGGGCCCGTCCATAGGAACCTGGCAGCATTCCTCGCCGGGGCACCGAGTAAAGAGCGGGGTGAGTCCAATTGCCGCCGCCCGGAAGGGAATACTCAATGCGCAGTGGATTAACCCAGGAATCAACGGGGGCTCACACGCGGGGGCAACCGGGCCTCTGAGTGTATACTCATCTGGGTTCAAACCCGTCAGACAGGAGCTACCGCCACAGTAGACCGTATTAGGAATTCCCGGCGCAGGCCATTTTGCTACGGTGTAACCCCAGGACATCCCCGCACCAAGCGCCAGCAGCATCGCAAGGATTCCAAGAATTACAGCGGATTTCTTAACCATACCCTCATCCTCCTTTCATTCAAGACCTTCCAGTTTTAAACCGGAAAAAAACGGATACTCTTTATTTGATATTACCTGTATTTATCTGAATAACAGCCCATTGTCAAGCATTTTTTCGCTCAGGAAGGGTCTTGCGGCAATGAGCTTGTTCCGCAACCTCTCAGCAAGAGGGACCGGGCTGTGAGAAATCCTGGTCCCTCAACAGTTCACACACATCCATGCCCGCAAAGGCTTAGGATCTACCAAAGGCTGCCAAACATAACCGAGGGTGCAGCCAAAGCCATGGCGACTCCCCCAAAGGCACAGGGAATCGGGCCGTAGCAAGGACCGCAGGGGCCATCGCCACCCAGACCGCCGCCGAGGCCGCCGAGGCCGCATCCATATACGCCGTCGCAGCCTCCGAACAGAACATCAAACGGGAAACCGAGCACGTTGGCAACCGCATCGCAAATGCCAGCAGGGCATCCCCTACTACCACAGGCCGACGGACCGCACGCGGGACCAGCTGCCGGGCAGGGACCCACGATCTTGCACTGCCATGTTTTGACTATTGTCCTGAATTCCGGCGTCGGGCACTCTACTGGAACGTAAAGCGGCTTGCAGACCCCGCATCCATCCTCACCGGGAAACCCGACGAAGAACGCAGAGGAAGTACCCACAGCCATAAACATCAGCGACACAATACCGAGAACAACAACAGTTCTCTTGACCATACCCTCATCCTCCTTTCATCAATCCTTTTCAAAGGAAGCTCAAAAACCAGATTTGGATTGCCTCCAAAAAATATAGCTCCGAATGTGATTTAACTTATTGCAGAAATGACCCCTCTTGTCAACCTTTTTTTCCGAAAACCGATCCGGTCGACCGGGGGGCCGAACTCCACCTAAGTTTCGATGTAGATTAGCCGTCATCAAAATCGATTGTCAAGTGAAAAATCGCTGCTGTCGCGCGTGTGCGGGCCCGAGACATGCCGGGCCTAGCACTGGCCGGACTAGGGCGGCCACAAAATCCCTTTTTTGCACTGGCGTCACTCTTTTGTTCGGCAGAAGGGCGTCATGGTGGCCGGGGACATTCCTCCCTCAGCACATTGCCACACGGAACAAACGCCAAGACCTCGGGTTGGTATTGACTCCGTTCGGCTGTAAAGCTAAAAGTATATAATTAGAGTTTCAACGCCTATTGCCGTCGGCCCAAACGTCACATCTGTGCGGGGACTGCACGCTGTGTTTGGAAAGCTTTTTGATATCAGGCTATTTAAGAAACAGGAGGACCCACAGTTTATGTTCGATCATTCCAGTAGATCTGTCTTCACCGGTGCATCAAAATATGTCCTGGATGCGGAGCTTGCCGGGATTGTTAATATTTCTATGGCCCTGGAAATGCCGTTGCTTCTCAAGGGAGAACCCGGGACGGGAAAAACGATGCTAGCGCATGCAATCGCTGAAAGCCTGAACATGCCGCTTCTTGTGTTGAACGTCAAGTCCAGTCTGAAGCTTGTCGACGCCCTGTACCAATACGACACCCTAACACGTCTTAACGACAGCCGATTTGGCGATTCAAGTCGAAACGTGAGTAATATTGAGGATTACATTAGGATGGGCAAGATTGGTCAATCTTTTGTCTCCGAAACAAAGGTGGTGTTGCTCATCGACGAGATCGATAAAGCCGACACCGACTTCCAGGACGATATGCTGGACGTCCTCGATCAGATGGAATTCGACATAATGGAAATTGACAAAACGGTTAAGGCCAAGACGAGGCCGGTAATTGTTATTACTTCTAATGCTAAGAAAGATCTGTCCGATCCGTTTCTGGGGAGATGTAATTTCCATCACATTGCGTTTCCTGAGCCCGACATGATGAGACAGGTTATTCGTGTCCACTTTCCGGATCTGGACAAAGAGATCCTTGATGCATGCGTGAAGACTTTCTATCGACTCCGCGAATTCCAAGGAATTGAAAAGAAGCCGGCCACTAGAGAACTCATCAACTGGGTGAGGGCCCTTCGGCAGGATCCGGATTTCAGACCCAAGGACCTGGTGGCGGGAAAGATTCCATTTCTCGGTATTCTCTTTAAAAAAAGCCCTGATTATCAGCAGGCCCTGTTGCAAGGACGACGTTTGCGCGGTTGAACGGGACCGGTAGAGTAAATTATGTTTGTCGATTTCTTCTATACACTGAGGCAATCGGGTGTTCCCGTATCCCCCACGTCGTTCCTTCGCTTGCAGAAGGCCCTACAGTATGGGCTTGTCGCGGGTCTGGACGATTTCTATATCACTGCCCGAGCCATATTGGTAAAAAGCGAACGTTATTTTGACATTTATGACAGGGTGTTCGCGCATTTCTTTCAGGGCGCTGAGCTACCGGACTTCCGCGGAATCGATTTAGATTCCGCGGCGCGGGGATTGCTGGAAGAGTGGCTCAAGGAACCGGAGGCGTTGGCCCAGGCTCTCGGAATAAGTCAAGAGCAGTTGCGGGGAATGCAGCCCGAAGAGCTGATCAAGTACTTTCTCGAGAGACTCAAGGAACAAACGGAAGAGCATCACGGCGGCAGCCGCTGGATAGGAACCGGTGGCACTTCCCCGGTCGGCCATTCAGGATTTCACCCGGGTGGAATGCGAGTGGGCGGTAGATCGATGGGGAAATCCGCCATAAAGGTCGCGCTGGACAGGCGATACCGGGACTATGCTTTAGAAGGTCCTTTGACGCAGGCCCAAATGGGCGAGGCCCTCAAAAGGCTTCGGCGAATGATCCCTGTCGGCCCTAAAGACCGGGTGAACGTCGATGAAACCATCAGAGCTACCACCAAGAATGCCGGTGAAATTGAAATCATCTTCGAAAGGAGCCTGCGTGATCGGCTTAAAGTGATCCTGATGATAGATAACGGCGGATGGTCTATGGATCCGTATGTGGACGTAGTGCAGACCTTGTTCAATTATTCTCGGTCTCAATTCAAGGATCTGAAAACCTTCTTCTTTCACAACACAATCTACGACTTTGTGTGGGAAGACCCCCCAAGGAGGTACAAACCTCAACGAGTGCAGGACCTTGCTGCATGGGATCCCGAGACGAGATTGGTGGTTGTGGGAGACGCAAGCATGGCCCCCTACGAACTGATGGCGACAGACGGGTCCATACATATCGAAGAACGCAGCGGGCTTCCGAGCATCGATCGCCTCAACTTGTTGGTCGAGACATTTCGCCATTCGGTGTGGCTCAACCCGACACCTTTGCATCTGTGGCCGATGACCAGGACCATTGGAATAATCGCCAACATTTTCTCCATGTTTGAACTCACCCTAGAAGGTCTGGAGCAGGCGGTAGTTCAGTTGATGAGCCGCAATTAACCTCTTGATCAACTCTGTGCCCTTGTTGACTCCGGTGGGGTAAGCGGCACAGTCTAATTCTACTCCTGAAATCTGTCTGAAACGACGATCGGTCCCTCCTGCGGGAAGACACATGTTTGCAGGCGCATCCGCATCGGTGAAAGGCCGGTGTTGATCTCGGTCGCGGATTGATGTAGTTACCTGGCGTACGCGGTACCGCTTTTCCTGGGTGCAAAACCGCAGAAGAGATTTTCAGAATCAGGCAGAAGACCAGTTGGCTCTCAAAGCAAAAAAGGTCTTTTTCATAGTTACTAGAGTACTCCGGGTTCTTTTTGTTCTGTCGCTCGCATATTTGCTGGTTCTGGTGGGAATAGTACTATGGACGTTTGAGGTGAAGCTGAAGAGGTGGCCCATATTTGTCTACGGGGCCCCCTTCTCGTTACAGGTTGGGGACGACATTGCCGAGGCGCGGCTCATGGAACGTCTGGCGAGGCTGGGGTACATGAGAGGCACCTCTTTCCTGCCCAAGCCGGGTCAGTGGTGCCAGGATGGATCCACTCTGCGCCTTTTTCTGAAATATTCGCCCCTTGTCAGCCAGGGCATTGCCACTGGTCCAGTTGATATCGGTCTCGACAGGAACCGCGTCCGGTCCGTCCGCTTTATGCGCTCGCATGAAAACGTGAACCGGATTGTTCTCGAACCGGAACTTCTCAGTGTAATTGCTGCGCCGCACCGTCGCCCCGAGTTGTGCCGTCCGATTCCGTTGGACAAAATTCCATCGCTGTTGGTGGACGCCATTGTTCTCACAGAGGATACGCGCTTCTTTTCCCATCGCGGCATAGATCTATTGTCGATAGGGATGGCCCTCAAAACCAATCTGCGAGCGGGCCGCTATGTTCAAGGGGGAAGCACTATACCTCAACAGCTCATTCGTATGACCATCCTCACCCCAGAGAAGACGCTGGGTCGAAAAATCAATGAAATCTTGTTGGCACTGGTGGCCGACGCTATATACAGCAAAAAGACCATACTTCAAGCGTACTTAAACCGCGTCTATTTTGGACAATGGGGGCCCTTTCCTATTCAAGGAATTGGAGAAGCTGCCAGCCATCTTTTCGGAAAGGATGCCAGTGAGCTGACAGCGGCTGAATGCTCTCTAATGGCGGCTACCATTCGCGCGCCCGGCGTAATCAATCCTCATCGTCACCCACAGCGAGCTAAAACCCGACGGAATATGGTACTGGGACTTCTGTTCAAGGCCGGAAAAATCTCACGTGAGCAGTACGAAGAGGCTATACACAGCCCGGTCAAGATCAGAAACCCCGGCGCGCCATCGGTGAGGGCTGCATCATTTATGGATTTGGTGAAGAAGAGTTTGCCGAACCAATTGCCGACTCCAGCAGGGACACGGCAAGATGTGCTCACATCTCTCGACCCGCTGCTCCAGGCTCGGGCAGACGCCACTTTGAAACGTATGGGCGAAACCGGGGCCCGGTCGCACCTGATCATGGCGAACCCTGTTACAGGTGATTTGAAGGCTTTCGCCGCTCCTGGTCCGGGCCGGTGGTCCGGATACGGCGGTAACGTGGAGAGTTTCTTGCCCTTGATGATAATCCCTGCGTTAATTCCGGATAAGGAAGACAGAGTCAAGTATACGTTGACTTCCCAGATCCTCTTTCGCTCACCCGTAGGAAGAACAATTACCTTTCGGGCCGCATTTCGTGACGAAAGGGCACTACTGATTCAGCGACTGATTGCCTCTGAAGCCGAAAAGATTCCGACCCTGCTTAAGGAATTCGGCATCAAAGCAGTGTTCAATCGGGAACACATTCTGGCAGTCGATGCGGTTTCGCCTATGGAAATGGCTCGGACCTATTCCTTGATGGCCACCCTCGGAAATGCGGCCCCGTTAGGCCCTGGAATCAAGGTTGCAGGGGAAACTTCGACGGATTCCTCCGTTGAGAGGAAGCGTGTCTCTGTCAAACCGGCGGTTCTTTTCCTCATAAACTACCTTTTGAAAGGCCTGGACAGCGCGGAAGTCAAAGCCAAAGGGCGAAGCAAAGCTTGGGATGAGCCATCTTTCTTCACGTCTCGCGATAAAGAAGGGATCTGGAACATTGCATATCGCAGTGATGTGCTTCTAGTGCTAAGGATCCCCGGGGATCATATTGGTCACTTGAACATGAAGGAGACGGTGGACAAGCTCCTCCCGAAAACCGGTCCAAGTACGGAAGGCCTTCCCGTTGTTCCGGACGGGATCGTGTTTAGAAAAATATGTGTTGAATCTGGATTACGTGCAACTTCCATCTGCCCTCAAGTCATCCGCGAGCCTTTTCTCAAGGGTACTCAGCCGCAAGAATGGTGCCCGTTGCGACATGAGTCTAATGGCGTCGGTTCCCAATTAAGGAAGCAGCCGGACTTCGGTTTACGGCAGGGACATTCTCTTACGAAATTCCGTCACCATTTTTGAAGATTTTCTTGGACTCGAGTCATTTGGGGAAACCTTTTTTGCACATCATGCCGACGCTTTGTCAAGCATACGAACCTGTTGCATGGAGATTGATCCCCATTACGAGTCGGTCGGGTTCCTAAATGCTATGAAGCACTGCCGTTTGCGCGCGACCGGTAAGTTCCCGAAATGGCTCGAACGGCCGTGATGAACTACTACTTGGTTGACAATGAAAGGGTGCAACTATTGCAACAAAAGGGGAAATTTTATGGACAAATTTGTTCAGGACCATCGCAGGATCAGGGTGGAAGCCACCCTGGAGTCGCTCAAGAAACATGGCTTTGGGGCAGAATTCTTTACTTCCCGGGAGGCAGCTTGCCAGTTCATAATGGATGAAGCCAAGGACTGCACGACCGTGGGCATAGGCGGGACCCACACGGTCAGAGCCCTTGGAATAGTCCACTTGCTGGAGAAAGCGGGCAAGACTCTTTACGACCACTGGCGATTTAAGCTTGGAACTTCAGAAGAGTTGGAATGCCGCAGGAACGAAATGAGAGCTGACCTCTTCTTGTCTTCAGTGAACGCTGTCACCATGACGGGGGAGATAGTCAATCGAGAAGGCGCCGGCAATAGAACCAACTCCATGACCTTCGGTCCGCCAAAGGTGGTGCTAGTGGCGGGACGGAACAAGATCGTTCGGGATCTCGACGCTGCCGTAGCAAGGATAGAGGAGACTGCGGCCCCTATACGTGCCAGGAGTCTCAACAGAAAGACACCCTGTGTGTACACCGGGCACTGCATGGACTGTGATTCTCCGGAAAGAATATGCCGGATAACAAGTATCATCCACCGCCAGCCTATCTTTACAAAAATCACTGTATGCATTTTGGATGAGGAGTTGGGGTATTAGAAATGGAGATAATCATCACCGCCCCAAACCGGATTGATCTCGCCGGCGGCACCACGGACCTCTACCCGCTGTATCTGCTTATGGATGGAGGGTACACAGTGAACGTGGCAATAACTCTAAGCAGCCGCGTTTCGTTCAGAGAAGCCGACGGGTCAGCTATTCGCATTGTTTCCGAAGACTTAAAAGAAACGGCGGAGGCGAGCACTCCAGACGGTCTACCTTCGGACGGGCCCCTGGGTCTGATAGCTAGAGCCGTGCGAGCCGTCCCCCCGGAGTCAAGCCTGGAGATTATGACTCTTAATGAGGCTCCGGCGGGATCGGGCCTCGGTGCGTCGAGTGCTCTTTTGGTGGCATTGCTCAGGGGACTTCTAGAGTTACGATCGGAAAAGGAAGACCCGAAGGATCTTGTTGATCTTGCAGTGAATATAGAGACAAACTCCATAGGGGTCCCCGCGGGGAAGCAGGACCATATCGCCGCAGTTTACGGAGGAGTCTCCCTAATTGATTTTGGATATCGAGGCTTTTCTCGCCGGACCGTTTCCGAAGAGGACGCTGTGGTAAAGCGACTCGAGGAAATGATCCTCCTTTCATACACTGGCGAAGGCCGATTCTCCGGTATGAACAACTGGGAGATAGTCAAAGGCTTTATAGACAACGCTGGGCGCATTAGAGACAATCTAACTCGGATCAGGGACGTGGCTCGCCTGGTTGGCCGGACGCTGCTTTCCGGTGAATGGGATGACCTCGGGCCGCTGGTGGATCGGGAGTGGCAACTACGTCGGATGCTTGCTCCCGGGGTAAGCACCCCCAGGACGGATACTATAATGGCCGCAGGATCCGCCGCGGGCGCGCTTGCCAACAAAATTTGCGGAGCCGGCGGAGGTGGATGCATGTTGACCCTGGTCGCGCCCCGGCGGCGGAATGCAGTGGAGAAAGCCCTGGGCGATGCAGGAGCGGAAATCATTCCCTTTAATGTAGACAGGGATGGGACAGTGTTGACTTGCACTCGAAGACTTTGAGCTTGCAGGCACCGGGCATTCATGTTAGAGCGGTTTTTAAGTTAAGTTCAAACTTTTGGAGGATGGGTCATGAGGAGTAAAGCACTTAGGAATGCTGTTATATTTCTCGTTGTGGCGATCTTTTCACTGGCGTCGGTGATCGCCTTAGCTGCCGAAAAACAAGAGAAACAGCATAGTGCAGTGAAGCAGTGGTACGTCATAAAGGACTCGAGGGGCCGCTGCTCCGTGAAACAGGCAAAGGCTCCCAAAAAAAACATTGCCGGCCCGTTCGCGACTCGGGAGGCTGCGCTAAAAGCAAAGGCGGAGAAGTGTCCTAAAAGAGAGAAGGCTGCGAAGAAAGAAAAGCCCTCGTCAACGAATAAGTGACGATCACTCGGCGCTACCGTGAATTGAATTGAAAACTGCACTTAGCACAGGATTTCGTAAATACGGCGTCTTGCTTCGGGCCATGTTGTGCGCGCTTGCAATCCAACCTGATGCCGACACCCCGGAATCCGATCCGGGATCCGTAGGGGCACCTCTTGCGGGCACCCACCAGAGGTGCCCCTACAATGGATTCCCACGTGCGCGGGAATGATGGCAATGCGACCAGAATACGAGGCACAATTTAGGCATAAGAGTAATTAGAACTGTGGCACAGCATGCCATGCCCATACATCACATGCAGCAAACTCGGATCGACGTGTAGGGGGTAGCATGCTGCATCCGCGCCAGAATTAAGAAAAAGGCAAACCTTGATCTAGTTTTCACTATTGCTTCCAACAAATTTACGGAGACGAAAGGCCGCACTTGAGGGATTCCTCCAGACTCTCCCTGCACAAATCGGTCACGAGCCTCCAAAATGAGTGGCTAAATATAGCCGAGTTCTATCAGTCTCGCTTTGACGATCTCTTCTTCTTCCGGACTGTATCCAGACGTCATGTCAGCGGGATTTCGAGTCGGTTCCCCCATGTTAGACAAACTTGAAGCTACCATACGGCTGGCCTTCCTTGCTTCTTCGTCCTCCCCGAATTGGATGATTCTGCCTCGCAGTTCCGTCGGCACCGGCAAATCAAACTGCTGCAATATGGTTGGCGTGATGTCTAAGCACGAAGCTTCTTCGATACGCTTCCCTTTTCTTGTTCCCCTTCGGAGGTCGCGCATACGAGCGCCGATGAAGATGCCCTCAGGGTCGTGATTCGCATCATCCAGTCCTGCTGAGCCTTTGGGGCGCAGTATCTCGCCGTGTCCCACCGTACCTATTGAACGTCTGCTCAGGCTATCAAAATAGACCATAAGGTCGGGCGGCACGTTTCGGCAAGCCCGATAAATCTCCTGTGGTTTAAGAACGCAGTTTGTAAGTGGATCCCCATTGTCACCGGGCATTAGCTGAAGGCGGACTGCCAGTTCCTGGCGTAGCGCCTCGTAGTCTGATGGCTCGACAATTCCCTCAGGCTCTCGGCCTTTGACGTTGAGGAAGATTCTCGCATAGTATCCGCCTTCGCTCCAAGCCCTTGTGCGAGACCAGTCGATCATATCCGGCACGAGCCGGACTTCCGAGGCGGGTGGGGTGAGTAGATGAAGATACCCGTTTTGAATCAACCATTCGTTTATGCACACTCCGCCGAGAGAGGTTCGCGCTCCGTGATCCGAGACGACCATTACTGTGGCGTCGTCGTCCAATAATGCCAATAGCGAACCTATGCGAAAGTCGAGACACTTGTAGAAATCCTTGATTACGTCCCCATAAGGGCATGCCGGATTCTGATCTGAATGATTCGGGTCCAAGTATCTCCAGAACCCGTGATGTAGTCGGTCTGGCGCAATTTCAACCATCATAAAGAAGTCCCAAGACTTGTGGATCAATAAGTCCGCAGCTACGCGAAATCGGCGATCCATCATGCTATAGATATCGGATAAGAGACGCTCTTCGGTTTTGTCTCTAAAATTCTTTACATCCGGCAGGTACTCTCCACCAGCGATGCCGGGGAGCTTCGCGGCCAGTTCGGCCGGATAAGTAAACTCAGAGCACTGAGCCGGCACAGGAAAGCCGGGGACCGTAATACCCCTGTGGGGTCGCGCCGGATAAGTTTGGGGTATCCCCAGAAGAATTGACGACTTGCCTACGTCTTCAAGATAGTCCCAAACTCTGGGTACCTGGACGTGGCTGGAGTTGGCGATCGCCATTTCTCGGTAGTCGTTCCCTTGGCGGTTCCTGAACCCGTACACGCCCAGTTCTCCAGGGTCTTTACCTGTTGTCATGGTAGTCCAGGCCGGAATGGTGATGGGGGGATCAGTGGATCTAAGAGACCCCCAGACCCCATGTTCCATCAAGGCACGCAAAGTCGGGAGATCACGGCCCCATTCCTCAAAAACTAGCGAGGCCGGAACGCAGTCGAGTCCGATCACCGCAACCTTGCGATGAGATTCGCGTGACGACGCGCCCCCCCGGTGGGTACAATTCCCCGACAGATGAGGAAAGCGAGCCTCTAGGAAACGGAGGATCAAGCTCAAGGATTCTTGAACTTCCTGGTCTCCTGTGGGAACGATGAGATCGGACGCGGAGGGCCGTTCGAAAGGAGAGGAAATACCGGTGAACTCGGCAATTTCGCCTTTGCGCGCGCGAGAATATAGACCTTTCGGATCTCGACTCTCACAGATTGCAAGAGGGCAGTCCAGAAAGATTTCGACGAATGTATCCGGCCCAAACAACCCTCTGACGGCCTGGCGCAGACTCTCCAGAGGAGTGATAAATGCTGCCACCACTATGTGGCCGGCATCACATAAGATCTTAGCCACCTCTGCTACCCTGCGAATATTCTCAGCTCTATCCAAGGCAGAGAATCCGAGATCTCTATTCAGACCGGCGCGCAGAGCGTCTCCATCGAGGAGCACAACCGAGCCGCCTCTCGATTCGAGCACCATTTTCAGCGCGGAAGAAAGCGTGGATTTTCCCGAACCCGATAACCCGGTAAGCCAAATTGTTTTTCCATTGCGAGCATTCATAGGGACCGCCAATATGCTATTGTAGTCAATCACTTCAGAGTATAACACAGCTATTGGGTCCATTATCTGATACGTACTTCCTTGGGCGGTCCCGAACGTTTTCTTAGTAGAAAGCATGAAATTAAGTTCTTGGACGCAGGAACTCTGGTAGCAGGCAATTGGAGTCCTAACCTTACGTGCGCACTACTTGCTTCAGGACGTGTATGCTAAAATCTTCTTGAACAGGTGCATGGAACGATGAACCAAAGGCCGGACAGCCACATAAAGGACGCGTTCCCCCAAGTGCCTTCAGAAGAGTCCCTGAGCGTTCTCATCATAGGCGGCGAGGAAGCCCTGGAAGGGGCCCCGCACATTTTGGATTCACTGGCTATCATGGGATTCACTTTGAGGCTCATCGGAATAGTCTATTGGGGCCGGAAGAAGCTTCCCAAGGGATTTGAACCCGGCCCGGACACTCGCGTGTTTCACGATTATACAAAGCCCATCGCAGAAGAGACTCCGGACCTCTTGATCATAACCTCGGACGATCATCGCCTGCGCAAGCAACTCACAAAGATTATTCCGCCCGGTACTCGAATTCTCGACTCTTTTGCCCTAAACGCGTTCCGAGCGCTGAAAAATGTCTCGGGTCAACTGGGAAAAACCCAGAATAAGCTGAAGACTGTGGAATTAATCAAAGAGGTCCTCATGGCCGGTTCCGAGATCAGCATCAAGGTGATCGACGAGGACTTCAAGGTGCTTGAAATCACCAATGACATTCTTGCCAGGGCCAAAATGTCCAAACAAGAGTGTATCGGCAAGCCTTGCCACTGGGTCATCAATCGGTATCTGGAACCCTGTCATGAAAAAGGGAGCAAATGCCCCGTGGTGGATGTGTTGAAAACCGGACATTCGGCACATCATGTCCGAGAAGAGATAAGAGCAGATGGGACAGTCGGATATTTCACTGTCAGCGCGTATCCCTTGAAAGAAGACGAACGTGGGAAAAAATGTGTCCTTGTGGTTTGGAAAGATGTAACCCGTGTAATGACGCCGGTGCTGGATCGTCAGGCCGAGAGTATCCGAAAAAATTTCTTACACTTTCTACAGCAAGACAAGATGGTAGCCTTGGGAAAGCTAGCAGCCGCCGCAGTCCATGAAATCAACAACCCTATTCAGGGAATACTTACCTTCTCCAAACTCATGAGAAGCTCTCTGAATCGGGATGATCTTCCGCCGGAAGAGCTGCAGAAATTCCGTCGCTATCTGGAACTTATTGCATCCGAATCTTCGCGATGCGGACAGCTTCTCCGGAACCTACTTTCTTTTGCCCGCCAGGGTGAGATGGAAAAAGACTTCTTTGACATTAATGCTCTCTTAGAAGAGATTTTTCTGCTCACGGGCAACCGCATGGAGCTTCAGGGCATAACTCTCAGGCGCGAAATAGCCGAACACCTTCCTCCCATGTACGGGGATCGAGATCACGTCAAGCAGGCTGTGCTGAATCTGGTTCTTAATGCCGTCGAGGCCATGCCTAACGGGGGGACAATCTCCACTAATGTGAAATTGGGTCCTGATAAGGAACACATTACCATAAGTGTGAGCGACACAGGCTGCGGAATACCTAAAAAGGTCCAAAGAAGCGTTTTCGAACCGTTCGTTACAACCAAAGAAGATGGAAAAGGTGTGGGCCTCGGGCTGAGCGTGGTCTATGGCATTGTTGCGCAGCATGACGGCGCCATTGCCGTGGAAAGTGAAGAGGGTAAGGGCACCAGGTTTGTCCTTACTTTCCCCATCGTCAGAGAGATCCCGAAGCCCAAGGCCTCTTGAGACTTTCTTCGCTGAGGAGGCATTGATCCGCTCATGAGCCGCAAAAATAGATTCATGGTGGTGGACGATGAACTAATCGTAAGGGAATCTCTGGCTGCTTGGCTGGAGAAGGAAGGGGCAACCGTCGACAGGGCCGAATCGGGAGAGCAGGCCCTGGATCTGATGGAAGGCAATCTCTACGACATTCTGTTTGTGGATATAAAGATGCCCGGCATGGGCGGTTTCGGCCTTTTGGAGAGGGTGAAGAAATTCTTTCCGACAACGGTGGTTGTCATCATCACAGCTTATGGAACCGTGGAACATGCGGTCGAAGCTATGAAGCTCGGAGCCAACGATTTTCTGGTCAAACCGTTCGATCCGGAGGGGCTTGGCCTGTTAGTGGCCAAACTTCTCGAACACAAAAGGCTCCTTGAAGAGACTCAGTACCTCCGCGGTGAAGTCTCCCGCTGTTGGGCAGGGCCGGATGAAATCATAGGCCGATCTGCATCTATGATTCAGTTGTTCGATACCCTCCTGGAGATTGCAAACAGCGAGTCGTCAGTGCTTATCCTGGGAGAGACTGGTACGGGAAAAGAACTCATCGCCAGGGCAATCCACGCCAATAGTAAAAGAATGGGGGGACCTTTCGTTCCAATCAACTGCGGGGCAATCCCGGAATCCCTCATGGAAAGCGAAATTTTTGGCCATGAAAAAGGGTCCTTTACCGGAGCCATCCGGCCTAAGAAAGGTTTGATAGAAGTAGCCGAGGGCGGGACCCTGTTTCTGGACGAGGTGGGCGAGATAACCCCCAAGATGCAGGTCGATCTGCTACGGGTCTTGCAGGATCGGTCTTTCCGCCGCGTCGGAGGCGTCGATCCTATTAAAGCTGATTTCAGGCTCATAAGCGCTACGCATCGGGACCTCGCGCAGCAAGCCGCGCAGGGCTCGTTCAGGCAAGATTTCTTTTACCGCATAAACGTAATAACACTTCGGGTCCCCCCGTTAAGGGAGCGAAAAGAGGACATTCCACTTCTCGCGACGTTCTTCCTTAAGCGCTTTGCCCGGGAGACTAACCGGGAAGTGGATTCCATAAGTGATGATTCAATGAAAATATTTTTGGACTACGACTGGCCGGGGAACATCCGCGAGCTGGAAAACGTTGTGGAACGCGCAGTTGTGACTGCCAAGAAGCGGGTTCTTGCTGAAGAAAGTTTTGCCTACCTCAATCCCGGTGGTGCTAGCGCTGCACCCGCGTTCTCTCCGCGGTCGCTTGAAGAGGCCGAAATAGCTCATATTCGACAGATTCTCGAGGAAGAGGACTGGAACATCAGCCACGCTGCGAAGGTTCTGCAAGTGGATCGGACCACCCTGCACAAGAAAATCCGCAAATATGGTCTCGAACGTTCTCAGATCTAGATTGACTGACGCAAGTTCCTCTTAGATTTCATCATGTGCAGGCGGAAGAAGTGCCTCCATCTACATCGGCCGTAAAAGGACTTATCGCAGTAGTGCCCCTCGGCAAGGTGGGCGAAGATGTGCTGCGCGTCGTCGCGGATAGCCTTCAGGGTATATTGAGGCTCCCCATAGATATATGGGATGCCATGCCCATTCCTGAGGACGCATTCATGCGGTCCCGCAACCAATACAACGCGATGACCATCATCAGGTATCTTGCAGAAAATCACTGCGGCAATAATCTCAAAGTACTCGGCATCATAGACAAAGATATCTGCAACCCAATCATCACTTATGTTTTTGGCGAAGCTTATATGGGGGGGCGAGCAGCCGTCGTTTCAAGTGCCCGTCTCAGCGTGACCCGGGCGGGCGAGCCGGTCTCCAGAGAGCATTTCCTGGATAGGATCGTGAAGGTTGCGTTGCATGAAATCGGTCACACCTTTAATATCCCGCACTGCCACTCGGGCCGATGCGTCATGCGCGCGTCCAACAACCTGGCTGAGCTGGACGATAAGCTGAATTATCTCTGCAATTACTGTGAGCTTTTCCTTGCGGATGCGCTTGAGCACATTTTGGAAGATGAGAGGCAGAAAACTTGGTAGACATCGATCTTGCGAATCCCCCGCGGCGGCACCGCATGCGTTGCCTCGGGCGCATCGTGATGCGCCCCTACAAAAGGCTTGAACACAACGGAGATGTGATGGCTAGTGGTCTTCGAAAGAATTGTCGTCATGCGTGATGTGTGATTCCATCTAATCTAGATTGGTGGGACAGGCTTCCAGCCGGTCGCCGATGGACGGGCAGGATGCCCATAGGCGTTAAAATAATCTTCGAGTCCTCTTCGTCCCGGAGGGACATCCGGATAATAGCCCGGCGATTTATCGCCGGGAATGAACCGCCAAGAGACTTTTCTTTGTCCCCGAGGGGCGCCCGAAGGATGCATCCTTCGGGCGCCCCTCGGGAACGAAGATTGAATCATTGCTTATAGGCCACCCGGCAATGAATTGCCGGGCTACTATCATTGAGCCCCTCCAGGGCTCACAGAGGGCAGGCTCGTTATTTCAACGCCTATGGGCAGGATGCCTGTCCCCAGTGCAAGATGTCCGTCGCGACCAAACATTTACTTTTCCCGTGACTACTTTCGAGAATCCCCTAGGTGTTTCCTCACCGGATACCGAGCTTCTTCATACGGCTGTAAAAACTGGATCGTTTCATTCCCAGCAAGTTAGCCGCTCCGTTAGGGCCCCCCACCCTGCCCCGGGTCTTTTCAAGTACGAATCTCACGTACCGACGCTGCAATTCATCGAGAGTCGGCATGTCGCTAAAGGGATTACGAGCTGAGGATCTGTTCTTGGCGGGCAAGTCCAATGCCAACTGATTCTCATTGGACAGAACAACTGCCCTTTCAATAACGTTTTTCAACTCGCGTACGTTTCCCGGCCAGAGATATGCTTTCAATCGTGCTTCGTCCTCCCGCGTCAGACCGAGTTGCGAACGATTATGCTTGGCCGCATATCTTGTCAGGAAGTGTCGAGCCAACAGATCTATGTCGTCAACTCTCTCACGAAGAGGAGGCAACACAATCGGGACAACGTTCAGGCGGTAAAACAGGTCCTCTCGAAAGTTGCCGGCAGCAACCTCCTCAGGTAAATCGCGATTGGTTGCAGCGACGAGACGAAAATCGGAAGATATGGTTTGTGTCCCCCCAACTCGCATCAGTGTCTTGGCTTGAAGCACGCGGAGGAGCTTCACTTGTATTGATTTGGGGATTTCGCCGACCTCGTCAATGAACAGAGTACCTTGGTGCGCCAGTTCCATGAGACCCTTCTTTTGCCTATCCGCACCGGTGAAAGCACCCTTTTCGTAACCGAAGAGTTCGCTCTCGACTAGATTCTCCGGGATCGTGGTGGGATCCACTGTCACCAGCGCATGGTTATAGCGGCGGCTCATCTTATGAATTCTGTGCGCCAGGAGTTCTTTGCCGACTCCGGTTTCACCCGATATAAGCACTGTGCTTTCCGAGGCCGCCACTTGATCGACCATGACCAGGATTTTCGTCATGGCAGGGCTTCTGGTGAGAATTTCTCTGCTGTCGGGCTGATCGAGATAGACCGATTTCTGAGATACCGCCGTTTCCAACCGAAGGCAATGGCTGTGAACATGAGCGATGTACGTGCTCAAATATCGCGCCATGTGGATTAACTGGTCTGAGTCCAGAAAATCAAAACATCCGTCGAGATATGAATTGTCATGATAGAGTACGCCACGCGTTGCGCCCTCGACGTTGAACGGAAGACAAAGCACAGCCTTTTGCCGATAGGACGGGTTGCCGGATGCCGCCGGACGGAGAACCTGAGGAGAGTTTTCCCGATACGCCTTGAACACCAACGCCAGGTTTGATCGAAAATCCTTGGACTCCACATCGCCTTGGCTCAAATTGCATGCTGCGCGCAAAACGGGACTCGGCTGTCGGCCCGCGCGCCTGAACCAGAAGATTCCTCCCCGTTCTGCCCCAAAGTAACGGTTCGTGGCCACGACTGCACGAGCCAGTAATGTATCCAAATCCGCCGTGGGCATAAGTTCCTGGATGATTTCGATGAACCGGGACAGGAACTCCCCCTGAGTTCGTGCATTCAAGGGACTGTCCGGCACTGTCACCAAATGTCGCAGGTCATCCGGATAAAGCCCGTCGTCTCTACCTGACAATTCTACCCATGCCTTTTGGGCCAATCTGCGGGCAGCTTCGTGTTCTCCTGTTCTCAATTTCAGGCGGGCTATCTCCAGTCTGGTTTTGGCAAGCTGAACCGGAGCGCCCGCTCGTATAAGGCAATCTTCGCTCGACTCCAGATCAGCCAAAATCTCGTCTGCCTGCGCTCCCGAGTTGGCCCTCTCCATGGCCCTTAATCGATAAGCTACTCCGCGCAGATGGATGTTTGGTTCCCGCAAGATTCTGAGAATTTCATCGTTAAAATTCATCTCCAGGATGGGTGGAAGTCCTGATCGATGAAGTTCAAATAGCATTTCCGGAAAACCGGGCGATGCGTATTGTCGAATCAGACCGGCTTTCGCGCCTTCCGACACGGCCTGACACAGCAATTCTCTTCCTTCCATTACTCGCCCCTCAATAATATGATGGTAGGCAAGCCCTCCTCGACTGAAATAGAGAGCTAAAGCGTTCTTCGTTTGGATAGCCTCTTGAAGTGCCCCTGCAAGATGATGCGCTGCTTCGCTTCTCTTGGAGGCCAAGAGCAACACTATGCCCAAGGCTGCCCTGATCGTTGCGGCGAGAGATCGATCCTGTTTTTCCAGGGAAATGCGTCGGTAATAATCAAGTATTCCTATGGCGCGATGAAATTCCCCCATGTAAGCTGCGCAGTATCCTAACCAAAGAGGGGCCGACGGATTGCTGACCACATTGCTCTTCGCACTTTCGAAGCTCCTAACTCCTCGCTCGAAATGGATTACTGCCTCAGAAAAGAGCCCCTGAACAAAATAATACAGCCCAAGGAACTCGCCGGATCTGGTCAGGATGTCTTCGTCACCGAGTTCCTCGACTTCGCGCTTGCCGTCAGCGAAAACTGCCATCGCTTCCTGACGGCGTTCGCCAAAATAGTATAATCGGCCAAGGTGGAGTTTAATGAGCGCAGCAGAACGCAGATCACCCAAGAGATCCGCCGCGATCAATGCATTTTGTAAGAACATAGTCAGTTCGCCAAAGCCTTTTCCCATGACAAAACCGAGGTCGGATAGTTCCAAGCTGGTCGATACTAATAGCGTATCGCTTTCAGAAGATCGCGACGCGGCGGAGAGCCGAACCAAGACCCCGAATAGTCGATTCCACGCGACTTCTCGGTCTCCGGTTTCCAGTGCCTTTTGGGCCAATTCCCGCTCCAGTCGCGACGCTTCCAGACTGTAACTGGAATCGGGCGGAATCGGATAATTCATGGTTCACCTCCGCTAGGGTTATATCTGGGGTCGCATGCTGAAGTTAGCATGGAGGATGGCAGCATCCAACAGGAAATGGCGGCATTTAGACACAAAGTGCCGCGATATCGGCACTGACTGGAGAAATCGAAAGCAGCGACCAACGAAATCAATATCTTACACCTGATTTATTTCGGCACATCTTTTGCTCTCTCTACTAGCTAAATAACCCTGTTGCTCTTGTCTAGGCTCTCCATCCACGAAAGAAGGTGAATAGGAAGTCGGTCATTTCATGCCGCCGGCGCTGTGCAGAAAAGCGATTCCAACAAATCGAGAAACGGAGGAAATCATGCCTGTGTTCAAAGACACCCAGCAGATGTATGAGGTGCTTGGAGCCCTTTGGAGCTACATGGTCAAGGAGACCGAGATAGGCTCAAAGCTAAAAGAGTACGAAATAAGCTACAAGTTCGTCCTAACTGACCCAAAGGGGTATCTGTGGGTTGGGCACGATAAGGTCCTCACCGGCGACGAAGCCAACCAGCCCGCGGTCATTACCATGGAGTTGTCCGGTGATACGACCCACAAGTTCTGGCTGAAACAGATAAGTCTACCGGTTGCATTGGCCACGAGAAAGATTAAATCCAAAGGGCCTATTCCCAAGGTGCTGAAGATGCTGCCCTTTCTGAAACAGGTCTACGAGAAATATCCTGATTTCTGCCGTCAATTCGGCCTCCCTACATCGTGACCGCACGCAAACATCAAATTTCGAGACATGGCCTCGTCCCACGCTGACGTGGATTGGTGGCGTTCTAAGAACGAGGAGATTTACTATGGCTGAAAGCAAGGTGCCTGGACACATTGCTTACGATTTGGATAGCAAAGCGGAAGATCGTCCTGATTTCAATGTTGTGACTTTCGAGAACGGAGAGTACCCGAAGGAGGTTCTTACTTACGCGGACATTGTGATCAAAGGGAGAAAAATCGCCAGGCGATTGCAGGAAATTGGGATAGGGAAAGGCGACGCGTTCGCTTTGGTCATGAAAAACCACCCCGAGTTCATCTATTCGCTGTATGCAGCAACAGTCATCGGAGCTATTTTGCTCCCAATCGATCCTCGCACCAAGGGTGAAAGACTAAAGTATGTGCTGAGCGATTCCAGGTCCAAAGGGATCCTTTTTTCCAGTGAATTCATGGATAGCGTGACCGAATCGCTCACCGCGCTTCGGAACATCGAAGTGGTCGGCGTCACTTACAAGGCGGGCGTTGATGTCCCAATGACTGATAAGTACCCAAATATGACCGAGATTCTGGCAGGGTCGGAAGTGCCGCCGCCGGACCGGCGCAACGATGTGCTCGATGCCCCCATCGAGATCATCTATACTTCCGGGACCACGGGTGATCCCAAGGGGGTAGTCCTTAAAGGGGCGCGATTGGCGCTTTTCAGTCAATTGGCCAAGTTCGTATGGCAGTACAGCCCTGAGGACACGCTTTACACGGGTCTCTCCCTGGCCCACGGAAATGCTCAAGCAGTGACCTTGATTCCTTCACTGCTGCTCTCAATTCCCTCCATTTTCAGCCGGACGTTCACAAAAAGCCGCATCTGGGATATCTGCCGCGAGTACGGCTGCACGACGTTTTCTCTGCTGGGCGGAATGATGATGGCAATCTACAGCGAGCCTAAGAAACCGTATGATGCCGATAATCCGGTGAGACTCGTGTTGAGCGCCGGTACACCTCGAGATATATGGGTTTCTTTTGAGAATCGCTTCAATGTCCTGATCCATGAATGGTACGGTGCCATCGAAGGGGGCTTTGCCCACAAACCACCTCATGTCGGCCCGGTAGGATCCTTCGGCAAGCCTCTTGAAGGCTTAATGGAGATGAAGGTTGTCCGAGACGACGGGACGGAATCCGAGCCGGGAGAATTGGGAGAGCTGATTTGTCGTACAGTTGGCCAACCAGCGGAAGTGGAATACCTGGGTAAGAAGGAGGCCTCAAAACAGAAGACACGTGGGGGATGGTTACGAACCGGAGACAAGTGTCACAGGGACGAAAATGGCTGGTTCTTTTTTGACTATCGCGAGGGCGGCGGCCTGCGGCGATCGGGTGACTTCATTATGCCCCAGCATGTGGAAGCGGTTTTGGCAGAACATCCACAGGTGACTGATGTATGCGTGTATGGGATTCCCGCCACATCGGGCGCTCCGGGTGAGAGCGACATCGTGGCCGCCGTGGTTCCCGTGGCGGGCGGCGAGATCGACCCCGAATCGGTTTTTAGGCTTTGCGTCGAAAAACTATCTGGGAACTTCGTCCCTTCCTACCTTCAGGTGGTGAGCGAGATACCTAAAACTGTCTCAGAAAAGAACCTGGACCGACTCCTGATGGAGATTTTCCAGAAACAAGGGGACAACGTTTACCGGTTCGAGGATTTTCGTTAAGACTGCGATGGTGAAATCAGTCTCAAGCAATGAGGTGACAGTATGCGCAAATACGTCGAAGATCTCGATTTCCATGGCGAAGAGCACGTAAGCGAATGGACGCCATGGTCTCCTCAGGACATTCGCCGAAAAAAAGGAGTGCTGGAAGCCGCTCGGATCATGCTCAACTCAGCATTGACGGCTCCTGCTGCGGGAGGTGTTCCACAAACAGAAGGTCATTTGGTTTACGGTCAGGAGGAATTGGAAGCAGTCGCTCGCACCGTGGAGGAGATCGCTCACAAGAATCAGAACTGGAAAGAGCCTTTCCTGTATGAAGCGGTCATGGTCCGAGATTCGGATGTTCTCGTATTGATAGGAAATACGAGATGTCATGAAACTCCTCTGGACGCTGGATGCGGCATGTGTGGCGGAGGTCTGGACTGCGGCTATTTCTACGAAAAGAAGACTCACCGTTGCGGACTCGTAGATATTACCGATCGCTCTTCCCCTAGAATGATTAACGGTCCTCTGTGCACTGCCAGGGTGGACGACTTGGGCTATGCCGTAGGGAGCGCCCTGTGGACGGCACACACCCTGATGGTGGATGCAAGGCCCTTTGCAAGCGCAGGAATGGCGGGCCAGAAGATGGGATACTGCCCGAATTCCGGAATGGTCGTCGGAGTACTGGTGGCCGCTAAGTCCAAGAACCCGTATGTGGACGTCAACGTGGACTACCACCTTATAAACATGGACAAGGTTCTGGACAACGCTCGGAAGATATACCAGACAGCCCGAATCATCCGTGGATTCGATTACCGGAGATGGATACCCAAACCGCAGAATACTGAAAAGGAGGGCGAGTAATGGGACACCTTATAGGTAGGGACTACTATCAGGAACACCTTCTGGAAGTAGCCAAAAGCATCGTGCTTGCCATCCATAAGGCGCCCCAGATCACCGGCAAGACAGTTATCGAGGCTGAGATCATCTGGGGAGAAGACTTGATACCCATAATCGAGATCTTGGAGCCGCTGGCTCCAGTGGTCCGTTACATCCAGTGGGACTACGAAACGATCAAAGGATGCTACGAAAAGGGAGAATCGCCGGTTATTATCAACATTGGCGCTAAGGTGAATCGCTCCAATCTAGCTTGGAATTGCGGGGCCTGCGGTTTCGACACGTGCGCAGAATTCAACGCGTACAGCAAAGATCTTGGAGGCGGAGGTCAGTTGGGCGGACCTTCCTGCAACTGGAAGATCCTCGATTATGCCATAGCGTGCGATTGGGCGTGCGCATCCGCCTGGCAGTACAAGGTTGACAACCGGATCATGGGGTCCCTGGGGTTTGCGTTGCAGGCTTTGAATTACCTGCCCGATTCGGACGTCAAACTCGGGCTTGCACTGGGGCCTCCTAGAGAAAGCGTTTACTTCAGTAGGACCGAGGTTCGCAAAGTCATGTCGTATGAGACGGACAAAATGGACATGATGAAGAGCATTCCCACGATGTTTGCCGGCTTCCCCGGTAGCGGCAACCCCATGTACAAGACGAAACAGGACTGGTGGGCGCCTCCGGAATTCCTGAATATCGCTTATTCAGAGGATGCGATGGAAGTCCTGCAGAAAGTCCTCTATGAACAAATCCCCGAGGTCGTCGTCAAGCATGCCGACGCTGTGGCCGCTCGGTACATGACAGACGAGAAAGCCCCGTCAGAGGAACAATCCGACCAGTAGTCAGGGAGGTCAACGATGGATTTCTTGGATCTGGATTTCAACTTGTCCGAAGAGGACATAGCGTTGAAAAAGGCGGCAAACCGGTTCGCCAGAGAGGTCATGCGACCGGTTTCCGTGCAACTGGACGCCATGACCCCCGAGGAAGTTATCGCTCCCGAATCCCCTTTGTGGGACTTCATGAAGAAAGCCTACCAACTTGGTTACCATACTATCTTGATTCCTGAATCCTATGGTGGAATGAATGTTACCCCCTTGCAGCAGTCGCTGATTATGGAGGAACTCTCTTGGGGCAGCGCCGGGCTTGCCGTCCTCCTTGCCGTGGCGGCATTTCCCGCTTTTGTAGCTAGTATGGTCCCGGAAGACGAACTCATAGACAATATCATCGTGCCGTTCTGCGAATGCAGCGACGCCAGCATCAGAGGCTGCTGGGGGATCACCGAACCGGATCATGGTTCAGATACACTCCTTCCGGGGTACCCCAGTTTTTGTGATCCTGCCATAGGTGCCAATTGCCGCGTTAGGTTGGATGGAGACGACTGGGTGGTCAACGGTCAGAAGTCGTCATGGGTTTCCGGCGGCACTATTGCGACCCATTGTGCGCTTTATTGCCAGGTCGATCCTACCGCGGGACACGCTGGAGGAGGGATTTTCGTTGTGCCTCTGGACCTGCCGGGAGTATCTAAAGGTAAACCGCTCAACAAGCTTGGACAACGTGACCTCAATCAAGGCGAGATATTTTTCGACAATGTTCGCATTCCCAAATCCTATATGATTGCACCTCCGGAAGCCTACGAGGCAATGTTGGAAACAACTCTGTCAACTACAACGGCACTTATGGGAGTACTCGGCACCGGTATCGCCAGAGCTGCGTTCGACGAGGCGCTGACGTATGCCAAGGAACGGGTGCAAGGAGGAAAGCGGCTCATAGAATACACTCACGTGAGAATGACTCTGTTTCACATGCTGAGGAGGGTCGAAGCGAGCCGTATGATGAGCAGGGCCGCCTATCAATACAACCAAAATACATCGACTCCGGCTGAAGAATACTCGGTCATGGCCAAAATTCAAGGCACTGAAGCAGCCTTCCAGAACACTCATGAGGCGATACAGCTCTTTGGTGGCAACGGTATGGCAAAGGAATATCTCATCGAGAAACTATTCAGAGATGCACGGGCCACACTGATCGAAGACGGTTCCAACCAAACATTGGCTATCGCAGCAGGGCATAAAATCATAGAAACGTATCCGCGATCCTGATCCGGGCAAATACGACGACCTCACGGAAAGGGCGTTCAGGAGAAACCACATGCGAGATGTTTATGTGATCGGGGTCGGCATGTTCCGATTCGGCAAGTACTTGGAACGCACGATGAAGGATATGGCCGCGGAGGCAATCGATCTGGTAATCAAAGACGCTGACATTGAAAAAAGAGACCTTCAGTTTGCGTACGTGTCAAACAGCTATTGGGGATTATTTGAGGGTCAGCATTCCATCAAAGGCCAAGTTCTCTTGTTCCCTCTTGGTATCCAGAAGATACCGATCGCGAACGTCGAGAACGCTTGCGCTGGTGGATCCACAGCTTTTCACATGGCTTGGATGAGCGTGGCATCCGGCCTGTATGATGTCGGTTTGGCTCTCGGAGTGGAAAAATTGGCAAACGTCGATAAGCAGCTTTCTCTCAAATCCTTTATGAGCAGCATGGACGTCGTAAACTTCAATAATCAGGTCATGACCATGTTGTCCGCGGTGCAGGGGCTTGCTGTTCAGCCTCCTCCGGAACAGCAAGCTGCCGGCCAAGGCCGCAGCATCTTTATGGACATGTACGCTGCGGGTGCTCGATGGCACATGTCCAAATATGGCTCTACTCAGAGACAGCTTGCAGTCATCTCCGCGAAGAATCATTTTCACGGCTCCTTGAATCTCTTGGCTCAGATTCAGAAAGATATGACGGTTGCAGAGGTATTGGCTGACAAGCCGGTATCCTATCCCCTCACACGCCCTATGTGCGCTCCTGTAGGCGACGGGGCCGCGTCGGCCATCCTATGCTCTGAGGACTACCTGAAGAAACTTGCAAATGCGAGACCGGTACGTGTACGGGCGTCAGTTCTCGGTTCGGGAACCGACCGGGGACTTGAGGGCGAGGACATAGGTAAAAGGGTCTCCCGTAAAGCCTACGAGATTGCAGGAGTAGGCCCTGAAGATATCAATGTGGCTGAAGTACACGATGCAACGGCCTACGGTGAACTCCATCAGACCGAAATGCTTGGTTTTTGTCGTGAAGGGGAAGGAGGGCTCTTAGCGGAATCTGGAGCCACAAAGCTAGGAGGTAGGCTTCCGATCAACACGAGTGGAGGCTTGGAGTCGAGAGGCCATCCCATCGGGGCTTCGGGGCTGGCCCAGATTCACGAGATCGTCACGCAGCTTCGTGGAGAAGCGGGCAAACGCCAGGTGGAAAGAGCCCGTCTAGGACTTACGGAAAATGGTGGCGGCACACTCGGGTTCGAGGAAGCATCAATGACAATTCACATTTTTGAGAAGGTGTGAAATCTTACCCGAAGATGACAAAAGGGTCGGATAATCGGGATCGGAAATCTCACATGATTCGGTAATTCTGCTCTGCAATTACGCGCAATACAGGCTTTTAGAGTGGTTCACGGAAAATAGTCACGGAAAAGGAAAACAACTTTAGAGTTCTGGTTCCCAGGCTCCGCCTGGGAACCAGCAATTTACTTACGTGGGGGCAATATGGAAAGCCTGTCCCACCAATGCAAATCACGCGCCGATATGCATTACGTATGACGACAACCCTTTCGAGGACCACTCCAGGTTCTTTCCTCCCCTCATTTTCCCCTACGCGCTCCCCGTTTGTCTCCTGCCATCTTCCTTTGATCCGCAGCTTAGCTGTGGTTTTGCGCTGCACCTGCTGTGGTTTTTTCCAATAGGCATTAAGATATTGTTATATCCCATAGGTATGCCCGCCAGATGAACTTGACCACACCGTAGTGTGGTGTTTCGCCATGCCAACATTCCCAAAGTGCGAAACGGTCGCCTCATATATTATCATGTTATTATCCATACATAGGTGCCAGAGACCGGACCTGGCACGAATGATGCTTTACTAATGGGCGACAGACGGAAATCACGGGAAGGCAAACCCGTCAGACTATCAACAGCATTTTCTCAAGCAAAAGGAGGCCCGTCATGGCAACCGCGCAAGTTGAAAGGATATTCGAACCGGCGGCGGAACAACAGCTCTGCGTTCACGCCCTCACAGGCAAGGCCCCCCGGACCAAAATGTGCGCTCAAAACTATGAATGCGGGACCTGTCCTTTTGATCAGATGCTCGACGATGTTGTTCACAGTCGCCAAGATCTTCCCAACCTTCAAGAAATATCGGTTAAGGCTGCTTGAGAGCAATCTGCGGGGCAACTCCTGCTCCGATCGGCCGTTACGGCCCAACGGTTCAATTCCACGGCCAGATTAGGCACGGACGCTGTTGTAAAGCCTTTGACACTAGATTTTAGACAAAAGGAACCGATCAACCTGAAGAGAATACCTTCAAAGGAGGCTATCAATGGCAACGACAGTCAAAAAGAGAAGCGCGCCCACCGGGTTCAACTTCTCCGAAAAGGAGTGTATCTGGATGCGGGCTAAGGTAGTGCCCACCAAGTATTGCGATAACGCGTTCGACTGCACAACCTGCGCGTTCGACAAAGGCATGGCTCGCAAGATGTCTCTGGAATCCCATGAGGCCGGGTGGGACACAAAGATGTTCGATCTACCGGTTCAGGATCAGCGTTGTCGCCACGCTCTTACCGGACGTGCGCCTCAGAACAAAATGTGCGCACGCAACTACGAATGCGGAGATTGTCCGTACGATCAAATGTTGGATGACATGATACAGGTGGACCACACTCTGTTCGGGCCGCCGCAGTATCTGAACGCACATGGTTTTCTGGTTCCGAGGGACTACTACATTCACAAGGGGCACGGCTGGGCCAGGCTGGAATACGGCGGCCGCGTCCGCGTGGGATTGGACGATTTCGGAAACCGGCTTGTGGGCAAAGTAGATAAATTTCGGCTGCCTGCGCTGGGGACTCGTTTCAAAACCGGCGAAGAATCCTTCATTCTGCAAAGGGAAGCAAACGAAGCCGGAATAAGGGCCCCGCTTCAGGGAGTGGTCACGGCAGTCAACCAGAAGCTCCTGGATCAGCCGCAGTGCGCCAACGCGGACCCATACAGCTCAGGCTGGGTGATGCTGGTGGATCCTCTTGAGCTGAAACTCGATCTCAAGGAACTTTGCTTCGGCGTCGACAGTGTCAAGTTCATAGAAGCGGAAGCAGAGCGTCTGCTCTCGATGATCACCGACGATCCGACTGCCGCTGCGGCCACAGGTGGTGAGCCTATAGCCGACGTGTACGGGGCATTCAGAGAGATAGGCTGGGATCGTCTGGTCAGGGGTTTTATCTAAAACCGATTCGCGTTTATTGCAAACGTCAATAGGACAGTCCCGCGCTGAACGCGGGACTGATACCATTTCGCGTTCAAAAGAATGATTAAGAACGTCTTGGCCGGCAGGGACGCCGGCCCTACCAACCGGCAGCGACGGGCCTCCGTGCCCGTCGTCTTACATGTATGAAAGCGCATTCCTATGAAAACGCCCTGTTACCGACCGGCAAGATGCCGGTCCTACTGACGTTTTCATGTTTCGTTGTAGCTCCCTAGCTATGGGAGTTGGTATGCCTGCCATTCGTCACCCCCGGACTCCGATCCGGGGTCCAGCGTGGATGCCCGCATACACGGGCATGACGCCATGCAAGGCGGGTTTGAAACCCGCCCCTACCAGAAACACGGCGTCACTTGCTCGCGCATTGTGAGATCGGCGTGATTTGGTTCGAGCGGATAGCGCAGAACCGTTTTCTTTTGCGGTCCATCATTGCGAGCTACACGTTGATCAACTTCGCGGCCGTTATCCGGATGACATCTATGATCGGGGACGGATACACTCCGAGGAATAGGAGCAATAATGTAAGGGCTGCCAGGACTATACTTGCGCCAACCGGAGCGGATGAAGACGGACGGATGGTCTCCATTACCGCGGGCGCTCTTGAAAAGGTCACAATAATAACTCTAAGGTAATAAAAAAGGCCTATAGCACTATTTATCACCAGAATCGTTACCAGGAGCCACAAGGCAGAGCCGACTCCCGCGGTCATCACGTATAATTTTCCAAGAAATCCCGCAGTTAATGGAATGCCGGCCAATGACAGGAGCATTGCCGTGAAGACCCCGGCCAACCAGGGCCTCTTCCATGCCAACCCGCGATAGTCTTCCAGGTCGTCCGCGTCTCCCTCACTGTCGGACAGCACCGTGATAACCCCAAAGGCACCCAAGGTAGTCACAAAATAGGCTACCAAATAAAAACTCACTGCTGTAATTGCCATCGGACCGGTCGCTAGAAACGCTATCAGCAAATATCCCATGTGAGCGATGGATGAATATGCCAGAATGCGCTTTACGTTGTTTTGCAACAGAGCCAGAAAATTGCCGACGAACATTGAAGCTATCGCTATGGCACTGAATACAATGAAGAGCGATGTTTCAGCCTGGACATTCGATTGTGTCAGGTACCTGAACAATACCGCAAACATTGCCCCCTTCGACACTGTTGCGATGAAGGCCGTTATGGGTGCGGGAGCCCCCTCATATACGTCGGGGGTCCACATGTGGAATGGCGCCACCGCGAGCTTGAATCCTATACCTATAATCAGCATGGACAGGCCTGCCACTACTATTGCAGAGCCTGTGCTGCTCATGCTGGACAATAACTTCAGGCCGCTCAGATCCATTCTGCCGACCTGCGCGTATATTAGGGCCATTCCAAAGAGCAAGAATGCGTCGGACATTGCCGCCAAAATCAGGTATTTTATCCCTGCTTCGATACTTTTCGGCAGCCTCCTCAAGTAGGCAATGAGCGCATACAAAGATACGTTGAGAGTTTCCAAGCCCACAAAGAACGAGGCAAAGTGGCTGCTGCTCACCATTACCGAAGCCCCTAAAGCAGCAGTCAGCAAAAGGACATAGAACTCCTCTTTGTTCTCTCCATGTTTCTTCAGGTAGCCGTACGACAGTAGAGCGACGGGTAAAGTCGCGCCGACCATCAATGCCATGAAGAAGAGAGCGTACCCGTCTATAAGGATGAGTGGCGTTACTTGCCGGGGTGCACCGGGAGAAATTAGAAAAATCGCACCCAATGTCAGGACCAGGCCCGCCACCGTCAATACGGCAGTCAGCAAGTGATTGCGGTAAAACGCGATCGCCAGCATGATCACCACAGGCGTCGCGGCCACCACAAAGAAAGGCGAAAGTGCAAAGAGGTCTGCTGAATTCATGGATTATCCGGATTTAGCTCTGGTGGGCCACCACCCAGCTTTCTAGAAAATGTCGGTGAAAACACTACCTCTCGACTGACTACAACTTGCCGTGCGGCAACCACCTTCTTTTGCAGAGCCGAAAGGGCCGGCGCCGCAGTGTTAAGCACCGGCTGAGGGTGAAGCCCTAACCACAGCAGACCAGCGGCCATTACGGCAGTAGTCACGGTTTCTCGAAAAGATAGATCGGGTAATCGCAAAAACTTGTGAAGCGGTCCATAAAACGCCCGCTGAATCATCCAGGTCGCGTAAATGACTGAGACGACTAGTCCAAATGCTGCAGGTGCAGCCGCGGACACGTTTGCTTTGAAGGTTCCCACCAGCACAAGAAATTCACCCACGAAATTGCCGAGGCCGGGCAGACCGAGAGAGGCCACAGCAAAAAAGAGGGCAGTTCCTCCAAGCCGGGGCACAGCAGTCCAGAGTCCGCTCATCTGATTCATGTCGCGAGTGTGGATTCGCTCCTGAAGCATACCCACAAGGACGAAGAGCGCTCCTGTGCTGAGACCGTGGCAAATCATCTGCATCACAGCACCTTGCAGCGCCATTGAATTCAGCGCATAGATTCCAATAAGCACAAAACCCAAGTGGCTGATGCTGGTGTAAGCAACAAGCCTCTTTATGTCGGTCTGGGCAAATGCCATCACAGCACCGTACAGGATGCCGATTACGCCCAGCACCATCGCCACCGGTGCGAAAGCCAGAGCAGCTCCAGGGAACAAGGGAATTGCGAAACGCAAGAGGCCGTACGCGCCGGTCTTCAGCAGCAAACCTGCGAGGATTACACTGCCCGCTGTGGGGGCTTCCGTGTGAGCATCCGGCAACCACGTGTGTATTGGTACCACCGGCAGCTTTACCGCGAACGCGACGAAGAATCCGAGCATCAGCCACATGGATGTGGAGGCTGTGATCGCCGTGCCCAAAAGATCCGAGTAGTTGAACGTGTATGTGCCTGTGTTATGGCCGTGTATGAGATAAAGCCCCAAAATTGCCAGCAGCATGAAAAGGCCGCCCGCCTGAGTGAAGATAAAGAATTTGAAGGCCGCGTATATTCTATTCTCGTGGCCCCATATCCCGATGAGGAAGTACATGGGTACGAGCATCAATTCCCAGAAAAAATAGAAGAGGACCAAATCCAGGGCCAAGAAGACTCCAATTATCCCGGCCAGGACCACCATGAGATTGAAATGGAAGAAGCCGACCCGATCTTGTATCTCGCTCCAAGAGCAAAGCACCGACACGATTCCCAGAAAAACTGTGAGCAGGACCAGCAGAAGGCTCAGGCCGTCCATCCCGAGATGAAAACTTATGCCCAATTGCGGAATCCAGGCTCGTTGCAGCTCGAGCATCCAGGAGCTCTGGCCGAGACTCGCCGGGCTCGGGAACTGTTTCAGCCAGATTCCAAGAATTATCACCAGGTCGATGACAAGCGCTATCAGTGCGGACAAGCGAGTCCACTTGGAACTCCAGCAGGAAAGAAGCCAGGCCAAGAGGCCGCCAGCCAAGGGAATGATGATGAGCCAGGCTAGTATCATGAGAACACCATGATCGCTACTACCAGAACAGCACCGATAACGATTCCTACTGCGTAGCGTCGCAAAATTCCCGACTGAGTGTCACTGAGGATGCTATGAAAGAACCAGCTAAGGCCGGCAATACCCCGGTATATCTGATCCAGCACATCCGAACGGTTTATGCGGGCCAACCAAACAAATGGCTTCACAAATAATTTGTCGTAAAGCCAGTCGAACCCCCAGCCGTTGAACCACAGCCGATGGGCAGCGGCGCCCGGGGCGGAGCTTACCAGGCTGTCTGCATAGCGGGGCTGACGAAGGAAAAAAACATACGCGATGCATATTCCAATCAGAGAAATAGCGCCGCTTAATATCTCGAAAATCACTTCAGCTCGCACCGACACGTTTGCCACAGCCGTGGCAGGGAGCGCAGTTTTCAAGAAATCTGAAAAAATTCTAACGTTCCCCATTGTATGGGGCAGTTCAATAAAACCTGCGATCACCGACAGAACGGCCAGTATTATCAAAGGAATCTTAATCACATTTGTGGGCCGCCACTCGATAGTCTCTTTTGGCTCACCCCAAAAGGTCAAAAATACCAAACGAAAAGAATAGATCGAGGTCAGTAAAGCGCCGACTAATCCTCCCAGACCCAGCCAAAAGCCGCCTCTCGGCGCCAACCACGCATGCCAAATGATCGGATCTTTGCTGTAGAAGCCGGCGGTCACAAGGGGTAGCGCCGACAAGGATGCAGCGCCAACAAGAAAAGTCCAGAATGTGACAGGCAATTGCTTTCTTAGCCCGCCCATCTTGAATATGTCATGTTCGTCATGTAGAGCCGTTATTACTACGCCTGCGCTCAGAAATAGGAGTGCTTTGAAAAACGCATGACTCACGAAGTGAAAAATTGCCGCAGACCAGGCTCCGACTCCTAGTGCGAGGAACATGTAACCAATTTGACTTATGGTCGAATAGGCCAAAACGCGTTTGATATCGAATTGCGTCATTGCGCTGAAGCTGGCTATCAGCAGAGTGGCACATCCTATTATCGCGACCGCAAGCTGAACAGGAGGCGCTAAAGTGAAAAGCACATGTGTGCGGGCAATCAGGTAAACTCCTGCTGTCACCATGGTAGCGGCATGTATGAGAGCACTCACTGGTGTCGGGCCAGCCATCGCGTCTGGAAGCCATGTCTGCAAGGGCAATTGCGCCGATTTACCCAGGGCGCCTCCCAATAGCAACGCCGCCGCGACGATGGCTGCGCCCGAACCGACAGGCCATTGCTGCGCGGCGCGGTGCATAAGTTCCTGGATTTGCAAAGTTCCCAGGCTGTTAAAAAGAAAGAATAGGCCGACGGCCATAGCGGTATCGCCAAGTCGAGTTACGATAAAGGCTTTCATAGCCGCTCGACCGTTGGCTGGATCTTTGTACCAAAATCCGATAAGCAAATAACTGCAGAGCCCTACCCCCTCCCATCCCAAATATAGAAACAACAGGTTGTTAGCCAGCACCAGTACTAGCATGGACCCAACAAATAGATTCATGTACGCGAAGAACCGGCTATAGCCTTCCTCCTCGGCCATATAGTCCGCGGAGTATAGGTGAATTAAGAAACCCACAAAGGTCACGACAAGGATCATGACCACTGACAATGCGTCCAGATAGAGTGCTATTTCCGGGGCAAAACCTCCCACGTGCATCCAGGTTTTGATGATCTCCGTGTAAGCCTGATCCGGAGGCGCGGATGTTATAAATTCTATACTTGTAACAGTTGCCGCCAACGCGGAAAGGCCAACCGACCCGACGCCTACGATTGCTACGCCGAGTCGGGAAAGCCGCGAGCCAAACAGCACCAGTATGGCAAAACCGGCTAAAGGGAGCGCTGGGACCAGCCACAGGAACTCAAACATCTTACCCTCGCATCGTGCGGGCAGCATCCGAATCCAGCGTACTAAAACGGTGGTACAATTGGAGCACGAGGGCGAGTCCGATTGCCACTTCAGCCGCTGCCATTGTCAGGATAAATATGAACATTATCTGTCCGTCGGCCTGTTGCCGTGCGGCCCCGGCCACTATGAAGGCAAGTCCCGCGGCATTAAGCATTATTTCAATAGACATCAACATAAAAATGATATTGCGCCGTACCAGGACCCCGACAGTTCCAAGGGCAAACAGTATCCCGGCCAAAATGAGTCCGTGTTCCATTGGGATTGCTGACATCACGAGGGTTCCCTTGTTTGCGAAGATGCTACATTGTCGCGGTTCCGCCGTCCGAGGTGATAGGCCCCTATCAGCCCCGCGAGGAGCAGCATTGATGCCAATTCCACCCCTAAGAGGTAAGGCCCGAACAGCACGATAGCAACTTGTTTGGGGCCGACTTCCGCCACGGCGGGAAATTTTCCGCCACCAGTTACCAGAGCGTAGATCAGTTCCGCCAAGAGAACTATCGTCAGAACCGACGGTCCGATCCATATCCCGGGACGTAGCCAGTCCTTTTCCCGTTCTACCCCCGCGCGGCCTGGATTGATCATCATGATTACGAACACAAACAGCACCATTATGGCTCCCGCGTAGATAATCACTTCGAGCGCCGCGGCAAATGGTGCTCCGAGTGCAAAGAAGATCAAAGCCACTGAAAAAAGAGACAAAATGAGATAAAGCAGAGCGTGTACAAGATTTGCTCGCGTCACGACCATTATCGTTGAGATGATGGCCACTAGAGCGGATATGTAGAATAGGGCGCTCATGATATCCTCGAGACAGACGCTTCACCTCATGGCATCAACGTATGAAGATCCACCGGGGGTGCTTCATTTTCGGCTTCGCCCTTATCTTTGCCACCAATGGCCAAGCCGGCCACTCTGTAAAAGTTGTAGCCAGGATATTTGCCCTGACCACTTATCAGCAGGTCTTCCTTCTCGTAAACCAGATTGTGCCGTTCGTATTCGCACATTTCGAAATCAGGCGTGAGCTGAATAGCATAAGTAGGGCATGCTTCCTCGCAAAAGCCGCAGAATATGCACCGGGAAAAGTTGATTCGAAAAAATTCCGGATAACGCCTCCCGTGTTCGTCTTCCGTGGCTTGCAGTGAGATACAATCCACCGGACACGCCACTGCGCAAAGATAGCAAGCCACGCAGCGCTCTTCTCCATCCGGATCACGGGACAATATAATTCGACCTCTCCATCTCGCCGGAATCCGAGGCTTTTCCTCGGGATAGAGTATGGTCTCCCGCTTTCGAAAGGTGTGCAAGAATATATTCCATACGGTTTTGAGCAGCGCCAAAGTAAAGCCTCCTTAGCGGCCTGATGCCAACACAATACCCCCGGTAACCAGCAAGTTCAGAAGGGCAATTGGTAGCATTACCTTCCAGCCAAAGGACATCAGTTGATCGTAGCGCGGCCTGGGGAGTGATGCCCGCATTAGAATGAAGCCGCCAATGAAGAAGAAGGTTTTCAGAAAAAACCAAACGATGGGTGGTAAAACAGGTCCCAGCCATCCGCCGAAGAACAGCACCACAGTCAAGGCAGAGATTAGAGTAATACCGAGATATTCACCCACGAAAAACATGCCGAACTTCATTCCGGAATATTCCGTATGGTACCCGGCAACCAATTCGTTTTCCGCTTCAGGAAGATCGAACGGCAGCCGCCGAGTTTCAGCAAGACCGGCAATCAGGAAAATCGCGAGCCCCAGGAACTGTGGCACGCAAAACCAGAGGTTCCCTTGGGCTTCTACGATGTCACGAAGGTTGAAGGAGCCAGCGAGCATCACCACGCCCATCAGCGACAGCCCCATAAATACTTCGTAGCTCAACATCTGGGCCGCAGCCCGAATCCCGCCCAGCAGTGAGTACTTGTTGTCCGATGCCCAGCCTGCGAGCGCCACACTGTAGACACTCAAAGAAGACATAGCCAGAAAAAACAGGAGTGCAATGTTGAGATTCACCACTTGAATGCCCGGCGCAAAAGGAATCACTGAAAAAGAGAGCAGGACAGTTACCATGATTACCGCAGGAGCAATTACGAACACCGCTTTGTCGCCAAAAGGCGGAATCCAGTCTTCCTTAGTAAAAATCTTGATCATGTCTGCAAGAACCTGTAACAGCCCGAATGGTCCCGCGCGGTTGGGGCCGTAACGATCCTGCCAAAGCCCCAAAAGCCGCCGTTCCACCCAGATGAGTCCGGCAGCAATGCCGATCATGACAAGCAAAACTCCCACGACGATTATTAGCGGCCTGATGATTTCGGTCATATCAGTCTTCGCTCACTTTACGTTCATCTCGCGGCACGCACTCGTCCCCATGCGGGCAGATTAATCCAATCAGATCCCGGCAAGCCGACGGCTAAGCCGGCGATACCCTTTGGCAAAGAAGGGTCTAGTTTCACGATCAGTCTCCTAGCCCACTTCACCATATCAATCTGCGCAACCGAGCCACCCGCTATATCGAGATCCACTGCATCGTCATCATTTAGCAACAAGTATGGTTCAGGGACTCGCTCGGCCACGGATCTTGAAATAGCGCTCAATTCCTCCGAACCGAAGATATGGTAAGTGGGCACAATCAGCCATTCATCCTTGCGCCGCTGAAAACCTACTGGAATCTTTTGGAAATAGGACTTCTGCCCAGCCTGGGTCGGCTCGATAAGCCGAACGCCCGGATCGCCCCCGCGCAACGGCCCACCGACCTCGCTCTGGAATTTGTTCAGCGCCTGGACCGAATTCCAACCTGGGGACCAGAAGCGAGGGATTATTGCACTCGGCGGTTGGCCTTCGTATCCTTCCATTGAAAATGCGAGAGCTGAATCCGGATCTTCGCGTGATTTCGGCTCGTGGACGCTCACATTCGCATGCATCGAGGTGCGCCCGCTGTATCGGTGCGGCTGCCGAGGTATTTTCATGCCGGCCACTCGAAAGCTTATGGCTGGTGCAATATCGAGAACTCCTCCGAATTCAGGCATACTTCGTGCCATGGCAGCGGTTATGTCGTCCAGTGTTTGCCACTGTTCCGCTTCAGGCCGTCCGATGTCTGCCATCATATCCATCAGCCATTGCCGGCTTTGTTGGACCTCCCCGTCAGGGGTCATGACCTGAAAGAAACGTTGCGCTCTTCCTTCGTTATTGACCAGCGTTCCGTCGGCTTCGGCAAAAGTTCCCGCGGGCAGCACAACTTCAGCTTGAGCTATGCATGCGTGTTGCAGATGCTCGATGACGATGAGATGCTTAGTTCGCGAGAAAAACTCCTTTACCGCTTCAGTTTCCGCACGGCGGTAAAGGTCGTTTTCCAGCAGGATGACAGTGTCTGCCCTCCCATCCAGCACTTCTGCGAAGGCTTCCGCAAGGCTCCTGCCATTCATAAGACCGAGGCCCAGACTGTTGCACTCCGGTACCGTGAAGCAAAGCCCGGCCGGTTTCCTTTTATTGCACAAAGCCCATGCGACATTAGCCGCAGCCTTCACTAGCGAGGCAGAGCCGCAACTCGCACCTGAGACCACAAGGGGCCGCTCGGCTTCTCTCAATGCCTCTGCCGCGGCTTGCGCGAACGATCGGAACTCCTCCGGGAGATCTACGCCCGCAGGAGCGTCCGAGGCCAGTTCGTGAGCAACGGCAAAACCTATGCGGGCCAAATCGGTCGGCCCGGAACGCAAGGTGTGCAATGCCACGTCATCGAGCTTAGTTGCGGCTGGGGTGGCAACAAAGATCGGTCCGGTTTTATCCTGGACGACATGTCGGACCGCATAGTCGCTCCACATAGGGCACTTCAGCTCTTTAGGGCGCTCCATGGGCTTCTGGCGCGAAGATTGTCGAAGTGCAAGTGCCAGCATGGGTGCAAAGTTCGTAACGTCCTCACCCAGCACGAGCACGGCATCCGAGGTCTCAACTTCATGCAACGACGGGGACTTGGCCGGCCCATTTCGCAGGATTTCAAGCATAAGCAAGGTTAGCTGATACTCTGCTTCTGACGTTCCTGCGAAAAAACGCTCGGGGCCTACGAGCGTGCGCAGAACAAAATTCGCCTCAAGCGGAGCTCGCGGTGACCCGATTCCGATTACCCCTGTGCTATCTTTGAGTACTGCGCTCAGATGACGGAGAGCTTGTACTCTGTCCGTTGGTTCCAGCAGGCCGGTCTCTTCGGATTTCATAAGAGGCCTACGGATTCTCTTTTCGCTGTTCACAAATTCGTATCCATAGCGTCCTCGGTCGCAAAGAAAGTAGCCATTAACTTCGCCGTTATATCGGTTGCGAATTCGCCGCAACACGCCGTATCGCTCGCCTGGAATCGTGTTGCATCCAAGTCCGCAATGGACACACACTGATGGGCCGGTCTGTAAATCCCATTTGCGCGTGAAATGCTTTTTCAAGGTCTTGTCCGTGAAGACGCCTGTGGGACAGATCTCGACAAGATTTCCGCTAAACTCATTCTCCAGAGTTCCATCCTCAAACCTTCCGAAATAGACGCGATTATTGATGCCAAAAACATTGAAATCTCGACCGCCGGCGTAATCGCGATAGAATCGTTCGCATCTATAGCACTGTATACAACGGTTCATTTCGTGGTTGAGAAACGGCCCGAGATTCTGATTGCGATAAGTGCGTTTATTAAATCGGAAGCGGCGATAGGTGTGCCCGGTCATCACTGTCATGTCCTGAAGATGACACTCGCCACCTTCATCGCAAACAGGACAATCATGAGGATGGTTCGCCATAAGCAATTCAATTATGCCTGCCCGGAATTCTTTGACTTCGGGATCGTCAATGGAGAGGCGCATGCCGTCTGACGCGGGTGTCATACATGACATCATGATACGCCCGCGCGTGTCGTTTTCGTCTTTGAACACCTTAACAGCACATTGGCGGCAGGCTCCCACTGAATGCAAGGCAGGATGCCAACAGAAATACGGAATATTGAACCCCAAAGAGAGGCATGCAGTGAGAAGATCCTGCCCGGCTTCAACTTGATATGGTTTATTATCAATATAAATAGTGGGCATATATTATCTCCACGGACATCGCTTTTCTCTGATATGCCTTTCGAAATCATCCCGAAAATGGGCTAAAGCGCTCCTTAAGGGTTCCATCGCCCCAGGGGCGAGAGCACAAAAAGTGTGGCCCATGCCCAGCAACTTTGTTTGCGATTCAAGGCGGTCCAGATCTTCCAGCTCCCCCTTACCATGATCAATGGCTTCAAGGGTTGCCGCGATCCACGGCAGACCTTCGCGGCACGGGGTGCACCATCCGCAAGATTCCCGAGCGAAAAACCGTTCCAGACTGTGCACCATGCCTACGGGACAGGTTTTGTCATCGAGAACGACAATGGTGCCGGTTCCAAGGCGGCTTCCGGCCTTCTGGACTGAATCGTAATCCATATTGACGTCCAGATGTTCCTCAAGCAGAAACTCCGTCGATGCTCCACCGGGGATTATTCCGCGCATTTTCAGGCCGTTTCGCATACCTCCCGCATGTTCTTCAAAAATTTCTCGTAGAGTTGTCCCCATCGGGAGTTCCCACCAACCGGGCTTTTTCACCTTGCCGCTTGCCCCGTAGATTTTCGTGCCACTGCCTTCGGTAAGGCTTAAACTTTTGAACCATTCGCCCCCGTTATTGACGATGTGAGGAATATTGCAAATGGTCTCAACATTATTGGTTATGGTAGGTTTGCCCCATAAGCCCACATGCGTCTCACGGGGCACCTTATCGCGTGGTATGGCGCGCTTACCCTCGATAGAATTCAGCACTGCGGATCCTTCGCCGCATATATATCGGCCCGCACTAATATGAAGGATCATCTCAAGGTTGTACCCAGACCCCAAGATATTTTTCCCCAAATATTTGCTATCGTAGGCCTCGGCAATGGCTTGGCTTAATAATTTCTTCGCCAGTGGATATTCCCGGCGCAGAAAAATGTATGCAACGTCTGCCTGAACCGCGTATGCCGAGACTATCATGCCTTCGATTAGCTGATGCGGATCTCCGTCCATCAGTACGCGATCCTTGAATGTGGCAGGCTCCATTTCATCAGCGTTAATTGTCAAGTATCTGGTCCCGGGAATCTCGTTCGGCGAAGCCATTGACTCCCACTTGACACCCGTAGGAAACCCCGCCCCACCACGACCTCTCAGATTGGACTTCTTCACCACCTCAATGACTTCCTGCGGCGTCATGGTTTCAAGAGCCTTATGAACCGATTTGTAGCCGCCCGCTTTTTCGTATTGCTTGAGATCCAGAGGCGGTTCACCCGGTTTAATGTTTTTCGTGAGGGGTCGTTCCATCAATTCGTTTCCTAAACATATTTTGCAAGAATTTGATCCAATTTTGCCGGGTCCAGGTCTCCGTAAACCTCCTCGTCGATCATCACCGCGGGTGCCTGCTCACACACTCCCAGGCACTGAATCGGGAGCAAAGTGAATCTCCCGTCCGCGGTAGTCTGACCGAATTCCACGCCAAGGCTCTTCTTTAGATGGTCGATCAGTTGTTCGTATCCCATTATGTAGCAAGTCACACTGTCGCACACGAGGATAAGGTGTCTGCCCACGGGCTTTCTGAACAGGTGGTTGTAAAAGGTCGCCACTCCGTCCACCTCGTCCGGGGTCATTTCCAAGAAAGCGGCTATCTCCCGGATCGTTTCATCGGAGAGCCAACCGAGATGTCGCGTAACAATCTGCATGGCTTCAATGCACGCAGACTGTTTGTTCTTAAACCGTCCAAATTCGGCTTCAATCTCACGTTTGATCTCTTCCGTTAGCATCAATTCAACCTTGCTTTCGCGTAAACTTCCCTCTTGTCAGTGCATTGACGTTACTCACCGGTCCACGTCCGCCATCACAAAATCAATGCTGCCTAGGATAGCTATCAGATCTGCAACTGCCAGTCCTCGACTCATTAGAGGAATCATTTGCAGATGAGCAAACGATGGTGTGCGAATACGCGTTCGGTACGATACAGTGTTGCCGTCGCTGATCAAGTAATATCCGTTATTGCCTTTAGTGGCTTCAACTCCATAGAATGCCTCCCCGGGCGGCATGACCGGTCCCCAACTCACGCCCAGGAAATGGTTAATGAGCGTTTCGATATCATGCATTGTATGCTCTTTGAGAGGGGGCGTCGCGAGGGGGTGTTCCGCCTTGTAAGGTCCGTCGGGCATGTTATTCATGCACTGCCTGATTATGCGTACACTCTGGCGCATCTCTTCAACCCGCACCACACCGCGGTCGTATGAGTCACCGTGTGTAGCGGTGGGAATATCGAACTCAAATTGATCGTACCCGGAGTAAGGTCTCTTCTTGCGAAAGTCCCATTCTAAGCCGCATGCACGTAAGCCAGGGCCGGTCGCGCCCCATTCTATTGCTTCGTCCAAGGTGTAGCTTCCGACCCCCTTGGTGCGGACTTTTAAAATCTTGTTCTGCATCACCAGTTTGTCATATTCGTCCAAGCGCTTTGGGAAATTGTCCAAGAACGTTCCCACTAGCTTGTCCCAACCGTTGGGCAAGTCTTGGGCCACCCCCCCGATGCGAAACCAACTCGGGTGCATGCGGCCGCCGCAAATAGCTTCTACTATCTCAAAAACCCGCTCCCGGTCGCTAAACATAAAAAATACGGGTGACATTTGCCCGAGGTCCTGGGCAAAGGTGCCGTACCAGACCAGATGGCTCGCAATCCGGAAAAATTCAGCCATCATGACCCTGATGACTTGGGCTTTATCTGGAGCCTTTATCCCTGCCAGTTTCTCAACTGCAAGCACGTACGGAAGATTGTTCATGGCTCCGCCGAGGTAATCAATTCGATCCGTATAAGGAATGAAAGTATGCCAAGACTGACGCTCGCCCATCTTCTCCGCGCCGCGGTGGTGATAGCCAATGTCCGGAACAGCGTCGACTATCTCCTCGCCGTCGAGTTGAAGCACAATTCGAAAAACACCGTGGGTCCCGGGATGTTGAGGCCCCAGATTGAGAAACATGTAATCAGCCTCAGGGCTACTTGAGGACAGACCCCAATCTTCCGGCCGAAACTGCAGCAGGCCCTCTTCAAACTCCGCTCGGGCTTCGGACATGCTAAAAGGCTCCATCTCCGTAGCGCGAGCCGGATGTTCCTTCCTCAGTGGGTGGCCTTTCCAATAAGGCGGCATTAGGATTCGCGTAAGATGCGGGTGACCTTCAAATGTGATGCCGAACATGTCCCACACTTCACGCTCGTACCAATTGGCAGAGGGCCAAATGTCCACCACGCTGTGTACAGAAGGAAATTCCCCTTTCAGAGGAAGTTTTAGCCGGAGATCCTCGTTACGGTCATAAGAAAGGAGGTGATAGACCACCGTAAAGTCAGAATCCGGCAGACCCTGACGATTTAAACGCACTCTCTCGTCAATGGCTGTGAGATCGTAAAGGGTTCTGTATGGTTTCTCAGCCCCGGATCTGAGCCAATTCAAGATGTCACGAGCCTTTTCGCTCGACACCCAGATAGTAGGAATCTCGTCACGGGTTGTCTGTATTGCGAGAATTGAATCCGGAAACTTTATTTGCAATTCACGTATGATCATTGAGTCATTATTCATTGAGCTTGGCTTCTTTCGCCCCGGCGATCGATCCAGATCAATGCCGCTGATTTAAAAAAAAATTTCATCAGCCCTGAGTCAGTATGATTGAAACAAATGTCAATGCTTACGCGTCTTGTCAATCTCCCCCGGCAATTAGGTGATTAGATTTCATCCGGCGAACGTAGTTCCATGGTACGGCGTCTTTTTTCCCTCTTTGAATCGCGGAGTGCGGGCTTTGCAGGGCTTTCCACCCGTTGCGGCCCCACTACCCAGCTCAGAGGCCGTTTTTCGTGACCTACAGTTTGCTGCAACAACAAAAGGCCTTCCAAGAAAGCATCGGGCCGAGGTGGACATCCCGGCACGTACACGTCCACCGGCAGAAATGTGTCCACCCCCTGAACTACGCTGTAAATGTCGTACATGCCACCCGAGTTTGCGCACGAGCCCATGGAAATTACCCAGCGCGGTTCCATCATCTGTTGATGCAATCGCTCGATTATCGGGGCCATCTTCATGAATACCGTACCTGCTATTACCATAAGATCCGACTGTCGGGGCGTCCCCCTCAGGACTTCGGACCCATACCGCGCGATGTCGTATCTGCTCGTGAAACTTGTGGCCATTTCCACGTAACAGCAGGATAGGCCGAAGTTAAATGGCCATATCGAATACTTGCGGCCCCAAGCAAGGAGATCTTGCAACTTAGTCATGATTACACTATGCCGAACGGCATCCTCGACTGAGGCTGTCTCCTCTCGCAGGGGTTTAGTCAGCGACCAACTCATAGGTCTCGCATTCCTTTCACGATATCAGTCTATCTAAACCTGGTCCGCCTTTTGCCTGGTTGTTCTCAGCTCTAAGGCTCCAATCCGCCAAAGATACACGAGCGCAGCCAGAAGTACACCGATGAAAACGACGATTTCCATGTAACCCGTCCAACCGAGCTCGCGAAGAGCCACGGCCCACGCAAAAATGAAGATCGCTTCCAGGTCGAAAATCACAAAGAATACAGCAATGAGATAGAATCGGACGTCGAACCGGACTCGTGCGGAACTGGTTATAAGGATTCCGGACTCGTACGGCTGGCCCGTTGTCCGCTCTTTATGACGCTCGCCCAGAAAGAACGAAATACCAATCATTGCCGCCACAAGAGCAAGAACTGCAAAAAAATAAACCGCCAAGGGCCAAAGAGCAGTATCCGCGGCCGACATATTCAATTGCGTTGCCTCCTTAACAATTTCGGCTCAAATCGCGACCCTGCAAATGCTATTATAGCGTTTCTGTTCTTTTGTTCAACCTCTGCTTTTTTCGTTCGCAAACACGTGTATATATAGCTCTCATTTCTTACAGTGCCTTAAATGTTCGTAACTTTCTTAGGCCTTGCTACCGATCTGGCCATCCTGTCCACCTAAAGAATGCGCCACGGCTGCGCCGACAATACCTACCCTCTTTGGCATCATATCTCCCCTCCTGCTCTGCGAACGTGGGTGACAGTAGTGGATCGAGGCACCAAATGAAAGATGCCGATTTCCGGCGGGCAATTGATCCTCCACGGGAAAAAAATCAACCCGGCCCCCTCATTCACGTACATTCTGCAGTGAAACTTCCTGTACCACCCGTGAGTGTAGTACGAAAAAAAACTAGCCGGGGTGAAGCCTTTAGGATGGCCGGGCAAGGGGATGATCATCTGGCCACCATGGGTGTGGCCTGCAAGAACAAGATCAAAGTTCCGGTAAGACGCGAGAGGCAAAATAGAGGGGCGATGGCAAAGGAGTATACGCATTCCCGGTCCTTTAGGAGATTTGTCCATTAGTTCTTGAAACGTTTCAGATTCAGGAGCAGGGGGCCATTCTTGAAGTAGATCGTCCAGACCCGCAAGGTGTATTGTCGCGGATTGATTCTTAAGCGAAACCCACTTGTCTCCGAGGTGAATGAGGTTACTTCTACGGAAGCTCGCTAGCGAGCGTTTTGTTCCCACATACCGCTCGTGATTCCCCATTACAGCATAATTGCCGTAGCGTCTTGGAATGAGTTTTCTCAGCGTAGGTTCCGCTACTTCCACGGCTGTGAACCGGGAATGGAAAATATCGCCCGTAAGGACAACAGCATCAGCGGCAATGGAATTAAGACGTTCGACGAGGTTTTCCAGCTCGTTTGCCCCGAAATACCAGCCAAAGTGGAGATCGGTAACTTGAACGATTGTGACGGGATTGGTCATGCCCTCGAAAGTCGGATGAAACAGTTTGTACTCATTGAGTACCGGATTCTGATAGCCCTCTCTCAAACCGTAGCCTGCAGCACCGAACGTGGCGGCCACGCCGGTCAAACCGGCAAATCGGAGAAAAGAGCGTCTGGAAACATCGCTTGCGTAGATCAGGGGCCGTCTTTTCGAATCACCAAGGCCCTGATCACCGCCGCAGGCTGCGTTCGGCGGCGCGGATTCCGGTGAAAAATTCCCTCCTTCCGGGGCCGCGCTAAGATGGTTAGCAACACGCCACCGGTCGCCCCGTTGCCCCCCGACCGCATTGCAAGGCTGCTTGGCCGTAGCGAGACGCTGATTCGATAAGGAGAATATCCGATTTAGCGTCTGAAGGCTTGCGAAAAGGAGACACAGTAAGGCGACCACCGCCACAGAGCTGAAGTAACCCACGGCTAGAATCTGCCGTCCATCAAAGTCAGGAGACAAAAATGGTATGCCCAGTAGTGTGATACAGAGCAGTACTAAATTTGCGATCACCAAAACGGCTATGATGTAAAGTTGACTTCTTCGCGACCACTCCACTCTGTACTGGAAAACGATCTCCCGGATGGAAGCTATCGTGTAATATTGCATTGGAATCACTATGATTCCATGAGCCAGAAGGACGATTATAATTCTTAGCATTCTTGAATCATCTATCACCTCGCAATATGAATCAAGAGGTGGGCTTTGTCACTCGGGTATTGAGTCCCTTTGGGTCGGCCGGTCCGGGCTTGACTCTGTCGAAAGCAGCTTGCACGGTTCTCTCTCAAAGAAGCTCCGGAATATCCATTCATTTGCGTCTGGAACAACAATCATCATTGCGAGCGCACTGAGTAATCTTTTCCGCTGAACACTAGGATTGCTTTCCGGCGGAACGCGGGACTTCACTCTTTGCAATGGTGCGACGGAAAAACTTCTCGATCACGCGAATGGATACGCTTCGAGAACAATGTTCTTGTCTTTCAAGAACTTCTCGGATATATGATGAAGCGTCTTTGAAGTGTTTGAAATTCGCTGGCTGTAAGCTCTCGCTTTGAGCCACCGCCGCTAATTTGGCTAAAAGGTAATTGATTTCCGGGGCATTGGTCGGTTGAGAAGGATGTGGATATGATTCGAAGCGTCCGTCTCCTGGTCGCTGCATTTGTTTTGACTGCTTTCCTGGTGGTGCCTTTGTTAACCCAGGGCGCTGACTCGAACCTTCCCAGTAAATGGAAGATAACCAGCATCAAACTCTGCCGTACTCGGGGAGGCACTCTAGTTTCTAATGTCGATGCGATCGGCATCTACCCGGTTTATTCCTTTTTCATTCCTCGGCCCGTATGGACCGTCAACGGCACGGTAGTCGAAGCCCAGCCCCGTTACGAACACGGTCGCCTAACTGCCTTTGAGCTCTTCAATGCCGCTGCGTATCTGAAATCCGGATCGAAAAACACTATAAAGTTCGCCCTGCCCGACCAAAATGCTTCCAAAGTCTTTGTGTATGATGAAAACAGACCTGCACCGGGACAATGTTACGAATTTTTCTGACCGCTTGGCCCTGCTCCGATCAGGGAGGACACTTGGCGCAAATTGACTTGAAGAGCGTAGTGCTGAGATACCTGTCTCCGCGGTCGGGTAGTATGCACACAATCGTACCGGTTTTGAGATCTTTCGAAGCTTGCATTGCTCCGTAGACAGCCGCGCCGGAACTCATTCCTACAAAAATGCCTTGAGTGAGGGCCAGCCAGCGAGCAGTATCGTAAGCCTGCTCGTCATTGACTACCATGATCCTGTCGATCTTTGCCGGATCATAGATGGGGGGCACAATGGCTTCTTTCATGTTCTTCAAGCCCTGAATCGCATGGCCCTCCACAGGTTCTACGCCAATGATCTGAATCGCGGGATTGTACTCTTTCAAACGGCGAGCCACACCCATCAACGTGCCGGTTGTGCCCATGCCGGCCACAAAAATATCTATTTCCCCTTTTGTTTGTTCGAGAATCTCCACGCCCGTCGTCATGTAGTGGGCTTCGATGTTGTAAGGATTCTCGAACTGGTTCGGCATGAAGTATTTTTCGGGATCTGATTCATATATTCGGTGAGCACGCCTGATCGCGCCGTCAGTGGCCTCCCCGGGTGGTGTCACCTCCAGTTCGGCCCCGTACGCTTTCAAGGTGTTTCGCCTCTCTAAGCTCACGCATTCAGGAAGTGTCAACAGGCATCGATATCCCTTGTTCGCGGCCACCATCGAGAGTCCGATGCCCGTATTTCCTGATGTCGGTTCAAGTATGATTTTATCCTTGGTGAGTACGCCCTCTTCCTCAGCCTTCTTTATCATGTGATAGGCAATGCGGTCTTTGACCGACCCGCCGGGGTTATTACCTTCGAGCTTACCCAACATGCGCACTCCGTTGGAGCCGTTTGGGTACTGAATTCTCACCATAGGTGTATTTCCGATAAGATCGAGAATTCCCATTTTTCGCCTCTGAAGTTGATGCAAACCGGCTTTTTATATCATTTCGCCGGTAGGTCAAGCAATAGATTTGGGTGCACAATTCTTCTTGCCTCTTTATTTCAGTATGATATACGCCTGACATAAAGTAACGCCTCCAGCCCTTACGGGCTCGAGGGAGGAGGGGCCATGCACGGTTTCTCGACTGTAGGATTATCGCCGAGTAGTCCTTCTGCTCATGGACAAACCCGAGACAGTGTCTCCGGTAGTCTCGGCGGACTTCCGATGCAACCCATGACGCCTTCCAGCAGCGAGACGCCACCTGCACACAGACGCGGCAGAGAGGACAGGGCAGCGTGCCACAGCTCCGAAAAAGATCCATCCGGATTCACGGCCGATCGGGAAGACAGTAGGCTTATCCAGTCCTTCGAAATGATTTTTCAGCTTCATTCACGATCGGAAGAGATTCGGACGCACCTTGAGAATATAGATCGCCTGCTGCTCGGGACTCGCACGGTGGCAAGTTTGACTGAAAAGCTAACCGCCATCTTGGAAAGTGAGTTCGACCTCGCAGCGGCACGCATATTGTTCAGGCACGATCATCCAGTGACAGAAGTTTTCCAAAGGACAGCGCCTAGGGGCGCCGGTATCTTGCCGCCGTACGTGCTGGAAAATGAAAGCTTAATTCCCGGCGGCCCTTTTGTGCTGGACGACCCGAACGGCCGTTTGTCTGCCGGCTTGTTCGGTGAAGCTGCGCTCCCTTTGTCCTCCGCTGTAGCCGCTAATCTCGATGTTGATGGAGACGATCTGGGATGGCTGTGCCTGGGAAGCGACGATCCCAATCGCTACTCTGGTGGGATGAATATGGATCTCATCGCAACCTTGGCTGACAAGGTCGCGCTTGGCATACAAAACGCGTGGGATCACGAAAACTATGCCCGTGCATCACTCACGGGAAGAGTGGAAGGCATATACAGTGAATCCTTCTTCCGGGAATACCTGACGAAAGAATTTAATCGGTCTTGGCGCACCCGCAAGGTTTTCTCCCTTATGGCGCTGTCGTGGTCCTCTTCTTCGCCGGATCTATCAGCGGGTGAAGTTGCAGAAGTGATTCGGGCCCAGATTCGGTCCTCTGATGTGGCTGCGGAGGGCGATATGGTCTGCCTTTGGATATTGCTCCCCGAAACGGACCTTGACGGAGCGCGAGTGGTAGCAGAGCGAATCACCAGACGCGTCGACGACAACTTATCCCAAGAGATTCAGTTAAATTTCGGGATGACCTGTTTTTCCAGGGAGGTGACCGCCATGCCCATGCTGATGGATCTGGCTAAAACCGCTTTGGGAGAAGCAGAAAAAAGCCTGGAAAACAGTGTTGTGGTGAGAATTTGAAGGGCTTGGCGTGGCAGAGGTCCCTACGGAGGCAATGTTATTCTCCAAGGGCCGAGGTGTACGCAAACATTCTCTCACGAAATACAACTTGTTTTTACGGGTCCCGCGGAACGCGGGAAAGCAATGTCTGCTTTGGTGGGACGGGCCATCCACGTTCTGCGCGGGCCTGTCCCATCGTTAGCTACTTACCTTGCGACTCAGGTTTCCTCGGTGGCTCAACAACGATCTCATTTCGTACCCAAACTGCCTCGCTATACTTGTTCATTTTTTTCTTCAGATCGCGGTCAAGTTTATCTTTGGTAAGAAGCAGCTCATCAAGATGCGCGTGGTCCCATTTTTTACCGGTATCTTTCAATTCCTGTTCGATCTTTTCTTTGAAGTCCGGGATTGGCCGAATTTCCAGATTGTAAATAACATATCCGCTTTTTTCGCGGCAAATATAGTAGATTCTTCCGGAATCGGCTATTTTGATTGACACCAGCTTCCCGGTGGTCGGGATTTTCGTGTACGTATTCTCGTACCTTATGGCCCTGAATTCGCTCAGCGAATTTTCGGCCAACCCAAAGTCCATTGCCCAGACCAGACTCACCGCCAGGCCCAGAATCAACAAAGCAACTCCTATTGACTTCATGGCGTTCCCTCTTCTCCAGGTCATCGGTTGCTGCCCTGGGGTCGGGGTCGAGTCTTGAAAAGCCGATCCTTGCCCCGCCGTTCCTTGGAATTATGCGACCGGCGGAACTGTAATGGATTCTCGGATTATCCGCAATTGCTTTGAAAAATGTTTTCGCATTCGACCGCATCCCGCGGTCGCGCAAAGGACTTGACTTATTATGAGGCATCTGTTTAGATGACTCTTTTAGAGATTTGATCAGAACGTCGGGGACCACCGTGAAACGAACATTTCAACCGAGCAATACCTCTCGTAAGAGAACTCACGGGTTCCGCATTCGGATGAGCACCAAAAGTGGAAGAATCGTCCTCAAGCGGAGAAGGGCAAAGGGGCGCAAGCATTTGTCGGTCTGACCGACAAAGGTTCAGGCTGACCAAGCAGGACAAAATTCGCCGATCCTCGGATTTTCGGAGGATCATGAAGAAAGGCGTCCGTTATTATACGCCTCATTTTTACATCCGCATGCTCAGGAACCCGTCGGGCATACCGCGATTGGGGATCACTGCCGGCAGGAAAGCTGGAAACGCTTGTGCTCGAAACAGGATCAAAAGAAGACTGAGAGAATACTTCAGGCTGAATCGGGACAAAATGCCGTCCGGGACGGATATGGTATTCATCGTCTCGCAGGGGGCCGTCGCGCTGGAAACCAAACAGATCTTCGGAGAGTTGGACCGATTTTTCGAAACGAATTTTGGAACCTCGGGAAATACTCCCTCGTAGGGATGATTCGACTCTATCAGATCCTGATTTCTCCGCTCTTTCCTACAGCCTGCCGCTTTTATCCTACCTGCTCTGAATACGCCTGCCAAGCCGTGCTGAGTCATGGCGTATTCAAGGGGAGCCTTCTCGCGGCAAAACGCCTTGTGCGGTGTCGGCCATTCGGGCCCGAAGGTTTCGACCCGGTCCCCTGAATGCACCTCGGCGTGTGAGGATGCGTTCGTTCGTAGATCATTCGTGTTAGGATGAAGGCCCCACGTCGGGGGAGAGAATTATGGATCGTAACCTTGTTCTTGCCATCATTTTGTCCATAGCAATAATCCTTGGCTTTCAGTTATTTTTTCAGCACTTTTCTCCGCCACCCAAGAAAGTCCCTATTACCACAGAAAGCACAAAGCAGCCCGCGTCGGGCCCATCGGCTCCGGCTTTAACGGAGAAGCCTGAGAAAGTGCCCCCAAGCACGAGCGCGGTTGCGCCTAAACCCCCCTCGACCGCGCTGGCTCCAGCAGCCGGGGCTGTTCCAGCCAAGGAAGCCTACGTCAAGGTGGACAGCTTGAAGTACGAGGCTGTCCTTTCGTCGAACGGCGGCAAGATAATCTCGTTTAAGCTCAAGAATTACACCAAGTCCCTAAATAGGCCCGGACTGGTGAACCTTTTTAGTCCCGAAGGCCCTGACACAGCAGGCCCTTCTGTGATGTTCACGCGACGCAACGAAACCTTTAATGACGCTTCGTTAGCGTTTGCCCTCGACTCGCCGACGAAGTCGATCACGCTCGATAAACCGGGGGAGAAAAAATCCATCACTTTTCGAGCTACCACCGCGACCGGGCTCACCATCGAAAAGACCTATACTTTTCGGGCGGATGACTATGATGTAGGTTTTTCGCTTACATTGACGAATACTTCTGGAGAAGCCAAGAATTACCTCCTCACATTCCCGTGGCGCAAAACCTATACAGGGGAGCATGGGAGATTCACTTGGAACAGCGTAGAAATCCTACTCGACGGCCAATTGAAGGATTACTATTTCAGTAAAATCCAAGGTGACGAGGAGCCTTCAGGACAGGTACATTGGGTCGGTTTGGGCGATGTTTACTTCTTCAAGGCGCTTGTTTTCGGAAAATCGCCCGCGAGCCGAGTCACCCTGTTCAAACCTTCAAAAGAAGGATTTGCTGAGGTCTGGGTAAGGTATGGAGCAGTGGACCTACCGCCGGGCCAACCTGTCCAAACAGACCTTTCGGTCTATTTAGGTCCCAAAAAGGAACGCGCGCTGCAAGCTGCGGGCCACGACCTTTCTCGTGCCCTTTATTACAGTAATTACAAAATCTTGGACATCGTATCCAAGTATCTCATTTCATTCCTATGGTTTTGCAACTCCGGCTTCACTGTAGCCGGGATCAGGATCCCCGGCACCCACAATTATGGCTGGGACATCATCCTCATGACGGTCCTTATCAAAATCCTTTTCATCCCGCTGACTCACAAGAGCATGAAATCCATGAAAAGGATGCAGGACATTCAGCCACAGATCGCGAAAATCAAAGAAAAATATAAAGATGATAAAGCGGCCATCAATAAGGCCACCATGGAGCTGTTCCGGGAGCAAAAGGTAAATCCGGTTGGGGGCTGTTGGCCCATGTTCCTCCAACTTCCGGTCTTTGTGGCCCTGTACCAGGTCCTGTCCTACGCAATCGAGCTGAGGCACGCGCCCTTTCTCTGTGTACCTTCGATCTATCTGTGCATTAACGATCTTTCCGCTCCGGATCCCTATTACGTCACCCCTATCCTCATGGGTGGCACTATGGTGCTCCAGCAGTGGTTGACTCCATCCGGCGGAGATCCTACTCAGAAAAAGATGATGCTCATGATGCCTGTGGTATTTACGTATCTCTTCCTCAGCTTCCCTTCAGGCTTGGTGCTTTACTGGTTGGTCAGTAATCTGCTGTCAATCGGTCAGCAGCTTATCACCAACAAAATGGCTGCTTAAGGAGCAGTGCAAACATGTCGTCTTACGAGTTTACAGGCAAATCGGTGAAAGAGGCCATTGCCCGCGCATGCGAAGAGCTTCATGCGGATGAAGAATCCCTGGAAGTGGAAGTGCTCGAAGAAAGCACGCGGGGGTTCTTGGGCATAGTCGGGCAAAGAGATGCCCGCGTCAGAGTAAGAAAGAGAGATCTACACAGACAGGCTGCGCTGCCGACCCAAGTCCAAACACCGGCTGCGCGATCCGAGACCGACCAGGCAACTGATGAATCGTACCATGACATTGAACCTCCTGAGGAGGAAATTCAACCGACTCTTTCCGTCCCACCGCAGACTGATTCGATCCTTATAGACCCGGCATTAATCGAGGAGGCGCGAACCGTCCTTGATCAAATTCTCTCAAAGATCCCGGCAGAGGCTGAAGTAGAATCGTCAGTTTTGAACGGGGCAATCTATTTGAATATCAAATCGGACGGCTCTGGACTTCTCATTGGAAAGAAGGGCCAAACTCTGGACGCGCTCCAGTATCTGGTCAACAAGATAATCAACAAGGAAAATGCTCCCGGCCAGAAAGTTGAAATTATTGTCGATACTGAGAATTATCGGCTGCGCCAAAGGGAAAACCTTCGCGAAATAGCCTTGAAAACCAGTCAAAAGGCAAAAAGAACTCTCAAGCCGGTCTCAATGACGCCCATGCCACCTCACGAACGCCGCATTATCCACATGATTCTGGCTGAAGACCGCGAAGTCTATACAAAGAGTTACGGCGAAGGTCCTCTACGCCGAATAATTGTCTACCCCCGTCGCGGCGCCGCCAACAAACGCCGAAGGCGCTAGGGGCTGTTGAGCGTAATACCGCGTCGGCGGAACTTTGATCCTCCTATGGGAATCTCGCCACATAATTTTGGTGACACGATCGTGGCTCTCTCCACTCCCCGCGGCTACTCGGGCATTGGAGTCATCCGATTGAGCGGGGCTGACGCGCTCCGAATCATCAGGGAAATTTTCAAGCACTCGGGCACGCGTACTGAATTCCCCCATCGCACTGCTGTTTACGGCAAGGTCGTGAACCCGGAAAATGGCACGATCCTTGATGACGGAATAGTCGTTTTCATGAGAGGCCCCTCCTCATATACCGGTGAGGACGTTATGGAACTGAGTCTCCACGGCAGTCCTGTAATTCTGGACATGACCGTCCGGATGATAATCAGGCTAGGCGCGCGGCCGGCATCACGGGGGGAATTCACGCGCAGGGCATTCCTCTCCGGTAGGATGGACTTGATCCAGGCTGAAGCGGTCATCGATCTGATTGAAAGCACGAGCCCTGTGGCTGCTGAAGATGCCAGGGCCCGTCTGGACAGCTCAGTCTCTAGACAAGTCCGGGGAATCTCTGGTGAGCTCAAAGATATTCTAGCGGAACTAGAGGCCCATATAGACTTTGATGAAGACGATGAAGCCCCCCCCCCGGAAGTTGAGTCCCTCATGCGAAAGGTCTTCCTCAAAATGGAGATGCTCAGGCAAGATTCTGAAAGGGGAAGAATTCGGAAGAAAGGCGTCGATACTGTAATTGTCGGTAAGCCCAACGTAGGCAAGTCCACGCTGTTCAATGCCCTTCTGCGGGCGGACCGTACGATTGTCACTCCTTATCCGGGGACAACGCGGGACCCCGTGGACGACTCTCTGATTCTCGACGGAGTAGCGTTTCGCCTCTGGGACACGGCGGGGATCCGCGGAGAGGCTGAACCTGTGGAAGAGGAGGGAATACGGCGCTCTCTTGCCAGGTTGGAAGAAGCGGATGCGATTCTGGCGATTCTAGACGGGACCGCGCCTCCTGACGCGGAGGATGCGGCCGTGCTTGCTGCAAGCAATGGGAAAGAGATGATCGTTGTTATGAACAAAATGGACCTCGGCCTGGCTATTGACCTCACAGACAGGACGTTTGGTCCGAGCAACGTGCCGCGTGTGGCGCTAAGTGCCAAAACAGGAGAAGGGCTCGACCGCCTCGAAAGGATGCTGGCAGATACGGGAATGAAGCTTACCAGGGCTGAGGGAACGGAATCGCCAATGGGCCTCAATGAACGGTGTCTGATGCTCATGGAAACTGCGAGCATTCCCATCAAGGGTCTGCTTGACTCATTCGCGATGGGCGAAAAGCTGGAGCCTGAAATCATCTCTGTGGAACTGCGCAGGGCCCTGGATTCATTGGAGGAGATCACCGGCGAGCGGGCTGACGATGGTATACTGGATCGGATTTTCGAACGATTCTGCGTCGGGAAATAGTGCGGAAGCTTAAGATTCTGATCTAGAAAGTATGAACTCGACTTAGGTCCTTGCATGCTCCGTTCGAGCGGAACGTGCGACAGCGTTTTAGTTTTGCTTTCCATCAACCCGTTTTCCCGCATTGTGGGGATACACTCAAGCCAGGGTAACCGCCTTGGTTCCTTAATTGTGTAAGAATTCGGTGAAATTTGGACTGAAAATGGATTTCGTGGGACAGGATAGTCACATATTAGTCACGAGCATCACAGAGGTTTTTGGTCATCACCGGTCCTTTATGTCTTAGTTCACAGCACCGAAAATTCTTTCCTTGACTAGCCGAATCGTCTTTGCATAATGAATACGAAATCTGTTCAGGCCTGCCAGGGCCGTTCCTTTTTCCCCATTGCATGCCCATCGTGAGGGGTTGGTTTCTTCATCTGCGTCATCTGTGACATCTGCGGTACAAAGCGGAGCAGTTGAGGGGTCTTGCAATTTGACATCAAACAATCGACCTAACAGGGCGAATTCTACGCTGTGCGGAGGGAGCCCATAGCGACAGAGAATCCTCCCGCCGCTGTTTTCAGAAAAAGCCTTCGGTTGTGAGTCGCCACGACCATGGCCAAGAGCTGAGCTCCAGTATTGAAGTGGTAGCTGGTCCGTTCAAAAACACCACTA
>CAVSPC010000058.1:0-142783 GCA_963729795.1 uncultured delta proteobacterium | reverse complement strand
ACAGGACGGCAAGCTACGAACATCGCACCGGTAGGTGGGCCCGTCATTACCCTGAATCCAACCGTCGTAGCACATGGAAAAAGCGCTTTTGTTATAAGTCGTGGGCCTCACCGGCGGTACTAGCGGGCCGGTTTAGTAGTGCACCTAACGGCCCGGAAATGCCGGATGGCGATGCTGTGCTTATGTTGGTTTGCACCGATCCTGTACCTTGTCAAAGCCCCACCGGAAATTGACCAGAATGCCACCGCAGTGACTGCAATCGCCGCGGCCACTGCTATGATGACCGCGATTTTTTTGCTGTTCATACCAGACCTCGCTCCTTCACCCACCTGCGGATACTTTATTCATCCTCTCATATTGTTTGGATGCAATCGTCCGATTTTGGGTTCTGTCTCCGCTTCCCGCTCGTTCAAGGCATTGCTGGGGATTGAAGAAAACATCACACTGTCCGCGGTGTCGATCGAGACGGCAGCCGACATGCGAACTTTAAGCGCGCAACTCGTTACCTCAAGGCCCCGATAATGCACTTTCCCGACGCACTGCCGCCGGACCTGCACGTTCCTCCCTGGCCAACGCTCCCGTAATGGCACGGGCCGTGCGCTTCGTGCGTCTCGTCAAATTCTATTATCTCCGGTTTTTGGTACTGCGGACGAGCATCTTTTTGCGGTATTGTTTCGTCACGGTCTTTATCAGTCATAGTCACGTGTCACCCCTATGAGTCAATATGGGAGGATTACCACGCCACGAGGAAAAGATCACTGAATATCCTAAAGCGCTATCACGTGGTAAAAGAGTGAAGAGCCGAAAAGAGGAAACGGAAAGATCCGAATAGCCGCGGGCAAGGGACATGCGATTCCTGAACCGAAACGAAAAGAGTGCGGCAGCCTGTCATTTTCAGGGACCTATATCTCGCTTATGGCTGATGCGCAGCCGGTTGGTAGTTGTTTTACGTAAGCGAGTCGCCGAACCATTGCTGGGAGGTGTCATACGTCGAGATTTTTGTGTGTGCTTATCGCAGCGTTGGCGGCGCTGGTGTCCGTGACGGCAAGTGCGACCGAACCTGTTGTTCTGGGGGCGTATCTTTCCATGACAGGAAATGGCGCCTCATGCGGCGAGATGGGATGGATAGGCATTTCTGTCGCCAGGAAAATGCAGCCGGAGGTCTTGGGAAGGCCGGTTGACGTTAAGCTTGCAGACACCAAGTCCGACAAATTCGAATCGGCCGAGGCTGTATTGAGGCTTATTGAAAAAGATAAGGTCTGCGCCATAATCGGCGGTACGGATTCAAGCGATACCATGGCAGGCGCGGATCTTGCCGAAAGGAGCAAGATTCCGATGGTGTCCCCGACAGCCACCAATCATATTGTAACTCAAGGGAAAAAATGTATCTTTCGCCTGTGCTTCATTGATACGGACCAGGGCCGAGTTCTCGCCAAATTTGCCCACAACCGGCTCAAAGCCAAGACCGCAGCGCTAATCTGCGACATCACGCAGGATTATTCTTTGCGCCTCGCTGCTTCCTTCAAGAAGGAGTTCGTGCAGGCAGGCGGGAGGATCGTGTCGGAGTCTAAATTCAAAAGCGGTAATCGCGATTTTACTCCCCAGTTGAGTTCCATCAAGGAAGCAAATCCTGATGTAATTTGTGCTCCAATTTGTTATACCGAATGCGCTCTTGTGGCCAAGCAGGCTGTGGCTCTGGATCTGACGGCCCCCATACTCGGAGGAAATGAACTCCATGCTCCCGGACTATTGAAACTTGGGGGCAGCGCGGTGGAGGGCATATATTTTACGACGTATTTTCATAAAGACATGATAACTAGTAAACCAGGGAAAAAATTCCTGCGCCGCTTCGAGGCTGAGTATCCCGACAAAGAACTCGATTCCTTCACGGCCATGGCCGCGGACTGCATATTTGATCATTGTCGACGCGGTGAAGAGAGCCGGATCGGCCGAGCCCGCAAAAATCCGCCAGGCACTGGCGGCAACCAAGGATTTCAACGGGGTGACGGGGAAAATCACTATGAAGCCTGATGGTAATCCCATCAAAGCCATGGTGATAGACAAGGTACAAGACGGGAAATTCACGTACGTAACCACAATAAGTTCGGAGTGATCGCAGCATGCTAAAGAGCCTCCAAACCGCGCTGAGTTTTCTTACCATTTTTGGAAGTCGTGGTCGCGCCATCACAGATTTGGCTGAAGCCGGCCGGTCCGCGTGGGCCTTTCCTTTGGTGGGCGCTATAATCGGCTTATTTCTCGTGATCGCTCATCTCATTTTTTTCTCGCACTTCCCACCATTTATTGCTGCGATTTTAACAGTAACATTATGGATCTTTCTTACCGGGGGGCTCCATCTGGACGGCTGGACTGACTGCTGGGATGCATTGGCTGCATCGGTGACTCCGGAACAGCGATTCGTCATCTTGAAAGATTCTCGTATGGGCACTTTCGGGGCACTGGCTCTTATCGCTCTACTCGCTCTGAAGACCGCGGCCCTTGCATCTGTGGATTTGCGGATTATTGCGCTGTTCCTCGCGCCTGTCGTGGGCCGAGGCGTCATGGTGCTGACTGCTTACGGATCCCGACACAGAGGAGAAGGTATGGCCGCGATGTTTCTTGCCGGACTAGATCGGAATACAGTTCGATGGGCAGCTCTGATCGGACTGGTCCCCGCGGCAATAGCGGGCTGGATGGGGATTATAGCGGCAGGGGGCGCCTATTTGGGCGCAATATGGTTCAGGAGTTTCTCCGATTCGAGGCTTCCGACCATTAACGGCGACGTACTGGGGGCAATCTGCGAACTGGCGGAAACCCTATTCCTCTTGATCGCCTGTGCCAGGTGAAAGCGATGAGACTCGGGACCACGTCTTACATTTATCCGGCGGACATTATCACCAACGTCCGCAAGCTGGCAGGCAGAGTTCAGGATGTGGAACTCGTTATATTTGAACTCGACGAAGGCTCAAACGATCTTCCTGATAAGGATACGATTGACGAGCTAAAGTTACTGGCAGCGGACCATGATATGACTTACACAGTCCATTTGCCTTTGGGGCTGGGCCTGGCGGATGAAGAACCGTCCATAGCCAAAGCCGTGCGGGCCATCAGAAGCACAGAGCAACTCTTGCCACGAGCTTACATCGTACATCTTGAAACTAAAGATCGATCCTCGCCAGGACTGAGCAGGCGCTGGATCGACAACTCTTTGCGATCCCTGAAGATTATCTGTGACGAAGTCCCTCGCCCCGAACATGTCTGTGTCGAGAATTTGGATGATTGGTCTCCGACGAAGCTCGATGCGATCCTAGACACGATACCTGTGTCATGCTGCGTGGACATAGGCCATCTTTGGAAGCAGGGGCTGGACCCGACCCCATTTCTCGACAAATGGTCTTCACGTACCAGGGTTGTCCACATTCACGGAGTGAGTGATCGCGACCACAAGCGACTGTCTCTTATTCCAGCGACGAGGCTCGACCCTGTGGTGGAAATGCTCCACCGGCACTTCCAAGGTGTGCTCACATTTGAGGTGTTCAACGAGAGGGACCTGTTGGATTCGTTGGCGACTTTCCACCAATCCGTCCAAAGAGTGGGCGTGAGCGGCCAACATCATGAGTAATGCGGACAGCCGGCTTTTCCTATTGACACTCTTGGGGCGGTAATGCAAAAATAGTTAAATTGCCGAAGTGGCGGAACTGGTAGACGCGCCAGGTTCAGGGTCTGGTGGGCGTAAGCCTGTAGGAGTTCGAGTCTCCTCTTCGGCACCAATGAGAAAGAAGAAACCCGGTCAAATTGATCGGGTTTTTATTTGTGGTCGGGTCAGATGGCCTTCTTGAAGCAATACCCGTTTATTGGGATTCTCGAAACTAATCACGAATGGACTGCTTTCTTTGCTCCGCAGATTTTACTGATTTTGGAGAATTGTGGCGCACAAGCTTTATTTTAGGATGCAGTCGTCCAGTATTGTCATTGCGAGGAGTAAGACGACGAAGCAATCTCAGCTTCGGTGGGACCGGCATCTTGCCGGTCATTCCAATAGACAGGCTGTCCCGCGCCTCGCGGGACTGTCCCACCAATGGAGATCGCTTTGCGCTGGCGCCCTCGCAATGACACATTCATGGCTCCTCGTATCCTCAAGCTGACCTAAAGGAATGATCCAATCACGGAAAAAGAGAATGATTTGGTGGCGACGGACGTCTTGCAGTGGGGATGGCCATTCTGCCTGTCCCGCGGTCCGCGGGATCGCCCCGGCCTGCGATCGAGGTAGAGCAGGCGTCCCCGACGGCGACTCGCAAACAACCCCGCGTCCCGCGGGGAGGCCGGTCCTACCTGGATGTATGCACACGCGGGCATGACGACATGTGGGGGCTGGTTGAAACCCGCCCCTACCAGATACCTGGGGTCACTTGCTTGAAAGCGAATCGGTATGAGGCGGGATTGACCGTTTGAAAGAGCATTTATATCGAAAAAGCAGCATTGACAACCCGAGTTTCATAGACAAATTAGCAGCAGACGAAGCGGCTGGAGGCATTCAATCACTGAACCGACTCTCCAGGCGAGAATCCCAGAGGCTTAAGAATTCTCTCGATGAGGCAGCGGAAAGGAAGGATGACCATGAACATCGGGCCGGAACTGTTAGGAAAGATTGATGCGCTCCACGATATGGCTCGAGAATTCGTCGAGCGGGACCAGATTCATGGGATAGCGGTAGAATACGAATACAACGCCTGTGTCTTTGATCAGTGGAGACGCAAAGTCAATGACCTGCTCTACAGTCTTGGAGGCTGCGAAGACATTTATTATCAGCGTTTCTCAAGAGAAGTGGTCCAACCTCGCATCAAGGATCTTGAGGAGGGCTTGCGGATTCTTTCCGCAGTGAGGGACGACGTGGCAAGGGCCTTACATAAGCAAACAGGCGAACTGCACGGCGAAGTCCCCGCAGTCAGGTTAAGCGTGAGCTATCATTAGTCGATGGACTGTCCTGCGTCTGTGCAGTTGCGTTCTTTGCACAAGGAGTCTGTATGTTCGGGGATCCGAAATACGACATAGTAAAGGGTCGCTATGAGGATAAATACCAAAATCCCCGCCCACAGCACATCTGTTGGGAAGTGACCTCCCTGGATAACTCTGGTTACGCCGAGAAGAACTCCATACGCGATCCCCGCGGCCAGCGCACAGATGGACAGTGCCGGATGAAAAGGATAGAAGGCTGCGCCCGAGGCCAGTGAAAAACCCATGGAGCAGTGACCGCAGGGGAAAGATTTGCCCGCATGTGGCCCGCCTGGCATCCACACCTTCCGATATTCTTCAGTGCCACCCATCGCAGTGATATCAGCAGGGCGGGGCCTCCCCCAGCAAGGCTTAAGAATACCGTTTACCAATAATCCCGGCCCTAGAGCAACACTGAGAATTACCACAAGGCAGCTTCTTGCATATTGAGGCCGAGCTTTTCCTAATCTGGCTGCAACATAGAGTGCCATTGCCGCAGCCACAAGAATGAGAGATGGAATCTCACCGTAATCGTACAGAAAGCCCCAGGGTTGCTCACGGCTGTGAATCCATCCTCCCAAGGGCCCGCCTGGCACGTGAAAATGGCTCACCCAGGCCAGGTCCCATCCAGTAGCGTCGAGAATCGCTGTACCAGCAACACCCAGGACAAGAAGACTGAGGATAATCGCGATTCCTCGAGTTCGAGGGTGTTTTACCAGCATTTAGGAACCTCATTCTATCGGGATTCTCGAAAGTAATCACTGATTGATTAGTGGGTGCCCGAAACAAGACACCATATTTAGGAAATCGAGTACTTGGTACAGCGTTTCATAAATACGGTTCCAATTGCACGGTAGCGCCGGCGTCCCGAGATTGTCTCAAAATCAAACCGTGAATGAAATTCGTAGCACGATGCTCCCTTTTCCCGGCAATGAATTGCCGGGCTACTATCTGCAGTCCCTACGGGACGCTTGCATTTCAGCCCCATCGGGGCGATAGAAAGTAGCCTGGTGCTTCAGCGCCGGGCTGCCATCGTAGCACGATGCCGGGCATCAAAATAGTTTTGAGACACTTTCTCCCTGCCGGCGTTTCTCGAACAACCGGCACTGAGGCCGGTCCTACTGGATTCCCGCGTATGCGGGAATGACGGCTATGGCACCACAATACGAGACCGTATTTGTGAAAAGGAGTACTTAGCTCCTTCCACCAAGAAAACAAACTTTAGGCTAAGACTCCGTCTCCGCAGAGCTATCTCACCATGCCAGCGGATTCGCGACACGTGCGCAAAATACTACTCGCAAAATGTGGCACACTGAACGAACTCTCTGAGTCGCTCCAGGTCTTTACGAGATATACGGGTTATCTCGAATCCTGCCACCTTGCGCTTTGTTTCCGTCTCCGCTCTTGTCCATCTGCATTGGGCCTCGAACGAAAACGGCTGAATATCGCCAAATTCCGAGGCTTGAATAAGAAAACTCTTTTTTTCGCCGACTTTGGTCTTCACGTTGACGATTTGGAGTCCTTTTTCAGTAAGGTCCCTCACGTGGCAATCCGCATTCAAATTGTCCATGTCAGTGATGGGCAGTTTCATTATCGTGTAGCATCGCGGCGTTTGTCGCACGGCACCGTGCACAACTTCTTGCGGCGGCGAAAGCAGACGGCCGTCAAGGTCGCTTTCAGTCATCAGATTGGCGTCTTTCAGCTTTTTGAAGACCTTCTCCAATGTGACCGCTGAAACCTGATACCTCTCCATCAATTGAGCGTTGGTCATTCCCGCCTTGATGTCCGCAACAATCGGCCGCGCCGGAATCTGCTTCTTTGGCCGCATGATAGAAGCACCTCCTGTGAGTCGTTTGAATTCAGCAAGCTGGACGGATGATTTGAGGAACTGCGGCCCCGGAACACGTGCGAGCTCAAGCCAGAGCGTGATCCACCGGGCGTGCTGATACCCCAAACCCAACCGCCGCAAAATCAGGAAAACCTTGAGGAGTCAACAATCTCCGGACTCACAAGGTTCTGTGGCCCCGAAATCGCCACATTGTCCTGTCAGTAAAATACACCGAAATCCCTAATTGTAACAACTGCCGACTGATGGCATTCCAAAGGAGTTCAAGCCATTTTGGCAGCTTCACCGACATGTTTTCAGGGTTATCAGGAGATAACTGTGCATCGGGCAATCAGGATTGATCGCAGAGTGCGCGAAGAACGCAGAGAAAAGTAATTGCTAATTCAGCGCCGCGTGAGTCATCGGCGCGTACGGTGAAGCTGGAATTGCCCTCACTATTGCATGCTGGAATTTGCTATACCGTTTCTCACATGAGGTGAGGAGAAAGTGGAATTCTCTGAGATCTCTGCGGTCAATTGCTACGAAATAAGGAGCCGAGGCCCCAGGGGCCATTACCCAAGGAGGAGAACGATGAAGAGATTGTGGTTGCCGGCCGCGATTGCGATTGCTGCTATTGCTCTCCTGGAAACGGGTATCGTGCACGCGGGGCACCGAGATGCGGGTAGGGAGGAGAAAAGTTTCTGTGAATATTTTGCGCCTTTATGGTCCCGGAGGTCCGCTCGGTCCAGTGCAAGAATGTGCGGACAAATTCACCGAGAAGACGGGGGCAAGGATAAGCATAACCACCGGTACGCCGCCGCAGTGGATTGAGCAGGCCGAACAAAACGGTGACGTGATCTTTGAGGGGGCGGAGTACATGCTGAACGACTTCATGCAAGCATATCCTGGCATTGTGGACGAGGCATCAATTAGCGGGCTTTACGCGAGATCTGCGGCAATCCTGGTGAGACATGGCAACCCCAAGGGGATTAGGACGCTTGGCGATTTGGCCAAAGCCGGGACCAAGATCATTGTTGTCACCCAGGAAAAGATGGAAGAAGTATATGGTCGCGTCCCTGGAATCCAGTACAACGTTGTGAAGCCCATACTGACAGGCCGAGAGGCTGCACGAAATTGGAAGACAATGCCGGAACTCGATGCATGGATCACGTACGAATCGTGGGGCCATGCGCTGGCGGACGACACAGATATAATTAAGATTCCAAACGAAAACCGAGTCTTACGAATCACTCCCATCGCCATGCTCAAAAGGTCAAAGAACAAGAAATTGGGCATGGAATTCATCAATTTCCTGAGAAGTGACGAAGCGCATCAGATATTTCAAAAATGGGGCTGGAAGTAGAAAATCAGCGAATGTGCAGGATGGCCTTTGAATCCTGTTGGGGGCGACGTCAGAACAGAAAATCCGCCTTGTTGGTTGCCCAAGAAGACGGATTTTTGAGCTATTTTGGTGGAGCTGGACGGGATCGAACCGACGACCTCTTGAATGCCATTCATTGGCCCCTCGGTTGGGTGCTCGCCAGGGAGCATGCAACATTCACCGCGAATGGCGGCTACTTGTTCTTGAGTCAGAATTTTTAGCTCAAAAAGGGCGTCTAATAGTTTCTCGACACTATCATTGTGCGTCGCCTCGGCGACATTTTCCATAAATCTTGAGGGTTCCTCTTCCCTAGTGGTCTTTCTCGCAAGCAATTCATCCAACTCATAATTCGCGCCCAGTGTTCTCACCTTCTCTCGGTCAACACAAATCGCTTCTATGAGTGCCCGCAGTCCGACGGTCGCAAGGATCGGTTGGTGATTGCAAAATGCTGCGTGAGTCTCTTCGTACAAGGCCCTTACCTTGTTCGGCAGATGAATGCGGCTGTCCATCGGCTTGCGGCCCGGGACGCGAGGTGGATACAGTTCTGTCCAGTCTGTGCCGTCCGACTCCCAGCCTGTGGTCACATAGGAGATTTCTCCACATCCACACCTTACAACTTCAAAATTCCTTCTCCACAGAAAATCTTCATTGCTACCCGCGATGTTGGATGAGGCCAAAACGGTATGATCAGTCTCATGTCCACATATCATGCAAGGCACCCTCCGGATTTTCCCTTTCGTTTCGCCGTCTACTCGAGAATAGTCGTCCATGCGCTGACTCCTTATAATCCCAGTCGAGCGTTTCCAGCAGAATCTACGCGGAGATGTATTTTCATCTCAAAATAGAGCCGCCGTCAAGCGGTCCAAGAGACGTAAAAGTCGGTCCGCTATAATATTCAAGGCCCTCTGTGCTATTTCTCTGTGTAAACGGCGGCTTTCCCCACAAGTCTTTGCTTTCATCGTCGGCCAAGGTTCAGGCCATGACGGGGAATCTTGACGAAATCGACCGATGTGAAGGGGGTTCCGAAAGAAGTTTCTTGTCAGGATCATGCCCGAAAGGTAAGATCAAGCCTTGCATTATCTGACTTTCTGAATTTCAACGACTGCCTATCTGCTCAAGCGCATTGGCACAGACCGCAGGTGTACGGGATTAGAGGCCGTCATTCATGGAAGCAAGAATCAAGCGCTCTCCCAACTGAGCTACAGCCCCGCTAAACCCCCTACGGAACAAAAAGCCAACAGGTATTCTGAAACTGTTTCTGAGAAGCAAATTAGAAGACCTGAAAGTCCAAAAATTGACCGCTCCAGATGCCGAAGTGTTTCCTGTGGGCATTAGACATGCGGCGGATTTTCGCACGGGTTCTTTCGAGTACAGACCTCTCCTTTTTGCCAGGGAAGTTAAAAACAAAGACCTATTGGGTGACTACCGAAACCTCGCTATTTATATCCGGGACAAGTTCAAGGGGGACTGATGAACAGCTTGGTGTCTGAACTGCGCGAGGCCGCAGAGTTTCTTGAAAAATACCCAAAACTTGAGACCTCAAGTGACCTTGCGGCTCCTCTGAAATCATTGTCAAAGACCTTGGTGACGTTTCTTGGAAAGGCCGAAACCTTACGATTGGAACAATTGCCTGGCTATGCAGAGGTTGCCGCTTTGCTGGAAGGGGACGGCAAAGCTGTCGCCACACCAGAATTCATGCAGAATTTCTGCAAGGCCAAGCTCAAGCAAAGATTCACTGCCGCGAAGGCGGACAAGAAATCCCGTGCCCAATTCTTGAAGATCGTGGCCAAAGGGGACCGATTGATGGCCGTGAAAAAAGAATTAGACCCTAAGAAGAGAGGCAGGGATCTATTTGATGAGCTCCGTAGACTCGATCTGAATCTTGTCAAAGGTAGACTGAGCGCAATGCCTGCCAAAGACCTGACCTTGCTGGTGGAGGCCAATGGCTTTGCAGCCCCGAAAACCGGCACGGGTCTGGTCTCAAAGAAAGGGAAATCGTTAGACCAAATCGTCTCTCAGATTAGTCAGGTCAAGTTGTCGGAGCACTACTGACACGAGACTGGGCGTTCAATGCTGGAGAAACAAATACAGAGCCTCATTCGCTATCATCCTTATCTGTTGGATAGGGATCTGTACGACTCCGGGCGCACTGAGCGACGGATTGGGGGCGGACGCATTGACATTGATTTTGAGACCCGCGAAGGACTTGTTGTTGTCGAGTGTAAAAAAACTCCCTTGAAAAATAAGGATGTACTCCAACTTACAAAATATCTGAATGGTCTGGCGGTTAATGGCGAGAAAGTCGTCAAAGCATACCTTGTCGGCTCTGCGCCGATTAAACCACTTGATCCGGAACTCTTGAAAACGGAACCGGCAATCGTAGTCATGGAACTGTTCAAAGCGATACCCATGCACCTGTCATTTTGTAGGAACGGACACTATTTCAGTGTGGAATTAGCGCGATGTCCCTACGATGGAGCCTATAAAATATCTGGAAAGGATCTTGTTATCGTCTGAAGATTATCTGAACTTCCTGAAGAAAGGAAACGCGTGGGTTGTCTCAAGTATTCCTCTTGAATAATCGTAAAAAAGCGAATTAGGACCTGGGGAAAGTAAGCGATGCAGTGCCCGAGAATAGTGGGAAGAATTTGGCATGATCCTGTCTGGAGTAAAGTAATTGCTGGTTTAATTCTCCTGCTATTAGCCGGGGCCGGGGTCGGGGCCTATATTGCCGGGACTCTGTCTCGGCTGGCTTCAAGCATCAAAATAGGCTCAGATCTGGTTATCGAGCATCCTCAGTTATTTCTATGGCTTTTTATGGCGGCAACGATAATTATGTTGTGCCTAATGGCTTACATTCTAAAGCTGCGTTTTCGGCTTAATCAAACTGTTATATTACTGGACAAATCCGCGTCCGTAAATATATGGAATTGGGATTACACTGGGAACTGGTCTGTGGCTAGTGACATTCTTGATATCACCAATTGTGGTGATGGCGGTCTGCTGAAATGGGGATCGGAATGGAAGAATTATGACTTTAATTTTCAGTTCAAAATCGTGAATGATTGGGCAGCATGGATTGTTCGAGCCCAGGGACATCGCCGCTGTGTCATGATTCAGTGCGGCGGAGATCTGATTCGGCCTCACATTCGAACAGCGCCAACACATGCGGGCGATCCAGATCCAGGATTCAGAGTCTTAGACACTCATCGTCACGGGTTAGTTCTGAAAGAGTGGAACAAAGTCAGTGCACAAATCAGGGGAGGCTGTATACGAATATTCATAAACGATCAACTGGCGTTCGAGGATCCCCGTCTGCTACAGAATTTCACTTCTGGAACGGTGGGATTTCGGTGTTCTGGCCCTGAACGGGCATTATTTAGAGATGTCGAGGTGATTCACAAAGCAAATGCTGGATGGTAGTGAGTGAGTGACAAAAAACATCATTCGCTTTTGGTCGTAGCCCTGCTGCCCCTCTTATGCGGGCCTGCTTCAACAGTTATCTGAAGGTAATTGAGTTGCTGATAAAGGCCAAGGCAAATGCTGGAGCCGGGACCAGACAAGGACTAACGGCAAAGGATATATTGCAGAGGCAAGTGTCCCGCTACGAAGCCTGCATGAAGGCGTGTCCTTGAGAAACAAGGACCGAACTGGAGTAATCGACGGTGCCAAACAACTGTCAAGAGAGTCGTCGAACGACCCCAGGCTGTCGCGATGCAATACCCGTATATTTCGATTTTCCTAGCGAGATTGCGGTTAGGTAAGGGTCCGGCCACGGCGCGCGAATTTGAGCGAAATTGCCCGGCAGAAAAGTGGTGTATCCAGCATGCCGGGGAAGAAGCCGGGGCAAAGGCCTGGGCGCTCTGAGGAATTGACCCTTTTGTGCTCTTAATAATTGACCCGTCTAGTGCGCGGATGATTCCGGGTTCATTTTGATTTGGATGTTTGTTTCTTGGAGGGGTTGTTTTCGGTATGTTGAGATGGGGTTTGAGCGGGGACTCTGAGGGATGGTCCGGATATACGGATGGTCGTGCAGCGGTGGTTGAGGCGATCCAGGAGGGCATCCACCAGGGGTTTGCGTTTGAAGAGGTCGTACCATTGGGGGTAATCGAGGTTGGTGGTGATGATTGTCGATTTTCTTGAGTACCGCTCGTCCATGAGCTTGAAGAAGACGTTGACCTGTTCTGGGTTCAGTGTGAGGTACCCGAGTTCGTCGATGAGAAGCAGGTCGTACCCCGCGAGGCTTTTGAAGAGCTTGGGTGTGCTTCTGTCTGCAAGGGAGGCATAGAGTTCGTCCAGGAGGTCCTGTGCCTTGATGAATCTGCCGCGGCGGCCGGAGACCAGTGCCTGTCTTAGGAGTCCGATTGCCAGCCCGGTCTTGCCCGTGCCCGGATCTCCGATGAAGACGATATTTTCAGCCCTATCGAGGAAAGCCAGGGATGCCAAGCCCATGATCTGGGACTTGCTCACCGCGGGTTGCCGATCAAAGGGGAAAGAGGCCAGGGTCCAGGGCCAAGGCATTCTTCCTTGTTTGACACGGTACAAGAGGCTTCGCTCCTGCCGGTAGTGAAACTCCTCCACCAGCAGTCGCTCGATCACCTCTCTCGCTGCGAGTCCCTCTTTCTCAGCCAGGGCAAGCTCTCTTTCGAGGACTTGTGACATTCCCGTGAGTTTCAGTGTTCTCATAAGATCGAGTATCTTGGTCTGCATCAGTCATACTCGTCAGAGAAACGGAAAAAGTCCCCGGCCACATGCTCTATGATCATCTTCTCCAGACGGGAGAGATCGTAAAGACCATAGGTGAGGGCCTTGGTGAGAGCCGCCAGAAAAGGCTCAGCCGGATATGTTCGCTTGAGGTTGAGTAATCTTCGGAGTCTAGCCACTCCCCGGCCCGTGGATCGTTTCTTTATCTCACTGACATAGCGGTCCAGGATCTCCGATTCTCCAAGGAGCGCCTGCTCCTCTGCCGAGGGACCACGGTACACCCTGTCTCGGTGCAGTGGTCCATGATGCCCCGGATATGTCACGTGGGATTCGCGCTTGCCTATTATTCGTAGATGCGAGGCCACCTGCTTGTGATCAAAGATGACCAACACTTTGCCGTAATGCTTCTGTACTTCCACCTTCTTGCCGATAAGCCTCTCCGGGACCGAATAGCGATTAGTATCCAGGTTGACGTACCCCGCCACATCAACAACCCGATGGGCTGTCTCATAGATAGGAGGCACGTATGCTGGCAGTGGTTTTAGATAAGGCTTTTCCATGAGGTACGCTTCATCAGGGCTCATCCCCAGCGAGCGTTTGGGCTTCTTGTTTGCTCTATCACGGCACCAGGCTAGTGCCTGGTCATTTAGATCATGCCAATCGCGGAAGCTGCGACCGGCGAGAAAATTCCTTTCCACGTAGGAAAAAGTGCGCTCGATCCTCGCCTTTCGGTCGGCATGACCGATCCGATGAGCAACAAAGGTGATTCCAAAGATTCTGCCGAACGCCTCCATCTCCGGAGCCATCTCAGCATCAGGGCCGCTGCCGTGAGCAACGATCACAGACGTGTTGTCAATCACGATCCGATCGGTTACGCCGTCCATGAACGCAAACCCTTCACAGAGGAAGACCTTGGCCTCGAAGCGGGTGAAGCACGGATAGTACTTAATGAAAATCTTTCTTGAGTATGCCAGGATGACCGCGGCACACTGGGCGATGATCGGTTTTCCATCCATGATCACCCTGTGGGGAGAGGTATCGTGCTGTATCTCAAGGCCAGGACCAAAGGTGTACGCTCCAGCCCTCGCCTTTTTCGGTTCCCTGAGACCCTGATCCCTGGCCATCCGGGTCAGTGTGCTGTATCCGATTTTTATCCCCTTTTCCGCGAGGATCTCAGCCACCCTAACCACATTCCCCCGGCATCGGATAAACGCCTCGTGTATCAGAGGCATCTCATTCTCATAGGATGTACCTGAGCTTCTCTTCTCAGGTCTCGTCCCCTTGAGGACTGTGCGTACCGTGTTGCGTGAGATGTCCAGGGTACGAGCAATCTGCCGGATCTTCATACCCTTGTCGCGCATGCCGACAATAGCTTCTCTAGTCTCGTCGGATATCATTGACCCTCAATAGAAGCGATCTTCCTGTCGATTTCATCCATCATTGATCTCGCCTCCCTGAACGCACGAAGGAGTCGTACACGGTCATCCGTATCCTGGCCGAGATAGATCACCGTGGGGAGCTGGCGCACAAGTCGGCGTGCCACAGCTCTGATAATTTCCCAGTCTTTGATCCATGCTCCTTCAGGACCGCCTTGGAGTGCTTTCGTAAAGGTCTTATCCTCTCTGGACCTTCTTGCCTTGATGAAGAGGGATGGATCGGAAATCATCCGTTCACGGATTTGCTTGTTGGAGGCTTCATAGTGTTTGAATAACTCGGAAAGCTCCCGTGTGGAGAGAGGATTGTGGGCAAGATGTGCTACAAGCTTTTCGGCATGGTCCCTGTTGGCGCGCGCCAACGGCACCAGTACACGGGTCGCGGCATATGTAGAGACATGACCGGTACATACCGACTTTAAAACCTCATCGGGGAGCCCATCGATCAGACTTAATCTCCTGGTGACCCAGCTCGTATCGTACCCGATGCCACGTGCTATCTCGCGCAGCGAGCATCCAAAACGCTGATTAAGGTCGCGGATAATCCACGCCTGTTCCACTGCCTCCCATTGCCTCTGCCCAGTTTCCCCGAGCAGACGAAAGAGCGCCCCCTGTTCGGGAATCTCATGTATGTCGGCCATGATGGTGTCTCGCCCCAGTCTCTTAATAGCTCCCACTCGCACATAACCGTCGATGAGCACTAGATGATCCCTCTCTGGGACGGTAAAGACCGGCGTAATCTGTCCATACCTCTCAATGGACGTGGTGAGCATGTTCAAGAGCTTTGGCTTTGCCACTCTGGTATGGGCATATCGCAGATCCAGGCTCCCCAGATCCACTTCCACTGAATTGGTTGATTTAGGTTGCATGCCGTCGCGGGTATCACAATTGAAGGGCTGGGCGCTATCTAGTCATCTCTTTGCAATCAGACCCAGAATACACCTAACATCTCGGAATAAACCGTATTTCCACATTTATCGCGTCCATCTTTGCAACCGTCTCCAGGCTAAGAGGAATGAGCTGATAGGTACCCGGAACGATGGTGCTTTCAGTGCTTGACGCGTCCATCTTTGCAATCGGATGCAATCGGACCCTGCGCTCCTGGTTCCGCGATCTTTGCCGTTCTCTGTTTCGCTGGACGTACTGAGGATGCGAATCTCGATAGGTGCGCCAGTACCCCCGGTGCGCTTCTCTCCATCGTCTCTGGCAGTCCCGCTGATTGTCCCTGTAGTCGGGGTCATCAGCCATTTTCTGTCGGTGCCATCTCCGTTTTCGCTCCCTTTGGCAAACAACCTTCGAGCAATACCCCTGATTCTTCACCCTCGGGCTCGGATCGAACAGCCCACCGCAGGCCAAACAATACCGCCGCTTCTCCAAGGCACACCCCCAAAACAAGGCTGTGCCTTAAGAATGCCCCTTTCTACAAACTCAACGGTGGGTCAATTACGTGAGCACTCAATCAGGTGGGTCAGTTTTCCAGAGCACTGGTGGGTCAATTCTGGAGAGCGTCAAAGGGCAAAGGTTTTGGAAAATTTTTGCCCCGCGTGTAAACGCCACTAGGGTCCCCCTCACAATACAATTATGATGGGCCGGCCTGCCCCCCTCCCCCACCCCTTACTCCCGGCTTAGTAGAATCTATTTTGCGCGAGCCTTATCCTGTCCACACTGGATTCCGCATCTTTCAGCTCTTTCCCTGCGCCTTCCTTTTCCCCTTTTTGCTTTCGCGCTTTGTAAACGGGTGAAGCGTCCCGACGTTAAATAGAGATTGCTGGGCCGCGGGCTCTGAAACTGGGGGGATTCCCAAGAGAGCCTGCTGTCTTGCTGTGGCCTTGGAACGCCAAGGGAGCACGTAGACATACGACTGCAATCTTTCAAAATCGTCTTGATCGCTCAGGCAAATTACGTCGAAAACCACTTCGCCTGCTGCCTGAATCATCTTCTCTGATGCGGAACCCTGTTTCGGCTTATGAGAGGTCACCATAATATATGGCCCAAGGTCTATCTTATCCAGCAGGAAAGCGTTGCAGATCGCTTTCTTTGTGGTGTCCGTCCTCTGTAGACCAGGCTGCGGTGGCTTGCTGCTGCCCTTGAACTCAAAATACAATACCGCCTCAGACCTATTCTTTGCATCCTGATCTATCTCGACGCCGATTTCCTTGATCGTAAGTTTTCCCTGGAGGACAAAACCAATTGACTGGAGGGTGAGTTCACAGTATTTGCAAAAAACGTCTCCGATCTTGGACGCCCGACTTTGAAAGTTGTCATACGGCCCAGGCATGAGATGACTCCTGTTCGGATTCACCCCCAGCGGTCAAAACGCCGGAACCAAAATGACCGCATTAGCCTCTCTCAGAATAGTGATTATAACATATTGAGTTCATTATGCAAATCTTTTCCTTCCAGGTTTCACAGACCGAGTTTCTTCGCACCACCCATCTTTCCGGGCATATTGCCATCCCCATAATCGAAATCACGCGCGTCCAGCGAGACCTCGGTTGCTTGGAGTGGCGGCGAAATTCAAGTATTGAAACGAGGAGAGACCAAACAAGCTGAAGAAATGGATGGGAAAACAGTATCGTTCATTGATTCATTCCCAATGGGATTCAAAACCTATAGTGGTCAGTCCAAGATGCAATTGAAGTCCCCTGCTAACTTGCTTGCGAACACGCTTCCCTCGCGTCCCGCAGCAGACAGTCTCGATTCTTATACTCTTTAGCCAACACGAGGAGATCAAGCAACGAATAACGGGGTTGAGTAAGAATCGGAAATGTCGAATACACTAACTTAGTAAATTCAGTCCAATCCTTCGTGGCCGATTTATCTATTACGAAGTCCAATATCTGCTTGTCGCCATCCTCTAAAGAAGTAAAGTTCGGGGTTCCCTTATAATGAACGAACTCCAGCGGTTCACCGGCATTTACCCGAAATTCGAAATCTAGGTCTTGCCTGATTAGGTCCCTGACTTCAGCCGAACTCGGTCCCCCTTCCTCAAACCGCCACCTGATAGATGTTAAAGGTCTCCGGCGTTCCAGTGCTGATTTCCAATCAGCCAGATATACTATTCTTGTCAGCCTGGTTTCCGTCAATTCCAGCGCGCGAGGGTAATTCTTGCACAAATAACCCACGACCTGTTTCAGACTGGCCATGCTAGAATCCCTCCTGTTTGGCAAAGGCGTAAGAAGGCTTCATAGGTTCTGTCTTCTTCAAAAACTCCTTCAGATCTTCTATCTTATCACTTCCCATGAGATCAACCAAAGAACTCTTTTTGCGGAGCTTCGGCTTGGTGCTCTCGAAAATTATGACAGCGACCGGGCGCGCTTGGTTCACGTCTTCAATCCTGAAACCTGCCAACCACCGAGTCTTCATGCTCAGTTTCTCCACAATATCGCGGGGCATTTTCCAGTCGTTCGTATGCGCCTCTATATAAGCTTCCGTTTCCAGTTGTGGGTCTGGAAGGTCCTCGACAAATGACTGACCGGATCGCCAGGCTTCTCCAAGGCATCCTTGATCGTCAGGATACATTCTGGAACTTCGCTTGTCGTAATTCGGATTAGAGGAATATCTGCCGCACAATATGAACGTCCTGCCCTCGTGAGCATAAAGGCTTATCCGTTCTTCCGTGCTGAATCCTAGATGAGTAAAGCAATCAGCAAGTTGCCTGCGTACACGCTCAAAATAGTCATCTGCTCTCCGATCAAGCTCCTCTTCAAGAAGCGTTATTCGGCCATTAAGTTTTGATATACGAGGGGTCCGATATGCGACATAACCGGAAAAAAAGATGTTCGCCCCTACTCCTATGGCCAGTATGGCGCCAGTGACGGACCATAGTTGATCCCAGAAATCTGGGACGCGGAGATTTAGGGCGCAGAGGGCTATGATGCAGGTTGATATCGGAACGGCAAATTGGGGGCCAAAATCCTGAATGGTCTGAGCGAGAATAAAAGGCCAGGATTTTTGAAACGTTGGCACTGTCGCCATCCGTGAATGATTTTTATTAGCAAAATAGTATCCTTATGCCAGGATGTCAATAATTTTCATGCGCGATTGCCGTCACATGCCCAGGAACTTCTAATTATAAGACCGAGCCTTGACCCATGTCAATCCTTTCGTGCTAGCCGTTAAGGTTCAACTTATACCCCAGTATCTCAGCCGGGTTGTTAATCCTCAGAAGCCGATAAGGCCCTTCCGAATAGATGTCGCCCTCCTTGACTCGATGCATCACGTCTTCAAGATCCCCCGGAGTAATCTTAGCCTTTTCCTTGATGGCCTCCAGTTCCGGTATCTGTTGAAGGGAAAGGAAGACGACGAGTTGGTCTCCGACTCGCTTGGCATCGTATGCAAACCCCTTCTTCCCCACGGGGATCTCGAAAGTCTCGTGAACCTTAACCTTACCTGTGTCCCGCATCAGAGGCGGCGGCGCCTTTGCTCTTCTTGCCCTTCTTGCCTTTCTTGGGCTTGAGCCGAGTCTTGAGTTTCGCCGGATACAATAATTCGACGGCCTTAGGTCCTTGCCGGAAGATATAGCAATAGCCATCCACATTCGACTCAAACTTTAACTTGTATTGGTCCCCCTTCTTGAGCTGCGTGTCGAAGTTCTCCGGCGGACCGAATTCTTTTTCACCTTTGGCCTTGACCAGTATCTGATTGCTCATGCCGATTATGGGATTCGGAATGACGATCTTGTCGCCTGCGGCAACTTTCCCGGTCGGCGAAATATCGTTGTACGAAGCGAGACCCGAGGCCAGGTTCGCGTCGCCCATCATTTCTTGCGCCACGCTCTCTAGAGTATCCCCTTCCTTGAAGGTATACGTGGTGGTGTTAGGATCGTTCCCATCTTTTTTAGGCTTTGGCAGAGCAGCCCATGGAAAGGCCTTAAAATACTCTGCTTTCATTGTTAGGGGCGGCGGGACTTCTTCTATGGGAGGCAGAGGAGGAGGCTCGTCTTTCTTTTGGAAATAGGCGCATCCCGTAATCAGCCCCAGGATGATGAACACTAGAATAAAGTGGCGTTTCATAAGATCCTCCTGGCCCGGCCGTCGCGGCCGTCCGATCTCATTTGACAGATCCGGGGAAAGCCGCGGGCCCCTTCAGCGAAGGAGCCGGCCGACGCCGTGGTATTAGCGGAGCGAGCTCCTGCGCCCCCTTCCATTTTGTGGTTAATGAGAGCCACTGATCTTTCACTTGTTTGGGAGCGTATATAAGGGCCTTCCCGGTGAGCTGGTCCACTGGCTTGACGAGTTTGGAGGTCTTGACCAAGGGCCAATCTGGTATTCCAATCAGCATCACTTGCACCGATGCAGCGACCACCAGCAGACCGGCACCAATTCCCATGGCGGCTCCGAATACGCGATCCAGCCAGCTCAGACGGGTCAGATCTATCAGAGCCTCCAGTACCCGTCGGATAATCACAAAGATCATCTGGACAGCAACAAAGATAAGTACCATCGAGAGGATCATTGAAATTTGAGGGTCCAGCGACGATACCTTGCTCAGATACGCCTGCGCAAGGAGATGATACTTGATCGCAAGGACGACACCGGCCACCAAACTGGTCAACGCGGTGAGCGACCGAACGAATCCTTTCCATATTCCCAAAATCAGAGTTATCAGTAGCGTGACCATAATAAAAAGATCGATAGCGTTGTAGGCCTCAAGAAAGTTCATTGATTCTTCCCTTGGCTCAGGAAGCAAGTTCGAAACCTGCTGACGGAAATTGAGATTCCCCAGGCTCCAAGCCGGCTCCCATAGCATAAAGCGCTTTGGCTCCCGACTTGCCGGCCATCACAATCCTCCTTGTCAGGTTCCTTTTCTTAAATAGGGGTTCCCGAAAATAAGGAAACGTGACTGATCCGACAAGAATAAGTTGTTCATCCAGACTCCTACACGCCCCAATCATATCGTCGCCGTCCCTGAACAGCATCGGGCCGACACCGTCAAATCCCCACCTCACCGGATAATCGGTTTCAATCATCTCATCCGCATCGCAATCAAGCAAAATGCAGCCTCCGCGGGATCTGACCGCCGCGGACAGCTCATGGAAGTGTTCCTGGACAAATGGGTCAATGATCGAAGCAATATCACGGGAACGGGGAAATCCTGCAGCATGCTCACGAAAAAATATCATCTTTATCCCCGCATCCAGCATCGCTCCGACCGCACCAAGGTGAAATCTTTTCCAGTGGCGAAAAACCCCGTGAGCAAAATCCGGATCGCTCGCCAACATTCGGAAGGCATTCTTAAAATCGAAGCTCATCCAAAAAGCGTCCCACAAGCCGAAGCCCACCGTTCCTGCAATGATAACGCGGTCGTGAGCAAGTCTCTTCACTTTGTTGTAAAAGCCTCTTACATTGTCTTCTTCAGAAAGCGCGTGAGAGCCCACAAGGACTTCCCAGTCTTGCTTGTTCCGACAGCACCCTCCTTGGTACGACAGTTCCACAAGCCCTTGGTATTGGATGTTCAGGTCGAAGAGCCTTCCTACCCTGTCAACAACAATCCCCCACGCCCGCAGATCCATGTCCAAGGGATAAAGCACCGTGGAGACGTCAAATCCTTGCGCAACGTCAATTTCCACCTTTAGCTGGCAGCCGTGCCTGAGAAAACCATTGAACAGACCTTTACGACTCACTGTTCGCGGGGAGCGGCTCATGACGCGGCCCGAGAAAAGGTGCTTGTACGCGCAGGCGTCGTTGAAAAATAAGGAATTCGGACGCGTAAGATCTCCCATCGGAGAGAGCGTTGCCGGCTCATTCCTATCACTTAGCATTTTTTTGATAGATTTCACAGGGGGCATTGGTCTTCCGTTTGCATACATCCCGGACCGCTCCCTTGTATTATTAAGTCATCTATTTGTCAATAAAAATCAATCTGTTCTATTCAAAAGTTAAAGTTAAGCCGCCGCTTGTGCGTTAAACGCGTGGGCAGTATCTCTATTTTTTTGCCAGCATTCTGGCGGAATGCCTGGTTGACATCTCGGTGCAGAACGATGCTAAGCTCTTGCCATATCTCTTTGAGGCGAAGGCAACTATGAAACGAATACGGAGCGAAGGTCGGGATCCAGATCAACTCAGAAATTGCAAAATTATTAACGGCGTGCTCGACTACGCGGAAGGGTCCGCGCTAATAGAGGCCGGTAAAACACGTATCATTTGCGCGGCGAGCATTGAGGACAAGGTGCCATTATTTCTGAAGAACGAGGGGCGTGGTTGGGTTACTGCCGAGTACGCGATGCTCCCCCGAGCCACCCATACTCGTTCATCTCGGGAACGTGGTCCTCGGATAGGCGGCCGAACTATGGAGATCCAACGATTGATCGGGCGATCTCTGCGTTGTGTTACCGACTTGTCCGCGCTGGGGGAGCGCACAATTACCATAGACTGTGACGTGCTCCAGGCCGACGGAGGAACGCGGGTAGCCTCTATCAGCGCAGCATGGGTGGCTCTCTATTGTGCCTGCGCAACTCTCGTGACGACGGGCCAACTGGCGGTGAATCCGGTGATGGACTCGGTAGCCGCGGTAAGCGTGGGACTGGTGGGGAACGAAATGTTACTGGATCTGGACTACGAAGAGGATTCCAGTGCCGAAGTTGATATGAACGTGGTGATGACAGGTCGGAGACGGCTGGCGGAGGTTCAAGCTACCGCGGAAGGGGCGCCTTTTTCATTGGCACGCATGGATTCCATGGTCCGTCTGGCACAAAAAGGGATTACAACTATCCAACAAATTCAGATGCAGGCCATCAAAGGACGCGCAAATGCGTCATGATTCTTCATAGGGAGAGATCGCGCCCTGGTCACTGTTTCCCGGGATTTTCCGAACGAGCACTGACCCCGTTTTGCAACTCCGGTATTTCGCTTGAACCACTGGTCGATCCCTCGTTGTTAGTGCCGGCAAGCACGGAGATCTTATCCGTTAAGGCCGCGCGGTGTTTCTCATCTGTTGTAAGCTCCACGGCATGCCGGTAGTCTTCTGCAGCCTTCGGCGCGAGTCCCTTCGCAGCATAGATCAAAGCACGGTTTTCATAAAATGTAGGGTTTTTAGGATCGAGCGAGATTGCCTTGGAATAGTCGGCCAACGCTTTGTCGAATTCGCCCTGCTCGTGATAAACCAATCCCCGGTTGTTGTACGCGACTGCATCTTTGGGATTCAATTCCAGAGCCTTGTTATAATCTGCGAGAGCTTTATCGCCCTGTTTCATCTTGTAGTATGCGTCCGCTCTCACCCTGTAAATCTCCGCGTTAGACGGGTCCTTTTCGAGCGCGGCATTAAAATCTTCGACAGCCTTTTGGTGCTTCCCGTCTTTATGATATGTCAGACCTCGATCGCGCAGGGCAGGAACGTACCCGGGAAAGACTTTCAGAGCTTTTGTCCAAAGGTTAATCGCCTGTTTTTCCTTCCCTTCCCGGTACTCTTGCAGGCCATCTTTGTGCAACTCCTCGGCATAGATCCTACGAATGTTTGTGATTCGCTTCTCTACATCCGGCAGGCTTTCGCGCCCTCCAGCAGCGTCAACAGCTTTGATGTACGCTTCCAAGGATTTCTCATAGTCCTTTTTCTGTTCGTAGATCTCACCTAGTCCCCGATATGCGCGCACATTCTTTTTATTTAGCGAGACACCCTGACGCAACTGCTTGACGGCCTGGTCAAGCTCTCCTTTTTTTTTCAACACCAGACCCAGTGTTGTGTGAATTACACTGTCTCTCTTCCCGTGTTTGAGAGCTGCGGTAAGATCTGACAAAGCGCCGTCCAGATCACCCTTTTTGTAACGCGCGTTGCCCCTGTTTGCCAATGCATCGTTGTAATCGGGCTTGATTTCCAAGGCCCGGTTATAGTCCTCGATGGCCTTATCGAGCAATCCTTTGCGCTTATATGCCACCCCTCTGTTGTTGTACGAGAGATGGTCCTGAGGATCTAACTTTAGGGCTCGCGTAAACAAGGAGATAGCGTCGTCCAGATGCCCTTGACTGAGAGCATCCCACCCTTGGTTGTAGAAATCTACGGCATTTTGCTGGGAAAATGCCAGCGTTGGTGTGAACAATACGAAACAACTCAAACAAAATAATAGCTTTTTCATAGTGTCCGGGGTCTCCTCCAATTCGTCCCATCTTCCCTCTTTAGCACAAATCTCCACTTTTCGTCATCATTCTTCAGTCCACCCGATAGACTGGGGGGCCGAGCGCGCCTCTCTGTGCCTTAAGTCAATATATCATATTATTAACCATATAACCAGTTCAGATCGGCACAGATGCAAGTCTTTAGGCTAACATTCGCAATCTATTATTTTTGCTTGACAGTGTTTCGCGGCGATGTTAAAGAGCCTTTTCAACGAAGCCCAACAAGGGGCTAAATTTAGTATCCTTAGCTTGAGTCTACGCCCTCAAGTATATTTTTAAAGATCTGCCGAAGGAGGATGCGGTATGGTGACAAAAGTGGCTACGATACTGTTTTGTCTGGGGATTTGCTTGTGTGTGGTAATGATGTCCCTCTGTCACGCAGGTGGTCCCGTACCTTGCCCTGAATCTTATTGTGCTCCAGCCCCTCAACCCTGTGGCCCGCCGCCTTGCGCGCCGCCTGCCTGTGGGGGCCCGTCTCCTTTTTCTTTCTGTGGAGGGATCTTGGGCGCGTGTAGCGGAATTTGCGGCGCGGTTATCGGCATCCCAGCGGCAATCATGGGGGGCATTCTGGCGCCTCCAAGACTTCCCGGCGCCGGCTGCGCTCCGCCAATGTGTCGTCCCGCCTGCCCGCCGCCTGTATGTCAGCCTCAAATGTGCTGCGCTCCACCAGTGTGTGCGCCTCCTGCTTACCCTCAACCTATAACAAAATGCCGACCCACGGCCTGCGGACCGGGTTATGCTTACGGGCCGGTAGGGTATCGCTGATCAACGCGTCCTGGCATTGGGCAAGAGTCGAAAAGAAGATTTGGCCGTAAAAGACTTGCTTTGATGATTCATCCAGGCTGTGTCACTTGATGCTGAATTCGAAGCGGTCTGGCGACGATGAGTAAAGCCGTTGGCTCGTGCGGCACCCCGTGAAAACGTGAACAATAACCGATGACAAGAATATAAGCCGGCACAGACAGGGGTCTGATCTGGCCTCAGAAGACATGGCGCGGTCATGTGATGAGATCCGCTTCAAGCAAATGTCATGAAATTGCGAAGATGCGACTCCGACAGTTTCGCGGAAAGCCGGCATATATAGAGCTTATGGAAGTTCAACGCATCAGGTGGCTCTCCGATGGTTCGGTGAGAAAAAAACCTGATCACAGCCGAGGGGGTGAAGTGGGATCCCCTCTTTTTGTTAAACCCCAATTCCTCCTTATCCACGGGGACGTCCAACGTCCCCGTTTTTTTTTGACAAAAGCCTTGGGAATCGAGAATCTTGACGTGCCAGACGTGCTGACTCATCCCAATTTCGAAAATAAGATCAACGGACCTTACCGAGTCTCCTTGTTGGATTCCGGTCTCCTGAGCAGTCCCCAGATAGGGGGGCAGGCGGCAACCGGGATGATTTTCTCAATCACCTCAAATCCGCACTTCGAATAAAAGTCTAAGTTCCTGGGATTGGAACTCTCCAGGTAAACAGCAATCCTGTCCTTGTCTGCTTCCCGAAAAACCTGCCTGAGAAGTTCTCCTCCCAGCCCTTTTCCCTGATGATCCGGATGCACTCCCAGGACTAGGACGTACCAGTGGGGCTCTCGAGGGCGTATCTTATCGAACTTATGATAGATGTGAACCCATTGTTCCATCACACGGCAGGGCGCAAAAGATAGTGACCGCAATATCAGTTTGCTTAACGTGACCATCATGTGAAAAAAGGGGGGCGGATAATCTTCCGGCGGAGCAGCGCCGATTACTCCCGCGCAATCCCTATTTGCCGCCCCGACGGTCCACTTCTTTGACGATAACCCCAGCACAAACTCGAGTCCCGCAGAGAGCCCTTTTGCCCGGGAGCCTTCTTCCGGCAACAGGAACTCGCTTAACGGGTCGTGAAAAAACGCGGCTATCAGAGTTTCGATACGGGGATCTCCCATCTTTAGACCATTCGGAAAATTTGGGTAGCAAGCTCGTGAGAGTCTCGCACCTCACATGAATCAGGAATTTCGCTGCCGTGTCAACAGTAAGAAAAGCCTGAGGACCTCTCACGAAATAAAGATTTTAATGCCTCGATTCCGCCGGTCGTAGGGACACCGCACGCGGTGCCCTGCGCGCAGCGTGCCACGCCCGCACAAGAGAGCTGAACACTGCGGAGATATGCTGGTCATTTTCTGACATTCTTCTAGAGGAGGGTTCCTTTCCGACTTACGAACAAGAACTCGTCGGCGCTTCTTTAGCGCCACCTGCCACGACCTTCATTTCCCTTGGTATTAGCACGGAAAAATCTGGTTGATTTAGAAACGATCTCCAGAGATAATCGAACGCAATGCAATTATCGAAAAAGGGGGTTGTAATGGAATTTGTTAAGAAATTGACCGTTGTTTTAGCCGCATCTTTTGTTCTTATGGGGTGCGGTTCGTCGCTGGACAAACAGGTCTCTCAATTATCGGCAACTGTAACAAAGTTGGAACAAGAGTCTGCCCAATCAAAAGAAGCCATTCAGAAACTCCAACAGGAGGTTACCCAGGCAAACGAGTCCGTCAGCAAGATGGAACGAACAGTCGCTCAATCAATAAAGACGGCTGTTGCTAAACTGGAACAGGAGCAGACTTCATTTAAGGCGGATCAAGACCAGTCCTTGGCACAACTAAAGGAAACGTTGGTAAAACTCCGAGAGGAAATTTCTAAAGCTAAGCAAACCGCTAAACCGGCGGAAGAGAAAGCGGCTCCAAAAGAAAGCCCTCAAAAACCTGCAGCCCAGTAGACCGAATGTTGCGGCGCAGCGAATCATTCTCCGTGGGGCGGGAACGAACTCAAGGCAACCGTGAATGTAAGATCTTTGCGGAGCAGTCGAGTGTGCCTGTGAAAAGGAAGCGCCGATTAAGGCCGGTTCGTGACAAGCTATTCGTAGGTATCGAAGAGATTGAATTTTGGCTCTCTGGCCATTTCGCTTTGGTATAAATGAGACGGCGGGATGCCCTTTGCCACCAAGTCCAGGGTTCCCGCCGGTCAGGCTATGCGTTCACCGTCCACAAAAACCTGAAATAGTATCAAAGCAACTCTAAGTTACCGGTTCTTCCATTCTTCCTTGGTCTCGTTTCTCAAGCGTTTCTTGCGATCCTTCTTTGCCTGTCGGGCCATCGTGTCTTCTCTGATCTTGTCATGTCGCTCTCGTCTTTCAATGTCTTCCAACTCTACCTGCGCTCTCAACTTTTCGGCGCGAATCTTGGCCTCGTAGCTTCTAATTCGCTGTTCGCTTACGAGTACCTCCTCGATTTTTTGCCAATCCTCGTTGCCGCCGCAGCACCCGGAAATATGCTTCCCGACGAGAGACCCAGGGATGCTCTGCATGTACATCCCGCAACAAGGGCACTCGTCAACTTCCTCTTCCCCAACCGGTTTCATTAGGACGTATCCTTCGTCCTCCAGCTCCCCTAGAGTACATTCTCTTTTGATCCAGAGATCCCTTCTACGCAGGTACCCCCACCCGGGCCGTTCCGCCCAAATAGTTTCCAGCAATTGGTCAGGCGTATCTAGTCGGCACGTGAAGCTGGCAGGATGGATCCAAAATGTTTGTTGCATTTTCATGAGTCCAGGTAGATTCGATGGTACCGCTACCGCCCGGATAGCTTGCCGCTTCGGTGCCGTTCCACAGGCAAACATCCGGAACAAAACTCAGCCCGTTGTTGCGGCCGCGAGAGACGGAGCGGACTCGTTCCGCATTTGCGCAACCAGGCGGCAGGCTTGCTTGACAGACCTTGCTGATATTAACTAAGCTAATCGGTATGGTCAATGATCGTAGATAGGCTCTCGGATACCACCCGATGGAGAGCCAAAGTGTTTCCGCTTTTGAGCGTTCTTGGGAAATCCGTTATGGCAAATACTGATGAGACCGGGTGCCTACCCTCGTTGCTGGTGACTGCTGTAGGCAGCATGCCTCATGTTGATCCGAACGAAGCAGTGGATCTTGTCCTCGAAAGCCTGAGAACAGCACCGCATGTGCCACAGCTTTCCCACGCATATCTTCGTGAACAGATGTGGATACAGTGCACCGAAGGTCTGCCCCGATTTCGACTGGATTCAGAAAATCTGTCATATCATTTCGATACATCCGGTGACCCGAGCGCAGAAGTGGAGCAGTTCTACACCGCGTATCTAGAAATCATGGAAGGTGCACCAGCAGATCGGTTTGCCATCGGGCCGGAATACGGGAAGGGAATACACTGTTTTTTGGAGAGAATTCGCCAGGATAGGAAGCGGCGCCCGTTAATAAAGATTCAGGTTACGGGCCCACTTAGCTTTGCTCTGACTGTGACCGATGAGAACAAAAGAGCCATTTTTTACCATTCCGTTTTTCGCGATATAGCGGTCAAGGGCATGGGATTGAAGGCAATCTGGCTCCTGGAACAATTCAAGCCTTTTGCGGACAACGTGCTCGTCTTTTTCGATGAACCGAGTTTGAGCGCGTACGGCTCATCCGCATTTCTTGGTCTTTCCAAGAAAGATGTGATCGAGTCGCTCCAGGATGTAATCTCAATGGTACGGGAGCGCGGCGGCATTCCGGGAGTTCATTGCTGCGGTAATACCGACTGGGGGATGCTTATGGAGACCTCGACCAGCATCATTAATTTTGATGCCATTGACTACATGGAGTCTATGTCTCTTTACGGGCCGCAACTATCCGCTTTTCTGGCACGTGGGGGCGTACTGGCGTGGGGAGCCGTACCCAACACCGAGAAGATCCTGGATGAAACAGCAGATGGTGTACTGACAAGAATAGCTGAAGGAATCGAAATGCTGGAAAAGGCGGGAGTTGACCGGTCGATTTTGACTGAAAAGGTTCTCGTTACTCCGGCCTGTGGCTGCGCGAGCATGACCGTCCCGCAGTCAGAAAAGGTATACGAGATCCTAGCGGAACTTAATGCAAAATCGGCTGACAATATATTCGGCAACTGAGCGAAGAAAGGGTTTGTAATGGGAACAACACTGGCAGTCGCAGGAAAAGGAGGAGTCGGAAAGACCTCGATAACTGCGCTGATTATCAAAGCTTTGATAGAAGCCGGCAAGAATCCACTTCTAGCCATAGATGGAGATTCCAACTCGAACCTGCACGAAGTCCTTGGCATCAAGAATCCCCGGAGCGTCGGTTGCGTTCGCGAGGATACAAGGAAGATGGGAGAAAATATTCCCGGTGGAATGACCAAGGACCGTTTCATGGAATACCAAATACAGGCATCCCTGGAAGAGACCAGAGGTCTTGATTTCCTTTCGATGGGTCGACCGGAAGGTCCGGGCTGCTACTGCATGGCAAACAATATTTTACGTGAAATAATTTCCAAACTAACGTCCAACTACTCGTTTGTGATTATCGACAACGAGGCGGGCATGGAACACCTTTCCCGCCGAACGGAAGAAGAAGTGGACCACCTTTTCATCATTTCGGATCCCGCGCCCCGGAGTCTTCGGACGATCGGCCGTATTGTCGAGCTGATTGACGAACTCGGAGGCCGCATTCACCACAAACATCTCGTGTTGAGCCGGGTACAAGGGTCACCGGAAGATTTACCGGAAATGACGCGAAAGGAGATAGCTGCCTTGCCCTATCCCCCGGAGGGACTGGTCCCTTACGACGATATCCTTGTTAACTTGGACCTTCAGGGGCAGGCCCTGCTGGAGATTCCGTCCGAGGCGCCCTCGTACACGGCTGTCAAAGCTATGCTCAAGCAGTTAGGTATACTAAACTGAAGCTTTGGAGACGCTCTGCACGGGGTTGGCTCCGAAAATTCTTGACTTCCCTCACTCCCGCTCTATAATAGAGACTGAATCTTTATTTAATTTGCTCGAGGTTCTTGGGCTGCGAACTCTCAGGTGTGGTTTCGGAGTTTGTAGGGAGTGTGAAATGGTGTATACCGATGCCCAAGCTTGGCTGGATGCTCACGAGCTTATTGAGTGCAAGCCGCTGAAGGGTCGCTGGACCCGCGAGACCTGCCTTGAAATCTCCAGGAGAGTCCGTAAGGCGCCTAGAAATGCGAAGTCTCAGGCGAATGTGGCAGTATCAAGGACCCTGCCATGTGCCAATTGCCCAATTCTCGCCGCACTTGAAAAATAGCAATTCACTATGATTACAAATGGGTGAAGGAAGCTCTGCCTGGTGCTTGCGGCCTCCTATGGCGTACTCAGCTATGGCGGGCTGCATTGAAAACTGCCTAATAGCAATGCGCCATCAAACGAGCGATAATTCTAGCCAGGATATCCTCGCATGATGATCCCGTTCCCGAGAATCCCGCGTTCCACGCGGGACCGATTTGCTGTCTAACGCCTCGAGGGACAAGGGCCTCCAAGCCCCGTAGTGCGATTAAAAGTAGATCGGTGCTTTAGCGCCAGGGGGCCCGGCGGCTGGCGTCTTCATGTCTCGTTGCGCCATTCTCCGCCACGGCACGAGAGTTGGAATAATGTCACAGCGCATTTCTGGAGCAATGACTAAGAAAGGTCAGAGGTGATCGTTTCGATTTGTTCCCTGACTATCTTCTCTACGGTGCCCAAGAGCTTCAAATTGATTTCCTCGCGCAGCATGTTCACAATCTCTTCTCTCTTGGGAAGCAACCCTCTGGTCCTCTCGTCAAAAAGACCCCGTGACACGCTCTCAAGCCAGACCCTTTCAGGCAACGAATTCTGGATTGCTTCCGCAATGCCAAGTCCCAGGGTTTCTTGAATGTGCTCCTTTTCGGGAAGCGCGCTTTTGATGGTCTCCAAAATCCTGTCTGTCCCCGGAAAGAGCTTGTCGGCCAGTGCGCGTGCATCCACTCCTGCCATAATTCGTTCAACTCTCTGCTCCAGCATTGCTTGAAACGCTGCCCTAATTTCTTCTTTTTCAGGGAGCAGCGACGAAAGCCGATCGTCAATTTGCGCAGCAGCTCCTTCGGGAGAAGTCAGGAATTCCAGAGATTGATCAATTCTGCTCATGATATGATCCGCCGTTGGAATGGCCTGCAAAGCGGAATTCAGCCTCTCGTTCACGATATCGGCTGATGGTAGGGCCGCGAAAGCATTATCAAGACGTATGCGAATATACTCTTGCGACGGCATGCCACGAAGTGCCGAGTCCACGCGTTCTGCGACCAGCTCCGGCGATATTGCCGTTGCAAGCGCCGTGTCCAGAGCTTCTTTGATAAATTCACGCGACGGGATATCCTGGAAAGCCTCTTGAACTGTCCTTTTCAAGTCGTCGGAAGAAAGCAGCTTTTCAACAGTTTCTTCGAATCGTCGGCTCACCTCGTCGCGAGGAAGTAAGGACAGAAGCCCTTTCTCCAGGCGCTCTCCGACCATTTCAGGCGAGGGAAGCGTGGCCTGCATAGCGCTGTCCATTCGTTGTGTGACTACTTCAGCCGAGGGGAGCGCAATTTGCATGACGCGATCCACTCGCTCCACGACCATTTCGGATGAGGGGAGCATGGCTTGTACAGCGCGATCCACTTGCTCGGCAACCATTTCAGCCGAGGGGAGCGCAGTTTGCATAACGCCATCCACTCGCTCCACGATCATTTCGGATGAGGGGAGCATGGCTTGTACAGCACTGTCCAACCGCTGTGCGACTATTTCAGATGAAGGGAGCACAGCCCGTACAGCGCGATCCACTCGCTCGGCAACCATTTCGGCCAAGGGGAGCACGGCCTGTATAGAGCGTTCCACTCGCTCGGCAATCTCGTCTTCAGACGGCAAAGATCCCCCGACAATCTCGTCAACTCTAGAAAAGATGTCCTCCCGAGTCGGTAGGGAACGCGCCAGATCCCGGACGATACTGTCCAAAACCTCTTGCTTGGATGGAATAGACGATTGCATGGCTTGCCTGAGAGTTTCGGAAAATTCATCCTTGTCCGGGACAAACGCTTCCCGGGCTCTAGTAATTGGCTCTGAGAAGGGAGCTCGTTCAGCCGCTGCTGCTGAGACCTGCTCGGCCTTTTCCGGCTGAGGTGAGATCTCCAAAGAGGGGGCCATTTCTTCCGGTGAGGCGGAGGCAGCACGTAGCAGTTCATGTGCAGGGGGTGGTGAAGGCTTTGCCTGAGCGGCTTCTTTACTCTCGCTCGCCAGACCCGCAATCTTGCTGGCCGCGGCGGCCACAGCTCCTGCCGCCAGTGTTCCTCCAGCGATCTCCGCAATTCTTTCGGCCGTGGTCGGGCCTGGGGCAACTGTCGGCTGCGCTTCCGGAACCTCTTCAATCTCGTCCTCGAGAGAAATTTCGTCGAACGAAATGTCTTCAGTCACTTCCAGCATGGGTTCTTCTTCTCGCGAATCAGCAAAAAGGATGTCCTCAGCGGAAGCAGCATCAAGGGTTATTTCTTCAATCGGGATTTCTCCAAAGGCTGGGGTCTCATCCAGGGAGATTTCCCCGGGCGTTTCGGAGAGATCAAGAGAGACCTCTTCCAGATTGAGGTCGCCGGTTTTCTCTTCAGGAAATCGTTCAGTCGGGAATTCTTCGGTAGGAAGTTCTTCTCCAAAGAACTCCTGAGTTGTTATCTCCTCTTCACCTATTTCATCTAGGGTCAGTTCTTCGGTAGATTCGTAAGAGGAGCTTGCGACCTGGGGTGTTTCCAGCCCAAGCGTGATATCCCCGGAGTCGTCAATCTGGATTTCGTCAAGGTCTTCGTTGGCAAGCTGTTCCATTTCCTGATTTTCCACGGGAACGGTGTCGTCCAGGTCAGTGGCGAGGCTTTCCTCCGGGGTGTGGATTGCCTCTAATTCCTCCATGTCGATCTCTCTGATTTCGGAGTCTTGTTCCAGGTCGATAACGTCAAATTCCGCAGAAGACGATGGATCCTCTATAAGAGAGTCATCGTCCAGCATCAGGTCTTCTGAAGTGAGGACTTTTGATGGTTCCTGAACATCCAGGATCTTACCGATCTCGGTATCATCGGCATCTATGTCGCTCATTTCTTTCGAGGCGAATTCTTCGATAGGCTCTTCAGATTCGAGTTCCAGTCCCAAATCATCCACATCCATGTCCACCGTAACCGAATGTTTTTCGCCGGAGCCAGCCTCGGGAACGTCCTGAGTTACAGTTTCAAAATCTGGGAGAGTCACATGAGAATCAAGATCGATTTCCAGCACTTCGGAGGTACCAGTGGAACCTAGATCGGTCGGAACATCGGAAACCAGCTCAATGGTCGGCTCGAAAGCCTCATCGTCATCAAGCCCCATGTCTTCGAGGTTGAGCCGGACTGTGTCTTCGTAGGTCTCGTCTTTCGCCATCTCTTTAGTGTGGTCCAATTCGGCGATGAGCGTTCCCGTGTCGATTTCGACCGTATCGCCAACCTCTGTAGAGAGGTCTTCCGAGTCCAACGCCGCGTTGGACATGGCGAGCAATTCCTCTGTCATTTCGCCGGAATCTTCGTCTGTGAAGTCGATCATGATCTCTTCGTCAGCACTTTCACCGGCTATGCCGTTTCGCAGGCCGAGGAGAGACTCCACCGTGTCCTTCAGAGTGACGCCGTCGATGGGTTTGCTTAGATATCCGTCCGCTCCCGAGGTGCGGGCTTCTGCCGGTGGCGGGCCGCCGGGATCACCGGTCATCAGCAGAATGGGAATGTGGGAGAAGTCTCTCGAACCCTTTATGCGCTGAATTAGACGCCAACCAGGGACGTCCGTAAGCAAGGAGTTCAAGATGATCAGGTCTGGCCTGTGGTTTTTAATGGCTTCCTTAAGTTCGCCGGAACTGGAAACATTTATAAATTCATTATCTTCTTGCACAAGAGAGCGCTTTACCGCTTCCTGGCTTTTAGGGTCTTTGTCGGCCACGACGATCCGATAGGACATGGCGACCTCGCTATTTTTTCCCTAAAAAATACAACCAATTCACCCCAAATGTCAAGTCAATTCAAGGTTACCTCTGTGTCTCTTTCGCAAGCAAATCTATGGCGCAGGAACATTGTTCTTGATAGAATGTCTTTGAATTTAATCGTAAGCTTTCAAGATCCGGATAACTAGCCATTGAAATCCATTCCGTTGGAAAGAATCATCTTCCCGCTAATTCGATAGCCTGCTGCTGATATGGAGATTTTTTGGTAGACTATCTCAGAAGCTTCGTGCTCCATGCTTGAGCGATCACTGAAAAGTGGCTTCATGTTAGTAGGTTAAGCAACCGTAACCAAGGTAAAAACTTGACTTGGCATTCGTTATAGATTAAAGAAATACTTGATTCGAAGAAAGGAGAAATCGCTATGCTCGAGGCCTTTGCCACGGCATTGCCCGTACACACGTTTCATCAACAAGGCTTGTTAGAAATCATTATGGGCGCCGGATGGGTGGTGAAAGGCGTGATGCTTGTACTGCTCTTATTTTCCATTATATGCTGGGGAATCATTCTGACTAAAGCAATCACCCTATCCCGTGCTCGCAAGGATACCCAACTCTTTTTCGACGCATTTCGTGAATCACGCAAATTCTCCCTCTTATACGCAGAAGCTAAACAGTTCACGTTCAGCCCCCTTGCTCATGTCTTCAAAGCAGGGTACGCCGAACTAAATCGGTTGTCTCGTATTCAGCAGGCCGCTCAGAGTTCCGCGGATTCCAACCAAGAGCCGGAGTATGAACGAACCGGCATGGACAATGTGACTCGTTCGCTACAGCAGGCTGTAACGGCAGAGAGGAGTCGCCTCGAACGAGGCGTTAACTTTCTGGCCACCACGGGATCGTCCGCTCCTTTCATAGGTCTATTCGGAACAGTTTGGGGAATCATGGAGGCCTTCCGACGAATAGGAGTTTATAAGAGCGCATCTCTGGCGGTAGTGGCACCGGGAATAGCAGAGGCATTGATCGCCACCGCAGCAGGTCTGGCAGCGGCAATTCCCGCGGTTATTTTTTACAACTATTTTCTGAGCCGCATCAACACGATCTCCGGTGAAATGGACAACTTTTCTTCGGAACTGATAAACATAATTGAGCGGATTTACTGGGCGAGAAAATAACCGTGCGCATCTGCCCGCTCCATTTCAGCGCTTAGGTGCGCTAAGGAGTAATTGATGGCCTTTAGCATGAGTTCACAGAGAAGAACAGCCATGGCGGAGATCAACGTCACTCCGCTCGTTGACGTTATGCTGGTCCTGCTCATCATCTTCATGGTTACAGCCCCTATGATGCAAGAAGGCGTTTCAGTGGAACTCCCTCAAGCGAAGGGAACGCCGCTTAAGAAAGAGCAGCAGGCGAAAGAGGTTGTTATAGCTGTTTCCGGTCAAGGAAGTATATTTGTCAACGATGAGCAAGTGCAGGAAGACAAACTCCCGGAGAAGATTCTCGATGCGACTAAAGACCAGCCCTCCCGAGAAGTATATCTTCGTGCCGACAAAACGGTTCCTTATGGAACCGTGGTCCGCATTATGGGAGCACTGAAGACCGCAGGAATAGCTAACCTCGGGATGATAACGACGCCCCAAGAGGAATCTACCTCTGTAAAATGACCGCTTTTTATTCCAGATCCGCGGTTGCGGCCTCGCCATGGGGGCTCTTGCTCTCGGTGTGTCTCCACGGCCTGGCATTTCTGGCGGTAATCAGCTTGGCTTTTCCCCTCTCCAAGGTGAACAAACCTGTGGTAGAAGCTATCAGCCACGTCAAGCTCGTGGAGTCCAACATACGTCCACCGGTTGCCGAGCAAATCCAGGCCGGTCCAACGGAGAGTGCAAACCCTCGATTGCCCAAAGTCCTTACACAGACCGCACAGCACGACAAGAGTCCGGACAAGCCACGCGCAACAATCGAAGCCAGGAGCATAAGCCCCCCAAAGCGCAATATTATCGCTATGAAGAAACGCAGAAGGCTTCTCCGTCGGGTTGAAGCGGCTAAAGAGCCCGCGAGGAAGAAGCCCGAAGTCAAAACCGCCAAGAGCACAGAGAGCCCTCAATCCTACTTGGAAAAAAGCCTGGCAGCCATTCGCCAGAAAGTTGACAGCAAAAAGGCTGAGGCCGGACCCTCTCAAATCAGCCAACCTCCCGCGCTACACGGCGAGAAGAACAGCGCATCCTCGGTCGATGAGAATGATGTTCGTTGGTTCAATAGTGTTCGGACCAGTATAAATTCCCACTGGTCCATTCTTGGAGATGATCGTCGTCTGGAAAGAGTAACCATTATAGGAGTAAGAATAGCCGATAACGGTAGCCTCGCGGACGCCTCCGTGGATGAAAGCTCCGGCGACCGGGTATTTGACCGGTCTGCAATGAGAGCCGTCTTTCAGGCAGCCCCGTTTCCCCCTGTCCCCTCCGGAGTCAAGGAGAGAATCAGCAAAGCAGGCGGACTCGCCTTCCGATTCACACCCAAAGGCATGCAATGAAGTGTAAAGTTCCCGCGGGCAACTGTCGTGCTGGATTGCCCAGGGACTCAACCCGGAATGTTTCCAGGGCCATATTGGAGAGCAGCGTCCGCCCCCTCGGAAGAATCGGCAAACTTCGAGTCGGGGGCTGCCTGAAGACCTTGTTTTGCCTTATTGCCCTCCTGACAATGGTCGACTGGCCGTTTCAAGCTCATAGCAAACTCTTCCTGGATCTGGAAAACCCGAATTCGGCAAAGATGCCCATAGCAGTGCCGGACTTCGTTGGTCAAGGGCCGACCTCCCTGAATGGACACGACCTGGCTCGAATAATCAAAAACGATCTGTACCTTACAGGGCTTTTTCACATTGTTGAGGATTTTCCATCGAATTCAAAAAACCTTACAGATCCACCCGATTTTGATAGCTGGTCCCAAATAGGCGCCCAGGCGCTGATACTCGGGAGCTTTCAAATGAGAGGCGATTCGCTGGTCGTAGAAGCGCGACTCTATGATGTCGCCCTAAAGAGACTCGAACTGGGCAAGCGCTACACCGGCCGACCGAACGATCATCGAATCATGATCCACAAATTCGGGGATCGGGTGATGGAAAAACTTACGAATCTGCCGGGCTGCTTCACCACTCAAATAGCTTTTGTGGGCGCCGGCAGATCACGAGAAATTTTCAGTATGGATTTCGACGGCCATAACTTGTGGCAGGTTACCCGGACTGGCAGCATAAATCTCTCCCCTGAATGGTCGCCGACGGGGCGAGGCATGATTTTCACTTCGTATGTGAACCGCAAACCTGACCTTTGGGGAATGGATTTTGCCACTTGGAGACCGTACGTGATATCCGCTCGGCCGGGGCTCAACGCTTCTGGTCGGTATTCATCAGACGGCAAATTTATAGCGTTATCGTTAAGTTTTAAAGGAATACCGAAGATATTTATTATAACCCCTCAAGGACAGATCACAAAAATGTTGACGAACGGTAGGGGAAATGATATCTCTCCCACATGGTCGCCCGATGGATCGGCCATCGCCTATGTTTCGGATCAAGCAGGGACCCCACAGATCTACATTATTCCGGTGAATGGCGGTGAACCGAGACGCCTTACACTGCAAGGCAATTACAATACCGATCCGAAGTGGTCGCCTCGGGGAGATCTATTGGCTTTCACCGCCCGTATCGAGGGACGGTTTCAGATATGCACCATAAAAACAGATGGCACCGACTTGCGGGTGCTTACCGGAGCCGGGTCAAATCAAGCGCCGACCTGGTCCCCGGACGGCAGGATGATCGCCTTTCAATCCAGCAGGGATGGGAAAAAGCGGATCTACGTCATGGACGCTCGTGGAGAGATCCAGGTCCCGGTCTCGCCCATTGCGGGGAGATCGCCTGCTTGGTCTTGGACAGGTCGATAATGAGGGGAGGGATGCGGTTTGAAAGGAGAACACACCCATGTTATCTCGCTATCTGATACAGGGAATGACCGTAGCAATCGTTCTCCTCTTTCTCGCATCGGGCTGTGCACGAAGGATCGTCAAGCCTAATCCTGGGCCTACACCCGGCTTTCCGGGCCCGCAGGCCGGTGGACCAATGATGGAACAGGACGTGCAAATGGTTCAGACGACCCTCAAGCCCATATATTTTGATTACGACAAATACATGCTTTCCCCTGAGGCAGAAGCCAACCTTCAATATGATGCCGAGATTCTCAAAAGGGCCCCTCAGTTGTCAGTGGTCGCTGAAGGGCATTGTGACGAACGAGGAACGGCCGAGTACAATCTGGCCCTGGGCGACCGTCGTGCCAGATCCGCGGTGGAATATCTCTCAACTCTCGGAATTGCCCCCAACCGATTGTCAACCGTATCGTACGGGTCGGAAGTGCCTGTAGATCCGGCCCATAACGAAGAGGCCTGGGCGAAGAACCGGCGCGTCTATCTTCGGGTCTCCAGATAGTGTGTACTTAGAATGCGGCTACCAGACATGTTCAAACCCTTCGGCAGCAGGCGCATTAGCCTTATCGGAGCGCTGGCTGGCTCGCTGATTTCTCTATCAGGGTGCCTGACCAGACCCGGCGGCCCTACCCTGCCATATATCAGACCGGCCCAATCGGTGCCTGCCGTTGATCCTATCCCTCTTCAGCTATCTTCCAGGTTGCAGGACATGGAAGTTGAAATGCAACGACTCAGGGGGATGATAGAGCGTCTACAGGCCGCAGGCGGAAACGAGAATGCGATTAAGAACCTACAGGAAAGGGTCAGCATCATCGAGCGACAGCTCGGGATAGAGCCTCCCAGAGACGCGACGCCTACAAGTGCTCCAGCGCCTCCCCCTCCTGCAGATTCCCGGGCACAGTGGCAGCCAGGAACGACAGGAGGCGCTCCGGCCAACGGGCAAATCCCGCCTGCTCCGTCGACTCAGCCCACTCCTGTTCAGATTAGCAACGCCCCTCTTCCCCCGGATGAAAAGGCATACAGAGACGCCTACATGCTTTTCAAGGGGAACTCTTTCGATCGTGCAGTGCCTCAATTCGAGGAGTTTCTGAAAAAGTATCCCAAAAGTCAGTTTTGTGCTGATGCGGTGTACTGGATTGGGGAAGCCCGCTTCGCGCAGGGCCGGTTTGACGAAGCAGTTCTGCAGTTTGATCGGGTAATTAAAGATTTCCCGGGTTCCAAAAAGGAACTCAGCGCATTGCTCAGGCAAGGCGAGGCTTTCGAAAAGTTGGGAGACGCTCGTTCAGCAAGGATCATTTTTCGAAAACTTGTCAGTGACCATCCCCACACGGCACAAGCCCGTATAGCCGGCGGAAGGCTCAAATCGCTACCTGCGGAATAGATTCGGCCCCAGCTTTTCCAAGCGATCACTCATACCCACTCCATAGCTATAAAGCTACAACGAAACATGACAACGTCAGTAGGATCGTCCCGCGCGGAACGCGGGATTGCCGGTCGGCAACAGGGCAAGAATGCACCGTCAGGCCGGTAATAATTCTGGACAGGATGTTGGTGAGTAGTCCTGACCGGACGGGACCGCCATTCCTCACCCCGGAATCCGATCCGGGCATGATAGGGACATCCCACGTCTCGCGGGACCGCCCAGCGAATGCCATTCGCCTCTACCTAAAACATGGAGTGACTTGCTTAGAGGCGAACTTGTATCACTTGAGAGGAAGCAAAGAGTGGTCAGAACCTTGCGAAGGACAAAGTACTTCTCTCACTTCCCGAGAGCAGCCCCAGGCATGGCCAGGTTGCTCGTAGATTATTCGCACCCCGAACCGCCTATTTGCCGGACAGGATCGTCCGACCCTCCCCATTTACTGGGATGCCAACACCGAAGATGTCCGAACCCTTGCCCTGTGGGCGAAGTCACGGGGCAAGCCCGCGCCAATTCTATTGAACGCGAGATGGATAACCTGAAGGGCCCTGCTGATACTGCTGCGCCCCCGTCGGGTACGCCTGCGGCAGAGCAGGTTGTTGCTGCGCAACGCCAGGATAGGACTGAGGCGCGCCCTGATAAGCCGGAGGAGCCTGATATTGCTGGGGTTGCTGAGAAGTCTGATAATTTTGGGGCGCCTGCCCGTATTGCTGAGGGCTTGCTTGGTATTGCTGCGGTACTTGCTGGTACTGTTGAGGCGCGCCACCGTACGCGGGCTGAGACGGCTGCCCGTAGCCTTGGCCGTAAGCGCCCTGTGGGGCCGCCTGCTGGGGATAGTACGCAGACAGTAGGCTGGGGAGCCGGCGACGTCCCGGGCGATGGCGCACCCATTGGGCTGTACCCCTGAGGGCTCGGCTGGTTCATGGAATTTGGCTGCTGCCCTTGTTGCTGATTCGCCTGCTGGTTTCCCTTCCAATAAGGGTTGAAGGTGTAGGCGGGGTTGCCTGTCCACCAGGCCCGGAGATCACCGAGAAAAGAGTTGTCGATGGCATCTCTGCTGGCGGAGCCTGAAAAGAGATAATCAATGAATCCATAACTGGGGACGGTCGAAGCTACCAGGAAAAGGAGCATCCCGATCAGTGAGTACTTTTTCATGACAAGCTCCTCCTTTAAGCAATTTAAACCGAATTATTGCCGGACAATCATATCGCGGATGGAGGAATCCGTCAAGATTTCAAATGTAATCGGCCTTTCCCGAGGCCAGAAGAGGAATAGAAGTGTGAGTACTGGAGACTTGATCGAGTGAAGACAAATGCGGCACAATTACGGCGGCTGCGTCGAAGAAGGCTGATAGAGCAGGCAAAGACTACAATGCGACCAACACACTAAAGGACGAAAAGGGAAATGATCACTGAAAACTCGTCAACTCGGTCCGGGCGGCTCGGCGTGTCAACATCACCTCGTCCAGCGAATGTAACCGACTGTTGAGAGACTGTCACGAAACGGCCTTGCAACGGGGCTGGAACCTTACGAAGACTCTTGACCAGCTTGTTGGGTGAAGGCGGGGGGCGGTGGTGCCCGTTCACCAGCCACTCAAAATGAAGATGCGGCCCGGTTGCCAAGCCGGTCTGCCCGACGAGGCCTATCTTCTCGTCCTGCTTCACGCGCTTCCCCTTCTGTACGCTGATACGGCTAAGGTGACCATAGCGGCTCTCACAGCCATTATCGTGCTTCACACAAACGTAGTTCCCCAATTGATAGTGCCAACCGGCAGAGGTGACCACTCCGTTGGCAACGCATCGAACCGGCGTCCCCTTTGGAGCCGCGTAGTCGACACCCTTGTGGTGGCGCCAGCTGCCCAGAATGGGGTGGAGACGGAGGCCGTACGGGGAACTGATCCGCAAGCGATAGCCACCAAGGGGGGATCGCAGGAAATCCTTCTTTAATTCCGTGCCATCTTCATCATAATATTGGCCGTTGAAGAGAATTGCGGTCTTCCTATTCGTTTTCCTTCCTTCGTAGACAGCGCAGAGGATGCGGCCGTAGCCTGACGGGCGGTCATCAGCATATCGTCGCTCAAAGAGAACTTTACACGTGTCACCCCATGTGGCGTCAGACTGAAAGTTAATGTCCCAGCGAAAGATTGTTGCCAATTTCGTGGCTAATTCTTTACCTTCACCGGCACTGAGAACAGATTTCGCGAGGTCACCTTTGAGCCGGAAAGTGACGCTCTCCACCTTGAAGTCGAGCACAACATCTTCTTTCCAGGAGTGAATTTCATCGCCTTTTAGGACCGCATGAAAAACCTTGTCTGGAGCCAATTCCAAAGTGGCCTTCAGGAAGTGGCCCTGGCCGTCAACGATTATGCTGTAACTCTTTCCAGGCCTGAGAACGGTGTAACCGTCAAAAGGCAAGTCAAGGCTTGCGCGAATGACAGAGACCATGCTTGCCACTACTCGCTTACATTCGGATTCATCGGTCAGATTGTCGTTCAATAGAGAGAAGAGGGTATCACCCTGGCCGGTGATTTCTGCGATCTCCTGGCAGCCACTGCTGGTTTGATCCGAAGTCACGTCATTGGCGGCGTACGGTGACGAATTCTTGTCAACGTCAATTGGTTCAGAGGGAAGATTGCACGATATCTGCGCGTGTCCGCGGCTGTCGGGCGGGAGACAAAAGTAACCACCTACTGCAACGATCCCCAGCAGAACAACGAATAAAATCAAAGCTGTTCTTCCAGAAGACCGCGACTGGCGCCCATAATTCAAGTTGACAGAGTGATGATCTAGTCGCACAGCCTCTTATCCACACCTCTAGTCAGCAAAATCTAGCATCAATCAAAATACCAGTCAATGTTTAATTGTAGCATTTCATGAATAAAACGTCCAAACGTTTCTCCCGCTAGGAACATTTCAGAGATCGGAGTGTCGGGTACTATCACCAAGGGTTACGGGAATAACTAACGTTGCGGATCATGGGTATATTGCCTGGAAGCGGACGGCCCGTGGCGTCCGGAAGGGAGAGGTCGCCATGAAAGCTGACAATAAAGTATGGTTGGACGAGTACGCGGTGAACTGTCGAGTATTCAAAGGCAGATGGAATATTCGGCATTGCATGAAGATGTACAACGACATAAAAGACCTCAAGATTCACATGTCTACGCGGGCGAAGGGAAAAGTAACGCGTTACGAGTCAGCTTATAATCCTTGTGAACGGTGCAAAGTGCTAACGCGCTACATAAACAGCCTCAATGAGGAACAAGAGCATTACAACAGCCCTGACGAAAATGCTTACAAGGAAGTGTGGGCATCTTAGGACGACGAAAACCGCGGTCCTTAAAACAAGACGCGCTCTTGTTACTAATTTAGAGTTTTGTTCTTTCCATGCCTTGATGCAACGCGCGGCGAACCTCCATTATATTATCCCAGCGTTTCGCTGGGTCTTTTTCCAGACACCCCAGAATTATAGGTTCCAGCCAATCCGGGACAGTCGGGTCGATAAGCCTTGGGGGAGCAGCAAATATTTTCGTGTGTTGGAATTTGTAATCGTCGAAGGAAGGTCCCTCGAACGGGAACTCGCCTGTGGCCGTAAAGTAGATAACAATTCCCAGCGAATAAATGTCGGCGGATCTCTCTCTAATAGCCCCTGCTCTCGTGCGGAAGAACTCGGGCGGCATGGAGACAGGATTCATTCCCGGATCTTGCCACCTAGGCTGCCTGCCCCGAGTCAGGTTTCGGAAGATTTGCGAATATCCGACGCCCACTACGTAACAGCTTAAAAAATCGCGGCTAAGAATTATGTTGGACGGATGCAGATGTAAGTGAAAGGCTCTCCGCAATTGGCCGTCTATTCCTTTGTAATTGTGGGCATACACCAGAGCGTCCATTATTTTGGCAATAAGCTCTATCCTCTTTGCCGGCTCCGGTCTTTTTTCAGACTGCATCACCTGTTCCAAGTTGAGGGCCGCGAATGGATGAATCAAACCGCTGTCCCCGTTCGGGGCGGTGACGACTTCCAGGATAGGCAGAACATTTTCGTGGGCCATGTTGAAGCCAATGTTCGTAACCTCGGTCACAAACTCCTTCAAAATTGGCGCATCAAGCAGATCATTTCTGAAAAGCCTCATCAAATAATGCCGGCCCGTATTTACCTGAATGACCACATTCAGATCACCCCAGCCGTCACTCATGAGAGGTTCCATTTTCTGGTAGGCAAGGGATCCCGTTGTTGGGCGGAATAATTCCTCCTGGGCGATGTCCAGCAACGGTCTCTTGGAGTAACCGGACACAAAGGTGGTCACGCACCTTTCTTCAAAGGACGTATCCGCATCTTCCAGATCAATCGTCTGAATAGAAGGACTGGGCCCCGACGAGTCTGTCAGCGTCCGGCCGAGCCTAGATCCGGGTTCCTCCATGCCCTGTGCGGATGGTTCTTCCTCAGGCGGTGCAACAGCGAACACTTCGGCTTCGCCGGGTTCGAGTTCTTTTTCGCTGTTGATAGGGTAACCGAAGTTCTCGGCTTCCTTTTCCCGGACTGCTGAGGTTGCTCTGGCTCTTGTATCCGAATTTCGTGGGTCATCAGATATTATCGGCGATACTATTTCACTTCTCATTTCTCTCGCAGAATCCACCGCGGCCGATTGTCGCAGCGTTTTTAGATAAGTTAGTATCCGAACTTCATCGGGCCTTTCCTTGGCGGCTGCCTCCAATATTTCTTTGGCCTCCGGTCCTGCGATTTTCCTTTGCACAATTTCGACGGCCGTCCTGACAATGAGGGAGGCATTGCCTTTTTCGAGGACTTGGCTGAAGAGCCCCTGCTCTGTGGCCATCGTTGCCACTCGTTCCCACAGGTCCTCATCGCCAGGTGTTTGCTTGACCAAGATGAGCAGGTGCTGGAGACATTTTCCATATTCTTTGCGATTTTCGTAGGCCGTGGCCAATGCACTGCGGATGATTGCATTGTCAGATTCGTACTTGACGAGCTTCTCAAACAACCACACGGCCTCATCATTATAGATGCCTCGTTTGATCAATTGTTTTAATATCTTGGCATTCAAAGAACGATTGCCTTCTTTGATCGTCTGCTCTATCAGGTGGTTGTCGATGATGCATTGAGCCAAATCCGTCAGGTAGTCCTGATTCTCCCCGTCAATTTCATGGAGAAGTCGCAACTTGGCAATGTATTTTTCCAGGTCTCCTCTGGTAAGATACACGGTGCTGAGCATCTTATTGATTCCAATTGCATTAGGTTGGAATTCCAAGACTTTTTCATACGTTGCCACAGCGTCGGAGGTCACCTCCGACCTAGCCAAGAATATTTGCGCAATTTTCTTGATGATTAACGGGTTTCCTTCTGCCAAGGCGTCTTGTACTCGTTTGTTCTCAACGTAAATTTTTGCGGCTTCTTCGATGTATTCTTCCGATTGCCCTTTATCAAGTTGGTGAAGCATTGTGAGTTCGCTGACTGCACGCCGAAAATCTCCATCCTGATTATAGATGTCAGCAAGAATACGATGAATTTCAGGGTCTCGTCGATCGTATTCGAGTGACTTGAGATAAATCCGTGCGGCCTCGGGAGTCTTGACATGATCGTCAAGAAAATCCCTGCATACTCCGGTAATCAAATTCCTATGATTCGATTCAATTGCCAGATCGGTCTGGCCCTCGGCTATCAACAAACTCACAACGTCAGGAATAACACCAGATCCCGCCGTACCGAACTTCTCCAATTCAACGGCGTGATAGATTAGTTTCTTTAGGTCTTTGATCTTGCGATATATGTCAAAGAGCTTTTGATGAATCTCATACCGCTGGTCCTCATCAGACTGAGTCTCCAGCAACAACTCGTAGATTTCCGCGGCTTCAGGCTCCCTTCCTAGAGCCACCATAAGTTCCGCGCCGACGGTGTAGTCCTTGTAGGCCTTGAGACCGCCTAGAGACCGCATCGTTTCCCAGGCTCTGGCCGCTTCGCGGATATCGTCGGTCTTTTGGTAACATATGCTCAGCCTGCGGTAGACATCCGGTGATCGGACCGTTCCGCCTTGCAGGCTGATATAACGGTTGAATGCCTTAATTGCCTGCTCGTAATCTCCCGACCGGTAAAGTTCTTCCCCGAGTTTAATTGCGGCCGGAATGGACGCTGCGCGCTTCTCTCCATCCTTCATCCTCCTTTGCTTGATGACAAAGAAGGCGATTAGAGCACCGATCACTACAACGAGGCCCCCGAGACCCAGCATCCAGGTCGTTGAAACCTGTTGAGCCGGCGGCTGCCACGGCACAGTGTACTCTTTGGGTACGTAACCTACCCTTTTGTCGGCGAGTCGGACTTCAACGAAGCTGTCTTGCACACCTGTGGACTCCAGGACATCATCGTGAAGCGCAATAGCCAGGACCTCCGATCCAAACCTCGGTTGCGCGTAGACTTGAACGGAGAGTCTGTCCGGCGCTACAATCTTGACGGCGTTAGGAAATTCTCGGGCGGTTGCCGTGAAGTCCAGGAGGAGGCAAAGGGAACAGATGAGAAGGGCCAGGATCTTTACCTTGGTAAGAAACCGTTTCAAAGAGATTCCCTCGTGTTGAAATGGTGGCGATAGGGAGATTGTTTCATGAGTCTTGATAGTTTAACATGAATGAATGCCACGAGCAAACTCAAAGCTCAAGACTTCATGTGGCTGAATTCGATTCGGAGTGATGTAGAAACCATGAATACAGCATTGGATTTTGAGCAAGGACCCATTAGGCCCCCAAGCGAAGCAGGGAGCCTGCTCATACGCGTTACGCGGAACTGTCCGTGGAACCGATGCGTCTTTTGTAGCACCTACAAAGGCAAGAAATTTTCTCGCAGAAGCCTGGAAGAAGTCAAGGCGGATGTGGATACGGCTAAGGCCATCATGGATGAGATCAGGGAGTTATCTTGGAGAATTGGAGAGGGGGGCAATCTGACCCAGGGTGCTTTGACGAGTATATTGAGAGATGGGAATCTGCCTGACTCGTTTCGTTCAGTGGCACTATGGATGGCTTCAGGAGCGGACACTGTTTTTCTCCAGGACGCCAATTCGCTCATGCTTTCAACGGACTCTCTTATCTCCATTCTAAGCCACATTCGCCAAACCTTTCCCAAGGTCCAACGCGTGACTTCATACGCTCGCGCAGCGACCCTGAAGGGAAAATCAGTAGCTGAATTCACACGTCTTAAGGCAGCCGGCCTATCTAGGCTTCATGTGGGGATGGAATCCGGGTCTGACCGGGTCCTCAAAATGATCGAAAAAGGAGCCCGTGCCGAGCAGATAATAACCGGCGGGAAGCAGGCGGTCGAAGGTGGCTTGTCCCTCTGCTTCTACGTCATGCCTGGCATAGGCGGGGTGGAATTATCTGAGGAAAACGCGCAGGAATCTGCCCGAGTAATCAATGCCGTCAATCCCAACTTCGTAAGATTTCGCTCCCTGTATGTCAGAAGGGGGACGCCACTAATGGAGATGGTGAAAAACGGTAGCTTCCGGCCTCCCGATGAAGATCAAATGGTGCGTGAAATCAGGACGCTTATCCAGAATCTGGAAGGCATATCAGTTCGGCTTGTCAGCGATCATATCCTCAACCTTCTCGAGGAGATCGAAGGCGCGTTGCCCGAGGACAAGCAACGTTTACTCAATGTCATCGATGGCTATCTCGCTCTGCCTGAAGAAGAGAGGCTGCTCTTTCAACTGGCGCGGAGAGGGGGTGCAATCCGATATCTGGATGAATTTAACGAGCCAGCATTGCGGGCGCGTCTGAAAGAAGCAATGCGACAGATAGACAGCGAAGCCACCGGTGGCGTCCCCGGCTACATCCAGGCCATTAAGCAGCGGTTTGTGTGAGCTGCCGGCCAGTTGAGCGGCAGTTACATAAAAAAGGTCCACTTGGCCATGTCATGCGTAGAATCTTGAAGAATCAGTATCAGAGAATTTCCGTAATCCCAATTTATGCCGCATCAAACTAAAAAGGAGGAAACTCTTTTTGTCAAAAGCTTCCTCCTTTATTGCAATGGGTATTGTGCAGTCTTGGCCTGAGTCCGTTTCAGTGTGGCACCGGCTATTCAGCCAACGAAGCAGTATCAGGCAGTTTGGTCGGTTTTTCCATCTTGAGCTGTTTCACTGTAACGTCTGATTTCAGCCACTGCAAAGCCTTTCTGAGGACCGGATCGGTTTTGGGATCCGCTGTCTCGTGCAAGAACTTGTTCGTTTTGCCTTTCTTCTTGTTTTCCGGCTTTGCTTCTTCTGCGGCTTCCTGTTCTTGCTGCTTCTTTACTTCCTGCTTCATGTCAACGTCGGGAACAATGCCGGTCTTCTGGATGTGGCGACCCTTCGGGGTGTAATAGTACGCGGTCGTCAGTCTCAGTCCTGTCTTGCTGTCCAGGGGTATGATGGTCTGAACTGATGCCTTACCAAACGATTTGGTTCCGAAAACAACTGCCCGGTCGTGATCTTGCAAAGCCCCAGCCACGATCTCTGAGGCGCTGGCGCTCCCTTCATTTATCAGCACAGCCATCTTGAACTTATAATGTTTCCCGGTCCTGGTGGCCTTGAATTCCATTTGCTGATCTTTGGACCGGCCATCGGTATAGACGATTAACGCGCCTTTTTCCAAGAAAAGGTTCGCTACTTTCCAGGCTTGATCGAGAAGGCCGCCGGGGTCGTTCCGCAAATCCAACACCATTCCCTTGATCTTCTCGTCTCCCCCCATCGCCTTAAGGGCCTTGCTCAAATCCGTGTCGGTGCTCTCCTGAAAACTGGCAATCCTGATATAGGGATAGCCGGGATCCAGCATTTGGGTCTTTACCGAGCGGACATGTATGATGGCTCGCTCGACTGTGTAATCCTTGAACTCTCTGAATCCCTCCCGCATGATCGTCAGAGTAACCTTGCTTCCCGGCCGCCCTCTCATCTGCTTTACCGCTTTGAGCAGAGTAATGTTCTTCGTGGTCTCACCGTCGATCTTCAGGATCTTATCCCCGGGTTTTAAGCCGGCTTTGTACGCGGGCGTGTCTTCAATTGGAGACACAATCGTCAAGATCCCATTTTCAAGAGTGATCTCGATCCCCAGCCCTCCAAATTCTCCTTTGGTTTCGACCTGGAGTTCCTTAAACATCTCTTCGTTCAGATACTGGGAGTGAGGGTCCAGAGACTGGAGCATCCCGTTAATGGCTCCCTGAACGAGGTCTTTATCCGGAACGTCCTTGACATAGTGTTTTTGAACGATTCCCATGACCTCACGGAAGAGCTTCAGCTCTTTATAGTCCGGGGACTTGGTCGCGCTCTCCGCCAAAAGACTTTGTGCCGGCAAGAAAGTCGCTCCAATAATAGCCAGTATGATAAGCGTTGATCTAATTGGTTTGTTGACCGTCATGGGAAATCCTCCCCGCTGGGTGTTACGAAGGTCTCCAAGAAAAGCCTCCATTCTGAAAGAGTTGAATGCTATCATACGCTATCGGGCGCCACAAGTGAAGACGTCCGCTTCTGAGGAATAAAAATGGATGACAAAATTTACAGAGTAGATCCCCGCATGGTCACACCTGTGGCCCTGGCGATGGCATTGGGCGCCTTTCTCTTGATTATGGAGGGAACAACCCGAAGAGGGTTCCTATTGCTTTTGCTGCTCTCGCCATTCTTTTACTTGGGAGCCGAGATCTTGGTAAGAAAGATCGTTGTGGGCACGACAGGCATCACCGTTTCGAAACTCTTCCGATCGGTGCATCTGGAATGGTCTGATATCCAATCCTTGGATGCGGTGCGATCGGGCAATAAATCGTTTCTCATCGTTCAACGCGAGGAAGGTGGGCCGGTGATAATCACGAACACGATTCGACCGTTTTCCGACCTCGTCTCTTCGCTGGTGAACGCAGTGCCCTCTGGGAAGGTTTCATCTCCGGTTCAAGACCTACTCACCGATTCGCCCCCCAAATTCGGCCCTGTAGTCCAAGCGTGGCTGGTTTGTCTCGTGTTCATTGCTTTAGTGGTTGGCAAGCTTCTTGGTTACGGACAATGATTCGATAGCCTCAGCCATTCGGTTACGCTGGGGAATAGGCGATTCCCTGTCATTGCGAGGAGTGAAACGACGTAGCAATCTAAGCCCTTAGAGGAAAAGATTGCTTCGCTCCGCTCGCAACACAATCTTTTGCCGCCCGTAACTGAAGGATTGCCGATAGCCCGATAAAGAGCTTGACTCCTACGGCCCTCAGAGTTAACTTCCCGGCCCAATGCAACTCCGATGCTCTAGCATAAAGGGAAGGACGAGATGCGAATCACTCCTCTGGCCAGCGGTAGTTCCGGTAACTCGTTCCTAGTAGAAGGCGACGGGTCGGCCCTGCTGGTAGACGCGGGGCTTTCCGGCAAGCAGATCGTGGAGAGGCTGGAAAAGGCGCAGTTCGATCCTGCGCAACTCGACGGGATACTCGTGTCTCACGGTCATTCCGATCACATTAAAGGGGTGGGAGTGCTTTCCAGGAAATTCAAGCTCCCGGTATGGATGAATCGAGGTACCTGGGAAGCGACAGCGGGCCAGGTGGGTAAGATTCACGAATTAAAGATTTTTGAAACGGGCCGTTTATTCGTTATAGCCGATTTTCGCGTGCATCCCTTTTCTGTCCCGCACGACTGTGCCGACCCAGTGGGATTCCGTATCTCGGTGGGCACGGCCGGTGTTGGAATTGCAACAGACCTGGGTACACCTACCGGTCTGGTTGCAAACCTGCTGACTGGCTTGCAGGTGGTTGTTTTGGAAAGCAATCACGATCCTGTCATGCTTCGGGACGGACCGTATCCCTGGGAGTTGAAACAGCGGGTCCGAGGCCGCCTGGGGCACCTGTCAAATTCCGAAAGCGCCGAGTTGCTGCAGCGGGTCGTGACTGACGAACTTCAAGCCGTGATTCTTGCTCACATGTCTCAAACGAACAATACCGCTGAACTAGCCCTTGATTGCGCGTGCGCGTCCCTTGAGGAATTTCTCGCTCAGGATGGTGCCATCTGCTGCGCCTATCAGGATAAGGTTGGCCCCACGATTGAATGGTAAGTTTGTATCGCTTCGGAGTGAGTCATCTTCCAGACGTTTTTTCAGAACAGCATATTGGAATGTGAAATCAGAATTGGCACAAGATTAGAAGGATATTGGAAACGAATATTTTCCGGGTCCGGCTGACGGGGGAATCTCGCTAGCGAGCCAAGGGAGCCCTTATTCATCAATGAGAGGGAGGAGTTTCTCCAATTCCGAGATCTTGAATAGAAACTCATTGGTGGCGTCTTCAAGCTCTTTGGACAAGAGATGTAGCCGAATGTCCCCAGGCATTTCTTGTTTTTGGGTCGCTTGTTCGGACATATCGCCTCGCTTTACTCCGTACCAAAGTGAAGTCAGAACGTCTGATTGTATTTTATTGAATTATAACATAGTTTAAGGCGGATATCAATAGCTGATGCACTTGACCCGAAGAAATGCTGGTTTTCAGCGGCCAAGGCTATTTCGTGGCCAAATCCCCATAAACATCGGCAATAATCTCTTGGATCCGTTGTATTGCATTTTGTTGGATGTACGCAGGATCATGAATCCTCTGCACGTCAGGCGGACTTTTCTTCGATTTCATGCTCACGAGCATAAATTCCTCTTCTTTGGCGATAATGATGAATTTTGTCTGTTTGTCTTCAATCGTACAAACCCAGTCTGTGCCGGAAAGTCTTATTAACGGTCTGATTCCAAGGTCATTTGCAGCCCTTAGGCTCGAGAGTATATGATCAAAAGCCTCTTCACTGTTCATTGGCAAACTGCTCCGTCTTTTCTTGCAGCGAGCATGATTTGTTCCTGGGCGGAAAAACATAGGGCGATCCTGTTGAAAGATCGCCCTCTTATGTGAAGCATAAGTGGCCTTAACAATTACAGTGGACGCCGTTCCAGCAGCAAATTGGCCGCGTATGTCAGGAACTCAATCTTCACGTAACCAATTCTCACGCGGCTACATTATCATAAGCACCCCTTTCCATAAGCAATTTAGCCACCTCTGCTTCTTGCCATACATTGGCTTCCGTCAAAGCAGTCCGGCCGCCAATGTCCCGCACATGGATGTCGGCCCCTCCCTCAAGGAGGATGGTCACGACGCCGGCGTGCCCGCTCAAAGCGGCCTCTAAGAGCGCTGTCCTACCGTCGAAATCTTTAGCATTAACGTTCGCCCCCCACTCGATGAGAAGCTCTACCACCCCCATTTGGCCGGTAAGGGCCGCGAAATTCAGGGCCGTCGCGCCGAAGACACTATCAGGCATTTCGACATCCGCACCGTGATCCAACAACAGTTTGACCACCTCCTCATAACCTCTCAGGGAAGCCTCAATCAAAGGCGTTGCTCCGTATTCGTTTCGATAATTCACATCGGCTCCCAGTGCCAAAAGCTCCCTCACCTTGAAGAGGTGCCCGCTTTTGGCTGCGGAATCGAACTCGACACCCAGTGGATCAAACATTTCGTGCTCTCCGTACCTATAAAGAAGCAAAAAAACCGGTAAAAGACTAAGACTCAGCGCCCAAGGGGCTCTCCGGGGTCGCCCCATGACCCCGGAGAGCCTACGTAGCGGGTCCGATAAGGTTCAGCAGCACCCAGCATCAATTTCACCCTAACGCCCCCCGTATGATCAATTTCCATCTTCTCTCATGGCTGAAAGCAAATCCCATTGATCGGATTGCTGCTCTCAGTCATGGACCTGCATCATAATAACAATTGTTATGCTGCTTCCCCGTCTTCACCTAACGATGAAGACAGACCCACCGATGAGTTCGCTCCCCCACCGGTAAACCGTATGTGCTTGAGAGTATCTCCCATTTAGCCTTTTTTTGGCTGCGTCGGGATCACATATAGCTATTTCTGTCTCCCCGATCCGCGCAATCTACTGCTTTGTTACTGTTTTGTAGCAACTCTCATGCCATTGATGGATATCGAAATGAAGAGCATCCCTTTGTGCAGCAAAAAAGGGAAGTTACCAATTGACCTTCCGCCTGTTCGCTCTGCCAACTCTTGAAATGAACAGAACCGCAAAATGGGCAGAAAATACCTAATAACCATCTATGACGGTCTTATCAAGATGTTACCGAAAAGGCGCGGGCGATTTTTCCCCATGAAGGCTGTGGAGTGCAATAATTGCCCGACACATACCTGAACGTTGCTAGATCACTAAAGATTACTCCACGGGGCGCTTGGTCGCAGTGGAAGGCGGTTATATGAGAGCCGTGGACTCAGGCTCGGGAGATCAGGATCCGGCCTGGACTCATCAGAGCGAACTCCGCCATGGGTCGGGTTTATGAACACTTACGAAAGACGGCGTCAAGGCGTGCATATTTCGGGGTGACCCTTGCGGTCACCCCGAATGCGTGACCAAGATCCGGCCGACTTGTTGTTTTTGGGGACACAGTGCACGTCTGGCCGGTTTTACCAACAACTCTAACGGCCTGCTCAGCGGCCTGTGTCGGGACAGGGGCATCCCGGCGATCCCGTTACATTATTGGATCAGCCTGTACGGATATGCCCGCTTTGTCCACTCATGGTCAGGATATTCAGCGCTCAACTTGTCGTACGATGCTCGCAAGGGCTTGGGATCATGCGTGCTCTTGTACAGAGAGACACCGCGTAGAAAGATTGCCTCAGGAGCGGCATCACTCTTTGGATACGATTCGAGGAGCAAATTCAAACGCGAAATAGCCTTGTCAAACTCCTCCCGATCAAAGTGTGACTTCCCCATCCCTAGCATCAGAGAGGCTATAAGTTCGTCCGGTCCAAGAAAACCGACCGTGCGGTGGTGTTCAGTTCCGTCAGGATCGAGGGTGATCAATGTGGGAGTCCATTTGACCTTAAAGTCCGCCGAGAGAGGCTTGTGATCGTATGCCACCCTGAGTGGAATGAGATTTTCTTGGATAAACTTCGCCACGGCTTCTTGAGGATACGTAACCGCATCCATCTGTTGGCAGCCGAGTCATCCCGGGTTGAAAAAATCAAGTAACACTTGTTTTCCTTCGGCCTTGGCCCGCGAAAGGGCCTTGTCCATGCTGCTTTCCCACTCAATTTTGTTTGCCATAATTGCCTCCCCGGGGGTATTCAAAGTCCCCTTTAATTAATATTTTTAATATTATTATACGCATCCGGCTAACATGGTCAATCCAAATGGTGAAAGGCTCGCGCGCGAATCGACTTGTAACGGCAAAAGCGATGGCCGATAATGCTAATGAGGGCACGATGCCCCGTGGGAAATCTCAATTATTCCGAATGGGGGAGGAATCGATGTGGAACAAAATTTCCTGGTTGCTCATAGGGATGTTGGCTATTTGTGTGAGCTACGGGGGAACGCTGTGTTCTTCTGAGACAAAGGGAGCAGGGCACATGAAATTTGATGTCACGAGTTCCGCGTTCGGCGACGGCACAATGATACCGAAAACTTACACATGTCAAGGCAGGAATATATCGCCTCCGCTGTCGTGGGGGGCAGTACCTGAGCAAACCCAGAGCATTGCGCTCATATTGGAAGACCCGGACGCTCCAATGGGGACGTTCGTGCACTGGGTATTATTCAATCTGCCTGCGGATACAAAGGGATTGCCCGAGAACGTGCCGGCAGGCAAGACTTTAGCGAACGGGGCAAAACAGGGCGCAGGTACCTCCAAGAAAGTCGGCTACATGGGGCCTTGCCCTCCGAGCGGCACTCACAGGTATTTCTTCAAAGTTTATGCACTGGATTCAAAACTTGGCCTAGAAAGCGGCAGCTCCAAGGAGCGACTGTTGAAAGCCATGCATGGGCACATCCTGGCGGAAGGTCAATTGATGGGCACTTACAAGCGCCATTAGGGGCGAACGTCATTGGTTCCTATAGCACATAGTTAAGCGTCCGGCGCCCCCCGGGGGGATTTTAAACTGTCTCAAAAACTATTTTGATGTCCGCAATCGTGCTACGATGGCTGCCCGGCACTAAAGTACCGGGCTACTATCTATCGCCCCGATGGGGCTTAAATGCAAGCGTCCCGGAGGGACTGCAGATAGTAGCCCGGTCCCGCGCGGAACGCGGGATTGCCCGGAAAGGGAGCATTCGTGTTACGATTTCGTTCCGTTCAAGGGTTTTGAGACACTTTCTGAAGCATCTCCCCCACACTGAACATTACTCCAAGGGAATACTACAGAGACTTATTGACGATTCTCATCACATTTGATATAATACATTATATAAACGCTATATCTTATTGGCTTGATAGCTGTTTTTTAGGAGCTTAGCATGACAGCCAGATTTCTAGTCTGCCTGCTTATTTCGGTTTGCTGGGCGAGCTTGATTCCAGTACAGGGATTTGCTTTTCAGTGCGGGCCGACAGTGGCTTGCGGTGGGCCCACAGTGCCTGTGTGCGACCAGCCGATAGTACCCATGGCTCCATGTTGCGTACCCTCACCACTGTTTCCGCCCCCACCCCCAATTGTTGCACCTGTTATAATCCCCCCGGCAGCGGCTTGTGCCGCCTATTGCTACCCGCCTCCACTGCTTCCCAGCCAGGTAGGGCTGCCGCGCCCCCCACGGGTCATGCCTTATCCGATGAGGTGAGGCATTCAACTCAGCTCACTTTCATCGGAAATAATCGACTATGATTTTGGCAGTTTTGAGTGCTACATCCGTCCCTAATTGCTTCACGAGTGAACTCGACTTGAAGTATTCGCCTGATTCAATCCTCTGAAGGCACGATACGACCCGCTGTTTATCTCTTCCGACCAGCGCCGATGTCCCTTGCTCCAAGTAAATTGGTCGCTCGGTGTTGTCACGGCACACCAGGCAAGGGACGTCAAAGAAACTTGCTTCGGACTGAACCGACCCGGAGTCGGAGAGAATCAGCGCGCATCCTTCCATGAGTGACAAGAAATCTATATAGGGTTGGGGCGGAACAAGTGTCAGGTTGCGAACGCCTTCTATTCTCTTCCTAAAGCCGAATTCATCCAAACGCTTTTGCGTCCTGGGGTGGATCGGAAAGATTACCGGGTAAGGCAGAAGTTCCAAGATATCAATCACGCCGCTCAGACAATCGGGATCGTCGACGTTGGACGGACGGTGTATTGTTACCAAAGCGTATGTCCCCGCCTCCAATCCAAAGGCTTTCCAGAGCTTCTTTTCGTTTATGCTGGGGAGAAACATCTGAAGGGTCTCGAGCATGATATCCCCCACCAGATGGACCCGGCTCATATCAATGCATTCCCTTCTGAGGTTTTCCACGCCGGATGGCTCGGAGACGAATAGAAGATTTGACAGACAATCGGTCAGACGGCGGTTATGCTCTTCAGGCATAGTTTCATCAAAGGATCTCAGGCCGGCTTCCACGTGAGTCACCGGGATGAAGATCTTTCGTGCCACCAGCGCAGCCGCGATAGTGGAATTCACGTCTCCCACCACAACGACCATGTCAGGTTTGACGTCTCGGCAGACCTTCTCAAATTCGATCATGATTTTGCCGGTCATCTCTCCGTGGCTTCCGGACCCAACTCCGAGATGGTGTTCCGGCGGGTCCAGGCCGAGCTGCTGAAAAAATACGTCGCTCATCTCTTTGTCATAGTGCTGGCCTGTGTGCACGGTGACGTGGCGAACAAAATCGTACTTTTTGAACTCTCGCTCCAATGGAGCTATTTTCATGAAATTGGGCCGAGCACCTACCACGCTGACTATTTTCTTTGGCTTCATTGTCGATCCACCAGTTAGATTACGCCTTATGCTCTGTCCGGCCTGAGCGCTGCCGCAGAAAATTTTCTATGAGATCTACGATCCGCCCTGACGCGTGGCCATCTCCAAAAGGGCTTTCCTGAATGATCATGGAAGAGTAATGTTCAGTGTCTTCTAGCAGACGCGATGCCTCTCGGACAATCTTCTGCCGATCCGTTCCCACGAGAATAGCAGCCCCGGATTCGACCGCCTCGGGTCTTTCGGTGACGTTCCTTGCCACGAGGACCGGTTTCTTCAAGGACGGCGCTTCTTCCTGAATACCCCCCGAGTCGGTGATGATGAAGTACGCATGGCTCATGAGGGCTACGAATCTGAAATAATCCGGTGGGGTGATAACACGGATCCTGTCGTGCGATCCCAATATGCTCTCGACAGGTTCTCGCACGTTTGGATTGGGGTGAACCGAATATACGACTACGACATCCTGAAACATTTGGACCAAATCAACCAGAGCGTGAGACAAATTCGCAAGGCCGGGTCCAAAATTCTCTCTCCTGTGGCCGGTGACGAGAATCATCCTTCCGGGCGGCAAACCAAGCTCTGCAAAACCTTCGCGTAGCTCGCCGCGTTCTCCCAGAAGCGTCGTGGTCTGGAGGAGTGCGTCGATAACGGTGTTGCCGGTGACATGAATTGAATCCGGAGATATCCGTTCGACACGAAGGTTTTCTGCGGCCCGCCTGGTAGGACAAAAGTTCAGGTCCGCGATATGGGAGATAAACGTTCTGTTGATCTCTTCCGGGAAGGGCTGAAACCGATCATAAGATCTTAATCCTGCTTCCACGTGGGCTATCGGGATTTTCAGATAGAACGCGGCAAGGGCAGCCGCGAAGGCGGACGAGGTATCTCCTTGCACCATAAGTATATCGGGTTTCTCTCTAAGGAGTATATCCCTGGTTCCTTGCAATGCGGTTACGGCGATATGAAAAAGGCCCTGATCCTCTCTAATTATATTAAGGTCGTAATCAGTCCGGATATCAAAGGCCTCAAGCACCTGGTCCAGGAGTTCACGGTGCTGACCGGTTGTGCAGCATACCAACCTGATGCGATCCGCGCGATTGCGAATCTCTTTGTAGACCGGCGCTAATTTAATCGCTTCCGGGCGTGTCCCAAAGACCAATAATACGGTAAACATAATTCCCCGTCCGCCTGTCGAAATTAATTATGAATTATGCACCAAAACGGCTGTTTCGGCAAACCTGTCCTGCCGCCACGTCACTTGACTTTCTTTGACCTTTTCTGCTAACATTCCGTAAAATTTTTCATTTTTAATGTTTGCTATCTCCTTAGCTGACTGTAGCCTGTTGTGGTATGGGCTGCCTTCCGCGTTGTTGATGCCTCAAAGGGCGTTGCAATGAGGGGTATCAGGATGCGATTACCCTCCGCGTGTCGGTATGCAGGCGTTTTGCTGCTGTCGATCTATCTCGCTTGTACTTCAGCTATACTCGCACAGGCTCAAGGGCTTCAACAATCACCATACAGCGCGCCTCCAATGCTCGGGGGACTGTCCAACGGAGGACTCGATCTTGCTCCATCGAATCCGCTGGGACCGCCTGGAAGTTCCTCGCCCTGCCCAGCGGGACCACAGTCACTCTATGTCTCTGATGCGATGTTCAGGGGTGTCCTACCCCTTATTCCGAATTTACAGTTCGGGATGTTGTTCGATTTCGGCCCCCGCGGCGCTGTTGAAGGGCGTTTGACCACGGATTACCTGCTGCCCATCAGCTTGAGCCCGTATTCCGTGATATTCAGCGAGAGCCATGCGGAATTCCAGGATTTCTGGAACACGCAAAGCTTTAGTAATAGGACTGATGTCTCGTTTGGCGGTGGGTACCGAACACTCCTGAAACGCAACGTTCTAGTAGGCGTGAACGGTTTCTACGATGGCTCGGGTTGGGGCGGGCCCTGGTATTCATCCGGCGGTATCGGCATGGAAATGGCTGCGATTGTCAGGAATTGTGACGCTGCCGATTTCCATTTCAATTGGTACGGGCTACTTTTTAACAAGGACGTGATTCCGAACGTATTCAGGTCAGGGCCGTCCAATTTTGACTTCGAGCTTGGATATTCCCACGAATTGCCACGAATAGGTTACGACCTTCGCCTGGAGATGACAGGCTATAGATTTGATGCAGGAAAAGGGGTGTGGGGCTGGAATGCCGGAGCCGAACTCATGTCGCGGGACGGCCTCATTGTCCTCAAGTACGACGTTGGCCACGACGAGCTAAATCAGACTTATCAGACTTTCGGCGGATTCTTAACCCTGGGGTTCCAACTATCCAATATATTCAAGGGAGAGAGCCCCATTACCTTACCTGAGCCGATCTTCAGGAGCCCATGTGCCGGGAGCCCACGTAGCTTGAGGTATGTGCTGACTCAACCGGTGAAAAGGAATTGGCATCAGCCTGCGGCGGCACTAGTAGCTCAAGCTCAACAAGCCGCGGCCAAGCCAGCCGGCGCCACGCCTTTCTTCCTCTTCGCGCTTGGCCCGTCCTTTCTCGGCGCGATGACATATACACAAAACTCGGCGACTACGGGAACGATTCATGTCCCCCCATTCACAATAGATACAGCCAGTTTTTATTCAATCACGATAGTCGGCACGAATGGTCTGTCGTTTCCCTTGACAGCCACTATCACTTCCACGACCAACAATGCGACTTTTATCAGAGTCCGTGAAGATGGGAATTTCTTTTTACCGGAGACCGTAACGTTCCCGAATTCAGCGACTTTAACCCGTCAAGTGCCCCCGTATGGAAACTCCGACGGCGCGGGTCTTCCGGTGCCTCAGGTATTTGCCGGTGCGCCGGGAATCCAGGGTACAATCTCCATCACAGCGCCCGGTGTTCAGACGCTTACGATAACGGTTGTGGCTCCATAAACTTCGTTAATATACATAGTATTCATAAATCAATCCAATCAGTTGATCAAACTATCAGGACATCGCTTAAATGATTATTTGATCATCGCAGCATCAGCATGATCATTTGGCTAAGCAACCAAATATACGAAATGTATCAAACAACTTGCCGATAGTTGTTGATAAAGCGGCGGAGCATCAGCCGTAAATTCCGACTGACAGTGATAAAGATCTCTGGCCTATCGCCGCAAGAAAGGGCCGGCGCGTCAACGTTGCGTGCCCCGGCGGTTTTCGGTTATTATTGGCTTGGCGCCATGCGCTGGAGATTTACCAGCATCGAGCCGTTCATACGAACGCATACAATTCCATAGGAGAGCTACTGGCGATGACACTTGTGGTAGGCGTCGTCACCTTCAACAATCCAGAGTGGCAACTTCGGAGGTTGGTAAAGTCCTTTGAGCTGGCTTCAGCTGAGCTGGGAGCGGAACAAGGCGCCCAGCTCTACTTCATTGACAACGGGTTGAAGTCTCACCTTCAGAGCATTAGTCGATCTGCTGTCGAAATAGACGGGAGAGGGAATATAGGGTTTGGGGCTGCCGAAAATATACTGATGGAGAAAGCGTTCGGTCAGTATGGAGTCGATGGATTCTTGTGTGCCAATCCGGATGGTGTGTTCCACTATCAAACGATACAGCGCCTCTATCAATTCGCGGGACAATACCCTCGCAGCCTGGTGGAGGCAATTCAGTTTCCCGATGAGCATCCTAAGGTTTACGACCCCATCACATTCGAAACTCCCTGGGCATCGGCGTGCTGTCTTTTCATCCCGAGGTCCATTTACGAATCTGTTGGCGGCTTTGACGAGAACTTCTTCATGTACGTCGAGGACGTGGACTATTCCTGGCGAGCTCGTCTTAAGGGCTTCGGTGTAAAGATCTGCCCTTCCGCTCTCTTTGCCCACGAGGAGTTCACTCGAAGACCTTCTCCGACTGTGAGGAGATGGCAGCACGAATCGTGTAGATACCTGGGCTGGAAGTGGGGTCAGCCGAAGTTCAGGCATCACTGGGAAGAGCTTCTCATCACGGAAGGGTTCTACAGATCCTACCGGGACTTGCCTCTTTTGCCGGACCCGGACATGACCATATCCGAAGAGGACGCGAGGAGAGTGGGGATTTTTGACAGGCTTTATAGTTTTGCGGAGGCACGTTGGTAAGCGAATCGATTTTGTCTGAGCAATCGTTTTCAGGCGCAGGGAAAACCGTCAGTGTGATCGTCAGGTTTCATGATCGTGGGAAAATAGCGTTTCTTGATCACGCGTTATTCAGCTTGGCGACGCAACATTACCCACACGTCCAGGTGATCGTCGCTGTGCAGAATGGCGACGATCAGTTGCTCAAAATAATCGGGACGATCATCGAGAAACAGCCCTTTCTTGTCGACCGTACCATCTCGCGTGTAACGGAGGTCGCAAACAACCAGACTAGTTCGGCCAACGATTTGCCAAGTCACGTCGTCCTGTCGGTGAACGTTCCCGAGGGAGTGGATGGACGATCTGTCCTGCTAAACGAGGGACTCAAGGCAGCCGAAGGGCGATATCTTGCATTCCTGGATTACGATGACGTGGTCTATCCACACGCCTATGTAGTCTTGATCGGTCGGCTCAATGAATCGAAAAAGGCGGTGGCCGTAGGCGGTAGCCTTATTGCTCATTTGAAACACGTGGGCCCTGGTGAACCCTATCTGATAGAAAGCAAAACCCGTCGAATCATAGGGGATAGACCCCTACTACAGATATTTGCCAAAGATGTCATTCCCATCAACACTTTTGTCGTAGATGCTAACAGGATTGAACGGGGCCACCTGGTTTTCGATACCAACGTCACCTGCTATGAAGACTATCTGTTCCTGCTTAGACTGGCGGCAAAGTATCCGTTTGACTTTGAGACGCTACCGCAACCTATAGCGGAGTACCGTCAGCGGGACGACGGGACAAATACGATAATGGTGGGGCCCCACTGTCCACTCAAGGAACGGAAGTGGCAGGATAGTGGACGTTACGTCGACAAAGTGAAAGAAGAATTGGAGGTTACCGCAAACGCTGCAGAGATAACGTCTCTCGTGCTGGAACGAGACAAACTGGAAGAAGAGCGCAACCGCTTGACCCGTGAGCGTGACGAACTCGCAGCGCGTCTGCACGACCTCACCAGGCCCCAATAGAGGATTCGTTAGCTCGAAAGGAGGCCATCTCTCTTGCTTCGGGGCCCAATTTGGGCATAGACGATAGCCTGCTCGTCTTGACTAGCGTCCTCCGGCAGAGTATTTTCTCGGAGTTCAAAGCCCGGATGATTCCGATTACCTAATGAAATCCTAGAATCTCAGGCTGGTTTAGAGTGGGGTCGCTGACAAAGATCTATCAGATATTCTACAAGAAAGGCCAGATCGATCAGCTGGATCCAGCTTTCATCCCCCTCGATTGCACCAGGAATCCAGCCCCGAGTTTGTTTGAGGTCTATTGGCAGTACAGATTCTATGCGTCCGGACTATACAGGGAAGCGGATTACACGGGATTGATGTCCTGGAGGTTTCAGTCGAAGACTCGCGTTCCAGGGAAAAAGTTCGTTGATTTCATCGCGAAGAATCCCGGGTTCGACGTCTACTTCATCAACCCGTACCCTCAGCTCGCCTACCAATTCTTTGACGTATGGGGGCATGGCGAACATTGCCATCCCGGAATCGCCGACCTGGCAGAGCGGCTTTTGGCGGAGGCTCGGTACAGCGCTTCGCTTACTGACATAGGACGAAATAATCACAATACGTTGCTCTACTGCAACTATTGGGTAGGGAACGCCATTTTCTGGGAAGCCTATATCGCGTTCATTAAGCCTCTGTTGGAGCTCAGCATAGCCATACAGCCAGACGGACGGAAGAATCCCTATTTCAGGATGACCATCCACGATGGTGGCTCCGCTCCTTTTTTCCCTTTCATTTTTGAACGGCTTTTTTCAACATTCCTCCTCGCGATCGATGGCATAACAGCTCTCCCCTACGTTTACTCCCGTGAAGAGATTCTTGACAGAGCTGAAAACCACGACGAGAGAATAATTTTGCAGAGGTGTATCCCAGCCATAGACGATTTGGATCTCCGGTTTTCTCGGAAGAGCTCGGCCCAACACCGGGCTCTGTTCATTACTTTGACTGACTGCTGGAATGGTAGGCGGAAGCAGAGCGCTCCGACAGAATCCACGACAATTAGATAGACAGCGGGGAAGACATGACGAGTGTTCATTGGTTATGCGAACTGACACCTCCATTGAGCCGGCTGAGCAAAGAACCTTGACAGCAAGCAAGAGCCCAATCGGTCATACAGATCTCGGGTGGCTTTTAGAACTTAGGCGGGCTAACGGAGTGCCCCGCCTGAGTGTGCTGAACGGTATGTACCTGGTGTGGATGATTCGAGCAGACCTGAGAGACGCCTTCGACTTGACCACGGAAATCGGAGCCATAGCTTACTGGCAGTGGTGGCTGACTCATGGTAGGAAGGAATACCCGTATGTTTCGTTTTGTCTAAATGAGGCGCTCAGAACATTCCTCTCGGAACCTACGGATAAGGTCGTCCAGGATACTCCTGTTCCCATACCTCTAATGCTTTATCTTCTATGGAGTTCCCGTGAGGATATGAGGCGGACCTTCGATCTGGACACGCGTGAAGGTCGCGAAGGGCTGGCGCACTGGTGGAGCGAGCATGGTTTCCAGGATCAAAGTGAGTTAACAGTTTGCGTGAAAAGTCCGGAGTCGCTCCCGCCAACGCTCATCCCGCAGGTACAGCAACATGAATTCCGATGAGGTTAAGTTTATTGACATTATACCCGATTGGTTTAAATTGATTATTGACTGTCAACAAGTAGGCTGCGGAGGTTTATGAGTGGCCGCGGCGAGATTTTCCGTTATTTTAGGGGCAATAGCGCTGGTCATAACGGCCGCCCTGCCGGCGATGGGTCAATTCGAGGTCACGCCACCGGAGCCCTTAGAGAGGGCGAACTTCTATATTGCTCCCAGGCTCAATTATTCCGGCTCTTATTGGATCTTTGACCAAACTAACAATAATGTCATCGGGTACGCTCCGTGGGACACGGTCCGTAGGCGCTGGACCCTCTTTACGCTGACGGGAAAGTACGGCGGGTTCATTCAAGCTACTCTCGGAGCCACAAAGCCGCCACATTATAAACAGTACCTCTGGTACGACAGAGACAATAGATATAAAGGCGTTTTCATTGCCCACCTCGGTGGCACACCGGTGACGCCGGAACACCCCTTTGGAGAACTCGGTGGATGGCTGGAGATATATCGTATTGGGAACATTCCGATATCCCTCCCCTCATATAGGCTGGAACTGGACCCACTAAAGCGTTTCCCAGAGGGCGTGGAAGTTACGCCGGTAGAGCCCTCCTACGGCGTCAGGCCACCAAAATGAACGTGCATGCGCGCTTGCAACGGCCTGAACGGGTGTTTTTTTTGGAAATTGGGGGGCTCACGGCATAGTCTTTAAAAAGAATGCCACAAAGGACCGGTGAGGGAGCCCTGTGACAGATATGATAGGAGACTCGCCGGCCCTTGACACGTCAAGGCTGCTCGTAATTTTTTCGCGGTTCGCGGCTCCTCCGAGCCATTCTTATTCGTGGCATTGTAATTGACTTTTCGACTAATGCGGTCAATGTTGAACCGAGGCGGCCAATAGTATGGATTCAAGGCTAAGCATTTTCAAAAATACGCTGGCGCTGTCAATACCCAACGTACTGAATCCCTTTATATCCTTCATATTGGTGCTGGTGATATCGCGCTACCTCGGCGTCAGAGGATTGGGGGAGTACTCTCTCGTCCTTTCGTACATAGGGATCTTTAACACCCTCGCGGCACTGGGGCTGGAAGATCTCGTCGTAAGAGAAGTCGCCAGAAGACCAGATGATGCCCATCTGTTTTTTTTCAATGCGGGTATCTTTGGATCAATTTCTTCACTGGTCGCACTGGTGGCAATGGACGCACTGGTGGCCGCGATGGGGTACGAAAAGCAGGTGGTTTATGCTGCTTTCGTATGTTCCCTCGCTCTTGTCGCTTCAACCACCATGAGCTATATGGAAGCAATCTTTCGGTCTGTGGAAAAAGCGGAATATGTAGCTGTTACCTACGTCCTGGAAAATCTTTTGAGGGTAGGTGTATGTGTGTGGCTTCTCCTTTACGGGTACGGAATCGTGGCATTATTTTGTGGGATTCTTGGCAGTCGTATTTTCGGCCTTGTAACGATGTCGTGTTTATACGTAAAAGTCTTGGGCGTGCCGCGCTGTAAGTTGAATCTGGAAGTGTGGCGCATCTTGATGAAGGAAGCACCCACTTTCACCAGTATTGCCATCTTCTCAACCATACACCTAAGCATAGCTCAGATACTACTTTCCAAACTGCAGTCAGTGGAATCGGTAGGCATTTTCAGTGCGGCTGACAGGCTTCTCGCGATATGTAAGACTGTACCGGTGGCTTTTTCTTCCGCACTTCTCCCTTTCTTCACAAGGCACTTCGCTCTCGGTCCCAAGGATTTGATGCGGCTCGCGTCGGACTCATTGCGCTACCTGTTCGTGGGAGTCTTTCCGGTGGTGGTCGGCACGTTTGTCCTCGCTGACAGCATAATTGCGCAGATCTATGGGCAGAAATTTATGTTCGCGGGCACGGTCCTAAGGTTTCACATATTGTCTCTTATTCCTTTCACCACAGTATATGTCATGGCTCAGGTGCTCATCGCCACCGACAATCAGAAGGTGGATTTGACAATCAATATTGTCGCGGCGATAATAAATTTAATCCTGAATCTGCTACTTATTTCCTATCTTGCCGAATTGGGGGCTGTTTTTGCCACACTTTTGACCATCATAATATTCAATCAACTTCAGAATCTATACATCCGCAGGAACCTTTTCAGAATAAGGTTTACAGAGATTGTTACAAAGGTGCTTATTTCTTCTTTGATAATGGGAGCGTTCACTTATGCTTTGAGAGAGTGGAACATTATTCTCAATATTGCGATATCGGCGATTGTGTACGGATCACTTATTGTTTTGTTGCAAGTGGTTTCTCATGAAGAAATTGAATTTTTGAAAAGGTTGATAATACGTAAAGTGAGAAGGGTTGACGGATGAGAGGATATGCGAAAGCTTTTTTGCAGCGGCGAGTCCCCGCACCCATGCTCAAATGGATTCAGCTCTTCGCGGATAGTCTGCCACCGTCGTTAAAATACGGCCGGCCGTACCGGGATGCGGTCTCTTTGCTGAAAGAGAGCGAGACGTGGGATAAACAGGCCCTTGTCGCTTATCAGGAGAAGCGACTACGCATACTCATCGATCATTGCTATGCCAACGTCCCGTATTATCGTGAGGTTTTTCAGAAACATGGCTATACACCTAAAGACATTGATACTGTAGACGATTTGCGAAAGTTGCCTTTTCTGACCAAGGAACTTGTAAGGAAGCGGAAAAAGGACCTGCTCGCGACCAACATTTCGATTATCAAAAGAGAGGAGGCCTACACCAGTGGTAGCACCGGTGCGCCTCTCGCCTTTTATATGGACGAGTACACTAGGCCTATGGAAAGGGCGCTTGCACGACGGCATCTTTCGTGGCTGGGTCACAAGCGAGGCGATAGGCTAGCGGTTTTCAAGGTTGTTCCTCTCCCTGATCCCAAGCGATTCTACCGGTATTTTCGTTCAATGGGGGAGTTGAGGATTTCGTTTCGCGATATGGACAAACAGCGCCTAGAGAAGATGGTGGACCTTCTGGAACGGTTCAAACCGGACATTATCAGCGCATGGCCTTCATCGCTTTACATACTCGCCCGATGGATGGAACGAAACAAAAGGACCATTTTGCCGCCGAAATTTCTGGTGACCGGCTCAGAGAATATGTATCCCCCCATAATTGAAGTGATCGAGAGAGTTTTCAAGGCGCCCGTCTCCGACTTTTACGGGCAGGAAGAATCAGTTGCCAGCGCCATTCAGTGTTCGTTATCACAGGGGTACCATATTCAGATGGAGACCTGTGTAGTTGAGCTTCTGCAGGTACAGAGAAGGGATGTCTGAGATAGTCGGAACGGGGCTTCACAATATGGCAATGCCATTCATAAGGTACAAAACCGGGGATCTGGCACCGACCGGTTACGGTACCTGTCCCTGCGGTAGGAGCCACCCTACGATCCAGAGTATAATAGGCCGAGAAACGGATTTCATAGTAACACCCGAAAAGAACGTCGTCTCGCCTCTGCTGCTGAATCACCCGTTTCACCATTTTGATGAAATCAGGGAAGGTCAAATCGTTCAGGAAGATATTAAGACACTGAGAATAAAAATAGCACCTTGGGAACAAATCTCGGACAATACAAGGGAACAGCTCAGAAGGAATATCGAAAGCTGCCTAGGTTCCCCAAAAATGAGGGTGATTATCGAAGAGGTGGAAAATATCCCTCGGACGGTTTGCTGTAAGAAACCATTTATCGTCTCTCACGTCCGCATCGAAGATTACTTGTAAAGGGGGGTCAGCATGAAGCACGTTCTTGTAGTGGGTCCTGTTCCTCCGCCTTACGGGGGAATAGCTTCAGTGCTGGAGGATATAGTCAACTCAGATCTTTCGAAGGATTACGTTTTCGAAGTTTTTGACAGATCTGCTACGTTCCCGCCGGAAGCGAACGGATTAATAGGGAAGAATCTCTTCAGGGCCAAACGGTTTCTCCGGTTCTTCAAAAAGGTGAGGACCGGTAATTACCACTTTGTTCATATTCATTCCCCAGATCCTGTCTTTTTGGGAACTACCATCTTCATGTTGCTTTCCCGTCTGGCCGGCGGAAAGATACTGCTTCACGTTCATGGAACAGACTGGGATCGTTTCTACACTCGGGGTTCGCTATTCAGGAAATTGTATACAAGGATAGGGCTCGCCCTTCCCTCCAAGATCGTCGTGCTCTACCAGTTGTGGGTGGACAATGTTAAGAAACTGTGTCCGACCGCGGATGTTCGTGTACTACGGAATCTCGTCCATGTGCAAAGCCCTCCGGATGCAAACGAAATTGAGGATGTGAGGCAGAGCCTGGGCCTGACGAAAGACAACTTCGTGGTAGTTACGGTAGGAAGCGTAGGCTGGAGAAAAGGGAGCTTTGAAATTCTGAAGGCAGTTCCGAGGGTCGTTTCAAGAGATGATTCTGTAAGATTTACCTTGCTCGGAGGAGAAGAGGAACCTGGCGAGATGGCCCAGCTTACTGCCATAGTCGAAGCCGAAAAACTCGAACCTTGGGTGCGTTTGACCGGCGAGTTGGAGCGAGAAAAGGTCCCGTCCTTCTTAGCGCTTGCAGATGTATTTCTGCTTCCTTCGTTCAAAGAAGGTATGCCGGTGACCATAATCGAGGCAATGCGTAGCGGCTTACCCATAATTTCGACCCGGGTGGCGGGCATCCCGGACATGATTGAAGATGGAGTCTCGGGATTGCTGATCAATCCAGGCTCGCCCGAGGAAATAGCTGAAGCTGTCCTCCGGCTGAGACGTGACGAAGCTCTTCGCGCGAAGCTGGAGGCCGCTGCAAAGGTAACTTTTGAGGAGAAATTCGAGTTCGCAAGAGGAATTCAAGAAATAAGGGCTCTTTACATGGGCATATAGTCTGCCCTTCTCGGCTGGCAACTATATTGCGAGCCTACCTAATGTGTGCTTGGCTTGAGCCTTTCCAGGATCGAAAACAGACCGCAGCCGGCCATGAGAGAGACTATGGGCATCACTGGGTGCCTCAGTCTGCTGTACCCTACGCCACCCACCGCTGCCACCAAGATGAAGTAAGCAGCCAACACTATGAGAATCATCAACTGCGTCTCGTTTGACCATCGCTTGGATAAAACCCCGATAAATGCCAGCAGCCAGTACATCAAAAGCACAACAAACAGAGGCAGCTTCAAAATCCATTTGAGTCTCGCCTCCATTGAAGAATCAGGATCAATTTTCACCATCTGTAACAACTCCGTTGCTCCTGTTTCCCGTAAAGTCTCTATAGTGGTTTGAACAAAGAGTTTGAAGAAGGTCCAGGGGTTGTCTTCGGCCAACTTGATCCCTTCTTTGGCTCTATAACGATATATCTGGTTTCGACTCCAAGTCCGTTGTTCGGGATGGAGTGAAAAATAGGTTGCAGGCTCGCCGTATCCCATACGCTTTCGCTCTTCGGGGGGCGTTATCCCGTTTTTCTTGGCAAGAATTTCTCCGCCGACGTAGAAATAGAGGTTTTGGTCCGAGATAGCGGAAAAGCCGGGGTACCCGGCCTCGATTTTATTGCGTACCTGCCATACGGCAATAAGACTCATGGAAATTACAAAGAATGCGGCCGTATGAAGGAGCAATTTCCGATCGACTGTTCGTCTCAGAATCGTCCAGGACACAAGGGCAAAAGCGATGAGGAAAGGAATGAAGTAGGAAATAGGTCGTACGTAAGCTGTGGCGGCCACTGCTACGGCTGATAGCACTATATCGGATGGAGCGTGGGTCTTCAGATATTTGAGCAGAAAATAGAGAAATATCAAGAAAACACTTGCATACAAAGTTTCACTGTAAAGCATGCTTGCGTATATAATCGAAACCGGTTCGACAGCATAAAGAGCCGCGGACAGAATGGCGATTTCGCGTTTATCGAACAAAAGGATTCCAATCTGGTAGACCATAAACACGCTGAAACAGCTCAAGACAATCTGTAACGCGATCGTGACGGGTCCGATGCTTCCCAATACAATCCCAGGAATAAATAATATGGAATAGCCGGGCGTGCGCTCGATTTCAGGCTGCCCGTTGGCAGCGTACCGTCCGGACGCTATGAGGCTCTCGGCCGGCGCTACATATTCCATCGTATCATTGTTATAAAAAACCTTTATATCCCTGCTCAGGCCAAACACGATGAGAGGAAAGGCCAACCGCAGAATAAAAGCCACAACAATTATAGCCAATATACGCGCGTGGTAATTTGCTGAAGTCACCGCACCTGATCCTTAATTGCTCATAAATTGCCGCGTCCGCGCTGGCGATCAACCAGGGATCGGACTAACTCTGCGTACGCGTCTCCGATCTTGTTCCACGAGAAGTTTTTTTCAGCCATAAGCCTGGCCCGATTTCCCATCTCGGCAAGAGTTCCGTGAGGCACTTTTGCCACTTCTTCCATCGTTGCTGCCATCGCTTCGGGCGAGGGATCCGAAACAAAGCCGCATTGGTAATTCCGCACAAAATCTGCGGTTTCGTCCACGTCGTTGACCATGATTGGCCTTCCGAGGGCCGCATATTCGGCGAACTTTGTGGGAAATGCATGACGGAGAGCCGGATGGTTGATCCTGGGTATGATGAAAACGGCAACAGATCCCATAATGTTTATGAGCGATGCCCTGTCCATTCGGTCGACCAGTCTCACCCTGTTTCCGAACTTTTCGGCAAACTGCCGTTTGAGAGCCTGATCGCTCTCGGTGAAACCCACCACGAGCAGGCGACTATTCGGACTTTTGACCCTCTCGAACGCCTCGATGAGGTTGTCGATGTTTTGCCAGGTCTGGAACGCGCCTGCGTAGGCAAAGGTGAACTCGGGATGCTCGGGAAAAGGCAGTTGCCGGAACAGATCCAAATCGACTCCGTTCCGTATGATTCCCACCTGATCCTGGCGTAATCCTTCCTGTATGAGTGCATCCGTGTGAGGTTGACAAACCGTCACGACATAATCAGCGCATGCAATTGCCATACGCGAGACAACTTTCACCCTTAATGACGCGCTTGTGATGCGACCCGAGGAACGAACCTGCCTTTCCAGAGCCGACTGGGCAACGGGATCGCCATGAATATCGTGTATAATAGGCCCGTTAACGAATGTCTTGCAAAAGAACAATGCCTGGCCCGCGCCTTCGGCTCCCGTATAGATAAAATCGTATTTGCGGAGAGTTCTGAGCCAAAATGGCATGAAGAAAGACGCACTAGTTTGTTTATGCAGAGGAAAGTTGTCTTTCATATAGAAAAAGTCGCAGTCGATGGATCGCTCCAACAGACACTCCGCCAGGTTCTCCACTCGGTGAGTGTACGCGGAAGTATCTTTCGAATCTGCCTGGGAAATAACTATTCCTCTGAGGCTCATTAGCGATCCTTACTCATTGTCCACAATTATGCGACGGTCCAGTTTTGTCCCTCCTGAATTTCATCATGGGGGGAAGCCAATTAAATTCCAATATTATCCCCACAACCTTCCGCCTGCAGCAATCAATGGCAATATTTCTCGCGAGACATCCCTCCCCCTTATTTGTTTAGGATAATAGGCCCTCGCTAACTCGTCAATCGTCGTCCCGGTCCGGGGATCATTTAATGTAATAGCCTGCGACTCTCCATTTCCCGTCTTTATCCAACATTGGCGTAACGGTTTCTACCGCATCTTTCTTGTTTTCGAAGGATGTTTTGTATTGGATTACAACGTACTGGCCGTCCGGTGCGCCCGGCAGACTCGTAGTGAACTTTTTCGCGGTCAGTTCCCTTGACAAGACCTTGCCAAGAGGCTGTCTGACTGCCTTTAGGGCGCTTTCCCACTTCTCCTTGCTTAGTGCCTTCCTAAAATAGTCAGCAGCCTGATCCCAGCTCTCCCCGTACTTCCCGGAATCAACCAATGCCAGCCATGCCTTTGAAGCAGCTACCGCGGCTTCTTCCTGCACCTGATCCGCCTTCAGGGACAGGGGAAGGATGAGCAATAAGCTGACCGCCAGCGCCCCAACCATCCTCTTGACCGCTCTCATGGCGTTCTCCTTAAAAAGGTCTCGTACGGATATGACCTGATACAATGCCACTATTACGAAGTGGTTTAACCTCCCGCGCACTTGCCTCCTATCATTCTTTTCAGTGCTCGGGCAAGTATAGCCTCTATCGACACAGGGACCTGCATAGTTCTGTTCTGTCCGGATCCCAGTGCTCCACAATCATACAATCGTTGAAGCAATTTTCAAAATCTCTAGTCTTTTTGCTCTGGTAAGCATCTACTTCCTCGTGGCCTCTGGACCCAGCTTTCCAGTTGCTCAACAGAACCAGAGCCAGAATGGCGAAGCCCCCCACTCCGGCGATGAGTAGTACGAGAATTATGATGAGACTATAATCCATGACTTTCTCCTGTTTTTGCATCTACGTCTGTCTTCACTACGATTAGATGCAAGAGAGAGCTTTCGGATTTTTCTTGAAGCCAACCGGAACAGATCGAGGCACAAGTACAACGGCGCTCGTGTGGAAAATGTGGAACTGTGGGCAGGTCAGCCGGTTCCTGTTGTGACTGGAAGGCGATGAATACGTGTGCTGTCCCCTTGAATTGAGCAATCCGCCATGTCGACCAGGTTGTTACGCGACATCCTGCATCTTGTTGGCAAAGTCGCGGCCGGCCGTTTGTGGTGGAAGAGGCTTCCCATCCGCTCGATATAGAGATATAGCTTCCTCGACTATCTCGCAAAGTTCTGCAAACACCTCTTTCTCATCGGGACCGTGGCAACCACCCAGGATCAAACCCGGCGCGCTACCGACATAACACTGATCCTCGTCGGACCATTCGACTATCTTGGCGTACCTGGCACTGTCTTTCATTTTTTGGACTCCTCGATCGCACGGTGTACGGCGCGAATTTGGTAATGCTTGGCGTCATCACCGGGTAATCCAGAGATTGTTACTGGTTTAGATGTTTTTGGGTGTACGAAGTTTCGGTGGCTTCCCTTTCCACCACGATCTGCAAAGCCGGCTTGATGCAACTCTTCAATCAGCTCCCTGACTTTCGGTGGCAACGAGTCCTCCCGGTTATCTTCCTCAAATAGTGCCCACGCTTGCCAGCTAGCCGGCTTCACCATACCACTTGAGGAGTTCATTATGCAGTGTTGTTTTTTGGAATTTCCTCTTGCAATGACTTGCATGAGGTCGTTTATTTCTCTTTGTCGATGAAATCAGGCTGAACTTCTTGAATCTTTTTAACCGGTCGTGCATCCGCCCTCTATAGAGAGCTTTCTCGACTCAAATGGATTTATGAAGGAGACCAAGATGGCGATAGAATTAATTTTTGCCATAGTGATGCTGGTGCTGGCTGTATTGCTCTTCGGGACCGTTCTGCTGGTAAGGAACAGGCGGAAAGGAATTATAGGGTCCTCGTTCGGATTCAAAGACTGCTACGATCTTTGCTTGGACGAGCCAGATCAGGCAGAGACATCGCGTTCTTGTAAGACCATGTGCATTTCTTACGGCGGAGCATAAACGGCACTGGGGAGAGCGGGATACGGCTTCGTTTCTAAACACGCAGGCAGAGGGAGGCCTCGCTGGTCCGAAAGGCCTCCCGACCTTAACGGCGGAATGGACCGAGAAGCTGTAAACGTGAGTCTCGACTACGGAAGTCCATACAGCGCGTTTTCACCCAATTCTTCTTCAATGCGAAGGAGTTGATTATACTTCGCGATTCTGTCGGTTCGTGAAGCCGATCCGGTTTTGATCTGACCGGTCCCCAGCGCCACCACAAAGTCAGAGATGGTGGTGTCTTCAGTCTCGCCACTCCTGTGAGATACTACCGAAGTATAGCGCGCGCTGGTGGCCAGGTTCACCGTCTGGAGAGTCTCGGTAAGTGTGCCGATCTGGTTCAGTTTTATCAGGATGGAATTGGCCACACCGAGTTCTATGCCCTTTGCCAATAATTCTATGTTGGTAACAAAGATGTCGTCGCCGACAATCTGTATCTGGGAAGCAAGCTTTTCTGTAAGAAGTTGCCAGCCCTCCCAGTCATCTTCTGCCAGTCCGTCTTCAATTGAGAATATGGGGTACCGGTCAACAAGATCCGCGTAAAAATCCACCATTTCAGCCGCGGTTTTCTTTGAGCCCTCTGCTGCTAGATTGTATTGCCCGTCCTCGTAAAAGGATGTGGCCGCAGGGTCAAGGGCTATATATATATCCTGACCGGGAACATATCCGGCTTCTTGTATTGCTTGCATTATTACTTGCAAAGCCTCTTCATTGGACTGAAGATTCGGTGCGAAGCCTCCTTCATCGCCCACCCCGGTGTTGAGCCCACGACCCTTGAGGACCTTTTTCAGCGCATGGAATACTTCCGCGCCCATGCGAAGGCCCTCCCTGAAGTTGGGTGCACCAAGCGGCATGACCATGAACTCTTGAATATCCACGTTATTGTCCGCATGAGCCCCGCCGTTGAGAATATTCATCATGGGCGCGGGCAATCTGCGAGCGCCGACGCCGCCGAGGTAGCGGTACAGCGGTATCTCCAATTCAGCCGCACACGCTTTGGCAGCAGCCAGACTAACTCCCAGGATAGCGTTGGCACCAAGCTTGGCCTTGTTCGGCGTCCCATCCAGCTCTATAAGCATGCGATCCAAACGCTGCTGGTCAAAGGCATCCATTCCCAAGATCGCAGGGCGGATTTCCTGCATGACATTTTCCACTGCCTGAAGCACACCTTTGCCCCCATAGCGCTGAGGATCCCCGTCCCGCAGCTCTACCGCTTCGTTCTCACCGGTGGATGCGCCCGATGGGATAGCGGCTCGTCCCATGGCGTATCCATCCAGGATGACGTCCACTTCGATAGTGGGGTTGCCTCGTGAATCCAATATTTCGCGCGCTTTTACTTCAGTAATGTCAAATCGCATCATGTACCTCCTTTGTAGGTCTAAATCGGCTTCTGCGCGGACATTTCGCTCTAATCGAACAAAACACAGAGCAGTCAACAGGGCGGAGTGGCCCCCCCGGGACAGTTCCGGTGACAGTAATCTTACACCAAAACGAATTCTTCCGGCGCGATTTTAGCACTTGGACGCGCTCGTAACAGGAAGTTAACCTTTAAACGTAATGATTCGCCGACAGAAAGGGAGAAACCGCGGAGTTTTCTGTTTTCTCTGCGCGTACATGGGAGCGGGGGCAGTAAATTCCGGCGTGTGGCAGTGGGGGCAATGCATACCTGACTATACGCGCAGGTGATCCAAATGGAATCAAACAAGCCATCATTCTTCTCCGCTATCCCCGCGAATCCCGAGCCTCGCGGGACGACGATCCCGCGCGGACCGCGGGATTGATTGCCTGCGGCAACGCTGGAATGTTATGGTGCGCCGAAGAATTGGCCGCTTGTTTGATCGTCAGGAGGTACGGCCTTGGCCAGCAAGAGGATTCTCGTCATAGGGGGAGCCGGATACGTCGGATCACATTTTACGCTGTACGCCGTGAAATCCGGATTCGAGGTCACCGTGATGGACAATCTCTCGACCGGACATCGAACCGCCGTGCGGGGGACCGACTTTGTAAAAGGTGATCTGAATGTGGGTGGCTTTCTCCAAGAACACCTTTCGCGAAACTCGTACGTGTCTATTTTCCATTTTGCGGCAAGCTGCCTTGTGAGTGAATCGGTTTCCAACCCGGCACAATACTATCAAAACAATGTGGTAGCCGCTTTCAATATGCTGGAAGCAATGCGGTCCACGGGTCATGATCGGCTGATCTTTTCGTCTAGCTGCGCGGTTTACGGCGAACCGTCCGAACTTCCGCTGAGAGAGGATCATCCAAAGAACCCTATTTCGCCATACGGCCGCACAAAGCTGGCTATCGAGTGGATGCTCGAAGATTATCAGAGAGCTTATGATATCCGCTTTGCCAGCCTCCGATACTTCAATGCAGCCGGCTGCGAACCTGATGAGGGTCTGGGAGAAGATCATCGGCCGGAAACCCATCTGATCCCGAATATCGTTCGATATGCATTGAAGCTGAACAAAGAACTCGTAATCTTTGGAAACGATTACCCCACCTCAGACGGGACATGCATACGAGATTACATTCATGTTACAGACCTTGCCGAGGCCCATATCAAAGCATTGCAGAAACTCGACGATATGCCTTTCCTTCAGCTAAACCTCGGGACAGGGGCCGGATTTTCGAATTTCGAACTGGTCGACGCGGTGGGCCGTGCCGCAGGGCGTGGAACTAACACCGGCTATCGGACCGAGACGGCCCGGTGACCCGCCCGAACTGGTCGCGGACCCGAGGGAAGCACTTCGATTGCTGGACTGGCGTCCTTCGAGATCTGATATCAACGACATTGTGACAGAGGTCTTGCAGTGGGTATCTGTTCATCCGGACGGTTACTCGGGCTGAAGCGATACGTGCAACTGAAATGGAAGATCTAACTCCGGGGAAAAAATGGCTGTAATTCTTGTGACAGGGAGTGCAGGCTTTATAGGATTTCATGTGGCAAAGGCCCTACTGGCGGCCGGTGAAACAGTGATAGGTCTGGATAACTTCAATTCTTACTATGCTCCGGAATTGAAATGGGCGCGCACTGAGGTCCTTTCCAGGGAAGAAAACTTCTTTTCTGTTGAGAGAGATTTGACTGACCGGAATGCCGTCAAGCAGATCTTCGGGGAATTCTTGCCGGAATTGGTTTGCCACTTGGCCGCGCAGGCCGGGGTGAGGTATTCCCTTCAGAATCCCTATTCCTATCAGCAATCCAATCTCGAAGGGTTTGTGAATCTGATTGAAGAGGCGCGTTTATTGCCCGTGAAGCGGTTCGTGTACGCGTCCAGCTCAAGCGTATATGGCGGAAACACTAAAATGCCATATTCCGAGGACGATCCCGTTAACACCCCGGTAAGCCTATACGCTGCTACCAAGAGAGCGAACGAACTTATCGCGTACACATATACTCATCTTTGGGGACTTCAAACCGTCGGATTGAGATTCTTCACCGTTTATGGCCCCTGGGGAAGGCCTGACATGGCCTATTGGTCTTTCCTGGAGGCGATCGCCAACTCCGAGCCGATAAGAGTATATAATTACGGAAAAAACAGCCGCGATTTCACTTACATCGACGACATAATCCCGGGGGTCACAGCTGCTCTATATCGCAACAATCTTGGAGCGTATGAAATTATTAACTTGGGAAACAACCATCCGGTGCAGATGATGGAATTTATACAAGCGCTGGAAGACCTTTCGGGCCGGATTGCCATAAAAGAAATGGTGCCTCCTCAACCGGGTGACGTGGTGGCCACCTACGCGGATATCAGTAAGGCGAAGGCCAAACTCGGCTTTTCTCCCGGAACGTCTTTGAAAGAAGGCCTGAAACACTTCGTAGACTGGTATCGGGATCAACCGGAACTGGTCCGTGCCGTTCGACAGTTTCGTTTGTCAAAAATATAATGCCAAAGATCACCGCGGAGAACGCAGAGAATTCTGATTTCGGTGCACGTTTATCCGACGGTGCACGGCACATTCTGGTCTGTGACAGCGAAAGCAATCCCCGCTCGGTTATAGGCGGCTGTGACTCACATGACCCTGAACAAGCCATCTTTTTCTCTGCGTTCTCGGCGCACTCTGCGGTGAATATTTTCTCTTGAAAGCGCTAAGCGTCTAAGGCGTACAGCGCAGCCCCTAGTGCTCCAGTAATTTGAGGATGCGGAGGGACCAGCACCGGCTTACCGATCTCCTCTTTTATTAGTTCGGCCAGGAACGGGTTGTGCTCTATCACACCTCCAGTGAGGACTACCGTGTCGGTGAGGGTGTCCATCTCCAATATTCGTTTGACGACAGAGTGGAAAAGCCCGCGGACGATTCGAGGCACCGGGTGACCCGCCTTTATCTTCTCAAGGACTTCGGTGGCAGAAAAGACAGTACAGTAGCTCCCAAGGGCGACTTCGCCATCAGCGGATCGTGCCAGATCGTCCAACTGTTCCAGGGGGAGTCGCAGGCGAAGGGCCATTTCTTCAAGAAAAGCCCCGGTTCCAGCCGCGCATTTTCTGTTCATCTTGAAGCTGACTCGCTGCCCACGTGCATCCAGTTTGATAATTTTGTTGTCTTGCCCACCGATGTCAACCACCGTAATCGGACCCGGAAAGAAATACAGACAACCTCGGCCGTGACAGGAGATCTCCGTAAGACTCCCCGTGGAGATCGAAACGCTCTTTCTGCCATATCCGGTGGAAACTATGGATGTAACATCACCATTGCTGAGACCCATCTCTCCCAGGCACACTTCCCACGCCTGCTGTGACGCGGCCTGAAAGTCCGTTCCGGAATAAATGACGCTGCTCGCGAGCACTCGGAACTCACGGTCGATGATAACTGCCTTGGTTGTGCAGGAGCCGACGTCAACTCCGCCGGCAAATTCGTGGCTCGAAGTCATGGCTCACCGCGGAGACCGCAGAGGTCGCGGAGGATTCTTTTTTTCTGTGAAATTCTCTCGATGAAAACATAGTGCATCCGAATCTGCGACAATGAAATCATGCCGGGCTTAGTGCGCGGCCACGTAGATGATGCTGCAATGTGCAAACCGTATTTTTCTCAGCGTTCTCCGCGCACTCTGCGATGAATCTTGTTTGCCCCGTGAAGGATTACGTTTCAGCGTTTTTCGTCCAGTTGCTCGATGAAGGCTTCGATATTCGTCCTGGTCTGTTCTTCCGAATAGCACCTGAGATCGTTGAGGTCGCCGTTTATCACCAGGGTCGGCACATTTAGACGTTTGCTCATACGTTGGGGCATGCAGTAGCGACTGTTGGAGTTGTTGGGGCATGTCCTGGAATCGTGGAATATCACGCCGTCCACAGAGAACTTCCTTATCCATTCATCCATGTACGCCTCTTTGTAGGATTCGTCGCGCACGATAAAGAGTTCCGTGTAAGCACGCGCCATAGACTCGAAGGGTTGCCGGGGTCGAATGCGTCGAAGATCCAACTGTTACAGTAGGTAGAGGCCACGATATTGGTCTTCAGCGAAGCAAACTGATCGCTCAGATCCCGCAGTTTGCCCCAAATCGGCATCCCGTCCCAATAGATCCTATGACGTTCGCCTTCCACAGCCCCAACTTTGTTTTGAATGCGTTCCTGGAGTTCCTTCAGGAGTAACTTGTAGTAATCGACAGCCTCGGGTAATCCTCTGAGCACAACGGCAGGAGCCATGTGTATGGTTGCGTCGAAGAAGGTCAGAGGCGCCGGCTTGACAGCACCACATTCAAGAACCTCCCGCCAGAGCTTGGTGCACTCCAGCGAAAGTCCTACGACTTCCCGAAGCTTGTCAATGTCGAAACGGTTGCCTGAAATCTCCTCCAGCACAGGTACCATGGCCTTCATCTGGGCTGTCAGATCCGCGACATGGTAATCCTCGACAGCCTTGATATTACGGTGAGTATGTACTCCTAACAGAGGAACGTTCCATTCTCTCGCATAAAAAGCAAACCAATCCTGGACGTCACGGCACTGATTGGTGTTGTAAATCAGCACGTCAGCCTTTGGTATCGATGAGATGCCGTAAACTTTGGTCAGCGGGGTAGCCCCCTTTAGGTACGCTCCCACATCGGATGTAAGGTACGAGCAAATATCCGGCGAGTACCCGATCGAATTGGCCACCGGGATGTAGTCTGTTGCCATTCTGGTGGCGCCGAGCAGCGCTCCATGGTTCTCAGGATAATAGACCAGAAAACCCATTGCATGCAGCAGCTCAGCGGGACCTACCGAGGTACACCATGCTATCTTAGGCTTTCCTTCCTTTCGTGCTTGATTCAACGCAAGGAAGTGGTCGGCCATGAGCTTCTTCATTTGAGACGCGGCAGCAATTGTCTTTCGAGTCTTAGGTTCCGGTTGCGACATGCCTTTCTCCAGGGGCAAAGATTTTTTACATTATTAGTATAATACGGCCTTGCGGAAAAATATGGAACGTGTGCAGCTCTATGGATGAGATTTTTGCAAATGGATTATTTTTGCTCTTCCAACTCTTCCGCTCGTAGCACTGCGGCTTGGACCGTATCCATGAGGACTCCTCGCAAACCTGCCTGCTCCATGACCTGTAATCCTGCTATGGTTGTGCCTCCGGGCGAGGTTATACGATCCTTAAGGCTGCTGAAAGGCTCACTTCCGGAAAGTGCCATCATGGAGGCTCCCTTAAATGTCTGAACCGTGAGGGCTCTGGCAGTAGGTCTGTCCAGGCCCATAAGCACGGCTCCGTCAACCAACGCCTCCATGATGGGAAATAGATAGCCTGGCCCGCTCCCGGAAAGCGCAGTCACGACATTCATCATTTTTTCTTCAACTGTTACAGCCAGACCGATCGCAGAGAAGATGTCGAGTGCCTTCCGTAAGTCAGCATCGTCAGCGATGCCGGCTTTGCACAAGGCTGTGGCACTCGCTCCTACCATAGCCGCGGCATTGGGCATGGCTCTGACAACTCTGGCCGGGCGGTTGAGGCGAGATAGGATGAAAGCGGTTGAAATGCCCGCGGCCACCGAGATGACTATCAGAGTGTCATGAACCTTGCTGGCTATAGAATCGATGACATCCCCGATGCTTTGAGGTTTGACCGCCAGGATAAGTATCTCCGTGTCTAATTCTATAGTTCCGCCAATGTCTCTGACCGCCTGAATTTTCAGTTCTTGGTGGACTATGAGTGCCTTAGTCGGATCGACGTCGAAGATCGAAATCATTTCTGGAATTGCTTTTTCCGATCCTATTAATCCGCGAACGAGAGCCGACCCCATGTTTCCTGCGCCGATAATTCCTATCTTCATAAACTACGTCCCCTGTGCCGTTGCATTTGTCAACGACAAATGAGATACTTTTCATAGAGCAAGCCGATGACTTTGCTGCTGGAATGTGATAAGGGAATACTATCATGGAAAAAACCAACCCGGCACATAAATATTGAGCAGAGGAGCCAAGTGTGACTCCTGGAGGAAAACGCCATGTCGGAAATTTTAACGGTTGATGCTCGTGGGCTTTCGTGTCCTCAGCCCGTACTCGAGACAAAGAAGGTTCTGGATGAAACTGCTCCAAGTGCCCTTAAAGTTCTTGTCCAGGGGTACACTTCACGCGAAAACGTGAGCAGATTTGCCCGGAATCGGGGGTATGAGGTGGAGGTACGGGAAAAGGTGGGGGATGAATTCGAGATCGCGCTAAAGCGGATTGAGAGCGAAATCGTTCAAAAGGTCGAGGAGGAGCTTTTGAGCTGCTCGATGCCTGAACAGTCTCAGGACGCTAAGATCGTAGTTTATGTCGGCAACAACTGCATGGGAAGAGGTGACGACGAACTGGGGAGGAAACTCATGCGCGGATTCCTTCGCACATGGATCGACATCACCCCGAAACCCTGGCGCATGATCTTCATTAATTCAGGAGTGAAATTGACCACCATAGATGAAGAGGCAGCCGAGGCAGTCTCACTTCTGGAAGAAAAAGGCGTACAGGTGCTCTCTTGCGGCACCTGCTTGCAACACTTTGGCATCGAGGACAAACTGAGGGTGGGAAAAGTCACGAATATGTTCGAAATCATCGAATCACTCAACTCAGCCGCAAAGGTCGTGTCGCCGGATTGAGTAATAACCGTCTCATTTGCCCGCAATAATATGTTTGGGCAGTCTGTGCAGGGAATCCATCCCGCGTTTCGCTGGATCGGTCCGAGGACCGATCCAGCCGAAACGCGGGACTGCCCCGGACAAGATCGGAGATCCAGGGCGACAGTCCCATTCCCCCCCAAATCGGATGAAATTTCTGACAATTATTGTACCCACTCCCACGAAGTAATAATTCACCTGCAAGCAGCAAGAACCGCTCATTGCGAGGGAAGCGAAGCATTCTTTTCCTCTAAACGCCGCTTAGATTGCTTTTCCCCGGCACGCGGGACTGCACTCCTCGCATAGACAGGGAACAGAGAGTTCCCAGCGTAAGTGAATGCCTACTCAAAGAAATATTGCTCGCTTGAAAGCGCAGTATAGTTAGGTTATCTTGTGATGTCGCGAGGCGGGCCGAAAAACTGGCCTCCAGGAACAAGCAAGTGACCCGATTTATGAATTTCGCTTACGCCACTATGAGCCGATGCGTAGCCGGGCCGTAGGTATGTCGGGGGGAGATGGATGCTATAACCGCCACCCAAGGGTACGTCAACGAATGTGCTGCCCAACTGGAGGCGGCTGGCGGATTTGAACCGCCGTATAACGGTTTTGCAGACCGTCGCCTTACCACTTGGCTAAGCCGCCTCTTCATGACCGATGATTGTAGGCCAGTGATAGATCCGATGTCAAGATAAGCAATGGCTTCGTTGTCTCACCACGTTAATGGGTGACAGGCATTGACAAAGACTTACCAAACCAAATTTTGCCGAGACCGCTTGACTAAAATATTATAACGCTTCGTTAACAGCAGATGTGACGAACTGTGAATAGTGATGCTTCTGTCAATAAATACGGACCGGGGATGTGCCCCGCTGAATCTAACTTTTTTATTTCATCTAGCGAGGAGTACGGTTGCGAGGATTCATGCCATGTTTTTACGATACGCCAAAAGAAGGTTTTTGCGGGCGATCAATGAAGCTTGGCCCTTTCTGAGGGAAACTGTTCGTTCTTTTCTTGACGACAATGCTATGCGGATGGCGGCTGCGCTGGCTTTCTACATGACATTCTCGATCACACCGGCGCTGCTGATAGGTCTGAGCATTGCAGGGCTCGTCATAGGCAACACCCGCGCCGAGTCGGAGCTAACAGCTAGAATAGGGCAAATTATTAACCCCCAAGCGGCTAGTTACGTCTTCACTCTCGTGGAAGGCCTTAGTGCGGAACTCCAAGGAAAACACTTGCCCTTGATTGGCATTCTGGGGGCCGTAGTGGCCGCAACCGCAGTGTTCGTCGAACTCCACTCCTCTCTCAATGCGATATGGGGGGAATCGTTAACCAAGCGTCAAAGCCATTTGAGAATCATTCGTTCCAGAGCAATATCATTCGTATTTGTGGTAGGGATAGGGATTCTCCTTATGGTATCGGTGGTGACAAGCACTGTACTGACCGCGATAAACAGCTTACTCCTGAAAACACTGCCGCTCTTGCAGGAAGTCGTACACTGGTTGCAAATTCTCGTCCAATTCGGAATACTCCCGCTTTTACTGGCGCTCACTTATAAGCTGGTGCCGGATACATTCATTGAATGGAAAGACGTGGTGCCGGGAGCCCTGATAACCGCGGTATTGTTTCTGCTTGGCAAGTGGGCGTTTGGAATGTACTTACGCGTTAGCGTTATGACATCGGTCTATGGAGCAGCCGCGTCTCTCTTTATTTTACTCGTATGGGTGTATTATTCTGCCCAAGTATTTTTTCTCGGTGCTGAAATGACAAAAGTTTACGCCAGGAATTATGGTTCCCGATCTAAGGAGCGTCAAGAGCGCTTGCCACTCTGATCTCGGCATGACGCATATAAAAGTTTAGGGTTTATAATCGATTACGTTGACATTTTAATGTATTTCTTTATAACCATAGACAGGTTGACGGTTCCGTGTTAAAGTTGGCAAAGGAACCAGGGTAAGGAGGCGAAAGGTGAACCCGTCGGCTGGAAATAGACTCCCCAAAGACCCGTTTCGAGAACTGTATGCTCGTGCACAAACCGGGAAAAGGCGGGGATCTTTTTTCGCGGGGATTGCCCGCTTCGTGCTGTTGATCTTTATTGGATGCACGGCCGGTATGGCTGGCGTCGCAGCTCAGGGTTACGTGTATTTTGCTCACAACTTGCCGAGCATTCAAAAACTGAAGAAATACGCCCCTTCCACAGTCACTCAGGTTTATGCAGACAAAGGGGAGTTGATCGGCGAATTCTTTTATCAGTACCGCTTCGTAGTCCCCATAGAGCAGATCCCCAAGGTCCTTCAGAATGCATTTGTGGCTGCGGAGGACAAGAATTTTTGGACTCATAGCGGTTTGGACAAAGAGGCTATAGTTAGAGCGATCAAGACGAATGTTCTCCACGGCCGTGTGACGGTTGGAGGCAGTACTATTACCCAGCAGGTGGCAAAAACTTTCTTGCTTACTCCTGAAAGGACGTTCGTTCGTAAGATCAAAGAAGCGCTTCTATCCAAGCAGATAGAAAGGTCCCTTACAAAAGAACAAATTTTGTACTTGTATCTCAACCAGATTTTCTTGGGCAGCGGCGCTTATGGCGTCGAAGCTGCGGCACGAACATATTTCGATAAACATGTTCAGGACTTGTCCATTGCAGAATGTGCCATGCTGGCGGGCCTTCCCAAGAAACCCTCCTCGTTGTCCCCGAAAAAGAACTTGGAGGGGGCTTTGGATCGCCGGGGATATGTTCTTAAAAGAATGCTCGAGGATGGTTATATTACCGAGGCCCAGTATGAGGAAGCGAGCCGGGAAGAGCCCAAAATACTTACGCACAACAACCCTTATTTGAAGGCTGCTCCCGACTTTGTCGAGTACGTCCGCAAGAGCTTCGAGAAAAAATACGGTTCAGACGTGTTGTACAAGGAAGGTCTCCAGGTTTACACCACTGTAGATCTTGCCATGACGAAGGCGGGCAAAGAAGCCATGGACAGGGGCTTGCGTGAATTGGACAAGCGACAGGGATATCGGGGGCCGCTAAAGACTTTGAACGTAAAAGGAGTGGCGGAATTTCTCGACGAACAGACCCGCTCCAGAAAAGAACCTCTGCGATTCGGGCAAATCACCGAGGGGGTCGTCACTCACATAGATAACGAAAATATCTACGTACGCATGGGTAGCTACGCAGGGGCCAAGGACAAGAAGGAATACGTAGGCAAGATCAAGATCGATCCGAACCCGAAATGGTGGGTACGCATTCCCTATATAAGGCCGGAGATGCGCACGCGCAATTATGCACATGGGGATCTCCCCTTCCAGGTTGGTGACCTTATTGAGGTTCGTGTGCAAGATCCCAATATTAGACGGCGTGAATTGTATCTCAAGAAGTTCGGCAACACCGATCCTACGCTAAAGAACTACAAACAATATACCGAGGATATGCTGACATATTTCCCTTTGGAGCCGGAACAGGAACCTCTAGCCCAGTCAGCGCTGATGATGCGCGAAAACAGGTCCGGGTACATCAGGGTAATCGTGGGCGGTTACAGTTATGCGGAATCCAAGTTCAACCGGGCTATTCAGTCCAGGCGCCAGGCTGGGTCCTCGTTTAAGCCGGTGATTTACGCCGCTGCACTGAATAAAGGCTTTACTTGCTCGGACATAATTCTGGATTCTCCGTTGGCTCTCGCTATCCCTGGAACCGGGGAAGTGTGGAGGCCCAAGAACTACAGGGGGGGCTATCACGGGCCCGTTACTTTCAGGGACGCGATTGTAAATTCGAGAAATATCCCGACTATTAAGATCCTACAACAGATCGGCATAGAGCAGGCCAAGACGTATGCACGAAAGTTGGGCTATACCTCTCCGCTGGTGGACAATCTTACATTGGCTTTGGGTTCTACGGGCGTCTCGTTGGACGAACAGCTCACAGCGTACTCGGTTTTTCCCAACAAAGGCTATTTGGTGCCTGGAGTCTATGTAAAGAAAATTGTGGGGCGCAATGGAAAGATACTCGAGGAACATGATCCACCGGTTTTACTGGACGACCCCGTGAACGGAGAGGCACCCAAGATTCGGCCGGTCGCCCACGAAACGACACAAGGCGAGACTACAGCAGAAGGCGAGGTGCCGGAAAAAGGCGCGCCTCTGGTCCGAAGGGCACTCGATGATGGAACCGCCTACATTATGACGTCGCTTCTACAGGGAGTAATCCAGGAAGGCACAGCGACTAATTTGAAGAAGATCGTAGGACGTCCCGACGTAGCGGGTAAAACCGGCACCACGAATGACAATATAGATGCATGGTTCATGGGTTTTTGCCCGGACTATACTTGCGGCGTCTGGGTGGGGTTCGATAAAGAGCTGTCTCTCGGTGACGGAGAAACAGGCGGCAAGGCCGCTGCTCCCATCTGGGGGTACTTCATGCGAGAAGTGCTGAAAAGCAAGCCGGTGAAGGAATTTTCCATGCCGCAATCGGTGGAAATTCGACGCATTGACCGCCGAACCGGCCTTTTGACCTCCGCCTCGAGCGGGTTCCCGGAAGTATTTAAAGTAGGTAGCAGCCCTGCCGACACCGGCCCCAAGCTCATAAAGGGTTCCAGGTGGGATTACTCGGGCTCCGATCTCGATCAATTCTAGCCTCCTGTTCCCCGTCTGTTGATTTTCTCTGGGTGCGTATGAATTCTGATGTCGCTGGAGTAGCGCCCAATTTCATAAATTCGGGTGGAATTAGTGGGACAGACATTTCGCACCATCAACACGGTGAGTGGCCTGACACCTCCGGCAATTGCCCTTGATAGGAGAATTTTCGCCTGAATTGCTAATTGGGCCGCTTAGTACTCGATTTCCTAAATAAGGTGCCTTGTTTCGGGCAATGTTTTGTGCCCTTGCAATGCAATCCGATGCCGTCACCCCGGACTCCGATCCGAGGATGGTAGGGGCGACCGGCGGTCGCCCTGGGCGAATGCCATTCGCCCCCACGCATTTCCGCCCGCGCTCCCTCAGCCTCAAGTCGCTTTCGACAGCCAAAGAGCAATCGGATGGGTATTGACGCGTTCCTTATGTTGCCATTAGCGGCTTCCGGGTGAGCGTGACTTCGACACGATCGTACGTGACCGCAGGTCTCTGATTTTTTCGAACACCCTAGGTTTTTGCCGCTTTTTCCGACTATGGAGCTTGACACCGGGGCTTTGTCGCATATATCTATATCTTTGGAGGGCAATTTCGTGGAAATGTCGGGCGATGAATGGACCGCTTTCCGTTTTTTGCCGCGATTTAACACAGAACCCTATTATCTTTTTTGTCAGAATAAAGGACAACAATGATGGCCGATGAGATTGAAAAAAAGGATGACTTCGGTCAAGACGACTCTCCCAAGACCCAGCAGATAAACTTCGCCGACATCCCGGAGGTACTTCCTCTCCTCCCCGTGCGGGACGTGGTTATATATTCCTACATGATTCTTCCTCTGATGGTAGGCAGAGAGAGGTCCATAAGGGCTGTGGACGAGGCCCTGTCTGAAAACCGCCTTATATTTCTCGCCGCGCAAAAGATTTCCACCGAAGAGGACCCCACTCCTGACAACATTTACAGCGTGGGCACCGTGGCCATGGTGGTCAAGCAGCTCAAATTGCCGGACGGCAGGGTCAAGATCCTCGTGCAAGGTCTGGCGAAGGCACGCATCGTATCCTTTCTTGAGTCGCGCGAATTCTTCAAAGTGAAGATCCAAAAGATTCCGGAACCTGTGGCAGTTCCGGTCACTATTGAGGTCGAGGCCTTAATGAGGTCCATAAAGGAGAATTCAGAAAAGATACTCCAGCTCCGTGGAATAATCTCCCCGGATGCAGTTGCGATCCTGGATTCTATTGAGGATCCCGGCAGGCTTGCAGACCTAGTTGCATCGAACTTGAAACTTCGTGTTGAAGAGTCCCAAGCCATACTGGAAGTTATCGACCCTATGGAGAGGCTCAAAAGGGTCAATGAACTGCTCTCCAAAGAACTCGAACTATCGGCCATGCAGGCTAAGATTCAGACTCAGGCCAAAGAAGAGATGGGTAAGACCCACCGGGAGTACTTCCTCAGAGAGCAACTGAAAGCAATTCAGAGCGAACTTGGTGAGATTGATGAAAAAACGAAAGAAATAGAGGAATTTAGAGAAAAGATCGCCAAAGCCAAGATACCGAAAGAGGTCGAGAAAGAAGCTGAAAAGCAGCTAAGCCGCCTTGGCCAAATGCATCCGGACGCGGCTGAAGCGTCCATCATACGGACTTATTTGGACTGGATCGTTGAACTCCCTTGGTCCAAGGCTACTCGGGATAAGCTCGATATAAAGAATGCCAAATCCATCCTTGATGAAGACCACTACAATCTGGAAAAAGTAAAAGACCGTATCCTAGAGTACTTGGGTGTCCGCAAACTCAACAAGCAGATGAAGGGCCCCATTCTATGCTTTGTAGGACCTCCCGGTGTCGGGAAGACCTCGCTAGGTAGATCCATAGCTCGGGCTCTGGGACGCAAATTCACGCGGATCTCCCTCGGGGGCGTAAGAGACGAGGCCGAAATTCGCGGCCATCGCCGCACCTACATTGGAGCCCTGCCGGGTCGAATCATCCAGGGGCTTAAAAATGCAGGGTCTAACAATCCGATATTTATGCTCGACGAAATCGACAAGGTGGGGGCTGATTTCCGCGGGGATCCGTCAGCCGCCTTATTGGAAGTTCTGGACCCGGAGCAGAATCATGCTTTCAGCGATCACTATCTCAACGTGCCCTTTGACCTGTCCAAGGTCATGTTCATAACTACAGCAAACGTCGCAGATACCATTCTTCCGGCCCTGAAAGACAGAATGGAAATCATCGAGCTGTCCGGTTACATAGACGAGGAAAAATTGAAGATCGCCCGGCAGTACCTGATCCCCAGGCAGATCAAGGAAAACGGCATAAGAGACGACGATTTCCACATCACCGATGAAGCAATACTTGGCATTGTCAATCAGTACACGCGAGAGGCGGGGCTGCGCAACCTCGAACGGGAAATCGCACATCTCTGCCGCAAGATCGCGCGCAAGATCGCGGAAGGTGAAAAGAAGGTCCCAAGGATTACCGCCAAGAATCTGAGCAAATTTCTGGGCGTCCCGAGGTTCCTCCCGGACGAGGAACAGAGAACCGATGAAGTGGGGGTAGCCACCGGACTTGCATGGACCCCTTATGGAGGCGACGTTCTCCACATAGAAGCCACGCCCATGGAAGGGAAAGGCAGCCTTCTCTTGACCGGACAGTTGGGCGACGTGATGAAGGAATCAGGCCAGGCGGCTCTCTCGTACTTCCGTTCGCGTGCCGCGCTGTTCGGCATGAAGGAGAAATTCTATTTCTCCAAAGACATTCATGTGCACGTTCCAGCGGGAGCAATCCCCAAAGATGGACCGTCAGCCGGTGTCACGATGGCCACAGCTCTGGTGAGCGCTCTCACAGGCATCCCCGTACGATCGGATGTGGCCATGACAGGAGAAATCACTCTTAGAGGAAGAGTCTTGCCTGTGGGAGGACTACGAGAGAAATCTTTGGCCGCACTTCGGGCCCGCATATACACGGTGATTGCTCCGGAACAGAACGCAAAGGACCTGGACGAAATACCCCGGCACATTCGGCGAAGACTTGAGTTCAAGTTTGTCAAGCACATGGACGAGGTTCTCAAGCTGGCTCTGAGAGATGGCCCAGGAATTGGCGGAAAAAAAGCCGGAGGTGCCGGAGCGAAACGTTCGCCAAAGAGCTCGGCGCCGAAGGGCAAGGCCGCAAGGCCCATCGGTGCGAAACGTCATTCACGAACTGAATCCTCGGCAGAAAGAGAAGCCTGATTCCGGGTTTTTTATGAGAATAGTCGGAATTACCACGATCTACGTCGGTGTAATGGTCCTAGGACTCTTGTGGATTGTATTCAGGGTGAAGTCTTACCTTCGAAGTCAGAAGGAATCGGAATATAGATGGGATGAAGCAATGTACAAAGACGGGTTCAGGCCCTATCCGGATAAGCTGAAAGAGCAATCAATCGAGAAGGACGAAATGGGTGACACGAGCAAAACCGGCCCGTTGAGCACTAATTCTAACTCCCAGGATGGGGAGCATCACTATTAAACATGAAAACGCCGGTAAGACCGGCATCTTGCAGGGGCGACGGGCATCCTGCCCGTCATCCTCTATCGACAGCCTGTCCCGCCAATCCAAATTAGGGTCCACCACCCGTCACGCATGACGAATTACTGTAACTACAAGTACCGAGTGCCACGGACTTGGGCCTTGCCTACGGGGTTGGTACTTCCCCTTTTAATTCTCTAACTTTGTCCTCACATTGTTTCGAGGCGGCCACCATGTTGTCTTCGATTTCCTGGCGGATATTTTCGTAATCATTGCTGCTAAGGCCCTGTGGAATGTGCGTAGGTTTTCCGAAAGCCATGACGATAGTGCTGAAGGGCAAAGGCAATATCATGCTGTCCCAGGAGCCGAACTGGATCTGGTGCGTGGCCCAACTTACAAATGGAACAACCGGAATCTGAGCTTCGCGGCTGATAACGACTGTCCCCATTTTCACTTTTCTGGATGGGCCTCTAGGGGCATCCACCGCAAGCCCCGAACAGTAATTTTTCTCCTTTATCATGGCGATCATCTCGGCCAGGGCTTCCTTTCCACCGCGTGAAGAAGATCCTCTCGTAGTGTCGTATCCCCATCTTCGGAGGCATCGATCAATAAGCTCCCCGTCCCAGGATCGGCTCACCATGACCACCCCCGGATAGCGGCCGCAATAATAGACCGGAAACAGCATAGTCCCGTGAAAGCACGCGCAGTTAAATGGCCCTTTCTTGCAGATCTGCTCTTCGTACTCTTGGTTTAAGAAAATCTTTTTTGACGTAAGATCCACGAGCCTGAAGTACGCGGTTACCAGCCGCGGCACAAAAAACAGCACCATCTTGAACCATAGGCGCTGTCCCTTTTCCTTTTCTTTCTCTTGGCCCTTCAACACTACCCTCGGCTGAAACTGGAATTCTCTTAATCATCGCAAAAAGTCAACAACCTGATGATGCGCCGTTCCGCCTCCAGATCTCGGTCCGATATGTCGGTTATCTCAAAACCAGCTACGAAGCGGCCTTCTTCAGCGTCCCCTCTTACCCACCGACATTCAGCATCGAACGCGCACGGTTGGATGCTTTCATCAAGACCTTCAGCCTTGATGACGAAGGACCTCTTCTCACTCAACTTGACATTTATGTCGATGATTTGAACCCCTTTTTCCGTGAGATCCAATACGTGGTGCTCGATTTCGGGATTCGCCCCATCAAAGATGGGAAGACCAAGTGCCGGATAGCACCTGGGAAGGTGGCGTTCATGACTGATGCCCACTGTATCGTCAAATACCGGCATGCGTCCGCGAAGGTCATCCTCACGCACCGCGTTTGATACTATCAATTTGGTGAAGGCGCTGAGCAACCCTTTTGACGACAATTTGTACTTTTCCATGAGCTCTAAGTTGCTCAAACCAGCCTTAATATCATTTACGACATCTTCGGCGGAAATCAAACGCTTATCTGGCATGACAACTACCCCGGCATTTCGGATGAATGGAGAGCCCTGGCCGCTTCAATGCTCAAGCAGTTGAAGCGCTTCTTCAACCGCTTCCCGGACGTCCGGATCCGAGTCTTCCGCGGCCTTGCGAAGCGCCGGAATCGCGGCAGGATGCCCGATCTTGCCTAGCAATTCGGCTGTGTCTCCCCGCAAGGCCACTTCTTCTTGAAACAGAAGCGCGGTGAGCTCTTGAACGATCGGATCGAGGACTCTCGGATTCTTTCTCAGCGCCTCTTCAAGCGTTACTAATGCACCCATGCGCACGGAAAATTCTTTCGACAGATACACCGGGAGTATGGCCTCAGGCTGATCTCTAGAACACAGGAACTCGGCAGCATCCTCGGCCCGGCCAGCCCTGATCATCGACTCTAAAATCGAAGGCAGCGAGGTGCTTTCGACAGACCTCAAGACTTGATCGGCCAGTTCCTCCGCGGTAAGGCGGCCTATTAAAGTGAGTCCGTCGTCGATGATAGTGGTGGGGGTGGACCTCACTTTGTAGTGCCGAGCAAGGTCCTCAAATTGGACCGCATCCACAATGCTGACGGTAACCAGCGGACTGACGACGGCTAGCGAGAGAGCCGCCTGAACTACTTGAGGGCAGTGTGGGCAGGCTGCTGCCATCAGGACCAGCAGGTGACAGGGCCGGGCTAATTTCTCAAGAGATTCTGTCGCCCGGGATTGAGTAGGTGTTTTGTCACTACCCATCCAACGGAGAAGATCCAGAAACGGGGCAAATTCAGTCCCCTCCGGGGCGGCAAAGTAATGTATGTTGCGGACTCCCTCACTGGTAGGGGAAAGAGATGGCTTGCCAGGCAGAATAGATTCGGTCTCTTCCTCAATCCCGATGCGATTCATAGACACACCACTGATCTGGCGCGCTATGTTGGTCAGGTTGACCTCGAAGCGGTCCTGTTCACCGCCGCCACGGCTGACCCGGATGATAATCGGAACCGAGATCTGCGAACTGATGGCCTGAACTTTCATCAGGTCTTGGTCTGAAAGCAACGATTATACCTCTTTCATCTCAGCATGCTTCAAGGAGTCTATCCCCAGTTTCGGGGTATCCGACAAAGGCACCGAAATCCCGGCGAACAACTGAGGGGCATTTGTAACAATTCCAAAACCCTCGCCAGATTTACGGCAATGGCCCGCTACTACAAGTGAATGCCTGCTCCGGATTTTCATCGGGACAAGTCTATGCTGACGAAAACCGGGGCGGCAATGACGCGGCAACATCAATCACCGTGAGCATCTCGATTCTTCGCATCGGACGGTGAAAGAGACATCACTTTTGGCAAGGACTCTCAGGCCGGTTCGCCAAGATCGGTGAGGCTCTTCTTGTCTCCAGGTTCACGGGGAACCGGGGACGAAGTTGACATTCACATGCCCTGAACCGGGTGGAACAGCGTAAGGAGACGCCGCCCCGCGGATCGGTGCAGGCATGAACCCCCAAAGGTAGCCTCCGAGGCCTCCCAGCCTGTTCACAGCGCTTGGGACTAGTCCTGGACGAGCTTGTTGCGGCTGACCACCTTGCCGCTGAGAATTGGGAACTGGCTCGAAGGCCGGCTGACCGTATACGTTCACCGGCCCGGAGTAAGAGCGGTCGTACATGGAGAAGTTCTGCTGCCCGAACACCGGATACGTGCCAACAGCACAAACCACGGCTACAATTGCTATAGTGGCTTTCATGATTCGACCTCGGCATAGATATCATCATTATATTAATTAGCACAAATAATGAGTAAGATAAAGATGTTAATTGCTTGACAAAACAGTTAGAAATATGAAATAATTATGCGCTTTGATGTTAACTGGAGGTTCCACGGATGAGTAAAATAGCCAAAATAACACTTTGTGCACTACTAGTTGCAGCACTGGCGGTCCCCGCTTTCGCGAAGGGTACATGTGCAAAGCGCCCCGCCACCTCAAAAGTCACTCGGACCATTTACAGAGGCGGTGCTACAGCTCTGGGAAGGACTGCGGACCTTTTCACCGGCTGCCTGAGGAGGACCTTCAGTCTGTTCAACCCGTGCCTTGATTTCGCAAAAGGTGCCGCTACCATCGCGTTTATGCCCATAGAGAAGCCTTTGGACTACATCGAAAGGGCCGCCTTCAAACCTTGTCGGACGAGGAGAGCAGCACCACGGATACCTGAACCGAAGAAACCGGAGATTCCGCAGAAATAGTTTTGAAGGCGTAAAACGGGGATAGGCAAAGAGGAGACTCGCAGACATCTTATCCATCTTTGGGGCTCTCTTTGCCGATTGGGAGGGTGTATGAAGAGGGGAATCATACCGGCTATACTGCTATGGCTGGTGCTCGTCGTCTGTAGGCCTGCACTGGGTGCGGGTGTAGTGCAATCTGACGCCCTGATGATTTGTTCCATCATCATAAATGAGATGACGGAGGGCAAAATAGGCAATGACAGGGCAAGAGAGATTTCTCTCGCCATTGCCCAGGCAGGAAATAAATATTTCGGACGTGTAACTTGCGGCGACATGTGGCTCTATATGGCCATTGTGCATGTTGAAAGCGGCTTCAGGAACAACATAATAAACGGTCAAAATTGCCGCGGGATGTTTCAGGTTCATGCGCCGTCATGGGCCAGGAAGTTCGGCCTTCGGTACTCTGATCTCCTGGACCTCCAGATAAACGCGGATTGCGGCGTCCGTGTGTTCAAGTACTATTTGGACCATTATGGGAGGCTCGTTCCCGCCCTTAGTGCATACAACAGCGATCATCCCTGGGCGGCCATCGGTTATGCCCGTGCTGTCCTGGGTACCCGTCGGCGAATCCGAAAGCGATATATTGAACTGTATAAGGCCATGAAAGATGGTAAGATGATAGCTTCCAATCCATCTCCCTCACGCCTCCCCCAGACAGATTCTCCGGACACCCTCCCTTCGCCTTGATCTGCCCTGGCTTTGGAAGAATCGACCTAGAGTACTCTTATGCCTAAGTTGCGTCTCGTATTCCGGTACTATTGCCGTCATTTCTGCGCACGGCGGTCGTCCCTCCATCCCCGGATGGTAGTCCCGGGGGACGGGGCGAGATTACAAGTGCATACAACTTAGCCCGACATAGGACACCTGATCAGAAGATCTAACTAAGAGTTTATCAGCTTACCGCGGGGGGCCGTAGAGAAAGGGTGACGCCAGGGAACTCATGAGGTCCCAAGGGTTAAAGGCGGATGGGTTGTGATCCATGGGAATGTATGGGTCATGGCCGGTGGGGTAACACGTCGACACAGGCCCCGACGGTGGAGCCACATATTGAGGCAAACAGCTCATACAGCCGCCCGCAACCAATGCAGCGGCAATCATCAGCCCTAGAATCACATGCCTCCAAAAACGTGTCATACTGCCACACATCAAAATCTGAAGTAAACGCATTTTACCTTGTTCGCAAACCGCGATCAAGGCAAAAAACATTTCGTCCACGCCCGAGCCTCCAACTCCCTATTTTTGTTTGAAATGAAAAATGGACACCGCGCCTGCGGACTTATGGATTCGTCCCTCGGAATCGATCAAAAATCCCTCCACATGTGGGATTGACTCAATGTATTTCAGTCCTTTCTCAGTGCCGAGGACGAAAATGCCTGCCGTCACCGTTGTCATCCCTGTTGGAGCCACTATGGTAACTGACTCCACCCCATCCGCTGGATAGCCTGTGGCCGAGTCGATTATGTGGTGATAGCGTTTTCCATTTCGAATGAAGCATCGCTCGTAGTCTCCGGAGGTCTGAACTACGCAGTCTTTGAGGTCCGCTACGGCGATGATCTCCCGTTCATTTCGCGGGTCCTGCACCCCGATCCTCCACGGCTTGCCGGGCGCTCTTTCACCCACAACGAGCACGTCGCCACCAGCGTTTACCAAAGCTGCGGGAATCCCGCGCTTCTTGATAACGTGGGCTGCACGATCCAAAGCGTATCCTTTGGCGATGCCCCCCAAGTCCAAGGCCATGCCTCGCTCCGGCAGAACGACGGTGCCGGCCTCTGTATCTATTTTTACGCGCTGCCAGCCGACCTTAGCCAAAGCCGCGGCGATTTCAGATTTGGAAGGGAGTCTTGGATCTCCGCCGCTGAAATTCCACAGCCGTGTCACGGGTCCTATCGTAGGATCAAAGGCTCCGTGAGTTTCCTTCGCGAATCGCAAGCTTTCACTAATGAGTGCAAGCAACTCCGGATCCGCTATAATCTGCCCGGCACCTGATTGATCGTTTATTTTGGTTAATGCCGAGGGCTCGTGGAACGACGCGAGATCTTCTACTCGTTTGAGTTCCGAAAAGATAGCATCCGCCGCAGCTTTAGGGCGTTCTCCCGAGCCGGGGATCGTAATTTCGACAAGCGTGCCCATGAGGAGACGGCTGGACTTGTACAATGGGGCCGACTCTTTGGTGCTGCAAGATGCAATCAGAAGTGTAATCGCTATAGCTAGCAGGCTTAGAAATCTAGAAAATGTCATCCTCGTACTTTCTCGGTTTTTTCGGGTGCGGCCCAGCCAAGACGGTTTGAAATAAGCCTGACCGGCACAATCATTGTAAAAAAAGGAAACATATACATCGCTGCCAAGGTAGGAGCGAGCGGTCCGAAGAATCGGGACGAAAACACAATAACGAGAACGTTATTCATGACCGCCAGACTTACAGCCGCGGCCAGCCTTTCGCTCGGTTGTCCTCGAGGGACAAGAAGAAAGCCGGTCAAATAATAAATTACCGAAAGTCCATACGCAACGGTCACCGAAACCAACAGTTGTTCGGGATGACGGAACAGGAAGGAAGAGTACTTCGAGAACACCCCCAGATTTACCAGGGCAAATAGAAGCACGGAAAAAGGATATTGCTTTTCAGCAATCATTTCGAGGACCTGCGGGACGCATTTCCTCAGGACAACAACTAATCCCATGGGGATAAAGATTACAAGCGCCAGCAGACGGATCATTACGCCCAGAGGTATCGACAATTCCGCTCCCGCAAAAAACTTCACTAGGCAAGGCAAAGAAAGCGGTACCACGAGCGATGTTACGATTACCATTCGAAGGACGGCGGGAACGTCTGCTGCAATGAGACTCCCCAGGAAAGGTGCCACCACCCCGGTGGATATCCCGGAAAGAAGCAGTATGGGTAAAGCGTAATCGGGCATGACGTACAGAGCTATTTCATAAAGTGCTATCGGCAGTAATATCAGCTTGACCAAGCCTATGGTTGCCAGGTGCAAAACCGAGTCCGGCGACGTATCCAACAGGGCATTGAAGTCGATTTTGAGAAAACTAAGAAACAGCAGAAGCATCAGGAAATAGAGAAGATAGGGGTGAAAGACTCGGCCAGCGTCGGGTAGAAAGATTGCGACGGCCGCGGAGCCAAATATCACCGCGAACAGGATAAGGTCATTTATGCTCATGTTCCCTGCCCATGCGTCGATCTACGGGAAATGCTTTTAGCATCCATACCTGCGGCAGAGCGGGCATGAGGTGACCAACAGGGACCGGACATTCCTCCTTGGGGTCTTCTCATTCGTCTGAAAAATCAGACCAAAGGGTGAGGCCGGTAGGCTGGTCGAACTCTCGCACCGGAATCTTTCCAGCAAGGGGAGTGGCAAAGAGTTCCGCGGCGAAGATCTCGGTTCCCGGCATGAGATGGCCGCCCACACAGTGGTAATCCTCGTCTGCGAGAGCAATATGGGCATGTACGAATGTCTCGCCGTCTTTTTCCGAAACATTCCCCATGCACGAGACTATCTCCCAATCACCGCTGAAATCCCTGTTCGCATACTGCCTGATCTTTGGATCATAATAGCCGAGCACAGCGTGGGAAACAGCGCCAATTACGTTGAATGCGGCCTTGCGAACCGATCTGTCCCGGAAGGCCCTGGTGATGGCATCAAGCAAGTCATCTCCCATGGAAAGACGTAGAAGAAATGGTTCTATCATTCGAAATTCCTCTCATTGGCTTAGTCGGAAGGGATAGTTTCGCGCCGATTTCAATGGATTTTCTTATGATGTAATATGGTCCAGCAAGTTCGATCGGGCTCCCGCGGTGCAGACTGAAACAAATACTCTTCCGCCGGACTTAGCGTAAGCGCATCAAGACACTCTGGGACCCGCGAACGTTTCGTCATACCATATCCCGCGAGTCGGGAGCGCGCAAGGGGTGAAATATGAGGAAAGGGTTCTGCCATCATTGCGGCCAATTGTTGGAATTTGAAGAAAAGGTATTCCGAAACGACACGTGCGCCAATTGCGGTTCCGATGTCCACTGCTGCTTTAACTGCTCGGAGTACAGCGAAACAGCTCCCAATCAGTGTAGGGAGCCTGAAGCCGAAAGGGTGTCAGTGAAAGACCGTCGAAATTTTTGTGATTATTTTAAGTTGCGCGAGGGGGCTGCATCCTCCAGCGCTGCTGAAAAGGCCGCACAAGCTCGCCAAAAGCTTGAAGACCTCTTCAAGAAACGGTGATGTCGCTATAACGAACCGCGCCGAAACCTGCGTTTCGCGCCCGGGCACGGCATGCCGTGCCTCTACATGATATGCGGCGCGCCCTGATCGAATTGGTGCGCCTCCTACAAAATTGTGGAAAAGAGCTAATCTAGATGCACCCCGCTGTATAATGCGAGAGACCGGCCGAACAGGAGGCTCAACGCTCCCACCACCCTTCCTCTTCTTCCGACTCTACCATAGCGGTTTCCATCTCGGCCAGGATGTCATCGGGAATCCTTTCTCGCGGAGCTTCCACCCAAAGCCCTTCAAGGTCGTAGAACTCCCGTACCGGCTGGTGAAAAACATGTACGATCACATCTCCGTAATCCAGCAGGGCCCAATGTCCTTGATGAACTCCCTCCGCGGAATACCGAACAATCTTGCGTTTGCGGGCCTCTTCCATAACCGCCTCGGCCACCGCGGTTACCTGCTTTTCCGAACGGGCAGAAACGATCAGGAAATAATCTGTCAAAACCGTCAGTTGGTCGAGCCTTATTATTACAGGGTCCGCCGCTTTTTTGGACATCGCGGCGCGGAGGAGGGTTTCCGCCTTTTCTTTAGAACTTAAATTGAGCTGTGCGTAGGCTTTGTTCATGCAAAGTTAATTCCGGTAGAGGTTCCGTTCCATAATATACTGACGAACCGACTCCGTAACAAGGTATCGAATGCTTCGGCCTGCCCCAACGAGGCTCCGAATCATTGTCGAGGAAACGTTGAGCCCTTCCACGTTGGAGGGGATGAGTCGCTTGGAGCTTGAATGGAGCAAATGATCTCCGCGATCTCGAAATCCCTTTCGAAGGATATCAGGAACCTGTGCCCAGGCGCTCTGAAAATCCCCCCCAGGCCTTCGGACCACAATGAAGTGCGCCAGAGAGAACAATCTCTCGTAATCCTTCCATGTATGTATTTCCCTGAGGGAATCTGTACCGAGGATGAAGTGCGGCTCAAGATCCCGCTTTTTTGCAAAGACGTCAAGCGTGTTTACAGTGTAAGAGAGCCCCTGAAAGGAGATCTCCATGTCTGAAACTTCGAAGACCGGATTATCCGCGCAAGACCTGCGGATCATCTCCAGACGTTCCTCCGGCCGGGCTGTTCCTTGAGAGCGCTTGTGAGGCGGTATAAAGCACGGGATGAACACTATACGAGACAATCCGTGGAAGGACGCGACCTCTTCCGCCAGACGAAGATGCCCCACATGCGGCGGGTTAAAGGTCCCACCAAAGATTCCAACTTTCACCATGCCGGCCTTTTGAACAAAGGGCTTGTTTTTGCCGGGAAAGATTCTATATTTAATTCGAACATTTTGAAAGAAGAATTGTCGCAAGGAGTCATAGATGGCTTTAATTCCTCCATTGGGGGCTGACATATTGGATTATGTGGTAGGGTTTCTCGTCCTGCTGGGTGTGCTGATTTTCGTGCACGAATTCGGTCACTTCATAGTTGCCAAACTCGTAGGCGTTAAAGTTCTCAAGTTTTCTCTCGGATTTCCTCCCGCCTTGGTGTCCAGAAAATGGGGTGAGACTGAATATATCCTTAGCTGGATACCATTGGGCGGATACGTCAAGATGCTGGGAGAAGATCCGGAGTCCGACGAGAAGGTTCCGCCCGAAGAACTCCCCAGGGCATTTACCAGTAAATCGTTGCCCGCGCGTATGGCCGTAATACTGGCCGGCCCCCTCTCCAATTATGTGATGGCCGTCGTATTAATTTGCGCAGCCTATGTGGCGGGCTGGCCCGTACTTGTCAGCCAGATTGGCAAGGTCTTCCCCGGGACTCCCGCTATGGAGGCGGGGTTCAAGCCTGACGACAAAGTGGTCGCGATTAATGGTAAGCCTATTTGGCGCTGGGACGATATGCGGACAACCATCGAGAAGAGCGCCGATAAGAGGCTTACTGTGACCGTCGAGAGACACGGCAGCCGGATAGACCTGTCAGTGACCCCTAAAATCGCCGACCAGAAGAATATGTTTGGGGAACCCATGGGTCGCATAGGTGTGGCTCCCTCGGGGAAAAGTGTGAAGCTCGGTTTCGTGGCCGCTTTGCACGAGGGAGTGCGGTTTTCATGGACACTGACCAAATTGGTTGTTGTGACTCTGGTAAAGCTGGTAAGGATGGAAATCAGCCCCAAAGCACTGAGCGGCCCGATTACCATCGTCCAGGCTTCTGGCGAAAGCCTGAAGGCAGGCGTGTTCAACTTTATCTTTCTCATGAGCTACGTCAGCATAAACCTCGCTATTATAAACCTCCTCCCGGTGCCGATTCTCGACGGAGGCCACCTTCTGTTCTTCCTGATCGAAGCAGTTACTCGTCGCCCCGTGAGCGGGAAAGTAAAAGAGTTCGCAGTGCAGTTCGGGCTCTTGTTCATTGTATTTCTGATAGCGCTGGTTTTCTACAACGATATCAGTAGGATTATCACCAAAGGCTGGTCTCTCGGCCCGTGATAATCCTTGGCGTTCATTCCACAAGCGCGTATTTAAGTGTGGCCGTCACCGAGAACGCCCTGGTCCGTGGGGAAGTCGTTCTTCCGCCCGCGCGTAAACATCTTGAGAATCTGGCTTGCGTGATCAAGGACCTGACTGCGGAACTGCGTCTAAACGTGATGTCTATCGATGGGTTTGGTGTAGCTCTTGGGCCGGGGTCTTTTTCAGGGGTGCGCATAGGCCTTGCGACTATCAAGGGAATGGCCCTTGTCCTGGGAAGGCCGATATCTGGCATTTCCAGCCTCGATATTCTAGCATGGCAGGCCCTGCGAGACGGCGAATGGGGCGCGCCTATAATCGACGCGCGACGCAGCGAGATCTATACGGCCTTTTACAGGAAATCCGGAGGAAATCTGACCCTCGTTTCCGGACCGATGCTCATCAAGGCGGAGGAATTCTTGCGATATGCAGAGGAAGTCTCTAGCCGGCTTCTAATTTGCGGAGACTCAGTGCTGGATCATCTAGTGGCATCGAATTCAAACTTGACCAAGAGCCCTGTGAGCGTTCCATCTGCCGGCGTTTGTGCTCTACTCGCCTACGAACGCATTATGCGGGGCGACACGGACGATCTTCACACGTTGACGCCCCTGTACATTAGACGGTCCGATGCCGAGGAGAAAAGAAGCTCGATTATAGCAACGGCTGAAAGCAACGTCGGCAATGAGCCCTCTGACCTTTCCCGCCTTGGCAAATAAGAAAGGCCAACTCCCTCTACCTTCCTAAGGTCGGCAAGGCACATTTCCATTGGGAAAGAATTCATAAGCCCCTTTCTCGACAAACGCTCCCGAGGAAAACTCCCTTGGACGTATAACAATTGAGGAATGCGACACATCAATAATGTGGTAAACGCTGTCCCAGCGCGACATCAAAGGCGCACCGCATGATGACACAACTACCTTGGACTCGCGCTCGGGGAAATTTATCTCCATAACGGCAGAACGGTGCTTATGCCCTTGCAGTATGAGAGTTATCCCGGCTTGCGTACATATATTGAGGATTTCACCGGCGTCGGAAAGGGAATGTGCCCAGAATGATGAGCCGCGAATTACTGGGAGAACGGGATGATGCAAAAACAGGACCTTGAGATAATTATCGAAACTTGAAGCTTGTTGCTTCAGCCAATAACGTGTCTCACGTAGGATGGTACCGGGCCAGGAAGGAAAAGAATGAACGGAATTGAGACCCATGAACACCACCCTATTTGATTCGGAGCAATAAAGCACCCGGTCGCTGGCCCCGAAGAAATGCCTGTGACGCTTCATCGCGAAACGGGGCAACATCCATTCCCACACGGCTGAAAAGCTGATTTCCCTGTTACCTGGAACGACGATAAATGGCACATCGATTGATCGGAGGAACCCCTGTGCCCATCGAAATTGGGAAACACGGCCGCGGTCGGTAATGTCGCCGGTGACAACAAGCAGCTCCAGCGCCTGAGAAACCAAGTCTTTTCGCAGGGCGTCCAGCTTCTCGCGGGAAACAAGCTTGCCGAAGTGCAGGTCTGAAAGATGAGCGGCTTTCATGAAATCTCACCTTAATTCCACCAGGGTTCCAAGTCAATCTCCTAGAGAGATTAAAAAAGTAGCTTGATTTTTTAGAGAGAATTCTCTAAAATTTCAGCTGAAATCTTTGTGCTTGATTTTTACGCGGTAATCACTAGTGTGTCCGGTACGGCGGCGAGCGCCACGGAACGTGGGCAAAGGAGTACGTTATGAAAGGGTTGTCGGCTACACTTGCAATATCAGTGGCTTTCCTTGTCATGGGAGGAGTGGCTTTCGGGCAGAGCTATTATGGGTACGGAAACTCGGGCCAATACCAGGCATACGGATCCTATGGCGACTACCTCGGAGCGCAGGCCGGTTACGGTCAGTCTGCGAACCCTCAAGGATACGGGCAGCAGGCCCCACAAAGTTACGGACAACAGTACGGGCAGCAGGCTCCCCAAAGTTACGGACAACAGTACGGGCAGCAGGCCCCACAAAGTTACGGACAACAGTACGGGCAGCAGTATTCCCCTCAGGCGTACGCCGGTTACCAGAACTATCCGGATTATAGCAGTTATCCCACTGATCAGTACGGACAGTATTTGGGATATGGCCGAGGGTCTGCAGCCCCTGGCCGCGCCGCTACACGGCGAGCGACACGCCACCGAAGCCGAGCGGCTGCGACTCGCCCAGCTCAGCCTCAGGCCTCTTACACCACCTCAGCCGTCAACCAGAACAGGCAAAGAACCACCTCCATATCGGATCACGTGGAACAGGGGACCCGCAGCGAGGTCTACTGGGACGGCCGAGAATCGGCGGCAAGTGAAGTGCAGACTACCGGGATTCAACCACCGGCTCAGCCGACTGCTCCACCTACTGCTCATCCGGTGGTCCGACAATCAAGGACCTCTGCGAGCGCTCCAGCGGTGCAGACCCCTCGCGGAACGCGCCGAAATATAGTCCGTCAATCGGCCACACGTACTCCGCCGCCACCTGCTGATCGTCACGTGAAGTGGGGTAAAGAAGAAAGAAGGAATTCCCCGTCAAACATCAAATGGGGAAAACAGGACAAGCCCACGGCCGTTAACGCTGAACCAGGTTCTTCTCAGGGCCCGCTCCTCGAAGCCCAATCAACGTCCAGACCGCAGGCCCAAGCGGAATCCACGGCACCTGGAAAGAAGTTCCAGTGGGGTAAGACCAACTAAGCGGCTGGATACGGAGAGAATCAAGAAGATTCTGTTATAGTGTGCATTCACTGATGCGAGTAATCTCTCGGTAACGGAACTTACGAGAAATGTCACATAGCAGCTTGCAGTGATAATCCTTTGCCGCCCATAACTGAGGAACTGCCGCTTATCTTGGCTGCTAAAAAACTCCCCGCGGGCCTGCATCTTCACGACGGGGTGGGAACTCGACGCTATCGGGTTCCCACCCCATTTCTTTTCAACCCCTTTATCGTGGCTTGAATAATCGAACCAGCGACAATTCTTCCCGCTGTTTGTTCAAGCTAGGCCATCTCTTTTCCTACCAACTCTCCAATCTTGGCGGAAAAATCTGATATTTCCTTCAGGAGAGGATTGACTACCAATGCCCACTCCGGGTGATCGGAAAACTTCAAATTGCCGGTTTCAAGGACCTTGAAGACGACGAACATCTTGGTACGCGCTTCGTTGATTTCGCTATGAACCCTTTCAAAGGTCCATTTCGCATCTGCCATCTGTTCCTCCATGTTTGAAAATTGTTGATCGGGCGGGCTATCCAGTCATTTTCAATGTATTGGCCGGTCGTTTGCCGGTCTGTCCGCTTGATTCGCGTTTAGCCTATATGGTGCAGTTAGACAAGTGCTTTCAGCACAAAATTTGAGTTCCCTGGTCGGCGTCTCGTCGGCAGTCGTTCCGGTGGCTGAATTTGACGTCTACTGCAGTCGGTGAATGAGCCGCATTAACGCTGATAAGTTGCTTGACACTGGCATCCCGCGCGTCTATTATCAGCGCAACTAACAGTAATTGGACCACTCAGGCAATCCTTCCATAAGGTCACTGTTCCGTGTTTCTTGGATCGAAGAGTAAGTTAAAGTGTTTCGGCTGCTCATGTATCTGTGTTTCTCGCAAATCTTGTGCGGGGGTAGAGGAAGCCTGTCTATTTCAATGAAACTGATTTGGTTTAGGATCATGGGGGGACGGAAACCAAGGAGAAAGGAGAAAGGTGATGAAAGGAAGGCGTTTCTTGGTCCTTTTAACGGTTCTCATCTTCGGCTTATCGAGTTTGGTCTGCGCACACGCAGCCAACAAGAAGCCCATAAAGATAGGGGCCATTTTTTCTGTTACCGGTCCTGCGGCATGGCTCGGTGACCCTGAGAAAAAAACCGTTCAGATGATTGTGGAAGACATCAACAAGTCCGGCGGGGTCAACGGCTATCCTCTGGAAGTCTTGATTGAGGACGACGAGACGCAGGAAGCCAAGGCTGTTAACGCGGTCGAGAAGCTCATCGACAAAGATAATGTGCTGGCGGTGATCGGCCCGTCCATAAGCGGTTCAAGTTTGGCCGTGAAGCCCATCTGCGAAAAGGACGAGGTTCCCAATGTCTCCTGCGCCGCGGCTGAAAAGATTGTCATCCCCATTGCAGAGTCCAAGTACATATTTAAGGTCCCCCAGCTTGATTCCCACGTGGCTATCCGTATCCTGGAACAACTCAAGAAAATGGGAATAAACAAGATCGGGATCATCTCCTCGACCAGCGCCTTCGGAAACCAGGGACGGCTGCAACTACAGCGCTATGCGAAAGAGATAGGGATACAGATAGTGGCCGATGAGACCTACGCTCCCAAGGATACCGATATGACTGCGCAGTTAAAGAAGATAGCGTCCAGCGGCGCAGGCGCGGTGGTGAACTGGTCCATTGAGCCGGCCCAATCTCTGGTGGCAAAGAATATGAGACAGCTCGGAATGAAGATCCCTCTGTTCCAGAGCCATGGTTTCGGCAATCCCAAGTACATCCAGGCAGCGGGCGAGGCGGCCGAAGGGATTATCTTCCCGGCCGGCCGTCTTCTGGTCGCGGATGCACTCCCGGCGAACCACTGGCAGAAAAAGGTTCTTATGAAGTATAAGACCGAGTATGAGAAGAAATACGGTCCACCGGTGAGCACCTTTGGGGGTCACGCGTACGATGCTCTATGGATAGTTGTGGACGCCATGAAGGCCAAGAAGATCACTCCTGATATGAATCTTGCGAAGGCAAGAAACTTGATCCGGGACGGTCTGGAAGAGACAAGGAATTGGGTTGGGATGTCAGGCCACTTCAACATGAGTCCTAACGACCACACCGGGCTCAACAAGGATGACTCCCTTGAGATGCTGACTGTGACCAAGGGAGGCAAGATCATTCCTCTTTCACAAGCGAAGAAGAAATAACCGAGATAAAAAATAACTTCTAATCGACCGCGGCGGCCGTTCAGGCAACGGCCGTCCCGGTCTTTTCTGCCCGGAGCCGAGAGAATGGTTTCGTTCGCAGACATACTTCAGTATGTATTTTCAGGCATCACCATTGGAGCTATTTATGCCATGGTGGGGCTTGGCTTTACTATGATTTACAACTCCACTAGCATCATAAATTTTGCGCAAGGGGAATTCGTGATGCTGGGAGGCCTCCTGGGGGTAACGTTTGTAGGCGCAGCAAAGCATTGTGGTTTGCCTGCCCACTACGCGATTGTCATTGGCTTTATCCTGGCAGCCGGAACCACCACCATTGTAGGGATGCTCATGGAGAAGATTGCCATCGAGCCGACCGATAAGCTGACGCCTTTCCACTACGCAGGCATCGCGGTTGTGATCTTCGCTCTAGCCCGTATCTTCGCCGAGCTCTCTGTAGGCTGGGCGCTTGCTGTGACGATCGTGCTGACCTTAACAGCCTATCTTCTGTTGAGGCACAGGACCGTGGAATCTATGAGAAATCCTTCGGTGCTTCAACTGATCATCATTACTATTGCCCTGTCTATCTTAGTACGTGGGATTGCGATGTTTACCTTCGGCAAGGACTCCTACTTCATGGCACACTTCGTGTCGGAGCGGCCGATCAATATTTTCGGTGCGACGGTGCTTCCTCAAACATTGCTGGTGGTAGCGGCCATAATCGTGGTGGTCATACTGGTAGGGCTGTTTTTCGGTTTTACCATGACCGGCAAAGCCATGAAAGCTTGCGCGTTTAACCGAGACATTGCCAAACTCATGGGGATCAATGACCGCTCGATGATACTGCTGTCCTTTGCCATGTCCGCCTTTGTAGGGGCAGTGGCTGGTTACTTTGTCACGCCCATAACCCTCATGGACTATGATCGCGGTCCCATGTTGGCGCTAAAGGGCTTCGGAGCCGCAGTCCTCGGAGGACTGGGAAACGGCTACGGAGCAGTGGCTGCCGGCTTCATATTGGGCATTCTCGAAGCCCTGGGAACCGGTTTGATATCTTCCGGGTACAAAGACGCAATCTCACTGATCATCCTGCTTGCGGTGCTCTTTTACAAACCCAGTGGGCTCTTCGGCAGTGCCGAGGCAGCGAAATTTAAGGAATTTTAAGTTTCCCGGCTCGCGACCGGCATCCCGATTCGGGATATTCGCAGATCCGGAATGATTTGACTTGGAGCAAACAGCTTATGGGGCGCGGCAACCTTATCACTTTGATCGTCTTCGCAGTCCTGATCGCAGTTTTTCCAGTTGTCGTGACCAGTCCCTATTACCTCAGAGTCATCAATTTTGCAGGCATTTTCACTCTGATATGCATCGGATTGTCGCTTCTTCTCGGCTACGCTGGACAGATCTCTATCGGCCAGGCGGGCTTCTTTGCCATCGGAGCGTATTCTTCGGGGATACTGACCGCCCAGTTCGGATACAGCCCCTTGGTCGGAATTTTGGTAGGCATAGGCATAAATAGCCTGGTTGCATACCTTGTGGGGATTCCGACGCTCAAACTCCGGGGCCATTATCTGGCCATGGCCACTCTAGGTATTGGCGAAATCATAAATGTAGTCGCCCTGGCGGATACAGGTGAGTTTACCAAGCTGTTACAATTCTTGGGGGAAAAGCTCGGTTACGCGCCCGCGGTCATGGCAAAAGCTCTTGAGCCTTTTCGAGCCTTGACGGGGGGTCCTTCCGGATTCGGACAGATACCGTCCCTCGGCATAGGTCCGTGGCAATTGTCTACTCCGGAGGAATGGTTTTATTTGATCTGGTTAGTTGTGCTTATCTCAATGATCCTCGCTCTCAATCTGATTCACTCCCGGATCGGCAGAGCTTTGAGGGCCATTCACGGCAACGAGGAAGCGGCCCGGGCTATGGGAATAGACACCCCGCCTCTCAAGCTCGGGATCTTCGTTATATCGGCCGGCATGGCCTCAATCGCCGGCTCTTTGTACGCTCACTACGTGACGTTCATATCCCCTGGGACATTCTCGATCAACGAGTCGATTACGTTACTGGTTATGGTCGCTGTTGGAGGGATGATGAACGTTTGGGGGGCGCTCGTCGGCGCGACAATTTGGACCATCCTGCCGGAAAGTCTCAGAGTTTTCGCTGACTATGACATTCTGATGAAAGGTCTGGTTTTGCTGGTCATTATGATGTTCATGCCTGAAGGCATCGTCGGCCTGATTCAGAATTCTCTGAAGCAGTGGAAGACAGAAAAGACAGGGTGAAAAGTGAAGGAGATCCTCTCAATGCAGGGAATCTTCGTCAAATTCGGCGGCGTGATGGCGCTTGGCAACGTCTCCGCGGGCGTGGCCCCTAATTCCATCACGGCAGTTATAGGGCCTAACGGCGCGGGAAAGACCACCCTGATCAATGTCATATCCGGAGCTATAGCGCCTACCAAGGGGAAGGTTCATTTCAATGAGCAGGAGGTCACGGGTCTCCCAGAACACAAGGTTGCGGAAATCGGGATAGCGAGAACGTTTCAAAATCTCCGGCTCTTCCGCCACATGACCACATTAGAAAACGTGATGGTTGCCCGCCACATCAAAACCTCTTCGGGTTTTCTGACTTGCTCGCTCAAACTCCCGTCGAGTCGCCAAGACGAGAAGGCTGTTCGTGAAAAATCCATGGAATTTCTCGATTTCGTTGGGTTGAAAGGCAAAGCCCATACGGATGCTCTTTCGATGCCGTTCGGCCTTCAGCGCCGTCTGGAGATCGCACGTGCTCTGGCACTCGAGCCCAAAGTCATCTTACTGGACGAGCCTGCGGGCGGACTGAACCCGGGAGAGACCGAGGGCCTGGCAAGACTTATCCGTCAGATTCGGGATAAACATGTGACCGTCGTCCTTATCGAGCACGACATGAGCCTCATTATGAATATTTCGGACCATATCGTAGTGCTTAATTACGGTCAGAAAATAGCCGAAGGGACTCCAAACGAAATCCAGAATAATGAAGCTGTCATAGAAGCTTACCTGGGCAAATCCGCTGCTTATGGAACTGTGTGATCGGGTTGCCCCCGGTGCGGGATGAGACGAATGCTTGAAATCCGCAAGCTCAATGTTTTTTATGGCAAAGTCCACGTCATCAAGGATCTATCCGTGCGCGTCGAAGGTGGCGAATGCGTGACATTGCTCGGAGCAAACGGAGCCGGCAAATCGACGTTGATCAATACTGTATGCGGCCTGGTGCCTCTCGCGAGCGGATCGATCAGCCTGGGGGGACAGGATGTCAGTCGTACACCGGCTTACAAGATCGTCCGTCTCGGCATTTCGCAAGTCCCTGAAGGCCGACAGATCTTCGCGAACATGTCCGTAATGGACAATTTGTGGCTGGGGGCCTACTGCCGATACGCCAGAGGGACTCAGGCGGAAGTGGGCAAGGACATGGACCGTGTGATCGAAATGTTCCCCAGATTGCAGGAACGCCGAAGCCAGCTTGCGGGCACCCTATCCGGAGGAGAGCAACAGATGCTGGCCATCGGTCGAGCACTTATGTGCAGACCGAAAGTGCTGCTGCTTGACGAACCTTCGCTCGGACTCGCTCCACTGGTCGTGCAGTTTATATTTGAGACTATCAGCGCGCTGAGAAGAGACAGCCGAATTTCCGTCATGATGGTCGAGCAGAATGCCCGGGCCGCGCTGCAGATTGCGGAACGTGGATACGTTCTGGAGACGGGGAAAATCATAATGGAAGACTCGTCCAGTGCGCTTGCAAACAACCCGGACGTCCGGAGGGCCTTCCTGGGTGCGGGAACCACTTAGAGTGGTCCTGGAAGACCACTGCCACGCCCATGTTATTTTGGTCCCGGCCGAACCAGGTTCACGAGCTTCCTCCACAAGACCGCGCAGGCAATGCCGATTTTGATAAAGAGCGTGCCCATGTCGTTGCCGGCAACCAGGTGTGCGTGCAGGTGGAAGATCACTTGGCCTCCGCCTCGATTCACATTAATGAAAATCCTGTAGCCCGTTTGGGCTATACCCAGATCCCTAGCAATCTTTTTGGCCACGTGAGATAAGTGGTTCACAATTTGGTCTTTTTCGTCCACGTCGTTGAGAGTGGGAATATGTTGCCGCGGAACAATGAGGATGTGAACAGGTGAGGCAGGCCGAGCATCCCAAAATGCCACCGCCAGGGCATCCTCGTACACTTTTCGAGCGGGTAGTTTACCCTCAATAATTTTGCAAAAGACGCAATCGCTCATAGAAAAACTCGTGAAATCGGTTTTGGTTTTGGTGGAAAAAAACAACACCCATTCGGGTGAGCATTCACTTACGGGGAATCATCGAGTAGGGGCAGACCTTGTGTCCGCCCTCTTGCGTGCACCCACAAGGGGTGCCCCTACAATGGATGCCCGCGTGCGCGTGCATGTTTACATGTGGGGCCTGGTTTGAAACCCGCCCGCATCAGAAACGCCGTGTCACTCGCACGAAAGCGAATCGTCATAAATATACATCCTAATCCGGAAGAGCCTCGCATCGACATAGCCGCGAGCGTGTGAAAAGGGTCATTTGGATCCGGTACCCTTCCTGGCTATCAGATGCGCATGAAGATGAAAAATTACCTGGCCACCGCCGCGATTCACATTAATAAAGAACCGGTACCCTGATTGGGCAACTCCGAAATCTTCGGCGATTTTCCGGGCTACTTGGCCAACGTGGCTCAGGATGTGATCGTCCGGTTGCACATCGTTAAGGGTCGGTATGTGCTTTCGAGGCACAATAAGGATGTGGACCTCGGAAATCGGATTCGCATCCCAGAATCCTACCACCAACTCGTCTTCGTAGACTTTGTCGGCCGGAAGCTTGCCGTTCACAATATTGCAAAACACACAGTCTGTTTGGGATTCACTCATTAAGACGGGCCTCGTCCCTAGTGTTGGTGCTCGACTACCGGCTGCCCACCTCCCCTGGGAGGGGCGGTTTGTTCAAGGGAGGCGGGGCCGCTCTTTTCTATCTCGAGTCCGGATAACAGGCTTGGTCGTTTAAAGTCCGGCCAAAGTTTCCACTCTCCACCCACTTTCTGAAACACCGAAATAGTGCCGGTGGCCAATTTCTTGCCATTACCCAGCTTCGCAATCGTCTCATACTCGACAAAAGCCCAACCCTTGTTCGTGGGATCGACCTTGATGCTCTTTATTTTGCAATCGTAACTCTTAATCTTAAGATTCTTTATCTTTTGCCTCTCCCTGTCGATGAAAAGTTTCTCACCGTTCCCTGCTATAAGTTGTTTGAGGGTTTTTTGATCGTTTGCGATCACAGCCTGCCAGATGTCAGTCAATGCCTTTTTGACCTTCTGTTGTTCAGTAGCCCATGGGAGCCAGAGCCCGAAAGCAGGGAGACAAACTGAGGATAAACCTACCGTCGTGAGCAAGATCAGTGCCCAACTTGGAGGCTTAGCCAGAATGGCTGACAATCCGAAAAAGATCCGTGTCATGGAATTCCTCCATGAGGTCAACGCCGGACAAAAGGCGCCGGTTTGGCCCTGTTGCTTCTGTCGGCCTGTCTCATAGCAGGACATGCTGCTTCTGTCCAGCTAACTTTCAACGCTTTACAAATTCTAGAGAGTTTCGAGCGAGGCTTTCATGGCACGATCGCGAGCCCATGCCTCAATCTTCTGAATCCGCTCACGCATGGTTCGGGAAAGAGGGACTATGTTTCTGAGGGAATTGGCGAGGACGTGCTCCGAAAGCTCCTCTTTGCGAGAGGTGCTTTCGAAAAGTGCTGCTATAACACCCTGTTCGATCTCGGCTCCGTTGAGGCCTTCCGTCGAAGATGCAAGATAATCCATATCAAAACGAGCGGGGTCCACACGCCGTTTGCGCATGTGGATAGTGAGGATCTGCTTCCGTTCCTCCTTCATGGGTAGGCCCATATAGAAGAGCTCGTCAAATCGGCCCTTACGAAGGATCTCCGGAGGGAGGACTTCCACTTCATTCGCAGTGGCCCCTACAAACACCGGTGCGGTCTTTTCCTGCATCCAAGTGAGGAAAAGGGCAAGGACTCGGGCCTCTTTCCCTCCCGCTTGCTTCTGGTTTTGGTTAGCAATGCCCGCTTCGATCTCGTCTATCCATAAGACGCAGGGCGCCACAGCTTCGGCCGTCTTTATGGCCTTGCGCATGGCCTCTTCAGGAGGGCCTGCCAGACCGTCATATATTCTCCCCATGTCCAGTCTAAGAAGAGGAAGCTTCCAGTACGCTGCGATTGCCTTGACGCAGAGGCTCTTGCCACAGCCGCTCACTCCCATCACCAGAATGCCTCGGGGAGGCGTCAATCCATGTTTAGCGGCAGCGGGAGAGAAAGCCCTGCTCCTGTCTGCCAGCCATTTTTTTAAATTCACCAGACCGCCGATCTCCCATGCGCCGGCTTGCGCGTCAACGAATTCCAACACGCCGCTTTTCCGCACGAGAGACTGCTTATCCGCTACAACAGAGTCCACTGTCTTGCCCGTCACTGAGGTCTGTGTCATTAATGCTGCGTAGAAAGCATCTGAAGCCATGTCTGCGGTAAATCCCATTGATGCTCTCACCATCTTGTCCCGGAGGTCCGCGGTAAGTGACTTACGAAGCGATTGGCATTCAGGACTGCCCTCAATGCAGGTGTCCAGAATTTTTGACAGCTCTTCAAATCTGGGGAGAGGAACATCCTCTATGTTAAAGATTGCGAAGAGTTCCTCAGGTAGATTCAATTGCGGGGAAACAAAGAAGATTTTGCTGCCGGTTGAACGTAAAACGCGAGCCGCTTCCTTTAACTGTCTGATTAAGGGTGGATTAGCATTGACCAACAGATGTAGGTCCTTGAAGATCAGCAGCGACTTCGTGTCAAGTTTCAGAAAGTGGTCCAATGCGAGCACCGGGTCAGGACTTGGAACCACAACTTCTCGGTGGTTGGTAAGCCCGTGAACGCAAGACCACTTGTAAAACCTAGTGGGTTCCATACCGGACTTTTCAGCGACGGATACAATAATTCTCTCGACCCTGACTTCTTCCTCGGAAATCAGGTAGATCAAGGATGCCGTGCCGCTTAAGAATTTTTTGATTTTTGCGAGCATGGTGAGTTCGGGCGTCGCCCTCTGCCTTGCATCCAGACTGTCTGTAAGAATGCCATATTGCAGTGCATACTGCAATATCCTTTCCGTGTTTGGATGTGCCGCAAGAGGCCGCGTCTTGCAAGTATTCACATTTGCACGTTGTCGGATTCGGCTCCGGAACTTGGAGCATTCGACAAAACTGCTTATTTGGGGATGATGAATCTATTCCGCGGAGGCTTCGTCTTTTCCACCTTGTCTGCCATAATTGCAGGATAGTCGCCGGCTTCGAATTGCGTCATGGTCACCTTTCCGCCCACTTTGACCCATGTCCCGGTTTTAAGTTTGCGGCTTTCCGGCCACTCGACAATTACCCCGGCAGGCGTAGCGTCGGCGGCACAGCAAACCATGACAAGTCGGTAACAAAAGAAACTGGCACCTGGAAGTCTTTTGTCTCTGTGCACTATTCCGACTAGTGCCGTGTGCGATCCTTGGAACCTATCGGGATCTGAAACCAGGTCCAACAAGGTCGGCTGTCGGACCTTTATTGGAGTTTTGACCGCCTTTACAGCTTTCACGTTGCCGGTCGGAGACTTAGACTTTGGGCGTACCTTGATTAGTTTTGGCGCTTGTGTACGCGATGTAACTACTCGCGGAGTGTACAAGGAACGCCTTTCCGCCGCGCCGATACTCAAATCGGAGGTGGTAGCGAGGTGCAAACATAAGAGCGGAAAACAAAGGACGATGATCTGAATGAGGCTTTTCAGGCGACCCAGCCCGTGTTGATGAGGCTGGCTAACGGCCAAAGATGCTCCAAGAGCAATGAGAATTCCAATGGCCGCGTATACTAGCCACCAGTAGTCACTGCGAATAAATAGCCCCAACAGAGGGGGGGCTTCTTTACTGCCACGCGCCAGCCAACCAAAACCGGCAATCCACGCCACGAGGACAGTCGCCTCCAGCATTGCCAACCAGGGAAGCCCTTGCCGCTCATCGTGCACCCGGCACACCTCCGAAACCGAAGTGCAATATCATCATCGCTAACAATACTGCAATTAGCGTCACTAAGGCTAGCGCTCCTATCAAACGGCTCTTAAACACCGTAAAGTACGTGAGCAGGAGCTTCAGGTCGAGCATAGGACCGAGGACCATGAAGGCCATCTGGGCCGTTTCAGGAAACACCGCCCGAAATCCGGCCGCTATGAATGCATCGGTCTGGCTGCACAAATTCAGAGTCACAGCAAGGCCCATCATTGCCAAAATGGAGAGAATCGGCGAAGCAAACAGTTGCCGAAAAGCAACCACATCGATAGTGGCTCTAGCCAGGGCAGCCACGAACGCGCCAATTATCAGGAATTTGCCGATGGAGAAGAAATCATCTCTCGCATGGGCCAATGCCTCCAGGATCTTTGAAAGAAAACCCACTTGCTCATGGTGGTGATGGTCATCACCACAGTGACAGCAGCAGTCGTGCTCGCCTGTGGCTGCTCCTGTCACCAGGGCGTCACTGTCTCGGCGGAACATCGTGCCCAGAATCAGGGCAACGCACACCGCTATCACATATCCGCAGATCATTCGGGTGCAGACCATGCCCAAATTTCCCCGGTAGGCCAGCAACGTGGACGCTGCCACCAGCGGATTCACGATGGGCGCGCCAAGGAGAAACGCTATGGCCGCGGGCATAGGAACTCCCTTATTTATCAGGCGCCGAACTATGGGGATAATTGCGCATTCGCAAACGGGAAAAACCATCCCGAGTCCCGCGGCGACAAAGACGGTTGCAGTGGTATGCCCCGTTAGCGCTCGCTGGACAAAGTCCGGAGAAACGAATACTTCGATGATTCCGCCGATCACTGCCCCGAGCAACATGAAGGGCATTGCTTCAAGCAAAATGGCTATGAAGTTGATGAAAAGATCGCTGATCTGGGGGTCCCGCGTGAAAGTCCCGACAGCGAGCACCACCAGCGCGAACGTTAGAATAACCACCTCCACCATGATGGCGGCCATTTCAGCGTTGGATGGGCTCGTGCTCGTAGGGTGGTCTGGCAGGGTTTCTAAGACGTCTACCTGGTGCTGAAAATAATTCGGCTGACTCACGCGGTGGTGACCGTGAGGAATAGTCGTTTGGTACGGTGCCTGTGATGCTCCCAGGGTACGTTTCTCCTCACAGTTTCTCTCAGGGAGCGGATCATAGCATCGGCAGCCTGATGAAACAAGGCCCCCAGGATAATCCAGTATCGGTGGGGGTTCACTACGTGAGAATTGTGTTCGGTTGATAAAATTTCATCTGGTACCAGTTCGTCTCAAATAGGTGAAATTCGGCCAATAGCACTGACCCGGCACCCATGATGGGGCTCGGGCCAGTGGCACCCAACATCCGGTCAACATCAGGTCCTGGGTGCCACGGATCTGGGCTTTGTCAGATCCGTGCTGCATTCATTTGATTCTTGATTGCTTGATCGCGAACTCGTGAGAACGGGGTTTCGCCTCGGGGTCGCTTCACAGAGACTGATCCTACGACAACGATCTAGACAGGTCCCGGAGGTTCCTCTCGAGTGCGGGATACGCATCGGTTCTTGCCGTGGTACTCTTGCAATGACATCACTCTAAAGGTATCCCCTCTATGGATCGCTCGGAGTCCGAGGGACAACGCGTTGGCTCCCGCGAGAGTTGTGAAATAAGGCACATTATGGTTCAGCGCAGCTAGACGTATGTGGTAGGAGTCCCTGAAGGACTGCTTGTCCGCAGAAGTGTTGACAACCAGAGCGATTTCACCTTGTCGGATGAGATCGGTTACGTCCACGGCTCCGTCTTCATGAATTTTCCCAACCTTTGTACATGCAATCCCCGCAGCTTGCAAAGCTCCGGCCGTTCCTTCCGTGCAAACGAACGAAAAGCCGCATTCTTTTAGGCGCCTCCCCACGATGACCGCACTCGCTTTGTCTTGATCGGCCACGCTCAAGAAGACTTTGCCTCCGGCAGGTATGGGGAATTCCGTGCTGTACTGCGATTTCAGGAATGCCGGCCCAAACTCCGTGTCTATCCCCATTACCTCTCCGGTGGACTTCATCTCCGGCCCGAGCAACACATCCACGCCGGGAAATTTTATGAATGGAAACACTGCTTCTTTGACGCTCACGTGAGCAGGTTGCACCTCCTTAGTGAAGCCGATTTCTCGCAGCGTTTTCCCGGCCATTACTCGGGCGCCGACTTTCGCCAACGGCACGCCGATTGCCTTGGAGACGAATGGTACTGTCCTGGATGCTCTAGGATTGACTTCCAGCACGAAGATCTCTCCATCCTTCAAGGCAAGCTGAAGGTTCATCAACCCTTTGACCTTCAACTCCATGGCCAGCAGACGAGTAATGCGACGGATCTCGTCCAAGTGGTACCGACCCAGACTGTATGGAGGCAGAGAGCAAGATGAATCCCCCGAATGGATGCCTGCTTCTTCGATGTGCTCCATGATGCCGCCGATAACGACATCCTGGCCGTCGGCTACTGCATCCACGTCGATTTCAACAGCTCCTGTCAAATATCCGTCAACAAGTATCGGATGTTCGGGAGAAGCTTGGACCACGTGCGTGAGGTATTCCTTGAGGTCTTCCTCATTGTGCACGATTTCCATCGCCCGGCCTCCGAGAACGTAAGAGGGTCGGACCACAAGCGGATATCCTATTCGTCGGGCAACGTTCACGACTTCGCCGTAAGAATGAGCTATGTCATTGGGGGGCTGGTTTAGCCCTAAACCGATGAGCATTTCCTTAAATCGTTTACGGTCCTCGGCGCGGTCTATCGCGTCCGGCGAGGTGCCGATTATGGGCACGCCTGCCTCCCAGAGCGGCACGGCAAGCTTTAGAGGCGTCTGTCCGCCGAATTGCACGATGACTCCGTCGGGCTTTTCCCTGTTCACGATCTCCAGGACGTCTTCGAAAGTGAGCGGCTCGAAGTAGAGCCGATCAGACGTATCGTAATCCGTACTTACCGTTTCGGGATTGCAGTTGACCATAATGGTCTCGTAACCGTCCTCTTTGAGAGCGAAAGCCCCGTGAACGCAGCAATAGTCAAACTCGATCCCCTGCCCGATCCGGTTCGGTCCACCGCCGAGTATCATGATCTTTGTTCGGTTGGTGGGCTCGGATTCGTCCTCTTCCTCATAAGAAGAGTACAGGTAAGGAGTATGAGCCTCGAACTCAGCCGCGCACGTATCCACCCTTTTGAAGACCGGCCTTACGCCGTGGCGTACTCTCAATTCGCGTATTTCATCTTCCGATTTGCCGGTAAGCGTTCCGAGATGTACGTCTGAAAAGCCTAAAGATTTCGCCCTGGCGAGGTTGTCTTTCGTCTCCGCGCCTTCCCCAAAGCCTTCTGTCGATATCTCCTTCTCCATCTCCACGATTTGCGCTATCTGTCCGAGAAACCATGGGTCTATAGCGCAGTGCGCATTTATTTCGTCGATGCCGATACCTGCTCTCATTGCATCAGCCAAATACCAGAGCCTATCCGGGGTCGGCCGGCTCACATGTTCGAGAATCTCGCCCCTCGAAAGCCCCTTTCCAAGCCGCTGTTCCAGGCCGTAGACGTCGATTTCCAAGGAACGGATAGCCTTTTGGAGAGACTCTTTGAAAGTACGACCGATGGCCATCACCTCTCCCACCGATTTCATTTGCGTAGTGAGAGTTTGGTCCGCGCTTGGGAATTTCTCGAAGGTGAAACGGGGAATCTTCGTGACCACGTAGTCTATGGTGGGCTCGAACGACGCGGGAGTTTTAAGCGTTATGTCGTTGGCGATCTCGTCAAGCGTGTACCCTACGGCTAGCTTCGCGGCAATTTTGGCTATGGGAAAACCTGTGGCTTTCGAGGCCAGCGCACTGGACCGACTTACCCGCGGGTTCATCTCTATGACGACGACGCGGCCCGTAACCGGATGTACCGCGAACTGGATGTTCGATCCACCGGTGTCCACTCCGATTTCCCGGATAATCGCAACAGCCTGATCTCGAAGGATTTGGTACTCCTTGTCGGTCAGGGTTTGAGCCGGGGCCACTGTTATGGAATCGCCGGTGTGCACTCCCATGGGGTCGAAGTTTTCGATGGAGCAAATTATGACCACGTTGTCGCCGCTGTCTCGCATGACCTCCAACTCGAATTCTTTCCAGCCCAGGGCTGATTCTTCGACGAGGATGCGCCCTACGGGAGAGACATCAAGGCCCCATTTTGCTAGGTCTGCAAATTTGTCTTCTGAAAATGCAACACTTCCGCCTGTTCCGCCCAGCGTGAAAGACGGCCTGATAACATTTGGAAAACCGACTTCTCGGGCCACTTCCCAAGCTTGATCAAGAGATTCAGCGTATCCGCTGCGGGGCAAGTCTAAGCCGATATTACTCATGGCCTTCTTGAAAAGATCCCTGTCTTCCGCTTTGTTAATTGCATCAATCCCTGCTCCGATCAGTTCCACACGGTATTTTTTGAGAATTCCCGCTTCGTATAGCTCGACAGCACGGTTAAGGGCCGTTTGGCCGCCTATAGTGGGGAGAAGAGCATCCGGGCGTTCCTTCTCGATGATCCTGGCAAGAATGTCGACTTTTAGGGGTTCTATATACGTGGCGTCGGCAAATTCCGGATCGGTCATGATAGTGGCCGGGTTGGAGTTCACGAGTATTACCCGGTAACCCTCTTCTTTGAGCGCCTTAATAGCCTGGGTTCCGGAATAGTCGAATTCACAGGCCTGACCGATGATGATGGGACCGGATCCGATCAGAAGAATTGACTTAAGGTCTGTGCGTTTGGGCATGCTGTTATCTTTTCCACAGATGATACCTATTCGCATTCAAAATCCCCCCTTCCCCTCTTTACTAAAGGGGGGTCAGAGGGGATTTTCTCATAATTTTGAACGCGAATCGGAATGAGTCTGTCATTTGAAGAAATCGAGACCGGCTGAAACTATAGGATCGGTAACGCAAAATTTCAAGGGGGATTACGAAGCCATTGCACCATTCGACGCCGCGCAGCAAATCGGGTTCGATATGTTAAAGTAGAAGACTTCGGAGTACGAACGGTAATATTATGTTTTTGTCCTTTGACTAGGGACGTTTCCTTTATCGAATAGCACATAGAAAACGTAGGCGATATGATCCCGTCTGTCAAAAGCCGATATCTCGAAATTCAGCATCTCCTTAAAGAATCCTGGGCGATGGGCTGGCCCATGATCCTAATCATGTTCTTTCAGTTCGCCATAGGTCTGACCGATGTTTACGTGGCAGGCTTTTTGGGGACGGATGTACTTGCTGCAGTGGGTTACGTAGCTCAACTCTATTGGACCCTAATGATAATGGCCAATGGACTCAGCATGGGGACCGTCTCCATGGTTTCTCAGGCTTATGGGGCAAAATCCAGTGAAGGCGTGGGGTGCATCACTGCCAATTCCCTGTTAGTGGCTCTTTGTGTATCAGGTCCTTTAACAGTGGTTGCCCAGCTATATCCTGCATCAATTGTACGTCTCGCCGGAATGCCCGCGGGAATTCAGACCATAGCCGTATCTTTCATACGGGTCTTTTCATTGGTTCTGGTTCCCACGTACTTCTCGATTATAACCAGCGGTGTGCTGCGCTCCTCGGGCCGCATCCACATTGCGATGGTAAACAGTCTTGTGGCCGCATGCGTCAATGTGACGGGCGAGCTCGCTCTCAGCTTCGGCTGTGGACCAATTCCGGCGCTTGGGTACATTGGGATCGCTTGGGCTTCGGCGATCGCCACCACTTTGGGCATGTCGCTGAATCTTATTTACGTCCTCTCCGGTCCTTCTCGTGTAACACTGGGCTCCCTGACGACTCCTTTGTTTAGCTGCATTAAGAACCTTGTAAAACTAGGCTTCCCCACCGCTCTTCAACAAACCGCATGGAATGCCGGGACACTTGTGGTGTACTTCTTGGTGGCGCACTTGCGAGGAGTAGAGGTCACCGCTCTTGCGGCCATGTCTGCCGGCGTGCGCATAGAGGCAATCATTTTTCTCCCTATTTTTGCTCTTAACATGGCCTCCGCTGTTTTGACCGGGAACAGGCTCGGCGCGGGCGATGTAGCTGGAGCCAGGTCTGGAGCCAAGGTGACAACGCTGCTCTGTCTTGCACTCATACTTTTGCCTGCGCTGGCAATATTCATTTTCGCTCCGGAGATTTCACGCTTGTTGACCCGAGACCCCGCGGTGCTTCGAGAGATGACGCGCTATCTGCGGATAAATATGATAGGCGAGCCATTCATGGCCATCGGAGTTTCCCTATCCGGGGCTTTGCAGGGAGCAGGAGATACCTTCGCCACAATGAGGATCATCTTCATGGGAATGTGGCTGTTTAGAATTCCTCTTATCCTTGCGGTAATTTACGTTCTTCAAACAAGCGCAACAGGGGTCTGGTGGTCGATGGCAATCTCTATGGCAATCATGTGCGGGTTGTTGGCAAACAGATTTAGGGGTAATGCGTGGATAAGGGCTTCTATGGACAAGGAGAGCAATACCATGCTGTGGGAAGCTTGTATTCAGAAAGGGGAGAGATAGGCCTGGCAGAGTTGCGGTTTTGACAAGCAGGGCTGACGCGAACTGCGTTTAATTGAGCATTAATGTCAGGGGCATTCCCAGTTCATAATCTTGAAGGGCCGGCTTGACAGACCTGCGAGACGCCGAGAAAAGTCGGCGTTTGCGCGTGCGGCCGGATCTTTATTCAAGTATCTCTTCCGAGCAGTGTATAGCAAAAGCGCTCTTGTCGATGGCTTTCCAATATGCTTCTTCGGGACTTATCCGTTTCTGCTCGACCAATTGTTGCAGAGCCTGATCCATGGTCTGCATCCCTTCGGACGTGCCGGTCTGGATGATGGAGGAGATTTGTGTCAGCCTCCCTTCCCTGATCAAGTTCGCAACAGCCGGGCTGCTCACGAGGATCTCCACTGCCGCACATCTGCCTTTACCGTCAGAGGTCTTCACAAGTTGCTGGGCCAGAACCCCCTTTAAGGATTCGCTCAGCATGCTTCGGATCTGATTTTGCTGGCTGGCGGGAAAGGCGTTGATTATGCGGTCGATGCTCTTCAGGGCAGAATTCGTATGGAGTGTGCCAAACACAAGTATCCCCAGTTCTGCACATGTTAACGCATTTGAAATGGTCTCCAAATCCCTCATTTCTCCAACCAGGATGATATCGGGGTCTTCTCGTGATGCGACTTTGAGAGCGTCCGCGAAGCTTTTGGCGTGAGCTCCGATCTCTCGTTGAGTGATAAGAGATTTCTTGTTTTGGTGAACGAATTCGACCGGGTCTTCTATGGTGATGATATGCTGTTCGGAACTGCGGTTGATATGGTCGATTATGGCTGCAAGTGTAGTGGATTTGCCTGAACCTGTGGGACCTGTAACCAGTACCAGTCCTTTCCGGATTGTCAGGATGTTTTGGACTCCCGGAGGCATCCCGAGTTTGTCGAGAGGTTGTATATCGGTGGGTATCTGTCGGAATACCGCGGCAATGCCTCTCAACTGATAGAAATAGTTGCACCTGAAACGCGCTAGCCCCTCGATTTCGTAAGCGATGTCCAATTCCCTGGTGGTTTGTAATCTCTTTTGCTGTTCGGGGCTCATCATTTCAAAGAAGAACTGTTCGTTTACTTTGTGAGAAAGCTGTTTGCGCTTGGTGGGGACCAGATCGCCTTTTAGGCGAACCATCGGCGGGAGGCCTGGTGCCATGTGGAGGTCCGACGCTCCGGCTTTCACCATCTCCGTAAGCAAAGAGTCTATTTCAGCCATGGAAACCAACTTTCTTGAAAGAGGAAACCCATCTTAATCCTCCGAACCCCTGAGGCCGCACGGCCCCTCGGAGTAACTCTTCTGGAAGATCGTAGCGTTCCCAATCAACTGAAGCGTTTTTTGTTCTCTGCATAATCCTGTGCCGTCTGAGGAGAGATACGTCCGGCATGCATAAGCTGCATTATCGAGTCGTCCATGGCTTGCATCCCTTGAGCCCGGCCGGTTTGCATTATTGAGGGCAATTGATATGTCTTTTCAGATCGGATCAAATTGGCCACGGGGACGGTGGCTACAAGGATCTCGGTAGCCATGATCTGCCCCTTGCCATCCGATGCAGGGAGGAGCTTCTGAGTTATGACCGCCCTGAGCCCCTCAGCCAGAAGAGTGCGAATCTGGTTTTGTTCGTCCGATGGAAACGAGTCGATCAGTCGGTCAACGGTTTTGGGACCTGAAGAAGTCGCCAAGGTCCCCATAACTAGGTGCCCGGTCTCACTCGCGGTGACAGCCAGTCTTACGGAATCGAGGTCTCGCAACTCTCCAACCATGATTACGTCAGGGTCCTCTCTAAGGGCGGCTCGGAGCGCGTTTGCAAATGACCTGGTGTGTAGGCCGACCTGGCGTTGGTTCACCAGGCCTTTCTTGATGGGGTGTACGAACTCAATGGGATCTTCTATGGTTAAAACGTGGAGCGGTCTGGTCGAGTTTATAAGGTCAATCATAGAAGCCAAGGTCGTGGACTTGCCCTGACCGGTAGCCCCGGTCACCAGAATGAGCCCCTGATGAAAGTCGCAGAACTTTCTGACCACCGGCGGTAGGCCGAGTTCATCCAATGTCGGAATCTTGAGGGGGATTACCCGAAAGTTGGCATCCAGTCCTTTCCTCTGAAGGATGACATTTCCTCTGAACCTGGCAACGCCCTCTATTTGATAACTGAAGTCCAGTTGAAGATGCTCTTCCAGGACCTGGCGCTGTTTGGGCGACAGAATCTCATAGATGAGGCTCTTGGAAGTCTCAGGACTTAGCTGCTGAGAATCGCCTTTCTTCAAGCGTCCGAACTGCCGGATTACATAAGGCATTCCGGTTGCCACGTGAAGGTCGGATGCCTTCGCCTGGACTGCCACTTTCAGCGCCGCATCTATACGAGCCATCTGAGCAGTCCCTCTACAAGCACTAAAGTGGTAAACATCAGAACACCTTTTTTTGGATTAAATTTAAGAACTCGTTCATCTGACACCTATTCTCTTCTAGAAACATCCGATTTGTTCGACTTTCCGCCTGACTAAGGCCGTTCATGCCGGACAGTCTCCGAGTGTGATCGATCCAATAAAATTCCGTAGTTTACGCAATTGTTCTTGAGAGATTTCGGTTATGCGAAATCCGGCAATCGGGACCTCGTCAGGGCCTTCTGTGCGCTTCCAGCGACATTCGGCGGCAAATACGATTTCGCCACCGTCCTTCATTCTTCTCGGTGCAACTGCAAAAACTTTGGACTCGCCGATTCTTGCTTCAATTCCCGTCGTCTGCATACCCTTCTCAGTGATGTTGACGACCCAGCCTCTGGCCTCCGGACGGACCGATTCATGAACAGGCACCAGGAAAGCCAGCCGATATCGGGGCAACTTTCGCCTCGTTTCAGCATCGATCGTTTCGTCACTTAGTACGGGGCGACGATAAAGCTCTGTCAGACTAAGTACCTTGGCCTCGATCAAATGCTTGAAAGCAGCTTTTAGTTCGCCTGCGGACACGTGATACTTCTCCATCAGCTCTGAGTCGATCATTTGCGCATGGATGTCTTCTACCATCTCTTCCAGGTTTACTTGTTGCTCAGTGTTCATGGCGGCTCTCACCCAGCTTAACGTAACCTTGAATTTAAACCAACACACACTAGGCTTTCTGTCAAGAGAAACACCCGGTTGAATGCAGGACGCTGAATAAAATGTGAGTCGATCCGTCGGAATCCGTGTAATTGCTGCATCTCCGTTGTTAAGGGAAGGTCTCCCTTTACAGTCTGTAAAGGAATTCTTCAGCATCAGCCTATCTCTCGTGCCCTCGCCTTCTCGTACACGGCAATTGACGGCCCAAAAGATGCTCCCTTACTTGGCATGGTAGTTGCTCTAGCTTAAGGGCGGCACTTATGGATACGACTTGTTGCGATATTCTTGGCCACGCTCTGAAATGTGAGGAGGGTAAAGTGGAAAAGTGTTGGCAAATCAAAGGATGTCAAAAGAAAGCTACATGTCCGGCTTTCCCGCATTTTGGTCGTTCCTGCTGGTTGATCAAAGGAAAACTAAACGTGCTCTTCGGGGGCAATAATGATGCAAGTAATGAGCTTCACTGCGAATCCTGTGAAGTGTATCAGTGGCAGACTGCCCTGTCCACCAGGAGGATTTCAAAGCGAGCGCGGTGACAATTTCGGGATGTGGCGGCAGAGGCATCCGGAAATTTTCTCAAAATCGACACATAAACGAAACGTAAGTATTCAGTTTTCAGCGAGAAAGTGTCATTAAACCTGTGGGGCAGGCTTTCCGAAAGTGTCTCAGAACCATAGTATGAACGAAATTCGTAGCACGATGCTCCCTTTTCCCGGCAATGAATTACCGGGCTACTATCTGCGGTCCCTCAGGGACGCTTGCATTTAAGCCCCATCGGGGCGATAGAGAGTAGACCGGTGCTTTAACGCCGGGCTGACATCGTGGCACGATTCCGGGCATCAAAATAGTTTTGAGACAGTTCCGGAAAGCCTGCCCCACGTATTTCTCGTTCCCAGGCTCAGCCTGGGAATCCCTGTTGCGAGGCTCTGCCTCGACTATGAATTGAAATAAAGGCAGTTTGCGGGCAGAGCCCGCGAGATATGGGTTCCCAGGCAGTCCCGCGAGACGCGGGATTGGGAACCAAAACTCAGAAATTCTACCTTTCTTTCCCGTGCCTACTTCCTGGAACTTTCTTCCCCCTTGTACAAGCGTTTCGTATACAATATAGCGGAATCTACCGGCTCATCAGGAGCATGTTGAGTGTCAGCGGCGCTGTGTGACCGGAGTAGCTCGAATCTGGACCTAACATGATCGATTACGTCTCTCTCCTTCAATCGATTGACGGCGAGGAACGCCGAATGATCGACCTTCTTACCCGATGGGCCGATGTCAATTCCGGCACGCGGAACCTCCCGGGACTCCAGGAGATGCTGATCGTACTGGAGAACGAGTTCAGCGCGTTGGGTGGCCGATCTGAGAGAGTCGAACTTGATCCCCAACAACTCGAGTATTCTCCTGACAGTGCGGTACAAGCACACCTGGGCATGGCCCTTCTAATTCGCAAGCGCCCCACCGCTAATTTGCGTTTATTCTTGTGCTGCCACATGGACACGGTTTACCCAGAGGACCATCCCTCTCAAAAGAGCGCTCGAATCGCCGACAATATTCTCCGGGGACCCGGAGTTACCGATGCCAAGGGTGGCCTTGTAGTGATGTTCACGGCCCTGGAGGCGTTTGAACGATGCCCCTGGGCGGAGAAGGTGGGTTGGGAAATTCTCATCAATCCCGACGAAGAGATAGGCTCACCGGGTTCGGCGCCACTTTTAATTCAGGCCGCTCGGAGAAATCATCTCGGGCTGGTATTTGAACCTTCGTTTCCGGATGGAGACCTCGTAGGCGCACGCAAAGGCTCTGGGAATTTCACGGCGTCGGTAAGAGGCAAGGCCGCTCATGCAGGACGTGAGCCTCAGCTTGGAAGAAACGCTATTGATGCGTTGGCAAGATTCATTGTTGGGTTGAGGTCCCTGGCCGATTCAGGCGGTGCGACAACCACCAACGTAGGCTATGTTCAGGGAGGAGGACCTTTAAACGTGGTTCCAGATCTGGCCACGTGCCGCTTTAATGTGCGCGTGAATACCAGGGATGACCAAAGACTCTTTGAGGAGGGCCTTAGCGGGCTCGAGGAAGATATTAACCGGATAGACGGCATTTCAATAGACGTTCGTGGCGGTTTTGCAAGGCCGCCCAAGCCTTTGGACGCCAGCACAATCAAGCTCTTGCAACACGTTGCCGAGTGTGGCCGAGACCTCGGTTTATCGTTGAACTGGCGGCCGACCGGGGGTGCATGTGACGGCAATAATTTGGCAGCCGCGGGACTCACAACAATTGACAGCCTCGGCGTCACGGGAGGCGATATTCACAGTCCCACAGAGTACGTTTTTGTTGACAGCCTAACTGAACGAGCAAAGCTGACAGCCCTGCTACTTATGAAACTGGCGGCAGGAGAGATAAAGATATAGTGTTGAATCTGTAGGACTTGCAGTGCCCAGGGGTCGAACCTGAAAGCAAAATCTTTGTCCTGTAATACGGTGGGCAAACACGATGCAACGCCGTGCGAACTATTTTGCAATCTTTAAAGGCATGGCCTGTGTAGCCCCGGGGTAATTGTTGCCAAACACGAACGTGTCGTCTTTTTCCGGATGACAGGAGCACGAGGCTTGACATGAAACAGGTTTCCCGAAAATGAAAAAAACCGTCGCAGCTAATCTGGCCGCAGACCCACGAATTGCACAGGCAAAAAAACTCTTGCTGGATACCATTGCCGACCACCAGCAAAAGATCACGGGAGTCCGCCCGCCCAACGCTGAATCCAAACAGTCTTATGACGAATTGATAGCCCAATTCGGAAGTGTCCGGGGAGCGCCGCTATTCTATCCGTATGTCGGGAGCGGCATTGGGAAAGGTCCGTTTGTAGAATTGGCCGATGGCAGCATAAAGTACGACTTCATTTCCGGCATAGGCGTTCACCATTGGGGCCATAGCCATCCTTCCGTAATAGAAGCCTCACTTGATGCGGCCCTGCAAGACACCGTGATGCAAGGCAATCTTCAACAAAACACAGAGGCCGCCGAAGTGGCCCGCCTGTTGCTCGACGGGGCAAACCGTAAAGGCGCAATTTTTAGGCATTGTTTCCTCTCTACAAATGGAGCCATGGCCAACGAAAACGCGCTAAAGATTATTTTTCAGAAGAAAAGTCCTGCTCATAGGATTCTGGCATTTGATGGTTGTTTTGCGGGGAGAACTCTGGCGATGCTTCAGATGACGGACAATCCCCTCTATAGGGCCGGGTTGCCCTCTGTGCTGTCGGTGGATTACATTCCCTTTTTCGATCCGTCCCAGCCGTCCGAAAGCATCAAAAGATCGTGCCAACATTTGGAACGCCATCTCACGCGTTATCCTGCCAAGCACGCGGCAATGATATTCGAATTGGTCCTCGGCGAGGGCGGGTTTTACCCGGGGAGCAGAGATTTTTTTGCTGCTTTGGTGCACATCCTGAAGCAACACAATGTTGCTGTCCTGGTGGATGAAATCCAGACTTTCAGCCGTACGCCCGAACTTTTTGCCTTTCAGCACCTTGGGCTGGACGACTTGGTGGATGTCGTCACTATAGGCAAATCCGCTCAAGTCTGCGCGACGCTTTTCCGGGAAGAGTATAACCCGAAGCCGGGCCTTTTGAGCCAGACTTTTATCTCAAGCACTTCGTCTCTTTTTGCAGCCAAGGTCATTATTCGAGGCTTACTGGAAGGCGACTATTTGGGCCCAGCCGGTAAGATCGCTCGCTTGCACGAGCATTTTCAAAATCATCTCGAAGCTATCGCCCGGCGGCACCCGGGGCTTATTACCGGTCCGTATGGAATCGGGGCGATGATAGCGTTCACCCCTTTTGACGGCGATCCCGAAAAGGTCAAACGATTTATTCACGCGCTCTTCCATGCAGGAGTAATAGGCTTCTATGCCGGTCATAATCCGACTAGGGTTCGTTTTCTCATTCCTGTGGGGGCTGTAACTTTCGAGGACATTAACGCGGCAACTCAGATTCTTGAGGAAACGCTATTACGTGAGCTTGGATCGGCTTAAGCGGGTGATTCGGAGGCCAGATATGGTTGTGGTTCGCCCTGTAAAGTTGGAGGATCTGGATCGACTCGTAGAGTTGGCTCATATTGCCAGTTTCGGTCTAACCTCCCTCCCAAGAGATAGAGATCTCTTGCATAAGAGAATCCTCCAATCCCTTCGAAGCTTTTCAGAAGAGAGAGACAAGCCTTCTGGGGAGCTGTTTCTCTTCGTCCTGGAGGATGTCGAGGCAAGGGTAGTCGTCGGCACAAGCTGTGTAGTTTCCAAGGTGGGCGGCTTTGAGCCTTTTTACGCGTACAAAATCCAAACTTCCGTGCATCGGTCGGAGAAGTTGAATATTCGTAAGGAGATTCAGACTCTTCATCTCGTCGCTGAACATAGTGGGCCAACCGAAATAGGAGGCTTATTCGTTGTGCCCGAGTACCGCAAGCATGGAAACGGACGCCTGCTCTCATTGTTTCGATTCCTATTCATGGCCGAAAATCCCAAGCGTTTCGAGCCGCTGATTATCGCTGAAATGCGTGGGGTGGTGGACGATCAGTGTCGCTCACCCTTCTGGGAGGCATTGGGGCGCCATTTTTTTGAGATGGACTACTGCAAGGCCGATATTCTAAGCGTCATGGAGAAGAAATTCATCGCCGATTTGATGCCCACCAGTCCTATATATGTTCCTCTTCTTCCTGAATCGGCCCAGGACGTAATTGGAAAAGTGCACGAAAACACAGAACCCGCTCTCAAGTTGTTACAAGACGAAGGATTCAGATTCAGTGGAATGGTGGACATCTTCGAGGCCGGACCTCTTGTCCAGTGCCGGCTGGCTGACATTCGGATAGTCAAGGAAAGCCACAATTCCCGCGTCGACGAGATCGTCGCAGAAGGCATTGATTCGGTCACTTTCATCATTGCCAAGGCCGGCCATGACTTCAGGGCATGCATGGGGCCCGTGGGCTACAGTCCTTCAGGTGGGATCTGTTTGCCGCTGCAAGTGGCCGAAGCCCTTCATTTGAAACTTGGTGACAAGGTCCGTGTTTCTCCTCTAAGACCTTCGACCACCGCGGGAAGGAATGATTGACATGGGCAGAAAGACCCATTTCATCGACAATCAATGGATTGAAGGGAAAGGAGAGAACTTCTCTTCTCTCAATCCTGCGACAGGTGATGTTAATTGGCAGGGCAATGCTGCAACCGATCAAGAAGTAATCGACGCGGTCAATGCCGCGGTGTCCGCGTTTGAAGCGTGGGCCGACAAAACGGTGGAGGATCGAATCCGATACCTGGAGGTATTTCGAGAACAGGTTCAGTCCAGCAAGGTGGAACTGGCAGAGATCATCTGTATGGAGACCGGCAAGCCGCTCTGGGAGGCGCTCACCGAAGTTAATGCAATAGCCGGCAAGGTGGGACTGTCCGTTGCAGGCTTACCATGAGCGGTGCGCCACGGTAAAGATCGACGTATCGGGGGCGCCCGCTGCCACTCGTTTTAAGCCGCAAGGTGTCGTAGCGGTTTTCGGTCCGTTCAACTTCCCCGGCCATCTTCCCAACGGCCACATTGTGCCTGCCCTTCTTGCGGGAAACACCGTGGTCTTCAAACCGAGCGAACAGGCCCCCCTGGTCGGTCAAAAAATGCAGGAGCTTTGGGAGACGGTAGGGCTCCCCAAAGGGGTGCTGAACATGGTGCAGGGCGGACGAAAAACCAGTATGAGCCTTGCCGCGAACAACAATCTCAATGGTCTTTTCTTCACCGGGAGCGCTGAGGCCGGCAAAGCTTTGCACGGCCTCTTCGGTGGCCGGCCGGAGAAGATACTGGCGCTTGAAATGGGAGGCAACAATCCGCTCGTGGTCTACGGCGCAGCGGATCATCACGCGGCGGCCTACTTTACTATTCAATCCGCGTTTATCACCGCGGGCCAAAGGTGTTCGTGCACACGTCGGCTGATCGTGGAGCATGGAACAAGGGGCAGGAAGTTTGTCGATACTCTTATTTCCATGATGGGGAAGATCAAAGTAGGACCGTATACTGATAGGCCCGAGCCCTTCATGGGGCCGGTGATTTCCGGCCAGGCTGCCGAGAGCCTTCTGGCCGCACAAGCCGATCTCGGCAAGAATGGCGGAGAACCCCTGGTGGAAATGAAAAGACTCGGTTCGGGCCAGAACTTTCTATCACCCGGACTAATGGATGTGACCAACGTATCAAACCGTCCGGATGTAGAACTCTTCGGCCCGTTCCTTCAGCTCATAAGAGTTTCCAATTTCGATGCCGCGATCCGAGAAGCCTGCAATACCTCTTATGGTCTGGTGGCCGGGCTGTTAAGTGACAACAAGGACTTGTACGATCGTTTCTATCGAAAGGTTCGCGCGGGAGTGGTTAACTGGAATCGGCAGACAACCGGAGCAAGCGGTAGAATGCCCTTCGGGGGAGTAGGGGCCAGCGGTAACCATCGTCCGAGCGGCTACTTTGCGTCGGACTACTGCTCCTATCCTGTGGCCACCATAGAATCGGATCGGCTGGAGTTACCGTGGTGTTCTAGTCGCCGCGGCCGAGCAGCATGGGCCAGTTGGCCTGGATGGTCTCCCCGGGCACGGACGCGATGGGGATGGTCGAGCCGGCGGCCTTGTAGGCGATGATGATGCCGGCCCAGGCGCGGGGGCCCAGCCAGTAGCGGGTGCCGGGTCCGACCTGGCAGATGGCGTCCTTGACGACTTCGGCGACGACCTGCTGGGCGCCGGTCATCGGGTCCGTACGTACGGATTCCGGTACGGAATCGAGTGCGTGGATGAACATGACGTCCTCCTCGTGGAAGGCCCTGGGGGCCGGTGTGGGGGCTGCTGGACGAGGGTACTGGCCGTAGTCGGACTCGTAGGCGTAGTCGACGTCGCCGGCGCCGCGCAGGACCTGGGCGCCGGTCTGCAGGATGTGGCTGCCGGAGTCGCGCAGCCCGTGGGACCAGGCGACGGTCTGCCACCGGTAGCCCAGCCCGTACATCCTGGCGCCCAGCACGATCTGGTAGGACCCGTAGACCCCGACCAGTTCGTGCGGGTGCACGGACGTGACGCCGTCGAAGTACGCCTTGACGGCCGACCAGTTGGTGTCGGTGTCGACGGTGAAGTAGACGGGCTGCCGGTAGCCGTCCACGCCCAGGGCCTGGAGCTGGCGCAGCGCCGAGGTGGCGTCCGCGGCGCCGGCGCCGCGGCCGTCCAGGGCCCGGGTCGCGGTGGTCTCCCACACGAACACACACCCCAACCCCGACCCGGTGTACTGATGGACCTCGGCCGCGGTCCAGTTCTTGCTCGGGTCGGTGGACAGGTACCGTGCCACCCACCGCGCGCCGGTGCCCTTGATCGAGTCGATCGTCGGCCGGTCCCACGCGATGTCCAGACCCATGATCAGGGTCATATCACTCCACTCCCGATTATATAAACTAGTTTATACGCACGATTACCCGCTGTAATCGTTATCGTATCTACCTGGGACGATGTCTCGACTTCCCGTAGATCGTCCCACCGTTGCGGATCGCCTTCACCGGCTTGAACGGGATGTCAATCCACGAGATGAACACGTCACCGGTGATGCCGTCCTTGATCAGGAACTCCCGCTTCGCACGGTCCAGCTGGTCGAGCACGGGCATCCACTGACGACGCGACCCGAACACCTCCGCGACCCGCTCACCGTCGTCCTGGTCCTTCGGCTGGAACGCCGCCGTCCAGCTCGACTCACTGTGCATCGCCCGGACCGCGCCCTGCGGACGCTGCTTCGTGCTCGTCAGCCAGATCCCCAGCGCCCGGCACTCCCGGTAGTACTCCTCCACCAGGGCGCCCAGTTCGGAGTCCAGCCCCTGCACGTAGCCCATCTCGTCGATGTCCAGCAGCACGTTGGCCTTGGGCACCCAGATCCGGTGCAGCACGTCCTTGATCTTGTGCGCGTGGTAGACCTTCTTCGGGATCCCCCGCAGCTTCGTCTTCGGCCAGAAGATGGACTGGCGCCACTCCTGGATCCCCGACCAGTTGTCGACCACCGGCCACTTCATCATGTCCATCGTCTTGTCGTCCGGCTTGGTCGCCACACAGATCACCGCCGTGCCCCGCGCGCGGACCCGCTCGGTGATGATCGTGTTCTTCAGCCTCGTCTTGCCCGACCCCGACGGGCCCAGGATCTCGAAGTGCTCCGGCTGCGGATCGCTGGGATCGTGCAGCCCCCACACGTGATGGAACTCCGGCCCGAACACACTCCACGGCACCCGCTCCGGCAGCGGCAGCATCACCGGACCCCGATCCGCCGGCCGCTGCTGCGGGCCCGGCCCCGCCGGCTGCACGCTCACCGATCGCCGCCCATCACGGTGAAAGCGTGCCGGGCACACACCGGAACATCCTTGACCGTCGTCACGGCGAACACACCCACCTTGCCGAACTGGTCGATCTGAAAGGCCTCTAGGGGCACCTCATCGGCCAGGGCCCACTCCTGCAGGTGCGCGGACGTCACCTCGACCGGGAGTCCTCTGGGACCTTGGGAGCCGATGATGGTGATCGGCAGCGTCCGAAAATCCATGACGATGTAGGTGCAGTGGGCGCAGATCGTGTTCATCATGCTGCAGAGTAGGCGGAGTAGTCGACGGGCACGACACGGCGGCGGCCCTGTTCGTCCTGGACGGTCTCGACCTTGTGGACCACGTGGTGGGCGTAGAAGGCCTCCAGGACGGGCCGGGCCGCGGCGGCCAGGTTCAGCCACGCCAGCCATCCGGACTGCTTGGTGAAGAACTCCACCGCCCCGGGGGAGCCGGCGATGATCGGCAGGCACGCCTTGATCATCGGCTTGGTCGATTTCGCCAGGGCCTCCGCGCAGTACGGGTCGCGCAACGCGACCGCGGAATAGGGGATGGTGAACATCAGGGCCAGCTTGCCGGCGATGTCCGCGCGCTGCGCCGCGGTGATCGACGACGGCGTGTCCGGGGGTGTCTCGGGTGATTTCAGATACCCCGGATCACCATCACGCTCTGTAAACGAATCGATATCGTCTGTAAACGAACTGTCGGGGTTTACAGAACTTGACACCGGCCCCGGGTCGGCGGCCTCCTGCTCGTACCACTTCTCCGGCTCATCGGGAGTTACGTATTGACCTGCGGAGAACACCGGACCCGCGACGGCCGGGCGGGGTCCCTTCGCCTGCCGGGGCACCGATACCAGGCTGCGCCGGTGATGACCGCGCGCCCAGGTCGCGGTATCGCTGATCACTTCACCACAACCACACTGACACGTGTTCATGGCCGTATCGTATCGACAACGGTTATCACCAACTAGGATGACGCCCATGCCGACCAGCGAAGAGACCGCGCGCGGCGGTGCCGTGCGCTACCGGACCATCGTGGTCGGCAAGGGGCCCGCGCGCCGGGTCCTGAAGGTCGCCGTGGTGCGCAAACGCGGCCCCCGCGGCGGCCACACGATCGCCGGCCCACCGCACCCGATCAAGGGAGACTGACATGGCTCTGAAGCCCGAAGAGCAGAAGCTCCTCGACGATCTGATCAGGCGGTCCCAGGAGGACGACGACCAGGACTACGAGGTCGAGATCTTCTCCGGTGACAAGGGCGCGCGGATCCCCATGGCCAAGGCCGCCGCATGGCTGCACAAGGAGTTCGGCATCGGCGACGCCCCCGCCGCCCCCCCGGCCGGCGACGCCGACGGCGACGCCAAGGGCAAGGACAAGACCGGCGACGTGGCGCCCGGGATCCGAAAGCTGTTCAAGGCCCAGGGCGCCTGAACATGGCCACCGGTGGTGACGTGGTCGCGGACGCCAAGAAGTTCGTCGGTGTCCCCTACGTATGGGGCGGTGCCTCCCCGAAGGGGTTCGACTGCTCGGGCCTGGTCGAGTACGTGCTGGGCCAGGTCGGCATCAAGGCGCCGCGCACGTCCAACGCGCAATGGGGCTGGGTCCAGCGGATCCCCCAATCCCAGCTGCAACCCGGTGACCTGATCTTCGAGCAGTGGCCCGGCGACGGCCCGGCGCCGGGCCACGTGGTGATCTACGCCGGCGGCAACCAGGTGATCGAGGCCCCCCACGACGGCGCGAACGTCCGGGTGCGCTCCTGGAGCCCGTCCGAGACCACGATCGTCGGCTACGGCCGCCCCCGCGGCCTGAACGGCTCCAGCTCATCGCCGGTGAGCTGGGTGCCCGGGTTCGGCCCCACCGCGTCCAGCGCGCTGAACGGCCTGTCGAGCGCGGCGACCGGCGCGGGCAACGCGATCACCTCGGCCGAGCACTTCTTCTCCTCACTGCTGTGGCTGGTCAACCCGGAGAACTGGGTGAGGATCCTCGCCGGGTTCGCCGGGTTCGTCCTGGCCGGCGCGGGCCTGATCGCCCTGGCCGGCGCAGCCTGACATAGCACCCACCACCGACACGGAACGGATCCCCTGATGCCGAAGATCAAACTGGAGCTCGGCGCCGAACTCGACATCCTCAACGGCACCGAGTTCGCCGAAGGCCTCGGCAAAGCCCAGTCATCGCTACTGAGCGAGTTGGCGCGGGGCCTGAAGTCCGTCCGGGTCGCCCCGATCCCCCTGCAGACCGTCACCGGGACCATCGCGGGCCAGACGTTCACCGTCGGCGGCGACGCCCCGAACTCCCAGCAGTTCGGACCGCGTGAGGGCTACGTCTGGTCGGTGCGCAGGGTCAGCGTCTACGGCGACCAGTCCGTGGACTCCATCCAGGTGTTCCGCGGCGACCCCACCCAGCGGGCGAACTTCATCTGCACCATCCCCCTGTCCACCGGCCGAGCATCCTTCGGGAAGGGTGAACTGATCCTGCACCCGGGCGAGAACCTCGCGTTCACCGGGACCGGGATCACCTCGACGATCATGAGCATCGGCGCCGAGGCCATCGAGGCCCCCGCCCCGATGATCTACAAACTCCTCGCATGAGCTACCTGCCACTGGGGTCGCGGGTGGTCACCGCCGCGGCCGACACCACCAACCTGAACACCGGCAACCTCACCGCGAACTTCTCCGACGCGATCCTGGGCATCAAGAGCCCCTACTTCGAGCTGTACCACCTGGCGATCGTCAACGTCCCCTCGAACACCACCATCAAGGTCTACGAGGGGATGCAGCTCTACACCGTCGCCCAGGAGCAGACCATCGCCGACTGGGACCCCATCCAGCCGATGCTGCTGCAGCCCGGCCAGGAGATCTACGTCTGCTTCAACATCCCCACCCTCGGCGCCACCGCGGCAACCACTCCCGTCGTGACGGCCTGGTTCCGCCGTGACCCGGCCATCTCCCCGTCCACCGCCTAGAGGACCCCCCTGCCATGAGCGACACCACTGCCCCCACGGGCCCGTTCGGCGGGTTCACCCCCGCGGACCTGGCCGACAAGATCCACCAGGCCATCGACACCGCGGCGCCGGTGGAGATCTTCAAAGGCCACGCGGGGATCTTCGCCACCCCGGCCGGGGGCCTGGTCGTGGCTTTCCGCTCCAAATACGCCCCCGACGATTCCCAGGACCAGCACCTCGAACTGCCCGGCGCACTGGTCAAACTGCTGCTCGCCCAGGCCAACGGCGGCGGCAACCCGCTGGCGATGATGCGCTCGATGATGGGCTGACCATGGGCTGGAACTCCTACTTCGACGCGCCACTCCTCCAAGCCCTGCTGACGTCGGCCGGTATCCCCGCGATCGACAACCCGGTGACCCTGTACTCGCAGAGCGCCCTGACGATCGTGAACAGCACGTCCACGCAGACGCCGGTCATGAACATCTCGGCCTACCAATCGCTGTCCTTCTCCTCGACGGAGACCGGGTCGAATCCGACAGTCCTGTGCCGCAATATCACCCTGAACTGGTACGAGGACGCGGCAGGCACAATCCTCATATGGTCCGAACAATGGTGGGTACCGGCATACGGGGGGAACCTTTTCACCCTGGACAATGTCAAGGGCCCTTACCTGCAGATCGTCTGGTCCGCCATCACCCTGGTCGGGAACACGTCATTGAACGTGCAGGTCATCGCGTCCTATCGCACTGTCACCCGGCCGCAGTCCTTCGTGAAGTCGACCCTGCTGTCATCCCTGGGAGCGGCCGGGCAGAACGGCGAACAGGGAATCGTCACCGCCGTCCTGACCCTCCCGGTTGGCGCGTCGACCTGGGGATATTTCGTGACGTGGATGGGGCCGGCGACCCTGAGCCTGAGCCTGCCGGCCAGCACCAACTTTGTCCTGCAGGATCTGCAGACCGGAACGCAGTACTACTCGACCAATGTCGGCGCCGGAACACTGGCCACGCCCACCGTCACCGACCTGCTGATCGGACGCGGCCTACTGCAGATCACCGCGAACAACAGCGGTGGCGCCCCATCATTGATGAGAATCAGCCTATCGATGAACCAGGGATTCTGATGGAACGGATGGAAGGGGCAGACATGGGTGACCTCCAATGGCCCACGAAAATGCTGATCACTCCCGGCCGGGTGATCGCCCTGGCCGGTGATCGTCCGATCGTCTTCGAGATCCGAGAAACGGGACCCGACGACACCCGCAACGACGAGCACGGCCAGGGCCTGGCGGTCCTCGCGGTGGTCTGCCAGGAATGCGACCGGGCGATCACCACCTTCCACATCCCCACCCAGGTCCCCACCACCGTGATGGAACTGGCATCCGACATGTTGCGCCACGACGTGATCCACCACGGCCGCAGCCTGTCCGCAGCCCCCGACGAGGTGACCACCCGTGGATGACGATGTTTCACGTGAAACCGTCCCCTCGGGCGCGCGGATCCTGGTCGCCCTGGCGGTGCTCGCCGCGCTCGTGGCGGGCCTGCTGGTGGTGATCGACTTCCGGATCAAACAGGATCTACTGGCCGAGGCCGCGCGCCTGGACGCCAGACTGAGGAGTGAGCGCAATGGAGAAGACGGCGGACATCGCGGGACGCCTGCTGTACCTGGGGTTCATGGCGATGGCGATCTGGGGTCTATGGGCCCAGATCCCCGATCACAAGCGGGCAGCGGTGCGCTTGGCGCTCTGGGCCCGCGCCCGGGAGGTCTCGCAGCGCGCGGCCCGGGCGACCGCACGGGCGGCGATGCACAGTGAACTCGACGGCGCCGGCCAGGCCTACCACCTCCCCTACTGGCTCTCCCGCGCCCGCGACGCCGCCGCAGCCGGCTACGAACGCTCCCGGGGCCTGGCATGAATGACGACGAGCAGAAACCGTTCGAGTGGGACCCGAAGGCCTACGACGAAGCGTGGTACGCCGACTACGGCCGCAACGCCCTCGCCCGCGACCAGATCGGCACGCCGCTCCAACGATGGATCCACCGGTGGCACCGCGAGGCCACGATCGTCGGCGTGCTGCTGGTCGCCTGGTCCCACGCCGGGATGGCCGCACGGATCAAACGCCTGGAGCAGGACCGTGGGTGACCGGACCAACCTGCGCAAAGGTGCGGTGTCGGCGGGGCCGTCGGGTGAGCGGATCCTGTGCGGGTGGGACGACTGCGAGCAGTACGGCCTGCAGCTGTACGGCGCGCGGATCCAGTACGCCAAGCCCGGATCCGGTGAGGACTACGAGGTGATCCACCTGTTCTGCTCCGAACGCCACCGCGCGTACTTCGAGAACGGCCACCGATCGTTCGGCAACCTGCCCGCCGGGATGCGGATGCCGCGTTAGACTGGCCCGGCTTGAGTTGGACCTCGGAGCACGTGTGACCCCCGCACCTGTCGTGCGGGGGTCACACGCTTTTGACAGACACCACCGCATCTGCTGTTGAGAACCGTTCTCGAGTGTTACCGTGTGACGGATTACAGGTGTAACCATCGAGAGGTGATCTGTCATGGACGACGCGAAGGTGATCCTGCACGTGTTCCTCGCCGTGCTGATCATGGGGACCCTGTGGCGGATGACCACCTTCCACCTGATGGCCTCGGGTGACCCGCGACTGGAGCACCTCGGCAAGGCCATGAGCGTCCAGTACTGATCCCTACTCATCCCCGGGAGGGATGCGGCAATGCCCCCAGCAGCAGGAGCGGCCCCGGCGACGACCGGGCAGTCAGCCGGACAGAACCCGTTCTGGCAGGTCACCAACCTCTACGCGCAGAAGAACCGGCAGGGCCTGGTGACCGCCCAGCAGCTGGGCGCCACGAGCATCCCTGGCGGTGGGCAGATCAACCCGGGGAACTACCTGCGCGGAATCCGCCTGATCGTGCGCTCCACGGGCGCCACGACGGGCACCCCGACCGCCGACAACCCGGCGAACCTGTTCCTGCAGGCCGGCCTGCAGAACACCGACGGCGCGGAGATCCTCTACAACGTCATCGGCGGCTACGCCTACCTGCAGCGCCAGCGGTTCCTGCGCCCATGGCTGCGCGACCCGATGACCTCCTACGACTACGCCCAGTCCCTCAACCCGTCGATGACGTTCTTCCTCAACCCGGAGGTCCGCCACACCCTGGGCTGCCTGGAGAACACCGACACCCGCAGCCAGTACTCCTGGACCCACACCCTGAACACCGCCACCGCCCTGGGCGTCACCGGCACCGCGCCCACGGTGACGATCACCCCGTTCGTCGACATGTGGGCCCAGCCCGACGACTCCGACCTGGAGAAGGTCCCCAACCAGCGGATCCCCCCGGGCGCGAACCTGCAGACCAAGACCCGCCACCAGACGTTCACCCTGAACGGCGCCGGCTCCGGCAACTCGTTCCTGTCCACACTGCAGGGCAACGCGATCCGCGGGCAGATCTGGATCGTGCGGGACTCCAACGGCGCCCGCCAGGACTACCTGTCCGATCCGTTCGTGTGGACCCAGGACCAGCGCCAGCTGGGCACCCTGTCCCCCGACATGATCTTCGGCTGGGCGGAGGACTTCTACCAGTCGTACGGCACCCGCTCGGCGCGGCCGACCGGCGTCTACGTGCTGCCCCGGTTCTTCTCCCCCGGCGTCCTGTACGGGCAGGGATGGCTCTACACGGCCAACTCCACCTCGCTGCTGGTGGAGTCCACCACCGCGGCCGCGGCGGCCAACGTGCCCGGCACGGTGGAGCTGCTGCAGGAAGAGGTCTACGCCGTCGGCCCCATCGACCCGACGCTCGTGGACATCTGAGGAGCACACCATGACGTTCTCGAAGTACGCCGGCACCTCCCCGCAGGGAGTGGCGCCGATCAGCTCACCGGGCGGCGCGTCCGGGGTCGGCCCCGGCGGCTGGCACCCCACCGTGTTGTCCATGCTCGCCCTGGTCGCCGCGGAGATCATCCTCGTCGGCCTGCTCTCCCGCGTCGTCCTGAAGTGAAGGAGGAGTCAAGATGCTGAAGCACTGGATCATCCCGTTCATCCTCGGGATGCTGCTCGTCGCGTTCGTGCCCGCCACGAGCCCCGCGAACCTGTTCGGCCGCAAGCCGAACGGCTGACCCGGTGGCCGAGGGTGAGGACCGCGGCGGGTCCGCGGTCCGCCTCGGCCTGGCGATCCTGCTGCTGTGGCTGGCCGGCCTGGCGTTCTTCATCGCCTTGGAGGGCCAGCAGTTCCTGCCCGAGCAGCAGACCTCGAACAACTACATGACCACCATCCTGCAAGAGATCGCCCGCCGCGCCCAGACGAAGGAGAAGCCATGAGCGTGATGATCGCCGAAGGCGCATCCACCGCCGCGGCCGGCTCGGGCGCGGCGGCCGGCACGGGCGCGGGTGCCAGGGCGGCAGGCTCCGGCACCCGCGCCCCCCGCAATGTTTCACGTGGAACCAGGTCGGGAACGAAGAGGAAGACCCCCACCAAGCGCACCACGCAGGGCCCCGCCCGCCAGACGTCCGGGACCCCATCGCCGGCCAGATCGACCTCGTCGCGCCCGAAGCAGCGCAGCGAGTCCCCCGCCGACGACGAGGCGGCCCGGACCTGGCGCCAGCGCACCGCCGAGGCCCCCCCGCCCACGTCGTTCGTCACGGGCGGCTCCGGGGCGACGTACCGGCGGATCATCCTGGCGGAGTTCGCCGCGTGCGTCCTGCTCGTCGGCGCGTCGCCGTTCCTGAAGCCCCGCAGCAAGGACCAGACCGCCGCGGAGGTCGCCGCGCAGCTGACCCTGGCCCAGCCGATGGCGCGGCTGACCGCGGTGTGCATCACGTTCTTCATCCTCGCCCTGCTGTCCAACGGGCCGCGCTCGGGGCGGATCGCCGCGGCGTTCGGTGGCCTGGTCACGGTGGGGACCCTGGTCAACGCCACCGACGTCGCGACGGGCCTGACGATGATGTTCGGCCCGTCGACCCAGACCCCGGCCACCGCTCCATCCCCGGGCGCGGTGGCCGGCCAGGTCCCCGGATCCGTGCCCGGCGAGGTCCCCGGCGTCGTCGCCGGCCGCGCGCCCGGCTCGATCTCCGGCCCCGTCCTGAGCGTGGTGCCGGGCCAGGTCACCGCCAAGGTGCCCGGATACGCGGGGAACGCTGGGCAGCTGGGATGACGCAGATCATCGTGTTCACGCTCTTCGCCGCGATCCTCGTGGTGCTCGTCCGCCCAGGCAGCCCGGCCGCGACCGGCGTGGTCACCTGGGGCAACGCAATCACGGCCGTCGTCGGCACGGCCACCGGCTACGTACAGCGTGGAGGCTAATCATGTGGGCTGGCGGCAAGTGGCTGGTTCTGTTCGGCTACGTGATCATCCTGTTCGTCCTGGTCCGCCCCAAGAGCCAGGGGCCCACCCTGGTGTCCAACGCGGGCACGGCGGTGTCCAACGTGATCAAGGCGGGCACCGGGGGCGGCTCATGGTGATGATCGCCGACCTCGGCCAGCAGCCCCGCCTGCGCCAGGGCACCCCCGTCGCCCTGGCCGCCGGCAACGGGATGATCACCCAGGAGGAGCAGCCCACCACCGGCTGGGGCGGCCTGCGGTTCGTCGCGCGCGCGATCGCCGCCGCCGCATCCGGGAACAACACCCTCCAGGCCCGCGACCGTCACCCCTACCTGGACGCCGGCACGTCCAAGCACAACGCCGCCCCGAGCAACTCCGGCGTGCCCAACCCGCTCGCATCCGGCCCGGCCCGGCCCAGCCTGCGGGTGGTGGCCCGGCAGGAGACGTGGCTGATCGGCACCGACCACACCCGGTGGGAGGACAACGAGGCCCCCAAGGCGCTGACCGTGATCGCCGAGGGCCTCGCCTGCGACGGGCGCACCGTGGTCGCCCAGCGCGACTACGCGCTGGGCACCCGCGGGGACACCTGGTCGAACGTCTACGGCGGCACACCGGGCCTGTACCGGCCCTACGGTTCCCGCGGCGTCGTCCAGGGACCACCTGTCGGCTCGCCGCTGGACGGCCCGCAGCGCACCCGCGGCGGAGCCCCCTACGGCCGCCACTCCCCCACCGTGCCCGGCCACGTGCAGACCCGCTCCCGCTACGACGCCGTCCCGCAGATGCGCCCGGTCCGGGTCAACCGCCCGTCCAACAGCAGGATCGCCGGGCAGTCGTACTCCCAGACGGTCGTCCACCAGGGCGGGGACACCCCCAACCCGATGCCCACCCAGCCGACGCTGCGGATGCCCGGCATGGGCGCGCGGTGGGGCCGATGACCAGGCCCCAGCAGTTCGGGATCCTCGCCCTGGCCGTGGCCGCCTCGGCCTGGGCGATCGCCCGCGCCACCGCGGCACCCATGCCCCAGGACCAGGGCTACACCGACCTCGGGACCCGCTCCAACAGGCGGATGCGCCTGGGCACCCGCCTGTCCCCGGACCCCCAGCCGCCCGCGGTGTACCCACACTTCGTCGCCCACCCGGGCGAACTGGACCAGGTCCACACCGGACCCCACCCCCTCTACGGCGCGCACCCGGCATCGATGTCCCCGAACTGCACCCGGGTCCAGACGTCCGGGTGGGAGTGGACGATGAACCCGCCGAGCGAGGTGGTGATCTGATGGACGACGACCAGGGCGGTGGCGGCGGCGGAGGGAACTTCCTCACCTCCAAGGCCGGCCCGCTGGCCGTGTGGCAGTGGATGGCCATCGTCACCGTGCTCGCCGTCGGCTACTACTTCCTCTACGCGAAGAACCAGAACGCCGCCGCGGCCGCCGCCTCCACGACGTCCACCGCCGCGACCACGTCCAGCGCCGACGTGCCGCAGTTCGTCATCCAGAACCAGATCCCCGGACCCGTCAGCGCCCCGGCCCCGGCCGCCGTACCCGTCAACGTCACCGTCAACGACACCGAACCGGTACCCGCACCGGCCACCCCCTCGGCCCCGTCGAAGACCCCGACGGTGACCAAGCCGGCCGGGCACGGCACGGTGAAGGTCACCAAGTGGACCGCGAAGCACCCGCCATGGCAGTCGACCATCGCCGGCATCGCCTCCCACTACGGCATCCGCAACTGGCAGACCGTGTGGAACGACCCGAAGAACGCCCAGCTGCGCGCCAAGCGCAAGAGCCCGTCGAACATCCAGCCCGGGGACACCGTCTTCGTCCCCTGACCCCACCGTTTCACGTGAAACATCCACTCGAGGAGAAACAGCGATGCCAGCAGCGAACGTGACCCAGGTACTGGACGCCTACGGCCACTCCCCCGTGGCCACCGGCGTCGCCCTGACCGCCGGCGCCGTGTCGACCACCGCGGCCGGCACCATCGCCGGGACCACCGCGGCCGGCGCCGCCCCGACCGTGACCGCCGTCAGCGCGGTCGACATGTACGGGACGTTCACGCTCAACCCGGTCACCGGCGGTGGCGGCCAGGCCGCCGGCGCCGTCGCGGTGGTGACGTTCGCGAACTCCCTGCCGGCGGTGCCGCGCGCGGTGATCGTGACCGGCTACGACTCCGCGAACGCCGCGGCCATCGCGTTCGCCGCGACCACGGTCCTCGCCTCCAGCTTCCAGATCTCCGCGGGGGTGGCGCTGACCACCGCGCACTCCTACGTGATCTCCTACGAAGTCCTCCTCTAGGCCGCGATGGACGCCGGCCAGGTCCTGCAGGCCCTGGCGATCGTGGTCCCGATCGTGGCCGCCGTCCTCGTCGACGGCGTCCGGACCCGGACCCGTATCGCGGTCCTGGAGACGAAGCAGGCCTATGACCGGGCGGAGCTGATCGAGCACCGCAACGACCGGGGCGCGCACTGGGCCGTGCCCGCCCCACCAGCCGAGAGGAGGAGGACCGCATGAGCGCACCGTTCACCGTCCAGGGAATCGCCGGCCTGCCCGGGGTCGACGAGATCATCGTCAGCTCCGACGGGACCACGCTTAGCGTGCCGCAGCTGATCCTGCGCTCCCGTACCGCGGCCCCGGCCGCGGTCCCCGCCGCCATCGGGGCGGTCATGTATGCCGACCCGACCACCGGGCAGCCCACGTTCCTCGCCCCCGACGGCGCGACATCCACCCTGGTGGATGCGGAACCGGACTCCACCGGCAACGGCTTGATCACCTGGAACATGGACCCGGCCTCGGCCGGGAACGCCACGATCCTGACCACCTCGGCGACGGTCTACCTGATGCGCGTGCGCGTGGGATGGCCGGGGACCATCAGCAAGATCTGTATCACCATCACCACCGCCGGCAACACGCTGACCAGCAACCGGAACTTCCTGGGCCTGTACAACAACCTCGGCCAGCAACTGGGCGTCACCGCCGACCAGACCACCGCGTTCGGATCGGCCGGGTTCCTCGCCGCCTCGCTGACCACACCCGTACAGGTCCTCTCGGGCACCTACTACGCCGCGGTTCTGGCCACCGGCACGACCCTGCCGACCCTGCAGGCCGGCGCCGGGCTGACCGCGAACTCCGTCAGCGTCGGCAACGCCAACCTGGCCGCCGCATCCGCCCGGTTCCTCGTCGGCCCGGCCGCCCAGACGTCCCTGCCCGCGACCATCGCACTGGGCTCGCAGTCGCTGAACGCGGCGGCGACCTGGTGGGTAGGTCTGGCCTGATGGCCGCCGAGCGTGGACGCTACGAAGCCGTCGCCCTGTTCGTCATGGTCGTCGCCGAGATCCCCAACTTCTACTCCGGGTTCCTCCCCTCGTTCTTCACCATCGCCACGTTCTCCGGATCGCAGGGGCAGGCCGAGCACACCCGCCGGTGGATCCGCCGCGGGGAGATCCAGGCCACCGGCCTGGCCACCGGCCTGGGCATCGCCACATCCCTGCTGATCGGGGAGGCCTGGCCGGTGATCGGGACCCTGCTCATGTGCGGATACCTCGTCTCCCAGTACGAGCACGCACTCAGACAGGGCCTGTCCACCGGGCCCGGCCTGGACATGACCAAACCCGGGAGCTGAACCATGGGCGTCCTGCAGACACCGGTGATCACCGCCGTGAACGTCACCAACGCCAACACCACGGTCGCGTTCTTCAACCCCCGCCGCGGCCAGCTGACCATCACCAACCCACTCGGCGGGGCCACCGCACTGATCGCCTTCGGCTTCACCGCCACCACCGCCGCCTACACGGCGGCGATCCCCGCCGGCTACTACTACGAGCTGCCCATGGCCGGCGGATCCATCTACATCGGCCCGATCTCCGGGATCACCGCCGCCGGCACCGCCGCCCTGCTCGTCACCGAGGTGAGCGCCTGATGCCCCTGTACCCACTCGGCCAGCAGTTCGCGTCCAACCCCGGCATCACCATGCCCGCCCCGTCCGGGGACACCACCGGCGCCACCGACACCCCCGCCCTCCAAGCCGCCATCAACGCCCTGCCCATCCGGACCACCGCCGTGTTCCAGCCCGGCACCTACTACATCAACGCCGCCTTGAACCTGCCCGGGTTCCGCGCCTACACCGGATCCGGCTACGGCTACGGCCAGGCCGGGACCACCATCAAACAGGCCGCCGGCGCGAACATCACCGCCGCCGGCGGGGTCTCCGCCCTGCTCGTGCCCTCCGCGTGGGTCGCCAACCAGAACACCGTCGACAACCCGATCTCCATCACGAACCTCAACCTCGACGGCACGAAGGCCTCGAACACGGCCACCGCCTGCGGGATCATCCTGTACAACTTCTGGTCCCTGATCCAGGGGGTGCAGGTCGTCAACGCACCCGTCGACGGAATCCGCCTGACCGACACCACAGCCAACGGCACCACCGTCGCCATCAACACCGCCTCGGAGAACCGGATCGACCGGGTCCGCGTCGACTCCCCCGCCGCGTCGGGCCTGCGCCAGGTGTGCTCCAACAACATCTCCAACACCGACGGGTTCCTCACCGATTCGATCTTCGCCACCATCGGGGTCAACGGCATCGTGATGGACCGCGGTGCCGGCTGGCTGATCAGAGGCAACCACCTCTACGGCATCCAGCAGAACGCCATCGCGCTCGGCGCGTGCTTCGCCACCCGCGTGGTCGACAACTACATCGAGGACTTCGGCATCCAGTCCACCGCCGCCGCGTTCTACGAGGGCATCGGCCTGACCCAGCTGTCCGGCCGCGGCTCCGTCGTCAGTGGGAACTTCGTCGGCTGCACCGAACCGTCCTCCGGTGTGGGCGCCTACCAGTACTACGCCCTGACCGCCGGCTCGGCGCAGACCGACGCCGACATCAACCTGCTCGGCAACCACGCCCAGGCCCCGGCCGTGCCGTCCACGAAGGGCCAGGGCCTGGTCGCCCAGGTCAACGGCGGCGGGGTCCTGTTCCTGCGCGCGGACACCAACCGCCTGGACGGCATGAACACCCAGACATTCCTGGGCACCTCCGTCGTCCTCTACGCCCAGGACTCCCAGCTGAAACAGCACCGCCTCGTCGGCTCCACCGCCACCGCGTTCAACGATGCCGCCGCGGGCACCACCCCGCCGTCACCGGTCCTGACCGGATCCGACGTCGACGGGAAGGTCACCGTCGGCACCGGCACCGCGACGACCACCGGCCTGTTCGTCGGCATCGCCTACGCCACCTCCTACGTGTCCGCCCCCGCGGTGACCGTCACCCCCGGCAACGCCGTCACCGCGGCGCTCGGCCTGTACGTGGTGTCCGGGGTCAACGGGTTCGACATCGGCGTGACCACCGCACCGGCCATCAACCAGGCCAACACCACCTACATCTACTACTACAACATCCAATCCTGACCCACTCAGACCCAAACGGGTCTATGATGGGGTCA
>CAVSPC010000057.1:0-140722 GCA_963729795.1 uncultured delta proteobacterium | reverse complement strand
ACGTTAGTCTTGGTAACAGCTCACGGTCTCCCTCACAGTTGCGCCTGCTCAAATCAAATTCTTTGCTTTAAGCTCTGCCTTCAACCAAGCGTACGCCACCGGGGCGGCGATCAAGCCTGGCGCCCCAAAGATAGCCTCCATGACCAACATTGCAGAAAGCATTTCCCATGCGCTGGCTTGCACCTCTCCGCCCACGATACGAGCGTTAAAGAAATACTCCAATTTGTGGATCGCAACTAGAAACACAAGCGAAGCCAAAGCCGCAACCAGTGCTACATGGAGGCTGATCAGCACAATAGCCGTATTGGAGATCAGGTTGCCCACAACGGGAAGGAGCCCGGTGACAAAGGTCAGTGGGATAAGAACTTGTGTCATGGGCAAGTGAAAACCGCAAAGCGGCAGAACCAGCAGCAAATAGATCGCGGTCAAGGTCGTATTCAGTGCAGAAATCTTTACCTGTGCGAAAACCACCTTGTCGAACGCGTCAGCCAGGGCACCGGTCCGGGCATACAGAGCTGCAACCAACGGTCGCTGGTTGGAGGGATCGCGATGATGAAGTGCGGTCATCCCCCCTATAACCATTCCAAAAATTACATATACCAGTGTCCGTATTCCGGCCATTCCCGCCGCGGAGACGTTGTGGGCATGCTCGCGTAGCATATTGGTGATCTGCTGTCGTAGATCTTCGATCGTTGGAGGTATTGCCTGGGCTATTTCGGACGGCAGGCTGCGTCTGACGTTTTCCAACGTTTCAGCCACGATGCCTAACAATGCAGCCATGCCTTGGCTACCGCGGAGAAGGGACCAGAGCCCAATCCCGACGCCTAGCAGAAGCAAAACAACTATAATGGCTATAACAGCCAAGGCGAACTTGTGCCCCAATCCTCGCCCTTGTACAGGAAGTCGTCTGGCAAGTTTGACAGTCAAAACATGAACGGTAAGTCCGGCAAAAACCGTCGGCAGTAAATGAAAGTGCAGAACCACAGGGATCGCCAACGCGCCCAGCAGGTAGCTGGCAATGTCTGTACGAAGCCTCACGGCCTTCCCAACGGGAGAAATCGAACTGACAAGTTCGTGGGGATCTATAACAGCCATTTATTTTCTCGTCTGGACATGATCGCGGATTCAGCCTATAAGTATATGATAATCGCCGGAAATCCTGGAATAGAAATTACTGTTTTGATCAAGGTCGCATGATGATTTCGACGGCAGCCATTAAGCGGGCAATCAGGATTAACCGCAGACACCACAGAGAATTCTGCTTTCTTTGCACGTCTATGCAGTCAGCGCGACGCATTCCGGTTTGCGAGAGTCAGGGCAATGCCGGCCTGTAGGGGCGAATGGCATTCGCCCAAGTCGACCGCCGGTCGCCCCTGCCGACCCTGGTTAGGAGTCCGAAGCCGAGGGGCACACATTCTCTGCGCTCTCCGCGGCAGACTACCACATTTAACGCTTCCTTTGATCGCTCGGACAAGCAATACATGAAAAACCGCATCTTCACTAACATAACACGCCTTGTGGGCAGAGCCATAGGCGACTTCCGGTTGATCGACAACGGCGACCGCGTGCTTGTGGCACTGTCGGGAGGCAAGGATTCCTGGTCGCTTCTCTATGCGCTTAAGCATTTACAGGGAAAAGCCCCGGTAAAATACGACGTTGCCGCGGTAACAATCCATCCGGGGAATTCAGTTTTCGATTGCTCCCCCGTGGCGGATCGCCTTGCCCACGACCGCATCGCCCATAGAGTTATACCCGCTGACATAGTGACTGTGGTCAACGAGAATCTATCCGATGGGACCAATCCATGCTCTTTTTGCTCGCGGCTCCGCCGGGGTATACTCTACACGTACGCTGCCCGTGAGGGTTGGAATAAAATAGCGCTTGGCCATCATCTCGACGATTTTGTGGAAACTCTTTTACTCAATCTTTTCTTCAACGGCTCAATCAAAGGTATGAGTCCGAACCTGCTGGCGGACGACGGACGCAACACTGTAATTCGTCCTTTGGTATACGTGAGGGAAGAGTTGACTCGCCAATGCGCCCAAAGTTTAGGCGTCCCTATTCTGGGGTGCTCTTGCGCGTACCAGGGAATGAGCGGATCACGGCGTCAATGGGTCAAGAGTCTGCTGAACCAAATCGAAAAGGAGGTTCCTCACGTGCGATCCAATTTGCTTGCATCCATGGGACGGGTCCGTCAGAGGCATCTGCTTACCGCCTGGAAAGAGGCGATAGAGGACAAAGCTTTGTCACAGGGGAAAGAGGAATGTTTACAGGCATAATTGAAGCGCGAGGGGAGATAAAAGGAATCGAGACTCAAGGCGATTTCGTAAGGATTCGCATCGCGTCAAACCTCAATTTGTCCGACCTGAAAGTAGGGGATTCCATTTCTGTTGACGGTGCCTGCTTGACCGCGACCCTGGTCGATTCTTCTCGCCATGAATTCAGCGCGGATGTCTCCCCGGAAACCCTTGGGATATCAACTCTCGGCGATTTCAAAGCCGGCGATCGGGTAAATCTGGAAAAGGCAATGCGGCTGGATTCACGACTTGGGGGGCACATGGTGGCAGGCCACGTTGATTGTGTAGGGCGGCTGGTCGAGAAGCGTCCTGCGGGAGGCGGGTTCCTCATGGGATTCTTCGTGGATTCGGGGCGCTATCTGGTAGAGAAGGGGAGTGTGGCTGTTGACGGGGTGAGTCTGACGGTCAATCGAGTACAGGGTCAGCGCTTCTGGGTGATGGTAATCCCGCATACTGCGCTGTTGACGGGGTTGACCGAAAAAAAGATCAATGATAAAGTCAACGTGGAATTTGACGTCATTGGAAAGTATATTGAAAAGTTCATTTCCGGGCGAGCGGAAAAGGCCGGGATTGACGAACAAACTCTCAGAGAGCATGGATTTATCTGAAGGAGGGACAATTAATGAGTGCTGTGGTCGGCATTGAGGAAGCCATAGACGAAATTAGACAGGGCCGAATGGTTATACTCGTAGATGATGAAGATCGTGAAAACGAGGGCGATCTTACGATGGCGGCCGAGAAGGTTACGCCGGAGGCCGTCAACTTCATGACAAAGTACGGCCGGGGATTGCTGTGCTTGTCCCTGACACGGGAAAAGATCCAGTCATTGGAACTCCCCATGATGGTTAACAATAACAAGTCCCCGTATGGAACCGGGTTCACCGTCTCTATCGAGGCCGCCAAAGGAGTTACGACCGGCATTTCTGCTCATGACCGAGCGATAACAATTCTTACAGCCGTGGATAGGGACGCCGAGGCCAAGGACTTGATTTCACCGGGCCACGTTTTTCCTTTGCGGGCACGTGGCGGTGGTGTTCTTGTGCGCGCAGGACAGACCGAGGGGAGTGTTGATCTGGCGCGACTTGCGGGCTTTACTCCTGCCGGTGTGATCTGCGAAGTGATGAACGACGACGGCACAATGGCACGCCTTCCGGACCTCAATGTCATGGCTGAGCAACACGGACTCAAGATTTGCACCATAAAGGATCTGATCAGATACCGGATGCGCACCGAGAGGCTAGTAAGACGAGGCGCGGAGACAACCCTTCCGACCGATTTCGGGGGGGACTTCAAGCTAATCGTGTACGAGAACGATGTGGACAAACATAATCACGTTGCCCTCGTGAAGGGCGAAATCAATCCTGACGAACCGATTCTAGTCCGGGTCCATTCCGAGTGCTTGACCGGTGATGTTTTCGGCTCCAGGCGTTGTGATTGCGGGAGTCAATTGGAAAAGGCCATGCGCATGGTCGAAGAGGAGGGGAAAGGTGTCATCCTGTACATGCAGCAAGAAGGCCGAGGCATAGGTTTGCTTAACAAAATAAAGGCTTACGCCCTTCAGGATCAGGGGTGCGACACTGTGGAAGCCAATCTTAGACTAGGGTTCAAACCTGATCTGAGGGATTACGGGATAGGCGCACAGATGCTTGCGGATTTAGGAGTCCACAAGATGCGCCTCATGACCAACAATCCTACAAAAATTGTGGGATTGGAGGGTTACGGTCTTGAGGTAGTAGAACAGGTTCCCATCGTAATCGAACCATGCGCCACAAATCTCCGCTATCTCAAGACCAAGAGAGATAAGATGGGCCATCTCTACGATCTAAAAGCCTGACTTGACGGGCGGAGCCGGTGCTCATGGATGCGTGCTGACAAGCCGTTTCCGCTGAATCAAACGTGGGAGGGTGTATGACAGTAAAAATCGAAGGAGGCTTGGATGCCCGCGGCTTGAAGGCAGGCCTAGTGGCAAGTCGCTTCAATGACTTTATTGTGTCGAGGTTGATCGCGGGGGCTATAGACGCTCTGGTGCGACACGGGGCATCCGAAGAGGACATAACAATTGCCAGAGTCCCCGGGGCCTTTGAGATACCTCAGGTAGTGTCGGCAATGGTTCGTACAGGAAAGCACGACGTCGTGATAGCCCTTGGGGCGGTCATCAGAGGATCGACCCCCCATTTTGATTTTATTGCGGCCGAGGTTGCCAAAGGGGTGGCCTTAACCGCTTTGGAAGCCACAATTCCGGTCAGCTTCGGTGTGCTGACCACAGACACGATCGAACAGGCCATAGAGAGAGCGGGTTCCAAAGCTGGGAACAAAGGAGCCGAGGCAGCAATGTCCGCCATCGAAATGGCGAATCTTCTCAAGCAAATGTAATTGAATCCAGGTCTTCCAGGTCTGATATTATTTACATTTCCTTACGGAACTCTTCATTCTCCAGTGCCATCCAGACGCAAGAGTCGTGAATTCGTACTTCAGGTGTTGTTCGCCGCCGACGCCCGGAAACAGGACCCGGCTGAGGTGTGGGAAATGCTCGAGAGACATTTCGAATCTGATCCGGAGGAAGTCGTCAAGATGCGTCGCGTCGTAAAGGAATTTGCCCGCGACCTAGTACTGGCAGTGTCCCGCGACATGAAAGTGATAGATGAGCTCATAGCTCATTTGTCCCACCACTGGAAGCTGTACAGGATTAACCGTGTAGATCGCAATGTCCTACGAATGGCCATAGCCGAGATTACAAATTTCCCGGAGATCCCCACAAGAGTGATTTTGAATGAGGCCGTCGACATAGGAAAAAAGTACGGCGCTGAAAATTCCTCCGCTTTCATCAATGGGATCTTGGATAAAATCCACGCCCTCGAGCCCCGCCCCACTTCTGCCACTCACCTGCGAGAGATTATCACAAAACTTGACGAATCCGTCACAACAGTCTAAAATTCTACTACAATATATTGACGGCTTTGTCCGAGGTAACAACCCATGAGGGTCCGAACCATCCAGCGCTCGAAAATGCCTTTTCATTTCTGTAATGGGCGCGTTACCAGGACGCTGGCAGTGGCCGTACTCGCCGTAGGATTTTGCCTTGGCCAGTTGTATCTCTCCGAGTCTGAAGCACAGCCTCTCGACCGAGGAGAGGCTCAAGATCATAGCGCTAACGAGGTGAAGCCAGGCCAAACCGTTGCCCCCATCGGAAATTCCGGGTACATGGTTCCCATCCCGGAGATCAAGATGAGATCAATCATAGGGAACAAAGCTTCACGTCCCGCCACTGTACCATCCCCTAAAGAACAATCTTCGCCTATTCTGGCTCCCGCGAAAAACCAACCTTCTCCAACTAAAGCGGAGAAGCCAGGAACTGGTGAACACCCTTCCGCTGCCGAGGTGCCGAATGCGCCGGATGTTGAAACGTTGCCCTTTGAACCGGCGAAGCGGAGATCGACCGTGGAGCAGCCATCGGAGCCGGCGACGGTCCAACGCCCCTCGGCGACAGAGTATCGTTCCCCTCTGGCGCACCCTCCCGCAACGCCCGAGGATGTCATAGCGGCTCCCACGCCCAAGAAACAACTCCTAGGAAAAAAGGTAACCCCGACAATACCGCCTCTGCTGGTCCTACAACCTATAAAAGTGGCATCGAAAGCAAAATCTCTGGGATGGATAAAAGCTCAGGATGAAGCCGGTTCGAAGGACCAAATTCTTCTGGACCCGCGTCGGGAACCGGAAGTAATCCCCGATTTGGAGCCTGAAGCCATAGCTAAGTCAGAACCCGTGAAGGAACCCGAACAGGACCGGCAGAAGGCATCGGAGAAATCAAATCAGGCGCAACCTTTGAAGGAGGCGCGACAGGAATTGCTGAAGACGCCCGAGAGGGAAGTCCTGAAGAAGCCTCTGAGAGAAGCAGAACAGGATCTGCGAAACGCTCCCGAGCAAGCAGTTCATGAGAAGTCGCTGAAGGAGGCGCGACAGGAATTGCTGAAGACACCCGAGAGGGAAGTCCTGAAGAAGCCTCTGAGAGAGGTAGAACAGGATCTGCGAAACGCTCCCGAGCAAGCAGTTCATGACAAGTCACTGAAGGAGGCGCGACAGGAATTGCTGAAGACGCCCGAGAAAGAGGTTCAGAAGGAACCCCTTAAGGAGGCATTGCTTTCGCCGGAACCCGAGCCGGTCCCTGCTGCACTCACCCCTCCAGAAGCTGAGCAACCTGCGGAACCGGAGGAAAGCCCACTCCCCGTAGAGAAACCCGCTCCTCCGGTGCAAGAAATTCCGCCGTCGCCATTGGCTCAGGATGCCCTGAACAGCCCGCGAGTAAAGCAATACTTGAGAGAGACCGCTCCCTTATTGGAGGAACTCTCCCTTTTGATGACCAAAGCCCCATCGCTAAACCTGGCTGATTACGACCCCTCTGACGCAAATGCCCCCATGGTGCCAAAGGACATTTACCTGAAGATGGATTCCATGAAGCGAGAACTTCAAAATCTTGATTCGAAGACGTTTGCTATAATACCGCCTCCCAAGTATATCCCGTATCATGCCGTGATACGCCAATCAATAACAGAGACTTACGAAGCATGTGACGCCATTATCAGCTACCTCAACGAAAGAAACGACGAAAACCTGAAAAAAATCCTGGAGCACCTGACCAAAGCCCGCGAGCTAATCAGACAGACGCGGACCGTTCAGGGTTGAACAGAAGCGGCCCTTCTTCGTTCCCGAGCAGTGGGAGGGCAGGGTTGACTCTGGACAGTGTCCGGAAGCTGTCGAAATCCACTCGCATTCCAGCCGGTTGCGCACATCTGATTCCTCATTATGATCTTTTTGCATTTTGTTAGAATTATCCGTGATTGCAATTCGGGGGTGTCAGGATTGTTAACACAATGTTAAAAATCCTGACACCCCCGAATTGCAATCACGGCTGGAAGATTTTGAAGTATCGAAGGTAGTCTTGTAATATGTAGGGTAATTCTCCTTTTTTGACTCTCTCCCCTTGTTTGGCATGATAATTGCTCTATATCAATAGTTCATGCTGCCCTGGCAAGCGACAGCTTTGGTCGGGAATTGTGAAGCCTAGCGCTCGCGATGGTCTTTGACCTTGCCAAACATAGGCTCGGGCACATCCTTGATGGAAAACATAGCCTTAAGCCATCCCGAAAACGCTGTGAGCCGGGGCGTAATTCCACAGAAGGAAATAGATCATGAAAAGGCTGATCTTGTTGCTAATTCTCGCTGTCTTCGTAGTGTCAGGGGCAACTCTCGCAGAAGCGGGACATGATGGGAATCGGAATTCGGTTAGGCGGGCTTGGAACGCCATACAAGCGCAGCAGAAGAAAGACGCCGCGGCAGAAAAGGTTCTCTTTGATCAGGCCCAAGCCGCTCTTGCCTCTCCCCGGTCTAACAGAGAAAGATAATCCGACCTAGCTGGATCCCCCGTGGGAAAGCAGTTCCCCATTGATGAGGGAGCTGCTTCTGTCCCCGGCATAAAAGCGTGGCCACACTACTTGCTGATCTAGTACTGCGATCCCGTGACCTACGCTCAACGAGTCGTACCCTCACTCCTTTGGGCATGTCTCGTAGTATTTTTCCTCGTGCTTTCTCAAGGCTTTCAGAAAAGCCTCGTTCCCCTGGATGCTTTGACGGAGCTCCACGGCCACATAAGTATCCCAAGCGAGCCCTTCATAAATGCCCAGAAGCTTGGACACCCGGTGTGTTTTGGCATACTCTTTCAGCGCCGCATTCATGTTTCGCAGAGCCGTTCTCATCCTTGCGCTCGCCGCGGAGGGATCCCTTTCTCTCAAACTCGCCTTAGCTTCCGAGAAAAACTTCCCAACCGCACGGCACGCTGCCTTTGTCACTTGATCCTCGTTCACGGGAGGCACCGGCTTCGTAGTCGCCTCTTGTTTGGGAGGCGCTACTTGAGGTGCTTGTTGAGCCGGGGCAACGGCACACTTTATGACTGCCCCTCTCAAATCGTAAACCAGGCTTCTGAGCTTGTTAACCTCATTCTTCAGATCGGATACTTGTTTCTTGATCTGATCCATCTCCCTGAAAACATCTTGCGACCGCACGTCGCAGACGGAGCCCAAAAGAACGACCAACAGCAATAGGGAAACACGCGAAAACACCCCAAGATTTTTCATGTCTCCAACCCCCGCCAGAATATTTTAGGCCGCAATTTACACCAGATGATGCGGCGAAGCCAGCCGAAAAGCGTACTTTGTGATACGGTTTCTTCATTTAGGAGATCGTCAAATGTGACCTTGGAGAGAGCGAACAGGTGAGCCCTCGCCGGCTTGATTAACCGGGAGAACGGCGGTAAGATCTTTCGTAAAAGGATAGGGCGCTGTGTTGCCGGGATGCCGAGGAATTAGTTTATTCGCTGCCTTTTCTCGGAAACAGGCTTCCCTAATTGAATGTCCGGAATTTGCGGAAGGAAAAGCTATGAAGAAACTTAGTTGGTTGCTGGGTCTTTTATTGGCGGTATCCATCTCTGTTTTCAGCTTTGCTGCTGAACCACAGAACAAGCCAGGCACGGATCTTACGAAACAATCCGTCCAGCAGGCCAAGCAGCAGAAGAAGAAAGAGTTTCAAGAGTTTAGGCAACAGCTCATGCAAAAGGCGAAAAAGGAATTGCAAGAGTTCAGGGACAAGCTTAAATCCGTGATCCCTCACAACGCGCAGAATGTCCGACAGCAATTTGCGCAAAAGAAGGCAGAGCTCAGTAAACAGATCAAACAAGAATTAGAACAGAAGAAGAATCAATTGAACGATGAGCTCAAGCAGTTGATGGAACAGAAGAAGGAATCGCAGGAAAAGACGAAAAAATAGTGCTGCAAGAGATCCCTGCTCTGGGGGTGGAACAACAGCGCATACTGGAGGTGCCAAGACTTTTGTCCCATTTGCCCCGCGAAACGTGGGGTCATTCCGGACTCGGATCCAGGGATGCTAGGAAGCTGTCGCGTAATCCCGCGTCCCGTGGGACTTTCCCGAATTCGTGGCACGATAGCGACTATTGTATCGGGATCTCTCAGAGGCTGCCACGGAAAAAACTTAGCATGTCAGAGTCCTTGGAGCCGGGGTGAGGCAACGGAACAATGAGTGGAACCTCCGCGTAGCACGATGGCGCGGACAATTGAGGTTCGCGACAGATTCCTAGGGGCATCCTGCGAGGAGCGGAATCACGCTGAACGAATCGCATTCGGCCCTTATATGTTTCTGCAAACATTCGTAGAAACACACAAGGGGGATTTCAATAGCTTATCCCGAAATGCCTTCTACTCCCTTCAACAAGGGGGTAATGCCCGCAGTTCCATCCTTATGATGGATTCCTGCGAGCGTGGGGAATGACGGGCTGGGAGCCCGTCTCCTCTAAGCCAGATGAGCGTCGCCACAACCTCAGGGCAGCTCTCCATCGTGTGAAAGGCCGCGGCCGTGAGGCCCTTTAAACAGGACGGAAAAGGTGGTGCCCCCTGATTCCCTGCATCCTCGCTCATCCTTCACATGTTCGCACGCTGAAATGCTGCCCGGGCAATGTTCTTTGTGGGTAGGCAGGTAGATGCATCTGGCGGTTTCGAACCCAATATCAATGAACCCTTCATCGGCCAGCATTTTCAACTGCATCAATTCCAGTCCCTTACCGCCCGCGTTAAAATCGAATGGTTGCTTGGTAGAATAACGTTCCGTATCCTGTGTATGATGGAATGCCTCAAAAATAAACATCTGATCCTGCCGAAGGATGCCCACCCCGCGATCCTCGACACGCAGTACAGGCCCTGAAGGGGACTTTTCCAAAATTACCGTTACTGTTCCACCATCCGGAGTGTTCTCCACAGCATTCTTGACCAGTGTATCGAGGATCCTAATCAGCACATCAGGATCTATCACTGAGGAATTGACCTGCTGAAGCCGATGTAACAATGCCACCGAACGACCTGAGCTTCTTTTCCGAAGCGTGTCCAGGGCGTCCAGGACAAACGGGATGATAGGAAAGGGCCTGGGTCTGTACTCGCTGGGGGCAACGATCTGTTCCACTATCTGCTGGACTTCTTTCAACCGAGCCAGATTCCTTCTGATTCTGATGAGGTTCTTTTGTCGGTCCTCGGGGGATACATCCTGCCGCACCAGCTTTGGCAATGACGCATCTATGATCGCGAGCGGCGTGGTCAGTTCATGCGAAAGATGGTTTACTGCTCGTTGCCTGGCCCTTTGCATAGATTTCCAAGCGGTTATATCGCGAAGAATGACAAGAACTCCGAGAGGATTTCCCTGGTGGTCAAGATATCGCGAGGAACTAACGCTCACATCCAGGAGAGTTCCGTCCTTGGTGATCCTCCTGGTCTCGAAACCGCTACGGGGTTTCCCATCCTGAATCTGACGTTTGATCTGAGATAGTGAGGCTTCCAGTTCCGATTCCGGCACGAATGGTATCCGTTTGCCGATTAACTCCTCCTTCGTCCATCCGAACAGCCGAGTGAAAGAATCACTTAGATATCTCACATTTCCGTCCAAATCGTAAATGACGATTGCGTCCGCGGAGGAGTTTATGGCATTCAGAATGCCCTGAAGAAGTTCCTGAGTCCCACTCGCCTCGGCCTCAGCTTGTTCGAGACGAGCCGTTAGGCACGGAAGATCATTCTGTTCGCAACTGATCGGTATTGATTTGTGAATTTCGTCGATCATTCATACATCCTACTGACGTTGCCCGGCTGCCGGGACGTCTCTCCGGAAATAGTCTAGCGCAAAATAGGTCGAAGCGCCAGTGGCTGTAGGTCACAATCCACAATCAAATCCACCCCTAGGGCACCGCTGATACGGGCTGGTCGTACCAGGAGCGAAGGCACAACTAAATCCGCCTAGCGGACACCGCTCATAGGGATAAGGAAAAACAGAACTGTTTGGGGTCGCCCCACCCAGGCCCATATAGGCACCTCCGGAGTTTAGCTGGGGCAGCGGCATCATGCGGGTTGCCAGCGACGGCACCGGTATGTTGTTGTTGATCGGCGGTGGGATGACATTACCGGTTATGGCCGCTGCTGCCAATACGACTCTGGCAGATGACTGAACGATGGGGGTTGTGGACTGATCTGCCGCCGCGAGACCTGTGGGCAGGCTTATCAGCGCCGGAACCATGAGGATGATCAGCGATACGTAATACACCGATGCAATTATGCCTGTGTTGCTTGATTTTTTGGTCATGACACTATTTCTTTCCGGGGCGATGATTGGGCGAAATCTCGACCGCTAACGCCCCTCTGTGTTTGCAGTCCCTAAACGTTAAGATGAGAACTCTATGATTTGGGTTCCAGGGCGTTCCAACCATAGTAGGGTGGGCATCTTGCCCGCCGATTGGCCGTAGATTTTTCTCCAAGCTCAAACAAAAAAGACTTGACAAAATTTCGAGGTCTGAGTACGTTAATAGTTAACGTTTAAACAATCAAAATATAAACAACTTGGCCGCTACTTGAAGGCCCGCTATGAGGCTGGGATAAGAGAACTCTGGAGTACAATGACACGGAATTATTCGCCAAATAGTTGGAGAAATGGAGGTCAACAGTGAGTATAAAGTCGAAATTGTCTGAAATCGTCGGAGTTCAAAACTTCTCCGATGATCCTGGTCAGTTGCAACCCTATGCGACCGATTTCAGCTACTATCCTGCTGGGGCTCCCAATTATGTCGTGAAACCGTCAACTTCCCAAGAAGTTGCGGAGATCGTCAAATTCTGCAACGAAAGAAAGGTCCCCGTGGTACCGTGCAGTTCCACGGTCCATTTCTACGGAGCCACAATTCCTAAAGAAGGGGGGCTGGTTCTCGATCTGTCCAGACTGGACAAGATCCTGGAAATCGATCGCGACAATCGTCGGGTGAGATTCGAGGCCGGGGTCACCTGGGACAAGCTTACCAAAGAACTCAAAAAAGAGGGCTACAGGGTGATCATGCCCTTGACGCCCCCTGCGCAACGATCCGTGCTCACTGATTTTCTGGAGCGGGAAGAGCCCACCAACCAGGTGTACGATTATGGCGAGCCTCTTCAGGCCATGGAAGTGGTGTGGCCTACTGGCGAGATCTTCAGAATGGGTTCGGCGAGTGTCAACGGGTATCCGGATTCTCCATCAAAAGGCGGCAATCCCTCAGGTCCTGGGCTTGATTTTTATCGTTTTTTCCAGTGCGCTCAGGGGACCATGGGTGTCGTGACCTGGACCAATTTGAAGATGGAATCCATTCCAAAGATGGATAAAATTCTTTTTGCGGCGATTGACGACTTGGATTATGCAATGGATTTTCTGCATAGGATCCTGCCTCGAAGGATCGGCCAGGAAGTTCTTTTATTGAATCGTGTGAATCTTGCTGCGATCCTGGCCGAGAAGTGGCCCGAGGATTTTGAGAAGCTGAAAGAAGCCTTGCCTGCTTGGACGTTGATTTTGGTACTAAGCGGCCTTCTGAGACGTCCGGAAGAAAAGATCGCTTATGAAGAAAATTTTCTCAATCAAGTACTCAGGGACGAGTTCTCCAGTATGAGGCTCGGCGAAAACCTTCCCGGTTTTCCCGGCCTGAGAAACAAGCTTCTGCCGATCCTGCGTAATCCCTGGCCTGCAGATTTGCCGCACTGGAAGAATCGGGCCAAAGGAGCGTGCCAGAGTCTCTTCTTCCACACACGGCCATCCAAGGCTCAGCATTTTGTGGCCAAAGTGGAGGAAATAGCTGGCCGATACGGTTATCCGGGCAGTGATATCGGCATTTACATCCAGCCGATCGAACATAACCGAGCGTGCAGACCGGAGTTCAACTTCTTCTACGATCCTGCAAACGAGGCCGAGAAGACCGCCATTCGGGCTCTCTACAAAGAGGCCGCCAAGGTGCTTCTGAGTGAAGGTGCCGTATTTACAAGGCCCTACGGCGACCTGGCCCCCATTGTTTATGAAAAGGCCGCCTCGTACGCCGGTCACCTGAAGCGGCTCAAGAAGGTATTTGATCCGAACAACATCATGAATCCTTCAAATCTGTGCTTCTGAGGAGGGAGAAACCATGGCCGATGAACTGCCTGTTAGATATTACAAGCCCAAAACTGACTTCAAACTCGATGTTACGGATATACAGAATTTCGTCTACGACATGAGCCGATGCATCAAATGCAAAGGCTGCACCTGGGTCGATCACACGTACATGCCGGGTCCGAAGTACATGACCCGTTGTCCCAGCGCCGCGAAGTACGAATTTGACGCTTATGGGGCATACGGAAAAATGCGCATTGGACATGCAATGGCCGAGGGGTTACTCGACTGGAACGACAAAGCCCTCGAGGTCATTTATGCCTGCACGTTGTGCGGTGCCTGCGATGTTGGGTGCAAGCGCAATTTGGATTTGGAAATCGAGCTTTCCCTTGAATCGCTCAGAGTGAAGGCGGTCAAAGATGGTGTCGGTCCGATGCCTGCCCACAAGAAGATCGCAGACAAAATCGCAAAGAGCCACAACATGTACGGCGCTCCTCACGAAAAGCGAACGAGCTGGATTCCCAAAGGAATAACCCCTGCCAAAAATGCTGACCTGCTGTACTTTGTAGGCTGCACCGCTTCGTATCTAAACAAAGAAATCGCTCAGTCTACGGCAAAAATCTTCAAGGCTGCGGGCACGCAATTCATGCTCATGCCGGATGAATGGTGTTGCGGCAACACGCTGTTTTCGGTGGGCATGTTCGATGAAGCCAAAGCCTTGGCCCAGCGAAACTTGGATGAAGTTCGGAAGACAGGGGCCAAAACCCTTCTCACCAGTTGCGCAGAAGGCTACCGCATGTGGAAGGTGGACTATCCGAAGCTCTTGAATATCTCCACCGACGATCTGGGCTTCAAGGTGGTTCATCTGGTGGAATATGCAGACGAGATGATCAAGAGCGGCACCCTGAAAATGAAAAAGCCCTTCGAAACCCGTCTGACTTATCACGATTCCTGTAGCCTCGCTCGCTTGAGCGATCCCTGGACTCCTTACGAAGGAAAGCGGGGCTGGATGGGCTGCGTCGAACCTAGACTTACGAGGAGGCGTGGCAACAGGGAGATATACGCCAAACCCAGAGACATTCTGAAGGCCATCCCGGGTGTCGATCTCATTGAAATGCCGAGGACTAGAGAGAATGCCTTCTGCTGCGGGGCTGGACGAGGGACTCAGGAAGCCTATCCGGACTTCGCAAAATGGGCCGCCGCGCATCGGTTGGAAGAGGTCAAGGATATAGGAGCCGAGACGCTGGTGTCCTCCTGTCCCTGGTGCAAGAACAATTTCACTCAAGCGGTTAAAGCCGATGGCGGCGATGTGCAGGTCCTGGATATTTCGGAAGTGATCTGCGCATCCATTGAAGGTTAGGCTAGGAGGTAAGTCATGGCGATATCCAAAGAAATATATAGAGCATTAGAGGCAATCGTAGGTGCCCGGTATATCTCCGATGATCCGGTGATCTGCGAAGGGTATAGAAGCGGCCCCGGAGGATATGAAAACGGTTTGGGTTATGAACGGGTGATGACCAGAGTCCCCGGATGCGTGATCCTGCCCAAGACGACGGAGGAAGTCCAGAGGATCGTTAAGGTCTGTTATCGTAACGATATACCCTATGTGCCTTACAGCACAGGGTTTTATGGACCCCGTTCCCATCCCCATGTTGAGGACGCCCTGCTGATCGACCTCAAACGTATGAACGACTTCATTCTCGATGAAAAGCACTTTTACGTGGAAGTAGGCCCGGGCATGATCTATTCGCCCATCCAGGAAGAGTGCATGAAGCATGGGGCTTACGTGGTGATCGGGGGCGGCGGGGCGCAAGCTTCGGCTATCGCCAACCTGATCGGCGACGGCTGGTCTCCGTTGAGCCACCGAATCGGCCTCCCTCACAGACGCATACTCGGGACTGAAGTGGTCATGCCTGATGGAGAACTTCTCCGGTTAGGGTCTCTTGCCGAAGGCGACGACCCCTTTTGGGGTGAAGGTCCCGGCCCGGATCTACGGGGACTACTGAGAGGCTACACCGGTCTTCGCGGGTGTCTGGGCATTGTAACGCGAATGGCAATCAAAACGCTCCCGTTTCAGCCTGAACGCCTCGAACCAACAGGTATTTCGCCCCATACTGCGCTTGCTCTCCCTGAAAAGCGAGTCAAGTGGATCAACTTCATAGTTCCCTCAAAAGAGGCACAGGTGAAGGCCATGCGGGAAATCGGCCACGCGGAGATTGGCGGTGCGGTCACCAAGGTGCCCCTATTTTGGCGTGCTATTGCCAAAGCTGAATGTAAAGAGGACTTTTGGGATCTCTGGAGCAAGGAAAACGAGCAGACCGTTGCCAACTTCTTTATCGTGAGGGTTCTGCTCATTGGTTATACGTCAGAAGAGCAAATGGAATACGATGAGCGTGTCCTCATGGACATCATGACGGAAGTGGGAGGCGTCGCACGCCGGACCAAGCCGTCGGACGAGTCCTGGATAAAGAATGCCGACTCGGCCGGCATGTGGCTCATGTGCGGTGGATATGTGTCCGTGGATTATGTCATTGAAACTCTGACTCAATCGCCTGGCCACGGCCCTGCTTATGCCGAATTGAAGAAGAAGTACACCCCGCCGTTGATGCCGGATTATGGCGATCCAGGCTGGTTCCAGAGTTTCGAACTCGGCCATCAGGGCTACTCCGAATTCCTCGTGTATTGGGATCCTGACGACAACACCGATCCGGTTGACCAGTTCTATGTGGACACCTCCAAGATGAACATAAAGAATCGTTTCTACACGTCCTTGCTGGGTCCGCACCAACCGCTCTATCTTACGGGACCGAATTACGGTCCCAACTACCACGAGTTTTTACTCAAGGTGAAGAATGAGTTCGATCCAAAGTGGAAATCTCACCCTCCTGTCCCCTTGGCCCATGATGTCTTTGTAGAACGGGCCCCGTGGATGCATCACATGAAGGATTGGGAGAGTCCGGACGATCTTCCGAAATAGCAGAGCTACATGCGCATTGGCCGGAAATGGTGGCAGCGATAAGCCATCAAAGTCCCACTTTCTTAAAGGGGGACTTAGGGGGATTTTCAAAAGGTTATCCCGAAATCCCCCCTGGCCCCCCTCTACAAAAAGGGGGAACGAATCGGTGACGCCTTTGAGGCAGAGCCCGGGAACGAGAAATAAAACACAATTCTCCGCGGTCTCTGTGTTCTCCGCTGTGAACTATTAGTTGACAACACATTGGTATCAGACCGTGGCAAAAGAGAGTTCGACGATGTAACATGGTCAGCAGCCTTCAAACAAATACATGAACCGTAAAACAAGAGGCGAGATGTACCATGGAAGATCTTAGAATTGCGGTGGTCGGGATTGGAGCAACGGGCACAGTCTTGGCAGCAGCCCTGCTCAAACAAGATCCCGAGACCATTTTGGTAGGGCCCAGGCCCGGTCTGCGAGAAGCCGTCAAAAAGAATGGAATCAAAGTCTCTGGGCAGCTTGAATACCACGTTCCTGTTCGCAATTTCTTTAACAGCATCGGGACGATGAAAGACCTGAACCCTAATCTTATATTTCTTGCCACCAAAACGTTTCATCTGCCCCGTGTTTTGGAGGAAATCAAGGAAGTGTTCCGGGATGGAACCAAGATCGTCAGCACGCATAACGGCCTGGGCACAGAAGATGTCATTGCCGAAACTTTCGGCGCCGACACAGCCTTCCGCATGTCCTTGAACTACGGTGTTTCAGTGAAAGGGCCCGGCGAAGTTGAAATGGCCTTTTTCAATCGACCGAATCACCTCGGAAGCGTGACGGAGAAAAACAAGAAGCTTGGTCTGGAGATCGCCAAATTGTTTACCGACAGCGGATTGGATACCGAGTGTGTTGAGGACATCAAGCTGTACGTGTGGAAGAAAATGATTATGAAATGCACCATGGCATCGATATGTGCGGCCACCGACAGGACACTGAAAGAAGTGTTGGATTTTCCTCCCACCAGGGAAATAGCAGAAAATTGCTTCAGGGAAGTGCTCGCTGTGGCGAGGGCGCGGGGCTACGACCTTGGAGAGGAATATATTCGTGACGCCTTCAACTATCTCGAAAAAGTGGGCGGTCACAAAGATTCCATGTGCTACGACATCGTCAACAAGACTCCCACGGAAATAGACTTTCTGGGCGGAAAGGTTGTCGAATATGCTCGGGAATCGGGCATCTCAACACCCTTCTATGTTGCCATGACAAATTTGGTAAAGGCAATTGAAGACAACTATTTGCGCAAGCAGCAGTAGCATGAACGCAACGGGACATATATCGAGATGACCGGCGGCAATTGGGTCCACGTGGGCACTGTTTTGAAAATGAATGCCATCAATTATCCGATGAAATTGGGATGGCAGGATACCAAAAGAGAATTCACGTTCAAAGAATGGAACGAGAGGTCTAATCGCTTTGCAAACGGCTTGGAGGGATTGGGAGTAAGTTTTAAAGATACTTTCGCCGTCATTTCCTACAACCGTGGGGAATGGATGGACATATATGCCGGCTGTGCAAAGGGAGGCCAGGTGGTCGTTCCTGTCATGTTTCGTTTGGCAGGGCCCGAAATCGAGTACATCGTCAATCACTCGGAATGCAAGGGGTTCATAGTTGAGGCCCCTTTTGTGGAATTGATAGATTCAATCAAGGACAAACTCACCGTTCCCAGGAACTCATATATATATCTGGGAGATGGCCCGGCACCTGAAGGATACATCGGGTATGAAGAGCTTCTGGCAATGTCTTCGCCAGATGAGCCGGATCGTATGGTGAGCGGGGATGATGTCTGGAACATAATGTACACTTCGGGAACTACCGGGCGTCCCAAAGGCGTGGTGCGAACTCATGAAAGTCATTTGGCCCATTATGTGTTGAGCAACATCAACATGGGCGTACTGCCGAGTGACAAAGTGATGCTCGTCATGCCCATGTGCCATGTAAATTCCATACAGTATTCATTCCCTTACGCACTGGTTACGGCCCCGGTGTTCGTGTACAACACGGCAAGCTTCGATCCCGAAGATTTCCTGCGGGTAGTCGATCAATACAAGATCACCTTTACGTCCTTGGTTCCCACCCATTACCGTATGATTCTGGATTTGCCGGACAGCGTTAAGGCGAAATGGGACGTCTCATCCGTTCGACAATTGCTGATATCCTCGGCACCCGCGAGCAAAGAGCTTAAGCTTGCCATCATGGACTATTTCAAGAACGCGGAGCTTTGGGAGGCTTACGGGAGCACCGAAGGAGGATTGGCTACCCTGTTGAGGCCGGAAGACCAATTAACGAAACTCGGCTCCATTGGCAAAGAAATTTTCGGTACGGATCGGATCAAGCTCCTGGATGAAGATCGCAACGAGGTCCCGGACGGAGAAGTTGGAGAACTGTTTTACCGGGCACCCTGCGTTTTCAAAGAATATTTCAAGGATCCGCAAAAGACAGAGGAAGCGTTCCACGGAACGTGGTTTTCCGCCGGAGACCTGGCAAGACGTGACGAGGACGGTTATTACACGCTGGTTGATAGGAAAGCTAACATGATCATCACAGGGGGCGAAAACGTCTATCCCTCGGAAGTGGAGGGCGTCCTCCAGTGCCATGAAGCTGTAAAGCAAGTTGCTGTGATCGGAGTGCCGGACGACAAGTGGGGCGAAGCGATCAAGGCGGTGGTGGTGCTTAATGAGGGATTTGAAGCAAGCGATGCCTTGGCCCAAAGCCTTGCGGATTTTGCCCGAGGAAGAATCGCCGGATATAAGCGTCCGAAGAGTATTGATTTCGTAAGAGATGCGGAGATGCCAAGAACCGCAACTGGCAAGATCCTCCATAGAGTGCTTAAGAGTCGATATAACAGATGATGATCGAGCGTAACACTCAGTTTACTTTCAAACAAGTGGCACCCTTTGCTAGGTGGGACATCTTGCCCATAGGCGTCAAAATGGCAAAGTTGTCGTCTGCAATTTCAGCCGGCTATCACCCTCCCCCTTCCCCCTCCCGTCGAGGGAGAGGGCGGGGTGAGGGGCACAGGAGTTAAAATAACGAGCCTGTCCTCCGTGAGCCCTGGAGGGGCTCAATGATAGTAGCCCGGCAATTCATTGCCGGGTGGCCGATAAGCAATGATTCAATCTTCGTCCCCAAGGGGCGCCCGAAGGATGCATCCTTCGGGCGCCCCTTGGGGACGAAGAAAACTCTCTTGGCGGTTCATTCCCGGCGATAAATCGCCGGGCTATTATCAGGATGTCCCTCCGGGACGTAGGGGACTTGAAGCTTGTTTTAACGCCTATGGGGGTGAGAGGGATTTTGAGGCTGATAGTGCATGCTTGATTTAACGCTTATGGGCATCCTGCCTGCCCTACCATTCCTCGTCTAAGATTGTTGGCCGTTTACGGTGCTTTGGTGTTAGCAGGATAAAAGAGGTGAATCGAATGAATGAAGCTGCCTTCAATAGTGAGGAGCACCAGATTTTTCGTGACTCATTCAGGAAATTTGTGGCCCGGGAAATCACGCCTCACGTTTCAGAATGGGAGGAACAGCGGGCTGTGCCGCGGAGTATATGGTTCAAGCTGGGGGAACAAGGCTACTTGTGCCCGTGGCTTCCGGAAGAATATGGGGGCCTGGGCTTGGGATTCGAGTACTCTGTCATCATTAATGAAGAGTTGTTACGGGGCAATGCATTTGGTGTAGAAGTCCCCCTTCATAGCGATGTCGCTACCCCATATATCTATTCTTATGCATCTCCGGAAATGAAGCAGCGATGGCTTCCCAAGTGCACGACAGGTGAGGTGGTAACGGCTATTGGATTGACCGAGCCAAACACCGGCTCAGACCTGGCTGCCATTCGTACGAAGGCGGTGAAGGATGGAGATTCCTATGTGATAAACGGACAAAAGACGTTCATCACAAATGGCTACTTTGCGGATGTGATCGTTCTCGCTGTCAAGACCGATCCGGATGCAGGTCACCGAGGAATCAGCCTCATCCTGGTAGATAAGGATGCACCGGGATTTCATCGCGGCCGAAAATTGAACAAAATGGGATATCACATGCAGGATACGGCTGAACTTTTCTTTGAGGATTGCCGTGTTCCCGCCGCAAACCTGCTCGGCGAGGAAGGAATCGGCTTCAAGTACATGATGCAGAAGCTCCAGCAAGAACGGCTGGAAGTTTCCATCAAGTGCCAGGTATTGGCGGAGGAAGCGCTGAAGGAGGCGCTGAATTACGTGAAGGTTCGCGAGGCGTTCGGCAAACCCATAGGGAACTTTCAATACACCGCATTCAGGCTGGCCGACATGGCCACCGAAGTTCAACTCGGCCGGACGTTCTTGGACAGCCTGATAAAGGAACATATCGAAGGAAAAAATATAGTTCAGAAAGTTTCCATGTCCAAATATTGGCTCGGAGAGATGGTGAACAGAATCGCGTATCAGGCCGTCCAGCTCCACGGCGGCTATGGGTACATGGAAGAATATCGAGTCTGCAAAATCTATCGGGATGTCCGCTGCCTGTCTATCTTTGCCGGGACTAGCGAGATCATGAAGCTAATCATCAGCCGCGGTTTAGGGCTTAATCCGTGACAATCAGGCGGCACGAACTGTTATATAAAGTATTACTCGGTTGAAAGCGCATTGGCATTACATCGAAAGGTGAAAGAAAATGAAACACCAGATCAAATTCAAGGTGAATGGCGACGAATACTCGCTGGCGGTTGATCCTTGGCGGACTCTCAACGAGATGCTTCGCGAAGACCTGAACCTGACGGGCACCAAGCTCGGCTGTGGAACGGGCGATTGTGGGGCTTGCACGGTCATGGTGGATGATCGCACCGTCAGCTCCTGCTTGACTTTGGCTGTGTCGGTGGATGGAAAATCCGTCAAAACAGTAGAGGGCCTGGCCCCTTCGGGTGAGGAACTACACCCAATACAGGATGCTTTTGTAAAAACAGGGGCGATTCAGTGCGGCTATTGCACCTCCGGAATGGAAATGGCTGCACTCCAACTTTTGGGCCACAACGCTTCACCGACCGAGAAGGAAATTAGAGCCGGCCTTTCCGGGCATTTATGCAGGTGCACAGGATACAACCAGATTGTGGAAGCCGTCTCGGTTGCAGCGGAAACGATGAAGCAAAGCAAGTCAGAGAGGTAGAGCGATGAGACTACCAAAATTCGAATATTTTGCGCCAAAAACATTGGAAGAGGCCCTGGTCCTGCTGAAAGAACAGGGGGAGGGCGCTCATGTGATGGCCGGCGGAACAGACGTCGTTGTCAAAATGACTCACGGCCGTCTGAAGCCCAAGGCAGTGATCGCACTACGCGAAATTGAGGAATTGAACGGTATTCGCTTCGATGCCAAAGAAGGGCTTACCATCGGAGCGACCGCACGACTCGCGGAAGTAGCTTCCCATCCAGACATTCTGAATCACTACCCGGCCCTTGCCCATTCGGTTCAGGTAATGGCTAATGTTGAAGTCCGCAACATGGGCACGGTTGCAGGCAACCTTTGCAATGCTGCTCCTTCGGCCGATAGTGCGCCGCCCCTCATAGTTATGGGCGCCGAAGTCACACTGGCAAGCCTAAAGGCGAAAAGGCGGGTGGGCCTGGACCGCTTCTTCAAAGGACCCGGACTCACGGCAATGGAACAAGGGGAGATTTTGACCTCCATACATGTGCCGCCGCCTCGCTCCAGGTCAGGCGCTTCCTACATGCGTATATCTGCTCGTTGCGGGGTGGACATAGCCGCTGTGGGTGTCGGAGTCATGGCCGATTTCAATGGTGAAGGCTGTAAACAGGCAAAAATTGTCCTTGGTGCGGTTGCACCCATTCCTATGCGCGCAGAGAAGACCGAAGATCTTCTGCAGGGCAGGGAATGGACGGATGAACTCATTGACAGGGCCGGAGACCAAGCCGCGGCAGAAGCCAGGCCTATCTCTGATGTGAGAGCAAGCTCTGAATGGCGAAAAAGAATGGTCGCGGTATTGACCCGGCGAACCCTTCAAGAAGCTCATGCGAGGGCGAGGCGAGGCTAGCGCATACGGAAAGGAAAGAACCATGAAACAATACAACATAATAGGAAAGGATGTGCCGCGTACGGATGCTCCGGTCAAGGCAAGGGGAGCCGCCGTATACACGGATGACATGAAGTTGCCGGGTATGCTTCACGGCCGGATGTTAAGAAGCCCGCTTCCGCATGCTCTTATCAAACATATCGACACCGGCAAAGCAGCTTCCCTGCCTGGGGTGAAATGCGTGATCACAGCGGAGGACACGCCCAAGATCAAGTATGGCAACTGGCGTCTGTTTGCTGAGACGCAGGACGAGTATCCTTTGGCGGTTGACAAGGTGCGGTTCATCGGCGACGAGGTTGCCGCAGTGGCAGCCATAGACAAAGATATCGCAGAAGAAGCCTTGGATCTCATTAAGGTGGAATATGAAGAACTGCCTGGAGTCTTCGATGTTGATTCAGCCACACACCCGGGCGCCCCGGTTCTCCATGATTACTGTCCCTCCAACGTCAGCGTCAATCGAAAGATCAAATATGGCGACGTGGAAAAGGGGTTTGCGGAATCGGACTACGTGAGGGAAGACACTTTCAACGTTCACGGAGTGAGCCACGCATATCTCGAGCCGTGCGCGGCGATAGCCCAAGTCGATCTGGATGGCAGAATTACCCTCTGGACTTCCACTCAAGTTCCGTACATCGTGCAATGTCTGCTGGCTTCAACGCTGGGTATGCGAGAAAACGACATTAGAGTAATCAAACCGTTCGTGGGTGGTGGCTTCGGCGGAAAGATGGAATTGCGCACATGGGAATTCTGCGCTGCGCTCATGGCGAAGATGACAGGCCGGCCGGTGAAATTCACTCTCAGCAGAGAAGAGGAGTTTCTTGCAGGTAGGCGCAGGCATCCCATGAAGATTCACTCCAAAGTGGGGTTCAAAAAGGACGGGACGCTCGTTGCCAAGGATCTGAAAATCTTGCTGGATGGCGGTGCATACAATGCGATGGGTCCCACGGCAACGTTCTTGTGCGGCAATTTCGGCGCTATGTTGTACCGCTATCCCAGCTATCGGTTCCACGGGCAACACGTTTATACCAACAAGCCGCCCGCGAGTGCGATGCGCGGTTTCGGCGCGCCGCAATCGCTTTACGCCAGTGAAATCCAGATGAATCTGGCCGCGGAAGAATTAGGGCTCGATCCGATTGATATCAGACTCAAAAACGCCCAGGTTACTGGAGATGAAATTCCTGACGTGGCTACTATCAGTAGCTGCGGCTTCATCGATAGCATAAAAGCGGTCGCTGAGATGAGCGGGTGGGAGGAGAAACGGAATAACCTCAAACCGGGTCAAGGAATTGGTATCGGTTGCTACAGCTTTATTTCTGGAGGTGTGTTTAACTGGTTTAATACCCAGTATCCGTTTTCTGCGGCAGAAGTCAGGGCTTTTGCCGACGGCACCGTGCACCTCCTGACCATGGCGGCCGACATCGGGCAGGGCTCGGATACAGTTCTCAAACAGATTCTGGCGGAGCAGCTTGGGCTAAAAATGGAGGATATCCGCATCACTTCCGCGGACACGTCCATGACCCCTCAGGCCGACTTGGGCGCATGGGGGAGCCGGCTGACACTCATGGCGGGAAATGCCGTCATGGATGCCGCGAAGAAGATTAGGGAGCAGATTTTTGGAGCGGTGTCGGCCCGGTTCAATCTTAACGTCATACACGAGCTCGAATGCAAGGATGGAAGAGTTCAGTCCAAAGCCAAGTCCTCCTATGGAATGAGCTTTGGAGAAGCCGTCGCTATGGTGCAAAAGGCAAACAGGGGAGAACCGCTTGTGGCCCGCGGCTCTTACACTCCGAGGGACAAGGGAATGGTGACGCCTGCTTTCGGTTTCGGCGCTCAAGTGGCTGAGGTGGAGGTCGATAAAGAAACAGGTCTCGTGGAGGTCAAGCAGATGTGGACGGCCCACGATTGCGGCACGGTGATAAACCCCAGGGCGGTTGAAGGCCAGCTCGCCGGTTCAATTCAGATGGGCCTGGGGTATGCCTTGTCCGAGCAATTCGTGATGGACGGGGGCCAAACTCTCAACACCAACTTCGCGGATTACAAAATGCCAATGGCCACGGACATGCCGCCCAGCCAAGTCGCCCACATTGACACGTACGAACCGGAGGGACCGCTGGGGGCCAAAGAGTGTGGAGAAGGTCTTGCGTCTCCCACAGCGCCGGCGATTTCGGACGCCGTGTATCACGCGACGGGGTATCGGTGTAAAGATCTGCCCATAACTCCGGAGAAGATTCTGAAGCATCTTGAAAGTGAAGAGCCATCACGTCGTTTGCAAGAGGTCGCGGCCGCGCAGGTGCAATTCAAAAGAGGGTAACATGCTGGCGGGAAAGGCATGTTTCTAAGCCGCGTGGGATGTGGTGAGCGAAGCGAACCGCATCCCACGGGGATTGAAGCTCACTCGTGCGGATTCGGCGGACTGGAAAGTCCGCCCCACCTATGAGGAGCAATTCCAAATGATCCAAGTTAGTGGCACAGGCTTTCCGAAAGTGTCTCAAAACCGTTCGATACACGAAATTCGTAGCACGAAGCTCTTTTTTCCCGGCAATGAATTACCGGGCTACTATCTGCGGTCCCTCCGAGACGCTTGAATCTAAGCCCCATCGGGGCGATAGAAAGTAGCCCAGTGCTTCAGCACCGGGCTGACGTCGTAGCACGATTCCGGTCATCAAAATAATTTTGAGACTGTTTCTTCCAGCCTGCGGATTTCAAGAGTGCACGTTTCTGCTCTGCACTTTTCCCTCTCAAATCAGGCGGAAATCCAAATTTGATCTGATGGCCACAGCATCACTCGTCAATCAATTGAGGCGTCGTCCTAGTGATTGTGATCGTTAGCTGCTGGAGCTACTAATTCGGTGGATCCCGGCAAACACTACGATCAGACTTACCGTTCATCCTTTGTTTGGCGCAGGATATCTCTCAACACGTTCAGGAGTTCGGATTTTTGTTCATCGGAATATGCGGTCAGATATCTTTTGAAGCTCCGCTCTTTCCGGTCGGAGATGTCCCTCAACACCTGAATTCCTTCCGGCGTGATTTGCAACCTCTTCAGACGATCATCCTTAGGATCGCTTGTCCTAACAATGAATCCGCTTTGTTCTAATCTTTTGGCGATACCTGTCATGTTGGCGCTCGAAACCAACATGATTCTGTTCACATTCCTCATAGTATTTTGGCCGTTCTCGGAAGCATCCAAAACTCTGAGGAGATTATATTGAGAGAACGTTAGGCCCCATTTCTTAACCACCGCCGAAGCGTTTCTCTTGAAGCGCTCGGCGATTCGGACCATCGCCATCAGCACTCTCTCGTCTATACTCATGTCGCTCTTGTAGTGGTGATCAGACATGGTATTGCAACGATCTCCGAAGGCAGCTATTTTACTAAATATGTTAACAATAAACAGTTAAATTGTCAACGCTTAGACCTTATCGCCGACGAATTACCTTTTGAGGCACAACAACAGAATCCGGAATCGCTCAATAAAACTTGATCCAGTCCGACGCTGGTTCCAATATCCCCTTAGCGGGATTCGATTGTAAAATTCGAGCGATGGGAAACCTGTTGTCCTTGATTGTCAACGGTGGCGTGAGCCCTCCTGTGTCGAAATTCTTTAGGGACTGGAGCGCAGTGACCAAGCCCGCCCCGTTCAACTGACCCGCAGTGTCCGCTTTTCTGAGGCATTCCACAAAGATCTTCCCCGCGGTGAATGTCACGAGATAGTTCAAGGTTCGGTATTTGATGTTAGGATAATGCTTCGCCGTATAGTCTCGAATCTTCTTTATCATCGGCACGTCTTTCATCCACCAGTAAGAATAGGGACTCACCGCCAGAAATGTCGGCCCGTCCGGCCCCAGTGCCTCAACTACGTTCTTATCGGCACCCCAGATCATGACAATAAATTTGCTGCTCAGCCCACCGTCGTGGCATTGCTTGATCAAAGTCGCATTCTGAGGACCGACCCAACCTTGCAAAAGGACGAAATCCGGGTTTTTGCGCTTGAGTTCCTCAATTTGTTTCGAATAGTCACCACCCTTGATGTCACCGGCCACCTCGGCGACCAATTTCAGTCCCAATCTATGAGCCATGACGCGGCCGTAGGGCAGGGGATCCTCGCCAAACGGGCCTTGGGAGTAAAAGAAAGCTACTTTTGCATCCTTATGGGTTTTTGCGATGTGCTTGAGAGCAACAGCAAACTGGTCCCCGTATGTCGGGCCCAGCACAAAGACTGAGGGAACCCCGCTGAACGCCAGCTTCGCTGAAAAAGAGGGAGATGTATAGAGGACTTTGTAACGATTTTTAATCAGAGGTACGGTAGCCAATGCTACCGGCGTGCCCGAGCCAAAAAAACACAGCGGGTTGTATCTGCCCATCATGCTTTCAAAAACCCGCACGCCCACCGCCGGCTTGTATTGATCGTCTTCCATAACGCATCGGAGCTTCTTGCCGTTGATTCCTCCTTCCTCATTTGCCATCTCGATACAATCGCGGACTCCGCTTTCGAGCGCCTCTGTAGTTTTCGCAATGCTCGGGGGGCCGGTGGGGGACAGGCTGAGTCCTACAGTAATCAGTTCCTCCGCCGCAGCTCTGTGTAATATTGCAAAAGTGAAAAACAAAGCCAAAAAGAGAACCGATGCAGCAGCGATTTCTTTTTTCATCGCCATCTCCTCAAGTTGATATGTTTACAGTTTTGGCAAAGTCCTAATGTTCCGTCCTCGAAATGACAGAATGATAGCGGAGATGGGTCTCCAGGCTCTTGAGGAACAGAGGACTAGGTCTCGGTACGCTTTCGCTCTTCAGCACGGATTTCTCGCCGAAGCAGTTTTCCCACTTTCGATTTTGGCAGCATATCTCTAAACTCTATGTATTGTGGTAACTTGTATTGAACCAGCTTGCCCTTGCACCAGCGTATCAGCTCATAACCTGTGATCCCCTTCACATCCTTCTTGAGGACGACGAAGGCTTTGATGCGCTGCCCCACCTTCGGATCGGGCACTCCCACCACGCATGATTCGATCACTGCCGGATGTTCCTGTAGGACCGCTTCTATTTCGGACGCTGAGACCCGATAGCCTTTATGCTTGATAGTATCGGCGGTCCGGTCCACGAAATACAGAAATCCATTCTCATCTTGCTTGACGATGTCCGATGTCCGGTACCAAAGTCGTCCTTTTATCTCGACGAATGAAGCTTTGGTTTCCTCCGGTTTGTTGAGATATGCTCTCACCATCCTGTCCGATGAGACCAGTAGTTCTCCGGGTTGCCCCATCTCAACCGGATTCGTACCGTCAGAATCGACGACCATGATTTGCTTGCTGGGCAGTTTCAAACCCATGGTCAGAGGAGGGATCTGCCTGCCAGTCGGACCCATGACAATTCCACCGCATGTTTCAGTCGCGCCGTAGCCCTGAACGATGTCGATTCCGAAGCGTTTTTTCCAGCGATTCGAGACTTCCAAGGGAAGGACGTCCCCGCCTGAGAAGCAATACTTAAGCGCGGAAAGGTCGTATTGATCGACTCGCACGTGCTCTAAAACCATTCGATAAAATGCAGGGACACCGATTATGCTAGTAGCTCTGTATCGCTGTATAGAGTCGAAGACCGCGTCGAGATTGACTCGGGGGCTCACGAGTATAGTGCCGCCACCGACGATAATCGTGGACAGACTGCAAGTCTGTCCCAGAACGTGAAACAGCGGAGCACCACCCAGGATGACGTCCCTATCTTTGGGGAATAACGGATCCCGGACCGAAAGCTGTTCCTCGGAAGAAACAAGGAATAAGCCGTGTGAAATCGGAACGCCTTTCGGGTGTTTGGTCGTTCCACCGGTATACAGGATCTCTGCGACGTCGTCTTTGCCCGCGCTCGGTTCCGGGGCCGGAGGATGGGATTCGGAGAGCATGTCCTTCATAAGGTTGATGAAATCGGTCTTCTCTACCTTGCCCCTAGGGACTTTGTCCGCGATGAGTCCGAACACCCGTTTCCACATTGGCAGCAAGTCAGCCAAATTCGTGATGATAACCTGTTCGATTGAGGTGTCGGGCATGGAGCGCTTGACATAGCCGTAATTCCTATCGGAGCAGACAACGGCTTTTGCACCAGTATCCGTAGCGATGTATTTGAGATCCGCATCGGTGTAGATCGGAGTAATGGGGACGGCAACTCCACCCAGTCTCTGAATCCCCAGCCATGCGACAACAAATTGGATCGAGTTAGGAACATACATCACGATGCGATCACGCTCTTTCAGGCCGACAGAAGCGAGGGATGCTGCGAACCGTTCGGCCATATTGAGCAGTTTTCGGTAAGAGTACTTCGTGCCGAGAAACACCACCGCGGCCTTATTTGGGTACTTCTGCGCCATTGCCTCAAAGGCTTTGAATATGGTGGGGTACTCCGGTTCCGACGTCATGGGAAAATCCTCCGTTTACACACCGAAATACGCTGCCTTCACCTCAGGGTTGTCCATTAGCTCCGGGCCGCTGCCTTCCATGGTAAGCATGCCGTTCTCAAGGATGTGGCCGTGGTCGATCATGGGAAGGATGGGTCGTGCGAACTGTTCGGATATCACAATGGTAAGGCCGGTTTCAGCGCGGATTGTTTTTATAGCGTCCACGAGAGCAGTCTGCATCACAGGGCTCAAGCCCAGCAGAGGTTCGTCTAGTAACAGAAGTTTCGGTTTCGCCATGAGGGCCATGCCGATGGTGAGCATTTGTTGCTCGCCACCGCTAAGAAACCCGCCCTTCCGAGTTTTGAGTCGTACGAGAGTGGGAAAGAGGTGAAACACGTAATCTATCGTCTTCTTCACGTCTGATCTTTTACGCAAGTATCCCGCAATCTTCAAGTTCTCAACGAGGTCCGACTCGGGGAATATGGGGTGCCGCTCTCGGCAGAGCACCATGCCCCTCTCAACCCGATCGCTGGGATACATGTTGGTGATGTCTTCACCTTCGAACTTTACGGTTCCGTAAAGAGTGATCCTTTCACCGCCTTTTCGCTGTTCCTTGATCTTGGTATCGATGATCAGTCCGGAAATAGTATTCATCAGCGTGGTCTTGCCCGCGCTGTTGGAGCCGATAACGGCGACAATGGACCCCGGATCGACTTTCATGCTGAAGTCGTTCAGCGCCAGGGCGTTCTCGTAAAAGACCATGAGGTTGGATATTTCAAGCATAAGGTCCCCTGATTGCAGAGTTCAAGTTCCGGCGGTTAACGCACCGGCAGCCAAGAAAATGGTTCCACTACTCGGTGCCGAGATAAGCTTGCTTCACCTCTGACTTTTCCATTACGTCGGCAGGCCGGCCGTCAGCTATAGCCCTTCCATAGTTTAGCACCACCACACGGTCCGCGATGCGGAACAATTCGCGTAAACGGTGCTCTATCATGATCACACTCTTGCCTTCTGTCATGAGCTTTTCAATGATCGGCACGATGCTCGCCAGTTCGGCTATGCTGAGCCCGGAAAACAGTTCATCAAGTATAATCAAGTCCGCTCGAAGCGCCAGACATTTTGCCAGCTCCAAGCGCTTCAGATACCCGTGAGGCAAGCTTCCGGAAGCCTTGAAGGTAACTGCCGACTCGCGCTCGAAACCCACTTCCTCCAGAAGGTCTTTTGCCACTGAGTCACGGTCGCCGTATTTTCCGCCCGAAAGGCTTTGGACGCGGGGGGAATAAAGAGGAATCACCAGGTTCTTGAATGCCGGAAGTTCCGCGAAAGGCCGAATCATCTGAAACGTGCGTGCGATGCCGAGCCTTGCTATCTTATAGGGCATCAAACCTGTAATGTTCCGACCTTCGTAGTTGATGGTCCCGGAGTTAGGAGCAAGAAACCCGGTTATGAGGTTAACCAAAGTGGTCTTTCCCGACCCGTTCGGGCCTATTATGCCCAACAACTCGCCTCTGTGCAGGTCGAAACTAACGCCAACCACCGCTCGCACACCGCCGAAGCTCTTGCTCACGTCGCGAACGCTCAGGATCACATCTCGGTTGTCCATTGTAGTTGCTTCGTTCATAAATTTGGGGCCTCTATTGAATGTTGCTGGGGGCTTCAGCCTTCCGTTTCCACCCACCGCTCAAACTGCTGATATTTGCGCTGGATATAGTGGAAAATCCCTTCGGGAAGTGAAACTATGAAAACTACTAGAAAAATCGCATATAAGACCGTGCGAAGGCCGCCGATGCCGCGAAGTGCCTCGGAAAGCGGCACCAGGATGAAAGCTCCCATGAGAGAACCGGCAAAGGTTCCCATTCCCCCCACAACCGCGGCCGCCAACGGCAGTATGGAATAATCCAGTGCAAAATCAGGCATGCCTACAAACATGTACTCGTGAGTCATGTATGCGCCGCAAAAAGCACCTACACATGCAGCAATGAAAAGCGCCTGCGCTTTCATCCAATATATATTGATCCCTGCGCTCATGACGGAATTGTCATTGTCCTTGATTGCCTTCAGCACTAGTCCGTAATCTGATGCCGCCAGTCTGCGGAATGCAAACAGTGCTATGAGCAGAGCAATCACTACAACGTAGATCGCCACCCAGTCGTTTGGAAACGTTTTTAAACCTGTCAGTCCTTCTGTCCCGCCCAGCATACCCGTGGCCTCGACGATGCGCTCAAGCATCATGGGCAACACCAGGGTGACCATTGAGAAGTATATGCCTCGCAGCCTCAACACGGGCAGCAGGCAAATCATCGACAAGGCTCCTCCCAGAACAGTTGCCAGAGGTATGGTGAGCCATATAGGAAAGCCGGCGAAATGATCGAGGCAACCGGCAATATAAGCTCCCAATCCGAAAAACAGAGCTTGCCCGAGGGAAACCATTCCCGCGGTCACAAGAAAATCCCAACTCATAGCCAAGAGGCCGAAAACAGCCGTCTGAAGGAGGACTTTCTGCCAGTATGACGGGAGAATAAGCGGTAGGACCAAGAGCACCACGATGGGCAGGGCCGGCGGAACCGCCACATACATCATCTCCCGATAGGAAGTAAGGACAAAAATGTCATCGGATCGGGCTCTTATACCGCGATCTACTCTTTCTTTTCGTAGTTGTTTCACTGCGCCACCGAAGTTGTCGGGACACGCCGGTGAGGCGGGCGGCCCCTTTTTTTCCTTTGGAAAGGAGTTGACGGTTATGTCGGCTAAACGGACATTGTTCTCAGCATCTACTCTATATTCGCTCTTCCAGCTCTTTCTGCTTCCCGAACAGGCCCGATGGCTTCACGACCAGGATAATGAGGATGGCCACCAAGGATACGATCATCTTCCAGTGAGGTCCGGAAAGAGTATCGGTAATCATCTGAGCGTACCCTATCATGAAGGAAGCCACTATGACTCCGACTGTGCTGCCCAAGCCACCTATTATACAGACCGCCATCGCATTGATGAGGACGTCATATCCCTCATTTACGGATATCGTGCCTCTCGGGAGAATCAAGATCGCGGCAACAGCAGCCAAACCCGAGCCAAAGGCAACGCTTATCCCGGCGATTCTATCCGAATTGATGCCCAAGGATAAGGCCGTCCTTTCGTCCTGAGCTATACCTCTGAAAGCGAGCCCTAGTCGTGTGTAGTGTGTGAAAAGGTATAACCCGACGGCGAGTAAAATCCCGATTCCGACTATCCATAGACGCTGATCATCCACATACGTGTTTCCGATCATCACACTTCCATCCGTGAACGGCGGCAGGGTGTATTCAAATCCGGTGAACCCGAGGTAACGAAACGTCTCGAGTATGGCGAGACCCACGCCAAAAGTTGCGATAACTTCCGAGATCACGAGCCCTCTGACCCGGAGTAGCACGAATCTGTAGAGAGCTGCCCCTAGAGCTGCGGTAAGCAGCACGGCAAGTATGGCGGAGAGAAAGAACGGGATTGCAAGCTTGTGTATGAATATCCACGTTGCAAATCCAGCCAGAACGTACATGGCGCCATAGGCAAAATTGGAAACTCCGCTGATACCGAAAGTAAGACTGAAGCCCAGCGCAATGAGGGCCAATATGATGCTGTTCACGAATCCGTAGATCAGAGTAACTTCGAGCATTTAGTTTCCTTTCGCGTATGCGCCATTCAGTCGGGTCGGCAATGAGAACCTCTTCACCAAAACTGCGTTTGTTGTCTGTCCCCCGGCGACCTCGCGACCGGAAAGCGTCGGGGGAGTCTGCTGACGTGCCGCCTCGCAAAGACTATTTAGGTGCTTTCATCCATGCAGGCATCTTGATGGACCCTTCTGCCAGGGTTTTGGGAAATACCACGACTCTGTGACCTTCGTCTGTCCATTGCGACATGCAACCGGCAGCGGTCTTAGTAGGGTCGTCACCATAGATAACCTGATGGACATCGTCGAACTTGATTCTTCCGATAACGCCTTTGCGGTCCGTCTTCTGCATCTCCTCAACTATCTTGTCGGGGTTAAGCGATCCAGCTCGTTCAATGGCTTCAGCCAAAATGTACACCGCATCATAAGTAGGGGCTGGTCCATGACCGGCTTCCATGGGAACACCGTACTTCTTCTGGTAGGCATCATAGAATGTTTTCGCGGGCGGGTATTTTTTCGGCCCAATCCCGCTGCCAATTTCAGCGCTGGCGTTCATAAGCCCGCCGATCTTCCCCTCGAAGGTTTTCCAAGCTCCCGGACCGGTCATCATCGCAATATAACCCATGACCACCGCGGGGATCTTCAGCGCTCGCCATTGCTTGAGAAGAATCCCGCTCTGAGGCATGTCAAAGACCGGGAAGATGACTTGAGCACCCTTGCTTTTTGCCTTCATGAGACCTGCTGAAAAATCCGACGAGCCGGTGGGATACACCTCGGTTCCGAGGATTTCCCATCCGAATTTTGACGACGCCACCTTCTCGGTTCCTTGCACAGTAGCCCGAGCCCAAAGCACGTCTTGATTCATCGCATAGAGCTTGTTGAATCCGAATTGCTTCTTCATGAAATCCAGAGTGGACACCATGTTGCGCACAAAATGAATCGCGTTGACGCAAACACGGAAATAATATTTGTATTTTGCAGGATCGGATTTGAATTTTTCCGCTGTCTTGGGAGTCATGGCAATGGTGCACAATGTGGGGATCTTATATTTGGCAATTATGTCCATTCCCGCCAGCAGGGCCTCGGAGCGGAACGGCCCCACCAATATGGCTGAAATCTTCTTTTCGGTTATGATTTTTTCCAGGCCGAGAAGCGCTTCGGAAACCGGAACTCCGGGGGACGCGTCACGCAGGTCGGTGGTCTCCATCTGCAAGGGCCGCTTAACTTTACCAACTTTCACCCCGCCTCGGGCGTTGATCTCGTCAACCGCCATCTGGGCGGCCTTGAGGCATTCTCTGCCTTCCACAGTAGTAAGAGCGGTCGGCACCCCGATTAGTATTGGCTGCTCCGTCAGAGCTGGAGTCGTCATCCCGAGTATTGCTAAGATAGCGAGCAATCCAACGGCCACAGAAAGTTTTTTCATGCCATTTCTCCTCGATTGGTAAAAAGATCGGTTAATCAAGACGATCCATTTCCCTTGTCTGTCAACTCCAGATCGCGGAAAAAACCTTCAACCCGGACCCAGCGGCATGGGCGAGCGCTTCCCGACTTATCTTGCCAGCATCATCCTCCATTTTTGACGGCGAATTGTTTCCTCAGCTCTCGCTTCAGGATCTTGCCGGCCGCGCTTTTAGGAAGTTCCGGCAGCACCACGTAATCTTTGGGGACCTTGAAAGCCGACAAGCGGTCCTTCAAATATAGCTTCATGCCCTCTGGGAGGATTTCCCGCCCCGGCCGCGGCACGATAAAGACCGCCACCCTTTCGCCCCACTCCTTGTCCGGAAGTCCTACCACCGCACATTCTTGCACATCGGCAACAGTATAAATGACTTCTTCCACTTCACGGGGATAAACGTTTTCTCCGCCAGTGATGATCATATCTTTGAGCCGATCTACAATGTAAAGGTACTCGTTCTCATCAAAAGTACCAATGTCTCCGGTACGAAACCAGCCATTCTCCCAGAATGCATTTTTCGTTGCTTCCGGGTTTTCCAGGTATCCCCTTAAGACGTTAGGTCCTCGGACGCATATCTCACCTTCCTGCCCCGGTGCCATCCGGTTCCCATGGGTATCTCTGATCTGGGCCTCCACACCGGCCACCGTCGTGCCTACAGAGCCGACAACGTGGTGATAATAGTGATTATATGTTACAGCGGTTGCCGTCTCGGTCATTCCGTAGCTTTCGTGGATCGTGAGACCGGTTTGTTCCTTCCACTGACGAACTATTTCGGCTGCCATGCTTGCCGCTGCGGAAAAGCTGTATCGGATTCTGCCGAGTTTCTTCTTGAGGTCGTCTACAGTCAGGAGACGGGCATATATTGTAGGTACGGCGAAGAACTTTGTTGCTCGCCCTGCGCTCGTGAGTTCCAGAACCTGCTCCATATCGTAGTTCGGAAGAATCTCGACACATCCGCAGCTCAGGATCGTAGCATTCATGATGTGGATCTGACCGAAGACATGGTTAAAAGGAAGAAAACACAGGGCACGGTCCGTCTCCGAGGAGCGTTCGTAATAGGCGACATTGTGACTGCCGGCGTTGATACTTTCGTGGCTCAACATGACTCCCTTGGGAATCCCGGTCGTGCCGCCGGTGTAGAGCACTGCGGCGGTGTCTGTGCGGTCTCTGTCTACAGCCCTGAAAGATTCCGTTCCCATCTCCAGAAGTCGTGGCAGCGACAAGTCGCCCTGCGGGCAAACAGTTTTCTCGATTCCCGCCGATTCCCGCAAGTTCTCCAAACTATCTAGTTTGTCATCAGTTGTGAAAACATATCTTGGCTTTGAATGGTTTAGCAGCAGAGTCAGTTCCTCGCCCTTGAGGAGACTGGACAATGTGATGGCGATGGCGCCCGCCTTCAGTACACCGAAGTAGAAGCCGATCCAGTCGGCAGAATTGGCCGCGCAAAGACCGACATGATCTCCGGGTCTAATTCCCATCCTCATGAGCCCGGTCGCTATCCGATTAGCGCGGGTGTTGAGTTCTCCGTAAGTGATCTCTGTCCCGCCTTCGCTCACGGCCGGTCGGTCCGGGAAGAAAAGAGCCGACCGTTCCAAGTTGCAGGACAAATTCATTCTATCTCTCCTCGGCAAGAGTCATTTTGCCGCTTTTCGCTGTGTGGTGATGTTGTTCTCAAGGGACTTCAACCACACAGCAGCGCCCGCAGGTTAGCACTCGAGTTTGTCACTTGCGAGGCTGTTGGAGTGAGGCCCTGGTGAACCGCCACGAGTACCCGGCAGCCCCCTGCTCCACTCGACGGCGCAAGGGGCATCATCCGGGGCTTCCGTACCCGCGGCCAGATCCGCATCCCATCAAATTACTTGGCCGGCTTCAGCCAGTCAGGCAGCTTGATGGGGCCTTCAGCGATGGGCTTCGGATACACAATCACTCGCTTGCCGTTGTCTCTCCACTGGAATACGCAGCCAACGGCCGTTTTGGTGGGATCGCTTCCGTAAATGGCCTGATTGCCATCGTCGAACTTGATCCTGCCTATGACACCCTTTCGGTCTGTCTTCTTTATTTCTGCCACCACCTTGTCAGGATCCAGTGATCCAGCACGTTCAATAGCCTCGGTCAAAATATAAACCGCATCGTATGAAGGAGCAGGGCCGTGACCCGCCTCGATCGTCTCCCCATACTTCTTTTTATACGCGTCATAGAATTTTTGGGACGGCGGATACTTATTGGTCGCTATTGCACTGCCGAGCTCGTAGTCGCAATTCATCAGTCCCGCGATTTTGCCACCGAAGGATTTCCATGCCTGTGAACCGCACATAGGACCGATGAATCCGTCGACCAGCGCTGGTATTTTCATGGCCAGCGCTTGTTTGACCAAAATCCCGCCCTGGGGCATGTCGAAGATGGGCAGTATAACCTGAGCGCCAAGGCTCTTTGCCTTGCTAAGGCCGGCTGAAAAATCTGATGCACCCGTTGGATAAACCTCGCTTCCCACGACTTTCCAACCGTATTTGGCAGCAGCGACTTTGGCTGTTCCTCCGGCTGTTGCCCGGGCCCAGAGCACATCCTGATTCATGGTGAAGAGCTTGTTGAATCCGAACTGCTCCTTCACAGTGTCCAGATTACTCGCCAGATATCCCACAAGGTACTTGGCATTCAAGCAAACACGGAAAATGTACTTGTACTTCTCCGGGTTTTTCCTGACCAGTTCCTCCGACTTGGGTGACATGGCGATAGTTCCCAGCAGGGGGACCTTGTACTTCGACATGATGTCCATGCCTGCAAGCAAAGCCTCAGACCGGAATGGTCCCACTACCAGGGCGACAGGCTTCTTTTCGGTGATAATCTTCTCGATCCCGAGGAGGGCCTCAGGGACGGGAACGCCGGGCGAGGAATCCCGCAAATCGATGGACTCAATCTTCAGCGGCCTTTTGGTATTCCCAACCTTGACCCCGCCTTTCGCGTTGATTTCGTCCACCGCCATTTGTACGGTTCTGAGCGACTCTTTTCCTTCTATGGATGTCAGAGAAGTGGGGACTCCTATAACGATCGGCTCAGCCCCCAGTACAGTTGTAGCCGTCCAACCGATAGTCAAGACAGCAACAGCAGCCGCCAACGCAAGTAGCTTCTTCACGGGATCCTCCTTGTTAATAAAGGTTAAAAGAATTGACTTAATCGCTCACCACACGACACCAAAAAAGAACCCGAAGTTTGTATGCGAGAAGCAAGTATGCCATTAGTAAGTGAATTACTTGTATGTTGATTGTTAAGGCATTAACGAATTATTTTCCGGTCGAGAAAATTTGTCAAGTTTTTTCTCTCCGCGTGAGGCAATCGTTCGCTCGCGAGATCCCTCGCTGACAATCATAGGCATTTGCTCATATTGGCCGAAGGCCAAACTCTTCGAATTGAAGGATAAGGAAGTTCCTCTCGGGAAAGATTAAACGAGGAGATGACATCATGAGGATTTGCTTTTCCGCAGGAATCCTAAAAGGTATGAACAGCGTTGTCTACGGCCATTTCGGATCGGCTCCCGGCTTTGTCATTGTAGGCACTCGGGATATGAGCGCTGAAGAGATTCAGAACGGCGATTTGCACCACGAACACGGCATGTGCCAGCCTCTAAAAGCCCTGGGGGGAAGGGAAGTTGATGCAGTAGTAGTGGCCGCCATCGGAATGGGTGCACTGATGGGGCTCCAGGCACAAGGTATAAAGGTATATCGTGCGGTCCAGGGGACAGTAGCACAGAACATTAATCTTATTACGCAACGGGAGCTTCCGCAGTTCGAGGCGAAGTTTACCTGTGCGGGACACGCTGGCGGTGGGTGCGCGCACACATGACGCTGAATTTGATTCAGGATCTGAGGAGCGAGGGAACGTCCTTTGAATCACGTTCCCCCGCTTCTTCCTTCCTTATGAGCCGGGAATCAGGTCTTTTTCAGCTCGTCCGGATCAATAGGTAGCCGCCGGATTCGTTTACCGGTGACAGCGAAGATGGCATTCCCCACTGCCGGGGCAATGGGCGGTACACCCGGTTCTCCCACACCTGTTGGCGGTTCCTGGCTCGCTCACGATATGAACTTGACTTCAGGCATTTGATCCAGCATTAACATTGGATAGTCGTCGAAATTGCTCTGCTGAACCCGGCCGTCCTTCAAGGTTATAGCGCCATGCAGGGCCGCAGTCAGACCAAAGACGATTCCGCCTTCTATTTGTGCCTTGACGGTATCCGGATTCACTATTTTGCCGCAGTCAACCGCTGCCACTACCCTATGGACTCGCACCGTTCCCTTCTGGCTGACCGATGCCTCCGCCACGCAAGCGACGAAACTTCCGAATGATTTGTGCAGGGCTATGCCCCGACCATGACCGGCAGACACTGCCGAGCCCCAGTTTGCCTCTTTTGCGGCAAGGTCCAAGACGGCTCGATCCCGCTGATGGTTTGCCAGAAGCCTACGACGAAATTCATAGGGATCTTTCCCTGCCGCGTGGGCAAGCTCATCCATGAAGCTCTCAACCACGAAGCCGGTGTGAGAATGGCCGACCGAGCGCCACCACTGTACTGGAACCCCAATCTTAGGGCTGTGCAGGTCAACGAGGATGTTCGGGACCTCGTAAGGCATGTCATAAGCCCCTTCAACCGAGGTCACATCTACACCATCCTGCAACATGGCCCCTTCAAAAGGCGTCCCGACAATTATTGATTGGCCGACAATTGTGTGATGCCAAGCTACGGGGGCCCCATTTGCATCGAGTCCTGCGGAAATTCGATCGTACCACATCGGGCGGTACCAGCCGCCTTTCATGTCATCTTCACGAGTCCATATCACTTTGACTGCCTTTTTGGCCGCTTTGGCCACATGCACCGCTTGGACGACGAAATCTGACTGTGGGTTGGCGCGACGCCCAAAGCCGCCTCCAAGCAAGGTGGTATGGACTTTCACTTGTTCAGGATTGAGCCCTGCAACTTGCGCCGCGGCGCTTCGATCCACAGTCTGGAACTGGGTTCCGGTCCAAATTTCGCAACTGTTGTCGCGCAGATCCACCACACAATTCAGAGGCTCCATAGGAGCATGCGCGAGATACGGGACTTCATATTCGGCGCCTATCTCCTTGGCGGCTTTCGATAGGGCTTGTGCAGTGTCGCCTTCTTTCTTCGCCACTGTTCCGCGGGTTTGGGCCAGATTCGCGTACTGTTCCCGCATGCTCTCAGTGGAAAGCTTCGCGTTCGGGCCTTCGTCCCAAACGATCTCAAGTGCGTCCCGGCCGACCGTTGCCGGCCAAAAGCCTGTGCCAACGACTGCAACTCCGGTGGGTACTTGGACTACGTCTTTAACTCCGGGAACTGCTCTGGTCTTGTCAGCATTGAAGCTCGCTACTTTTCCCTCAAAAACCGGGGCACGCGCCACCACTGCGGTGAGCATGTCGGGGATGTTGACGTCCATCCCGAACACTCCTGTCCCGTTTATCTTCTCGGGGGTATCCAGGCGTTTGATCGGCTTGCCGATAACTTTGAATTCCGATGGTTCTTTTAGCCGAACTTCTTTGGGCTCGGGCATGTTTGCGGCTTTGGCGGCCAACTGGCCGTAGGTCAGGCTTTCGCCGCCCGAATTGAAGACCCTGCCGTTTTCGGCGCGGCAGCTCGCTTTGTCTACGTTCCACTCATCGGCCGCAGCCGCAACGATCATTTCCTTAGCGCTCGCTCCGACTCGACGCAATCTCTCCCACTCGCTCGGTACACTCGTACTTCCGCCTGTGGCCTGAAGACCCCATTCGGGATGGTTGTAAGCCGGGTCTACAGGCGCCGCTTCTACTATGATCTTGTTCCAATCGCACTCCAATTCCTCAGCCACTAGCATCGGCAGGGAAGTGTAAACTCCTTGACCCATTTCCGAATGGTTGACGACAATGGTCACCGTTTCATCGGTTGCGATGCGAATGAACGCGTTTAGGGACGATCCTACCGATTCCCCGGCCAACAGACCTGACGAACGAGGGGTGCTCGCGTATGCCGGCATCGGGCCCTGGCCCGCACCCATCTGTGACGCCCGATGAATCGCGCGGCGAATTCGCTGATAGGTTCCGCATCGGCAAATGCTGTGAGACATTGCACGGTCGATGTCTTCGTCGGATGGGTTCGGTTTTTCGGCCAAGAGGGCTGCGGCAGTCATTATTTGGCCTGAATGACAATAACCACACTGCGGCACTTGCTCCTCGATCCATGCCATCTGTAGCGGGTGATTGCCATCCGCGGAGAGTCCCTCGATTGTGACGATCTCTTTACCCACCACCTTGGAAACGGGAGTGCGGCATGATCGGACGGGTTTTCCATCCACATGCACCGTACAGGCTCCGCAGATTGCCTTGCCACAGCCATACTTCGTGCCGGTGAGGCCAAGGTTTTCTCGAATCACCCACAAAAGCGGGGTTTCGGGCGGGACATCGACCACATACTCTTTGCGGTTGACGTTAAGCTTCACCTGCTGGAAGCGTTCCTCATCGATTCTCTCTGACATGGATTCCCCCTTCATCTGCTGCCGGACGGCAAAATAATTTGGCTAATTCAGGGCCTTCAGTGACACAAATTGCCCTGACTCTTTCGGGAATTTCATTACGATTTATCGGCACACAAAATTATGGTCAGCTCCACCAAATATATTGGACAAGACACACGTATCAACAAAATGTTGCCAAATCAGTCCTTGGGCGGGTAAGCCTCCTCGGAGGGAATCACTTCAATTTCTTCCTTATTTGACCCGCGCAGGATCGTAATTTTCACCGGTTGACCCACCGGCCATTCAGTCAGGAAGCGATGCAGGTCATCCAGTGTGCCGACCGGCTTGTCAGCCATCGCCACGATAATGTCCCCATCACGCATTCCTGCACGATCTGCGGGGCCGCCTGGATACACCCTAATTGTCTCAACAGCGTGCTCAACCGACAGATTGTGCAGCCTTACCATGCGCCGATCCAGCCGACGTATGCCTGCCACAAGTCCAAGGTGGCCGCGTCTGACACGCCCCTGTGTTATCAACTGTGGTACAACCCAATTTGCCGTATTGGAGGGGATGGCAAACCCAATTCCCTGGGCCATTGCTATTATGGCGGTATTGATGCCGACCAGACGACCTCGGGAATCAACCAGGGGGCCGCCCGAGTTGCCCGGATTGAGAGGCGCAGTGTGTTGAATGATGTTCTCAATCAACCGGCCGTCTCGGCTCCGAAGTGCTCGGCCGAGAGCGCTTACCACGCCTATCGACACCGTCGAGTCAAATCCCAAAGGATTACCTATGGCAATCACGAGTTGACCGGCTCTAAGCTCGCCAGAATCACCCATGGCAGCATAAGGCAGTCCCGATCGGTCCACACGAATTACTGCAAGGTCAGTCGGAGGATCTTCGCCCACAAGTGTGGCGTGATGGGTAATCCCGTCTCTGAAGCTTACTTCTACCGATTCTGCACCGGAAACAACATGGCTATTAGTAAGGACGTAGCCGTCCGGCGCAATTACAACACCCGAACCGGTACCGCCCATCGGAAAGGCCTGTCGCTCTTCGCGGGACTTGATCCGAACGCCGATACTGGCGACCGCCGGAGCAACAGCCTCCACCACCGTCTCAATCGCCCTGGAATATGCATCCAGCAACTCTACGTCCGAGGTTTTTGCATCCCGCACTCGGCAGCGGCGATCATCCAATCCCGAACTGTCATCATGGTCCGGTCCGATTTTGGATTGCTCAGACACCTTTCTATCCTTGACTTAGCAATTTGTTTCTTAAATTCAGTCACGTATGCTGATTTGCCTATGCCTGAAGCCGAAACTCTTCCGGTAGGACCGGCCTCTGTGCCGGTCGTTTATGATTCGCCGGCAGGGACGCCGGCGCTACCGAGCAAGTGGCACCGTACTTGTGAAACGCAGTAATTGGCAATCGCTTGCGCCCCGTTCGCACAGTTGTTCAGAACATTAATGCTCTTATGCAGTATCGCTCTTTCGCTCTCTAGTCCTGCGAGGCGCAACAACGACCACGCCGCCGCCGGATGGGGCCGGTAAATGTCCTGAATGGAAGAATGACGTACGGTTAAGGACCTTCTCCTGAAATTCCTCGAGGTACAAATAGATTACCGGCGTGACGTAAAGGGTGATGAACTGCGACACTACCAATCCGCCGACAACCACAAGTCCAAGGGGGCGGCGAGAGGCTGCATCGGCCCCGAATCCCACCGCGATGGGGACCGCACCGATGACCGCGGCTAAGGTTGTCATGATGATGGGCCGGAACCGGTCCATGCTCGCGTCGTGAATGGCTTGTATGGCCGATTCACCCGCCTCAACTCGTTGGCGCGCAAAGTCAACGATCATTATCCCGTTCTTCTTTACGATTCCCATCAGCATAAACAGGCCCACGAAAGCATAGAGCGACGCCTGTTCCCCGAACAGAAAGAGCGTCAGCAATCCCCCCACCATGGCCGTAGGAAGAGTGGACAGTACTGTGAGCGGGTGGACATAACTCTCGTATAGGATGGCCAGGATGACATACATTACGAACACTGCCAGCGCCATCAGAATGGTCAAATCACTGACGGTGTTTTGGAACGTCAGAGCCTCTCCTTGCAGGCTCGCACGCATGGTCGAAGGCACAACTTCCGCCGCTGCCCGTTGGATAAAGTTGGTGGCATCACCCACAGCCACCCCGGGCATGAGGTCAAAGGAGAACGTCACGCTCGGGAACTGGTTCAGGTGGTTCACGCTCTGAGGTCCCAGCGTAGTGTTCCACGAGACCAGAGCGCTGAGCGGCACCAGGTTCCTCCCGTCATCGGACTTAATATACAGGAGCGAGAGGTCTTGGGGCCTCGAGCGTTCAGCATCCGCCACCTCCAGAATAACCTGGTACTGATCCTCGGGTTTTTTGATCAGGTAGAGGTAATTCTGCGCGTACGCGTTCTTCAGAAGAGTCAATATCCGCGTCTCCGAAACCCCATACGTCTTGGCCTGGTCTCGGCGAATTTCTATGTCCAGGTTCGGAGTCTTGTGGAAGTAGTCCGAGGAGATCGATGCAAATCCCGGATATCCTCTCAGCTTGCCCATGAGCTTTTCCGACACCTTGTAGACCTGCTTCGGATTCACGCCGGAAACGGAAAAAGCATACTGCCCTTGGTTACGGCTTGTAGCGCCTGTGCTGATCTCCAACACCGGAAAGGGCCGCAAAATCGGGAAGAGGCCGGGAATCGCTGCCAGTCTGTCCCTTTAACCGACCCGAAACGTTTTGAATCGGGGCACGTTCCTCAGGGGGCTTCAGGAAACAGAGCAACAATCCCTGGTTAGAGGACAAAAACGAGCTGTTTCCAGTCATTGTGAAGGTGGCCTCGACACTAGGGTCTTGTCTGATCAGCTCATCAGCCTTGTCCTGAAGGACCCGCATCTGTTCGGGAGAGGAACCTTCGCTGGCTATCATGACCCCCCAGATAAAGCTACTGTCCCCGACGGGAAGGAAGGTTTTCGGGATTAGCATGAACAGCCCCACCGTGCCGACAAGGCAGACTATCCACACAAGTGCCGAGATCCATCGCCGTCTCAAGAACCACCAGAGCGACCGGCCGTAAGCTGCAAGCACACGCTTCTCCGCCCCACCGACCACTCGTTCCATCCATGTTTGTTTGGAGTCCGGACCTCGGTCGGTGAGCAGGCGTGCACACATGAGGGGAGTAAGTGTCAGCGACACAACGCCGGAAGCGAAGATCGCGACCACGATGGTGATGGCGAATTCCCGAAAGATGCGGCCCACCAGTCCAGACATGAAGACAAGCGGGATGAACACCGCCGCGAGCGAAATGGTCATGGAAAGAATAGTAAAACTGATCTCCTGGGCGCTGTTAATGGCTGCCTGGAGCGCCTTCTCTCCATGCTCCATCCGACGCACTGTGTTTTCAAGGAACACGATCGCGTCATCGACAAGGAACCCGATGGCGAGTGTGAGCGCCATGAGTGAGAGGTTGTCAAGGCTGTATCCCAGCACCCGCATTGCTACGAACGTGAGCAGCAGCGATAAAGGGAGCGCCACGACAGGTATCAGGGTGTCAGTGGCTCGCCCCAGAAAGAGGAAAATAACCAGTACCACCAGGCAAAATGCGATGACGAGCGTTAACTGCACATCATCGACAGAGTGTACGATGGTCTGCGAGCGGTCATAAATCGTCGTGAGGCGAACAGACGGCGGGAGTTCCGCACTGATCCCCGGCAGCAAGTCACTGACGCTCTTTGCCACCGCGACTGCATTGGAGCCGGCCTGGCGGAATACGGCCACGACGACGGTGGCGGACGGAACAGGGTAACCTCTAAGCCAAAAACGCATGTTGATCCGCTCGTCCTGGACCGAGTCAACGACTTTGGCCACATCGCGCAGGTACACCGGTGCGCCGTTCTTGGTGGCAACTATAAGATTGCCGTACGCTTTGGCGTTTTCCAGTTGGCCCTCGGGGCGGAGCAATGCAGTACCTGAAGCACTGTCGAATTGCCCAGCTCCTAAATAGCTAGTGCCCATCTTGATGGCAGCGGCCAAGTCATCCATAGTTATACCGCGAGCCCACATTTTGGACGGGTCAGCCTTGATACGAATAGCGGACTTCGTGCCGTACACGTTTACACGGCTCACGCCCGGTAGAATACTGATCCTCTCTCCTACCTGGGTGTTCGCATAATCATAGAGCTTGCCACGTGTTACTGAGTCGCTTGTCAGTGCGATGTACAAGATCGGTTGATCGTTGGGGTTGGTTTTGGAATAAGTCGGAGGTGAGGGCAGATCGACCGGGAGGCTCCCACTGGCTTGCGTGATGGCGCTCTGCACGTCCGTGGCTGCCGCGTCGATACTCTTTTCCAGGACGAACTGTAGCGTCATAGTAGTATGCCCCTGGGTGCTCTTGGAGGTCACGAGTTCCATACCAGGAATCTGCATGAACTGTCGCTCCAGGGGGGTAGCAATGTTGTTGGCCATTGTGTCGGGACTCGCCCCCGGGTAGTCCACATCGACCTGAATGACCGGATAATCCACCACCGGCAACGCGTCCACCGGAAGTCGCAGGTAACTTAGCGCGCCGAACAGGATGACCGAAACCGTCAAGACCGCGGTCATGACCGGGCGACGGATAAAAGGTTCCGAGAGGGTCATGACTTGTCCTCCGGGTTAGATGCGGATGGATTTCCCTTGGAGGGAGGCTTCACCACAGCAACCTTGCCTCCAGGCATCACTGCGAGTTGACCAGTGGTGATCACCCGTTCGCCCGGTTTGACCCCTTGGGCTACTACGACGAATTCATCATGCCGCTGGCCAAGCTTAACCGGACGCAGCTCCGCGGTCGAATCGTCCTTGACGATGTACACGAATGGCCCCTTTGCAGACATCTGAGGTGCGGCTGCCGGGACGATCACCGCTCTTCGCAACATGCGCAAGATGAGGCGTACCTTGACGAACCGGCCTGGCCAGAAGTGATGATCTTTGTTGGGGACGGTGACACGCAGCTTGACCGTTGCAGTGCTTTCCTGGACGGAATTGTCTAGGAAGGTTAGGCTTCCCACGCGTGGTTTGTCGGGCTCATCCGGCAGTCGCACTTGTGCCTTGAGTGTGCCCCGATCCATGTTCCGCTGTACGGCTGTAAGGTCGTTTTCGGGAATGGTGAAATCAGCGTAGATTGGATCTAGTCGTTCGATGACGAGGAGCGAGCCGGTGTTTGCAGCCACGACATTTCCTATGTCTACAAGCCTTTGCCCTGCACGGCCGTCTATGGGCGAGTGGATGTAGCAGTATTCTAGATTCAGACGCGCAGTGTCGAGCTGAGCTTGGCTCTCTTCGACTTGGGCTTTATCTATTTCTAAAGTGTTCTTTTTTTGGTCGTAGTCCGACTGAGAGACGGATTTTGTCTTAAGGAGTCCGGCATAGCGGTCGAAATCGATCTTGGCCAGTTCCAATGCTGCTTTTTTTTCTGCCAGAGTGGCCTCGGCCAAGTGGAGTTGCGCCTGGTACGGCCGTGGGTCGATGGTGAAGAGCGGGTCCCCGACCTTCAAGTCAGCGCCGTCGGTGAAATGAATCTTGGTAATGCGGCCCGACACCTGCGGCTGGACAGAGACCACTTCTCTCGCGACGGTCTTGCCGACGCCGTCAAGGTAAATGGGCACGTCCTGCGCCACGGCGGCAGCGACTGATACCGGCGCCGGCGGGCGCTGGAACGCGGACTGGGCATTCTTCTCACATCCTGCGAAGACCAGGGCTGAGAGGCAGGCCACCGCGAGAGCTATTACAGAACGTGTCTTCATGTGAATAATCTCCATTTATTCGTGCAAAACTCTCTCACTTTGACGTGGTTTCTTTCTTGGTAACGACGCTCCGGCCATTTGAATCAACATCAAATCACCCATTTCCGGAACTGTCCGGCCCTGGTTACGACCGGCCCGATCTAGCCGGACTTCTGCCCGTCCGTTTGAGGAGCTCGAATACCGGACCATAAAACGTTGGTCATCTCCTTCAAACAATCAGGCAGGGGTCTTGAAGGGTTTAGCGCCCAGAGCACCGTAGTTCCGATGAGCGCTTGTTGAAATTGAAGTGCCAACTCGATGGGGGGCAGATCGTCTCGGATCTCACCCTGTTGTTGTCTCGCTGCCATTAATTCTGCGAGCACCAGCCGATCCGCTTCAAGGTCATCCGCCATCTGTTCGCGCATAGACTCACTGGAAAACAATGGCACAAGAATGCTCCGCACCAAGGCCGGGCTGTTGGCAAATTCCTTATTCAGTGTCAAAACGAGCTTTAGAATCACTCGATGCATAGGCTCTGCCGAATGAAGGGCTCGCAAAAGCATTCCGCGGAATTTGCCCCTCTTTAATTGTCGAAGATGGATAAGGATATGTTCCTTGCTCGGGAAATAGTTGAAGAAAGTCCCTTTGCCGACATCAGCAGCGTTGGTGATATCTTCGACAGTAGTCTCCGCAAACCCGCGTTCGGAAAATAAACGCAATGCGTGCTCAATGAGGCGCTCGCGTGTTTCGACACATCGTCGTTCACGCCTACTTAGTCGTTTTTCACATGATTGGGAACCGGCTGATATCTCAGGCGTAATAGAACTGCTCATTTCTGCTTCCAGTCAGACCTTCAGTCTCTATTGACTATAAGTCAGGTATGAGGAATAGTCAAATCCCCCCGGACTACTAAGATTCTGTCACTCCGGTTCTCGTTACCGGGCTTTGAGGCGCGTACGAACGTGAGTCCAAGAGAGCGGGAATTTCTTCCTGAGAGTCTTGGCCACATTCCGGTTGCTCATTCCTCGGATAGTAATTCGGGGACGTGGCGGCTGGATTCTGAGCCTTCTATTTTATGGGAGTGCCGGCCGGAACGCTTGAATCTAACTCACAAACGGCGACTTTTCCATCTTTGTCCGCGGCTGCGAGGATCATGCCGTGGCTTATGCCGAATCTCATTTTCCTCGCCTTGAGATTAGCCACAACGAGGACGGTCTTTCCTACCAAGTCGGAAGGCCCATAAGACCCTTTGATTCCCGCCAAGACAGTGCGACTTTCACGGCCCAAATCTACTTCGAGCTTAAGGAGCTTGTCTGAGTTCTCGATCGCATCTGCCGACTTGACCTTTGCTGCTCGGATGTCTATCTCGGAAAAATCTTCGATGGTAATCTCGTCTTTAAAGGGTGGCACTTCAGGCGCCGGTTGAGCTTCTTCGCCAGCGCGGCTCTGAAGGGCCAAATCGACAAGTTTTTCCATTGCACGCGGTTCGAGGCGTTCGAGAAGTTTGTCAAAAGTTCCTATTTCACGGTTTTGCAAATTAAACGTTGCGTCCTCCCAGGAAAGATCTCCCACTTGCAGGATTTCCTCAACTCTGCGGCAATAAGAGGGAAGGATAGGCTTGAGCAGGACCGCAATTATTCCTATGCAGTTCACCGCGAAGGTGAGATCGTTCCTTGCCCGGTCAGGGTCGGTCTTGATCGCTGTCCACGGCGCACTCTGCTGAATGTAATTGTTGGCAAGGTCTGAGATAGACAGGATGCTGCGCGTGACCTGATTGAAACGAAGCTTTGCGTAATCGTTCTTGGCCTTGGAGAGGAATCCTTCGATCTCGGGTATAAGTTCGCGAGCTGAATCGGGCAAGGTCCCGAGTCTCGAATCCAGCCTTTTGTTGAGAAATCCAACCGTGCGGCTGATAAGATTCGTGATATTGTTCACAAGCTCCGCATTGGTTCGGTTCGCAAACTCTTCTATGTTCAGGTCGAGATCGTCGATGGAGTCGCTCAGCTTGGTTGAGTAATAGTAGCGGAGATACCAAGGGTTCAGGGAATTCGCGAACTGCCGAGCTGTTATGAATGTCCCCCGGCTCTTGGACATCTTGCGCCCATCGATTGTGAGAAAACCGTGAACATGGACGGCGGTCGGGGTCCGATACTCGGCGGCTGTCAGTACTGCCGGCCAAAATAAGGTATGGAAATAAGCTATGTCCTTCCCGATAAAGTGATGAATCTCCGTGTCGGCTGAAGGGTTAATCCAGTAGTCTTGCACTTCTCTGTTCCCGAGGCGGGCGCAATAGTGCTCGGTAGCCGCAATGTACCCTATGGGAGCATCCAACCACACATAGAAATATTTGTTCTCTTCACCCGGGATCTTGAACCCAAAATAAGGCCCATCCCTGGAAATGTCCCAGTCCTGCAGGCCCGTTTCGATCCACGTATTGACAAAGGCCCGAACTTCATCCTGCAAGTGCCCGGGTTCGGCAATCCAACGTTTCAAGAAATCGCTGAAGTCTTTGAGTTGGAAGAAGTAGTGTTTGGAGGTTCGCAGTGACGGTGGAGCTCCGCATATCGCGCATCTTGCGTCAAGCAGTTCAGTCGGCCGATATGTCGCTCCGCAGACCTCACACACGTCCCCGTATTGATCGGGTGCCCCGCACCTTGGACAGGTCCCTTTAATGTATCTATCGGGGAGGAAGCGCCCACAGGTCTCGCAATAGAATTGCTCGATGTCACGAGTGCTGATATGGCCCTTTTCCAGGGCTTTCAGATAGATGGTTTCACAATGGCGCTGATTCTCGGGTGAATCCGTAGTGTAGAATTCGTCAAAACTCACTTCAAATTCGTCAAAATCTTTTTTGTGTCTTTCGTGGAACTCATGGACGAGCTGTTGGGGGCTGATCCCTCTTTTGGTCGCGTTGATCTCGATTGGGGTGCCGTGCGCGTCCGATGCGCACATGTAGATCACGTCTACTCCTATGAGGCGAAGAAATCTCACATAGATGTCTGTTTGAATGTATTCGACGAGGTGCCCTAAGTGTACGTCGCCGTTGGCGTAGGGGAGGGCACTCGTAATGAGAAACTTTGGCAAAATTCACTCCTGTTTTGCTTTACTCTGCGAGGGGTATTTACTCGGGTACTATTTCGAGGGCTTCAAGGTTTGGGTCTTTTTCCTTGTCAATCTTAAAAACCTTAGCTTTCATAACAATGGTTTCCATCTCCTTCAGTGTGTCCAAGACCTTCGCTTTATCCTTTTTAATCCAGACCTTATTAAGTGTGATATAGCTGACACGATCAGCCACGATGAAGTTAACGTAGTCGTCTCCCAATGGACACGGAAGGTCCCCTTTCTTGTAGTATCGCACCGAGATCACGATTGTCTTATCGAGAAATTTATTTGGATTCTCAGTTAAGCCTACGATGGTCAAGTTTTCGTTCAGATTCTTATAGATTCCTCCCTTGAGATATCTGGCGGCGCTACATGCCGTGACAGTGAGACATACAAGGAGAATCGTAAGAGGTCTTTTCTGAGAGATCATACCTTATCTTTCGTGACACTAATTACGCGGTCGTATAGCATAGAGTAGAGGGGGAGGAAAGTCAAAATGATTCGATTTAACCGAGCAAACGGAAGCCCTGGACAAGGAGTTGAGGGCCCGCGGCTCAGCGGCGTACAGAATTGGTTTTTTGACCAACGGAATTCTACCGTTGGCGAAGAACCGGGTTATGACACCAATGTCATTGCGAGAAGTGGAACGACGAAGCAATCTGTACTTGCCGGATGGGAGATTGCCACGGCTTGCGCCCTCGCAATGACAGTCAAGTTTGTTTGCCAATTAGACTCTTCCGTGTCAGAAATTCATCTAAGTCGAGATTCTGCCGGACAGCGCCCCATTTACGGATCCTAAAATTACCCATCGGGTTAGATGTTGAGCCCCCTTCTTCATTTGCAATCATGCGCCAATTACGCAGGACCGCGCATTGACCAGTCAGGAGCGGCCGTGTACGACGTCCGTCCGGACCACGTGATGTGGTAGATGCAGGTTGAATTACCTTTCTTGACGCATTGAGTCTGCCTGACCCTTCCGTCTCCTACGCCGCAAATATGTAGAATGCCTTCATAAACTCCTTCAATTAGGACGCAATCGTAACCTGGGGACGGGGCTTCTACAATAATATCTTGGTCCCGGTCTTGTATAAACTTCCTGGGGATGACCTCGGGTCCCCTGTGATTCAAAAGGAAGCCTTGAGCCTCGAACTTGACGAAGTCCGATGGAGTTTTAAGTTCGGGGGGCAGGCCCACGGTGTTCTTTATTGTCGGATAGACAAGCTGCCCTATGACCTTTATGGCAGCCCATCCCATCACACCCTCCGTGTGATCGAGAATTGCCGAAAATACCGCCTGGAAGACCTTCGTGTCGTACCAGCCCTCCGGGTCCAATTCATAGGGTCCCTTGCCTGTTAAATTTTGGACTCTTCTCATCGCCTCTTGTCTGGCTTCTTGTTTGGTCTTAATGAGATCGCAGGCCAGGGTGATGAACTTTCCTTTGACTTCAGCCATTCTCCGGTCTCCTTTCTATGTGTGAGCGGTATTCGTTTCGGTCCTCTCGGACTGAAAAGTCGCGTCTTCGACCGCTTCCTAGAGATCCTGCCTTCTAAATCGATGGACAATTCTCTGAAGAGCACAATAAGTTAACCGGGAATTATGCGAAACCTTCGCCATCTTGGCGGTGCTGGGGAGGCTTATCAGTCACCCAATGATTTCCCAGACCTCTAATAGCCATCCGGCAGGTTTACAAGCTACGAGGAAATTCGGTGTCTGCCACTTTCTTGAAGAAAGGAGCTATCTCTAGTTTCTCAGCATATCTCCCCAGGTGTCTCAGAGTCAAATATAATTTTTTTGTTGCCACAACGGATTTGACAAGTCCGCTTATCGGTGATAAGAGTATCAATAGCGGTGGAGTAAGACCATGCTCAAAAGAACTCCATCCCGGGATCTTCCCCCGAAGATAATACCGGCCTTAAGAAATTGACTTAAACCATCTAAACTGACCCTTGAGTTATATGGCCCTTCGTGGAAGGGATTTCTTGGCCTGAAAGGTTTTTTATCATAAGGCCTCTTTGGGGATTGAACTTTTACTGTGCTGGAATGTCATCATCAACAAGGGCGGGCTTTTTCAGAGTTTAATCCGTGGCGCTAAGAGTAGGGATCATGTGTGAGGGGTATGCCGCGGCGTGAATACTCCCCGCTGTGAGGAACTGGTGATCATTTTTAGTATCCGGCTATAAGACGCACTTGAAATTGTGACGCGAGGTCAGCGAGGGAGTTCACTCTCGCCCTCCCAAAGCTGTCCGGCGATATATCAAAACGGTCCGTGAAACTTCAAGTCATTGAGATTTCGTGCAAATTGTTCTCGGGAGCGCACATGTTGGACTGAAAACAGTTGACAACATCGATGCGACCCAATATAGACCGGTCTTCACCTCGGACAACCGCGTGGAGGGAAATATTTTGTCAACCCTCTCCATAAGAAACAGGAAGACCCATAACACAGAGAAGCCTCAAAGAGGCCAAGGAGGAAAGATTTTGGAAAGATGTAAGACCTGTGGAAAAGAGTACACTCCTAACCAGACTATGACGTACTCGGTGTACGGCTACTGTTCGTGGGACTGCCTCATGAACAAATCACACCGCTATAACAACCAAAACAACAGACCTAATCGTCGAAGCAACGGTCAACACAGCGGGCAACGCAACGAGCCTCGGCATCGTTCAAAGTGGGTTCAAAACTACTGATGTAACCTTAAACGGAATCACCTGATTTGGGGCCCTCTCATCAAACGTCCGGAACGTGAATCCGAAATGGTAATGACGGGGCCGGAGCAGCTTACAAATTGGTCGGCATAATTTTATCTTTTGCCGCCCGTCGCTGAATCGACAGGCTTCCACACACAGAGAAAAAACAAAACTGAGCATTGGGTTGATCCCGGCGGCAGCGCGCTCTGCAGAACGGAGAACCTGATAGCGAAGTACTGAGGCAATGAACGTCCACTTCATCACGACCGGACGTACGGGGGAGAAGTTCGCCCATAGGTGGATAATGCTTAGAATACACCGGCCCTTGTATGTATCGGATAGTGACACTGAGAACTTTCGAAAAGTGAGTCACTGTACGAAGCAGCTTTTTGTTCCTCCGGTTTGTCGAAGGAAATGACCTTGAGCCAACTTACAGTTGAGAACGTCGTGAAGGAGATTGACGCGGTTCACCGTGAACTCGCTCGCTTGTCGGTAGATCAACTCCGAGGTGTGCCTTCTGCCGTGAACACGCTCGATATCATCGAGTCTCACCCGATTCCCTTGAGACCGAAGACCCTAACTTTTCTGCGCAAAGCTATGAGAGCTGCGGAAAGCATGGAAGCAGCGCGGCGAATCGATCGAATACTGTTCGGGTGCATGGACCTAGCGGTGGAAGAACAGATAGCCTCCCTTGAGGACATGCTAAGATTCTACCTCGAGCGAGGAAGGATGCACGTGGGGATTGAAAAGATCCCCGCCTTGGAGGTTGTCCAGTGGCTGCAGGTTCAGTCGGACTTCAGCAAGCGGGAGGTAATGCAAAAGGAGAACACGATTTTCCTCAAGGGAATTGTGAATCCCATGCTGTTGGGGATTCTCGAACTCTCTATACGAACCGTGACTCAGCAATTTGGTTTCGAGAACTACGCGCGGTTCTCGGAGGCCAAGAAGCAAGTCTCCTTTGACGAGCAGGCCCGAATCTTCTTAAAGTACCTCGACCTCACTTCAGAAACCTACCGTAAACTTATTGCCCCGTGGGTAGAAGAGAAGATCGGCAAGCCATTTGAAGATTTAAGCCGCTATCACGCCCTGTATCTGTTGCGTATCCAAAGATTTGACAGCTTTTTCCCGATGTCTCGACTCAAAACGATCGTCGACGATACTTTCAGGGGCTTAGGTTTTGATTTATCGTCACGACCCGACGTTATCGCGCACATCTCCGACTCGCCGGCCAAGAACCCTAACGGCATGTGTGTTGGAGTAGAGATACCTGGTGAAGTGCACGTGCTTATGAAGCCGGTGGGTGGACTCATAGACGTGGAGACACTTCTACATGAAACGGGCCACGCTTTCTTCTTGAGCCACTTCGATCCGTCGCTACCTATCGAAGATCGGCGTCTCTACCGTTCACCGGCTCTGGATGAGGCGTTTGCCTTTCTTTTCATGGACCTGGTCGACAATCCTGCCTGGTTGACTCGGATGGCGGAAATGCCCGCCAAAGAAGCCGACGCGCTCGTCCGGCGTGTGCGGACCAAACGGTTATGTCTGGTGCGCCGCTACATCGGCAAGTTTCTTGCCGAGAAGGAGCTTCACGAAACAGGGGACATCAAGAATTCCGACCCCTATTGTCGGAATCTCAACGCTGCGACCGGTTTCGTGTACGAGCCCGCGGGCTATCTTGTGGACATGGAGCCTGATTTCTATGCGCTAGACTATTTGCACGGTTGGGCGGCCGCGCACGTGCTTCGAGGCTTTCTCGAGGCGCACTTCGGAGCTGAATGGTTCCTCCAGGCCGAAGCCGGCGCGCTCTTGCGAAAAATGGCAGCATCGGGGCGTCGGAATTCAGTGGACGAGGTCATTCAATCCTTCTGCGGTGAACCTCCCCGACTTCCGGATTTTTCCGAGAATTGATTTCTCTCCGGACTGGAATTATATCGAGGTTTGATATGGTTTTGCTCCCGGCCAAGACCGGTTAAGTAGCAACCATCAAGTTTTGCAAATCGCGAGGGGGAGAATGCCGCGGTAGTGCGCGAGTGCGTGGTTCTATCAATCCGGCAATTGCCGGGCATAAGAGCTGATGAGCGCAAGAATTGGGAAGACCAAAATAAGAGGGCCACAGACGAAGACGGCCATCCATATACTGGTGGGAGACGGTGCCCATCCCCGCCCCGCGATGCCAAAAGCAATGAGGCTTAGTCCGTAGACGGCCAGAAGCTTCCCGCCGTAAGCGTTGATGTCGTACCAATTGCGGTCGGATTTGAATGCCTTTGGAACGCGAACTCCATAGACCCTGTTCATCGGGACCATACGCAAAGCGAGGGGGACTGAAATAGCGGTCAATACTGAACCGATTCCGCAGTGGACAGCTATGGGAGGTATCATCGGATGAGCCCCTTATATTGTGACTAGTGGGTAGTCGAGTCCGGTTGCGCAATCCAAATTGGGAATCTATATTCTTGAGAAGCATGACCTTGGCGGATCCACTTTGGGAGAGTGCAACCATTTTCATGTTGACTTATACTTCGTCGGCAAACCTGAGGTCAAGTATCAGCGGCAGCGAGGTTTGCTTCAAATCAAGTGCATTTTGCTATAGAATAAAGGTTGCTGAAGCGACAGGTTTAGGTAGCCCGCGCATCCTCCGGACTTGAGGGAGTGGACCCACGCGAAAATAACCGTTTTGCTCTTTTGCGACTGCCGCTGATACCTATTGAAGGAATTTTGCAATAATGGCAATTGGATCCATTAAAGAATATGCTGATTCAGATGGCCTGTACGGCCCGACGAGCACCCAATTCGCCGAATTCGATGGGATCACCCTGGAGTCAGGGGGCTTTCTGGGACCTCTCACGGTAGCGTACGAGACTTACGGCACATTATCACCCGAGCGCGACAACGCGGTGTTGATTCTTCACGCTCTTTCCGGCGACGCACATGCCGCCGGAATCGACGCGAACGGCAGACTCGGGTGGTGGGATGCGATGATCGGCCCAGGCAAAGGGATTGACACGAACAGGTACTTTGTTATCTCATCCAATTGTCTTGGTGGCTGCAAAGGGACCACCGGGCCGTGCAGCATCAACCCCGCGACGGGCAAGCCTTATGGGCGCTCATTCCCGCTCATCAACATGGGAGACATGGTCAACGTCCAGGCATTGCTTGTGCAACACTTGGGCATCGAAAAGCTCCACAACGTGGTCGGCGGGTCTATGGGGGGAATGCAGGCGCTGCAGTGGGCGGTCCACCATCCAGACCAGGTCCGCTCGGCGATTGTGATCGCTGCTACGGCAAGACTCTCCCCGCAGGGGATCGCGTTCAACTGGGTAGGCCGCAACGCCATTTACAGCGATCCCGCCCAAGTATGTGCGGATGCCGAAGCAGGCCATGTGTATCAAAGGATGGGCAGAGGCTTGGCCGTTGCGCGCATGATCGGCCACATCACGTATCTATCCGAAGAAACGATGGAGGCTAAGTTCGGGCGGAAACTCAAACTCAAAGATATTGACGGATACAGTTACAGCCTGGGCGAGAATGGCATGGAGGGCGGCGAGTTCGAAGTAGAATCTTACCTGGAGCATCAGGGGAGCAGCTTCATGCGCAGATTCGACGAGGATTCGTACATCATCATCACCAAGGCCATTGATTACTTCGATCTGGCAGCTCCGGACGGAGACCTTGTTACTGCATTCGAGAACATTTCTGCAAAGATGTTGATCCTCTCCTTCAACTCGGATTGGCTCTATCCCACTTCCATGTCATTGGCCATGGTTCGAGCCCTCCAGGCTGCTAAAAAGCATGTGTCCTTCGTCGAACTGGATTTGCCCTATGGGCATGATTCCTTTCTCGTAAATGCCGGCATGCCGACTCTGACTCGCATTGTAAGGGGATTTCTGAACGGTGCCCGCTGATATCACTGAAATTCGCACGCCTTTCCATCAGTTTGAGGTCGGCTTCAATATAATCATCGATCTCATTACGCCGGGTACTCGTGTCCTAGACCTTGGGTGTGGCTCAGGGACATTGCTTCAGCGCCTTAGAGACGAAAAGGATGTGGAAGGATGCGGTGTTGAACTGGACCAGGAAAAGGTCATTCGGTCCATAGAACGAGGAATCCGAGTAATGACACTGGACTTGGACGAGGGACTGGAAGGCTTCCCGGATTTGAGCTACGAATACGTGGTCTTGAGTCGAACGCTTCAGCAGTTGATGAATCCGGAAAGACTCATCAAAGAGATGCTGAGAGTCGGTTCCAAGTCAATAATCACATTTCCTAATTTTGGACATTGGAGAGTTATGCTTGAGTATGTCCTGAAAGGGCGAACACCGGTGTGCGAGACTCATCCGCATCCGTGGTACAACTCCCCTGACATTCATCGTCTGACTATTAAGGATTTCAGGGCCTTTATCAAAGAGATGGGCGCTAAGATAGAGAGAGAAATCCACATAATAAACAATGTCTCCTACGAGGGGGCTTTCTGGGCCAACCGAAGAGCTGAATGGGGATGTTGTCTCATTTCATCAGCTTAACGTCATTTAGGAAACCCGTTTAGAATGAAGGCGAAAAATTACCCGCAACTTCCAGGACATAACCGAATGATCACCTTGCCCGCTCTTTTTGACTTGCCCCTAGCACTCGCACAATTTATACTTCAACAAATGATAGTCAGAATTTCGATAGCTTGAAAACGGATTGTTTCGGGGTTCGGCCACAGGAGACTTTAGGCCCCAATACCATTGAACGCCAATACAAGCGGCTGCACCACGAATAGCGGCCGGGAAGGCCTGCGGCGCCAAGTCCTTGCGAGGCCCTCTTGGAATTCACTGAAAGGGATTTTCAAAGTGCGCAAAATTGCCCCAGCGCTTAAATTATTGCTGGCTGCCAAACTTCAGTGTCCGAAGGTGCCCCACCTAAACAGACCTGCTGAGCCCATAGGTTAAAATTCGATGCAGACCAAATATCGCTTTGAAGACGAGGAATCGGCGTTTTCTTTGGTAGAAGAGCCTCGTTTCTACAGACTCAGGGTGGAGAGGTCTGCGATCGAAGAGGAGCATGTAGAGGAGTTCCTGGATCGAACCGTCGAATGGCTCAGTAAGAACCCTCTTAAAGGGCTATTGATAGATTTCAAAAAGGTAAAGTCAGTCTGTGACGAGTTCTCTCTTAACGTACGCTCGTACTATGAGGACATAAGAAACAAGGGGCTGAAAGTGCGCTTCGTTAATGTGGACCCCGACGTCAAAGCCCACATCAGCGAAGCAAACATCTCTGTAGTTCTTAAAGTGAACTCAGGTAAGATCATACTGAGCGCGCGGATTCTTCTTGAAGACCTGTCCAGGAATCTATCGGATGAAGAACTAATGAAGAAGCATAAGCTTTCGCCTAAAGGGCTGGCAAGTCTCTTCCGAAAGCTCTTTCGCAAAGGATTGATCAGCCGCCAAGCGCTGGCCAAACGAATGGGCGTGGAAACATGTGAAATCACTGTTCCTCTCGATGGCCAAGCTAGCAAGATCAGAGTCAGTACAGCAGACGTGCTCAAAGATCTTGGTGAAAACGCATCTGAAACCGACCTGATGCAAAAATACAAGCTCTCCCCGAGAGGGCTTCGCAGCCTGCTTATGAAGTTGTACCGCAAAGGTCTGATTCCCAAGCCCAGCTTTGGCGAACGCAAATCCATTCAGAAGTAGTATCTTCCTTATTTTTTGCCCAAGACAGGACTTGTTGTCCGTGTTCCCAGGCCTACCCTGTGACAGCAAACTTCTCGGTGTCTTTCTTCGGAATTCCGGGAGCCAAGTTGATGCCGGAGGCGTCCCGATAGCCTTGCCGGAAAGCACCCGCGCTGATCACTCTCTTTGCTGCGCGTTCCATTCTGATGTTCGGGAATGTGTCGGCCATGTAATTCCTGATCGTCTGCTCTTTGGCTAAGACTAGTGCTTTGCATCCGCGATGTTCGGCAACCCTGACCGACTGAGTTTGCTCCTGGAACCGTTCTCCGATCCTCTTTACCGCCCCATCCAGATAGGCGTACCTCAGGGAAGCAGTGCTCCAGAACCTGTTCTCGCGCTTAAGCCCGGGAAGTGCCCTGTCGACGAGTCTGTTCAGCTCCCGGAAAAGAAATTGGAAGGTGTATACGGCGATCTCCGTATCCGCAGCGGTCCCGATAAACGTCAGGATAGGGTCCGCGTAACTCTGCCGCCGAATGATATGCTCACAGTCGAATCCATAAGCAACGTGAATGAGTAACCCTTTAACCCAGTTTCTAACGACTCCCCCGACTGCCACCGATGCCTCTGTAACTGCGACGGCGCTCTGCATGTCATCCGTTGGAAGGTCGGCTATCCTCAGGTTATAGCGCGACAAAAGCTCACGAGCCTTTGCAGCAGCCAAAGCAGCTTCATTCTCATTTGAGGAATTAGACAGTTCAAAGAGCTTACGAACTTTCAGAGCAACTTGTTCTTTGGTCATCAAGCGGCTTCCATCCTTTCTATTGGGTCGACGACAGATCTGGGTTCAGCGGATCAGCAGTGCGTATATCAGATCGCCGGATTGAGTCAACAGATTTCGACAGGCAGCAGGTCGCATTGAGTCTCGTAATAACTTGACACCCGCCGAGCAGTGTGGCAGTCTCACCAGAAGCCCTGTTGGAGGAACCATGATCAGAAGATTCTTTGCAGTCGGGCTATGTGTGCTCGCTGTAGCTACTCCCGTAGTCTGCCTGGGGGGCTCCTCAGAGCTTGCGGATTCCTCTTACTGGACGAAACTTGTACACGAAGAGAACTCATTAGCGGCGAGCGTCCTCTACCTGCCCTATATGATCATCATGGTTCCCGCTCGAATTATTGATGGCATAGTCAATCCCAAACCTGCCAGTCAGTGCACAATTCCGCCACCCGCTCACAGGGTACACTAAATCGACACGTAATGGTTCACCGCGGAGACCGCGGGGAATTCCGTTTTCGCTGCACGACTGTGCGATGGGGCACTATGAATTCCGGTCTGTGATCCCGCGAGACGCGGGAAGGGCAATGCAGATCTGCCTGCACGCGCCGGTGACTTACAGGCAATTGAATAAGCTATCCATTTTCTCAGTGTCCTCAGCGGACTCTGCGGTGAATTCCGATTGGCCTCTGAACGGTTGCATCGATCAAACTAATAGTGATTGTGGCTTTGTAGTTCGCTCCCGGGGGTCTGCGAAAAAAAAGCCGGACTCGCATCAAGCCCGGCAGTTAGGAGGTAAAGGAGTGTTGAAGTTCTCGTTGTTAATTTAGTTCTTCAACATTCGGGCATAACTTATCAAAAACGGATGATATTTGTCAACCAAAAAAAATCGCGAAGCTATGTGGACGGCCTTTTAGGTGAAAGGGTCTTGTCGACCGATCGATTCCCAAAGAGCCACCCGAGTGCTACCACGTTCAGACCAAGACTGCCGAATTCAAGGATTCGAGTGAGACCGGAATCGAGGAAACCTTCCTGCCCGAGTCGGATGACGTGAAACAACAAAACTGGAGTGTCGACCATGAGAAAGATGATAGCCGGTATGACAACCCACTTTTTCTCGTTCCACAGGGCTAACGCCATCAACAGAATAGGGATCATGGTGATCGCGAAATAGATGGTCTCAAACTTTACTGCACCGGAATAAGGTGGTGGTTCCAAGCCTGCCATGTAAATGTAGCAGAGGTATAGGAAGCTCTTCAGGTAGAACCACAGACCCGCAAACCAGAACGCCATCGGAAAGTCGGCATCAAATCTCCTCTCAGGGAACCACTGGAAAGGCAACCATTGTCGATTCTTCATGATCTTTCCTGTTTTCGTCTCGAATACAAGGGAAACCGATCGCACAACTCGGTTACCTGAGCCTTGACCCGAGCGATAATGTCCTCGTCTCCAGGGTTAGTCAAGACCTTTGAAATGAATGATCCGATCATCCTCATTTCGTCGGGTCCCATCGACCTTGTAGTAACGGCAGGGGTGCCGACTCGTATCCCGGAAGCTTTGCTCGGAGGCCGCGAATCAAAAGGGATGGAGTTCTTATTGACGGTTATTCCGGCACGTTCCAGCACTTCCTGAGCTTCGGCTCCGTCTACAGCCTGGCGGGTCAGATCAATGAGGATTAGATGGTTGTCTGTGCCGCCGGAGATCAGGGTGAAACCTTGTTCCAGCAGGCTTTCGGCCAGGCACCGAGCGTTGAGCACAATTTGCTTCTGATAATCCCGAAACTCTTGTGTTGCAGCCTCGGCGAAAGAAACGGCCTTCGCCGCAATGACGTGCATCAGGGGTCCGCCCTGCATTCCGGGGAATATGCAGGAATCCAGGGCCGCCGCGTAATGTTTGCGACACATCACCATCCCCCCTCGGGGGCCTCTAAGGGTCTTGTGGGTGGTCGTCGTGACGAAGTCGGCATGAGGGATAGGGGATGGGTGCAAGTCTGCCACAATGAGACCGGCAATATGAGCGATGTCGGCCATGAGCACCGCCCCTATTTCTCGGGCAATGTCGGCAAAGGCGCTGTAGTCGATGGTTCTTGGGTACGCACTGGCTCCGGCGATGATCATCTTGGGCCGGTGTTTGCGCGCCAGATCCCGCACCTGGTCATAATCGATTCTATGATCGTTTTGCCGCACAGAGTACGGAACCACGCGATAAATCTTACCCGAAAAGTTTTTTGGATGCCCCATGGACAGATGGCCTCCGTGGGCAAGATCCATCCCCAGATAGGTATCTCCCGGCTTCATGACTGAAAAATAAACTGCCATGTTGGCCTGGGTTCCGGAATGGGGCTGAACGTTCACATGGTCGCATCCGAAAAGCGCCAGCGCACGATCCCGCGCCAGATTTTCCACCACGTCAGCGTGAATGCAGCCGCCGTAGTAGCGTCTGCCGGGGTATCCTTCCGCATACTTGTTTGTCAGGATGCTCCCCTGTGCCTCCATCACAGCCGGCGAAGTGAAGTTCTCGGAAGCGATCAGTTCCAGACGGTGCTCCTGTCGACTCTTTTCATTGGCGATGATTCTGAATATTTCCGGGTCGGTCTGCTCGAGCGGGGTCATCATTTTCCTTCGTGCCGATAAGTCAGTAAGCGATAATGCTTCTGACGTCTGTCGGGCGGTTACGGGTTTTCAATGCGATCGATTCGTCGCTTATGCCTTCCGCCCTCGAATGGGGTCTCCAGCCAGATTCTAAGAATAGAGAGGGCTATTTCCGTTCCGGTAACCCTTCCTCCGATGACAAGCACATTGGCATCGTTGTGAGCCCGACTCATGCGGGCCTGATATTCGCTGGTGCACAAGGCCGCGCGAATCCCGCTGAACCGGTTGGCTGCCATGGACATACCCAAGCCGGTCCCGCATATAAGAATTCCGCGAGAAGCCTCACCCTTTAGAATGTTTTCGCAAAGTAATATTGCATAGTCCGGGTAGTCGCAAGAATTCTCTGTAGTGCACCCCACATCCACAATCCTGAAGCCATCATGCTCCATGGCTTCTCTAAGGAAGGTCTTCAGAGCGAATCCTGCATGATCGGAGCCTATGAGGATCGTTTCCATTTATACCACCCGTTTCAGGACCAGGCTGGCGTTTTGTCCCCCGAAAGCAAAGCTGTTGGAAAGACCGTATTCCATTTCCTTTGCAACAGGCTTGTTAGGGGTATAATCCAGGTCGCAATCGGGGTCCGGCGTTTCAAAGTTGATGGTAGGGGGGACCACACCGTTGTTGAGCGCCAATAGGGTGTAAATTGCTTCCACCGCGCCTGCAGCACCTATCATGTGGCCTGTCATTGACTTGGTCGAACTGATTGAGACTTTTTGGGTCGCGGGGCCGAAGAGCCTCTTGATCGCCTGAGTCTCCATCTTGTCGTTAAGATCCGTAGATGTCCCGTGGGCATTAATATAGTCGATCCGGGAGGGTTCAATGCCGGCCTCTTCCACAGCTTGCTTCATACACCTGTACGCCCCTTCTCCGTCGGGACAAGGCATCACATAATGATAGGCATCGTCCGTGGCTCCGTAGCCCACAATTTCTCCCAGAATCTTGGCACCTCGTCTTTTCGCGTGTTCCAGAGTCTCAAGAACCAGAATGCCCGCGCCTTCTGAAATTACAAAGCCATCTCGGTCCCGATCGAAGGGGCGGGAAGCCTTCTCCGGTTCCTCATTGCGGATGGAAAGGGCTCGCAGCGCGTTGAACGAGGCGACGGACAGAATTGTTACGACCGCTTCGGTGCCGCCCGTCAACATCACATCTGCCCGGTCTTCGCGTACCATTCTGAAAGCCTCTCCAATGGCGGAGGTTCCGGAGGTACAGGCATTAACGACCCCGAAATTCGGTCCTTTGAAACCGTACTTGATCGACAGCATACCCGGAGCCAAATTAATAACCGCTTTGGGTATAGTTAACGGATGGACCCCTTTGGGCCCTTTTTCGTGAACGCCTATCACTCCGATTTCTATGGTGGCCAGTCCACCTATTCCCGAACCGACGATTGCACCGCACCGGTAAGGATCTTCAGGGGGGGTCGGCAAGCCGGACTGGGCGATAGCTTCCCCGGCAGCTATCATGGCGAACTGTTGATAGCGATCCATACGGCGCAATTCTTTTGTCGGAATGTGGCCCATAGGATCGAAATTGCCGCGGACTTCTCCGGCAATTTGAGTAGCCAATCGCCCAGCATCAAAGAGGGTAATAGGTCCTATGCCGGAACGCGCGGCCATCAAAGCCTCCCAGTTGGCCTTAACGCCGCTGCCCAGGCACGTGACCACTCCCATTCCCGTGATGACAACTCTATGCTGCACCATTTCCTCCAGAGCGCGTCACTTATTTGGCAGGTTCGGTTTAAGAGGCTTTCTTGTGCTCGCGTATGAAGTCAGCCACATCCTGAACCGTATGGATTTTTTCGACTTCTTCGTCGGTGATTTCAAGACCGAACTCATCTTCGAGGAGGGCAATCATGTCGTAGATGTCCAGCGACTCGGCGCCCAAGTCTTCCACGATCTTCGAACTCATCTCGATGTTATCTTTATTGACATCAACAAGCACTTCGGCAACTAGTTCCACGACTCTCTTTTCCAAATCGTCCATGTTGGATATCCTCCAGCCGTATTAAATGGTAGGCATCGTCGGAGTCGGCCGGCCGATCTGCAAGCCGGCCCCGATATGTCTAGGGACTTGGCGGCTGCTCTACATGTACAGCCCGCCATTGACCCGAATCACCTGACCTGTCACATACTCGGACATTGCGGAACAAAGGAACAAAACTGCGGCGGCCACGTCTTCCGCTTTTCCGCTCCTGCGAAGTGGGACGTGCGATCGAATAGCGTCCAACTGGACCTCTGTTAACTCATCGCTCATGCCTCCCGCGATAATCCCTGGTGAGACACAGTTCACGAGTATGTTTCTGGGGGCCAGTTCTCTTGCCAACGCCTTTGTAAATCCGATCAAACCGGCTTTCGATGCGGAATAGTTCACTTGTCCCGCATTTCCGGCCTCGCCGGATGTCGAGGCGACATTGACTATTCTGCCGGACCTTTTTCTGATCATCGTCTTACTTACGGTACGGCACAAGTGAAACGCTCCGGATAGATTTGTCGCCAGGACCTCATCCCAGTCCGCGTCCTTCATCCTGCCGATCAGGCCGTCATTGGAGATTCCGGCGTTATTTACAAGAATATCTATTCCGAGGCGATCCTTGAGCAGATCTGCCACCCCCGCATCCACTTCCGCCGAATCGCTAACGTCAAACCGGACAATCTTTCCGGTTCCCCCTTTCTCGTGGATCAAATCAAGGGTGAGCCGGGCAGCCTCTTCATTGCTGCTGTAGTTGACAGCAACAAACGCTCCGGCGTCCGCTAGTGAGAGACAGATCGCTCTTCCAATTCCGCGAGAGCCGCCGGTGACCAAGGCGGTCTTCTCATCCAGGCTCACCATGCGCGCAGGATCTGCGCTCATGCCCAAACCTCTTGGAAAGATCGAACTCCTGTCAGGTCTGAAATACTGACGCTCACGGCATCTTTGTCGATTCGACGTAATAGACCTGCCAATACCTTCCCCGGTCCGACCTCCACGAAAGTTACTGCACCGTTATCTCTCATCGTACGGATGCAATCTTCCCATAGAACAGGATGCACCACTTGTTCCGTCAAAAGTTGCTTCACTTCATGATCCGAAGTCGGATATGTCCGAGCATTCACATTGGCCACCACGGGGAATCTCGGGACTCCGGCCGTCAGATTTTCCAACCGAGCCTGAAGGGCTGCTTTTGCAGGGTGCATAAGACTGGTGTGAAACGCCGATGAAACCGGGAGCATGACTGCCCTGGATCTTTTCACTTTCTTGGCCGCTTCCACTGCACGAGTCACTGCTTCGAGGTGGCCCGAGATCACGACTTGATCGGGCGCATTGAAATTCGCGGCCTCCAGTACCTTCTCACCTCGGTGTAGTTCTACGAGCCGCAATACTTCTTCCTTTGGCAGGCCCACCAGGGCGGCCATACAGCAGGTGCCTGTCGGCTGCGCGCTGTCCATTTCTTCAGCTCGAACTCGAATGAGATCGAGGGCTGCCTCAAAAGAAAGAACTCCGGCCGCGCAAAGTGCCGAATATTCACCCAATGAGTGGCCGGCGGCCATGATCGGTTCAAGTTGAACGCAACCTCGAAGAACCTCGAATAAGGCCATAGAATGGACAAAGACCGCCGGTTGAGTATGAACTGTCCGATTCAGGTCTTCCGCACGATCTCCGAACATGATGCGGCTCAGGGGGTAACCCAGAATATCGTCGGCTCGTTGCAATAGTGCACGCGCCCGCGGACTTTCCGCTACCAAGTCAGCAGCCATTCCGGGGAACTGAGACCCTTGGCCGGGGAACATCAAAGCGATCGAGCCCGGATTCTTTGCCTTTGCAGACGGCATCATGTTGCTGGACTTACGCCTCGGTCTCTATCACGGATCGGCCCTTGTAAAACCCGCAGCCGGGGCACACCCTGTGAGGCATCATAAATTGGGAACAGTGAGGACATTGGACAAGGTTCACCGGGGTCAGTTTCTTGTGAGTTCGGCGTTTGTCCCGCCTTGTACGGGACACACGTTTTTTCGGCACAGGCATGGCTCATCCTTTTCCATTCTAACTGTATCAGTTCGGCCGCCGCCCAGACCCGCTTCAGCATTTCAGACGCTTGCAGATCTCGGCTCTTCGCCTGAACTTCCTTCGGCCGCGGCAATCACATCATCTCAAAGAGACGTCCGCTGCCTGAAGAGGATCATTTTGCAATCCTGTCCTTTATCCGGGCCAGCGCTTTCCACCTCGAGTCCTCGGAACCGGCATCCGAACAGGTACACTCCTTGGATCCTTTCAACGCGCCGCACTTCGGACAGAGGCCCTGGCAATCTTCGCGGCACAAGGGCTTCATGGGAACGTTGAGAAGGACTTCCTGAACTATAAGCTCACCGGGATCCATTTCGGATCCCTTACATAGCACAGCATCGGCTTCGGGCGGTTCGCGTTCCTCCCCAACGGAAGGCTCGGTCCCGCCGCGACGAATGACCAAGTTGATGTCCGTATCTTTGTCCACGTCAAAATCGGTAAGGCAGCGGGAGCACTGGAGATGCACTAGTGCGGTAACTCTCCCGACAAGAAAAATGTCATCTCCGCTGACCGAGATACGGACATGACCCTTTATATGTGGATCTATAGATATCCCTGTGGATTCGGGGATAGTTTCCAGGGCCGGCGACAGTATGTCCTGCTCCCGGGAAAAATTCAATTCCAAACCTTCTTCAGGGATATCTTCTATTCGAATTTTCATTGCGCGGGGGCTTCTCCACGGTCCAAGAGTAAACTAAAAGAATATAGCTGCTTATAAATTGAAGTCAAGCAAAAGCTGGGCGCATGTGTAACCCGCTGAGTACGTTAGGGCTTTTGGAATCCAGCGGCATGAGCAATTTACGGCCTCAAAATGGCCAGCGTCCCTGACCTTGCACCTCGCAGCCTAAAGTAATTTATGCGTTATATTCCAAACAGAGTTGATATTAAACACAAATATCTTGACCTTTCCCTGTAGAGACGATATAGTACGTCCAACGGATTTTATCATCGGAGGTCCGGCCTATGACCAAGAAAAGTCTTATATGTTTGATCGCTTCACTGTTCTTGATTATTAGCCTGGCCCCTAGCGCCTCCTGTGGTTACATCTACGCTTACGCTCCCATGAATGCAGTTACTGCGGAGCCGAACACCCCTTACAACCTCGATGCCATCCCCGAATGCTCAAGAGTGTACTATGTCCCCTGTCCCACTTGGGGTCCCTTCGCAGAATATCTCCCGGACGTTCCTCCAGTCCAGCAGCCCTTTCCGGGGCCTTTCGGAATATGCGTCCCCGTGCCGTAAGTGGAGCGAAGCAGACGAAGTACTTTGTCAACTATCATGATGGTTCGGGCGGAGATTGCATTCCGGGAGGACAATGCTCCAACACGTCATGGTCCTCCAGCCACCTCAGTATATGCGGAAAAACTTCGTGATTTGTCCTGATACCGACAAGCAGGTCCATATGGCCGTAGTCTTCCTCGCATCCTGTCTTTTTACCGAACGTGCGGCAACTTCGCTCCCCCGTTTGCTCCCCCGTTTGACAGGCGGCTACGACAGATTCTTCCGGAGCCATCATGTCTGCTGAGCCCGCAACAAAGAAGATGGGGACCTTGGAGTCGGTTAAACCTTCCAGATAGGGCTTGCCGTTTTGCGGAGCAAACCGACCGCTGGCCAAGAAGCTTCCGAAATTCAGCCACATACTATTGGAAGCTACCAGCTCTGATGCCAATGCCACCACCTTACGTGCCACTACCGGCTCGATGTTCGGAGGACAATATGGCCCTCCTAAGTACGGCGACATCCTGTGGACGACCGGGATAACGAGTCGGGCTAGGAAAGGGAGAGGAAACACGGGCAAGTAACGGAGCAGTCCGCGCAAATTCAGCAAGGCTCCGAATGCTCCATTATCTATCTTTGTGAAATCTGAGGGCGATCCGATCGCAACGGCGGAGATTACGCGAGGATTCTCATGTTGAGCCAAATGCGCTAAGGCCAGCATACCTCCCATGCTATGACCTACCCAGTGGATACTTGTGAACCCAGTCAGATCGAGCACGCGTGAAATGATGGCGGGCACGTCTCGGTTAAGGTGGTCTTCGAAAAACCAGGAATAGGGCACATCTGCGCGAAATATGCCCGGGCGATCGCTCATACCGGAACCGCGTAGCTCTGCAACCCAAACTTCTCTTCCGTGATCTCTTAAAAATCTTGCGAGGCTGGGAGCCCCGGGAAGATCGAAAGTGTAACGGTTGCTGCTCAATCCATGGCAGAGGATCACGGGGGCGCCCGCGGGATCGCCTTGAGGCCGGTAGCGATGAAGTGCAAGGCGCCATCCGTCGTCTGTCCTTACGTAGAAGGTCTCGTCCTGGCTTGTGGGATCTGAGTAGAATGCCTTCCAAAAGTGGCCACAGGCAATCAACAACAGAACAGCGATGGCCAGGCAGTAAACAACAGTGAGAAAGGACTCGAGCACGGGACCTCCTGCTACAGCAACCTTGCAAGCCAGGCGACTATCAACGCTGCCGCAACGAACCAAGTTATGAAATGTCCATACACTTCCATAGTCCGAAGTAAGGGGGCGGCCCGTGCGACGTTGAAGTACGCGAGGACCCGGTAAGGAACCTGAAGGCAGCAGAGGACGAACAACATGGGTCCACAGTGATTTAGCCGCCAAGAGGTACGGATTTCTCCGCGCGCCATGGCAGCGAAACTACGAGTGAGACCGCAGCCCGGGCAAGAAATCCCGAGAAGCGAGCGACTCCAGCACAGGTTGGGCAGAGGCAGCCGCGTGTCCGACAGAGGTACCGTCAGGCAGAGCCCGGAGTTGCCCAGGGGGTTCAAGAGACAAGAGCCGACAAGGGCAATCAATGCCAGCGCCAGTATCCACAGGTGCTCAATTCTTGGCATGCTTACGTCGTTGTCGGACATGGCCCCAAGATAAAACTCCGGGCTTGTTTGTCAAGTGCTAGGGCCGCTGATGCGGAGCGCGCCGCTTTCTGAAGAATCGGAGAAAGAAAAAGCCGCGTCGAACCTGTCCTGTGGAATGATATTTTATTATAATTCTTGACAATATTCCCATCCTCTGCTAATTCCTCCCAAAACAGTGAGTCCCGCTTGGGCGTGGCTACTGGACTCAAGGGAGAATGTGCATGGGGTTCTTTTTCAGGGGTCGGTTCCATCCGGGCGCGGTGGTGTGCGTTACCCTGATATTGTGTTTTTATTCCGCTTTTTCAATTTACGCAGATGATTGCAAAAGAGTGTCCAACATCTTGGTGCTTTTTGATGCTTCCGGATATATGAAGGAGAAGGGTCGGTACGATTTACTTTTGAGAGAGATGAGCTTCTTCGAAAAAGCCATGCCCGTAACTGCCGACGGCTTTTTCAATGTCGGTCTGCGAGACTACGGACTGAAGGTCGGGATGGGGTGCGAGAACACTGAGAGCATCCTAGCCATTCAGCCCTGGGATCCCGAGAAATTTTTGAATGCATTCCCGAAGACAGTTTCTTATGGGGTCAGTTCCCTTTCCGCTGGTTTGAGGGCTGCGGCCGACGATGTTGCCGCGGCTCAGGGCAAGAGCATAATATTACTCATTGGAGGAGGAATCGAGTCCTGCAAAGCCGATCCGGTGACGACAGCCGAGCAGATAAGTCGGAACAATCCTGACCTTGAGATCCACACTTTTCAGATAGGAAATTCTCCGGAAGGCAGCTATTTCCTGAAAGCCATAGCCGAGAAGGGCAGGGGCACGTACAATACTGCCAATGCCACTAATAGTCCGGCGGCCTGGTATGCGTGGATGAAAAGAAACCTGGTCACCGCTTGTGCCTCTTCTGTCGTTCCCCCAGGCGGAGGCAAGGTGTCGGCTGCCATTCCCCCTATAACATTTGATTACAACAGTTTCTCGGTGAGATCTTCCGACCCTTCGGCGGATGCGGCAAACCTGGCGGCGCTTCAAACAATCCGACAAGCACTCGCGGCAAATCCAGGCGCGCGCGTGGTTCTTCACGGATTTTCGGACAGCAAGGGAAATCCGGCCTACAATCTGAAACTCTCGCGCAAAAGAGCTGAAGCCGTTAGAGAATATCTTGTGAAAACGTACAGAATCCCCGCCTTCCAAATAGGTGTTGTTGCGCATGGCGCGGGCCAAGCCATTTCAGGGGGCTCGTCGCCTGCACAGGAAAGATTGGGTCGCCGAGTAGAAATTGAGATCACACAGTAGCCGCCAAGCTTAAGCCAAACCTATGAGTGCTGAAGCGACGTCCGAATGAATAAGTTTCTGTCCGATAGCGTCCTGCAAAACGACTCAACTTTGATTTCTCAAGTGCCGGCTGCCGGAATGTCTTTCTGAATCGCTTTTTTGTCTGTAATATAGATTCCACTATGAAATTTCTCTTGAGAGCAGATTCATCCCCAGGACACTGTTTTGCCGTCCTTGGCCGATGGTTAGCCTTAGGGGCTCTGGTTTTACTTCCATCACTTTCCAATGCTAATGGCCAGCCGGCAATAACCGCGGACAAGTTGTTGAAAACAGGGCAGTTACTTATAGAGAAGACACACTATCTCGAGGCGCTGGACCTTCTTGAGGAAGCCAAGGACCTATTGACTGTTTCGGGAAAGGATCAAACGGCAATGTGCGCCGATGTCCTGTTTAGTCTGGCTCAAGCCAAGATCAAAGCACGACTTCATCAGGATTTTCCTGCATACTATGTAAAGACGGCACTTCAAGAAATTCAAGCAGCTAACAAATTGAGAGATAAACTTGGCAACGTGCTTCCCCAGAAATTAGCTGAAGGTTATTATCTCGAAGGATACATACAAAAGAAGTTTTTCATGCGTAAGAATGCGGCGCGTTTGTGCTTCAAAAAGGCAACGGCTATTGACCCGGGATCTGCTCCGGCTAAAAGGGAATTGTACGAACTCGAGGCTGAAAACAAAAAATAGCCTGGGCATGATAGAGCAGCCCAGATGCAAGTCGCTCAACTATTCGTCGTGTCCAGCCCACCAAGAGATGAGTTATTATGATGAAGAAAGCCAGGGAAAAGGAAGAAGGAACCGAACACTTCGATCAGCAGTTGGAGAAGCTCAGGTCCATTGTGGACAGGATGGAACACGGCGGTTTGAGCCTGGAAGATAGCCTGAAACTCTTCGAGGAGGGCATCGGTTTATCTCGCAGCCTGTTTGAAATACTGAACCGTGCCGAAGGAAAGGTCGAAGAGTTGTTGGCGACGATGGAGCGAGTTCCTTTCACTCGCGGGGAAGAATAGTCGTGAAAGCCGTGAACCTTGAGGAATGGTTGTCTCTGAAGCGCCAATTGATCGATCAGGCCCTTGACGACCTACTGCCGAAAGAGGATAATAATTCGGCTGTATTACACCGGGCCATGAGGTATAGCGTTTTTGCCGGCGGAAAAAGGGTGCGCCCTATACTGGCCATAGCGGCCGCGGACGTGGTCAACGAGGGCCCACCGGGGGTACTTCCGCTGGCGGCAGCTCTAGAGTGTATCCACACGTATTCCCTGATTCACGATGACCTGCCGGCGATGGATGACGATGACTTGCGGCGGGGGAAGCCTGCGGCGCACAAAGTTTTTGGAGAGGCTGTTGCGATTTTAGCTGGCGATGCGCTTCTCACATGTGCCTTTGGGCTCCTAACTTCGCCGGAGGTCATGCGTGTCTATGTGCCTCAAAGGCTGATGGGTGTGATTGGCGAACTCGCTGCCGCTGCGGGGTCTACCAATCTGATAGCCGGTCAGGTAATGGATATTACCAGCGAGGGTAAAGTCGCGGATGCCGAAACGGCAGGCTACATTGTTCGGTGCAAAACCGGGGCCCTAATTCGGGCGTCCTTGACCTGCGGAGCAAGGCTGGTCGGCGGCAACCTGGAGCAAATCGAGATTCTAGGACAATTTGGGGAAAAATTGGGGGCTGTGTTTCAGATTAAGGATGACTTGCTTGATCTCGAAGGAGATCCCACTAAACTGGGGAAAGCTGTAAAGAAAGACCAGAGTCGCGGGAAAGTTACGTACCCCGTGCTCTTGGGAATTGAGAAGACCAGGGAAATGATGCAGTCACTTCTGGATTCGGCACTGGTCACCATCCGACCCCTAGGCCAAAGGGCGAGACATCTTGCGCTGATTGCAAAGTATATCGGCGAACGCATGAACTAACTTGTGGGCAACGTATGGAAGCACCTATAATTAGTGGCCAAAGTTCAATCCTTGCTCGGATAGACTCGCCGGATGACGTCAAAGCTCTCTCCATGGAGAGCTTGAAAATTTTGTCGGCTGAGGTTCGTGAACTCATTATCCGGACTGTCTCTCAACGCGGAGGACATCTGGCCTCGAGCCTTGGAGTCGTCGAACTTACTATCGCGATGCTCAAAGTCTTTTCTCCGCCAAAAGACCGGATCGTATTCGATGTCGGGCACCAAGCTTACGCCTACAAGATTCTAACCGGACGCCGTGACGCTTTTCGTACCCTCAGGACCAGAGGTGGCATAGCCGGTTTTCCCAGAAGGGATGAGAGCGATTACGACGTCTTCGACGTGGGGCATGCCGGGAACGCCATCAGCGTTGCCGCAGGGCTTGCCCAGGCGCGCTGCTTCAGCGGGCACGAACACAAGGTAATCGCTGTGGTGGGCGACGGATCTCTGACCTGTGGCGTCTCGTATGAGGGCCTGAATCAGACAGGGGCGGCCAAGAAAGATCTGATCATAATCCTCAACGACAATGAAATGTCAATCTCCCACAATGTCGGTGCAATGGCCGCATATCTGAATCGAATCATGACCGGCCAAATTGTGACTCGCTTTCGAGATGAAGTTAAGAATATCCTAAAGAATATCCCCGGCATCGGGCCATCGATGTATTCCGTTGCCAAGCAGTTCGAAGACGCGCTGAAGAATTTCATCACGCCCGGGCGACTTTTCGAGGAACTCGGATTCACGTACGTAGGCCCTATCGATGGGCACCAGATAAAGCATCTGACAGATACGTTTGCCAATGTGCAACGATTTCGTGAGCCTGTCCTAATTCACACCATCACTTGCAAGGGGAAGGGATATTGCCACGCAGAGGAAGATCCGAGCCGATTCCACGGTGTCGGACCATTCGAAATCCAAACGGGTAAGGTGGCAGAACCGGAGGGCCCCCCGACTTACACATCGGTTTTCGGCAAAACTATGGTGAAGTTGGCGGGCAAGGACCCAAGAGTCGTGGCCGTAACAGCAGCCATGGAATACGGGACGGGCCTGGCTGAATTCGCCCGCCTCTACCCGAAGCGTTTCTTCGACGTGGGGATAGCCGAGCAACATGGGATCGTTTTTGCGGCGGGCCTGGCAAAAGAAGGTTACCGTCCGGTGGTAGCCATTTACTCCACTTTCATTCAGAGGGGCTACGATCACCTCATACACGACGTGTGCATGCAGAAGTTTCCGGTGGTTCTAGCCCTGGATCGCGCGGGTTTGGTAGGAGAGGATGGTCCCACGCATCACGGCGTTTTCGACATGGCCTTTACCCGAAGCATCCCAAATCTCGTTGTCATGGCCCCGGCGGATGAGGATGAGCTTGCGGACATGCTTGCCACCGCTCTGGATTTGGGTGTTCCTTGCGCCATGCGTTACCCCCGCGCCAACGGGCTGGGAGTCGCACTTAAGAAAGAGCCGGTCATCCTGCCTTTTCGAAGAGCCAGCATGGGCGCCGAGGGGGAAGACGTGCTGATTATTGCCGTTGGCTCCATGGTAGGGCCGGCGATTGAAGCGTCCCGCGCTCTCAAACAGGAAGGTATTGCTGCGGGCGTCCTGAATCCTCGCTTTCTGAAGCCCCTTGACGAGGAAATGATTATCTCTAAAGCCGCCGCCGCAGGGAAGGTTCTGGTAGTGGAGGAGGGAATCCTGTCGGGTGGATTTGGCAGTGCGGTGTTGGAGCTGTTTTCAGATCAGGGGCTCGAAAACGTGAAGACTGCCCGGATGGGCATCGCCGATAAATTTGTGGAGCAAGGAACGAGATCGGAACTATTGGCGGATTTTGGTTTAACAGCCGAAGGTATTGCGGATCGTGCTCGCGCACTTCTCGACGGCCGGCTGCGAGCAAACGTGAGACGCATTTCATACATTAGGCAATAGCATTCGAGCAATCACCTATCGCCGACGACTGATTGCAACCTGTCGTTCATATCCAGAAAAGAATCCATCATCAAGTTATGAATCAATACCAGCCTGTTATGCCTGGACCCTGATTTCCTGAGCGTTTCGTCAATTTCGTGCTGAAGCGGCCTGAGTTCAGGGTGCTTGTCCAAGAAACTATCTCTTTGCTTGAGAGCTTTTGCAGACCGGCTTGACTCAATTCTTATCACTTTGCCCATACTGCATCACCCCACGTATCAATTAGCTAATATTAGTATATAGCCTCCCATCATCCCGGTCCAGAATCGGTTGCACGCAACTTTCTAAGATTGACCCTTGGGCATGTATCAAGAATCTTCCTTGCGGCTACCCTTCGGCTGAAGCGTCGGAAGGAGGCTGGTCTATACCGTACTCCTGGAGCTTGTGTTGCAGCGTCCGGCGGGTAATCCCCAGGACACGGGCGGAATGAGTCCGGTTCCCGTCGTTGTCTTCGAGGGTTTTAATTATTAGCTCTCGCTCCATTTCCCGTATGGTTATGCCGGGGCGTATGCCTTCGAGTATCCCTTTGGAGGAAAGATCGCCCGTAACGAAAACACAGGTAAGCCCCCGGCTTTGCCGGGGAGACTCCCAGAGGTTTGACCGTGTGAAGCAGTAGAGGCAACCTCCCAGACTACACAAACAATCAAGTCTGGGAGGTTTCAATGAAAGACGTGCAGAGTCTAAATCACACGAGATGGGACTGCAAGTATCATGTGGTGTTCATTCCGAAGCGTCGCAAGAAAGCCATTTATGGGTCAATACGCAAGCATCTCGGCAGCATTTTTCATGAGTTGGCCCGGCAGAAGGGGTCCAAGATTGTGGAGGGATGTTTGCGGGCGGACCATATACACATGTGCGTGAGTATTCCTCCAAAGTATGCTGTTTCGAGTGTCATCGGGTACATCAAGGGCAAAAGCGCTATTTCGATTGCGAAGAACATCAAGGGGAGAAAGCGGAATTTCACGGGAGAAAGCTTTTGGGCACGAGGCTTCTATGTTTCGACCGTAGGGCTCGATGAGGATTCAGTCAGAAAATACATACGCGATCAGGAGGCCGAAGACGCCCGTTTGGATCAACTCAATATGTTTGACGAAGACCCGCCCCCTTCAGGGGGCTCATGAGCCGGCCCCCTTGGGGGGCTAACAGAAATAAGCCCCCGGCTTTGCCGGGGGTCATTTAACTTGTCGGATCGGTACCGGAACTTCGGACAACTGAACATAATCGTCCCGAGTGAGAATGACGGCGCGCTCGACTACGTTTTCCAACTCCCGAATGTTGCCGGGCCACGAATAGCGCATGAGAGCATCCAATGCCCGAGGGTGGAACCCTTGAAGATTCCGCCCATTCTTTTCATTGTAGATTTTGAGGAAATGCTCAATGAGCAGAGGAATGTCTTCTTTCCTTTCCCTTAGAGCTGGCACTAGGATGGGCACAACGCTGAGCCTGTAAAAGAGGTCCTCACGAAACGCTCCTTTCTTGACTTCATCTTTGAGCATTCTGTTGGATGCGGTGATAATCCGGATGTTCACTTTCACGGTTCGGGTGGACCCAAGCGGCTCGAATTTCTGGTCCCGTATGACCCGCGAAAGGGTGATTTGAGAAGGAAGGCTGATTTCGCCTATTTCGTCGAGAAATATTGTACCGCCATCAGCTTGCTCGAAACGGCCGGGTTTTCTTTGGGCAGCCCCTGCGAAAGCGCCTTTTTCATGGCCGAACAACTCGGAAAGTAGCAGAGTTTCGGAATATGCCGCGCAGTTGATGGCAACGAATGGCCCTTGTTTTCGGAGGCTGTTCTCGTGGATAGTCCGAGCCACCACTTCTTTACCTGTACCGGATTCTCCTTGGATCAACACATGCGTATCACTGGTTGCAATATCAATGATCAGCTCACAGATTCTTCTCATCTGCGGCGATCTCCCCAGCGAATTGCTTAGCTTTTCGATCAGATCTAGGGTTCCAGTCAGATTCCAATTCACCTGCTCATCGTCTTTCAGGGGCTGATCGAGCTTTCGAATCTTGAGCATGGCACTGACTAAGGCAATGAGCTCGTGTGGCTTGGCAAAGTAGTTGTCTTCTCCCCGATTAAGGCGTTGGATTCTTGCTTGCAGGGAATCATGTGCCGTGAGGATGATGACGGGTGTGTACCGGTAGTTCGGGCTTTCAATTCGCCCACGAGATCCGACCCGTATACCCTCCAGATTTTCGCCGAGCAGGATCACATCCGGACCCATAGTGCAGCTTTTGGCCAAGAAATCGAGACCTTGCTCAGCCGACACCGCTAAGTCGCAAAGGAATCCCGCTGATTGCAGAACTCGCTGCGTGAAAATGCCATTGTCCGGATCATCCTCGATGATCAAGACGCGACTGGCATCATTTAGCTGATCCATCTGGCATGCTCGTATCAGGCTAAGTGATATGCAGTACCTTGGGCCGTGGCTATACTACCACTTTTCCCGTTCGTTTGATTTATCTCGATGTCATATTTTGTTTTCTTTCTGATCCCGGCTGTCAGGTAACTTTTCTCTTCTCGGATCCGTCTCTTTCAAAGAGGGCGAGGCGGTGGTGTGATCGAGAGGACTCACCACGAAGGCGGCCAACAGACTCGAACCATGATAAAGGCTCTTTCGGGCGAGATTCGATTGGGTGCCACGGACCTGCCAGAGCCCAGGTCCGTGACACCCAACCTCGATGTGTCACCCCTCATGCCCAGGTTAAGTTTATGTCGTTGCAATAACCAAACTACCTTCATGCCGAGGCCATCGTGGTCCCCGGTTCACGTGACTTGAGCGCAGAAGGTCGGTGGGATTAGTCTTTCTTGGATACAACTTCATTTCACTGCTCGCAATAACAGAGGGAGATGTCCAAACGGGTGTAGCTCCCGAACAATGATCGTTGTTTTACCCCTCCTAATAAAACCTTTCGCCACATCATCTTTTGCCACCCCCCCCCGACAGATGTCCCAAGAATATGTCATTTGGTTACTCTGTGGCAGCAGTATCAGAAGAATGCTGGTCTATCTCATATTCCTTGAGCTTGTGCTGTAGCGTGCGACGCGTTATTCCCAAAACACGGGCGGAATGGGTTCGGTTCCCGTCGTTGTCTTCGAGGGTTTTGATTATTAGCTCTCGCTCCATTTCCCGTATGGTCATGCCCGGGCGTATGCCTTCGAGTATCCCCTTGGATAGCGGATCGCCCGTGGCTTCCCGGATAGATTCCGGAAGTTCGGAAAACGGAACATAATCGTCCCGTGTGAGAATAACAGCCCGCTCAACGACGTTTTCCAACTCCCGAATGTTCCCCGGCCAGGAATAGCGCATCAGCGCATCCAATGCTCGAGGGTGGAACCCTTGAAGATTCCGCCCATTCTTTTCATTGTAGATTTTGAGGAAATGCTCGATGAGCAGAGGAATGTCTTCTTTCCTTTCCCTTAAACCGGGCAAGAGGATGGGAACGACATTGAGCCTGTAAAAGAGGTCTTCGCGAAACGTTCCCTTCTTAACCTCATCTTTGAGTATTCTGTTGGATGCAGTTATTATCCGAATGTCAACCTTCACGGTGCGGGTGGAGCCCAACGGCTCAAACTCTCTTTCCTGGAGGACGCGAAGCAGCTTGGACTGCGTAGCCAAACTCATCTCGCCGATCTCGTCCAGAAATATGGTGCCGCCGTCAGCCAGTTCGAAACGACCCGGCCGCCGGCCGACAGCGCCGGTGAAAGCCCCTTTTTCGTGTCCGAAAAGCTCGCTCTCTAACAGGGTCTCAGGAAGAGCAGCACAGTTGACCTTGATGAATCTCTTTTCCGTCCTGGTCGATCCCTGGTGCAGAGCATTTGCAATCAACTCCTTGCCTGTTCCGGATTCCCCAAGGATGAGTACCGAGGCTTCCGTGGGGGCCACCATTGCAACTGTTTCCAGGACTTCCTTCATCCTGAGCGAGCGCCCCACTATGCGCGACGCATCGAACAGGTTCTCTATCCGCCTTCGTTGAAGAATGTTGTCTTCTTTAAGTCTCCAGAATTCCAACGATTGTTGGACCTTGATTTTCAGCTCCTCAATATCCAGAGGCTTGGTGAGGTAATCGTGGGCCCCGGCTTGCAGGGCTTCAACGGCAGTCTCAACGGACGCATAAGCCGTTATGATGATGACCGGGATTCCCGGAGATATTTGTTTTATTTGTTTGAGCGCTTCAATGCCATCCATATTGGACATTCTGTTATCCATGAGGATCAAATCGAAGAACTCATTGGAAACCTTGGAGATGGCATCGGTGCCGTCGTCCGCCTCAAAGACTCGATATCCCTCCAGTGAGAGGTTTGCCTGAAGCATTTTTCGCTGGGATGGTTCGTCATCTACGACGAGAATTTTTTCCTTAAGTTCTGCCATTGAATTCCCTATTTTCAAATGTGAGCCTGGATAGAAGACGAATGAATGAGCGACAGCGCTCAGATGGGAGAAGGTGGATCCGGTGATCTGCCCAAGTTCACGGTAGCTTCCTGAATTTCATTCTGATTGGACGCCTGATACGTGGCTAGCGTAACGATGAACCGACTTCCCTTACCCTGTTCCGACTCTACTTCGATCTCCCCATCGTGCCCTTGGACAATACTTTTGACAATGGCCAATCCCAATCCCGTCCCCTTTTTCTTGGTCGTAAAGAAAGGATCAAAGAGCTTGTCAAGATCTTCACGCGGAATTCCGCCGCCTGTGTCTTCCACCGCTATCTGAACGCGGCCCTTGCCGTCGCTCTCATGGCCCACGAACACCTTTCCACCCTTGGGGGTTGCCTCGATAGCGTTGATCAGAATATTAAGGAAGACTTGGGTCATCTGATCCGTATCCATCATGACAAGTGGAAGGTCGCTTCCACAGGGATTCCGAACCAGTTCCACCCCTGCATCCGCGGCCTCCCGTTCAACCACTCGGATACAGTGATCCAGGATTTCGTCGGGAGACCTGACGCCCAAACGAGGTTCCCGAGGTTTGGAATAAGCAAGAAGTTTGGAAATCACGCGATTCAAACGATCCACTTCCGTGAGCATCAAATCCGTATAACGATAATCTTCTTCATCAAGTGGGAGCTTCTTTTGAAAGTACTGTATGAAACCACGGATTGAATTCAGTGGATTGCGTATTTCATGAGCGACTCCCGCAGAGAGACGGCCCAACGCCGCAAACTTCTCGCTCACGATAACTTTCTGCTCCAGTTCGCGAATCAACGTGAGGTCTCGTAAGATAACTACGGCTCCGCGGGTCATCGAGGATTCCGGCTCCTTAAGGGGTGAGACGGAAACGCCGACAAAGCTTTTGCCTTTTCCTTCCGTGGATAGCTTTACTTCTTTCTCCAGAACCGCGTCAGTATCCGACAAAACGCGTTTGATCTCGTCATCAATGGGCAGGAGTTCCGAAATGGGACGCCCCTCCACCTCTTCCTTTGGCTTCCGGAGAATCTCGAGCGCCGTAGGATTGAAGGTTGCCACCCTCAGAGAGCGATCGACCGAGATAAGCCCATTTGCCATACTTTCCAGGACGTTTCGTGTGTAGGTCCGCATTTCGTCGAGAGTGCGACGAACCAGGTAAGCGTTCTGAACCACGAAAATAAAATACACACTGGCGGAGCCGATAACAAAGAGTACAGCTCCCATAAAGATCGCAAAAAGTACGTCCTGATGCTGAATCTGCTTGAAACGGTCCATTTTTAGACCAAGGAACAGGACCTGCTTTTGTTGACGGTCAAATACATCCAACAATTCTTTGCCTATACGTGTATGGCGGGCAATAAGATCTTTCTGGGCAATTTGATCCGGGAATGGGGTGAAAGGCTTCCATATCTCGAAAATCTGTCGCCCGTCCGGCAGCTCCCTCTTGAAGGAAAGCGGTTCCCCAGTGCGTATCACCGTGTTGACCACGTTCATTTCGCTTCCCATCAGTAGGCGGAGGCCGATCTTAGCCGGTTCGCTGTGCGCGATGATTACTCCATCGCTGTTGATGAGCCCCACCCACTCAACGTCAGGATCTTTCGCCGCCTGCTCGATGAGCATCTGAAGGTGTTCGATACCCCAGTCGCCTTCCATAAATCCCGTACGGGTACCTGCCTCCAATGTGCGGATGACTGAAACTCCCTGCCGGATCGTGAACTCTTCCATGCGCTCATTCTGGGTATTGATGTTGCGAAGCGTAAAGAGGATGACGATCACAAGTAGCGTTCCCGCCACCAGCACGATGGACAAAACGGGAAGATATTTTAGCAGTACCCTAATTTTCATCTTATTTGGTCCGCGCGCGAAACACCTTTCACCCAGAACCCGCACAAGCGAGAATGCGCGCCGAAGTAACGACATTTCACTACGAGACATTTCGATGCGTCGGCGGATTTTTTCCCGAGGTCGGCGCGATTTGATCTTGGCGAATAACGGCCATGATATGATCCGTGATCCGGAAATGTCCCGCGAGAGGACTCTTGAACTTTTACCATCTTCTACGCCAAGCTTCAACCTGCATACCTCGAACCTATTAGACCGACCGGAGTCTATAGGTGTGGGTAACTCGAGGTCGGGAAGTCATGTTAATTTGATCCGAGCCCCAAAAGTGGTTGAAAATCGACCGGAAATATGTTAAGCAAACACCTCAGCAAATGGAGTTAACTGACTAACAAATATTAGTTAATTCTATATTGCTAGTGTAACCTTTCACCGGCATGCCGAACTACACGCGTGGAGTTATATTATTTAGGCTCGCACGAGAGGCGAATCAACCATCCTAAGAAGATTGAGACGAGCAGCCCATGATCCAGACCAATGCTGACGTGCCTGAAATATCTTTGGTTGCCAAGGGACGCGAGTTCCTGGAGAAAGGGGATATTCCTGCCGCCTTGGAATATTACAGGCAGGTTTACGACCCTGATACGGTGGATGAGACCGAAGCGCGCAACATGTTAATCGAAGCCCGCGCTCACCTGTCTCGTAAACACCTTCTGGAGGCTCTGGAAAGCTTCGAAGAGGCGCTGTTGATGGGGACGGACGTCCAACGGCGGCAGGCCTTGGACGGGATATCCGCCCTCGGAGAAATCAAGGTCGGCCTACGTTCCTTGACTGCGAGCCTCAAAAAGCGTCTCAAAGAGGTTTTCGGCCAGCAGGGACTAAGTTCATGGGGACTCGCCCTCATTTCTGATGCCGAAAACGTTGTTCTCCTCGCCGAGGAAGCTGTTCAGAGCTTGCCGGCTTCTCTGGCAAAGGTGGGGAGAATAGGTAGGCTTCCTTCACATCTGGCGGATTATCAATTACCCATTGAGACGGATAAATGCATCCTGTACGTCAATGAAGACGACGTACGGTTCATTCTCGATGTAGCCTCCGCTCTCTGGGAATCACGGCAGACTGTGCGAACCCTGTGATAGAGCTAGCGTCTTTCCCGGCGGGACAGTTTGGTAGGGGCGACCGGCGGTCGCCCAGGGCGAATGCCATTCGCCCCTACAGGCCCCGGATCGAAGTCCGGGGCGATCCCGCGTTCCGCACGGGATGTCCTACCATATCCTCGCCGGGATTGTTTCTTGTTTGATAGCGCATTGGTCCGAGGTAATGTTTGTTCGGGGGCCATAGCCCATTCGTGCGACAAGCTGAATTCTAGTGCCTTATTTCTGCGCGGCTTCCGCCAAATAAGTCTCGCAGCCTTGACAGTGGCTCGATAATTAATTACATCTGTGCCACCTGACGATGAGCCAATGATTATACTGTGCTTTATATGAGGCGGATTTCTTTGCGCATTCTTGGTTTGGACGTAGGATCGAAAAGAATAGGCATCGCACTCAGCGACGAACTGGGATTTACTGCTCAGGGACTGGAAACTCTGGTCTGCCGCACCCTCGAAGAGGACGTTGATCGTATCGTGGAGCTTTCCACGGAATATGGGGTCCAAGAGATTGTGGTGGGTATGCCATACAATATGAACGGAAGCGAGGGACCACAAGTCCACAAGGTGCGGGCGTTTATGGAAGCCATCCGCCGGCGCGTAAACGTACCTCTGCGCGAGTGGGATGAACGGCTGTCAACTGTGGCCGCGGAGCGGACCCTGTTGGAAGCCGACATGAGCCGTGCGAAGCGACGCAAAGTAATCGACAAGCTTGCAGCGGTTATAATTCTCCAGGGTTATCTGGATAGCCAATATTCCGGGGGAATGTCGCAATCATGAAATCTCCGATTATTTCGACGATAAAGATTGTGGCGGTAGTTTCGGTTCTGACAGGCTTGGGTGTAACGGGGTATTGGGCTTATTCGCGACTACCTGGCATTCTTAATGAATTGGTCTTGCAGCGGGCTAAGGAGGTGACACCTGCGGGCGAGGAAGTAATAGTGACAATCCCCAAGGGGGCTTCCCTTTCTCAGGTCGGGACTATTTTGCAGGCAAAGGGGATAATCTCAAGCAGGCTTTTGTTCAAACTTGTGGCAATGATCCGAGGTGAACAGCGTAAGATCAAAGCAGGTGACTATGCCCTTAAAACCGGTAGCGACGCTGGAGACGTGCTGGACCAGTTAATCTCGGGCAAAACCCTTGTGATTTCGCTCACCGTTCCCGAAGGCTATAACATGTTCCAGGTTGCTGATCTCTTTCAGCATGCCGGTATAATGCCCAGAAATGACTTTCTGCACGTGGCTCGCGACCCTGTCTTCCTCAAAGAATTGGGAGTAGAGGGGACTTCTGTAGAAGGGTACCTTTTCCCGGATACATACTTCCTTCGGCCCTCGGAGATGAGTGATGGGAAGTTGATCATCCGCAAAATGGTGCAGAGGTTCCACGAGGTGTACGATAAGTACGCGCGGGCAAAAGCTGAAGAGAAAGGATGGACGACTCTTCAGGTGGTTACGCTGGCCTCTCTCATAGAAAAGGAAGCCAAGCCGTCGGAACACGCTCTCGTTTCCGCGGTGTTTCACAACCGTTTGCGCCATAATATGCGCCTCCAATCGGATCCGACGGTCATTTACGGGATCAAACCCATGGGTTCAAAAATCACGCGTGAGGATTTAAACCGGAAGCAACCGTACAACACTTACCAAATCCTTGGGCTCCCCCCCGGCCCCATTGCGAATCCCGGCAAGGAATCTCTCATCGGCGCGGTAAATCCTGCAGACGTCGATTATCTCTACTTCGTCGCGAAAAATGACGGTAGCCACCAGTTCTCTTCGAGTCTTCAGGAGCATAACCGCTGGGTTAACCTTTACCAGCGGCAGTCCCACCCCGTTATTCGCTGAGTTTATTCTAAATACTGTTTGAGGATATTAAGGAGAGTCTAAAGGGATTCTTAACGCGAAATTATCTCAGAAGTTGTTCTCCATATTCCACGGCTGCTGCCTTTTCTTTTGCCACTCATCCCATTTTGTTCTCGCCTCGGTGGGAGGGGGCACAAGATTGGACAACGTCTTGACTCCCGGAATGTGTCGTGAGGCCCAGCTCTCCTCATCGGCGTCAAACGCCGACTTTTCAGCGTCGTACCCTGCCTTTATGGGGCTTCCCATACGCAGGGCTGAACATGAGGTGAGAAGGGTCATAGCGAAAACCATTGTCAGGCAGAACGCTGAAATCCATTTCATAAAAATTACCTCTGTTGGCAATCAGTTGATGCGTTACAGCCAACCCGAGGCGGGCTTATATCTCTTATTATGTATCATCACAAGAAGTTTGTGGCATACGGATAAAAAAATTATCAATCCCCGGTATCTAACAGCCGGCCCCTTATGATCTGTCTAAGGATACATTGGAAGTTATGATAAAAATGAGCCTTATGAGAAGAGCGTAAGGCAAAACAACTTCGTCGGGGCCGCTTTCAACCCACACAAAGCAGACGGTCAGAAGGGAAAAGCTCGGCAGGCCATCGTGTAGGTGCTCACTTAGTTTCGGACCTCTCGCGATCAATATTCGCCTCTTCGCCGGCCCCCAACCACTTTTCCATAACCAGTGCGTCGTCCTTGGCTACCGCGTAATACTGTTTTCGAAATCCGATGGAGTGAAAACCTATTCTACGGTAAAGCCTTCTGGCGGGTAGATTGCGTCTACCCACTTCCAGAATGAGGCGCTTAACCCCCTTTTGCAAACACCAGGATTCGAGATATGCCAAAATTGCTCTGCCATAGCCTCTGCCCCGCTGTTCAGGATGCACTGCTATGTTCATGATATGAACCTCATCCAAAACCACCCAGAAGCAGATGTACCCGACCAATTTGTCCTCCAGTCGGAAGACCAAGAGTCGTGCATTGCGGTTGTCCAACTCTTCCAGGAACATGTCTCTTGACCATGGGCTTGCAAAAGAAGCCTTTTCTATGGCTAACACATCCTCCAGGTCTGACGGCTGCATCCGCACTGGCTGTAGAGGCGAGTCCAACTGCATCTTGTTGTCCATTCAATTCTCTCGAACCTATGCTTTTCCTGAATGTACTCCGGCGTTGGAAAAACGCAAGCGGAGCTCGGGGCGGTTTTGATTTGAGTGGCAGCGGGGGGGGGGGATGTATATTTATATTTTTATGTAATTGTCGCGAGGAATTCCGGACCGCGGCCAGATGGAATAATGCGGTTAGTCGTTAAGCTTCACGTGCACAAACTTCATCAAATCGCGATGAGGGATATCATGACTATGCGAAGCACCCATGTTAGTCGGGGAATTAAAGGATTGCTCGCTCTCAGCCTGGTTCTTGTGCTGTTTCCATTGTGCGATATGGCCACAGCCGGTGACAAGAACCGAGTTTTGATACTGGCGAGCATGAAAGGCGACGTGAAGAAAGTCATTAGCCTCTTGAATAGCGGCGTTGACGTGAACGTGAAAGATGAGCGCGGCTGGACGGCATTGATGGAGGCTGCTAACCGTGGTCACGCTAAAATCGGAAAACTTCTTATGGAGAAGGGCGGGAACGTTAATATGAAGCACAAGTACGGCTGGACGGCATTGAGCATAGCGGCGGGCAGAGGTAACAAGGAAATGGAGTTGCTTCTCAGAGCCCGAGGTGCGAAACAATGAGGCTGCGCGCCTATTGGCCGTGATTTAAGCTTTTCAGCCTTGTTTTTCGCCTGAAACCCGCCTCGCGAGCCTCTGTCTCAGGAATTCGCTTGCCAGATAGATATTCTCTTTGCCGGCTTCGGAAGCGATCTTCGCCAAGGCGCGAAGATCGTAGTCGCCCTTGCCGTTGATGGCCTTGATTATCATCGGAAGATTCAGTCCGGTTACCACCTCGACTTTTCCGTCTTCCAGGAAGGAAAGTGATAGATTGGTGGGGGTCCCGCCAAAAAGATCGGTCAGAATGAGCACTCCGTTGCCACTATCGACACTCTTGATGGATTGGGCTACCTGATCCCGGAGCAGATCAGGTGAGTCAGTCGGATCTATGCCCAGCGCCAAGACCGATTCTTCCGAATTCAAGCCTATCAGACGAGCCGTCGTTAGGAACTGGCGACCGAGGTCTCCATGAGTCAATAATAAGATTCCGATCATGATTGAGTTACCTGATCATAGGTGATTACAACCGAATTATGCGGCCAATTCCCTATGTCTGACCTCCACGCTGGTAAAACCGTTTCGCTTCAGGAGCTTGGCAACGTGCTCGGCCACCGCAACAGACCGATGGCGTCCTCCCGTGCATCCTATCGAAATGGTAAGGTACTGCTTACCTTCTCGTATGTAAAGAGGTAAAAGAAAAACTAACATATCCTCGAGTTTTTCCAGGAATCGAGTCGTTACCTCGTGTGAGAAGACCCAGGAGGACACCTCGAAATTCCTTCCGTCCAAGTGTTTGAGTTCTTCTACAAAATAGGGATTGGGAAGAAACCTAACATCGAGCACGAGGTCCGATTCCATTGGCACGCCCCGCCCGTATCCGAATGAGGTGACTACAATCTTAAGCGCGTCGCTGCGGACAGTCCCAAAAATCTTCTTTATCTCCTCGCGCAACTGATGCACAGTCATGTCCGAAGTGTCCATGACCCGGTCGGCCGTCTCCCTTATCTCGCTCAGTTCGAGGCGCTCCCGTTTGATTCCGTCGATTGCGTTTCCGGTGGGAGCCAACGGATGCTGTCGCCGAGTCTCGCTATAGCGGCGCACGAGGACGTCGTCCCTCGCATCCAGGAACAGAATTTCCAGTGAGGTTCCTGAGAGTTCCAACGAGTTAAATATGGCCGAATATCTTGGGAAAAATTTGCGCTGGCGCAAATCTATCACAAGGGCGAGGCGAGTCAGCTCACCTGACTGCGAGTTGACCAGTTCCAGCAGTTTGGGGAGTAGGTCAACAGGAAGGTTGTCCACGCAGAAGAAGCCGGCATCTTCAAGGGTGTGTGCCACGGTGGATTTGCCGGACCCCGACATTCCCGTAACTATGACGACTTTTCTTTGCATTAAGGTGTGACCGTTCCGCTTTCTTTGAAATGCCAAGCCAGAAGCTCGATTAAAAGCCCGGGGTCCACTCCCGTCGCTACTGGGACCCGCACCGTCAAAACGTCGTGTTCCAGTATTCGGAACTTCCCCGTTTGAGGGACAATTCGTCCGGCATCCAGTGCATGGTCATAGGCATCCAGATCGACTATGAAATCTATGGGCGTTGAGGGGGCCACTGCATGGCGAAACAGAGAGCGGGCTGGAAAGACCCCCAAACCCCTCACCTCGACGCGAACTTCCTGTTCCACGGATCTGCCTATTGGCGCCCCTTGAGGACCTCGGATCACTTCAACAAGATCATCCGAGATCAGGCTGTGGCCTCGCTGCATGAGGCTGAGAGCCGCAAGAGATTTCCCCGCGCCCGAGTGCCCGCGGATAAGAACCCCCACGCCATGGACCCTTACCAGGACACCGCTTATCTTCCGTGCATCCATAGTTTCGTTACATACCATGCCGCACCGAGACGATCAATTGCAAGCCCGAGGCGGATGGTGTACAAGAGCATTGACATTCGCTTATGTATATTATAATGTTCATATCTATATTTAAAAATAAGGCCGGAGGCCACATGAAATCCTTGTATATCAATCTAGCATACAAATTTCTTGCATTAGCGCTCCTGCTTTTCTTCTTCGCCGGAACCGCATTTGCTGCTGACCTTGCCGCTGACGCAAACATTTTTATGTACCCCAAGCCGTTCAAAATTGCAGATTTAAGATTACAGAATACGTCGGGCCAAATGGTCTCTTTAGCCGATTTCAAAGGAAAGGTTGTTCTTTTACATTTCTGGTCCATTCGATGTCCTGCCTGCCGTATGGAAGAGCCGCTTCTACGCGCGGTCAAGAAGAGTTTTGGGCCGGCCGGCCTGGAAATTTTGTGGGTGAATCTGGTTGATCCACCTCGGGCTATCGCGGAGCACGCGGCGTCTGACAAGATGCCGGTCCCGGTCCTCCACGGGACTAGTGGCGGGGCTAGTTTAAAGGTTGTGAATATCGGCAGCAAGACTACCGCTTTCGTGGTAAATCCGGCAATGGAGGCTATCCTCGAGGTTCCTGCCTTTCCGACCACCTATATCATAGACTGCCGTGGGAGCGCAGTCGGCTACAGCGTCGGCAGTGCCAGGTGGAATGATAAAGGTGCTGTTGGGCTTATTCGGACACTGCTTGCACAGAGTAAAACGTGCTTCTCGAAGAGTTTCATGACTGAGCAAAAGCGGTACTCGATGCGGTAGTTTTGGGGCATCATGTCTTGAAACGATTCGGTAGTTCGTCGTGCCGTTGACACCCAAGGGACCGGGATGGGCATGATGGTACAAAAGCCGGATCTCTCTTGCCGCCACTCATTAGGTTGATCCTCCTTGTTTTCGCTTGACTTTTTTTTGACGCATTGCTAGCGTCTAGCGTGAACAGAAGGCGCGTAGCTCAGGGGGAGAGCATCACCTTGACGCGGTGAGGGTCTGGGGTTCAAATCCCCACGCGCCTACCATTTGAGGTAGAAGAGAGTTATTCTCAGGCAAAATCCCCTTAAAGAGGAGGAGGGATATCGATTCGATGGCATTTAACGGGTTGTGGGACACGCCCTCCGCCTTTGAAGCGAATCTTTTGAGAGCATGAAGCCCTCCATCAAGATTCAGGTCCAAGGCACAAAGTTTTACCCGCCTGGCATCATTCCCGGAGAAATTCTAGCGGAGCAGTCTGCTTCAGTTCATCAGTGGGGCCACGCTCATAGTTTTTCTAAGAACTTTTATCGTAGGTTCCGGAAAAAGTTGATAGACATGTTTAGGAAAATGCGGCGTTTGTCCGCAGAATGGTTCTTTTTAAGGGGGCTTTTTACATGAAAGGTAGACCAAGAGGTCCCGTTGTAGCGGAACCTAAGGTCAGGGTGAACCAGAGGATACGAGCTGCCAAAGTGCGGGTAATTGCACCGGACGGGGAGCAGCTTGGAATCTTGGACGTTCCGGAGGCTCTTGCCAAGTCTGAAGAATTCGGTCTTGATCTCGTCGAAGTTGCTCCCAACGTGGATCCTCCCGTGTGCAAGATCATGGACTACGGGAAGTACCGATATGAGGAGAGCAAGAAAGAACACGAGAGAAAGAAAAAGCAGGCCACAGTCGTGTTGAAGGAGATCAAGCTGAGGCCCAAGACTGAAGAGCATGATTTGGACTACAAGGTCAAAAGGCTCAAGCGCTTTCTTGCCGACGACTGCAAGGTTAAGGTCACCATCATGTTTCGGGGGCGGGAAATAACTCATCCCGAGCAAGCTCGTTTGCTAATTGATCGAGTCCTCGAAATGGTCGGTGAAGAAGCGCAAGTGGAGCAGTCGGCAAAATTTGAGGGGCGGAACATGACGCTTGTCCTTGCCCCCAAATAAGCCCGAAGGATCCTCAGGCCAATTGCCGATAACTTCGACCTTTGATCTTCAATACTTGGTCGTATCTCTGTTTTTTTGGTCGGCTCGGGGCGTGGAGTGCGGCGGCATTTGGACGAGATCTGACTGCTTACAAGCGGCCGAGGTGGGATCTGTTTGTTGCCTCGGTTTGAAATACGCGCATCCGGGATTCGAATGTGACTCCTAATTCGCGGCGGTCAGGCGGTGACGCAGATGCCTTTTGACGAAAAGAGAAAATTTACCCGTGTGCTTTTCGAGACAGCCATCAAAGTCACCGCCGGCACGACGGTAATAGTCTCCAATCGCTTGCGAGATATCAGCCTTGGTGGAGCTTTCGTGTTCACGTCGAGCAATGCATTGGCGGTAAGCGCGTCATGTGTCTTGGAGATAGAGTTAATAGGCCGCGCGAGCCTCTTGCGGGTGCAAGTGGAAGGTGAAGTTGTCAGGGTTGATGAGGAGGGGATAGCGGTGAAATTCTCTAGGATCGACCTCGACAGCCTTGTGCATCTTCGTCACATGGTCAGGATACACGCGCGAGATCCCCAATTGGTAGACGAGGAATACTCCACGGCCTTGCTGGAGCTTGACACGGATTAGGAGGGTTGTTGCCTAGTCCAACGTGGCGAGAGACCTATCCGAATTCTACCCGCGGTGGCCCATGGCAAGCATTCACTTACAAGGGGCGGGCTTTTCAACCTGTCTTTTTCTTAACTTCGCTGCCGACAGGCTGGAAGAAACTGTCTCAAAATTGAAAATGTGCCTGAAATCATGGCACTAGGCTCAGGATTTCTCGTTCCCAGGCTCAGCCTGGGAATGCCTGTTGCGAGGCTCTGCCTCGACTATGATATTGAAATAAAGGCAGTTTGCGGGCGGAGCCCGCGAGACATGGGTTCCCAGGCAGAGCTTGGGAACCAGAACTCTGGCGACTTTCGTAGCACGATCTCGGCCTGGTCCGCGCTTGTGAGACTGTTTCGGAAAGCCTGCGCCACAGGTTTAATGACGCTTTCCCGCTGAAAGCTGGATGCTTAGGGTCCGTGTTAAATCTGACTTGACCGAGACTTCTATATCATTTATGCTTGGATTGATTATTTGGTAGCAGGCTGCGTTCAGATCTGTGGGTAATCCACTGCCGTAAAGACGCCCCCTAACCTTGCTTCTCCCGATGTGGGAGACAAATGTCAGCCTTCTTCCCGGGGGGGCAGAGATAGTGTACGGCGCCACTTAGCCCAAACTTCAACGCGTTTCACCATTTATTTAACAACAGATAAGGAAATCCTATCTAATGAAAGCACTACTGGTCTATCCTTCGATACCCGATACATTCTGGAGCTTCAAACACATATTGAAGTTCATCCACAAGCGGGCCGCTCATGTTCCGCTGGGATTGCTGACTGTAGGAGCGATGATGCCCCATGATTGGGAACTGCGTCTCATCGATATGAACGTGGAAACGCTTACGGATGAATGCATTCGGTGGGCCGACATGGTGTTCATCGGTGCTATGGTGGTTCAAAAAGAGTCCGTACGGGAAGTAGTGGCCCGGTGCCGCTCGTTGGGAAAACCAACCGTGGCGGGAGGCCCGCTTTTTACCAGTTCCGCGGAGGAATACCCTGACATCGATCATTTCGTGCTCAATGAGGCTGAAATCACGTTACCGATGTTCCTCAAGGATCTTGCCGCCGGGAAACCGCTCCGACGTTACGAAACCCAAGAAAGACCCGATATTACCATTACCCCATTACCCAGGTGGGACCTCATACACATGAAGTATTACGCTTCCATGTCAGTACAATATTCAAGAGGTTGTCCCTTTGATTGTGAGTTCTGCGACATCGTTCATCTTAACGGTCGCAAGCCGCGGGTGAAGTCCAACGACCAAATGATTAGCGAGTTCCAACTGCTTTACGATTTAGGGTGGCGCGGACGCCTGTTCATCGTTGACGACAACTTTATCGGGAATCATGCGAAGGTAAAATCGTTGCTCAGGAGCCTCATCCCTTGGCAAGAGGCCAGAAGCCATCCCTTTTCGTTATACACGGAGGCTTCCGTGAATCTTGCTCAAGACGAAGACCTCATGAATTTGATGGCATCCGCGGGCTTCGATTCGGTGTTTCTCGGGCTGGAGACTCCTGCGGAGGAATGTCTGGTAGAATGCGGGAAGCACCAGAACCGCTCCATTGACATGCTGGAGGCGGTCAAGACAATACAGAGGCACGGCATGGAGGTCTTCGGGGGCTTCATTATAGGTTTTGACAACGATCCGCCCAACATCTTCGAGCGTCAGATCAAGTTCATCCAGAACAGCGGCATTGTCATTGCCATGATCGGTCTCTTGAACGCTATCCCAGGCACCAGACTGTATCAACGTCTCAAAGACGAGGGACGGCTCCTTCAGGGTTGCACTGGTGACAACTGTGACGGATCGCTGAATTTTGTGCCAAAGATGGACGCGCAGAGGGTGAGGGATGGGTACCAGGCGGTTTTGAATCACCTCTATTCACCCAAACAATACTATAGCCGCGTCATGGAATTACTTAAAGATTATAAGCCGAGTCGTAGCATGCATATGGGCCGGCTTGAAATAATGGCCTTTTTCAAGTCTATTCTTTACTTGGGGATTCTGGACAAGGGCAAGAGCAAAATCTATTATTGGAAATTCTTGATAAAGGCGTTTCTCTTTCACCGACAATCGTTCGGCGAGGCCGTGTCCCGTGCGATTTTTGGATACCATTTCCGAAAGTTGCTAAGCAAATGAAAGACTTAGGGGTTGCCTCAAAGTAACCGTCACCTCTCCGCTTCGTCAGACCGCTCGTAGGGTTAAGGGCGCAGCACGCTGCGCCCCTGCACCCCGGGATTGGCAAGATTGATATTCTTATTCGATCGCCGGTCCTTAGCAGAGTACGGGCCGGTATTACCAATCACCCCTATGCCGTATAGCCTTCGCCCCTTCTTACAAATTCCTCGTGGTTGAGCTCCATCTTCCAAACGTCATTCTCAAGATATGGGCGTTTGTTAATGTGCCAGGTTTCCCACAGACCTCCCAAGCCTATCGAGAGGGATTCATCCTTGATTCGTACATGGCCGCCGGATAAGGCGCTGTGCCGGCTCCTGAAATCACCATACCCATTGGGCCGAATTGCAATACGGCTTCCTTTCTTGCCCACCCATTCGCCTGCAAAGACAAGCTGGTCCGGTGCGAGTGGGGTGCTCGTCCACGTCCAGCTAAGGTCTAGGACTCCATGCTGAACGATGAGCCCCACCAAAACAAACGTCGCGACGAGCAAACAGGTTCCTACGATCCCGAGCGCTTTGCCTACTTTCAAAGTGCCGATCTTCCGCGATGACATTAGACCGCTTCGAATCTGTTTTAAGTCGGAATTCCCCATGATCCACGCCACAATCCCTAATGGTCCACACATAAACAGCGAGATAATTCCCAGTAGGAGCACCAATTCCGCATGGTTGCCACGTAATTGCGCTTCGGTAGGAGGGTTCGGACTGTCCTCTGGGCCCCGGAGATCACTCGGATCGTGTGGAAGACCTGGGGCGTAATCGCGGGATGAAGAATCAGATCTTTTGTCTTCGTTCATTGTTTGTTCCATGCAAATCGGGATTTTAATCTTCCCGGCTCATTCGATCAGAAACCGGCCGGGGAACCAATAAGAGGGGAAACCTGGTCCGGTGGGTCATAATGTGGATTGGCTGGAAAATCAACCGAATACTCAAAAAGAAGCCCGACGGTTGTGACAAAAGGGTATGGCTCCAAACAAGGAGGATACGGTAGTCCCGTCGGGCGAATTGCAAGGCTAGCGCACTTATGATAAACGCCGCCAAAAAGTATGTCAAGAATTAATTGAAAGACATGCTGAAACAGCACGCTATCAGAAGACATATTTCGCGGAATTGCGCGCAGTCCTTGGGGCCGGGCCTTGTTTCTTTACTTTCTCTTTTGGCGCTGTACTGTCATGCCCACTGTAGAATAATGAAGCCTAACCCGCACAAAGATCTCCCTGGTACAAGAAAGCAAGACCTGTGCCCCGTGAGGCCCTCACTTCAACTGCCTAAGTAGGCTTTGACGGCACGAGTGACGAATTCGGAAAAAGGCACATCACCCCTCCTGGCGTCGATCTCCTCAATCAGGTTTACCGGAAACGTTACTGCTTTGATTCTCGCCGCCCCCAGGAACAGCTCAGCTTCCATAACAGGCCGTGCTTCAATCCCTTTGTTTTCGACCAGTTCGGTAATTTCCAATGGCTCAATCGGTTCATCCGTGAAATTCTCTATAAGCATCCCAAACTCGACGTCAGACAGAGACAAATGACTGAAGCCCACCCTGGTTATGCCCTTCGCCTGATCCGCGATTACATAGCCGATTTTGGCGTGACAGGTCATCCGTTTGCTTCGGTTGTCCAGAAGCATTCGAATCTTGACGTTGCTCCCTTCCCTCAGCGCGAGGTTGCTTCCGGCCTGCAGGTCTATGAGGGAAGGAGCCTCTATGCCGTACTGATGGGCGCGTGGAGAATTGATGATCGGAGGAGTAAGGGCGAACCGGCAATACACGGGACCGTTTACATGTTTGTACTCCATCTCAGCACTCCTTCCCTTCCATTGGCTTGCGATGATCTCTGTGCGATTCCCCAGTTCAACGATGTCATGAACCACATGTTCAAGCTTTTGCACACTCCGGCCTCTAAGACGTCCCCAAGTATTCGCCGAAATGAAGTCATCAGCCTTTCAGGCGGAACCCAGTTCAGAATGATTATTTCTTTCCCGTCATTCCCGAAATATTCGGCAAAAGAATCGTGAAAGCTAACAAAAGGATTCTCTACCTTGTCAGTCTCAACGCCTTTGATTACCTTGATGGCCGGTCGATCAGTAATGGCCGCTAATTCGGTGAGCAGGGCTTTATTGTGCGGTAGGAAAGCCGTATATTTGTAGAATTGAGCCATTGTTGGACCTCCAAACTGTTCAAGTGGGTCGGAGCTCCAAGTGGACTAATAGTATTCTCGCGCATTCTACTTTCTTTGAGAACTACCGCGCGATAGTGTCAGGTCTTGTTTCTTGATATCTCCTTTCCCGCTGTGCAGTTCTGCCCATTGTGGAGTAATGGAACCCAACTTTCGCGCGATTTCTCTGCTGCAAAAAACAAGACCTGACCCCGTGACCATGACCCCGTGACCACCGCATTTCCGTGTCATGGTAGTCATGCCGGATGCCCTGTAATTATTGCTTGAGCCCAGCGGACGACTTTACTCGCATGCTCAGTTGCTTCCTGGTATTCTTCGATTGTTACAGATTCAGCAAGGCTAGGATACCGGTACTCAGATGCATAGACCGCCAAAATTTGAGCATCTTCGATCTCTGACGGGATGGTAAAACCCTGTTCTCTCAGCCCGGCAAGGAGTTCCCCCAGATCGTGCGTGTATCGAAATGCCAAGTTGTGCCATTGGTACACCGCCTTTATCGCCTTTTCGGCCGCTTGCTGAGCGTGGAAACACAGGTCTTCGTAAAACGCCCCCTCGGGCAGGGGGGCTAGGGCGAGAGCGAGATCGCCCTTGGCCCGCGCCAACCAATCACCAGAAGAACTGGATGTTCCTCTACCCTGTGGCATGATAAAGTTCCTTCCCTTCTCGCAGAGCTGGGTACAGCACCATCGCCGGATTCGCTCCGTGTTCTCGCACGTCATTCTCCGTAGCCACCACAATGTCCTTGGCCAGACCCAGTCCAGCGAGGCTGCAGTATATAGTCTGTGCCGTGCGGCGTCGGTGAGCCCCATCCGGCATTATAACGAGTATGTCTAAGTCGCTATGCGATCCCATCTCTCCCCGTGCTGCCGATCCGAAAAGAATGACCCTCTTAGGTTTGGATACTTCCAAGATTCTGCGCACAAGTTCATCCAGCAGTTTGCTGTCTGGAGTTTCGGCTCTTGTCATTACGGTCCTCGCCACACGCAATGCGATCACTTACTAAAAGGCTCTCTGTCAGAAGACATATTTCTCGGAATTGCGGATCATTCTAACAAGCACCGGGTGAAGAAGCCCCACCGATTGCCTGAAAGTCTTCAAGAATGACCACCAGTGCAACATGCTCGCAACATTTGTTCGCAACTCGAAAGGTCTTCTCAAAAATTCTTTGGCTCCAGGCCAATGAGACAAGGGCGGAGAATCGAGGTCGTCCGAAATCACGCGAAGGGAAGCAAAGGGCACGGCCAAGCGCCTGGCTTCCAGACCTATCGCATGACTCTCCATGTCTACAGCCTCAGCCCCAGTGGTCTTGTGCAGACTCTGACGCTCAGCGTGAGCGAACACCGCACGCCGCACAGTAACGAGGCGAGTGATTTTGTAGTCGAGCCTTTCACCGTAGCAGGCCGCGGCAAGAGCTTCGACGGCAGGTGAGGGCCATTTGCAAACGTTGTCCGGGTCATGCCCGAATAACGTTTCGGAGGAAATCACCAGGTGCCCGACCTTCAGGTGAGGGACAAGGCCCCCGGCGGATCCGACGCAAAGAATCGCGGAGGGCCTCACATCCAGGTTCCTTACGGCTGCTGCTGCTTTGTCCGGGCCGATGCCGCACCGTACGATCAATAAACGTCGGCCTTCGAAAAAAGCTTCTCTATAGGTCGCCTTTCCTCTTTTCCACCGGCGCCGCACCTCCACCCTGTGAAGGAACTGGTACGCCTCCACCCCCATGGGGAAGATAAAGCAAAGAAGACTATTTCCCTTGTTCGCTACAGACATGGCAGTATATAGTAGATGAATTACGAGCCGGAAGCTATACTTATGCCTACCTCAGATTTAGACTCTATTGACAAAAAAATTTTGGTGGCCCTCCAGGGCGACTTGGATAGTTCACCGGAACCGTATTCCGGGATTGCCTCGTACGTGAATGCGTCGGAAGCGGACGTGATAAGCCGCATACAGAGAATGCTGGAACAGGGTATTATCCGCAGAATCGGGGCCATGATCCGGCATATCGAGGCAGGAATCGGCTTCAACGCGATGATAGTTTGGAGAGTTGAACCACACAGAATTGAAGAGGTTGGGCGCGCCATGGCCGAGTTCCCCGAAGTTACCCATTGTTACGAAAGGCCTCCTTTCGGGAAGCTCGGGGGAACCCTGTTCACCATGGTCCACGCCTCTTCGCAAAGAGGCTGTCTCGAGATTGTGCAGCGCATCTCTGAAAATACCGGTATAAGAGATTATGAAATCCTATTCAGTGAAAGGGAGCTGAAAAAGGTCAGCATGACCTATTTCGACGATGAAGACCCCGAATAGGACAACTGACACCAAAAAACAGAAGAATTAGGAAGAGTGGCTGATGAGCATCACCAAGATGTCCGAATCCCTTTTTGATGAGGCGGCAACAATTATTCCGGGAGGGGTAAATTCACCGGTGCGTGCCTTCAAGGCAGTGGGCCTTCCGCCGCGTTTCATTCGTTCCGGCCGAGGCTCAAGAATTGTGGACGAAGACGGGAACGAGTTCATCGATTATGTTGGCTCTTGGGGCCCGATGATCCTGGGGCATGCCCATCCGGAAGTCCTGGAAGCCGTCGAGACCGCTATGAGGAACGGGACCTCGTTCGGCGCCCCTACACGTAGCGAAGTTGAAATGGCCAGAATTATCACCGAAATGGTCCCGTCCGTCGAAATGGTCAGGCTGGTCAATTCAGGGACCGAGGCAACCATGAGTGCAATTCGCCTTGCCCGCGGCTACACGGGCAGGGACACGATTATCAAATTCTCTGGTTGTTACCACGGCCATAGTGACAGCTTACTTGCGCGGGCAGGCTCAGGGGCCGCAACCTTCGCAGTTCCCGATTCACTCGGGGTGCCGCGGCATGTAGTGGAACAGACCATGGTTGTCCCTTACAATGATTTGGAGGCTGTTCGCCTTCATGTGGAAGAGAATCCGAACCGGCTTGCTGCCGTGATAGTGGAACCCATAGCAGGCAACATGGGGGTCGTGCCGCCGCGGGAAGGTTTTTTGCTGGGTCTGAGGGACCTTTGCAGCCGAGACGGCGCGCTCCTCATTTTTGACGAGGTCATCACCGGGTTTAGAGTGGGGCCTGGAGGGGCTCAGGAGCTGTACGGCATCAAACCTGATCTGACATGCCTGGGAAAAATCATAGGCGGCGGCTTGCCCGCGGCAGCGTTCGGGGGGCCGAAGGCCATTATGGAATATCTGGCCCCGATCGGCGGAGTGTATCAAGCCGGGACCCTTTCGGGGAATCCACTTGCTGTCGCGGCTGGGCTGGCCACGCTCAAGATCATTCGAAAGGATAACCCCTACCCGGAACTTGAAAGGAAAGCGGCCTTGCTATCGAAAGGAATGGAGGAGATCCTTACGCGCAAGAGTATCCCTCACGCGGTGAACAGGGTAGGGTCCATGCTGTCCCTGTTTTTTCATTCCGGACCGGTAACTTCTTATGAGGAAGCATTGCAGTCCGATAAAGAGGCTTTCAGGCGGTTCTTCGGTAAGATGCTGGACAACGGTATTTATCTGGCTCCTTCTCCTTTTGAGGCATGGTTCGTAAATGCGTCGCACAAGAACGAGGACATCGAGAAGACGCTTGAAGCAGTCGAAAAGAGCCTCTGATAGTTGCTCGCGAGCTTGTGGCTCGGCTGTAGTAGCATCAACATAATAAATGTGGCACCCTGTTTGTGGCGACAGAATTCCCTTGATTTTGGCTCTTATTCACGATAGTGTTCGAGGATGCGTAGGGATACGCTCTCTATAATAGCGTTGTGCTTGACGGCGTTTCTAAATCCACAGTCTACAAATCAACTTTTGACCCAGGGGCTCGAACTGTCGTTAGAGGGGTACCCGGCTCGTGATTGAGACCCCCCGCTCGGGCGAGGCAGGGCATTATTCAAGAGTCCATGCAAGGAGGTTAATGATGGACAAGTCTATTGACGTTCCCGAAAGGTTGGCACTGAAGGGCGTTGGCCGCAGGGACTTCATGAAGTTCTGCGGATTCGTGGCGACCGTTTTAGGCCTTCCCATGACTTTTGCTCCGCGAATAGCCGAGGCCGTGGCAACCAAGCGTCCCACAGTGGTCTGGCTAAGTATGGCGGAATGCACTGGTTGCACAGAATCCCTTATCCGCACTGCCAATCCGTGGATAGCGGACATCATCCTGAATACCATTGACCTGGCCTATAACGATACGCTGATGGCTGCAGCCGGTGAACAGGCGGAGCACGTCTTCGATGAAACGATTAAGAAGCACAAAGGCAAGTACATCTGCATCGTAGACGGGGCGATCCCGACAAAGGACAACGGTGCTTATGGCAAGATCAGCGGAAAGACGATGATTGAGGTTGTTAACAAGGGCGCGAAGAATGCCGCAGCCGTGATTTGTGTGGGAAATTGTGCCAGCTACGGCGGCTTACCCGCTGCCAAACCCAATCCCACGGAAGCGAAAACAGTGACAGAAGTAACCGGAATCAAGACTGTCAACCTCGCAGGTTGCCCACCAAATGCCGATAATATGGTGGCGACGATTGTTCATTTACTCCTGCTGGGCAAACTCCCTGCGGTGGACGAGCACGGCCGCCCGCTGTTCGCTTACGGTCAGCTTATTCACGACAACTGTGAACGAAGGGGCCACTATGAAGCCGAGGAGTTTGTGAAGGAATTCGGCGACGAAGGCGCGACCAAAGGCTGGTGCCTCCGGAAGGTAGGCTGCAACGGTCCCGAGACGCACAGCAACTGTCCCAAGATCAGGTGGAACCAGGGGACAAACTGGCCTATCGGCGCGGGCCATCCATGCATTGGGTGCGTGGAACCACACTTCTGGGACAACATGAGTCCCTTCTACGTTGAACGAAGCTAGGTTCCGTGGCAATTCAACCCGATGAAGTGAGCTTTTAGAAAAGGAGCGAAAAATGGCAAGAGTCGTCGTTGACCCCATTACGAGAATTGAGGGTCACCTGCGCATAGAGGTAGAAATACAGAATGGCAAGGTGAAGGACGCTTGGAGCAGTGGAACCCTCTTCAGAGGGATTGAAATAATACTCCAGGGACGTGATCCGCGAGATGCCCACCTGATTACGCAGCGTTCCTGCGGTGTTTGCACCTTAGTCCACTCGCTGGCCTCCGTCAGAGCTGTGGAGGATGCTCTCAAGATCAAGATTCCCGCCAATGCCCGGATTATACGTAACCTGACCCACGCGGCCCAAAACATCCACGATCACTCGGTTCATTTTTATCAGTTGTGCGCTCTGGACTGGGTAGACGTGGTCTCGGCCCTTTCTGCAAACCCGAAGAAGACTGCTGAGCTGGCCAATGAAATCAGCGGCCGACCCTATGGTGCAAAGTACTATGAAGCCCTCAAAGGAAAGCTGAAGGGTTTCGTGGACTCCGGTCAACTGGGCCCCTTTGCCAATGCTTATTGGGGGCATCCCGCTTATAAGCTCGCTCCTGAGGCCAACCTGATGGCCGTGGGGCACTATCTCGACAACCTGCGCAACCAGGTTTACGCGGCGCAACTCACCGCGATTTGGGGCGCAAAGAACCCGCATCTGCAAGGACACCTGCCGGGCGGAGTGACCGTAGCTCAACAACTGGCCAGCGTGGAATGGATTGCCAAGTACAAATCCATGCTCGCCGAGCAGATCAAGTTCATCGAACAAGTCTACATTCCGGACGTCTTGGCTGTGGCGGCCCACTACAAAGATTGGACCAAAATCGGTGGAAACAAGAATTTTCTTGCCTACGGAGATTTTCCTGAAGGGCCCGAAGAACCGGAGAGCTTCTACTTCAAGAGGGGCGCGATTTTTGATCAAAAACTCCAGCTTGTGAAAATCGACCCTGGGAAGGTCACCGAGGAAGTGGCGCACTCCTGGTATGAGGGCGAAAAGCCGCTAACTCCTTACAACGGCCAGACCATACCGCTTTCAGATGATAAGCTTAAGGGAGCCGTTCCCGACACCAAGGACAAGAATGGGAAGTACAGTTGGATCAAGTCGCCCAGGTACGAGGGGAAAGTTATGGAAGTAGGCCCGCTGGCTCAGTGCCTGACTTCCTATGTCGGCGGCAACAAGGAGATTAAAGAGACTGTTGACATGGTGTTGAAGAAGCTCAATGCAAAGCCTGACGCGCTATTCTCCACCATAGGGCGGATCGGGGCCCGCGGCATCAAGTGTCTGGTCAACGCCAAGAGGGCACAGAAATGGCTTGACGACCTCGTCGCGAACATTAAGAAAGGCGATACAAAGACCTTCACATCGTACAAGCTTGACGAGAGTTCCAACGGTCAGGGTATGGGGCTAAACGACGTCGCGCGTGGCTCGCTGGGGCACTGGGTCATTGTCGAGAAAGGAAAGATCAAGAACTACCAGCAAGTCGTTCCATCCACGTGGAACCTTGGACCCAGGGATGCTAAAGGGCAGAAGGGACCTGTTGAGAACGCTCTCATCGGGACTCCAGTTGCCGATCCGAAGAAGCCGCTTGAAATCCTCCGTACAGTCCATTCTTTCGATCCATGCCTTGCCTGTGCTGTGCATGTGATCGATCCGCAAACCAACGAGGTCTACAAATTCAGGGTTTCCTGATAAGAAACCGGAACCACTCGCAGGGCGGCCCAAAGGCCGCCCTTTTTAGTTTGTGGCACCTACAATCCTATACTAATACCGATTCGCTTTCAAAAAAGTGAGAATGGGCCGATAGCAAACGTCAGTGACCTGGCGCCATGATGGTGGTCAGGTCAGTGGCACCCAACATCCAGTCAAGATGGGGTCCTGGGTGCCACTGATCTGCGCTTTGTCAGATCTGTGCTGTATTTCCTTGATTGTTCACCGTTTGTTCGCGCACTGGCATAAGGCTCCCCGACGTCTTGGCGGATTCCCGCGGGGGCCCCGGTAGGCGGTTGGTTTCGGCGTGGTAGGATGAGCACCTCGCCCGTCGATTCCTGGTGGTGGGCAGGATATTCCTAACCTGGTGCGATCCCGGTAGGATGGTCGTCCCCAACAACCCATCAGGGTATCGGCCATCACTTTCGAGATTCCCTGCAAGCAGATGCTATCCCCATATACGAACGGCATCGGTGGGGCACTTCTTGTGGCATTCCAGACAGGAGATGCACTCTTCCGGTCGATCGTCGCAGACCCCGAACTCATTACTACCGGGAGCGGTCTCCATAGGGCAGACCTTGTTGCAGGTCCCGCACCCTACGCAGTCCTTGGTGCGTTCCGGGAAAAGTGCCGCGAATCGGTTGAACACTGACAGACATGCCCCGAGAGGGCAGACAACTTTACAGAAGAACCGCCTATGTCCCATGGCCAAGATTATCAATGTAAAGAGGATCGCCAGTCGGACAGAGAGATTCACTACATCGGTGGTCCCCCTTATTACTGCCCAGGGAATCGCGGATTCAATTGTGGCGACAGGACAAAGCCTGCAAAAATAAAGCGGGGAGTTTGGGCTGAGGAAGTAAGGGACAAGGACCAGAAGGCCCACAAATACGCCGTACTTGATAAACCGCGTCCAAGAAGGAATTTGAAACTTGACATACGGCACCTTGTAAAGAAGTTCTTGAGCGAGTCCGAAAGGGCAGGCCCAACCGCACAGGAACCTTCCCGCCAAAAGTCCGGCCACTCCTATCCCGCCAATTACGCTCAATGGAACGATCCCTAGAGAGACGCACTGCCCGATCACTCCCATCGGACAGGCAAAAACTGAGACAGGGCAGGAATGGCAGTTAAGGACAGGAAAACAAATGAAATGCCACTGTACCAGCCCGATATTGAAAAGCGCTGCAAGAGCTATTTGGACCTTTAGTCTTATTTTTTCCACTTTATGAAACCTTGTCCGGAGCCGGGGGGACTCTTGGAAGTCTTAGCAGACGGTCTAACTCGCCCTGTTGAAGCCACTCAGAGTTTTTCGGGATTTCTCGTCGTCGAAGCCGTTTCAAATTTCGGCTTTAGTCCGTAGACGGGACCGCAAAACTGCGGCAGCGTCTAGGTTCAGGTAGGACATGGACGCCGGCCCCTGAGCATTCGCAAGTCCGGAAAGTTGGAAATCAGACGCCCGTCCTTGTACCTGCCGATACCGTCGAAGGTTTCGGCATTGACTACTTCGGGCTCGGTAAACCATTGGGACTGGACCTTGAACTGACCCTTCTTCTGTTCATATCCCGGGATTTTAATCGTGATTCCAACGCCTTTCAGCTTGTCGAACTTCTCGAGGTTGTCGTAAATGAGAAACTTCCGGAAAAAGCCGCCATAAACTATCGCGGCGAGACTCATCACCAGTAGGATTGCGAAAAAAACCTTTCTAGCCATCCTAGCCCTTCTCCGACGGTCCGCACCTGCTTCGGCTTATTTTGAGAACCGCTGCGCCGGTCAGTTGGGTTACGACCGTGTATTTAAAAAATATTATACCCGAATTAAGATTGACCTACCATGGTAATCCATGTCATTAAAGCGGAACTTCTTTGGGACATGGCAAGTAGCCGGCAGGAACGAAGATAAAGAAATGGGAGAAGGCACTCTTTTTGTCATATCGGCCCCATCAGGGGCCGGGAAATCTACGCTAGTGGCTAAAATCAGGCAGATGTTCCCGGACATGCTCTATTCCGTCTCCTGTACCAGCCGACCTCCAAGGAATGGCGAAAGAGAAGGGGTGGACTACTATTTTGTCGACCCCGATGAATTCCGGGCCATGATACGGCGCGGTGAATTCCTTGAGTGGAAAGAGGTTCATGGAAACTTGTACGGTACGCCGGCTGGTCCTGTGAACAGTGCGCTTGCCGCCGAGCAGCGCATAATACTGGATATCGACGTGGAAGGCGCGAAAGAAGTTTTCAAAAGAATTCCCCAGGCAGTCGGGGTCTTCATCTCAGCTCCTGACATGAGCACTTTGAAACAAAGGCTCGTACAACGAGGCACTGACTCGAAGGAATCCGTGAAGATTCGTCTGGCCAACGCGGCCCATGAGATGAAACAGGCCGGAATGTTCAGGCACCAAATTGTTAACGATGATCTGGAGGAGGCTGTGAAAGAGTTGGCAGGCATTATCAGAAAGGAGTCTGAATAGTTCTACTCGGGAGATTTGCCGATTACTACATCTACGGTGTGAGTCTGCTTCCCGCGAATGACCTTCATCCTTATTAGATCGCCAGGTTTGGCGGCCGCTACTAAGCGGGAAAGATGGCGGCCGTTGCGCACGGCCTTACCGTCGGCATCCACTATCAAATCGCCTTTTTTCAAGCCTGCGTTATATGCAGGAGTAGAATTAAGAACTTCGTCCACAAGAGTTCCCCGGGGCGTCCCCAGTCCGTAGCGTCGCGCCTGCGCCTCAGTGACGTCTTCAACGTAAATCCCAAGCCATCCCCGGAAGATATTTTCAGCATTCATGGGCGATCGCATCAGTTCGGTCACATAACTTACCGGGATGGAGAAACCTATACCCTTGCCCGACGCAATGATCGCAGTATTAACCCCGATTACTTCTCCCGCCATATTAAACAGGGGGCCCCCGGAATTGCCGGGGTTGATGGACGCGTCGGTCTGGATGAAATTGTCATCCGGGCTCAGGCCGATAAAGCGCCCTTTGCCGCTCACAATGCCCACTGTCACTGTCTTGCCTAGTCCAAAAGGGTTTCCTACGGCCAAGACCCATTCTCCTACTTGGACCTTGGAAGAATCGCCAAGTTTGGCTTTCTGCAGCGGATACGGCGGATTGATTTTGAGGAGTGCAAGATCAACCTTGGGATGAACGGCAACCACCCTTGCTGACTCAACTTGGCCTGTTGAAAGCGTGACCAGAATCTTTCCGGCACCTTCTACCACATGGCCGTTCGTGACTATATGACCCGCGGTGTCGCATAAGAATCCACTTCCCAAGCTGTCGGTCTGAAATTTGTCTCTTCCTTTTGCATGATCGTCAAAATAGCCGGGGCGGGAACGGAAGAGCGGTGGAGGTTCCGTGGAGCTATTCTGAAGCATGTGCCTCTCTATGGAAATGTTCACCACCACCGGTGTCAATTGTTTGATCAAATCTATGAGATCGGGGCACCCTCCGGCCGGCGGTTGAGTCTTCCGGGTCGTTTCGTCTCCCGCATGCGCAGGCAATATCCCCACGCTTGTCGAGACGACAATTACGAGGAGAAAGAGACCGAACCTGGACCGGATCGTAGCAAACGCCGTAGTGAGGGTATGAAAGATCTCCTGCATAACGCTGTCTGTATCAGCGGAATCCTTGCGTGTCAACTTCAAGTCGGACGCGCCTGTCAAATTTTTGGATTTTCAAGTCGTCCCGACAGCTTCAGCTCATCGGTTCACGCTTAAAATGAGCAACAATTCACGAACAATCTTTGCTGCCGTTATGGTTCCCGTTTCCGAAGGGTCAAGACCGGGGTTCAGTTCGACAACATCTGCCCCGATAACATGCATCAGTCTCAGGGCATGGTAGAATCGCTCCATATCCTCGTAGGACCACCCCCCGGCCTCCGGATTCCCCGTAGCCGATAGGCAGGCAGGATCCAACACGTCGAGATCGAGGGTAAGATAAACCGGGCGACCGCCGACTCTTTGAAGCAAGGTCTTCTCCAATCCCGGTCCCCACTGCATCCCTGTTCCTTGCTCGCGCATCCAGGAAAATTCTTCTCTGGTCCCGGAGCGTATCCCAAGCTGAATTAACCGATCCGGCCCAGTAATATCAGCCACCCTCCGCATTACCGTGGCATGGTTGATCGAGCTCCCTTCGTACCGGTCTCTGAGATCCGTGTGAGCATCCAAATGGATTACCAACGCGCTAGGGTGCATTCTGTTTATTGCCCTGACTACGGGGAGGGTGATCGTGTGCTCTCCTCCGAGACACAGGGGGATGCCTCCTCTGTCCATTACCTCTGAGACAGTGTCTTTGATGCTTTCCAGTGCGGATTCCAAAGATTCACCGGACAAAGGAATGTTGCCCAGATCGCTGAAAGGGATCTTTTCAAGATCCGCATCGAGGAAAGGTGAGTAAGTTTCGATCGAATCGGAAGCGATCCGAATCGCATCCGGGGCTGCTCCGGTTCCACTTCGATACGTGGAGGTCATGTCCAAAGGACAGCCAATGAGAGTAGGGCGTCCGCTGACTATTTCTCTAGAAGAGCAGCCAAGAAAAACATCATCTTGCATCGGATGAGGCGCTCCCAATCATTGATCAGGCAGGGAGGATAGTAAAACTAAGATGGGGACCACAGCCAGGCCCGTTGATCTCATGTGCACAAGTGTTTCAAGAACTCGGCACACCGGGAACCTCTTCTTTCAAAATATTGCGCACAAATACAGGTGGAACGAAAGCGGCCGAATGTAATCCAAAATCGTAGTACCTGAGAGTGCGCTTCAGCTCCGGCATCAATTCTGCTGCTCGTCTCTTTGCAGGGTCAGTCGTTTCCGAGCAGAACGTGAAAGACCACAGCCCTCCCGGATACGAAGGGATCGTGGCGAAGTAGGGAGTGGCCCCGCCGGATCCAAAGACAAGCCTCAAATCTCTGACAGCCTTCGAAAACACATCCTCCATAAAAAGAGGGCTTTCAGTCTGAAAAATCGCGACCCCGCCATTCTTGAGGCTCTTCTTTATGGACCCATAGAATGTGGTTTCAAATAGCGACACGCCAGGCCCTATCGGGTCGGTGGAATCCACGAGGACAAGGTCAAATTCCCGGGTGAAATTTTTGACATAAGCCGCGCCATCCTCATAAGCGATACTTACTCTGGGGTCGGAGAGCCCTTGAGATATCTCCGGGAAATACTCTCGGCAGGAACCTACAACCACGGGGTCTATTTCGCAGAGAGTGACCGCTTCCACCCCGGGGTATTTAACCACTTCGGTGACTGCCCCTCCATCGCCGCCGCCTATAATCAGCACCCTTCGCGGTGCAGACAGCACTGACATAGCAGGGTGAACGAGCATCTCATGATAAATGAAAGAATCTTTCTCAGTTACCATGAAGCAGCCGTTCAGTATGAGTACTCGGCCCAACTTATCCGTATCGAATATCTCGATCCTTTGAAAATCACTAGTGGTATCCAGCAATTTACGGGAATAACGGACCGAAAAGGCCGTCGCATCATCATAGACTTCGGTGAACCAATCAGACTCTTTTAGGGACATAATACCACCGCAGCGAAGACCGCTCCAACACGGCGAACCGTGAGGGTTGCAGAAATACTCTTGATTTCACGAATACGGATGCCCCGTATGACCTCCATGCCTTCACGCACCATTTCGCGGGCGGCAACTTCACATGGACCCGGCTCACCAATTCGGGAGCACTCCATGATAAGCCCTGCTGCCGACGGATCGACCGGGATGCCTACAGCCACGGCCGCGGATATAGTTTTCCCCTGTTCCGATGATATACGATCTCCATACGCCAGAGGTACCAAGGCCCCCTTAGGTAATTCGTAGGGCTCGATCTCTTTGGCTGAAGGTGGAAGTATGCTGCTCAACTTAACCAGGTTCGTGTCTCCTATCTTTGCATCCAGAAGCGCTGCATCAAAAGCGTTTAGTTCGGTTGAAGCCTCCCCTCTCCCGGACGTAAGAAAGAATCGTTTCGGAAGGATTCCGAGCATTAACTGCCTCCTAAGTTTGAGAGTGACGGTAATTGTTCCGGACTTTGGAAGGTCAGAATTCTACTCGGAAGGCTCCCTTCTTGTCTACAACTTCCGCGTCTCCGCAAGGATTGCCCGACGCACCGGAAGCCTCTTGCCCGCCGCAATTGCAGTTTATGAGCCTAAAACAATTTCATGCTCATTCTTGAGCAGGATCCTTATGAGGATCCGCCTCTTGACATTGCCCCAAGATGTCTGCCTTGATCCGGTCCATTTCTTCTCGAACGGCCTCTCGGACGCCGTGGATGAACATCTCGTTCTTGACAAGCCGGTCTTCGAGAACCTGGACCTTGGGAAGCATAAAGAAAACCGTGTAAGCTGCGAGTCCTGCCAGCAGGACGAGCCCAAAGATCAGAATGATCCACAGCCAGAGGTTTCCTGACTGCCTGTTCGTCCGACTAGGCCCCGAGGGAGAGGCTGTCTCGCCTTGCCTGGGCGGCGCGGAAGCTTCTATGGGTTCGGCTCCACGCGACGGTGCGACCTCAGGCTGGCTCGGTGGGGCGGACCCGCTGCTTTGGATGGATTCTCCTCCCCCGGTCAGCTCCTTGCCCGAAGACTGAAGTCCGGCAGCAGTCTTAATCGGAATCTTCCTGGTATCCTTGACCCTGTTTCCTTGATATATTTTGATGACGATCTCTTTACCGTTGAGCTGAGCCAGTTGCGTAGGGTTAGGCTCGGGAAAAAGTAGGATGCCGATTCCGGAATCAGACGCGAGGGTGAATCGATTCCAATCTGCACGCGGGATTGGTTTTTGCTCAGGCTTTCTCACTATTTGGGCATAAACGAGGTCTTTTTCCGGAAGCTCCACTCCGATTATTTGGTCGGTTCCCGAACGATTGTCCACATTCAGCCATTCACCTTTCATAAGATTGTTTTCATCAAAGGTGATGGAGGTCTTATCCACATTGATAGAGACCTCACGTCCGGTCCCGAGGTGCACGGTTCGCTCCTGTTCCGGAATCGTTTCGGCCGAAATCAATCGCTGACCGTCCACACTAATTGTGAAGAGATCTGCGACACTCTTGCCCACGAACAAGTTCACCTTGCTCTTGTCCAAGAGTTTTAGACTCACGGATCTAGTCATGGGGGCCTGGTAAACTCTTGTGGCCGGGGTGTAAAGGGGGCCCGCGAAGGGAAGGGGCATTCCGGGGCGATTCTGATCATTCACCCACTCTACGTTCAGCGACGTGACGTTGTTGATAAGCTTGTGGTATTTAGAGTTGAGTGTCAGAGCAATTGAATTAAACTTGGCCTGCGGGTCGGTTTTCTTTATAACAACTTCTTTGCGGCCCACGGTGATAGTCACCTTGGGGACGAAATTGCCGCTCTGGTCCTTGATGCCGAAGGTTTCGCAGGGAGCTTGTGTGGTGAAAGACAAAATACAGATGAGGAAGAGGGGGACCAGCAAGCCGCTGCGCCTGAACTTGCGAAGTCTTCTCGATTCTGTTGAAATCATCGGGCCTTGTATAGACACAATCTACGCCTTGAAAGCAGAAGATTTTCTTACAGTTGCGGTATCTTATCAGTAAAGAGCAAGAAAATCAATGAACAAGTTTGAAGCCATAACGTGGTTTTAACTATCATAGTTTACGTTCGCGTACCGACGAGTAGACGGAGACGCCTTCATGGAATCTCAAAACATTCCGATTTCGTTGAAGTCCGAAAAGATCCCGCCCTTCCTCGTAATGGATGTGCTTGAGCGGGCCATGGAAATGGCCGAGGCCGGTGAGAATGTCATCCATCTTGAAGTGGGCGAGCCGGATTTTGATACACCTGAAAATATCATAGAAGCCGGTCTCGCCGCGATGCGCGCCGGGAAGACTCACTACACGCCAAGCACCGGAATACCGGAATTGCGCCGAGCCGTAGCCGTCTATTATTTGCAGACCTACGGCGTTGAAGTGGACCCCCGAGACGTGGTGATAACCTCGGGCTCATCGCCGGCCATATTCCTGATCCTCTCAGCTCTTTTGGATCCCGGGAGCGAGATCATACTGTCTGACCCTCACTATGCCTGTTATCCAAATTTCATACGCTTCTTGGAAGGTGCACCGGTCTTCGTGCCTGTACAGGCTGAAGACGGTTTTCAGATAAATCCCGACGACGTGGAGAAGGCCATTACAGATAAGACACGGGCGATCATGATCAATTCGCCATCCAATCCTACCGGAGTTGTGATGGAACCCGAAAGGATGAAGCGTCTTGCCCGACTTGGCCTGCCCATCATATCCGATGAAATATATCACGGCCTAGTATACGAGGGCCGCGAGCATTCTATTCTGGAATTCACGAAGAACGCATTTGTGGTGAACGGCTTCTCAAAGCTCTACGCGATGACCGGTTGGAGGCTGGGTTATTTGATCGGCCTCCCGGACCATGTCCGACCCATCCAGAAAATGATTCAAAATTTTTTTATAAGCCCCGCGGATTTCGTGCAATGGGCAGGGCTGGAGGCCCTCACGAATTCCGCCGATCACGTGCGTAAGATGAAGGAGGTCTTCAACCGCCGCCGTCTGACAATGATAGCACGTCTCAAGGAAATCGGCTTTGGCATCGGAGTTGACCCGACCGCGGCATTTTATGTTCTTGCAGATGCCAGACGATTTTCGGCAGACTCTTACAGGTTTGCCTTTGATATTCTTGAAGACGCCCATGTCGGAGTGGCACCTGGGATTGATTTTGGCAGCAATGCCGAGGGCTTTATTCGATTTTCATACACTAATTCTATTGAGAACATCAACGCCGGCCTGGATCGGATAGAGCTCTACCTCAAGACTCGGTTCGGACAGTGATGCAAGGGGCGCTGAGTGCGGTTCACTGCAATGGTGAAGTGTCCAAAATTATTTGTGTCCCCACAACAATTCTCGGCAAGTGGGCTTTCATTCTCCGGGAAAGACGCGCACTACCTTTATAGGGTCCTCCGCCTGAAGTCGGGAGATCAGTTGGAAATTTGCGACGGCACGCGAGATTACCTGGTCCGATTAACCGTCTGCAACCGCAAAGCCGTTCAGGGAACGGTCATCGAGTCGCGGACACTGGAGACCCCAGATGGGATCGAAATCATTCTGGCCTTTTCAACCGTTCGACCGGGGCCGGTCCAGGACATTCTCAGGCACGGAACCGAGCTAGGGGTCTCGCATTTTGTTCCCATACTAAGCCTCCGTGCCAATCGACGGCCCCAAGAAAAGAAGGAGCGATGGAGAGCTGTCGTGGCATCGGCGGCAGCTCAATCACGGCGGAACACGTTGCCGGAAATTGAGATCCCAGTGACGCTCGACCAGTTCATTGAACAAGAGATCTGGCGCAAAGAGTTGCGACTGCTCCTTTCCACCGGACCCGAAGCTACTCCTATTTTGGCGGTCTTTGAAGCGCTATCGCCTCAAAAAGTGGTCATTCTGGCGGGCCCCGAAGGAGGCATGGAACCCTCAGAGGAGAAGAAGGCCGTTGCTGCCGGGTTTCAACCTGTCAGCCTCGGTCAGAACATACTGCGATCAGAAACCGCGGCAGTGGTAGCTGCCGGGACGATTGTCCTGTGGAAAGATTGGCTGAGGTTCCGCTGCTCTACCCGCGCAGAAGGAGGCGTTTGATAATCCTAGCCGGAATAAATCGTTGAGAAAGGGCGCGCGAAGGACGTTTGCGCGGATTGACCTCCCGACAGCTTCATGGTATTTTTGTGTCATAGAAAACAGGCGACATGATCCATTTTCCAAAATGGATCAAATAGGTTAATTCACCCTGGAACTTACAGCTCAAGGGCCGGGCTCGGATTGCTGCCGGCCAAGATCAGGTCGGCGTGCTCAAAACGGCCCACCGCCAATCGAGGCTTCCAATGGCACGCACTGAATCTCGTTGGTCGAGGTAGTGGATGGCGACTAGGGAACTGGAGTACACGTTTCGTTCGGTAGAAGAATCTCTCATGCTTACAACCGCTTGTTTGCCACCTTTCCCGACTGAGCGCGCTATTCTTGCCGCTTTTCCTGAAATTGTTTCGTCTGGTGTACCACTTCAGAAGCCGGACTTTCTTGCCTGGGTCAATCTCACGCTGGAAAACCCTGATGAGATATGGGAAAGTGACGGGCCTCCCGAGACAAGATTCTATCATTACTTGAACTTTGTCGCGGACGAGGGTAAGGCACCGTTGTTTGCAGTGGAGATCGTCTGCACGGATGAACTCATGGAGGTCAACGATTACTCCTTGGTTCTCCGTGAAGGGGAATTGAACCTGCTCCGAGCCGGCCATCTTGTGTATTCTCGGGCAATGGAATGGGAGCGGGAAAGAGTTGTTAGCGCCCTGAACGAGAAGGCGCTCGCAAAGTATGACGAAGACCGTCTGGATGAGGCGAGACAGCTAATTGACGCTGCGATAAGGCTAAGTGGAGCCGGCAGCGCCTATTTGTTTAACAATCGTGGCCTTATCTGCTGGAAAATGGGTAGGACCGACCAGGCAAAGTCTGATTTTCTGGCATCCATCAGTCTGGACCGGGACAACGGAGATCCGTACTTCAATATTGGTTTGATCTACTTTGACGAATCGGATTACAATCGAGCACTTTATTATCTCCGTAGGGCGGTAGAGATTGACCCCGCGGACAGCCAATTCCTGACGGAGTTGGGACACCTGTACTTGGAATTGGAGCGCGAAGACGACGCTCTGAAGTTGTTCGGGCAGGCATTTGAGAATGATCCCGACGACGCGCAGGTCGATTTTCATCTCGGATACTACTTTCTATACAAAAGGCGCGAACCCCGGGACGCGATAAAATATTATGCCAAAGGACTCAAGAAAGACCCGGAAGACCAGTTCGCATTGGCGGACCTAGCGGTCGCCCACTGGGTCCTCGGGAACACGCGCAAGACACTGAAAATACACACTCGTCTTCAGCGTACCTCGCGCCTGATGCCATACACTATTAGTCGGCTAGTCTATCTAAACATGGAAATGGGAGATTACGAAGCGGCGCTGAAATATTATCGGCAGGCTCTGAGCCAGACAGAACCGTTTGAGCCGGAATGGCTCCATTATAACGCGGCAATTGTTTATGCCAAGACGGGCCGTCCAAAGCAGGCCCTGGATATTTTGGACTTGGCTGTGAAAGCCGGCGGCGAAGCTGTAATCAAACGCGCCCGGGCTGACAAGGCGTTACAACCGCTCAAACGAATTCCCGACTTCAAGAAGTTGATCAAACTGCCTACGAAACGCAGGAATCGTTGAAATCAAGAAACCGAGTCCCCAGACTCTGAGAATTAACCTCAAGCTCCGGACGTCTCCCGCTTGAGGCCCTGCCCATTTCGTCATCGGGCGATGCAATCTGTTAGTTCTGCTATAATTTTGAGTGGATGTATCTGTTTCAGCGAAAACGACCGGCAACGCTCATCGTTGATGTATTTTCCGTATTTCAGGCCCACGATAGCCGCATGCTTCGTAAGCAACGCAAATCACTGGAAAGGTCACGAGGGGAAAAAGGCCCTTACGTTGACGGTAGAGTGAACCTTATGGCTGCAGCCGTGTCAGCACTTCACAGGATATTCTGATTCATGGAAAACGACGCCCACTCTCTGAGGGAAGACCTCTATCGCGTCATACAACATTACGCCGAATTGGCCGAATTGGCTAAGAAGGGAGATGTCGACCCACTTGGGCAAATCGGAAAAATTCTCAAAAAGACAGCACCTTATCTTCTCATGATCATCCGAGACTTGCTGCCTCGACTGGAACGAGATGAATTAACCTATCACGACATGCTCTTCAGCATTGTCAGGGCGGCTCAACAGTTTTCCTCACTGGACGTACTCATTGACAGCCGAAATGAGATCCAGAAGATCGAGGGTGACCAGAAAGTCTTTCTCTGTGCGGTCAAGTGGCTGGACGCCCCCAACAAACTCAAGCCCTCCCCGCAAGAAGTCCAAGCCATTCGGCGGAAACTGAATCAGTTAAATGAAAAATATAAAGAACGCTATGCTCCCAATGATGAGGACACTACCGCACTCATCCCCTGGTTTCTAGTTCGCCAGGAAGATGAATCTCAGGAAATCAGCCTCGCGCGAGTGGCGGACCTTGTCCGGAGGGCCGTGCTTGAGCTTCATCACCTTATGGTCGAATACGAGCCCGCGCGATCGTTTTTTTTGTTTACAAGAAATTCCAGAAAAGAGATGGAAGAAGATCTCGTGGACTTGGCGTGGTTTCTGTTCCGCTGCGGCTACGAAGTGAGTCGGATTGCCTCTGGATATTACAAGGGCCTTCTTTCTGAATTCCTGAATGAAAAGTTACTGGACTTTTTGATTGAGACCGAACAAGACCTTGACACTCTTCAGGGGCTCTCGAACCATCTCTTCGCTTTGTGTCTCGTTGACTTCCCGAGCTTTTTTGATATCCCGGCCGACTATATAGACTTCGACGATTCGCGAGAGCTTTCCCGCCAAATAAGATTTATGAAAAGCAAGAATAGGCGTGGTGCGAATCTCCTTAAAAAGATGTTGACACTTGAGAGGCTGTACGGTGGCAGACCGCATGGCCGGCTAGCCTGGAATTTTCTCCTATCCAGATACTATACGGCCTTCGGAGATTATCATGGAGAACATCGACATAGGGATCCGCGAGGTGTGATCGCGATTCAGGTGTACAAACCGGTGCTTGATCGATCCGCTATGGACAAGCGGGCAGAAGAGGATCTAAAGGAGAGCGGTCGCTACTTTAGTTCAAAGACCAGAGAAGAGATGGCCGGGCTGCTCAAGCTGGTGATGGATTCTCTGGAGAACCCGGGCAAAGTCAAAGGTGAAAAGGTCAAAGTTCTGGGAGATATCTCTTCAGGTGCAATGGGTAAGGTCAGCATAGGAATTTTTCGCAACCAGATAGTTGCGCTGAAAAAGGTAAAGGCTCACATTTCGCCTTCTCTCGGCGATCCAGTGACCCTCCTGGCCTATGAGGCGGAACTTCACGCGAGAGTCCAATCACCGGATCAACATCCGTACATTGTAGAGTATCACGGCATAGTGGAACAGAATGGCGAAAAGCTGCTCATGAATGGCTACCATCCTAATGATAATCTCACTCAGCTTGTTGAAAGAAATTGGCAAGAAAAATATAAGCCGCCATTCGCCACGGAAAGCAAATTGAACCTAGGGACAATGGAGATCATAATTAATCAACTACTGGAGTGTTTGAGGGTGCTTCGGGCCAAAGGAGTGGTACACAGAGATCTCAAGACTGACAACATCTTGTATATGGTGGATGAAAACGAAAGACCCAATCGCATAAAGGTTATCGATTTTGGAGTGGCTCTTGCGGTGGGACAGGGGGCTATCGAAGACCTTTTCAGAGGGAAAGTCGTAGGCACGTTCTCGTACATGGCCCCGGAACAAGCTAGAGGTAGGAGTGTTTTCCAGTCGGATCTATATAGCGTAGGGGCCATTTTCACAGTGCTGTTGACAGGCAAGCTGCCCATAGTCTTCCCAAGGACCACGAGCCGGCAGGAACTCATCAAACAAATACTAAGGATCGAACGTGAACCTCGCCCCAAATTGACCGAACTTAATCCTTTATTGAAAAAGCATACAAGCCTCGAGCATGTTGGGGCTACAGTAGAGAGCATGTTGGACTTGGATCCTCTGAGACGCCCCGATCCTGAAGAGGTTCAGGCCGCATTCGACGGCGTGTTTCAACACCTGGGAGAGGCAAAGCACTCGATCAGCATTTATTACCACAAAGTGTAAGGCCAGACTGGGATTGCTTTTGACCCCCGCGCCTGGGCTCGATCGCCGGCCACAAAATTGCCCGTTTGAACTCAAAGCCCAAAAACTCCTTGGGTCAGTCCCCTTGGTCCAGTAGAGCCGGCGTCAATGCCGGCAAGGACAGCTTCCAGTGAATCGCGGCCAGCCGGATTAAGAGTGTTACCGACGCGCCCCCCAACATGGCCCAACTCTCAGGAAGGGGCAGCCGCATCAAGACTAGGTAAGCCCCACCCCCGACAAGACATGCAGTAGCGTATATCTCTTTGCGAAAGAATAGCGGAATTTCAGCGGAAAATACATCTCGTATGATGCCCCCGCCCGACCCGGTTATCATCCCCATTATTACGATAATGAGCGGACTGGCATTCTTGGTCAAAGCGGTGCTACACCCCAGGACCGTGAACACTGCCAGCCCCACTGCGTCTGCAACATTTAGTATTTTGCCGGGAATTTCTTCGAATTTCCTGACGCGGATATAGAAAAACGTGAGAAGGCCGAAGAGCACAGCGATCTCCAGGGCAGAGTCATCAGTCACCCAATTGACCGGCCGCACACCAAGACAGAGGTCCCTTAGCGTCCCACCGCCTATGCCGGTTAAAACCGCGGCAACCACGACACCGAACAGATCCATGCCCTTCCGGGCAGCGGCCATCGCCCCACCAATAGCGAAGACCGCCGTACCGAACAAGTTCAGGTAATAGATCACCTCGTCGACCTCCTCACTACAATACTGCGAAGGCAGCAAGTGCCTGACACTGCTTTGATGTTGCGGAATGTATGGCCTGTAGCGAGTGTGGTCAACCCGTCAGCATGCTTTCCTCAATCTCTTCCAGCTTCGTCTGTAACTCCTCCCATCGGCTCTCCAATTTCTTGATCTCCTTTTCCAGGATCGGAGCTGCTTCCAGAAGAGGAACGATTGATTCCTTGTTGTCATAAACAGCCGGATCAGCGAGTTGGCTCTCTATTTCCTTTTTGCGGGACTCTTTGGCTTCCAGTTCTCGTTCTATCTTGTGGATCTGGTCTCGAATTGGAGCCTGTCTCTTGAACAGCGCGATCCGGTTCTGGGCTTCTCGCCGCTTGCGCTCCTTGCGTGATTCTCCTTTGGGAGCCGATTCGGCCTCGCTGATAGTGGGCGCGGCGTTCAAGGCTGGAACTTGCGGCTCCTCCTGTGACTCGAGTCCTTTTTTGTACTGGTAATCCTCATAATTGCCAAGGTAATATTCCGCACTTCCCTTCTCGATCTCTAGAATGCCCGTGCAAATCGCGTTCATGAGGCGGCGATCGTGGGTTATGAGGACAAGCGTCCCCTCATACTTTTTCAAACCTTCTTCGAGGATTTCACAGGAAGGAATGTCGAGATGATTCGTAGGCTCGTCCATTAGCAGCAAGTTAGGAGGTGACAAAAGTATCTTGGTGAGTACCAGCCTGCTCTTTTCACCTCCGGAGAGCACTTTGACTTTCTTTTGCACATCATCCCCCGAGAACAGGAAAGCGCCGAGAAGATTGCGAACTTCCTGTTCCAGGATGCCGGAAGAAGCGCTGGATGCTTCGTCCAACACAGACCTCTCCAAGTTCAGGTTTTCATACTGGTGCTGCGCAAAATAACCGGGCTTCACCATATATCCATATTTCACGTTCCCCCCATCGTAAGGCAACAGTCCGGCGATGATCTTCATCAAAGTGGATTTGCCTGCACCATTTGGGCCGACCAGCCCGACACGATCCCCCCGGTCGACGTTTAGAGAGAATCCGTTGTACACAGTATTTTGGCCATAGCGCTTCACCAGGCCGTTTATCTCCAGGACTCGCTTTCCGGAAGACGGCGGCTGCGGAAACGTGAACTTGAGGGTCTTTGGCCGTGGAGGAAGCTCGACCCTTTCCATCTTGTCCAGCATTTTGATTCGGCTCTGAGCCCGGCTGGCAGTCCGGGCCTTGACCCTGTTCTGGTTGATGAATTTCTGTAAGCGTTTGATTTTCTCTTGCTGGTTTTTGTACGAGGCGATGAGGACTTGGTCCTGCATCTGTCTCGTCCTTTCGCACGTGTCATAGTTGCCGGAATACAAAGAGACCTTGCCCCGATCCACCTCTATTAACTTGGTCACCAGTCTGTTCAAAAAGGCTCGATCGTGCGATACCAAGACGAGCGCGCCCTTGAAGCCGGTCAGGTATTCTTCGACCCAAAGGAGACTTTCCAGGTCCAAATGGTTCGTGGGCTCGTCTAACAGGAGCACGTCAGGTTCCGAGAGAAGAATCTTGCCAAGGGCTACCCGCATGCGCCATCCGCCTGAAAACTCGCTCCAATGGCGTTGCTCATCCCGGGGTTGGAAACCCAGGCCCTGCAGGACTTTTAACGCACGGGCCTCCAACGTGTAACCGTCGTAGCGCTCGAACTCCAGTTGGAGCCGTCCCTGTTCCTCTACGAGAGATTCCGCGTCAGCGCTGTGCTCGGAAAGACCGGCCATTTCCTTTTGCAGATGGTGAAGGCGTTCGCGCACATTTCGCAGATCCTCCGAGATGTTCATGATTTCTTCCAGGATAGGGCCGTCATTGCCCTGTATCAGCTCCTGGTGGAGCACGCCCATCCGGATTCGCTTCTCGATGGAGACATCCCCATCATCCGGCGTGACAACACCTTCCATCATACCGAGAATTGTAGATTTGCCTGCGCCGTTGGGGCCGACAATTCCTATGCGATCACCTCTCTGGACGCTTATGTTCACGTCCTGGAACAGCGGTTTGCCATTGAAAAATTTTGAAACGTTGTTAAGAAAAATCAAATCTTCTCTCCGGTAATCGAACGTGTGCTTTATGCTAGGTAATCATTCAGTTACGGGGGGATTTTTTGGTTCCCTGTCATTTGGAGGAGTGATATCCCGCGTCGCGCGTGAAAGCAATCTAAGTTTCCAAAGGCGAAGATTGCTTTGCTCGCGATGACAATCTTTTGCTGCTCCCCTACTAGCGATGATATTCCCAGAAATGTCCGCGCGCAAGTCACGGTCCAAGTTACCCCGCCCCTTACCGTGCTTCAGTGTCTTATATCATCTATGCTGTGCCCGCAGAACCTTCACGCATTCAGGACAGAGAGTATGAGTGAACATGAAGTCAAAATGGCCTCTGAAGTAATCCTCCGGCTTTATCCAGATGCCACAATCATCCCGTATTTGTTTGCAGCATGAGCATATTGGAATCATCTGCTCTGACGAGCCACCGGTTTGGCAGCCATCGGCGGGTACCTCTGTAGGACCGCTCTTATGACGAGGACTGATTCCTCTTAAGATTTTCTGTCGATCCGGTCCGGGCTCGTCCCCGGCTATTGCATCCAACCTATGATTGTGAAGGGCCAGTTGGATGGAGGCGTGTACCTGGTCCAGTCGAAAAGGTTTCAGCAGATAAGCGTACGGACGCGTGCAACTTGATCGTTCCAGAGTTCCTGTGCTGGAATCCGCGGTCAAATAAATGACCGGCACATTCACTCGGGCCCTAATTACCTCTACGGCCTCGATTCCGTCATGGTTGCGCTGAAGATGTATTCCGGTCACGATGAGGTCCGGATTCATCGAGAGCGCGGCTTCAACCGCCTCCTTTGCCGTGGAAACCACTACAGGAGCTTGGTATCCCATATCATGCAAGCTCTTCTGAAGATCCAGTGCCACAATTCCTTCGCCTTCACATATAAGAATTTTTGGTCCAGCCATGCCCTTTCCCTCCCCAACGGCTCTGAAATTGACGATTTGTCTTGCCGGAACAGTTCGTCGGGTGGTATGGTGCCTTAGTTCCATTCCATCAGATGATTGCTATTTACAAATCGCGGCGTCGGGCATAAGGGCTAATCTTTTTGTCCCCCCCTACCAGTCCTGTCGAGAGAGATTTGCTGTAGGGGCGTAGGATGTGGTGAACCCCACGGTAAGTGGGATGAACCGCATCTGTCGAGTTTCCGTCATCACTGACCCTACGGCCGATCTTTCACGCGAACGATGCGCTTCCCCCCGCATTCGCAGGGCTCAGCACATCCTACGCGAGCTCCAAGGGGATTCTAGCCCGACCCTTTCACGTTTGTGTTGAACATTGCAGGCAGGGGGCAACACAGATGCCGAGGAAGATCGACCGGGACCAAACTCACGGCGAAAAGGTCATCAGGCTCTTTGCCAGGCTGTTGTTCTCGAGCCGCGCACACTCCTTGGGCGAACTCGCGGACACGTTGAATTGCTCCAAGCAAACGGTCTTGCGAATCTTGGACAAAATTGAGCGCTCCATGGGGGTTGATCTCGAAAGGCAAAAGAGCGGCAAAGAAGCAGTATTTGCCATCAAGAACCGTAAACCCCCGCCCGCGGGCTATCTTTCGCAATCCGACATGGATTTGTTGTGGATGTGCAGGGCCTTTGCCGAACGCTTTGTGGGGAAGGATATTTTCAGCGAAGTTCAGGAAGCTTTGTTCAAGAGCCAAAACCTTGTGAAAGGCGACGCGACTCCTGCCGCGGATAATTTTGCATCCTTTTTCCCCGGCACTATTGACTATACCCCGCACCAGAAGACGATCCTAACACTCATCGAAGGGATGAACGAGCACCGTGTATGCAAAGTCGCATACAAGGCTGTGGCGAGCGAGCGGCCCAAGACTTTTCACATTAAGCCACTGAAGATATTTGCGCATAAGGACACGCTCTACCTTCATGCCCTGAGGGCCAAAGACCCGTGGCAAAAGAGGTGGGTTGAACCCGAATTTGATCCTCTGCTCGCCATTCATAGGTTCAAGAAAGTGGAGATCGCCGACCGAACAATTCCTTTTGAGGTGCCCAAGGAATATGACTTTGAAAAGGCCTTCAATCAGACCTTCGGCATAATCAAGGGCAAGAGCTTTCAAGTCGAGGCCGAGTTTACAGGCTGGGCCGCGGTCGTATGTTTCGGAGAGGACATGGAGCCCGGATCAGGTGGTTGAGAAGGATGGCGAAAAGATAAAGATCACTTTCACGGCCTCGTCAGAGCCTGAAGTTATTTCATGGATTCTCTCCTTTGGCCGTCGCACACGGCTTTTGGGGCCGGATTCTCTGACTCAGCGAATGTCGGAAGAAGTTGCTCGCATGGCGGATAGCATTGCATCGATAGCGTTGAAACGGTAGGGGGTCTTAGGCCGCGTGAGAGACTGCCACGAATCAGATTTTGGACACTTGTCACGGGATGGAATGATGCGCCGCCACAATGGTCTGGGACGAATTTCAGACCAGGAACATCAGTGGCGGGAAGAGGCCGCAAATGACGCGGTTCGCGTTGGTCACCGCATCCCGGCTTGGTCGACGGAACCTAGAAAATCGCGGAGCAACGCGGGCGTTCAAGTTTGCAATTTCAATGAAAGGACCAATTTCATGGAGCCTATCAACATTGAAAAGCTCAGAGAAGAGCAAAACGGCAGGCGGCAACAGGACTTGTTTCAACATCAGATCGATGCCATGAACCAAATGAGCAAGTTATTCAGTTTTTCTGACAACGCTTTCAAAGGGGCCTTGTTGGCGCTGCCAACTGGTGCTGGCAAGACATATACTGCTGTGAGGTGGCTGAATGACCATGTTCTTTCCAAAGACACTTCTGATGATCGACCAAATCCCAGGGTTGTTTGGCTGGCACACACTTTTCATTTGCTCGATCAGGCATATGAAACCATTGTCAGGAATGCTGGCTGGATTCGAAATCGTCGAACGTTGAATATCAGACTCGTGTCAAGTCATCCGTCCCATGAAAGAGTTGCGTCCATCGACCCGACCTCAGACGATATAGTGATTATGTCCACACAGACGGCAATCGCCAACTTCAAAGTGGATGCCTTGGATGAACAAGGAAATCTTGTTGTCACCAATTTTAGGAAGTTTGTGGAAAATTGCAGGGAGACAGGATTGCTTGTCGTTTTAGACGAAGCTCATCACGCGCCAGCGTACGGATGCAGGCATTTGTTAGTGAGCATAAGGGAAATCGTCCCGAACGTGCAGCTATTGGGTCTAACCGCAACCCCGACATACACCGACGAAACCAGGCGGGGTTGGCTGAAAAAGATCTTTGAACAAGAGGTGGTGTACGAGGCGAAACAGGCCGACCTCATAGCAAGAGACATATTGGCCAGGCCGAAGTTTATATCAATGCCGACCGGTCGAGAATATGAGGTTGACGACAAGCTATACAATCGTCTGATGAGAGAACATAAAGACCTTCCAGAGTATATTGTCGAAAAACTGGCTAACGACGCTAAGAGGAATGACTACATAGTCAACGAATATGTCAGCCACAAGAGTGAATATGGGAAAACTATACTGTTCGCAGATCGTTGGTTCCAGTGCGTGTATTTGAAAGAAAAGCTTGCTGAAAGAAGGGTCAAGGTAGATGCCATCTACTCTCACATAGATGCTGACCCCGGCAGTGCGGAAGCTCGCAACAAGCGAACATCGGACGATAACAAACGTATTCTTGAGCAATTCAAGAATGCCAAAGGAGACGATGCCCTTGATGTCTTAATAAACGTTCGCATGTTGACAGAGGGAACTGACGTTCCAGACGTCAAGACAGTTTTTATAACTCGTCAGACGACGAGTAGCATTTTGATGACGCAAATGATCGGTAGGGCACTCAGAGGCAAGTTGGCCGGAGGCGGAAGCGACAAGTCCGAGGCCAACATTGTCTTGTTCGTGGACAACTGGAAGCAGTTGATTAATTGGGCGGCTCCGGACCTAATAGGGGGCCTTGAGGAATCGGCGAACGTCAGGGGATATTATCCGCTGGAGTATATATCGATAAGGCTCGTAGAGGAATTGAGCAGACAGATCAACTCAGGATTGGTTGTGCAGCACGTCCCTTTTTCAACGATGCTTCCCGTTGGCTGGTATCAAAGTCAGGTCGTGGCGGACTGCTCGGAAGGAAACAACGAGGAAACGCAATCCTTTAATGGATTTGTGATGCTGTATGAACACACCAAGCCCAAATTTGCCCGTTTCATTGCCGACATTTCAGTCAGTTTGACTGACGAATGGGCCAAGGAGGATCTCACGGAAGATTGGATCAAACCGCGTGTCAACGATTGGATACAGAAGTATTTCGACCCGGAAAATGACGACATTGGGAACACTTTGTCTCTCGACATTGCGAGAATTGCTCGTCACATCGCGCAGAGGAGGATTCCACCCCTTTATTACCCATTTGAAGAAAGAGATAAGCACAATCTAGATACTTTGGCCGACGAGGTTCTAAATAAAAGGCTCGACGACTTTAGTCAAGACGACTTGCTAGAAACGCTATTCTGTGAACCAGGGGCCCTTTGGAAAAGCTTTTACAAAACCCTCGATAGGGTTTAAGACGGCTTTCTTTGGTGCTAAGCAACGTTTGATATACGCTAGAAAGTTGGGTGGCGTGGCAAAACCTCTGTTGCCTTCCTCGTCCAAACCCGTGCCCAGAGAACTTATTGAAGGCGAAAAGAACAGCATCCTCATAAGGGACGGCAATAAATGCCTCGCCTGTGGTGCTCATGGCAAGGGCGTGAGACTTCAAATTGACCATATAGTTCCGGTCAAGTTCGGTGGCCAAACAGACGCAGATAATTCACAGACCTTGTGCAGCGTTTGTAATGGCCAAAAAGCTATCAACGCCATAAACTTTCGCAACTATCATACCCTGTTGCCTTCGCCGAAGGTTCTTGATTTTCCAAAAGGAAATCACGCTGAGGATGTAAATAGATCGATCACCAGATTGGTTAACTTCTTCTACCACTGCCAAGCTGTTTGCAGGGTCACCTTGCACAAACGCAGGTCAGGAAGGTGCTATTCGTGTTGGGAAATTGAACTTTATTCCGGCAATAATCCCGATTGGTTGGTTGAGCACAAGCAAGTCTTGTTGAAATATATCAGGGAGGACCTTGGTTGGGATCATGTCACAGATTTGAAAATAATTGGCACCGGCGGATGAGTAGGTGAGATCAGCCCTATTTCACAACAGAAAAGCGCTTCATAGCCGGGTGGAGCGGGACCCAGGATGTAGTCAGATTACGCGTGGAGGGAAAAATGATCGAAATTGATTACCTCATTCTTGCTTTAGGGATAGTCATCGTTCTGTTAATTTTGGCCAACGCCGCCATGTCGCTCCGAGTGGGAAGCAGGTCTATCTTCCCGGGTTCAGGGGCGCCAACTTCGATGGCTCAAATGCTACTGAGCTCGATACATATCACATCGCAGCACCTAATCGGTGCCCTTGTGATCATCATCGTGTCCCTCTTAATGAAAGGGCAAGTCGTGAAAGCGGAAGCGGGACTTGCTATAGTATCTGCGGTCATTGGTTATATTTTGGGGAGAGGCTTCGAGGATGTGGGATTTGGCACTACGCCCGCGGAAAGACGCCGGAGTAATCAAGAGAACTCAGGCAGTAATTCTGCTGGTCCGGAAAGGTGAATGGATGCCCAGAGTCCTGCCCAAGGGCCAGACGACAGAGCGTCAGCCTGACGTCAATGTTAGATACTTCATAACTTATCCAATAAAGTTTATTGATGTTGCCAAGACGCGAGTCCGTTAGCTGTGAGATCTGATAGAATGCCTGTCTCTCGCTTGAGGACTTCCTGAAATGGGAAGGAGGTTAAAGGCAATGAATCGCCACCACATCCACCTCCCCCCGAAAAAGATCGCGGAATTTTGCCGGCGTCACAATATCCGGAAGTTGGCCTTGTTTGGCTCTGTTCTTCGTGACGATTTCAATGAAGAAAGTGATGTAGACGTACTCATCGAGTTTGAGCCGGGCACAGCGGTGGGCCTGAATTTCTTTTCCGATTGAACGTGAACTTTCTCTGCTGCTCGGAAGGAAGGTAGACCTTAACACACCGGGGTTTTTTGGACAAATACCTTCGTGACGAAATTCTGAGCGAAGCAGAGGTCCAGTATGAGCGGTTGGACATGGTGCCCCCGCGAGTCGCGGAGGAATCGCATCCCCTGCGCAACGAACACTAATCATGTGGTTCATGTTGGTTCCGCTCCTAGGAGTTGTCGATGTGGTTCTTGGACCCTGAAAAACCCCTGGCCACGTGTGTGACTGGGAACTGCGCGGGCTGCCCGGTCGCGGAAGAGTTGCATTGCCATTTCAGATTCCGGGACTTGGCACATTTCATGCTGATATCGGCACCTTCGGGCCTTCTCGGAGGCGCTGGAATATACCATATCAGCGGGTGGATGTTGGCGCTGTGGTTCCTGATGATCGTAGGGTATTTCGGGTTTCTGGAAATACGGGTCCTGTGCTCTCATTGCCCTCACTATGCCGAGCCTGGCCGGACGTTGAAATGCTGGGCCAATTATGGCGCTACTAAACTATGGCGATACCGGCCCGGTCCCATGTCGGTGGGCGAGAAGTTTCTGTTCCTGGCCGGACTGATAACAATTTTTGGCTACCCACTGATTTTTATGCTGCTGGGCGGGCAATGGTTCCTGTTGATCGTATATATAGTCGCGGTGGCCGGATTTTTCATGACTCTCCGGATGTTTCTTTGCACTCAGTGCATGAATTTTGCCTGCCCGCTGAACCTGGTTGAAGACGAGACGAGAGCGCAGTTCAGGGAGCGCAATCCCACACCTACCGAGCGCGGAGCATAGGCGGACTCGCAAGATGCAGCTCCTTTTGCCTAGGCATACAAAGATTATTCAAAAATAGGGACCAGCTTCGATAACACTTCGTCCATGATCCCTTCGGGGACGTTTTCCAGCCTTTTACCGTTGCGCGCGGCGAGATCCAGCGCCCGTGGTTGGTCGCACCGCACAACACCGGTCGTTTTGGTTCCCGCACCCATCAGAGGCACAGCAAACCCCGCTGTTCGAGCGAAACTGCCGCCGGTGGTAATTGGGAGAACCACGGGCACTTTGGTTACCCGGTTAAAGGCCTCCGGCGACACGATCAGCAACGGGCGGCGGCCTTTTTGCTCGTGTCCTGACGCGGGGTCAAGCCCCACCAGCCAAATTTCACCTCGCTTCATCAGAGCAACTCGTCGCCAACCGCTTCGTCATCGAGCCACTCGCGCTCTTCTACGGTCCGGGGGGCCTTTGGGTCACACTGAGCAAGGAGTTCTTCCAGGGTGTACCGCGGCCGTTTCTGAGGCTCCACGATCAACCGCCCGCTCTCGACCGCAATACCGACCTTTGCTCCAGGCCCCAGGCGCAGCACGTCGAGAAGAGCGGGCGGGACGGCCAGCATCACCGAGCCGCCGACCTTTCGCAAATTGGTTGTATACATGGCAACCTCCACTGTTATATTTTAATATAACATCTTGCTGGAGGATTCACAAGCGTCTTTATGGCCGTGCGGTGTATCAAATTACGGTAATTTAATCTCGTCTGCTATTGTTCCACGTCCAGGGCATGACGTACCGCGTGGAGGAACTGTTTCACGTTGTAGGGTTTCCACACGAACCCTTTTACAGACAAATCCAATTCGGCCGTCATCGCGTTGTCAGCGGAATAGCCGCTGGCTATCAGGACCTTTGCATCCGGGTCAATTATCATCAGCTCACGGAGACATTCCGCTCCGCCCATTTCGGGCATTATTAAATCAAGTATGACCAGCGAGACTCGATCAGCGTCTGTCTTATACAATTCTAGTGCTTCCCGCCCGTTCGTCGTAGTGATAACTTCGTATCCTGCCCTAACAAGAATTGTCCGAGCCAAATCCCGTACCAAATCCTCGTCATCGACCAACAAAACGGTCTCTGTCCCTACCTGAACAGCGGTTTTTTGGTGTGTAAGTCCTTCTGCCGCATCCGTATCGACTGCCGGCAAGTAGACTCGAAACGTAGACCCTTCGCCCGGCTTGCTTTCGCACTCTATGTAGCCGCCATGCTGTTTAACGATGCCGTAAGTAACAGCAAGCCCCAGGCCGGTTCCGCGACCCATTTCTTTGGTAGTGTAGAAAGGCTCGAATATATGGTCCAATACTTCCTTGTTCATGCCACGGCCGGCGTCGGAAACTGAAAGCATTACGTAACGGCCTGTCCTTGCACCTAAGTGACTCCGACAGAACTTCTCGTCGAGGACAATACCTGCCGTCTGTATCGCAAGCTTCCCTCCGTTAGGCATGGCGTCCCTTGCATTTACCGCCAGATTCATGAGCACTTGCTGTATTTGAGCGGGATCCGCGTAAGTCGTAGCGGCCAATCCTTCCTCCAATGAAACCGCGATGGTGATCATTTTGGGGAGAGTTCTCAAAAGCAAGTTCTTGACCTGCTCCACCTGTTGATTCAGATTCATAGGAGTGAGTCTTGGCTCGACCTTGCGGCTGAACGTCAAGAGGCTCCGGACCAATTCGGCCCCTTTTTTAGCTGCTTCACTTATCCTGCTGAGATCTGCACGGACAGGCTCTCCCAGACTTTCGTCCATAAGCAGGTAATCGGAATATCCTAACACAACTGTGAGAAGGTTGTTGAAATCATGGGCTATCCCACCCGCCAATGTGCCCACGGCCTCCATTTTCTGGGCGTAAAATAGCTGCTTTTCCAAAAGGACTTCCGAGGTTACGTCTCGCTTGACAGCTACAAAGTTGGCAATTTCACCACCGTCATTACGAACAGGAGCTATGGTCGTCTCTTCAAAATAAATGGAGCCGTCTTTCTTCCTGCTGGCTAATCGCCCATTCCAGACATCTCCCCTTGCAAGAGTGCCCCACAATTGTTTCCGGAATGCCTCATTATAATCCGAACATCCCAGCGGGCTGAGTTTCTTGCCGGTGATTCCGTTTCGGCAGCAGCCGGAAATCCGCTCGAAAGCGGGATTGAAGTACTGGATGTTGCCTTCTTTGTCCGTGATCACAATTGCTTCGGCAGTCTGTTCCACGGCCGTTGCCAACCGCTTTTGAGCTTCCTGTGATTCGTGGCGATCTGTGACATCTATCAACGTCACCAAGTCCGCATTCTTGCCATGATAACGAACGGTCTTCGAATATATCTCCAGCCATTTTATTTTTCCGGTTTTTGTTATTACGCGAAATGAATACGACGGAATGACTTGTGGGTCCCCAGAGAGCTTTTTCTGCGCCTGCTCTAGGACAAACGCCCTATCATCGGGATAGATCGCAGCCACGAACTGATCTAAGCTCCATTGAGCAAGTTCCTCGAGCGTGTACTCTCCGATGTCTAAGGCTGCCTTATTAAAATAAATGGGCATCCCATCTTGTATGATCGCAATACCCAGCAAGGACTGCTCGGAAATGAGTCGAAACTTTTCCTCGTTCTCCTTGAGCTGCTCCGCACGCTGTCGAAATGCTATCTCAGCGCTCCGACACTCCTCAAGCAGGCGGCCAAGTTCTGCAATTCGACGTTGCGCTATCTCCAATTCCATCTGCAGTTCATCTGTTCTGGTATTGACTTCGTCCCTAGCAACCCTCAGCAAGGACGCTTAATGATGTCGAGGATAGGGGCATAACTTTGGTTGGCACAAAGTTACAGTAGCGCCAACCTGAGCAGGAATAGGACCGGGACCTCCCGTCACCGTGAGACTTCAGGATTTTCTGCATTGAACGGCCAAAGTGACTCATTCTTGGCGGTTAATCTAGCATATCATAGAGCTTCCGAGAAGCATCGATTTGCAAAAGGACGGCTCTCTGAGCCACAAGTTTCGCCGAGAGGCAAATGGCTAACTCTGCACAAAGATTCGAGTAACCCTGGGGGAAATCTTGCAAACTATCTCGTAATTGATGGTGCCCCCGTTGGCCGCGATCTCGTCCGCAAGGATTTCTTCATCTCCCTGGCGTCCGATGAGAACTGCTTCGTCACCTACTTTGACTCCCGGCACGTCGGTCACATCAATCATAGTAGCATCCATGCACACTGTCCCCACCACCGGAACCCTGTGCCCTCTGACGAGGACCTGTCCGACATTTGACTGGAAGCGGGGGTAGCCGTCGTTGTATCCCACATGAAGTGTAGCTATACGGCAGGGCTGCGTAGTGACGAACCGCCGATTATATGAGATGCATCGGCCAGCCGGATGCTCCTTGATTTGAGCGATTTTGGTGGAAAAGGTGATCACCTGTTCGAGCCGAATCAACGATCTCACGGCATCAGATGGATACATTCCGTAAATTCCTAAGCCGGGCCTGACCATGTTGAAGCGTGTTTGCGGAAATCTGACCACTGCCGCGGTGTTCCCTGCATGCACGTACCGGAAGGTATGCCCCCGGCGTGATAAGTCATCCATGAGCGACTGGAAAGAACGGGTCTGCGCAAGCGTATATTCATCGTCACCAGGATCGTCTGCGCTGGCGAAATGAGTCATAATTCCTTCGACGTCCAGATTTCTCATGCACAGCATTGCTTCGATGAAGGGGACCGCGTCACCGACCCACACTCCGGACCTACCCATTCCTGTATCAATTTTGACATGAACAGGGATTTTCCTCCCACCCTCTGCGATCCCGTCCAAGGCTTGGGCCAACTCCAGAGAAGCCACTACGGAGCTGAGACGGTATCTGACAATCTTGTCTACTTCCTCCGGAAGGACATTGAACACGAGGATGGGAGCGTCTATCCTATTTTCTCTTAGAGTTGCCCCTTCGTCCGGGAACGCTACGGCAAGGTAGGTAACGCCATTTTCGAGCGCTACTTTAGAGGTTCTTATGGAATCGTTCCCATAACCGAAACTTTTCACCACTGGCATGATTGAGACATCATCGCCGACAAATCCTCGGATCGTCTTTATATTGGTGGCAATGGCATCCAAGTTCACTATCAGTCGCGTGGGGCCGATGGAGCCCACGAGATCTTTGGCTATGCGTTCCAGGCGAAACCAGCGAGAGCCCTTGAACAGAACCACGTCTCCGCGGTTCATAATCTTTTCCAGTTCCGCTGCGGCTTCGTTGTGACTCCGAGTGTTGGTGACCTTCCGAGAGTTCATACCTTCCAGCGCCGCCGCTTGTCCGATCAAGGCAGCGTTCTCGCCTACTGTTATAAGATGGTCCAGGCCGGTCCGCGCAACATCCTTCCCTACTGCCAGATGTTCCTCCCGGCTGTGCAGTCCCAGATCGAGCATTTCGCTTAGGATAGCGATCTTGCGACGGCCTTTGCCCACTTTGGCAAGAACGTCCAGTGCGCCCTTCATGGACGCCGGGTCTGAATTGTACGTGTCGTTGATGAGGGTTACCCCGGTCACCGTGGTATGAATTTCGAGTCTCATCGGAGACGGATGAAACTCCTCGAGACCTTTCCGGATAGCATCAGGGGATGCCCCTAACAGCATGGCGCCAGCCGCAGCCGCCAAGGCGTTAAGAACATTGAACCAGCCGGGAACGGGGAGAGTGATGTCCAGCTTCCTGCCAAAAAGATCCATGCGGAATGTGTGGCCCCTCTCGGGAAGGGATTCAACGCTGTGAGCTGTTACATCAGCCTTGCCGGAGATTCCGAAAGTGACGACACGGGCCCGAAGCCGGCCCAAAAGGCTCATGCTCAAAGGATCGTCCGCGTTGAGGATCAGGAAGGAATCGCTTCTCAAATTCTCGAAAAGCCGCCGTTTCTGCTCCAGAGTATTCTCGACACTGTCCAGGCCGCCGATGTGGGCCTTGCTTATTATTGTTAGTATTCCATGATCCGGCCGGATCATCCTTTCCAATCGGTCCATCTCACCGGGAAGGCTTATGCCCGCCTCAATCAGCGCCACTTCGTGTTCAGGGCGCATCCCGAGAAGCGCCAGTGCTGCTCCCACCTGAGTGTTGTAGGAAAGTGGCGATCTGTAAGTCTTTCGCTCCAGGCAGAGTATAGACGCCAGCATCTCCTTTACGAGGGTTTTACCGTTGCTGCCGGTGATCCCGACCACGGGACAACCGAAGCGACTGCGACACGACGATGCAAGATCCTGGAGTGCCTTCAGGGTGTCCGAAACCTGTATAATCGTCGCGTTCTCAGGAAGCGGTTTGTCAAAGAGGTCCGAGCGGCCGGTCACTACTGCCCTCACGCCCGCCGCGAGTGCGTCTTCCACAAAATCGTTTCCATTGAAGTGCTGGCCTTTGATGGCCCAGAATATGTGATCTTCGCCCAATGGTTTGCGAGTGTCGATCGACACTCCCGAGATCAAACCCGCAGCCGAGCCTTTGATGCGCAAAGGTTGAATTTCTTGAACAACTTGGCTTAAACTAAGAAATTCCGGGTTTTCAATGCCATGTTTCTCAACAACATTGGACCGCGCGCAAGCTGGCATTCCTTGCATCTCATCAGTATCGCGCGTGTCAGACTGGCACGAACACGTGGCAGTAAACGGATCCGTTATCATGGTAACGCTCTACCATGAGACATGTCATAAGACAATAGTCAAGCGTGTAATGATTCTCTTTCCAGAGGAAAGTGCCATTACACCTGTGGGGCAGTCTTTCCAGCCTGCCATCATCAAGCTGAGGAACGGCAGACTGGAAAGTCTGCCCCGCGTAACTGAGGACTTGCGCAAGCGTCTTGATGCCTACGCAACAACGAGTCGATATGATGTCCTGCTGGGACCATCACTACATTGTACAGAGGTTGGATAAAGATGGCTGAACAACATTACAGATACAGGCGCGAAGATTTCGGCGAAATGCCAATTAAACTCAATCACTTGACCATTTATCTGAATTTCTTGGACTCATTTGTCGAAGCGACTAATCTGATGGAAATTACCGCAAAACAGACTCTGAATCTAATCGAGCTTGATGCCAAAGACTTGGAGATCATGCGGATTGAATGGGTCGAGATTGAGTCCGGCCGCGGAAACGAAACTTTGAACCTGGAACATGACTATCTTCGGGATAAGAGCAAGCTCGTAGTCAAGCTGCCTCGCAAGTTGCATCCCGGGGAACGTTTCAGCGTCCGCACAATCACACGATGCGTCCCTTCGGATCGGTTGCTCGAAGGGATATACAAGGACACCACGCCTCCAGGAGCTCCACAGCAGTACATCTCCCAATGTCAGCAATGGGGATTTCAACGCATCATGCCCATCTTTGATGATTGCCGGGCGAAATGCACCATGATTACTACGCTGGAAGCCGATGCTCGATACACTCACCTGATAAGCAATGGCAACATAAGCAAAAGACTGAACCCGAACGGCGAGCCCATTGCAAAACCCGGAGATCCTAGCCGCCAGGTCATCACTTATGAGAATCCCGTTCCTATGGCGCCCTATTTGTTCTTGGCGGCCGCGGGAACTTGGGACATGCTGACCGATTCCGTCGAGTATGAATCGGGCCGAAGAGTGCGGCTCGAATACCTCGTTCCACCTGGCCGCGTGGATGATGCGCGCATCCCAATGGAAATACTCAAGCAATCGGTTCTCTGGATAGGCAAGACTCAAGATTATGAATATACAGGAGAAACGTATCGAACCATCTGCATGAACAAGTCGAATTTCGGCGGAATGGAGAATGTGGGGAATACTACAGTGGTTACTGATGCTGCCTTGATTGACGAGCACACTTTGGATAGATCACTCATGTACGCCCATGCTGTAATCGTTCACGAGTTCGAACATAACCAGTGTGGCAGCGAAACTACGATGGAAACTCCGTTCGACGTCTGGTTGAACGAAGCGTATACGGTGGATGTCGAGCGTGCCTTCACCGCGGACGTCTTTGATCCGGCATTTGTTCGACTAACTCAAGTGGACAGTATTCGCAGTCCGCTGCTCGGGCCCCTGGCCATAGAAGACGGTGGTCGCGTCGGCCGGATTGTTCGGGCGGGATTCAATGATCCGGACGAATTGATCGATGGCGTGACTTACGTTAAGGCTGCGGAAGTAATCCGCATGCTGCGCCTTATTGTCGGGAAGGAAGCATTTCGAGCCGGAAAGCACCTTTACTTTAGCAGATATCGGCACTTCAACGCGAACACGGACCAATTCTTCGAGTGTTTTGAAGAAGTTTCCGGTCGCTCACTTGATCTGTTCAAGAAGAGTTGGCTGTACAGAATCGGTTACCCTCGTGTAATTGCAGCTACGAGCTATGACGAAACAAGCGGAGAGTTCCACGTAGATTTTCGACAGGAATCGCCCCCAGGCCGTGAACCATTTCACTTGCCGTTGGAAGTCGCACTTGTGGACGTTGAAGGTCGAGTCGTTCCAGGTACTGAGCAAGTATTTGAATTAAATCAAGAAAGATCGCGATTGACCTTTCAGGGCATATCGAAAGAGCCCGCGTTCGCCTCGCTCAACCGTGACTATTCTTTTTATGGAACTTTCCGTCAAGAGGATGCCTCACATGCAACACTGGCCACGCAGGTGCGCTTGGACACCAACGCCTTTAACCGCGTGGAAGCCATGCGGAGACTTACCGACCGTCAGCGTGTCAACTTGCTTCTGGATCCCGACTACGCCATAGATCCGGCTTGGGTGGGGCTCTACGGCGAGATCCTCAGAGATCGAAATCTGCCCGCGGCTCTCAAAGCATACTTCATTCGTATTGACGAGCAGCCTCTGGATAGGGATTACTGCACGTGGTATCATGAACTTGTAATCGCGCGAGAAAAGCTCATGCGTGCGGTAAACCAGGCCCACCGGCAACAGCTGAAAAAAGTCTTTCTAGAGATCGATACGTACCGGCCGAGGCAGTCACCAAGGGATGGGATCGAGGACCGCATCCTCAAGCACGTGCTTCTAGACTTGATCGCCATAGATGACTCTTCTGAAAGCCATGGGCTCATCATGGACCACTACCGGTCCGCGACTACCGCGGCCGACCGAGTTTCTGCACTTTTGGCTTTGAACCGAAGTTCCGCGACGGAACGTCATGAAATTCTTGAACAAGCCTATAAAGCCTGGCACACACACCTGAGTGGGTACGGGAATTATCTCTCCGTGGTCGGGGCTGGAACCAAGGAAGACGTTTTCGACATGATTGAAGCCGAAAAGAGACGACCTTCGTTCGATATCACTCAGCCCACCTGGTCCAGGGCTCTTTTCTTATCCATGGCCTCCAATAACAAGATGGTCTGGACCGATCGAGGCATACAGTGGGTCACCGATACGGTGATAGAGCTTTCCCGCATCAATGCCTTTACAGCGAGTCGGCTGCTCAACACCTTCCAGCATGCTCGAAAACTCAAGCCGGACTTGCAGCGACTGGTGATACCCGCATTGGAGGCTATTGCACTGGCAGTCCCGGAACAAGTGAGCCCCTCACTGCACGGCCAGGCGAAGGCTTACCTCGCGTGAGAGCGCGGACACCGCAAGAACCAAAGAGTCGAAAGAAAAGATGCCTGGATGAAAGTGGCCTTGCCCCGGCCATCCTTCTGCATCTGGAGCAAACTTCATGAAAACCGAGCACAAAGTGATAGCCCTGTCTGTGGGTTTCTTCGCCTTTATCTGCCTGACCGACGCTCTGGTCCAATCTCAGGTGTTTCATCAGACATCCTTTTGGGATTTTGCGATCATGAACGTGCCCAAGGAAGACGTCTATCACCGAACGCTTATCGCGATTTGCTTCCTCGTTTTCGGGCTGATCGTGGCGAGAATATTCGGAAAACAAGGAAAAGTGGAGGAAGCCCTCAGAGAGAGCGAAGCACGGTTCAGGCACATCTACGAGAATTCACCGATAATGATGCACTCGATAGACCGGCAGGGAATCGTGCGCAACGTGAATGGACGATGGCTCGAGGAAATGGGATATTCCCGAGACGAAGTTCTCGGTCGCAGCCTTGACTTTGCAATGACGCCCGAGTCGGCTAACAGGGTCTTGCACCCTATCGCCCGTGAATTCTGGCGCAGCGAGGAAGCCAAAAACTTGGAGTATCAGTATGTCAAAAAGGACGGGTCGATAATTGATGTAATTGTGGACGCCACCGTCATGAACGACCCTGCCTGGGGCAAGGTGAGTTTATCGACGGCTCGCAACGTCACTGCCCGCAAGAAGGCCCAGAAGGATTTGATCGAGGCTCGGGAAGCCGCAGAGCAAGCGAATCGGGCCAAGAGCGAATTCCTCGCGAACATGAGCCATGAGATTCGCACGCCTATCAACGGAATAATCGGCATGACCGAACTAGCCCTAAACACTGAACTCACCTCCGAGCAACGCGAATATCTCGAAGCAGTCGAAATGTCGGCAGAGTCGCTTCTGACGCTTGTAAATGATTTCCTGGATTTCTCAAAGATCGAAGCAGGAAAGCTCGATCTCGTCGCCATGGACTTCAGCCTGAGGGATTTCATTGGAAACACCATGAGCACCCTTGCTCTGCAGGCCCACAGAAAGGGCCTCGAACTAATCTACCACATACCTTCTACTACGCCTGACGGACTGATCGGGGACCCTGGCCGACTTCGGCAGGTATTGGTGAATGTGGTCGGAAACGCCATCAAATTCACTGACCGAGGAGAGGTGGTGGTTCGGGTTGAGCTGGATTCCGAAGAACAGAACGAGGTCATGTTGCATTTTACTGTAACGGACACAGGTATCGGCATTCCTGCCGACAAGCAGGAAAAGATCTTCCAGACCTTCGAGCAGGTGGACACATCAACGTCGAGAAAATACGGCGGAACAGGGCTGGGTCTGGCAATCTCCTCGCAACTGGTTCAGAACATGAAGGGCCGCATTTGGGTAGAAAGTGAACTCAACAAGGGGAGCACTTTCCATTTCATTGTCTGCCTTGAACTACATAGTCAGCCGGAATCATCGCACGTCGCGGGACAGATGCCCGACGTGAAAGACTTGCCGCTGCTTATCGTTGACGACAATGCCACGAACCGACGAGTCTTAGAAGAAATGGTGCTCCAATGGGGGATGAAGCCTACTACGGTGGAAAGCGGAAAGACAGCTTTGGTGGCTATGGAAGCTGCCCATAATGTCGGGCGGCCCTTCAAATTGATTCTCACTGATTGCATGATGCCGGAGATGGACGGTTTCCAACTGGTCGAGCGAATTGGTCAGGATTCGCGTCTCAAAGCCTCCACAATAATCATGCTCACTTCCGCCGGTGAGCGGGGCGATGGCGCTCGCTGCGTCAATCTAGGGATTTCGGCCTACTTGTTGAAGCCAATCAAGCAATCGGAATTACTCTTCACGATTTCAAAGGTGCTCCAGGCCCCTCAGTCAAATGCCGCGGGCCAATCACTCATAACTCGTCATTCCATACGAGAGAGCAGACGTCGGCTACGAATACTTCTTGCGGACGACAACGCAATCAACCGGAAGGTGGCTGCCAGCATGCTCAAAAGGATGGGGCACACCGTGTTCATGGCAAAAAACGGCCGGGAGGTTCTTGACATGGTGGAAAAGCAAAGCCCGGACATGATTCTGATGGACATTCAAATGCCGGAAGTTGACGGCTTTGAGGCCACTCGAGTCCTAAGGATGAAAGAGCAAGGCACGAAAGAGCATCTCCCGATCGTAGCCATGACCGCCCACGCCATGAAGGGGGACAAAGAAAGATGCATGCAGGCGTGGTATGGATGCCTATATCGCAAAGCCGATCAATGCCAAACAGCTCTTTGACACCATAGAGAATCTCCTTCGGGGTCGCGACACAACTGAAGAGACGCCGGAGATCGCCCCCGTACTGCCGCCTGCATTAGACAAAGCCAAAATGCTCGAACGAATTGGAGGCGACAGAGATCTTCTGAAGGAACTTGCGGAACTCTTTACAGCGGAGTGCCCGAGTATGCTGTCCGGCATTCGCGAAGCGGTACGGGACATGCAAGCGGATGCATTGCAGAAAGCGGCTCACGCTCTCAAAGGCTCGGTGGGCAATTTTGCAGCCGAAGCAGCGGTTCAGGCAGCTTTGAAGTTGGAGATGATGGGAAGAAACCGCGATATGACCCAAGCTCCGCAGGCGCTCCAGGAATTGGAACGGGAAATCGATCGTGTCCTCGATAGCATGGCGGCTCTGGTAAAGGAAAACGAACCGTGAGAATACTAATAGCGGAGGACGATTCAGTTACCAGGAAGCTGCTGCAAGTTCAACTTGCCAAATGGCACCACAAGGTGACTGCTTGCTCCGACGGCAGCGATGCGCGGCAAATCCTCAGAGGTGAAGATCCTCCGAAACTGGTCATTCTCGATTGGATGATGCCCGGAATCGACGGTGTAACGCTTTGTCGTGAAATTCGCAAGTTAGAAAAGCACTCTTACACTTACGTCATACTTTTGACCTCCAGGAGTTTGAAGCAAGACGTGGTCGAAGGGCTCGAAGCAGGAGCGGACGACTACATCATAAAACCCTTTGATGTTCACGAACTGAAGGTGAGGGTCCGGGCCGGAACACGTATTGTGAAGCTGCAAGAAGACCTTATGGCAGCTCTGCACGCTTCGGAGTTTCAAGCATCACACGACGCGCTCACAGGTCTGTGGAATAGACGAGCGATTCTGGAAAAGGTTCAGCAAGAACTCGATCGCTGCAAGCGAGATGGCACGAATCTTGGATTAATTATTGCTGACGTGGATCATTTCAAACAGGTGAACGATATTTACGGACATCTCGCGGGAGATGCGGTTCTTCGGGAATTGGCAAAGCGGATCGATTCTTCCAGGAGGTCCTATGACGCTGTTGGACGCTACGGAGGTGAGGAGTTCGTCATTTTGCTTCCGGGGTGCGACGGGGACGAAGCGGCCGCATGGGCAGAACGATTGCGCGCGGCTGTGGCGAATATTCCTCTACAAACTAACGAGGGAGAATTGCGTTGCAGCATGAGCTTTGGCGCTTCAGCTCTGGACCTGTCCAAGGATTACGATCTCAACTCTTTGCTCCAGAATGCCGATGAGGCCCTGCTTCTTGCTAAGAATCGCGGTCGAAACCGTGTAGAACTTTGGCGAAATGCAGCCGAGAAGATCCGAGCCCCTGAGGCCGGCGAGTCAGCAATCTGAGGTGTAAGACAGAATGACCGAGTGCCAGACACGCAAAAATTCTCGTCGTAGACGACGAACCCGATATAGGCCGAATCTTATCTATCTGGTTGAAAACAGCAGGTTACGATTGTGCTACGGCAACCTCAGGGGAACAGGCATTGGAGCTGTTGCAAGACCTGAAGTTTCAACTCGTGGTTAGTGACATCATGATGCCGGGCATGTCCGGTATCGATCTGCTCAGTTTTATCAAGGACTTGTACCCGGAGATAGCTGTCATCCTGGTGACGGCGGTAGACGATCGGAAGACGGCTATAATGACGCTGGAACTCGGAGCATACGGCTACGTCATCAAGCCCTTTGACCGCAATGAGATCCTGATAAACGTGGCTAACGCTTTAGAACGCAGACGCCTGAAACTACTAAGTCGCGAGTATGAGCAATCCCTTGAGAAGGAAGTCTTGGAAAAAACACGTGAAGTTCGTGAGAGAGAGGAAGAAATCGTCCTCAGGTTGATCTCCGCTTCAGGCTGGCGTGACGATGAGACAGGCGCTCACGTCCGGCGGATTGGTCTAATGTCATCCATTATGGCTAAGGATTTGGGATGGAACCAGGAGGCTGTTGCCGACATACGGCTCGCCGCGGCAATGCACGATGTGGGTAAGATTGGAATTTCGGATAGCCTACTCCTTAAGCCCGGCAAACTCACCCCGGAGGAATTTGGAGAGATGAAGAAACACACCACCATAGGTGCCCAAATTCTGGGATGCTCGATTATACCCTTGCTGCGGCTGGCCAAGGAGATCGCTCTGTCTCACCACGAAAAATGGGACGGGTCCGGCTATCCCAGAGGCTTGGCCGGTGAGGACATTCCGGAGAGCGGCCGTATAGTCGCTATAGCAGACGTGTACGACGCATTGGTAATGAAGCGAGTTTACAGGCCCGCGATCCCTGAACCGGAGGCGCTGGCTATGATGACCTCCAGCAGAGGCTCGCATTTTGATCCGAAGATATTCGACCGTTTCATGGTACTGCTTCCTGAAATGAATCGGATCCGGCACGAGGTGCAAGACGAAAATCGGACGCCGGCTGATCCGGCTTAGTGCAGGTTTCCGGAACACTCGAGTCGGCCCCTCGCACTGGCAGTTCCATCGGTTACAGGTACGCATTCGTTCAAGTGCGGGAAAAGATTGTCATTGCGAGCAAAGCGAAGCAATCCTTTCCTTTAGACGTCGCTCAGATTGCCGGTGGGACGGGCATCTTGCCCGTCATCTCTAGCAGGCAGGCGCGAAGCCTGTTCCACCATTTACTCCTCGCGATGACAAGGGAAAGTTGCCACGTTACGCGACCCGAGACGCCTGCCATTGTGCCCCGTCAGGAAGGTTGAAAGCGTCGGCTGCCATCAACGCGATCTCAGTGATCAAAACCGTTTTGAGGCGGCTTCCAACTCCATCCGTACCCACTATTCTTTCACCGTCATTTCCCATCCGTAAGCACAAATCGACAACTACCACCGGAAATCTCAACCACTGCCACTCAAATGCCCCAATTGTGTGGAAGTAGTTCCACACCTCTGGCCTACACAGTCTGCCCGTCATCTGCAGCATCGGCTATGGCGATAAAAAGATACTGTTAAATAGCATATGTTATCACGCATCCTCTTGCCTCGAGAATGCCTGGCACGCAAGTTGCTATTAAGAGCGCGCAGACGAATGAATAATTTCTGGACGTGAACCCGGAAAGAGAGAAGATGATGAAAACCCAATTAGCGAAGCTTATTTGGATCATCCCGGGTGCTTTGATCGTAATCGGAGCAAATTGTGCCAATGCCCAGGATTTCAGCAGAATTACCGCGAGAGATATGCTTCTGAAAATCAGGACGATGAATACCGAGCAATTGAATCAGATCGTACGTAACATGGACGGCGACTCCATGGCGCAGATTCTGAGGAACATGGACACCTACACCATGAGTCAGATTGTTCGTAGTCTAGACCCTAGAACTATGTCCGAAATAGCCAAGAGAATACTTCTCGAGTTAGGCCGCGCCAAGTCTCACTCCGTAAGCGCTAAACTGAGAACTCCGGCAGCAACACGGCCATCGGCCGGCACCACAACAATTGACATCGCGAAAGCCACTTTCGCGGGTTCGGGGCAGGCGAGTCGGGCCTCGGATGTTCAGGTGGCGCCCTGTTCAGCGGATGATTCGATGGACCTTGGCGGCATAGCCATCATTGCTAATCCTTCAAATCCGCTAAATGAGCTGACTCCGGACCAGATTCGCAAGATCTACACCGGAAAATACGCCAACTGGAGCCAGGTGGGCGGCCCGAATCTAGCGGTCAAAGTCATGATCGTAGGTGAGGGGCCTGGGGGGCAAGTCAAACCGACCTCCGACGCCGTTGTCTCCACTTTCGCCACCAGTGTGTTTATCGGTGTGGCCGCCACGCAAGGAGCCGTGGGCTTTGTCCCGACTATGCAATCTCGGCAATTGAGGTTTATAGGCGGGAACAAGGCGGTCAAGACTATGGCGGTCAAGGCCGATTTACAGTCTCAACATCCCGAAACAGCTCGTCCGGCTCCAACGAGTTCAGGTTCAGACTTGATTATGGCTTGTGATCGGTAAACGCCGAAGCATGTCATCGACGCCGTGTGAGGTTCCGAGAAGTCCCGGCGACTCCCCAGAAAACACTCTAGGTCTGAGAAAAGCAATAGTACATAGGCCAATTTAGCAAGGAAGGTCAGCCATGCGACAAACCAATGTTGTACCGATAACGTCTGCCCCGATCAATGAGTCCCCCCCGGCGACGGATAAACGCGCGAGAGGTGGTATCGGATATCAAGTCCGGCATGAGCGATTTTCTCCTTATGCAAAAATATGCCCTGTCTTCCAAGGGACTCCAGAGCCTTTTCCGGAAGCTACTTGCCGCGGGATTGATCGGTCGGTCCGATCTTTCCGAAGAGGCCCGGCAGGGAGAAGATTCCATCCAACTCGATTCCGTCAGGTGTCCGGCATGCGGCATGCCGCAGTTTGGCTCGTTTGACGAATGCCCTCAATGTGGGATCATTGTATCGAAGTTCCGAAGTCGCCTGACACGTATCGAGAAGGAGACTAATGGTACAGGTACAATCCGAGGTTAGGCCGTCGTTCGGCCCTGCATCCTGTCGCAAAGGACCGATGTTTCGCGCCGATCCGCAGCGGACCGGGTTTTACAACAGCCGAGGAGTTTACAAGCTCAGTGCTTTGAAGTGGAAGTTCAAGGCAGGAGGCTGGGTTGCCTCGTCGCCGTCGGTCAGTGAAGGAGCGGTCTACGTGGGTAGTTATGATGGTAATATGTATGCGCTGCTCACTTCCACCGGTAAGCTGAATTGGCGTGTCGAGACCAAGGGGCCTGTCCATTCATCTCCCGCCCTGACTAATGGTAGGCTGTTTTTCGGAAGCCTCGACGGTAACTTCTACGCAGTGGAAGTTAAATCGGGGAAACCCAGATGGAAGTTCAAAACTGGAGGCCCTATTTACTCTTCGCCCGTAGTCAATGATGGGCAGGTATTCTTCGGAAGCCTGGACGGAAATGTCTACTCCGCGGACGTCCATACAGGCAGGATTAGCTGGCATTTCAGAACAAGAGGTCCTATCCACTCATCCCCGGCAATATGCGGTGGCCTGCTCTGTTTCGGCAGCATGGACGGCGAGTTCTACGCCGTAGACCTACAAACGGGATGTCCGTCTGTTTCCTTCAAAACACAAGGACCCGTTACGTGCGCCCCGGCCGCGAATGACGGCATAATCTTTTTTGGAAGCATGGACGGCATTTTCTACGCTGTGGATGTTAAGACCGGCCGGGAAAAATGGCATTTCAAAACCAACGCCAAGATCACTTCGTCCCCCGCCGTGGGCTACGGGATAGTTTACTTCGGCAGCCATGACGGCCGCCTTTACGCGGTGGACGTTTTGACCGGGCAGGAAAAGTGGCAATTCCAAGCCGACGGTCCTGTGGCGTCATCTCCTTCTCTCGCTTATGGCATGCTGTACTTTGGCAGCAGCGACGGCAATCTGCACGCGCTCGATTTCACCAAAGGGGAGGAGAAATGGAAATTCAAAACAGCGGGAGCAGTTTATAGTTCGCCAACAATTTGCGACGGGACGGTCTATTTCGGCAGCGACGATGGATTCTTCTACGCGCTGCACTAATTCATCCGGATCCATCCGTGAAATTGATAAATTGGTCGCTTGGATCCGCGACAATGAACTGAGAGACTGAGATGAGCATTCACAAGTATTACACTGTCGGGTTTAAGGCCAAGGTGGCACTCGAGGCCATCAAAGGCGCGAGGACCATTCCGGAAATAGCTATAGAGTATGGTGTTCCCACAAGCCAGATCACCAAATGGAAGAAGCAGGTCATAGATGAGCTTCCGAATATATTGGACGAGACCGCCGATAAAGATTACGGGGCAGCCCACGACTGGATTTCTCACTTGTACACAGAAATTGGCGAGCTGATTCGCGAACTTGACCGCGTGAAGAAGGCCGGGAGAGTTAGTTGAGAGGCACACAATGACGCCGGCCTGTCCGGGGCCGGTCGTGGAGATTTGACTTGCAGAATCTTGGATTTTGCCTGACTACTCCGGTTTTACTAAATGGACTGCTTTCTTTGCTCCGCAGATTTTACTGATTTTGGAGAATTGTGGCGAACAAGCTTTATTTTAGGATGCAGTCGTCCAGTATTGTCATTGCGAGGAGTAAGACGACGAAGCAATCTCATCTTCGGTGGGACCGGCATCTTGCCGGTCATTCCAATAGACAGGCTGTCCCGCGCCTCGCGGGACTGTCCCACCAATGGTGATTGCTTCGGGCCGGCGCCCTCGCAATGACATATTCGTGGCTCTTCGTATCCTCAAACGGAGCTAAGGATCCGCCGCAAAATAAAGATATCAAACTTGAGGATCCCTCGGCCGTAGGGGCACCGCATGCGGTGCCCTGGGCGCAGCGTGCTGCGCCACTACAATTGGCTTTAACACAGCCGAGATGCGATATCTATCTTGTGACAATCCCTAAAGCCATGATCCATTATTGAATTAGGTCACGTGTTCGTTGATTCAAGACAATGAGAGATTGTTCGGGATCTTTTCCACGGAGGGTCGGGTGTGAGGGTTAAGCTATTGAGTTTGGGGTATTTTAGGGTCTCTGTAGTGTTGTAACACATAAAAATTAAGGAGATCGCGGAATAGAACTTGACAGCGCGAGGTAATGTTGTAATACATCCCTCGTGAGGCTGTCATGGGAGCAATATACCGCGAGAAAAAGAGGCGACAAAACCTACTATGTGTATCAGGAAGCGTACAGGGTTAAGCTCGATCCATCAACTTGCGGGAAGGTAAAGGGTTCAGGCAAGAGTGCAGTGCGTACCAGGGCTACATACCTTGGAACGGCAGAGAGCATCGTGGAGCGGCTGCAAAAGACGAGTGCACCCGTGAGTGTCAGCCCCGGCCTTTTGGGTTAGTGGCGGCTGCGTATCAGACCGCTGTCGAGATCGGCTTGACAGACATACTTATCAAGCGTGTCCCAGGCAGCAGGGGAGGCGTTGCGGCATGGATCTATTTTTTCGCTTCCATAATCAATAGGCTGGATAACGCTACGAGCAGAAACAGGATGAGTCGATGGCTGGATCACACCATACTTGCCCGAATTACTCCAGATAGATCCCAGGAAG
>CAVSPC010000056.1:0-125990 GCA_963729795.1 uncultured delta proteobacterium | reverse complement strand
CCTTTTTCTCGGTCTCATTTTGTGCTAATGGATGAAGCTGGAGTACGGGACGATTGCAAGGAATTGGAGGAATGAACCGGGACCAGTGGGAAGCCATTTGCAGAAAATGCGGGCGATGCTGCTACGAGAAAGTGGATCTAGGCGGCGGGATAATTCACTACACAAACGAACCTTGCGTCCATCTGGACACTGAAACCAACTTGTGCAAGGTTTACGATAAACGCGACGAGGTGGAACCGGACTGCATTACCCTCACCGAGCATCTCGTGAGGCAATTGCATTGGTTGCCGGAAGAATGCGCATACCTCGAATATGTGAGGCACAAGGACACGCTGGCTACGGTCCGTGGGATCGCTCGAACCAAGAAACGAAGCCGCAATTCTAAAGGGAGACGATAATGGCAGTGAAAACACTTAACGTAAATGAAGACATTCTGAATGCAAACGACGTGCTGGCGGAGAACCTCCGGGGCCGCTTCGAGGCCTCGCGGGTTTTCGTCATGAACCTCATGTCTTCCCCCGGCGCGGGCAAGACCTCTGTCATTCTGAGAATTATCGAGGCGCTGTCGGGCAAACATCGGATCGGCGTGATCGAGGGCGATATAGCTTCGGATGTTGACGCTCGCAAGATCCAGAAGACCAACGTTGACGTGGTTCAGATTAACACGCAAGGCGCCTGTCACCTGGACGCGAATATGATTCTTTCCGCGGCTGAGAGCCTTGGACTGGACGGCAAGCAATTGGTTATCATAGAGAATGTCGGCAACCTTGTTTGCCCGGCGGAGTTCCAACTTGGGGAAAATGTAAAGGTTATGATCCTGTCCATCCCGGAAGGGCATGACAAGCCGCTGAAGTATCCTCTGATGTTCACTGAGTCCAATGCTCTGATTCTAAACAAGATAGACCTATTGCCCCACACCGATTTTGACATGGAAGAGCTGCGCAAAACAGTTTTGGCAATGAACCCCGCGATCCAAATCTTTCCAGTGTCCGCAAAGACAGGCGAGGGGATCGGCGAATTTACGGGCTGGCTTGAAAGCAAGATCGTCTGAACGGGCATAGCGTCCCCAATTCGGGTCGCACGGTGGTGTGGTCGGCTCGGAGCACAAATCCGACTTCTCAGGCGGTGCGCTTTACGAAAGGAACCGTTTGATGGTGTTCGACTCGTGTCTCATAAAGCAAAGTTGGGTCATAACAGCGGTGGCGTGCGCATTCTTTACTATGTTTCCTATTTACTGCGATGCAAAGCAGCTTTCAGACGCTGAAATAGCCCGGGCAATTGTTCAAGAGAACAACAGAGTCATTATTGAGGGATTCCTCAAGTATGAATTGCAAGAAGTCAACGAGTACGTGGCAAAACCCCTATTAAAGAGCCATCCGTCCCTGATATTCTTTATCAAGCAAGCTGAAAGGGGCCCTCTGAAAAATTTGCTTTTCCTGGAAGATCAGGTCCACAAACTTCAGGCCGCCCAGAAAAACATTAATTCTTTTCCTTATAGTATTCTGTTTTCTTCGTCGGAAAAGAAAAAAATACTCGGGCTCCGCCCCGCTGCGGATAAGATAATCTCTTATGGTATCCCGTTAATGAAGCGCGATTTCTACAGAGTGATCGTGGCCGCAAAAGAACTCGCGGACAAAAAGAAAAAGCATCCCATGGAACTGATTCCCGATTGGAGGTTCAGGGATGCCATTTACAGGCAAGTTGAGCCGACCCCAGAAGGCTTAGACAGAGAGATGGGTAAACTGTCGGAAGGAGAGCTTGTTTGCATCAGCCTTGGTTGGGTCCTGGAACAGGTCAACTTGACACGTTTGTGGATGACGTTCAACGACAACCGCCTTCCGGACAAGAATGACTACATGGTGTTCAGAAAGAAGCGCAGTGAGTACTTCCAGAAACGACTTAAGAGAATCTATAGAGAACCGGCTTCTGGAAAAGTAGACCCCAAAAGGAAGACTGTTAGATAGAGCTTCCCCACTTGTGGGGGACGGTTTGGAATTCTTTGCTTGAATAGATCATTGAGGCTGTCTTCTATCCTCTCACAGACTTCTGCCGCGTGATAACCATCAAAAGCCCGTGGAAACATCGAAATGGCATCACTGATTCGCCTCGAGAACGTGAGCAAATATTACCAGAGCGGCTGGTCTGCGAAAATCTTCCCGCTGAGGGAAGTGGACCTTGAAATATGCAAAGGCGAGCGAATTGTCGTGCTCGGGAGAAGCGGGTCGGGCAAAAGCACTTTTCTAAACCTGATTGGCGGAGTGGACGTTCCCACCAGCGGCCGGGTCTTTTTCGGGGACGTTGATCTCACGTCCCTGTCCGCCGGAGAATTGGCACAATATCGCCGACGGGACGTGGGGTTCATATTTCAGTCTTTCAATCTCTTTTCAACACTGACTGTAGGAGAAAACCTCATGCTGCCTCTGGATCTTCTCGGAATCTCCGAGGAAAGCAAAGCCCGAGAGATCCTTGATGCGGTCGGACTCGACGGGCAATGGAACAAATTTCCCGAGCAACTCTCCGGCGGTGAACAACAACGAGTCGCTATTGCCAGAGCACTGGTCAAAGAGCCTCGTCTGATCTTAGCGGACGAGCCCACGGGCAACTTGGATCTTGAAACCGGCAATCGCATCCTGGAACTTATTGACGAAATTTGTCGGAGAAGAAATGCCACACTGGTAATGGTAACACATAGTTCAGAAGCGCTCTGGCTGGCGCATCGGAAATTCCGGATGAGATCGGGAAAACTGGTGGAAGAAGCCGGACTTACAAATGATACGTCAAAATCCTGACCTTCTTGCCGATGAATATTACGACCTTATTTAAATTCAATCTTCGATATTATCGCCGCCATTGTCTACTGTCGCTCCTCTGCCTCCTGGGAATAGCCCTCGGGGTCGGCATCGTAGTAGCTGTAGAGCTGATCAATGATTCTGCACTGGCGTCTTTCGCACGATCGGTGGATGCACTCTCAGGGAAAGCCACTTATTCGCTTGTTTCCAAGTACGGGCACATCGACGAGAACCTTTTTGCGTCAGTCTGGAAGAACCACCTGATTCGATCCGCTGCTCCTGAGATCGAGGTTATGGCAGCCACGCTGGAAGCAGGGGATGAGCCCATTCGGTTTGTGGGAATAGACCCATTTTTGGACGCAGAATTCAGAAAGTTGACACCGGGCCACTGGAACACGGCAGAGATGACCAAGTTTGTGGCGGGTGAATTGCCTTCTGTGTATCTTTCACAAAATTTGATGAGGAAGCATGGGCTCAAAGTAGGCGACACCTTAACCGTTCTTGCTGCGGGCATTGAGAAAAAGGTGGCCATACTGGGAGAAATTCCTGCGCGTGCGGGGAAAGAGCTTGATGAGAACATAGCGGTGATGGACATTTCTTCGGCCCAGGAAGTCTTTGGCCGACAAGGCTATCTGGATCGCATTGACATTATTTCGAAGGCGAATGTTCACGATCTTGTCCGGAGTTTGCCGAAAACACTCAGGTTGACCGACGCGAATTCGAGAAAGTCAACCTTGAAGGCCATGCTCTATTCTTTTCAATTGAACCTGGCTGCGATGAGCCTATTGGCCCTCTTCGTAGGAGTCTTTCTCATTTACAATTTTTCGATGTTCTCCGTTCTGTCTCGGCGGGAGGACATGTCCTTGTTATTGACTCTCGGCTCGGACCGCAACGGGCTTGTAGCTGCGTTCCTTGCGGAATCTTTACTGTTCGGGATTGCCGGAAGCTTAATAGGCATTTTATTCGGTTATTTGGTTGCCTCGTCGAGCATCGGCAAGGTCTCGTCCACCATCAGCGACCTCTATTTCTATTTGAAGGTGGAAGCTGTGCATCTGACAGTGCCGGTTGCGGTCAGCGGCTTAGGGGTAGGCTTCTTAGCCACTTTTTTTGGAACCGGCCTGCCGGCACTGGAAGTTGCGCTGACGCCTCCCATCCTCGGGATGAAACGGCAATCCATTGAAGACCGCGCGCACAACCTCAAAGGCCTGCTACTTGTTGCTGGTTTTGCCTGTTCCGCAGCGTCCCTTGTAGCGGCTTGGGCTTCCCGTTTTTCGATTTTCTGGGGGTTTGCTTCCGCCTTTGGTATGACTTTGGCTTTTGCGCTGTTCACGCCGTCGATTCTATCCATTTTCACTCACTATGGAGGAATGGCATTGAAGCGGCTATTCGGGTCACTCGGGGGCTTCCTGGCAGCGCGCACTATCCGAGCATCGTTGAGCCGCACCAGCATCGCTGTGGCCGCGCTTACCGTGGCGCTTTCAATGACAATAGGTGTGGACATGATGATCTCAAGCTTCAGAAATTCGGTGAGTCAGTGGTTGGACGGCTCACTGGAGGGGGATCTGTACATCTCTCCAGCCACCACCAAATGGGATCATCCGCTGCCTGAAACTTTGATCCGAGCATTGGCTGCGGACCCACGCGTACAGGCCGTGGAGCGTTATTCCACATACGATATCTACCTGCATGGGAGGCCCGTGAAGCTGAGGGTGGTGGACGGCTCGGTTCTGGAGCACCATTCCCGATTTTATTTCCTGAAAGGCGGGAAAGGGGCCTGGAATGCCCTAAAGGCCGGCGGAGTATTTATCTCGGAATCTTTGAGTTACCGTTTCGGACTACATGTGGGGCAGAATATTCAATTAACCACACCCGAAGGCAAGTCTTGGTTTCCGATCGTGTCAATTGTTAGAGATTATTCATCAGACCAAGGTACCTTGCACATAGACCGTAATGTGTACGAACTCATTTGGAAAGATCGCCGTGTTCAGTCCGCGGCGCTTTTTCTCAAGCCGGGCATTCTTGCGAATTCGGTACGTCGTTCGATAGTCGCGCAGTTTCCGGGTCTGGATCGCACCATCGTTTCCAACAAGAAAATGAAGCAAAACATTTTAGGCATATTTGACAAGACATTTGCCACGACCGCCACATTGAAGGGGGTTTCTCTCCTCGTGGCATTGCTTGGGGTAGCCACGGCCCTGGTGGTGATTCTCATGGAAAGGGCCAGAGAGATGACCGTCCTGGGATATCTGGGCCTCACGCCCAAAGAACTGGGCAAAATGAATTTGCATCAAGCGTTGATTATGGGATTGGCGGCATTTTGCATTTCGGTCGTCTGCGGGCTAATCCTTACGTATATACTGATCTACGCGATCAACTATCGGTCTTTCGGTTGGTCTGTCGATGTCTTCATTAACCCGTGGGTTTTTGTCAAGACCGCTATCCTCACGGCTGTGGCAAGCGTTGTATCGTCCCTGTATCCTACCTACAAATTGATCACCAACTCTGTAGTCGGACCGCTGACCGAAGAGTAGGCGTTCAAGTCGCCTGTGGGCTTCTCCAAATAATCATGGACTTGATGTCGTCCAGTAACTAAACTATCTTAGGAAAGCGGTAAAGACTTCAAAACGGAGGCCTCGTGATGAACAAATCCGAAGTTCTGAATGCCCTGGAATGGGTCGATCAGACGGCAAGAGACGGAGATGCGCTTCGCTTGGCCAAAGCGAAGCTAGCCCTGGAAGACGAACTGGCATCGGAAAGGAATAGCGCGTCTCCTGAATCTGCATACCAAAAGGCGATCGAAAGTTTTGTCCGGAAGCACGGCCGAGAGCCCCTGGAGGATATAACCCCGGAGGACTGACCGAGATCTGACATGATGGCATGGCGAGCCGGAGCGACTAAAGAGGAGAGCCCGACCGGACGTTTCCGATAATTGGGACCGTTTGTTTCGAAGTAACAGACTGGTGTTCGTCCAGAGACGGATACAAGATACTTCTTGGAACGAGATTAAGGACGCCGTTCAAAAATGATCTTCCAATGTGGCCCTGCCCACCAACGCGCTTGAAACTACGCGGGGTGCAATTCGCTGGTATTTGAATATGGCTTATGAAATTCTCAAGGAACTCTGGAAAATCAAGGATGCCATCGCAAATGAATACCGGTGTGACGTAAAGGCATTAGTGGCCTATTTGCGCGGGAGGAAACATGAAGACGATCAGCAGGTTGTAGACCTGCGATCTATCAAACAGACCGCGGAACGACGGATCAATTGAAAGGTTTTTTCTTACAGATGCCAGTGGTCTTCAGGCACAAGTGATATCGCTTTTTCACCTTTTCGAATAAGGGAGATCCACTTGAACCATTGCATATTCATGTGCGCCGGGGTGAATCTACGGCCAAGTTTTGGCTTGCACCACGGCTCAGCCTGGCAGAATCTTACGGGATGAATTCTTGGGAACTCCGCGAACTTACGCAGGTGGCCGAAAAGAATAAGGAACTCATTGAAAGGTATTGGAATGAACACTTTAGCATTTGAGCCACGTGCCAATAAAGTATCGTTTGACGCGGACAACATGTGGATAGAACTTGCTGACGGTCGTCAGCTTGGTATCCCACTAGCTTACTTCCCCCGGCTTCTTGATGCAACCGAGGCTCAAAGGAATGATTGCATCATAAGTGGTGGGGGCACCGGACTTCATTGGGAAGAACTGGACGAGGACATATCAGTCAAGTCACTGTTACTGGGCATTGGTGATCGGACGCGGCCGGCAAGGAAAGCATCGTAACTCTGCTGCCACCCTTTGAAGAGAAAAAACCATGAAGGTTCACTGCGACAATGAAGTGGATGCCTTATACTTGAAGCTGGGAGATGAGCCCCCGGAAGGCGTCATAGAAATTGCTGAAGGCGTCAATCTGGATACGACCGCTCATGACAGAATAGTAGGGATAGAAATCTTGAACGCTTCCCAAAAAATCGACTTAAAGACAATTTTGTCCTACACGCTGGAACTCGATAGAGATTTGATAACCGACAGGACCGCCTGACAACACATCCGCCGAATGTTCCCTGCATCACCGCAGAAAGGCGCCGATATGACTCCAAAAGTAAAAAGACGGGCCACTGCTTCGTTCTCTAGCCAAAAGGATCGTAATTCGGATCGAGATTCTCGCTTATCGCTGTCCGCGTCTTTTCCATCAGTTCCGGCACGTCCATTTCAGTCAGGCCTTCTGTGGCGATGGGGTCTGCCACAGTCAACGTTATGTGCCCCGGACGGAATGCTATTGTCTTTCTAGGCAAAATCTTGAAGGCTCCGTTAGAGGTGACCGGTAGAATAGGTATTCCGCTTTGGACGGCTATCATGAAAGCGCCTTTCTTGAAAGACTGGAGATTCCCGTCAGAGGTCCTGGTCCCTTCCGGATAAATAAGGACGGACCAGCCGCCGGGCAATCTTATCATGCCGTCTCTGAGGCTTTTTACAGCCTGCCGCTTGTCCGACCGGTTCAGGGAAATGGCTCCAGTTGAACTTAGAGCCCAGCCAAAGAATGGAATCTTCAGCAGCTCTAGTTTTACTACCCACCGAAAGCGTAGCGGCAGCATGCCGACCAGAGCCAAAACGTCCGCGTATCCCTGATGATTGGGGGTTATTATGTACGAAGTGCCCGGCACTATCTTGTCGGCCCCGGAAATGGAGAAAGTCAGCCCCATGGACCGAGACAGCAAATAGGTCCAGAGATGCATCATCCGATATGCACAGATTCCCGATTTGTCGAACAGGCTCACGAGAATCATAGGCGGAGCGATTATGACGGTTATGATCACGATTACAAAAGCGGTCCAGATGATTCTGAGCCATAGCAGAAAAGAGCCTTGCAACTTTGACCTCCTTGCTCTCAACACCCATCTCAGCAAGTATTTTTTGCTTTCTGTACGGAAACGCATAAGCGACAAGCGTGATTCCGCATCCTAACCGGTTCCCTGAGTCTCAAAGTACGGCCTGAACGTATCTATGGTTTGTCTCTTGGGACGTCGATTTTTCGTCGGCAACAGTATATAACATCAAGAAGCGAAACCTGCATACGCCATTTGCCGTGAGGGAGTCTTTTTGGACCGCGTCACACCGAATAGAACGGAAGAACAGGACCTTTCAAAGCTCAGAATTGCCCCGGCCGAGAGATGGCCGTCGAACAAAAGAAAATCGCGGCTGCCGTCATGGTGGGTCATTCCGATGGCAGTCGTGGTTCTCATTCTTGCTTACCTCGCGTGTACCGGCCGGCTCACTCCACCGGTTGATGTCCAAACGGCAAAAGTGGCTCGAATTTTTCCCTCGCGCGCGCTCACAACTCTGAACGCCAGCGGTTATGTTGTAGCCCAACGTAAGGCCGCTGTTTCGTCAAAAGCCACGGGAAGGCTGGAGCATCTCTATGTGGAAGAAGGAAAAGTAGTCAAACAGGGAGAAATTCTAGCTACCCTGGAAAATCAGGACCTCAAGGCGACACTTGCAGAGGCGCGAGCTAGCGTCAAAGTGGCCGGGGCAGCCCTTGAAAATGCGGAGGCAGAGTTACAGGACGCGACTCTTAATTACGACCGCCAAAAGGCCCTGCGGGAAACAGCATCAGTTTCAGCCCAGGCATTTGACACTGCGGAAGCCAGGTACAAAAAGGCAAAAGCGTCCATTGCTTCGGCCCGATTTGGTATCGAACGTGTGAAAGCCGCCGTGAAGGAGGCTGAAGTAAATCTCGAATACTCCCTGATTAGGGCTCCTTTCGACGGAGTGATTCTCACCAAGAGTGCGGATGAAGGCGAAGTTGTGGCCCCTTTTGGAGCGGCCATCAATGCCAAGGCCGCTGTGGCCACTATGGCTGATATGACGTCGCTCATGGTGGAAGTGGACGTGGCTGAGTCAGGTCTGGAAAAAGTTAAAGTTGGAGGGGCGACTGAGATTAGCCTTGATGCGTTTCCTAACCACCGCTTCCCAGGAACTGTCTATATGATAGTTCCCACGGCGGATCGTTCCAAGGCAACGGTTTTAGCCAAGGTAAAGTTCAATAAACTTGATCCCAAGGTCCTCCCTGAAATGAGCGCCAAAGTCGCCTTCCTGTCTAGACCGTTGAAGAACGATGAAGACAATGCGTTCTTGGGAATCCCATTGTGCGCTCTAAAGAAAGTCGGCAATCAAGATGTCGTGTTCCGAATCAATGGTTCCAGGACGCACTTGCAGCCGGTAAAGGTGGGCAGACGTTGGAACGATACCGTAGAAATCCTTGCAGGACTGAAAGAAGGAGATACGATTGCACTTAGCCCTGGCGAGAAGTTGAGAGACGGGCGACGGGTAAACGTACAGGAATGAGCGGGCGAGAATCGGAATCACGACCATTGGTCGTTATTGAGGCGCTCAGCAAGTCATATACTCGAGGGAATCAGGAAATCCCTGTGCTGAGAAACATCTCCCTGAGTGTAAAGCACGGCGAATTCCTTGCACTCATGGGCCCCTCAGGATCCGGGAAGACAACGCTTTTGAACTTGATAGCGGGAATCGACAGACCCGATCAGGGGATGCTGAACGTCGCGGGTGTTAACATTTCGGAACTGGGCGAATCCGAGCTGAGCGCGTGGAGAGCCGCTCATGTAGGATTTATATTCCAATTTTACAATTTGATTCCAGTTCTTACCGCATTTGAAAATGTGCAGCTTCCACTTCTGTTGACGGCCTTAAGCCGCAGCAGTCGCAAGAGCCACGCGATGGCCGCGTTGGAGGCAGTCGGACTCGCCGACAGAACGGATCATTACCCATCGCAATTATCGGGTGGACAGCAACAGCGGGTGGCAATAGCCAGAGCGCTCGTCACAGATCCTCTCATCCTCGTAGCCGACGAGCCCACCGGAGACCTGGACAAAAAATCCGCCTCGGAAGTACTTGATCTTTTGGGACGTTTCAACGAAGTCTTTAACAAAACCATTATTATGGTTACCCACGACCCTAGTGCAGCCAAGAAGTCCAAGAGGATACTGCATCTCGACAAAGGGGTGCTCGCTTCTTCGATCGAGAATGAAGTCTGACGCAATCGGTTATAAAGGCGGACAACAGATACGCTTGTTAACGAGAGGCGACTACAGTTCCTTGTGACGAGCTATGTTCCTGAAATACTCATTCTCGTTTAACGAAAGCAAATCTTCCAAGAGCCCGGTTTCGCCAATAATTATTTCAATTTGACCGGCAAAAAATTGTCTCAATACTCTGTTTTGGCCAGGTAGCCTTCGATCCTTATTCTTGTAAAAAGCCTTCAGATAAACATGAACGCGTGCATAGCAGTTTTCAAGCTGATCGAGATCTTCTCGCACCATCTGCTCGTAGATTTCCTCTTGGGGCATGTCGGGATTTTCTTGGAGCATTAACCATTTTTCCCGTATGTGATCGCTCTTGGATATAATATGTGAAACATACTGATTTATTTCATCGAAAGTGCTGTCGTCAGCCAACACCTGAAGTATATTGTCCTGAGATCCCGGCCGGTTTCCAGTTGGTCCGCCGAATCCGGGAGCCATACGATCGTCAGAATTTTTCCACAACTCCGAATCGTCGTCCGGTTTTGCCACAGCGAGTTTTTGCAGCTTGCGTTGCAAAGTAGCTGTCATGAAAGAGGGGGACCGGACAACCAGCCTGCGAAGTTGATTGCCGTACAAAGTCGAAAGAATACGGTAGCCTACTTCCATTGAGCTGTTAAGCATCGAAAAGATGGCCACTGTTCGACGATCTTCCAGCGACACTAATTGCAACATAATCTGCTGGACCGTAGGAGTCAGGTAGAACTTGATAGTTTTGCCGTTGTCCGTCAATTTCTTTGCGTAGATGCGAAAGTTGTCTTCCGGCGAGTCAGCGCGGACTTCAAACTGAAACCCGACCATTAGGCGCCCCTTTGCCTGTAAAATGTTGGCGGCGCCTGAATCGTCTATTCGGCTTTTTTTCAACAAGAATAGCTCACCTATACGATTGTCCCGAAGCGCATTAGTGGTAAATGAGTCAATGCGGCTCAAAGCTTGCTCAATAATCGAGGCGTATTTATCGTCTATAGTCAGATCGGGAATAATCTCTATGGCGTAGCTGCTCGACTTCATGGGCCTTTACACTTGTCCCGCAAGGGTCACCCCCCTTGCGGTTCAGGAGCTTTTCGAGGGTCCCTTCGTAGGAAATCGTTCATCCGGATCACTTTGTCATCTCCAACCGGTGAAATCCCTGAGGGGCTGCTTTCCTCCATATTCTCTACAAGACGCTTCAAGTCGGGGTCTTTGGCGAGAGCTTCATTTATTTGTCGGTCCAGTTCAATAGATTTTTGCGTTAAGCTTTCGACGGAGCAGTGCATGCCCACTGCTTTATTGAGTATGGAAACTATTTTGGCTACCACCCTAGGACTCTTTTGTAGATAGGCAGGAACATGACCCCACAGGCTGACCGCTTCCGTTGCCTCTCCCGCACATGCCCGTATCAAATAGGAATGGATACTTACCGGTCCATAGTATTCAGCGGCACGGATTCCCGGTTCGAGCGCGACAGCTCCTTTCACCGCGGCGGGGGTCGAACCGACGACCGAGACGACTACCGGACCGGAATGCAAAATCGTGTCCTGAACTCCTCCGACGGTGTAAAGTCTAAATATGTTAAGCTCCCGAATGATATCCAGAAGGCCGTCAGTATAGGTCGGCCAGCTAAAATGTGGTTCTCGTGCGAGCAACAAGATCAGATCATGGTCCCCATCGACATTGATCCAGTAGAACAGTTCGGTAATCATTGGCTCCAGTTCATGAATAATCCCGTCTTCTACCTGAGCGATAGGGCGGTCTGTCGTGTAATGAACAAAAAGCTCATCGCTGATAGTTGCTGCCGTTTGCGGCTTCAGCATGTCGATCAAGAATTGGAGCGTATCGCTGGAAACACTCGCGGCATCAGCCCATCCTCGGAAGCCCGCCACCATGATAGGGGCTTTGAGTGTGGGGATCTCATGCCAATTTACTTGCGACCCCGATCGGCCGTCATCAAACATTTTTCCTCATCCCTTCCAGCCAAATTTTATTTTAACCCCCTTACCGAGTTCAGATCAAGCGGAGATATGGTTGCTGGAACTAGAGCCCGCCCCAGGGTTGCCGTACTCTTCCAAGTCAACGGTCACATAGTCATATCCTAGCTTTTTGAACTTCTCCAATATTTGTTGTCGTAGCTCATCCGCAGCGAGAATTAGACGGAGGCCGGCGCTATCTGTGACGATTCGTGCCAAACGTTGGTGGTGGCGTAATCGAACCGTTGCCAAACCACATTCTTTCAGAAAGGACTCCCCCCGGCGAATGGTCTCAAGGGCTTCCATGGTGATGGCGCTCCCCGTAGGGATGCGGGTGGCGAGACAGGGTTGCGCGCTTCTTTCCGCTAGGCACGAAAAGCCTGCTTTTCTCAGAAGGTCCCTTACCTCTTCTTTGCCGATCTCCGCCTGGGCTAGCGGACTCAAGATCCCCAGTTCAGCCAAGGCGCGCATGCCTGGTCGATCGCTGGGAGAATCGTCGCTTTGAGTGCCGTCGAATACAACTGAACTCGGAACTTGTTCGGATAACTCCTTCATCAGGGTGAAGCGGATACGCTTGCAGTGATAGCAACGATCCCACGTATTGCTCATGAATGCCGAATCGTCACATTCATTCGTGGGGACCACGAGATGCCTCACCTGCAGGTCTGACGCGAATCTTCGGGCCGATTCCTCTTCCTCCAGTATGGAAGTAGGAGAAGTTGCAGTCACGGCCGTTATCCTGTCAGGTCCGAGGGCTTGGACGCTCTCCCAAAGGAGTAGACTTGAATCCACACCGCCGGAAAAGCCGATGAACACTCGCCCTCCACCCGCAGCGGCTTCCCGAATAATTTCTCTTAACCGTCGCTCTTTACGATCGAGAAGAAGCTCATGCATAGCTTTCGCCATTAAGGATCCCTACCGACCTGGAGGCCGGGGCTAATGAGTCCCCTGGGCCACACGGATTCTTAGCTGCCTGCTCATAGGCGTTAACTTAAGGCAATTTCGTTCCTTTTCAAGAGGTAAATGCAGGCCGAGGGCGATCAAAGTCCCCCTTTTCTAAAGGGGGATTTAGGGGGGAACAAATCGTTAACTTAACGCCCATGAGCTACCGCGGGATAGCGATTTCGCATCAAGGTGCCGTCCCAGTTTGGTCTCCGGGAGGCCGCTGCACAGCGTAGGGCTTAAAGTCCAAATCTTCCGTGCGATCGCCCGTATGGCCTATTTTATCCATCCTCCTCCCACGACCCTTTCTCCCGAATATAAAACCGCGGCCTGGCCGGAAGCAATTCCTGACTGCGGCTCGTCAAACTCGAGTTCCGCAGCATCATCGGAAACGCTGACTACGGTAGAGAGCACAGCATTCGCGGTCGAACGCACCTTCACCCGGAACCTTTCACCCGCGGACAAGGGAGAAGATCTTAGCCAATTTATGCTTCCCGTTTGAAACGATCGTACATAGGTCTCTTCCTTCGTCCCCACCACAACAGTCTGTGTTCTCGGATCTATTCGAATAACGTAATGCGGTCTGGGGCCGCAAATACCCAGCCCCCTTCGTTGTCCGACCGTATAGCCTGTTATCCCTCTGTGCTTCCCCAGGATGTTTCCCTGGACATCGACTATATTGCCCGAACAGGATTCAACGCCATGGGATGAAAGAAAAGCTCGATAGTCGCTCCTGGATATGAAGCAAAGTTCCTGAGATTCCTCGGATTCCTCAATGGTCAAGCCTGCTCGCTTCAGAACTTCTCTCACCTGAACTTTTGTGAAATCCCCCAGCGGAAAGACTGCATATTTCAGTATATCCCTCGTCAGCATGAACAGGAAATATGACTGATCTTTACTCTGGTCCTTCCCTGTCATAAGCGCAGGGGTGTCAGCCGTTCCTGCGACGCGAACATAGTGCCCCGTAGCTATCTTGTCACAACCCATAGCTCGTGCGCGGTCGAGCAAGAAACCGAGCTTGATGAATCGATTGCAAATCGGGCATGGGGACGGCGTAAGGCCTTCAGAATAGCCTGCCACGAAAGGTCTTATCACTAGTTCTTGGAATTCTCGTGAAAGATCCACCAAGTGAAGGGGAACGCTGATTTCTTTCGCGGCCATCTGCGCCGATGCCCAGGTTGTGTCGGATTGCGCGTGCAGGCGCATGTGCAGCCCTGTAACGTCATACCCCTTCCTCTTGAGAAGGAGTGCAACAGCCGAGCTGTCTGCTCCGCCGCTCATAGCTACAGCCACTCGCACCTAAACGTCTCCTTTGTGTATGCTTAAGAGTGCGGGTAAAGTTTTGAACCGATTGCAATAATCTATGTCCCGATTCGTCTGCCCTTTGTTTCTTCGATTGGGGAAGGGACTCACAGTTAACCCACCACATAGTTACAGGGGAAGGGGGAGAAGGACAGGTTATACGCAACTAAGCCAAAGTTATTGCGATCAGAACTCCTGTCATCTCTATTTATCTTTCATTGAAAGCCCTGCGTCGAGGGACCCTGATGAAAATATGGGTTCGGATTGGGCTGCTGAAGTGTTCCAAGACCTCGCCGTGGGACTACGTTCTGCCCTGAAGCTCGATTCAATCCAGCACCGGGCGCTCGGGGATTTCCCATCGATGGGCGAACCGGAGCTTCCGCATCCGAAAGGTATTCGGCTTGGGGATTAAGAGCCGCACCCACATCTCCAGCCGGTCGATCAGGAGATGGATTTTGCACCGGTGGTGCCTGTTGCGGAAACAGGTTCCTGCCGTCCATGGGATTTGCGGGGGGCGTAGATTCCGGCTGCATCGGCTGCGGCGCGGGTTGAGGCTGGGGTTGGCCGGTTGGTTGATAGCCATATCCGGGCGGGGCGGCGGGTAATCCGGGAAGAGACACTCGGTAGGCCGCCAGAGTTTCCGGTGTGTCAAGAGGGCACAAAACAAGGGTTCTGCCGACAAAAGGCGTGTATACCGGCTCCCGCACCATCTTCGGAGAGAATCCTTCCTTAGGGGTCCCGGTGAATGTGATCATTTCTTTGAAAGTTATTTCCGGGGGCACGGGAAACTCTTTCTGAGGCGTATTTGCTAGTACATCTCTCATAAAGTACCCCCAGACGGGCAGGGCGGCACGGGCACCCTCTTCTCTGCTCCCCAGCGGCCTCTTTTCATCGAATCCCACCCAGACGCCGGTAGTGAACTCGGGACTGAATCCGACAAACCATGTATCTTCCGCGTTATTGGTAGTACCGGTCTTGCCCGCCAAATCCTTACGTTTCACATATTGCACCATACGGGCACCGGTCCCTTCCCTCACTCCTCCCTGAAGAAGCGAAGTCATAATATACGCGGTCTGCGGAGACATAGCCGCGCTTAACCGCCTTGGCTGCTGCGATGAAGGCCCTGCCTCCGAGGATGGCGTCTGCGATGCCATTTGTTCGGGCCCAACATTTGACTGACGTGAGGGAGAGGCAGAGGTGTGTTCATTCGGAATCGATTGATCCTCATCCTCCTCATAACCCTGGGGATCCGTACGCGCTATCGGAATGGTCCTGAATTCTTCCCGGGGAATCGGGTGAGGAATCTCGGACTCGTTTAGCAATGGGATCTCAGTGTTGTCTTCAAGGACATTTCCATACCGATCCTCGATTCGTTTGACCAGGACAGGTTCAACATGCACCCCGCTGTTTGGGAACACAGTGTAGGCTGACGTGAGCTCATAGAGGCTCATCTCTGAAGTTCCCAGACTCAGAGAAAGATTCCGACCCAAGTGCGCAGTGATACCCATGCGTCTGGCCATCTTGATGACAGGATCAAAACCCACGTCCATTAAGATCTTTATCGTACAAATGTTCCGCGAAAGTTCCAAGGCGCGGCGCAGGCTGAGCGGTCCCAGGAAGCTACCCCCGGCATTCCTCGGCTCCCATTCTTCACCCTCTACTTCGAGATCGACAACTATCGGCTCGTCCACAATTATTGTTGCAGGGCTGTAGCTTTTCTCCTCGATAGCTGTCGAATAGATGATCGGTTTGAATGCGCTTCCCGGTTGGCGTTTTGCCTGAGTCGCCCTATTAAATTGAAAAGGTTGTCCTGAAGCTCCCCCTACAAGGGCGCGAACGTACCCAGTCCGGTTCTCTATGGAAACGAGAGCGCCTTGAAGCTTGGGGTTATTATCCGGAGTAAAGAGAGGCGTTTTATCCACGAACCCCGCGAATTTCAGCGCCAATACGTGGCCAACCCTGTACACGGGATGAGGTTCGTTAACGCGCACGATCCCCTTCAAGCGTTTGCTCAACGCAACATACAGATCTGTTTGCTTGTTTTTCCGAGCCAACACCTTCAAGACAACGCCTTGATAGGTTTTGTCTTCCTGCAGCTCAGGAGTCTTGCGCTTTTTAAGCAGGTCGGAAATCTCACTCGGCGGAACACTTCTCAGAATTGCCAAGTGCTTTTGACGACTTTTCACCTCTGCCAGTCCCTTCTCCATTGCTTGCAGAGCCTTGCGTTGATAATCGATCCGGCAGGTGGTGAATACTTTTAGCCCTTCGTTATAGAGCTTCCGCTCCCCGTACTTGCTTATGATGTAGCGCCGTACTGCTTCCGTAAAGTCCGGAACCAGATCGAACGGCTTGTCTACCTCTTTCTTGAGGTGCAGCGGTTCAGCTTTCGCCTGCTCGTATTGTTCCTTAGTGATGAAGCCGTCGCGAAGCATGCGCGCCAGCACTGTAGCTTGCTTTTTCCGGGCGATTGCTTCATTCTTGAAAGGATTAAACCGTGCCGGCCCAGCCACCAATCCCGCAATCAGTGCTCCCTCTGCGATGGTCAGATGTTCCACCGGCTTGCCGAAGTAAGTCCGGGCTGCCGCATCAATGCCGTAAGATCCTTCGCCCAGATAAATTTCGTTGAGATAGATGTAGAGGATCTTCTTCTTGTTCCAAACTTTCTCCAACTCCAAGGCAAGGATTATTTCCCTGAATTTCCGTGAAAACTTCCTTTGCCTAGTGAGAAATAAGTTTCTAACCACTTGCATGGTTATGGTGCTCCCGCCTTGCGTTATCCTCATGTACGTAATATTGCGGATCAAGGCCCGAACCAGGCCGAGCCATTCGACTCCGGAATGTTCAAAAAATCTGGCGTCCTCTGAGGCGAGAAATGCGTTAATAACATGAGGAGGTATCTGAGCAAGATCGACTACGAATCGCTTCTCTTTAAAAAAAGTCCCGATGACAGTGCCGTCGTCGGCATAAAATGTGGATACGGTCCTGGGCTGATACGAGGCCAATTTTGGAATTTCAGGCAAGTTACGCGAAAAGACTAGATAAGTGCCGAGCGCCGCGCCGGCCATGAACACAGGGACTTCAAGAACCATTACTAATGGAATGAGAAAGAAGATCCTGAAAAACAATTTTCCGACAAGTCCTTTGCCAATCATGATTACCCTAATTCTGGACCCTGCGGTTCATTCTCAGGAGGCCATTATAATGCAGCGGGTCAAAAATGTCTTCACTTCAGAATGCAAGGCTGAGCGCCGCTCACATCAACGCTGTTGAGTTATTGCCCCCATTGAGATCTCGGTTACAGGATTCATCAAGGTGACGGTCACAGCCGTTGTGCGAATGACGGAATCTTCCTTTAATCAAAGGGTGCCATCCGTCTCTGCCGAAGAGGATTGTCCGGCATTGAACCGCTACACGGGGATGACCATAAGATCCTTGGCCTTAATGATCTCTCCCGGGAAAACCTCACCGGCCTGTTTGACCACATCGACTTCGTCACAAGGGGGATAAAAATGCGTTAGCACCAGTTTCTGCGCTCCAGCCCGAGCGGCTATTCTGCCGGCCTCGGATGGCGTGAGATGCCCGGGGACCTTCATCTCGTCCGGAAAAGAGCATTCGCACACGAGAACGTGAGTGCCTTCGGCTAATTTCACGAGGTCGTCGGAAATATCCGTGTCACCTGATACCGTGGCGGATACACCGTCGGCCTCGATCCTGTACGAGACGCTCGGAAAAGAGTGAGCAGAAGGGGCTGAGCGAAAAGTAATATCCCCCAGGGAAAAAACGTCAGGGGCTCTCGGATCAACTTCGCTGATGATTAGCCGATTTCCTGTAGGGACGATCCAGTGGCCATAGATCCCTACCAGTGCGTTGTAGAATTGCTTCAGTCCCGTTGGACCAACAACATGAAAACTCTGCTTGCGGGTTTGCCCGTACTCGTAGTTCGAAGCAAATAAGAACGGAACCAGGTCTGAAACATGATCAGGATGAAAATGGGTGATGAGAATGACGTCGATCCATTTCGGATCAATTCGCGCCTCGCACAGGCGGCGAAGAATGCCCGGTCCAATATCGGCGAGGACCCATAAGCCGGCACCCCTTACGGCCAGCCCTGAAGCATTGCGTTCAAGATCGGGGGTGGCGGTCCCACTCCCCAAAATAGTAATGTTCACTGCAAGTTCCCTCGAACGGGTATGGGTCTTGGCGAATCAATCCGCGGCATAAGCGCCGAGTCTATCATTTCGATAGGCCGGAGTTAGTCATCGGAGGGTAATTTTAAATTGTTCCCCCATCCTCGGCGGATATCCAGAGGAAAAAACAATCGAACGCGTTCAAAAAGATATCAACTCGATAAGGTCCTGTCGCGAAAAGTGCTTAAGCAAGGATTTGTCATCTTCCCTGACCACCGACTCCATGAGTCGTCTCTTCTTAGAGATGATCGAGTCGATCTTTTCTTCGAGGGTATTTTCTGTGATGAGCTTGAATACCTGAACCCCCCTTCTCTGTCCAATCCTGTGGACCCTGTCTGTGGCCTGCTCTTCCCTGGCTGAATTCCACCATCGATCATAGTGGATCACTACCGAACCTCCGGTCAAGTCAATTCCCAGACCGGAAGCTCTAAGCGACGCACTGAAAACCATGCAGTCCGGGTCGTTGTTGAAACGCTTCACCGGCTCAGCGCGGTTCCTGGTATGGCCTTTGATTGTGGCGAAATTTATACCGCGGTCGTTCAGGAAGGATTCGATGAGTTCAAGCATCTTTACGTACTGGCTGAAGACCACTACTTTCTGACCCGATCCGAGGCTCTCATCCAGAAGCTCGACAAAGAGATCCCACTTCCCCGACGTGTATTTGTTATAGGCTTTAGTCTCTCCCTCGAGCAATGCCGGGTGATCGCAAATTTGCTTCAGGCAGTTGAGAACTGCAAAGACGTGCATATACGGAACTTTCTGGTCAGGATCCTTCAAAGTCTGCACAAGATTTTGGCCCTGGTTGCATACCACGTCCTTGTAATAACGAATCTGATCTTCACTCATGGTACAGCGCCGGACGTCCTCGATTTTGGGTGGGAGTTCGGTAAGGACTTGCTCCTTCTTGCGCCTCAACGTGAACGGCTGAATCATTCGCGAAAGCTTATCTTTGGTGACGCTATCGGAAATCTCCTCAATGAGGAAGCGAAAATGATTCTCGAAGAAAGAATCCGACATCAGATAGCCGGGAAGAATTATGTCGAAGAGGGATTTCAAATCTGTCACGCTGTTTTCAATAGGGGTTCCTGTGAGGCCTACTGTGCACGCGGATTCGAGCGCCTTCACAGCCGCGTACGTCTTTGTGTTTTTATTCTTAACTGCTTGGATTTCATCGAGAACGATCAGATCGAAGCGGTACTCGGAGAGCATCTCTATGTCTCGCAGTGCAACGCCGTACGAAGTGATTATGAGCACGTGCTCGTCGAAGCCTTCCCGAAACGAGCGATCCGTGCCGTGGTAAATGTATGGGTTTAAGAAGGGGCAAAACTCTACAACCTTGTCCTTCCAGTGACTGAGCACGGTTGTGGGACAGACTACCAGAAAATGAACCTTTTCAGGTCGTTTCGCCAGATGACGCACCAATCCCGTCATAAGGGCCATTACTTGATGCGTCTTGCCGAGCCCCATATCATCACACAAGAGTCCCGAAAAGCCATTTTGATAAAGGAACCACAGCCAGCCGTACCCGTTCTTCTGGTACGTTCTAAGTTTTCCTTTCATAGCTCTGATAGCCGGCACGCGGCTAGGTGGTTTCAACATCTCAAGCGTTTGGAACCACTCTTTCAGGCGTGTCGAGGAGAAACGCTTTTCGAGACGATCATGAAAGGCTAGCAATCTGAGATAGTCGGTTCGCCCGATGGTGAGAGTGTTCTCACGGATGGTAGCTCGGTCGCGCAGAGCATCCATCCATGAAAATTCGGAGGACATCACGTCGAGCCATTTTTCTCCTCTGACTACAAAGCGCCTTTTGTTTTGTCTTGCCTCAAAAATCTCCCGGAAAGGTATCTGGAATGACCCGAAATCATAGTTTATTTCCAGTTCGACCCCTTCTTCACTGACCTCCTTGTGATTTACCGTGGCAAGTTCATAGTTTTCGACAACCTCGTGCTCCAAGAGGCTGCTGTCGATGAAAACCGAAGGATCGGACCGCAGCACATCGCGATATTCCTTTAGAAATGGAGTGACCTTTTCCGGAGGAATCGAGATTCGCTTCTGGGGTGAAAAATGGTCGGCCGGCAGACCTCCCACATTCGCGGCAATCTGAAAGAACCCCCAGTCCGGAAAGAAGTAGTACCTGCCGAATAATTGCTGTTCGAGAGTGGTTCGATCCAGGTAAGCCTCTGTCGGCTCCGCGTCGGGGTCAGGATTCTCAACAACAGGGGTTATATTCAGAAACGACGCTTCGGTCAGGTTAAGTTGGTATCCGGTCTTGAGAGGGGAGGAGTGTATCAGAAGATCATTACCAATGACCTCTTTATTCTGTCCCATTTCAATAAGGGTCCCAATCAGAGTTTTTGGAGGCACGAGGCGCAAGATGACAGTCTCTTCTTCATCAAGGCCCTCGATTGTCAATTCACGTTTGTGCTCGAGGAAACGGAAGTTAAAGGTCCCGCCGTCTCGGCCGGCGACGAGGAACCCCACCTTGGCGATGCGATGCCAAACGCTGTCTTCCAGGTTCTGACGAACTGACTTAACCCCTCTCCGGTTGATCTCCTCCTCTGATTCCGAGTATTGCCAGGGACGGCGGCGCAGGGAAGGGACATTGGGATCCTTGAGTTTTCGCCCGTACATTCGCCTGAAGAGAGTCGCATCGATATCGCGACGAATTATATCAAAGAATTCATGAAGAAATTCCTCCACTAACCGCTCGCCGGGCATGAATGCCAGGATTTCATGTTGATTGCGATCTAAGAAACTTATTCGCAGTCCCTCTCCCCCATGATTCACCTGAGTTCTGAATCCAAGCGTGGAGTCACCGAAGTTTTTGTAGCCGAACCAGCCAATCTCGTGCCAAAAGCTATCTCGAAAGTCTTCTCCAAGAGAGCGCAGACCGCCGGTTTCCGGGTCGGGTCTCAGAATATATCTGACGAAAGATACTATGTGGTGGCAATAGGTACACGTACAAGATCGGAAACAACCACAAGTGGCTCTAGTTAGGATTTTGGATTCCGGATGTAACGATATGTGAACATTGACGCCTTTTCCCGAGGAATCAGTGACAAGGCCGAAGTAAGATTCTCTTCCGAAGTTAATATGCGAAATTCGCGAACTCTCGGCCAGGCGCAGGCCTTTATCTAGGATTTCCGAGTTAAATTGCTCAGTTATTTCAGAAGGAAGCTCCCCCCCCCTGCTCACCGAAGCAACATTTTTCTTCAGTTGTATTACTTTTCCAAACACTTAAAGCTCCTACGCCCACACCCCCAACCTATAGATCACGGGGCGTGGATATCACAACAAAATTGGGTTGTCAACAGTAAAACGTAAATCTAACTATTATATGCAACGGTGTTTAATGAGGAGGTTATTGTGGTTAGATTACTTAATAAGTTAATTCGACGTTCATGCCCTCGAGTGCTTCGCGAAAAGAACTATGGAAAACCTACTTCTGTTGTCTAACCCCTCTCTGGCATCAAGCGACCGCTCGGAACAATCTCTGACATGAACTTGGCGGGTAATCAGACAAAATTAGGGAGTGTGGCAAACTCTTCGAGCCCGCATGGAATGCCGCCGTGTCCAGGAGAAGCGTGTCTTTGGTGGCTCCCGGATAATGAAATACGGCATTTTGCGGCCATATAATCGTCTTATAGCGATGCTGGAGATTGTCTCGTTTCCTTCCCCATGTCATACTCGAAGAAATCTTCGGCTCCGGCTAGACAAAATGCACGCGTGCGTGTGGAGAAAGTTTTCGTAGCAGACGCCTAGCCTCGAATGTATATTGGAAGATGCTCTGCTCGGCAGGTTTCTGCGCTAACCGTGCAGCCGAGATTTGCAGGCGATAAGTCTGTCTCAAGCTCTGCAAACACAACTAGTAGGAAAAGGCTAGAACTCAACCATGAAGAAGAAAATCTTGCCAGCGGTGGTATTTTTTCTGACGATCAGCGTGGCCGCTTGTTGGCTTCATTTTAAGAATGGGGCGGATACTGAGGGAAAAGTCTTTGTCAGTGGCAACATCGAGGCAACAGAAGTTGATCTTTCCTTCAGAATAGCCGGTCAGATCAAATCCCTTCCCATTGAAGAGGGTGACCGCGTCGAGGCGGGCCAAGTCGTCGCCACCCTTGACACTGATACTCTCCTCGCCCAAAAGGGAGCTGCGCAGGCTGAAATTGGTAATGCGCGGGCTGTGCTGGATCAGTTCGAGGAAGGCACGCGCGTTGAAGAGATCGAACAAGCTAGAGCCCTGTACAAATCCGCCGAGAGCAAGATGAAAAACGCGAAGGACGAATATGACCGTTATTGCGGCCTGATAAGGGAGAAGGCCATCTCTGCTTCTACGTTCGATGCCAAAGAGACAACTCTTAAGGTTGCGACAGAAGAATTCAAGAATTGCGAGGAAAGGCTGAGACAACTTAAGAACGGACCGAGAGAGCAGGAAACTCGCGCAGCTCGAGCGCGTCTGAAAAGGGCAGAATTTGAATTAAAAAGAATACAACTGGACATAGAGCACTCGGTGCTCCAAACGCCGGTTTCTGCGGTCGTGATGGTAAAGTCGAATGAGTTGGGCGAGGTGGTGCTTCCGGGAGCTACCGTCGCGACTGTAGCAGCGATTGATGAAGTTTGGCTCAAGGGCTACGTGGGTGAACAAAACCTCGGCAAGATAAAGTTGGGTCAAAAGGCAGAAATAACTACAGACACATATCCCAACAAGGTTTATTCCGGCGTAGTAACCTTCATCTCCCCCAGGGCTGAATTCACCCCCAAAAACGTGCAAACCATGGAAGAGAGGGTTAAGCAGGTTTATCGGGTAAAGATCACGATTAAAAACCCGAAGCAGGAGTTGAAGATCGGCATGCCTGCTGAAGGTTATATTCTGGTTAACACTGAACCGGTCAAGAAGGGACGGCCACAGGCTCTTGGGAAGTCCTCGTCTTAAACAAGAGAATTCCGGATTCATAGTACAAACCGAGAATCTCTGCCGTGATTTCGGCCAGACTCAGGCAGTCAAGAACCTTAATCTGGAAGTAAAGCGGGGGGAACTTTTCGGGATTGTGGGGCCGGACGGCGCCGGAAAAACTACCACTATGAGAATGCTGGCGGGAATTCTTGAACCCACGTCCGGCAAAGCATGGGTGGATGGGATCTCGGTGGTGGATGATCCGGAAGGCATAAAAGAGCAGCTTGCATATATGCCGCAACGCTTCGGCCTGTACGCCGATCTTACCGTAATGGAAAACCTGATCTTCTACGCGGACCTCTTTCAAGTGCCAAAGAAAGAGCGATCCGGTCGGATTGAACTATTGTTCAGGTTCAGTCGACTCGGCCCCTTCAGCGGCCGGCTGGCCGGAGCACTATCCGGGGGCATGAAACAGAAATTGGGTCTTGCTTGCGCTCTGATCCACTCTCCCAGACTGCTCTTGCTTGATGAACCGACCAACGGGGTCGATCCGGTCTCTCGCCGCGATTTCTGGAAAATTCTGTACGAGCTTTTGAAAGAGGGGATCTCCATTGTCGTTACGACTGCTTATTTGGACGAGGCAGAGAGAACAAATCGTGTGGGCCTGATGCATCATGGTACTATCATTCAAATGGGCGAACCCCGTGCGCTAAGGCAAATGGTTCAAGGGGTCATCATCGAGCTTATCGTGTCTGATCCCAGTCGTGCGCGGAATCTGTTGTCTAAAATGGAGGGGATAGTGGATGTCAATGTTTTTGGTGAAGGGCTTCACGTGCTCTTGAACGAGGAGTCAGGAGCAGATGCTATTCGCCAAAGATTGAACCAAGAAGGGATCGAGATTCATTCGGTCAGGAGAATTGCTCCCACGATGGAAGATGCGTTCCTTTCTCTTATCCCAAAGGATCGAACTTCTAAAGAAGAAAATAGGTAGAAACGCAGTTGGAACGAAACGGTAACGAAATAGCGGTCTTTGCCCAGGAGCTGGTCAAAACTTTCGGCAGCTTTGTCGCTGTGGACCATATCAGCTTCGAAGTGCCCAAAGGTGAGATTTTTGGATTTCTCGGACCTAACGGCGCCGGCAAGACCACTACGATTAAGATACTGTGTGGACTGTTGACTCCCACCTCCGGCACAGCCCGGGTTTCCGGATGGGACGTATCCACAGAATATGAAGAAATTAAAAAGCATATCGGATATATGTCCCAAAAATTTTCATTGTATGAAGACTTGACCGTGGAAGAGAATATTGATTTCTTCGGCGGTATCTACGGCCTTGAGGGGGGCAGAAAAAGAGAGAGAGATGCATGGGTTCTTGAGATGGCAGGGCTGACTGAAAGAAGAACCAGCCTCACTCGAGAGCTTGCCCTGGGCTGGAAGCAGCGGCTTGCCCTGGGGTGTGCGCTTCTCCACGAGCCGCCGGTTCTGTTTCTTGACGAGCCAACCTCCGGCGTAGATCCAGTATCCAGAAGAGGATTCTGGGATCTCATTCACGGATTGGCCCTGCAGGGGGTAACCATATTTGTCTCGACGCATTACATGGAGGAAGCGGAGTACTGCAATCGCCTTGCACTGATGAGTAAAGGTCGAATTATCGCCCTGGGGACTCCCGGAGAACTGAAAAAGAAATGGATGAAGGATGCCGTCCTGGAGCTGGAATCCGCCGACCTCATGCTGGCCGCGGAAGCGCTCGATAAAGAAGACGTCTTCAATGAAGTTGCTGTCTTCGGCAACCTGCTGCATTTAGTCACGACAACCCCGGATATTGCTATCCAGACTGCCAAAGATAAATTGAACGAGAAGGGTATCAGCCTGTTCCGGATCGAGGTGATAACCCCCAGTCTCGAAGACGTATTTGTTTCCCTTACGGCAAAAGATAGAAATTCCGAAGAATGATGCGAATCGCAAGAAAAAGGGCCATCGAGTAAATTATGAACATTCATCGCACCTTCGCTGTGGCTCGCAAGGAGGCCAGACAGATAGTCAGGGATTCGCGCTCTATGTATCTCGCCCTTGGCATTCCTGTCATGCTCATGGTCCTGTTCGGTTACGCGCTTTCTCTCGATGTGGACAAAATCCCACTTGCCGTCTGGGATCAAGACCAGAGCGCGCAGTCAAGGGAGCTTATAGACCGCATCACAAGCTCCGGATACTTCACCTTGGTCCTGCCCACCCAATCTTACAAACCCATCGTTAAGGCGGTGGATAAGACAGATGCACATGTTGCTGTCGTAGTTCCCTGGGATTTCAGCCGAAATTTGAAAAAGGGCAGAATGAGCCAGATTCAAGCCATAGTGGACGGCTCCGATTCTACGCGGGCCGGCTTGGCCATTGTGTATCTCGAAACAATCATGGCAACCTTCGACGAAGACTTCCGCAAAAAGGCTCTGGTAAGGCAATCAGTGGAACAGAGAGTCATACCGCCGGTGCAACCTTGCATTCGGCTGCTGTATAACCCTGAACTCAAGAGTCGGAATAACATCATCCCCGGCCTCATCGCCATCATCATGATGGTCATAGCCGCGTTGCTCACATCCCTGACCATAGTGAGAGAACGGGAGACCGGGACCATGGAACAGCTCATTTCAACACCCGTGAAGCCCAACGAACTAATCGTCGGCAAGCTCCTACCCTATTTTGCTCTCGGATATCTGGACCTGCTGATGGTTTATCTCATGGGGCAATACGTCTTCGGTGTGCCGTTAAGAGGGAGCATATTGCTGATGTTCCTGGTTTCGAGCCTTTTTCTGATCGGAGCCATGTCTTTGGGGTTCCTGATCTCTGTAGTTGCAGCGAATCAGTTCTTTGCCACCCAGTTAGCGCTTCTGGGTACGTTTCTACCTTCTTTTCTCCTTTCCGGCTTCGTATTCCCCATTTCCAACATGCCGGATATGCTGCAAATAATCACCTATCTGGTCCCGGCCCGACACTTCGTGACGGTATTACGCGCGATATACCTCAAAGGAGTAGGAATAGGAGCAATCGCCATACCAGTAGCCATGCTTGCAATCTTCGCGCTACTTGTGACGACCTTTGCAACCAGGAAGTTGAGGAAAACGCTGGGATGACCAAGGCCTTCTCTGATTCAAACGTGTCCGGACAACCTTTAGGAGCCGAGTCGAGTTCATCAAACAAGAACGGTACCGGCCTTCGCGCATCTTTTGAAGCCATCCGCCAATCAGCGCGGCGGATACGGTGTGTTGTCCGCAAGGAATTCACTCACATACGGCGTAGTCGACAGAATTTGTCTTTGATGCTGATCGCTCCCATACTCCAACTCCTAGTATTTGGTTTCGCCAGCCGATTGGACGTTCGAGACGTTTCCACAGTCGTGGCCGACATGGACAGAAGCGTCCTCAGCCGACAGATCATTGAGGCCTTCTCTCGGTCAGGATATTTCACTGTCAAGAAAATGCTCGGCTCGTATGACCAAGCGGACAGGTGGCTGGAAACCGGACGAGCCGGCATGGCCATTCTTATCCCTCCAGACTTGGAACGGCGCATAAAGGCCATGCGAACCGCGCAGGTGGGGATACTTATTGACGGCGTGGACACGACTACCGCAGGTACCGTATCCGGGTACGCTCAATCTATCCTCAAACGCTTTTCCGAAGATATTATGGATGAGAGAATCAACCAGATGCAGGGCCAACTTTTTGAAACCACCACCCCTCATCTTATAGTACCCGTCCGCGTCGGAAGCCAGTCGCTCATGGTTCAACCCTAACCTGAACTCTAAGGACTTTTTCGTTCCTGGAGTAGTCGTGATCATTCTGATGGCAGGGACCACTATCATTACGTCGGCGATCATAGTCCGGGAGAAAGAAATCGGAACCATAGAACAGCTTATGGTGGCACCCATCGCGCGATTCGAGTTGATCCTAGGCAAAACTATCCCTTGTTTTGTCATCGAAGTGATAACTATGTCCGTGATTGTCTCGCTGGCATTCCTGATATTCGATATTCCGTTCAGAGGATCTATGCCATTTTTCTTTGCCACCGCGGTCCTCTTTCTCGTAATTATTGCAGGAGTTGGGATGACCATCTCGACCTTTTGTAAAACCCAACAGCAGGCGATCCTCACCTCGTTCATGTTCTTGCAGCCTGCGACTCTTCTTTCGGGCTATGCATTCCCGATCGAGAACATGCCGCCGGTCGTCCAATACCTCACCTACTTGGATCCTCTTCGTTACTTTATCATCATCGTGCGCGGGGTCTTTCTGAAAGGGATCGGGTGGGACATCCTCTGGCCTCAGGTCATACCTATGCTTGCCATGGCTGTTTTTTATTTGGGGCTCGCCGCATTCCTGTTCAAGAAGAGAGCAGACTGATACTGTTGGGCTCAATCTATCACTTGCCTGAAGATTCGTCATGCCCGCGTATGGGGGGGAACGTGGCATTCGCCGGGCGACCGCCGGTCGCCCCTACTCGGATCGGAGCTCGTGGCACCCGATCAAATTTCAGCACAACCAAATACTCTATCTTGTCCCACTTCCCTGATGCTCCCTCGTGAGACAAAGATCGGGAGTGTCTTGTTTGTATAGACACTTCCCCCGATTCATCCCCTATTGTAGGAGACTGGTCAGCTTGCCGACTTCCTTGACATGGCCAGAGGAATAAGCGATGTGCCTCGGGATGAGGCCAACTGCGTCACATAATCTCTAGCTGTTGCGGGCGGTACTCGGCGTTCCGGTTCAGGCTTCGATTTGAGCGAAAGAGCCTCGGTTGGACATGCTGTGACGCACAGCCCGCAGCCTATGCATCTGTCTCGATCCACCTCAGCCACGCCGTCAACTCCCATCTTGATAGCGTCCATTTGGCAGCGATCCACGCAGGTTTCGCAGGCCGAGCAGGAATCCGTATCCACTGCGGTAAAATAATTGGTCAAAACCCTTTCCGCCGGCTTGGGGTGCAATTTGATGGACCGAAGAATTCCGCAGCAGTCTCCGCAGCAGTTACACATACCACCCGCGTCCTGAGAAACGAATGGCTGCGGTACAAGGCCGGCTTCATCGCACTGGTCGATTATCCGAAGCGCTTCGTCCTGAGTGATAAATCGAGCCATGCCTTTGTCAACGTAGTAATGGGCGTGGCTGCCAAACTGGAAGCAGACCTCCTTCGGTTTATCGCACCCCTTGTCCAGAAGCCCTTGCTGGACCCGACATATACAGTTAGCCACTGAAATCTTATCTCTAGCCTCAAAGAGTTTTCTGACATCGTCGTACGGCATCACCGGCCATGAATGATCAATTGCCTTGTTGACCGGTATGGGCCTCAGGGGAGGTATCTGACCTACCCCTTGCTTACCGAAAGCTTCCAAAAAGTAACGGTCGAACAGTTCCGCAAACTCTCGGTCAATGTCTTTGAGTTGATACTCGAAAGAGCCGACCACAAAAGGAACCACTCCGTATTTGGCGGAGTCCCCTTTTTTGACTCTAAAAATTAGGCCCTTGTCCACCATACGCTCCAACAGAGCGGCTACCGTTTCAGGCTCCCTCCCCATACGTTGCGCTATGGCCTCGGGGGTTTCGAGCATCATGCTCATGTTGAGATAAAGTTCAGCTTCCTCTTCCGAGAAGAGCTTCTCAAGGATCTTCATTTCAACCCCTGATTCGGTTGAAGGAAATCCTACTGAATACTGATCCAACTGTTCTCGTAAGTCGTAGTACACTTTCGCTGTCATTTTGTCCTCCTGTAAGCTGAGATATCAGTCCCTGCGCCAATAGGGTGAGGTTCACGGCAACGGAAACCAAACGGCGATCCGCTGATCTTGAAATCACACCGCTTTCACGCTACAGGGAACGAATCTGTGGAGCGGTGTGCCTGCGATCGGGTCCCTGTTGCTGTTTTTGGTCAGGCGATTCACGTTGGCGCCATGTTTTCGACCTGCATGGACAAGCCCAAATCCGTGGGGCATGATCACCTGCCCCTGATGCGCTGTATCGGTCACTTCCAGCAAGATATCCTCCGAGCCTGCTTCGGTTGATACCTTCACCATCTGTCCGTCCGACAGACCCAGCGCCGTGGCATCGCCGGGGTGCATCATCAGGGTGCAGGCTCTACTCTTTCCTTCGTTCCAGGCCGGGTTTCTCATGATTGTGTTCGCGTTGTAATCCATGTGGCGGCCTCCAGCGAGTATGAGGGGGTACTCGTCATTCATTCGCAAGCCGATCTGTTCACTCTGAACGTCGATGCCCTTTACAGCTTCCGCGAGTTCGGGGATCAGAACGTTTATGCGCTTGTCTTCGGTGCGGAGCTGATCCAAAGGTTGCGAGGGGTCGCACTTGCCGATCCAAATTCCTTCAGGCCGATCAAGAACGGCATTGAAAATCTCTTCGCCCATGGCGAGCCCGGGGCTGAAGCCGGCACGAACGGCATTCTCCCTGAAAGACTTGGGAGTCACCTGCAGCATCCCCCACAGTGCTGAAAGATGTGCTGAATCGAGAGCTTTCCCCAGCGTCTTCCCTAAGATGAATGGCATGAATTTCGACGCCCGGGGCTCGCTCTGAGCAAAAGCCAGAAGCTGCATGCCAAAATTCATACGATCGCCGAAGGCAGCCTCGTACAAAGTTTGCGGAATTTCAGGGAGTAAATCCAAACGGTCGGCGAGGCGTATGAGGATTTCTCCTTCCTCAAGGCATTCCCCCTCCGCTTGCACTACAGGGCGGCGCATCTGGAAAAATATTTCAGGGAAGGTCCAAGCGAAAAACGTCGCATCCCACTTTTCGTACGCGGATTTTGCGGGCAATACATAATGAGCAAGGCTGGCGGTCTCGCTAAAGGCCACGTCCACGACCACCAAGAGGTCGAGGGCTCTGAACGCCTGTTCATAGGCCGTGGTGTCGGCATAGGATCGCAATGGATTTGAGCCGCTCACTAACACCGCCCGCAGCCGCTCCGGCCCATCTGTCAATATTTCCTCCGGCATCACGTTTGGCGGAAATGTGCCCATGATCGCAGGAAAATTAGTGGCTACGGTACGCCAGGTCTTGGAATCGCGTTCGTCGGAATGAGAGCCTATCGGCATGATGTGGCCCGGTATGAAGTTTCCGCCGGGAGTTCCTATGCGGCCGCAGATGGCTAGTAAGATCAATTCCAGGTAAGACGAGACGGTGCTGTGCCTCCCCATAAGGATGCCGAGATCCGAGTGGCACGACCACTTTCGAGTAGCCAGTAGCCGGCATACTTCTCGGACCCGATCATAGTCAAGACTGCAAAGGTCGATGGCAGGACGGGGGTCGAATTCAGTGAACCAGGGCTGAATCGTCTCGAAGCCGCTAACATGGGCGGCAATATAGTCGGCGTTTTGCCAGCCCTCCTCGAGGATAATGCTTATCATGGAGCGAAACAGCAGGGCATCCGTGCCGGGGCGAACCGCCAGGTGTATGTCCGCTCTCTGGGCCGTCTCTGAACGTCTGGGATCGATCACTACGAGCAGCTTGTCAGGGTCTTCGGAAATTCTCTTCAAATGCCGTCGCGCTTGGGGCATCTGATGGCTCATCCAGCCGTTCCAGCCCACTGCGACCAACATATCCGTGTGTTCGTGGTCAGGCACAGTACCCAGGTACTGCCGCCCCAATCCTCTGCCGTTTACCCAGAAGTAGCCGGTCAACTCTTGCGCGAGCGGGCTGTAATGATAGTGCGATCCCAACCCTCGGAGAAGCCGCACTCCGAAGGCAGCCTCGAAGTGGCACCCCAGGCCGCCTCCACCCATATAAGCAAGAGAGCGAGGCCCATGAGTCTCAACAGTTGATTTCAGCTTTTCCGCAATCTCGTCCAGTGCCTGGTCCCAGGATATCTCTTTGAACTCATGGCCTACCCGTTTGAGGGGCCGTTTAAGCCGATCTGCATGGTGTTGATAATGTGCGATTTTCAATCCCTTGCGACAACAATATCCCTCGCTGCGATGGTTTTCTTTGTCAGCACGAACTTTGATTATCCGATTCTCTTCGACCAATACTTCGAGGCCACAGTTTTGACCGCAACACACACATGACGTCTTTTGCCACGTTGCCATTTCATCCTCCGATTCGTACCGACGTAGCGATTGTCCTGATTCGCAACCGATTAGTTTGCCTACGAAATATTATTCCGAAAGAACTAGTCCTTCAAATCCTTCAAGAGTCTCTTCAGCAGCACTTTCTCTTCGAGAGACAGATTGCCGAGTACTTCATCATTCGCCTTGTCCCTTTCTTGCATCAAGGTGGGCTCCAGATCTCGAGCTTTGTCGGTTAGGCGGATTTGCAGCAACCGCTTATCGTCAGGGTCGGTTTGTTTAACGATCCAGCCGCGCTCGGCCATGCGGTCCAGGATCCCGGACAGGGTGGCCAGGTCGAGAGTTAGCTTCTTGCCCAGGTCACCGGCGGATAGTCCCTCGTCCTGGTGCACCGCAGTCAACACTAGCTGCTGGACAGGCGTCAAACCGTAGGCGGCCAGGCGTCGCTTGGCCACAGAGTGCGCCCTTTGGTACGCCTTGGCCAGCAGGTAAACAACGCAATCTTCATAGGGTGTCGTATCAGTCATTTCGTGTACAAAGTAATTGGTGCGACACTCCTCTGTCAAGCGGAAACAGCCGCGCCCGCGGAACCACGTTTGTTTGCGGACAGCTTTTCATACAGGCTCATTTCTCCCGGTCCTCCACTCTGACCTCCATCACAATGTGCCCCCAGCCGCCGCACTCCACTCCGACATCGGAGCATCCCACCCGGTTGAATCGCATTTCATTGGGGTCCACTCCAGCATACACCAACTCGTTCACTCCGAAGACCGCGGGCTTTAGGGCGCTCACGGCGTAAATGCACATCTTCTTGGGGCAGAGCTTTGAGATTAAGTTGCCAGCGCCGTCCAGATAGAACTTATCTCCAACCTTGTGTTGACTATTGCACCCTTGCGATTCCACAACCTCCGCAACGATCGTTTTGTTCATCAGTTCTGAAGCCTTTGCTACCACTTCCACGTTTTTGGGATTGGCTCGGAATTTGGCCATGGCTTCGTCCGTGTAACCCAGGTGCTTCTGATACATCTGCCACACATTTTCATCCACTTTCACAGTACGACTCCTCCATTCGAGTTTGATTATTCCTGCAACTTCATTGCGGGAGTGCCCATTCGTTACGATTTGGCCTTAACTTCTTCCGACCCATGAGTGCGCCGGTCGCTTGTCTCAGCACTATATGGTTTAAAATGCTCGTGTTTCGAGAGCATCCTTCAGGCTTTCTACCAATCCTTTGGGCGCGGCGTACTCCGGACAACTGCGAAAAATTGTCGCCAGTCTCTTCAGTTCGCCCATCTCTTGCAGGCTATCGAGGTTAGGCATCTGCTTGACACTACCGGCTGGGTGATTTGCGAACAGCAGTTTCTCTCGATTCACTGCCCCTCTTTTTTCTGCAAATGAGATCTGCCGAGCACACTGGCACGAATTTTTCGAATCAAAAAGACCACATTTCTTTCTCATAAAATCCCTGACGAGACTTCTGGCTCTTGAGAGGCGCTTTCGAAATCCGGCTGGGGTTATGCCCAGGATATATGCTCCATCAGCGCTGTTTGTCCCGAATACATGGCTAAGTATAAAGGTTATGCGAAGACTGCGATCCAGACAAAGCAATAATGCATGCAAACATGCAATCATCATCTCCTTGACGATCAACTCCTGTTCAGCCTCGTGAGACTTATCGAAGCGGCTGTACTCAAGCCCTCGGTCCACTAGAGATTCACAAAGGTTGAAAGTAAGCTCCAGCCTCTCGGCTCTGCGCTTGCGTGTCGTGAGCAAGTGGTTCGAGGCGATGCGGTAAACCCAAGTGGTGAACGAACTCTCCCTCTGAAAACTGCCGAGATTTGTGACGATCTTCACCAGAATCTCTTGGGTCGCATCTTCGGCGTCGGCCGGGTAAGCGAGCATCCTGATCGCCAGCCCATAAACCCGGTCTTGAAGCCTTCCGATTAGCTCCTCAAGGGATCCTCGATCTCCTTGCACAGCCCTATCTACCAAATCTTCCATTGCTGATTGCATCTGCACTCATTTCTCAGTTGAGACAAGTTTGCCTTACAGGTCGCACCGTACCAGTCAAGAACCTTGCTCAGTCAGGTTACGGGTCGTTTCAAAATTCTTTCAACCTTTAGACTATTCTAAAATTGTAAGTGTGACAAAAAGTTTCAGAGGATATTGATGGTTCGGATGATCAGTCATTTCGCATCACTGGCGGAACGGGATCCGATGCCGGGATGGACGGCGAAGAGGAAATCTGATAACGTCCGCATCTCAAATGCATGGAAAACCACAACCATTCGGAAAACGCCGGGTGATCGATGAGAAAATACAAGCAAGAAATCACCGATAAAGAGACCATTGAGGCCATACTGCGGAACGCTCTAGTTTGTAGAATCGGTCTATCCGACGGCAATATGCCGTACGTTGTACCGGTTTGCTTCGGTTACAAAGACGGCTGGATTTACGTTCATTCATCCCACGAGGGCCGCAAAATAGAAATCATCAAACGCAACAGCAACGTTTGTTTTGAAGTGGATGTTGAAGTGGAGCTCGTGCGGGCGGAAATCGCCTGCAAGTGGTCTATGAAGTACAAAAGCGTAATCGGATTCGGTAAAGCCTCAATAGTTGACGATCAGGCAGAGAAGATGACCGCTCTCAGCTTAATTATGGAACATTATTCAGGAATATCCTCACATGAATATGAACCCCGCCCCTTTGAGTTGGCTGCAATAATCAAAATCCAAATCGAGAGAATGACCTGCAAAAGATCTAAGGTCTAAGGCCAAGCTTCAGTTTCCGTCCGAACCGCGAGTATGGCAGGAAAAAGTCTTGACATACGCCGTACGTGTCCGGTAAATAGGAACTATGACTTACTGGTCAGTCATTGATGCCTCTGACTGACCATTGTGTTTTTCTGGAGAACTCCCGTGAAATCTAACCTCGAAAAAGACATTCGTGATGTCGTACTCAAAACCAAGGTCCACAAAGATACCTTCGCTGTGCCTCAGCTCATCCGAATACTAGAGCAAGAACTCGCCAAGGGAGACCAGTCTGATTTGCCTCCCGAAGAAATTATACTTCTCTTCGTGGAGAAAGCCACACAAGTGCTGGCGGTCTCTCCCATTTATTCTGACCCTCTGGTAAGGGAATTCTACCGCAGTGTCCTGACTGTGGCCGATACCGCTGGTGTCCCGCGACAAAACATACTTGAGGATCTACTTTTCCAGAGCCTTCGCAGACCTTTGGACAGTGAGAGCTCAAAGCGAAAGAAACAGAAAGACGCTCGGTCCAGGATACTCCAGGCCGCGCTTGATGAATTCTCCGACAAGGGGTACCACGCCTCAACTATCGATTCCATCGCCGAAAGGGCCGGCATCGCTAAAGGAACTGTCTACCGCTACTTCAATACTAAAGAAGCCCTCTTCAACGCCCTCAAAGAAGACACCATGAGTGAATTTGTGGACCATGTGCGGCAGGACTTGACCCGAGAAGAAGATGTTCTGAAGTTCCTGGAGAGCGTTATAAAGAATTATCTTAGCTTCTTTGAAACGAACTCGGCTTTTTTCAAAGTCATCATCCAAGAACACAAAGATTTCGGCCGGGAGTTCTCGGAGAAATTTATCAATGAACTCATCATTGCCCTACCTGCTCTAAAAAGGCGCTGCTGGAAGGCTTCACGGAAGGGTCATCTCAAGCAGATGAACTACTTCACCGTCTTCTTCGGCATCATAGGTTTTCTTAACGGAGTGATCCAGAAGTGGCTGCACGAAGGCGCGGAAGGATCTCTTCTGAATGAGGTTGAAACTGTGAAAGAGGTTCTATTTTACGGTTTTGTGGTTCCCCCTGATCAGGCGAACAAATTTAGTGCATTAAAGGTGATCTCATGAAATTGCGGCTGCCATTTGATTTGAAGATACCTGTACTCTACGTCAACCCGGCAATTAACGCTCATCCGGGTCTTGTGGAGGAGATTTCCCGCTCGGGTGGATTGGGAATTGTTGACCACGTGACTGCGGGTCCCGCCCAATTCACCGTGTCGCCCGGCATTCCCTGCGGTGCGCGTGTTTTGATTGAAGATTTGGAACGATTTGCTTCGAGTGAGCAAGTCAAACTGCTCCTGCTTCCTTTGGAAGAGGCCGAAAAAGTTGCATCACTCGAACCGGGGGCCCTTAAGGCCATACCTAGACCGGTTGCGGTAGAGGTCGGCAGCGCAAGCGAGGCTGTGGCCGCGGAAAAGGCCGGGGCTGCCGGTCTTATTGCGCGCGGAAATGAAGGTCCGGGTTGGGTAAGCGAAACCAGCGGTCTGGTTCTTCTTCAGGAAATCCGTTCGGTCTGTGATCTGCCGCTCTTTCTCCAAGGCGGTGTGAGTCTTCGAACTGCGAAGGGTGTGAGGGCCGCGGGCGCCACAGGCGTTGTTTTGGACATTCATCTACTGCTTACGAACGGCTCCCGGGCCGATCCCTCGCTTCGCGATTTTCTCAGCTCCTTGGGGCTGCCTACTACCGTAACTCTGGCAGAGGGGACGGCTACTCCTCTGAGAGTCTACTCCAGGGCAGGCACTCGGATGGTGCGGGAACTGAAGAAGCTGGAGGATTCAGTATCAGGCCAGGATATGCATTCGTATCGCGAGCGCCTGCGCAGTGCGCTCCAGGGTACTGGGTCTTCGCCGGATTCCGCTGAAATGCTGCTGCCCATGTCCGAAGACATCGGAACAGCCAAAGAGCTGGCTGCTCAACATGGGAGTGCCGGCGCGATTGTAGCGGCTTTTGGAAGGGCAACGACTGAATTTGGCAACGAGTGGCCGTTCCACGAAGGTTCTTCACTTTGTGGCGATCACGGGACTCGTTTCCCGATAGTTCAAGGCCCTATGGCCCATGTGAGCGACAATCCCAACTTTCTCGCCGCGGTGGCCGCAGGAGGAGCCTTGCCTTTTCTTGCCATGGGGAACATGCCGGGCCCGATCGCGCGAGAGGGCATTGGTCTTGCCAAAGAAAAGACCGGAGGCAGGTTCGGCGTAGGTCTCATAGGGCTGGAAGTGAACAGGCATTGCTACGAGGCTCATCTGGAGATAATGAGAGAGGACCCTCCCACATTTGCCATTCTTGCCGCAGGGAGCATAGATCTCGCCAAATCAATAGAGACCATGGGAACTGCGTGTTACTTGCACTGCCCCTCACCCGCGATACTAGGAGAAGCGCTTCGGGCAGGGCTTAGGCGCTTTGTGTTCGAAGGGTGCGAATCAGGCGGGCATATCGGCACGCTTGGGAGCTTGAACCTCTGGAGTGCGAATCTCAACGAACTGGAATCCGCTGCCGCAAGTGGTATTGATTTGAACGAAGTGCGGGTCCTTTTTGCAGGAGGAATAGCCACTGGGCGGGCTGCCGCCTTCGTGGCCGGCATGGTGGGGGACCTTGTGGAAAAAGGTCTCAATGTGGGTCTACAAATGGGGACTGCTTATCTTGCCACCGAAGAAGCAGTGGCCACCTGCGCTATCACACCCACCTATCAAAAACTCACCTTGCAGAGCGACCGCACGGTGGTCATAGGCCGGACGGTGAACACCAAGGCCCGCGCTGCTGGCTCTCCGATGGCCTCGAAACTCATTGAAAGGGAGCAAGAGCGCCTCCGAGCGTGCGTCTCTTTGCGCGAGCGCAAAGAGCTGTACGAAAAGGATAACCTTGGAGCCCTCAGGCTGGCATCGAAGGGATGCGCTATTGATCCTGAAACAGCTTCCTTCGACTGTCCGGTGTTTTGCGATTTGCCCCCCGAAGAGCAACTAGACCGCGGCCTCTACTTGATGGGACAAGTAGTCTCTCTTCTTGAGACTCCCCGCAGGATCGAGAAACTTCACGAGGAAATCATTGAGGAGGGAAGACGTTTTTTTGAGGGAATGTCGAATTCTCGCCAGGACGAAGACGAACTGAGTAACGAGACGCCGCATAAAGAGCCGCCAATCGAGATTAGCTACGAAAAAGAGCCCATTGCGGTAATCGGTATAGGACTGCGCTTCCCCGGTTCAGATTCTCCTAATTCCTTCTGGGAACAGATTGTGAGCGGACGAAGTGGAATAGGACCGGTCCCCGAAGAGCGCTGGGGAAAACTGCATTTTTACTATGATCCCGATCCCAAGGCCCCGGATAAGAGCTACACACAGATAGGCGGGTTTATCCGCGATTTTGCCTTTGAACCGCTCAAGTATCGTATTCCCCCCGCAGTCGCCCGGAAGATGGATCGAACCCAACAGATGGCTGTGACTTGCGTGGCCGATGCGTTGCAGGATGCCGGTCTCTCTCCCGAACAGTTAAAGGGGAAAAGAGTAGGAGTGATCCTTGGCAACAGTATGGGAGGGGATACCACTGACAGATACGCGGAGCGTGTAAGCCTACCCCGATCGGTTTCATGCCTAGAGGAAGCCGTCGGCTCGCTGGGTCTGGACGCGAGCATCAAGAAAGATCTGGTGGCCGATTTCCGTTCCCGTTATCTCGAAAATCTCCCTGACATCACAGAGGATTCACTTCCCGGCGAGCTGGCTAACATAATTTCAGGTCGGGTGGCCAACGTGTTTAATCTGGAGGGCCCTAACTTCACAGTTGACGCCGCTTGTGCGTCTTCCATGGCCGCGGCCATGAACGCGATGGCCGCGTTGCGTGACGGGAGCATAGACTACGCTGTTACCGGGGGCGTGGATGCTGCCATGCACCCTTCGTCCTTCATCAAGTTTTGCAAGGTAGGCGCACTGTCGCCTGACGGTAGCCGACCCTTTGACGAGTCGGCCAATGGCTTTGTCATGGGCGAAGGCGCTGGGATCATGATTCTGAAGCGAGTCTCCGACGCTCTTCGCGACGGCGACCGGATCTATGGAACAATTCTGGAAATCGGTTCCTCTTCAGACGGCAAAGGCAAGGGAATAACAGCGCCCAATTCCGCCGGACAAGAGCGGGCTGTTAGGGCGTGCCTGAATGCTTCCCGGATCGATCCTGGATCGATTGGTCTCATTGAAGCCCACGGGACTTCTACGCGGGTTGGGGACACAACCGAGCTGACGGTGCTGGATCGCCTGCTCAGGGCGGCTGGAATTCCCCGGGCATCAGTAGGCATCGGATCGGTAAAATCTCAGATAGGCCATCTAAAGGCGGCCGCGGGCGCTGCCGGGATGATAAAGGCGATCCTCAGTTTGTATCACCGCACATTGCCGCCCACCATCAATGTGCGACGGCCTAATCCATGCATCGAGTGGGAATCGTCCCCACTTTTCCTTTTAAAGGAAGCCCTGCCCTGGAAAGCCGACAACGGGTCCGTTCGAAGAGCCGGAGTCAGCGCGTTCGGATTTGGAGGAACTAATTTTCACGTTGTCGTCCAGGAGCACGTTCCTGGCCTCCGCCTGGTTGCAGGCAAAAATAAGACCGAAGCCGCGATTGAATTTCGCCCCCCTGACTGGCCCCGTTTTCCGGGAATGCAAATTCAGGGCGACGCCTGGGTTATCGGCGGAACGGACCCCGGGGATCTAATCGGCAAGGTGGAGCAACTCCTCCAGGACTTAACTCCGGAAAATGCAGCGGCATTAGCGGCTCGATCCCGGCAAGAGGCAGGCCAATTCGATTTACGCTGCGGGTTTGCGACTCAAGATACGGAATCGGCTGCCAAGAAGCTTTCGCTTTTACGGGACGGACTTATTGATACCAGCAAACAGGCAGTTTTCCCCGCCAGGGGGATACATCTTTGCCAGGGCCGTCCGAACCGTGTTCGAGCGGGCGTGGCCTTCCTTTTCCCCGGTCAGGGCTCGCAGTATCCATACATGCTTCGAGACCTGGCAGAACGCTTCCCCGTGGTGGCGCAGACCTTTCAGGAAGCGGACGAAATCTTGTCTTCCCTCGGCCTCCCTACAGTAACCTCCGTTGTGTTTCTCACCGACAGCAACAACAGCGAAGCCTCAAACCGCCAGGCAGATGCGATGAAGGATACCCAACTCCTTCAGCCGATGATTCTGACCGCTAACACTGCAATCTTCAGGCTCTTGTCCTCGATGGGAGTACGGCCGGCGGCATGCGCGGGCCATTCGCTTGGTGAATACGCGGCCTGCGTTGCCGCAGGTGTCTTTTCTTTTCGCGATGCGGTCGAAGCTGTAGCGGTCCGCGGGCGTGAAATGGCCCGAGTAAGCATCGCAGATCCAGGCCTGATGATGAGCGTACCTGCCGACGCGCGAGTGGTGGAAGAGGTACTTGCGGAGGTTGACGGATACGTGGTCGCGGCAAACAAGAACTCGCCCCAACAGACGGTGATTTCCGGCGAGACCCTTGCGGTACAAAAGGCCGGTGAGCTTTTCAAGTCCCGCGGGATGGAAGGGACCATACTCCCGGTTTCGGCCGCGTTCCATTCGGGAGTAGTGGCCCCCGCGCGCGAGCCGTTCATGAAGACCCTGGAAAGACTCACTGTGAATCCCCCTTCCGTTCCCGTGCTCTCCAATGTGACCGGAGACTTTTACCCGGTTGGCCCTGCCGCCCCCAGCCGGATTCGCGACCTTCTGGGCAAACAGTTTGCGGCTCCTGTGGAGTGGGTCAAAACGCTAAGACGCCTCTACAGTGAAGGGATTAAGATTTTCCTCGAATGCGGGCCCAAACGGGTGATGACAAATCTGACGCTGGACACCCTTTCACACGACGTCATGGCACTGCCCACTAATCACCCGAAGAAGGGCGGCATGCTCCAGCTTATGGAGACTCTGGCTGCATTGGCCGCAGAAGGTGTCGATGTGGATTTTGCCGGGGCGGACAGCCCGATGGAATCATCAAAATCTGAAGCTCGTCGCGAGAGAACCGAGCTGAGAGTCGTGGGTCCAGCCTCTCAGACAGTTTCACGACAAGTTCAACCTGCTGAAGCAAAAGGCGCTGATCCCCTGGAAGGGCTTCTGGACTCTGAGATAAAAGAGATCGTCTCTCGGAAGGAGTTCAAGCGATTCCTGGAAATCCAAGGTGAGCCGATTCGGCAACTCATCAAATCGGGATTTCAATCATTTTTGACCCATGTGCTCCCGCTGGACCGAACCGCAAAGCAGGTCGAATCCGAGGGCATGGATTTCTCTCCGGTGGCCGTGAGCGGTATGGCAGCCGGGCTTCCCAGTGATGTGCGGTTCCCGTTTGATAGGGAAACTCTGGAAGACCTCATACTTGGCCGGAACTTCATTAAGAAGATATCGGAGCACGGGCGCCGCAGAATGCTGGAAAAGAACGTGGAACGCCTGTTGAAGGGGCCTTCGGGTGAAGTTGAAACCCAGATGGTGGAGGACCTTTCCGACGTCATCAAATTGGCAGGTTTTTTCAATGATGAAGAGATCATAGAGGAGTACGGCCTGGATGAGCGATTGATAAGGTCAATGGACGTAACAACCCGCTTGGCCATTGCCGCCGGTCTCGAAGCTCTCAGAGAAGCTGGGATCCCTCTTATCCGTCAGATTCGTACCACCAGCACGGGTCACGAATTGCCGGATGCCTGGGCTCTGCCGCCCTCTTTGCGAAGGGAAACGGGCGTTATTTTTGCCTCGGCGTTTCCGGGGATGGCATCCCTCATAGACGAAGTGACCAGAGAGGCAGCGAGCCGATACGGCTCGGGGGCCAAGAAACGACTCATTGAGTTTTATACGGGGCTTGTGGCCAATGTCAGAGACGACGGCGAAAGAGAACGAATCACCGCCTGGTTCACCGAAGAATTCGGCCGCCTGAATCTGGCCGGATCGGAAGAACTTTACACTTTCAACAGGGATTTTCTCTTTCGCGTTGTCAGCATGGCGCACGGCCAATTCGCGCAACTCATCAAAGCTCAGGGACCGAACACCCACGTCGACGCAGCCTGCGCGGGGACAACCCAAGCCATACTTTTGGCGCGTGACTGGATCCGTACAGGTCAAGCCAAAAGAGTTATCGTAATTGCCGCGGACGATGTCGCCGGGGAGACACTGTTCCCTTGGGTGGGCTCCGGGTTCCTGGCTGTCGGCGCAGCTACAACCAACGGCAATGTTAGTGAAGCCGCTCTACCTTTCGATGATCGGCGCCACGGTTTGATCCTTGGCTCCGCAGCAGTGGGCATAGTTTTGGAAAATCAGGACCTTGTCAAAAAGAGGGGCATGGAGGCCATAGCTACTATAGAGACCGGAGTGGTAGCCAACAGCGGATTTCATGGTACCCGCCTGGATGTAGACCATATCAGTTCCGTTATGGAGACTATGATAGCTAAATGGGAGGAGCAGTCCGGCATTTCTCGGCATGACCTTGCACGGGATGTTCTTTTCATGTCCCACGAAACGTATTCGCCCAAGCGAGGTGGGAGTTCCGCGGCAGAAGTTCGCGCCCTGCGGAAGACTTTCGGCGACCAAGCCCGGCAGATCCCAATAGCCAACACTAAGGGATTCACGGGCCACACTATGGGAGTGGGCGTCGAGGACATTGTAGCCCTGCGCTGCCTCCAGAAGAGCATGATGCCCCCCATCCCGAACCTCAGGCAGCCGGATCCGGAGTTTGCGGACCTTAACCTGAGCCGAGGAGGGAAGTGCGAGGCAAATTACGCTCTCAGATTGGCCGCGGGATTCGGTTCGCAAATTGTGATGGCACTATACAAGGTTGTGAGTCGTGAAGAAAACCGTATCACAGATCTTTATGCGCATCGAAGCTGGCTAAAAGATATCAGCGGGTACGCCGATCCCGTAGCCTCGATAGAGCAACGAACCCTTAGAATGACCGAGCGTTCGGTGGAACAGGTTGCTGCCCAACGCACCCTTTCGGCTGAGGAACGCCATGAGTCTGAGCCTGACAGCTCGTCGGTTCCGGGAAATGCGGCTGGAGGAGGTGAGGAAATCCGCTCAAGAATTCTGGCTTTGCTGTCAGATAAGACCGGTTATCCCGCGGACATGTTGGACACTGGCCTGGATTTGGAGGCGGACCTGGGTATCGACACGGTCAAGCAAGCGGAATTCATCTCCGAAGTAAGGGAAGCGTTCAATATTCCACGTATAGAGGGACTTAAGATTGCGGAATTCCCGACCATAGAGCACATAATCGATTTTGTTCGCTCGCAAACTGTCGAAGTTTCGGTGACCGAGACCGCTCTCGATGGAGACGTCGGATCAAAGGAGGCATCAATACCGGCAGCGGACAGTGAGGGCGAGGCGAAAGAAAAGATCCTCGCGCTCCTTTCGGCCAAGACCGGTTACCCGCCGGATATGCTCGATACGGATCTCGATTTGGAAGCGGATCTGGGTATCGATACTGTTAAACAGGCCGAATTTATCTCCGAAGTGAGAGAGGCTTTCAATATCCCGCGGATCGAAGGGCTGAAGATTGCTGATTTTCCCACTATAAAGCACATTATCGGCTTTGTTCAGGAGAAGCGACGAAAAGCATTGACCGTGGCGGCCCAACAACCGCAGGAGAGCCCGGTTGAGAAGACTCCTAAGGTTGAAGATGAGGTGCGACTCTTTGAAGCAAGGCTCGTGGCGTTGCCCTCCCTTAAACAAGCGCCCCTGCCGGAAGCTGATGAAGTATTGGTTTTGGGGGGCCCTGCCGGTCTTGGGGCGGACGTGGCGAGAGCGCTTGGCGCCTTTGGTTACTCAAAGGTGAGACAATCCTCCGACCCGATTCTCCATGACAATTTGTCTGTTAAGCGGATAGGGTTGATCAACCTGTTTCCCCTGGAGGGCGATCGCCTCTCCATGAAAAAAACTTTCGAGCTTTACCTTGCCTGCGCCTCTGCATTTGAGGAGGGACCCTCGTTCCTGGTTACCGCTGTATCGGAAGACGGCGCATACGGCTTTGACTGCCCCTCTGAAACCGGTGACATGGCAGGCGCTGTTGCTGGCGCCACGAAAGCCTTTTCCAGAGAATATCCAACCACCACCGTGCGACTGTTGGACTTCCATCCCGATTTTGGTTCTTCGCAAACCGCTGAGATGATTGCTCGCAGCCTACGAGAAGCTTTTCCCCTGGAAACCGCGGTGGGAGAAAGCGGAGAATTGAGAACCGTCCGCCTGGTACCCATGATTGAGCAGGAAGGAGACGCCGGAATCAAATCCGGTGACGTCGTACTGGCGAGCGGCGGCGCCAGAGGCATCACTGCGTCTTGCATGTCACATCTTGCGGAGCGACATAACCTGACCGTCGTGATTCTCGGTCGAACATCACTCTCGGGTCGTGCGGAGCAACTCGCCGGTTTCAACCCGGATCAGTGGGCCGAAGAGAAGACCAGAATCATGGACCGAATGAAGCGGCAAGGTGTACCTATCACTCCCGTGAAAGTGGAAAAGGAGCTTGCCGCGCTTCAGGCGGAAGCAGAGGTGTTCAGCAATATTCTGAAGCTCCGGAACTTGGGTTCCGAAGTCATTTACAGGGCGGTTGACATTCGCGACCGCGAAGCCGTGGACGAAGCTGTTCGCCACGTCGCGGAAACTTGCCGTCGAGTGGACGTGGTTGTCCACGGCGCGGGAATCGACGTGAGCCGTGCGCTACGGAGCAAGACCTTAGACCAGATGGAGAACGTTGTATCGGTCAAGATTCAGGGGATGCGCAACATTATGGAGGCCCTGGACCGTTACGGGATGCCCCCCCGGCGGATTGTCGGGTTCGGAAGTGTCGCGGGACGATTCGGAAACATGGCGCAAGTTGACTACTCTGCGGCCAATGACGGGCTGGCTCACCTGTTGAGAAAAGCGGACCGCGATTGGGACGCTAAGGTCTCAATAATCGATTGGGCCCCATGGTCGGAAGTTGGCATGGCTACGAGGGGCAGTGTTCAGCAGAGCCTCGAAGCTGCCGGCATTGATTTCATTTCGCCACAGAAGGGCATGGAAGTCTTGGCGCGGGAACTTGATCGCACTTCCGGTGCTTGCGAGGTCATAAGCGCGGGGAAATTGGGGCCCTTTGCTTTAGATGCTTTCACCTTCCCCGGCCAAGCAGATTTCGGAGAGTTGCGGTTCGCCGGTCAGTCAGGAAGGATTATGTCGATTCTGCCCGGAGAATACTTGCGGGCCGAAATCATGCTTGACCCTTCTCATCCTCTGCTGAACCATCATCGGATAGACCGCGCAGCGGTGCTGCCCGGCGTGGGCGGAATGGAGATAATGCGCGCAGCGGCTGCCCTGCTTAGCCCTGAAGTGGCCAACTTCATGTTTGAAGACGTACGTTTTGTCAGCCCCTTGAAGATATTCAAGGATGACCCTTTCCAAGCCGAGGTAGAAGTAATACGCGTTTCCGATGGAAGTAAAGGCGATGGTTCTTACCATGCGAAGATCTACTCATGGTTTATAGATCGCGAGGGAAAGCGGGTCGGGTCCCCGAGGCTGCATCACGAGTGCCGTCTTGCCGCAGGGGCGGTCGAACAGATTCCCTATCCGGAATTTACGCCTTGGACGGAATCAGTTTGGATCGCTGAGCACGATCTTTATTCGGTCTTCTTTCATGGGCCCGGCTTCAAGTTTCTCGACCATGTGGCTATTGAAGGTAAGAGGAGTGGGGTCAGATTCCGTTACAGGGATACATCCGAACGCAAAGATATGTTCACGGATGTCACGCCTTCCGGTATAGAAGCTGCTTTTCAGGCAGCTGCCGCCTTTGGCGTGGAATCCTTCGGGATAATGGCTCTGCCCACGGGGATAAAGTCTGTTCAAATCTGTTCCGTTGATTCATTGCCATGGGAAGGGGAATTGATACCGGTTGAAACTTCCCGGGGAGGTTTGGAAAAAAGAACGGTCATCAAATTTGATGGAGTAATAAGGGACCGAGCGGGCAGAGACCTTATCAGATTGAAAGGTGTAGAAATTGTGGAACTCGAGCAGAGATCCGGTTTCTCCGGAAAAGTCTTTGAGGAAATGGTGCCGGTAGCGGAGATCGCCAAGGCAATGGAAAGCGCTCCAGATGCGTTTTTGAGACGGTCACTCGACGAGGAAGAAATTGCGGAACACAGCCAAAAAGCCACCCCGAAGCGGGCCTCGGAATGGCTGGCCGGTCGAATTGCTCTAAAAAGAAGCATCCGGAGAACAATCGAAACTTTTGATGGAGCCACCTTCCCTGAAAAGAATATCCGTATAATGCAGGATGAGCAAGGCAAACCGATTGGGCAGATTTTGCGGAGACCGGACTTGAAAATAGACATTTCACTTTCGCACTCCAATGGGCTGGCAATGGCTGTAGCTACTACTCCGGGAACGTTTGGAGGACTGGGCGTCGATCTGGAAAAGGTGGAAGCGAGAAGCGATATGTGGGCAACGGATTACTTCACCGAAGAAGAAGTTCAGGCCGCTGGAAATAGCAACCGGCGCTGGATCGAACTGACGAGAATGTGGTGCCTGAAGGAGGCCGCTTTAAAGGCCATAGGAACCGGCCTGCGATTCGACCTGAGAGATATTAACGTGACGGCTGTAGATGATTCAGGCAGAGCAAAGTTGGAGTTCCGGAATGAAGCCGAGCGTCATATCGAAAACGCTTCGATAGGGAAATTCGAGGCCAGGGTCGAAGAAAGGGACGGAATAGTTATTGCCAGGGTGCTCATTCGCAAAACTTTTTGAATGCTTTTCGACGGTTATATGCTAAAAATTACTGATACGAACGGTTATATATCATAGAGATTTTTGGGAGAGGGCTTCGGGGATGCCTGTTTTGTTCGGCCTCCCCAGGCCGACTATAACTCTCCTCCCAAGGAGCACGCTTCGTGCGATGGGGCATTCTGGTAAATCTGGCTGTGATTCTTGCGGTTAGCGGACTCCTTTTATTCGCTGTTTTTGGCGCGTCTCTGGAACATGCTGCAATCGATCTCAAGATCCAACAAGCTAACGTCATTGTTGATCTTCTCCATGACCAGATCTTGGCCTCCGACACACCCGAGCACATGTGGGAGAGAGTTCGAACTGTTTGCCGAGGCCACACAGGGCATAAAGCTGCTCCTCTACGATTCCGGCGGTCATGTTCTCGGCGGTTGTTCCGCCGGAAAAGAGCTTGAACCTCCGGACACTCGAGAACCAGGGCGCAGAATTAAGATTATCGGCGCGAGATGGCCTAGCAGCCTTTTTCGCGGGACGGTTAGTTCTCGCGGATTTCAGCGGCGCTTTCCCTCACGGGGTGCGAGCAGTCCGAACTTTTCTTGAGATACCGCCGACAACCTTTGCTCCATCGTGGAAGTTCTTCGGCGCTTACCTCATCTTGACCCAGGCAGCCCTGTTCTTCCTGGGCTACATCCTTTTTAACCGGACGGTTCTGGGGCCGGTGAGAGAGGCTGCCCGACTTGCCGGAAGGGCATCAGGAATCACCGATTCTCCGGATCCGTTCGCCTTGCCTGCCCTAAAAGGGGATATTCAGAGAATATCTTCCAGCCTCAAAGCCATGATCGTGAAAATCGTGGACGATCGTGAAAAAATGCAAGCGCTTATCAACCAACTAAAAGCGATCAATCACGACCTTGAAGCAGCTCAGCAAGGGCTTATACGATCGGAGAAACTCGCCGGCGTGGGCCGGTTGGCTGCGGGGGTCGCTCACGAGATAGGCAATCCTCTCCAGATCGTCATGGGTTACGTAGAACTCCTGAGTAGAGACCCGGATTCTGATTCCGACACTGAGGTGCTATCCAGGATGGATAAGGAACTCAAGCGTATCCATGACATCCTGCAAAGGCTGCTGGAATTTGCGCGCCCCATCCCTGAGAACATAATTATCAGTGACATCAATGCATTGGTCAAAGACTGCGCATCTTTGGTCCAAGGGCGTAAGGGTTTCGATAAAGTCGAATTCAAATTTCAGCTTGCACCGGACCTATCGCTACTCAAGACCGAGCCGGAAAAGATACGGCAGGTGATAGTGAACCTGGTATTCAATGCCGCGGATGCCATTCCCCAGTCCGGAGGGAAAATTATTCTCCGCACGCGCAAGGATAACAGTGCCGCGCAAATAGAAGTTGAGGACACTGGTTCGGGAATCTCGCAAGAGAATCTGACGAAGGTTTTCGATCCCTTTTTTACGACAAAGGAACCCGGAAAGGGAACCGGCTTGGGTCTGGCGGTATGTCTGGGGCTCGTGGAATCAATGGGCGGCACAATCAACATAGAGTCAGAGGAAGGCAAAGGGACGTTGGTGAGTGTTCGGATTCCTCGGGTGGAAGGGTAAGCGTGCAGGAGAGGAATATGGATCTGATACCGGCTGCTCAGAGTGCTGTGGCGAAATTAGGAACTGGAACAACCCTTTTCTGGAAGATGTCCTGACAAGGTATATACGAAACTTTAGGATAAGATTGTTGATATGAAGAAAATGATGATTCCGACTAAACACCGTCCTACGACCATGATATCCCTCCGTATTCCGGTGGATGTATTGGATAAACTCAAAAAGATCGCTCCTGCCAAAGGTATGTCCGGATATCAGGCCCTCATAAAGTACTACGTGGGAAAATGTCTCCGGGAAGACTTCGATCTGGTCAGACAGATGGAGTCGGTTGAAAAGCTCGAAAGCACTTTTGAAAAACTGGGACTCAAAGCCGATCAAATCGACGAAATCTGGAAAGCCTTAGGAGGTTGCGTTCCCGCGAGATCGCTACATGGAGAAGAGCAGGCGTCTTGTTCCGTCAGAGAGAAGTGATCCTCTAGAATTCATTTTGAACTCGCTATTTCCTGTATTTTTGCCTTCCGGTCACGTACAAGTCACCGCCCTTAGAATCGACAGCCACTATTAGCGGAAGATCTTCGATCACGAGCCTTCGCACAGCTTCAGGCCCCAATTCCTCCCATGCAAGAACCTCGGACTTTATTATGCAGCGCGATATGAGTGCTCCCGTACCGCCCACCGCAGCGAAGTACACAACTCCCCACTGAATCATGGCCTGCTTGACGGCTTCGGAGCGAGGTCCTTTGCCTATCATTCCTCTGAGCCCATGCTCCATGAGAAGTGGGGCATAAGCATCCATGCGATAACTCGTTGTAGGACCGGCTGCTCCTATCGGTCGGTCGGGAGGCGCAGGTGTGGGACCTACATAATAGATAACCTCTCCCTCGATCGAGAAGGGGAGGGGCTTTCCGTCGCGTAAGAGATCTGTCATCCTTTTGTGGGCCGCGTCTCGACCGGTGATAAGCGTCCCTGACAAACTCACGACATCCCCTGCTCGAAGTTCTCGTACCAGTTCTTTTCCGAGGGGAGCGATTATCCGTTTCGGTTCGACTTTCAAAGCTCCACCTCCCGATGACGGCACGAGTGACATTGTATATTGACCGCGCAAGGAATACTGGCTATATGCGTAGGATATGCATTCACATGTACTGCAAGCGCGGTAGTCCGGCCGCCCAGCCCCATAGGTCCAATGCCGAGTCGGTTGATCCGTTCGAGCAACTCCTGTTCGAGACTGTCCAGATCCGAGTCGGAATTTTGCGTACCCAACGGTCGAAGCAGAGCCTTCTTGGCAAGGAGAGCAGCTTTCTCAAAGGTACCTCCAAGGCCCACCCCCACCACTACCGGCGGACAGGGATTGCCTCCGGATTCTTCCACTCTCTGAACTATGAAGTCTTTCACTCCCTCAATGCCAGCCGACGGGGGAAACATCATGACTCGACTCATGTTTTCAGATCCGAACCCCTTCGGCGCCAGAGTGATCCTAAGGCCGACCCCTGGGACGATTTCAGTGTGAATCACCGCAGGAGTGTTGTCTCCAGTATTCACACGAGTTATGGGATGAAGGACCGACTTGCGGAGATGCCCATCCCGATATCCTTGCCGGACTCCTTCGTTGATCGCTTCGTCGAGCGCTCCGCCCGTGAGATGAACGTCCTGGCCTATTTCGACAAATACTACGGCCATTCCGGTATCCTGGCAGAGAGGTATTTTCTCCTCCGCTGCTATCTGAGAATTCTGTATGATTCGCTCGAGAATCTCGCGGCCGATCGTTGATTCCTCGTTAAGCAAGGCGACCTCGAGACGTTTTATAACATCGTCGCCGAGGATTGTGCACGCATCCATACACAAGCGTCGGACCGCGGCGGTAACATCTTCTACTGAAATTGTCCTCATTTTCTTGATCCGGAGAAGAATTTTGTATTCAAAATATAAAACATAAAGGTTAGGCTGAAAACTTGCAACAAATACCCGACAGCGCGTTTGAAACACGATTGGCTGGTGATGGACTAATATGTGAGAGACTGGTGGACTGTACCGGGAGTGACCCATGGCCGATACGAGCAATTCGAATAAGCAGAAAAGTGCTTATGTGGACATCTTGAACCTATTGGACGGGCGGGGACTTCTAAAAGAGCGGCTTCCTTTTAGCCCTGCTTTGCTGGAAGAAGCGGTCTTTCTTCGCCTACAAGATGAGGTTGATCACCCAGGGCAATGTGAAACAATACCTCGACCTGGACAGGACCGGCCTGAAGAAAATCATCAATGAATGGAACAGTGGCGATGAAGGCAACTGCACCTGTCGTCTGGCCCGCAACCCATTTGCCGAGGAGGAGTGAAAGAGAGGGTGCCACGGCCGCGGGGCACTTTTTCACTTCGCAAAGAAGGCCACGGCCAACTCCTTGAAATTCTTCGGGTGGTATTTCTCCCACTGCTCCTGGCGGACGAACAGTGGCCGGAAGTTTCGATTCACAACCTTTGCAGAGGCGTCTTGGCACCACTGAACGAGCCGTTCCCATTTCAGAGGGTCTTGCAGGTCTTCCCGGCCCTTGGTCTCAATAAGCCACATTTCGGTCTCGGTCTCCTTCACCACGAAATCGGGGTAGTAGTTCGCGATGCCGCCCTCCGCTGTCCGGTATTCAATCCTGAAGGACGTGCTTTGGTAATTCCTAACGAAGGAGATGATGTCGGCGCAGCCGTCAAGGAAGCCGGCAAATTCAAGTTCAAAACCGCTGTCCCCCACGACTTTGTTAAAGATGGACTTCTTCGGAACTAAGTACGCCTGGTCGTTCACAACGAAGGGGCGCGTCTTGCTCAATTTTATAGAGTCTCGGATTTCCGTGGTTCCTTTGTCCTTGACAGTAAGGGCATTGATTGCGGCCTTGAAGGTCTCAAGGATGGCTTTCGTGATTGCTGTTTCCGATATGTTCCGCAGGACGTTGAGATCGTCCAAATCCACGGGCCTGTCAAAAAGGTACTTCTCCATAAATTCTTTGAGCTTGCCGAACAGGATGTCAAACCCTCCGACCAGCCTCAAATCTCGCATTATTGCTCTTGCGAAGAAGCCTACGGCGCTTTGATGGGAGGGAGTGAAAGCCGAATCCATGACCGTGGTATGGCTAATATCGTCCTTGTCTATGTCTTTGAAGACGATCTCTCGTTTCTCCTGTTCCGAGAATACTTTTACGTGAAATTTTGGCCTTGGCAGCGCCTCTACATCCAGTGCCCCGAGGTCTTTGTACTCCCGGTAGATTCGTGGAGCGAGAATGGGCAATTCTATATCCAAGTTATTGATGTCTTTGGATTCGTTGTCATTATCTACCTCCACCACCAGAGGCGACTTCGGTTGGCTCTTCCCTCCCATCGGTGCGTATTCTAGTTCCACCCCTTCGTTTTTTATAGATTCCACGAAGTCCATAAATGCGCTGGTTCCGACTACGCTCACCTTTTCAACAACCGGCTGGCCGCGGAACATCCTCCGCAATCCTCGGCCAAGCGTCTGCTCAGGAAGGATTTGGCTCTTGGCTTTGTAAGGGCGTAAACCTACGAGCGCCACCACATTCTGAACATCCCACCCTTCCCGCAGTACCATCACCGAGACTATCGCTTTGTACGGATTCTCCAACTGATCAATGTTCCGGCTAAGTTTGCGTAATTCATCTAATTCTTCTTTGCTCTTGCTGCTGGATGCCTCGGAGATTTCACCATTCTTTTTTGTGTGAATCACGAGCACGGCATCGCTCATTTCCTTGTATCTGCTCCTGAGGTATTCGCCCACCTCGTCGCAGTTTCTGGTGTCGTCGGTCATCACGAAGAGCACCGATTTCTTCCCGGTAGGTTTCAGTTCCTCGTAAACCTTTTTCCACTCAAGGTAGCCCAAGTGCAGGTAATCCTCATACTGCTCGGAGAATTTTGCGCTTTGCTTCTCCGACAGTTTTGCCCGAGAGGCCGCATCGGGAAGCACCGGGGTCTTGACTACTCCTTGGCGAATTGCCTCCACTAGAGGATAATCACTGATGGTTTGAACGAAGATGGCTCCATTATCGTGTTTCGGGGTGGCGGTCAGGTCAAATTGAGCCGAGAGTTTGCTCCCCTTGAGTCGCAGACGATTGGAAATGTCTTCTATGCTCTTGAACCAGGCCATTTCGGAGTCGTGGATGTGGTGGGCCTCGTCGTTTATGACCACCAAATCCGGCACGTCCCGTACGATCTGGCCCAGGTCAACCTGCTGTTTGTTCGTGCTTCCAGTTGGACGTTTGCCCAGGAAATAATCGGTGGTGTCCTCATCTTCAAAAGAGGGTAATGATTCATTCTGGAAGACCCTGTGAATGTTCGTAAGAAAAATATTCCCGGTGTCGGAGATCACCTGTATCTCGTCCTGAACGTGGAGGGTGATCTGAAAGTCGTCATGCCAGTTTTGTCCTTCATAGCCGTTTTCGGGAAGTATCGGGTCGTGATGGAAAATTTTTAGGCCATCAAAGTCCTCCCGGAGCCTGTCCAGAACAATGATGTTCGGCGCGATGACGAGAAAATTGGTGCTGAGGTCAGAGCCCGGCTCGTATCTCTTATTAAAATAGGCCCACGCGATCAGCAGGCTCATCACCTTCGTTTTGCCCGTTCCCGTCGCAAGCTTCATCACGTAACGAGTCCAGTCCTCGTGGAACATCCCTTTTGATATGCGGCCAGAAGCGTCATATTTGATTAGAGCATACGGGTCTCGGGCCTCTTCCACTTCATAAAGCAATATGGCTGATTCCACCGCTTCCCGTTGGCAGAAGTAATACTGGAATGGTTGCAGATTTCCGTCTTCCTGCGGCAGCAGATGTTCCGTGTTGAACCAATGGTTGAGCAACGCCCTCGTGGTGTCGCTCGCGCCGAGGTAACTCCCGGCCCGCCAAGATTTAACCTTTTTGCGAATCTCGTAAACGAGGGGAGGCAGCAGGGTGGCGTATCCATCTTCCGAATATTTTTCTTCACCAGGATACCAGCGAACGTCGGGGTCAAGTATGGCGTGCGGGTCGGTAGGAAAGTTCGGATTGAGGGCCATTGCCAGCCTCTCTTACGCCAGAAGGCGTTTGTTTGCAGTGATGACCGGAATGCCGGAGTCTTTAAAATCCCCGTCGTGGGTGAGCAGTTTCAGTCCATTCTTTCGGCACAATTCCAATATGACTTGATCGTTGAAGTCCGGACACTTCGCCTCGTAATCGTTGAGGAACGAATGCATATCCATTGACTCAATGCCAGTCTCAATGCACCGGGTTTGTTTGATAATGCTCCGAAGCGCAGCAGCGATGGCCGCCGCCACAGGCCCAAAATCAGGATGCTTGCGGTACCGCTTGAATTCGTAAATCCCGGAGCTTCTTGTCCAAAGGCCAAACTCCAGCCTGGAGTATCGGTTAACGAATTCTGACAGCACCAGCACGTCCACGAACATCGTGCTTCCTGCTTTGAGAATCCACTTCAGGGCCTGGGAATAGACTTTCGCTCGCCAATCCTCAGGTTCCTGTGGGCCATAAAGATAAAGCCAGACGTTGGCGTCAACGAGCAGGGCGTCTGAATTGGAGAAGTGGTAGTCCCGAATGTGGAAGGCTTCACTGCTCATCGTCTTCCTCCAAAGCAGTCCTCCTGGCCTCCGCGAACCGAGAAGGGTCTTGAAAATAGGCTTTTGCCGTCTCAACGACCCGCTTCAGCAAGGCAAGGTCATCCGGTTCCATATCTTTTACGGCAAGGTTCGCCCGAATCTCTTCTTCGGAAAACACCCCGTAAAGTTGCCCGATAGCCGCGTTTAGGAAGGCCGATGTCAAGCTGGTGATGTTCACAAAGGACAAGGAGACGCTGCGACCTTGCTTTATGGCTTTTTCAATTCGTTCGTAAACCTTTTCACCGTCGTCTGACGCTACGCAAAGCGGGCTTCCGACGATTTCGAAAACGGAAAGTGTTATGCTCTCTTTCACGTGTACTCTCCCTCTATGCCTCTCTCAGAAAATGTCCGTTTCCGACAACTCTGACTTCAAGCAGTACGATCTCACATCCGAAGTGTTGATTTCTATGTTCACAACGGTTCCAGGGAATGAACCGTTCAAAGAAGTTTTCCGAGTACCACCTTGTTCCAAGCACCAATAGCCTCGGTCGGAGACGATCTGCAATCGTCCCCCATTTCGTTGAATGAATTCGGACAACAATTTCAGACCAAGGCCCCCTGGAATCCGACCGCGCTTCGTGGTATTTGTGCCCTGGGTCGCCCATTCGATTGCATCTTCCGCTGACAAATTCAGCCCCAGGTTGTCTTCAATGTTTTTTCGGATTCCTACACCCAGGTCGGCAACGGAAAAATCCAGCGTGTCCCTTCTCGGAAAATATTGTCCGCAACTGAAGATGCCCAGTTTCGTACGGGAATGGATCACAGCGTTACTGAAAATCTCAAAGACGCTTTCCCTGAATTTCTTCACAAGGCCGGCAGACATCTTGGGCATTTCTGAACGTCGAATAAATTCTTCTTCAATATAAGCAGCAAAATAACGGTCGTCTTTCGCGTCGTACCGGTGGTACGGGATTGTGGTGCCCCAAGTATCGGGAATCTTCTCCCGACCATAGTTGCTGAGAAAGCCGTTTTTTGACAATATTCTCTCCACGTTGGAGGGAATGTTGGTCAGCAGTAATGTGTTCACGTTGTCGCCGAGACGGTAAAGAATGGCCCCGAAGGCCGCACACATATCAGCATCAAACCAACCGGCCCGATTCATGTCGATCTGGATTTCCTCAAAAAGACAGTCCTTAGTCTGGTCGTGCAGTGCAACCAGTGCCTGGAATCCCGTAAGAGAATGCCGAATTTCCGGGAGAGTGACTTTCACACCTTGACCTCCACGACCTTCGTGGTGTCGTTACCGAAAATGTCTATCACCTTCACGGCTATCTTATACCGACCGGGCTTGTCATAGATGTGCTCTCCGCTGGTCAACTCCAAGTTCCGGTCTTTCCGGGTGCGATAACTCTGCCATTCGTTTTCAAAGATGTAGTTGCCCGTCCAGACTTCTCGTTCATTGCCGTCTTCCACAACGCGGATGACTTCAGGCCGGTTTGCATAGTCAAAATCCACAGCCCAGTAGTCAATCCAGTCCGTCCATTTCTTGGTGAGGACCTCCCGAGTGATTTTTCCCTTTTTGTCCTTCACGATTTTGACGACCTGGCCTTCATCAACCGTGACCTTGCTTCCTCCGGGCTTCAACTTCTCTCCGAGGGCATCCAGATCGTCCTGACGATAGAAGACACCGAAATCAGTGAGAGAAATAACCAGGCCATTCTTCGTAACCTTCGGCAAAACCTCCACGTATGCCACATCATAGAACTGCACCTGCCCCCGCTCCACCGCACGCTTATCAAAGACATCCTTGGGGATGTACTTCAGGCTGAGGCTGACGCCTTTTTGTCGCGCCTCGTCTTGCACGACCGGCTTAAGGCCCATTTCGAACTCAAAGCCAAGGATATCCACCTTGCTGATCTGTTTGCGGCAGCACTCATCAATGATCTCATTGACTTGCGCGAGTGTAACGGGAGCGTCTATCGGGCCGACCACCACGGCTGTTGCGCCCTTCTTGCCGTGAAACGGTGGCATCTGTGAAAGTCTCTCCGCTTTGTATGCGTTGAGAATGAGGGAAAGGTACTGCTCCTCCTTCTGGATGGCCTGTTTCGTACGCTCTTCCTCCGGCAAATTCGGGTTTATGCCAACGAAGTATTGGCGTTCGTACTTTCCAAGGTTAAGAATTTCAAAGCTGCGGTACGGATGGCCCTTGGCTTTGAGTTCCCTCTGAACCGCGATAAGCCTCTTGCGTGTCGTGTGAATCGCAAACCGGCCCAGGTCGCAGCCTATCCATTTCCGTCCAAGTTTCTCCGCCACGGCCAAGGTTGTACCGGAGCCGCAGAAGAAGTCAGCAATTAGCTCACCTTCGTTGGATGAAGTCCTCAGAATGCGTTCGAGCAAGGCTTCCGGCTTTTGTGTTTCGTATCTTGTATCCTCAATTGCTTGCGAATTCACCGGCTTAATATCAACCCAAATCGATTGGAGAGGAACACCTTTCGATTCATCAAGATAACGTTTGTATCTCGGCATTCCAGACGAAGTAAAAACGATGCGTCCCTCTCTAATGAGCGACTCCATCTTTTCCTGTGTCCATCGCCAAGTTCGGATGTGTCCATTAACCTCATATCGGAGGTTCGGGCGGTCTTTGTTCTGGTTCAAGCAGTTGTCCAGTGTGAACCTGCGCCCCGTTTCTTCTTCAACATTCGTGTAATGGGAGTCCACAAGATCGTCGCTAACCGGAGTGTATTGTTGATTCCATATAACGTTTTCACCTTTTCGGGAGAAAAGGATCACATCGTGTGTGGCTGGATAGAAATTCCCATGACTGCGTGCGGACACCCGTCGCCAAATGATTTCTCGCTCCAACCGATCACGCCCGAAGACCTCCTCAAGTAGTAATCGAACGTGGTGGTTAACGTTCGGCCCCACGTGGAGATAAAGGCTCCCATCCTGTGCCAGCAAATCATGCATCAGACTCAGTCGTTCATAAATCATCGAAATGAAGCTGTCTGAGCCCTTGCCCCAAGTATCGCGATAGACTATCTCTTCAAGGACGCTGGGTTCTTTTGTCAATGTCTCGTCCCCAACCTCCACATCCACTGAGAAGTCGGCTCCAATATCAAACGGGGGGTCAATGTAAATGAGTTTCAAACCGCCAGCAGCCTCTATCTCCCGTCGCATAGGGCCATTCTTGAGGGATGAAAGAACCAGTTTGTTGTCCCCCCAAATGAGCTTGTTCGTCCACCCACCGGACTGCCTTCCGCTCATCGCATCGGCTGCGAACAAGTCCAACGTCTTACCCGACAAAGTCTCTGCTCGTGGTTCGTCAATCTGTTCTATGGACTGGAAAGGAAGAACGACGCTCGTGATTTCGTTGGTCTTCCCCTGCCATATCAGCTCCACCTCCGGCGCATCGGCAAAGAGCATCACCTTGTACTTGGGCGGCAGAGGCTCACCCCGGTCTATGTGCTCCTTGATAATCTGTTTGTCGCGGTCGGTAAGATTCATCCCATAGTTCTCCGTGAAAAGGCGAAAAATGGCTTTTCCCTCAAAGGTTGATAGCCTCTGAGGCCGGAACGGTCAAGAACAAAGCATAAGAAAAGGAATGGCTGCTTCTGGGTGTAATAAGCCGACTTTCGGCGCCCTGTTCAAATTCTTACCATATTGTTGATATTCAGTATCAGGTTTGGATCGAGAATTCGTTTGATTTTTCTGATTTCATCGATCCCCTCCTCGCCGAGCATCATCTCCAGCATTTCACGTTTCAGCTTACCAATGCCGTGCTCTCCGGAAACGCTCCCTCCCAGCTTGCACACTTCCAGGGCAAGTTGCCGCGTAAGGGAGCAGTAAGACTCCAGCTCTTCACTGTTTTCAGCGAGGACATTCGAGTGAAGGTGCGCATTTCCGATGTGCCCGAATACATAGGACTTTCCCGAGGGAAGAGTATCGTCGTACAGCTTCATCAAGCTTTCCAAATGCGCTATGGGAACGGCAAAATCAGTTCCAATCTTCACCATGCCTGGTCTGATCAATTCATTGAGTCTTTCAGGTACATTCTGCCGATCTTTTCTCATCTTGCGAATCTGATTCTCATCAAGGGCAATTTCAGTTTCGATAGGCGGAGAACCATCCGGCATTGAGTCATTTAACATCTTCACCAGTAATGCCCACTGTGAGGCCCTTACCATAGGGTCTTCTTCTGCCGAGTATTCCTGTTCAACATAAAGACAGCCATAAACTCCTGCCAGTTTTCCAGCCCTTTCGTGCGACAAGAGTGGCGCGACAGATGCGCCAAACCATTCCATGCAAGACGGCACTACTCCACGGAACTCCTCAAGATCAGAGACGCGCGCTGGACCCGTCAATTCGATAAGCATCTTTTCCGCTTCTTGACGGAAGCCCCGGTCTCTGTCGTAAAAGTATCGCTTGAAATAGTTCAGCAGAGTTACAAGCTCCACTGCCCGCTCTCGAGTGGAAATGTAGAGCATCAGTGAGAAAGATGGGTTTCGGCGCAAAAGCAAGCGGGTTTTGACCTGCAGAATTATCCCAAGGATACCTTCGCTTCCTATGAAGAGGTCCACCAGGTCCATAGGTTCGGAGGAATACAAGCCTGCTGCGTTTTTGCACAAGGTCCAGTCTGAATGCGGCGTGCTCGGGACAGGTATGATGAGATCTCCTGTCTCTGGCGGCATAGTCGAATTCGCCGGTATCGTGAGGTAGCCGTGATCGCTAACGATCTGGCCGCGTTCAATCTCAAGGGCCGTTCCGGTGGGAAGAGCGAGCTTCAATCCTCGGATATAGTTCCGGGTCGGTCCATACAGGTAGCTCAAGGCTCCTGATGCGTTGCACGCGACGTTTCCACCAAGCGTACATGAATCTTCCGAAGTTGGGTCAGGCGGGTAGAACAAGCCCCTTCCGGCCACATGATCCTTGTATGCCTTGAGTACGATGCCCGGGCCTACCAACGCAGGATCATTCTTATCGACGAAGTCCAATCCCTTGAGGTCGAGAATCACGCCGCCAAGAGGGACAGACCCGCCGGTAAGGGACGTTTTACCTGATACGACCGTCAGTGGAATATGGAGTCGGTTGACCACTTGGAGGACATCGAGGACGTCTTCTTCGCCGCGAGCGCGTACCAATCCGAAAGCATGTCCACGAAATCGGGATTCATCCCTAAGGTAATCCTCGAATCCCACTTCAAGGTATGGAATTCCCAGAGAATGCAGTTCGGAGGAAAAGTCTTTCAAGACCTGATCGCTGGAAGGAATTTTAGGAGTTCAGTTACGGCGCCAACAGAAATGTTTCAATTCATACCGCTGGACGCGCTACTCTTTCAATGAGGAAAGACGGCTCATGGAGAGCCCTTTCCAGATCCCGAGATGATTCTTCCTGGCGTTTTCTTCGAGTAGCCTGTAGCTTGCGAAAGTGACGTGCACATAGTCTCTAGTCACAAAACCCAGACCGTTCTTGATGATTTCACCGTTCAGATCCAGGGGGGCGTCGGCTCGGTTAGGAATCGAAATATAAGCGAGCAATCGGTGTTTGTCGTCGTATCGATCCCACTTCCGAGCCCAAACTTCCACCACCTTTTTGCTTAGGAGGGATTTGACATAGTCGCGCGAGATCTCCCAGAAATCCTTTTTCCTTATGTAAAGGAGGATCTCCGGGCTGAGGTGCCTTATTCGGTCACGGTTGCGCGGCGAACCGACTCCAAGAAGACGGATAGGGACTATTGAACCACGGTCCAGCATTTTCACCTTGAGCAGATTGGATGATTCCACCTGCACCACTTTTGCCCGACCGTACAGTGCGTAACGCACGCTAAAGGCCCAGGAAGTCCCCATCAGGCCCAGGACGAGAACCACGACCCCCGTCGCGCCGAAAAGTCCCTTCGACCAGGACATTCCTCCCTCCCATAACATCTACACTTCACAAAAGAGCCCGGCAATTATGCCTATTACGTCTTTTCGGCGAAATTTGATTGCAGTGTGATATTCCCATATCCGAGGACGTCCAGCAACTATTTTTTTCCTCGGACTATCTCCTTGAGGGCTTTGGCAGGAGAAAACCGTGGAACCCTCATGGCTGGAATAGTCATTTTCTTGCCCGTGCGCGGGTTAACTCCTCTGCGGGCATTCATTTGGACTACCCTGAAAGTGCCAAGAGCAGAAATGCGTATCCTTCCTTCCTCGGCTTTCAGCGCGGAGTGGATGGTGTCAACGATGGTGTCCAGAACGGCGGTGGCGGCTTTTTTGCTGATCTCAGCTCGTTCGGCAATGAAAGCCACGATTTCAGGTTTCGTCATTTAACGATCTCCTTCCATTTGAGAAATCTGCGGCCGGCCAAGTATCCCAGCCGACAAAAAAACGCGCTGATGACTCACTCAACAGCCTCTTTGCAAGTTCGAAGAGGCTGCGAAGAGAAACAGTGACGCTGAATTGACTCCCCCTTTGGCCCCATCGGTGCACGATCCGGGGCAGGATTACAGGCATTTCTCTGTTCTAAAAAGCATTTCAGGCCTGCCCGTGAGAGTTTCTTCTCTGAGCCTCGCCTGACCGAACAGTTTTGAAGAGGGAAAGTTATCAAAAAATGGTGCAATACGCGCACCACTAGCCTTGACTTCGCAGCTTGGCAGATCAGGACAGCCTTGCGGGGACCTGAGTCAATGGCACGATATTTGCCCAGTTTTGGAGAATGTAAAGGTCGTTGGCAGGCTCGTCCAGAACGTAGACATCTTTGTGGTTGGCAATTGTGCGTCCTTCTCCAAACTAACCTTTGTCGATGATCTCGGGCTCGCCGGTTCGGGCGATTCTGTTGCACAGGCCCTCCGAAGATGCTATACAGCCACCGAAGACGTTTTGCTCAATGCTTTGTGGTTATCTGCATGTGAATATATACCCGGCGGTCGGGGCCCCACCTACTGAGGGTAAGCGCGTCCACCAGGGCTGGATGAAAAGAGGAGAGTCATGGAAAAAATTGTGATTCGTGGAGGCGTACCACTGAGGGGGGCGGTCAAAATCAGCGGCTCGAAGAATGCGGCTTTGCCTGCTTTGTGCGCTTCTCTGCTGTGCGAGGAGGAGATGGTCTTCCACCGAGTCCCGGCCCTCAAGGACATCCGAACCACCAAACAATTGCTATTGCATCTCGGCGTTCAACTTGATGACGTCACTGCCGGGGCCCTGAGAATCAAGGCGAGAGAGCTTGCGGATCACACGGCTCCCTATGAGCTTGTGAAAACCATGAGGGCTTCGGTCATGGTCTTGGGCCCTTTGATGGCTCGTGAAGGAAGGGCGGATGTAAGCCTTCCCGGGGGTTGTGCCATCGGTGCCAGACCTATTGACCAGCACCTCAAAGGTCTGGAAGCTATGGGCGCAACCATCGTGCTTCAAAATGGTTACGTGCAAGCCCGGTCCCGAAAACTTAAAGGAGCCGACTTTACATTTGACCTCAAGACGGTCACAGGCACGGAAAACCTTATGATGGCGGCAGCTCTGGCTCAAGGAACCAGCGTTCTGCGCAACTGTGCCATTGAGCCGGAGGTAACAGAACTTGCCGAGATCATCAACAAGATGGGCGGCAGCATCGAGGGAGCGGGCACTGGCACCATAGTGATAGAAGGAAAAGGTTCCCTTCACGGAATGGTCCACGAATTAATGCCGGACCGTATCGAGGCCGGCACGTACATGATGGCCGCAGCGATAACTCGCGGAGACATCCGGGTATGCGGTTGCGAATCGAGCCATCTACATGCTTTGCTGGAAAAACTTGAAGAAGCCGGACTGAAAGTGGAAGTGGCCGAACATGAGGTCAGGGTGGCTTCCAACGGGGCAATAAGGAGTCGTGACGTGGGTACTGACCCGTATCCAGGGTTTGCAACCGACTTTCAGGCCCAATACATGGCCCTTATGGCGTTAGGGAATGCACAGGCACGAATTACCGAAAATGTTTTCGAAAATCGCTTTATGCATGTTCAGGAATTGGTGCGCATGGGCGCTCGCATCAGAGTAACGGGACGAACCGCCAAAGTTGACGGAGTTGGCAAACTTTCCGGTGCGCACGTTCAGGCCACAGATCTCAGGGCGAGCGCGTCGCTGATCCTGGCCGGTTTGGCCGCCGAAGGAGCGACCGAAATTCACAGGGTTTATCACTTGGACCGTGGTTACGAGCACATTGAAGATAAGCTATCAAATCTTGGAGCGGATATAAGACGTGAAAAGGACGAAATATTGTGACGCGTAAACCAGGCGAAAAGCAGGCTCTCATCAGGGAGGCAGAAATATCCCGCAAAACAGCCGAGACGAATGTGCATATAAAGCTAACTCTGGAGGGGACGGGAATAGCGCGGATTTCCACGGGAATCGGCTTCCTGGATCACATGCTGGATCATATTGCTCGACACGGACTTCTGAACCTGGACATCTCAGCCAAAGGCGATCTCCACGTTGATCACCATCACACTGTGGAGGATGTGGGACTCTGTTTTGGGGAAGCTCTGAGGCAGGCCCTGGGAAAAAAGCAAGGAGTCCGCAGATACGGCTTTGCCATGCTCCCTATGGATGAGGCTCTGGCATCGGTGGCAATTGATCTTTCCGGGCGTCCTCTTCTCGTGTTCTCCAACCCGCTCGGCGGCAGAAGCGCTGGGGGGTTCTCTCTGGACCTTGTGCCGGTGTTTCTTCAGGCCATGGCTGACCGCGCAGGTGCGACCCTCCATGCGACTGTGCATGCGGCGGATAATCCTCATCACGCGGCCGAAGCGGTATTCAAGGCTCTCGGCCGGGCATTGCGCCAAGCCGTGGAATTGGACCCCAGAGTCGCCGGTGTACCTTCCACCAAAGGAATACTGGAATAGGTTATAGTAGCTGAGCGTAATTCGAACTTCGTCGAGGTGTTGATGATAGTTATCGTCGACTATGGGATGGGAAATTTGCGAAGCGTTCAGAAGGGATTTGAACGAATAGGGTCGCATGCCGTTATAGCAAGAGATCCCGAAGCGATCCGAAAAGCCGATGCCCTTGTGCTACCGGGCGTGGGGGCATTTCCGGAATGCATGAAGAATCTGTCCCGCCTGAATTTGGTCGAACCGATTTTGGAATTTATCAAATCGGAGCGCCCTTTTCTGGGAATTTGCTTAGGGCTGCAACTCCTATTTGACGACTCTGAAGAATTCGGTCTTCATGAAGGCTTGAAAGTAATCCGAGGAGGAGTAAAGGCGTTCGACCGGAATATGAAATTGAAAATTCCTCACATGGGATGGAACCAGGTATTATTCCGCAAGGATGTCCCAATCTTTCGAGGAATTCCGGATGCCTGCCATTTTTACTTTGTGCACTCCTATTATGTGCTTCCGGACGACAGCGCGGACGTGGCAGGGCAAACCCAGTACGGCATCACATTTACTTGCGCCGTAGCCCGGGACAACATCTTTGCCGTTCAGTTTCATCCGGAGAAGAGCCAAGAGAACGGGTTAAAGATCCTAGCTAATTTCGCGAGGTTGTAGAATTCGCTGAAAGGAATCAGGGGAGCCGTGAGTCATAATCCTGCAGTATGCCGTAAATCTCTCCTGCTGATGTTGCCTGTTGAAGACTGCTCTTGAACAGCGGATCTTTGAACAGCCTGGAGATCCGGGCCAACGCTTTAAGATGCTCGCCAGCCGAGTCTTTTGGGGCAATGAGAAGGAAGAACAGAAACGCCGGCCTGTTGTCCATCGAGCTGAAATTTATCCCTTTGGAGCTTTTCCCAAAACTGGCCACGAGTCCGCCAAGTCCATCGAACTTCCCGTGAGGAATGGCCACCCCACCGCCAATGCCGGTGCTCCCCAGATTTTCCCGCTCGATGAGAGTTTCGACCAGAAGCGACCTGCTCATGTTGGGATTCGATTTGGCAATAGGTTCGACCAGTTGTTCGAGAACTTCCTCTTTCGAACCGGCTTCCAGTGATGAAATTATTGCTTCAGGTCTAAGAAAATCAAGAATCTTCATCTATGATACTCTAGAGGTGGGGCGCCGAATTCCACGGTCGAGGCGAGATCTCTCGCCGATCAATCGGAGAAAGGCTTAGTAGCCGTGATGTACATCAGTTCCATTTCAGCCGCTATCCCAAGGTGATATATATAGCCCGGTTCAGAGCGCTCTCTCTAACCGGGCGGTTTGTCCGATCTCCGTTGTGTCATCGGACAGAATAGTGGATCTTATGTTTCCGCATATCCTTTGCTAGGAGGACTGTGGGACTATCAGGCCATAGTTGCCGTCTTTGCGCCGATAAAGGACGTTTACCGTCTGCGTGGACGCATTGTTGAACACAAGGAACTCCTGTTGCGATAGATCCATCTGCATTGCCGCTTCGTCCACGGACATTGGTTTAACGAAATAGTTTTCTGTTCGCACAACTACCGGTTCCCGGTCATCCTCGAAGCTCTCCTGTTCATATATGTCTCGACGCCACGTGATTTCCTTTCCCTGGGAAGGTCTATGTGTCCTGATTTTGTCCTTGTACTTTTTTACCTGACGCTCGATTTTGTCCATGACCAAATCTATAGCGGCATACATGTCCTCATGAGACTCTTGGCCAGCAATACGGATGCCGTCGGCGTTGATTACCACGTCGGCTGTTTGCATGAATTTTTGTACCGAAAGGGTAACCTGGCTTTCCAAAGGTCTATCTATGTACTTGGTTAGCCGTGAAGTTCTTTCCTGGACGTAATTCTTCAGCGCGTCAGATGATTCCAAATGTCTGAAAGTCACAGAAAGTTGCATAGAGTTACCTCCCTAGAAGGACCTTGACTCGCGGTCCTTTGACTCAGAATTTCTTTCTCCGCTTACTCGATGGCGGAATGCCCATTAATTCCCTGTACTTAGCTATAGTGCGGCGGGCAATGTGTATTTCGCACTTAGCCAGCTCCTCCACTATTTGTTTGTCGCTGGCAGGCTTTTTCGGGTTTTCGTTCTTTACAATCCGTAAGATCTGATTCTTCACTGATTCCGACGCAACAGCATCGGACCCATGTCGTATTCCCGAGTTAAAGAAATATTTGAGTTCGAAGATGCCACGTGGAGTATGCATATACTTGTTGGTAGTGACGCGGCTTATGGTAGATTCATGCATCTCGATGTCATCCGCCACATCTTTCAAGATCAGCGGCCTGAGATAATCTATCCCCTTATCAAAGAACTCTCGCTGAAATTTAATAATGGACTGAGCAACCCGGTGAATGGTCCTCTGTCGCTGATGGATGCTCTTGATCAGCCACATTGCCCCTCGCATCTTCTCATGAATATAATCCTTCGTGACCGAAGAGCAACCGTTGGAGTGCAGTTCCCTTTGGTAAAAAGAGCTTATTTTAAGCCTGGGCAGCCCATCGTCGTTGAGAACCACGGTGTAGTCTTTTCCTGTCCGTACCACATAAATATCGGGAACGACATAGATTGTGTCAGAACTGACAAAAGGTCTGCCGGGCTTGGGGTCGGCTGAGCAAATGACTTTTCCGGCTTCCTTTACCTCATCGAGGGAAACCTTGAGTTTTCGGGCCACATGGTCAAGTTTTCCCTGCTGGAAGAGCTCAAAGGCCTCATCGAGAATCCGCTCGGCAAGAAGATGAGGAGGATTGAGGGCCTTAATCTGTATGGTCAGGCATTCTTTGAAATTACGTGCAGCGATACCACGAGGGTCGAATTTCTGAACCTCTGCCAAAATACGTTCGACATCTTCTAATGGAACTTTCAAAGAAGCCGCAAGCTCTTCGAGTTCCGCGTCGAGGTAGCCGTTTTCGTCCACATTACCGATAATTTCTATGGCTATTCTTCGGTCATCGCCCTCGATGTGACTGAGTTGAAGCTGCTGAACAAGATATTGAAACAGGGTCTCCTGGTAGGTGACCATATTTTCAAGAGGCGGACGGTCTTCAAAATCCCTTTGTGCCGGAGCATAGTCGCCTCCATAACTTTCCAAGTAATTTTCCCAGTCTACTTCGAAGATGTCTCCCTGATCGGGAGTCTCCGGTTCTCTTGCGAGATCCTCGAGAGAGCAGAGATCGTTCCTTACGTCGGATTCACCTTCAGTGAAAGGTTCGTCAAAGGAAGATGCCTCCAGGAGAGGATTCTCCTTCAGTTCCTGCTCCACAGCATCAAGAACTTCGAGATGACTGTACTGAAGAAGCTTGATTGCTTGCTGTAGTTGGGGCGTCATAACCAGTTGCTGGGTTTGACGCAACTGCTGTTTTATCTCAAGGGCCATTTGATCACATACTGAATTGTTTACCGAGGTAGATTTCTCTGGCGCGTTCGCTGGACGCTATGGCTTGGGGATCTCCGTATTCGAGGATTCGGCCTTTATCCAGAAGGTATATCATATCACAAACGCCAAGGGTCTCTCTAGTGTTGTGATCGGTAATCACAACTCCTATTCCGCGATCTCTGAGTTTTGCAATAATCTTCTGGATCTCCAAAACCACAATCGGATCGAGTCCCGCAAACGGCTCATCCAAAAGAATGAAATCCGGGTCGGTTACGAGGGCACGAGTGATTTCCAACCGCCTTTTCTGACCTCCGGATAGGCTGTCAGCCCTCTGGTCTTTCAAGGCAACGATGTCCAGTTCTGCCAATAGTTCCTCAAGTCTTGCGTTACGGCGAATTTTGTTCGATTCCACTGTTTCGAGAATGGCCATGATGTTTTCGCCTACGGTTAGCTTCCGGAAAACAGATGTCTCCTGGGGCAAATAGTTTATCCCAAGCCGAGCCCGAAGGTACACCGGGAGCCGGGATATTTCCTGATCGTCCAGGTAAACTTCACCCTTATCCGGTTTTACCAGCCCAGTGATTATGTAGAACGTGGTCGTCTTGCCGGCTCCATTTGGACCAAGTAAACCTACAACCTGGCCTGAACGAATACGGATGCTAACGTCATCGACGACGCATCGGCCCCCGTATTCCTTTACCAAACCTTGAGCCTTCAGTTCTCTCGTTCCCGCGACAACTTCTCCTTCTTTTTTGGATCGGGATTTATTTTGAGTTTGATGCCGTCGTCTTGCCCGTCCCGTCCCAGGATGTCTACTCGATTCTCATCGAGGTAAACGATAATGGTGTTGGCCACCATCACATCCGTCCCCTGCCAAAGACGGGGAGGACCTTCCGTGAGCGTAATAGTCCGCTTCACGTTATCATACAGAGCCTTCCCAGCCACGGCCATCCGTTCGTCTTGAACGATTTTTACATTGCCCGAAGCCGTAATCGACTTGATCTGACTGACGTTTTCCAGACCTTTGGTAAGCTTTCGTGCACTTTCTTCTGTTGTGATGCGTCCTGTCTTATCATTGTAGACAACGACCAGCCGATCGCAAGTCAAGGTCACATTGCCCTGATTCACCTTCACGTTGCCCTCGAACGTAAGCGCCTTCCCGTCAGGTGTCATTCTTGCGGTGGCTTTTTTGGCCTTGATATCGATTGGACGATCCGAGCCCTTGCCGAGTGACAGATACTCGTTGGCAGCTCGTGCTCCGGTCAATAGGCAGCCGAGAACCAGAAAGACCATGATGCCGGCCATTTTGTGCTTCATGGGGAGTCTCTCCCTGTCACATGGGCAGCCGCCCGTTGGGCTCCACCCATTTCACGTTGAAAAGACGGGCCCGCACATTCTTCTCGATTACAATCTCTTCACGGTCCACCGACATCTTCAACCCTTTCCCTGTCAGCCGGATATCTCCGCCTTCCAGAGAAACCGGGGAAGATGTCTCAGCGACCTGCTTCGTATGCGAGTAATCCAGTTCGCCCGTCGAGAAGAGAAAATTCTTGTACTGTATGGTTACGCCTCCCTGGGCGGAAACATTACTGCTTTTGCGGTCTAAAGTGCCGTCCTTTGCGGTCAGAAAAATCTTTCCGCCGGTTCCTCCGTGGTAAACTACTCTCGGTCTCGCCAACTTGACCAAGTCGAGTGAGTCGGAAACGATAGCCGAGGAAGCTCGAAGTTCCCAAGGATGCGCGCCCGGAGAAGAGTAAGAAAAATTATCTATTCGTATGCTACCTTCGGTCGCCCCTGGAGGCGCTGGCATGTCGGGCCCCGCGCTTACAACACGAGAAACTACGTATCCGCAAATCAAAAGGGCTACCGCAACCACGACGAGGAACTGAGAGGCTCGTTTGACGTTTCTTAGCCTGTACCAGCGTTCTATCTCTCTGTGATTCATGACATCCACCCGGCGCCCACCGGGCGATCGCAACCTTTGCGAATTCGTTCCCACAGTAATAGGGTCTCCTTTACGATGGTGCCTCAAACGAGAACCGTACTGTGAGCCCAGGGCTGCGCAACATCCGACATCGTATATGGGGCTATCGCCAGCTTCGACCATGCCATCCGGGCGGCAATTCAGGGGCTTCTTCGCCTTACTCACGATACCTGGCTAGGGCGGCTTCCCATTTGCCTTGGGCTTTCAAGATCACTTCGATCATCTCTCTTGCAGCTCCCTTACCGCCTGGGTGTTGCGTCACGTAGTCAGCTTCACGACGGACTTCTTCGGGTGCTTCCGGGACCGTAAAACCTGCTCCTGCCCTACGCATCAGCGGTATGTCGACGACATCGTCGCCCATGACTGCCACCTGATCGGGCGTCAAATTGAACTCGGTCAGAAGTTGAGCAAGCACCGGCTTCTTGTCCCACACGCCCTGATACACCTTTTCAATTCCTATATCCTGGGCACGCCTGAGAACGACTTCGGAAGTCCTCCCTGTGACCAGGGCGATGAAAATGCCGCACCTCTTAGCAATCTTTATACCATGTCCGTCTCTAACATTAAAGGATTTTATCTCGAGCCCCCCGCTCCCGAAAGTGATTCTACCGTCAGTCAGCACTCCGTCCACATCAAAGATTATCAAGCGGATCTTTTGTAGATTTTCTTCCGTGGGATTCCTCTGTGCTTCTTTTTCGGAAGGAGCGAAAAACTCCGGGGTACTCAGAGAGGGGGTGGAGATCACCTTACGAATAGCGGCCAGATTTGACACCAATTCTTGAAGATCGGACAAAGGCAGTGAATTGGGGCCATCGCAAAGGGCTCGTTCAGGATCGGGATGCACCTCCATGAAAACGCCGTCCGCCCCCGCAGCTACCGCTGCCCTGGCCAGTGGTGCCACGAAGGATCGATCTCCTCCTGAGCAACCATCATTGTCTCCGGGAAATTGAGCGGAATGAGTCGCATCGAATATTATCGGAAATCCGAACCGTTTCATACGCGGTATAGATCGCATGTCCGCAACAATGTCCCGGTAACCGAAGCTTGATCCGCGCTCCGTGATGAGGATGTTGTTGTTCCCGGTGCTGAGGACTTTCTTGATTGCGTACTGTATGTCCTCCGGGGCCTGAAACTGCCCTTTCTTGATGTTTACCGCCCGCCCGGTACGCCCTGCTGCTATCAGGAGATCGGTTTGCCGGCTGAGAAAGGCCGGGATCTGGATTACATCGAGAATTTCCCCCGCCAGCGGCGCCTGATCCGGAGTATGAATGTCAGAGATTATGGGGAGCCCTGTTTTCTCTCTAACAGCATTGAGAATTGCCAGGCCCTGTTTCAACCCCGGTCCACGATAAGAGTCGACTGAAGTTCGGTTCGCCTTGTCGAACGATGCCTTGAAAACTGCAGGGAGGCCTGTGGTCCTGCTTATACGGGCAACTTCCTGTGCTACATGAAGTGTCAGCTCCTTGCTTTCGATCACGCATGGGCCGAGGACAAAGAATAGTTGGTCCGTGCCAAGACGAAAATCACCCACGCGCAATGTGGTACGAACAACCGCAGGATTATCCATCTTGCTCCTCCCAGACGGCATCAGTCGCAATAATATTCCATGATCTTGTAGCGCAAGGGAAAAATGCAATGTGTCGGAGGGGGCTTTAACTCAAAGGATTTCTCCGGCAGCCCATTCAAAAAATCTCCCGGCCGTTTCTTAGCTCAGCCCGGTCAGGGGAAAATTTCGTCGGCACTCCTTTGATCTCCCTCGGTCCTAGTCCTTCCGCCTACCACAAGCCGGCGTACCTCGTTTTTCTCGCGACTGCGTCTGCTATATGCCACACAAGCCTCTATGTACGAAGCAAACAGAGGATGAGGATCCATGGGTCGTGATTTGAACTCGGGATGAAACTGGCATCCCACGAACCACGGGTGATCTGCGTACTCGACCAACTCCACCAATTTGCCGTCGGGTGAGAGCCCACCTGCTTTGAGGCCTTGCTCTTCCAGCCGCTCCCTGTACCCTGAGTTGAATTCATAACGGTGGCGATGCCGCTCACTGATGACCGTCTTGCCGTAAATCTTGTGGCAAAGGCTTTCCGGAGGTATCGCGCACTCGTACGCCCCGAGCCTCATGGTTCCGCCCTTGTCCATTATAGAACGTTGCTCGTCCATCAGATCGATCACGGGATAGGGCGTACGTGAATCAAACTCTGTGGAATTGGCGCCGTCCATTCCGCACACATGTCTTGCAAACTCTACTACTGCCATCTGCATTCCGAGACAGATACCAAAAAACGGTATCCGATTCTCCCGCGCGTGTCGAACTGCCTTGATCTTGCCTTCGATTCCGCGTGAACCAAAGCCTCCCGGTACCAGAATGCCGTCTACGTCGTCAAATTCATTCCGAATGCCATGCTTTTCAAGCATTTCAGAATCTATGAACTTTAAGTTAACCTTCGCGTTATTGTGCACGCCGCCGGCAAAAAGCGCCTCATTCAGGCTCTTGTACGATTCGTGAAGCTCCACATACTTACCGACAATCCCGATAGTTACCTCTTCTCGTAAGGACTTGACGCGATCCACGAACGACAGCCACTCATCGAGCCTCGGGGCACGCGTCCAGATATTGAGAAGCTCGACCACCTTCTGATCCAGCCCTTCTTCGTGAAACTTCAAAGGAACCTCGTATATGCAGTCCACATCCTCGGCGGCAATGACTTCTTCCGGCCTGACGTTACAGAACAAGGCTATCTTTTCCTTGATCTCGCGAGTTACCTTTTTTTCAGTCCGGCATATCAGAATATCCGGCTGGATCCCGACTTCTCTTAGCGCCTTGACACTGTGCTGCGTGGGCTTTGTCTTCACTTCTCCGGAAGCTTTAATATACGGGAGCAAGGTGAGGTGGATATAGAGGACGTTTTGCGGTCCTAGGTCGGCCCGCAACTGCCGTATGGCTTCAAGGAAGGGGAGGCTTTCGATATCTCCCACAGTTCCACCCACTTCGACGATGGCTACATCGACACCGTTCCCCAGATCTCGGATTTTATTCTTGATTTCGTCGGTAATATGAGGGATCACCTGCACCGTAGCCCCAAGATATTCTCCTCTTCGCTCCTTTTGAATTACAGAGTCGTAGATCTGGCCGGTCGTAAAATTGTTTTTTTGACGCAGCGTGGCATGGGTGAACCGCTCGTAATGCCCCAGATCCAAGTCGGTCTCCGCACCGTCGTCCGTGACAAACACCTCTCCATGCTGGAACGGATTCATCGTCCCCGGATCCACATTAATGTAGGGGTCCATCTTCAGCAGGGTCACCGTAAGACCTCTGCATTCCATCAGCGCGCCTATGCTGGCTGCCGACAGTCCTTTCCCCAGAGAGGAAAGAACACCGCCAGTTATAAACATGAATTTGGTACTCTTGTACATGACGGCTCCAGATCTACTCAAGAATCTTAGTTGCCTGTCGAATTCCGCCTTGAGTTACGGAAATCGAAAGAGGGGGAATATCGCAGGCATCCTATTCTATAATAATGCCGATTAGCGGCTGCCTCAAGCCATCCGCGAGCGATACCTGCGCACGAAATAACGGGGGTAATCTCTAACGGAACATGCTCAATGTCAAGTCGAGTTTTGCGGATGTTCGCGAAACGTAACTAGCTGAATAATAAGATAAAGGTGGAATCGGACAGGCACAGAGATCATGAGTTAATTGCACGCTCCCTCCAGGAACCCTCGCAGACCGGAGTATGAGGCCAGACGATGCCGGATTCTTAGGGGGGCACTCAACCGGGGTATAGGTATCGAGGCGCAAATCCCCGATAGGTCCTAACAATCCTCCAAAGCGAGTTACAAACTGCTGCCGGTGATAATCCTATAAATATCCAGGTACTTGGCCCTTGTTTTCGCGATGATTTCCGCGGGCAAACTAGGCGCGGGCGCTTTCTTATTCCAGGCCAGGCCTTCCAAGTAGTCTCTGACGAATTGCTTATCCAACGACGGAGGGGAAATTCCAACCCGGTATTCATCCATCGGCCAAAAACGAGAGGAGTCAGGCGTGAGAACTTCGTCTATTAAGGTCGGGACTTCATCGACCATTCCGAATTCGAACTTCGTGTCCGCCACGATGATCCCGCGCTCCTCGGCCCATCGTGAACCTTGCAAGTAGAGTTCTATCGTTTTATCCCGCAGCCATTGGGCTGTTTCTTCTCCCACAAGATCCATGGTCCGACTAAATGAAATGTTTTCATCGTGGTCCCCAAGGTTAGCCTTGGTAGACGGTGTGAAGATAGGCTCAGGAAGCTTTTCGGCTTGTTTAAGACCAGCCGGCAAAGGGATGTCGCATAGTCTTCCCGTACTCTTGTAATCCTTCCAGCCACTGCCGATGAGGTATCCGCGCGCAACACATTCCACGGGAAAGACTTGGGCCTTGCGTACCAGCATGCTCCGACCTTCCAACACTTCCGCAAATCTTCCGCATTCCGGTGGATAATCGCTCACGTTCGCCGAAATGAGATGATTCGGCACTATGTGGCGTGTGTTGGCCATCCAGAACTGGCTGAGCTGATTGAGGACTTTTCCTTTGTCCGGAATAGGATCCGGAAGAATGACGTCGAACGCCGACAGCCGATCGGTGGAGACGATGAGAAGCTTGTCTTCAATCGTATAGATATCCCTAACTTTGCCCCTGCCGACGAGGACGATTGGGGACAAGGAAGTCTCTTTAACAGCAACGGAATTCATGAAACTCTCTTTGTGTTTGACATGCTGGAAAGTCTTGTTAAACTAGCATGACAGGCGCCATGATGCAATCCATTTCAAATCAGGTCTCACTCGGTAAACGTCCGTGCCCGGACTGCAAGATGTGCCAGAATTGCTCCGAGACGCGTTGCAGGAGTTGCCGTTCCCCGGGGAGCGCTAAGGCTAAATGCAGGATGTCCATACAGGATCAAATCGCACTCTTCAACAGCTTGAATCCAAATCTGGGAGCCGATTCATCGGGGCCTTCCGAGGTGGAGCCAAACGAGCCTACCGAACGCTGAATTCATATAAAACCGTGATTCCTCGGTTACGAGCACCAAAAGATTTTCATTCCGAGAGCAAAGCAATCTTTTCTTCTGATGCCTTTCCGCGGGACGCGGGATTTCACTGCTCGCGATAACAGGGGGCCGACAATTCCCCCGCAGAACTAAATGTTTAGCGTAAAACATTAAAAAACACTACCAACTTAATGTTATTTATGATATATTTATCATGACATTTCTCCGGGTGATCAGCGATGATGCGAGAGGAACTGACATGAGTAAATGGATTTGTCGTTCGATAATTTTGGCATTAGTCATCATGATGGTGGCGCCAACCCTGTCCTCTGCACGTGGAACAAGATACTTCATCAATTGGCCGGACGGATACGTCGGGCCTGTATACGTGCAGGTGTTTGATATCAGGTGTAATCCTCCTTTTGAATTGCTGGACCGCTTTAAGGTGTGGGTTACCTGGGACAACCAAACCAAGTGCTACGACATAGGGGACAGAGGCACCTATGTCCTTAAGTTTTACAAATATCAGCCGTGCAAGGGTCCTATGATTGTCTCAGGAAACGCCGCATCGTTTCGCATAAGGTACGGCCTTACACCACCTTGGATCTGATCCGTGGCCGAATTCTCGGACAGCAAATCTCTTCTGGACTGCTTTGACATAGACTCGACAATTCGCACGGTTGCCCTGGTAGGAGCAGGCGGGAAGACTTCGCTGATGTATGCCCTGGCCAGGGAAATGGTGACACGCCGCGAAAAGGTGGTCACCACGACCACTACCAAGATCATGCCTCCGAAAACCTATGAATCCCCTTGCCTGATCTTACTGGAGGACGACCCTGAACTAGCATCCCTCTCGGGCCGCCTCTCTGAATACGGACATGTCACGGTAGCCCGATCTCAAGATAATGCGAGCGGCAAGCTTCTTGGAACCGCCGAAGAAACTCTCAGGCGCTGCCTGGTTTTCGCACATAGAGTATTGATCGAGGCTGACGGAGCGTCCGGTCGCCCGATTAAAGCTCCCGAAACATGGGAACCAGTGATACCGGACTTTACCGATCTTGTCATACCGGTGGTGGGTCTCGACAGTATTGGAAAGCCGGCCACTGAGGAATGGGTCTTCCGACTGGAGAAATTTTTGTCGGTTAGTGGTGTGAATAGGGGGGAAAAAATCGCGCCGCGTGCTGTGTCCAGACTTTTGAACCATCCCCAAGGTGCGCTGAAAAATACCCCGGAGAAGGCACGCGTCGTGCCTTTTCTGAACAAGGCGGACCTGCTCGAATCCGGCGACGCGTGGGTAGGTGAGCTGAAAGCCGATTTGGCCACTGCAAATCCACGAATACAAAGATTAGTGATCGGAAAACTCAAAGGAGGAGTAGAAGTCCGAGCGGTTCGGCTTGGTGGCCGGTAGCGCCAAGTTTCACGAAATCCTTAGTACACGCGGAGAACCTATGAGACGCAGCCACCAAAGTGAATTTGTCAATAACGGCTCACGCCGTATTATCCGAGTTATTGACCATGCAAAGGGAGTTGCGTGGTCTCTCCTTGCTCTCCAGTATTGTCTTCCTGTACATCGGCTAGATCGATAGTCGCAGTCGAAGTGCTTCTTGAAGTCGGAAAGGGCGCGATGGCGATCTCGCGGTAAACTTCTTTCTTATGTAGCGTTTCGAAGGGGGCAGACTTGGCCAGGACCTCGCCGCCCGTTCCGCAAACTTCGATAGAACATTTTGATGTAAGCGGCACCCCGGAAATTCCAAATTCACCAGCAGAGTCGGAGCGATCTGAACGGGCAAAAGCGCCGTCCTCACAAAAGCATCGGACCTCAAAATCAGGGGCGCCTTCTCTACTGCCTTCCAAAAGAACGCGGCCATGAACTAGGCACCCCTCCGGTATCATACGAAGATTGAATCCCTCGATCTTTCCCGATTCAATGGGTAAAATCAGCGGCTCTCTGCTCTCCGCGACGAACCCCCTTTTGTACCCATTGAGCGCGTACTTTCCCGGTTCGTGGGCCAACACTTTAAATTCCCCGGTATCGCGGGCAGATCGAGACGACTGTCCCACTCGACTACCCGCTTCATCAACTAAGTAAACCATTACTGAGGCTATCCCATGTCCGTCCGGTCCTGTCACGGTGCCGGAAACAACTAATTGTTCTTTCTCCCGGCGGCCCATTTCTTCTTGCGGAACCAAATCCACAGCGGAAGAAAACTTGAATTCAGTGCCAGACCGTTTTTGATCCTGTTCTCGCTCCAAGACCCTGGGGTTGCCGGTTTGGGGCTCCGCTGTACGAGAAAATTGCGGCAATGGGTGGTTGATTCCTTCCAGAGGCGTGGGGACCTTCGCCGCCGCCCGGCCGCCCGTACTCCGTACCACGCGGCGAAGATTAACAATCCCTTCATCTGCGGGTTTTCCGCTGGGCGGCCGACCGAGGGCCTTGGTCGGCTTAGCCTGCTTATTCGTGCCGGAGGAATGAATTCCAACTCTTTTCATTCCTTGGCCGGTCGGACCTTGTTCGGCTTTTCTTCGGAGCCTGTGGGGAAGGGCCATAAACGACAAGGAGTGCAATGTTTTCAGGGGTAACCAGCCCTGGACAAACAAATTAATTATGGACAAGACGGCCACGAGAAACAGAATGACGTAAGCAACAGGGTGCAGATGAGTAACCACGTAAAAAAGGCCATGCCTGCCTTCACCAGGGATCGTCGGAGCCGCTTGACACAAATCGGGTAAGACACTGCATGCGGTTAATAAAATTAACAAGAACCGGTATACATTGGGGGATTCAATCTGATGGCGCCAGCCAGGCAAGACGGGGAGCCTCCTTTACGAACCACCGCACATGCGGATCTATACCGTAACCCGGTCTTTCCTAATCAACCGCACGAAAAAGAGGCCGGATTTACTACTCAGGCCGAATCTCTACCATCAGACTCGATGAAAGTAAACAAAAAATGCCAGTTAATGGGCCGCTGTATACGAACGTGCAAATGGAGATGCGCGGTCTTTCGGACCCAGCGAGGCGTGGCTGCTGGAGAGGGCCTGAACAGGGGCCTCTTGGACCTGTCGACGGAGGGCTAAAGGTCTTAGATCGCACTTACTTAAAGTTATGGTTACGATTTATCACAGAACTTTTTGTCATTATTGCTAAAAACATTGTTGCATTCTCTGGCGTCTGTGATATGAATGTCCCCCGAGGAAGGAGACCCGTGGTCTCAAATCTACGGAAAGAGGAGCTGAGCGATGAAGAAGATTGTCGTCCCGACGATGACTCTTTCAATTCTCATGGTGGCGCTTTGCCTGACCTGCTATGCCCTAGACTTTACGAGCCAGATCACTCTGCTCAAACAAAAAACTGAACGCCTACAAAGCCAGATCAATCAGGCGAAGCTACAGAGTGAGCAGGGATTGGACCCACAGATGAAGGCGATCGCAGCTTCGATTGATAGCCTCGTAAAGCAGAGGGTTCAACTGGATGCTCACATTGCCACCTTGGAAAACCAGATGAACCAGATCAAAAAGAATGCCCAATCGAATCTGACCAGGCAAGTGAAAGACTATAAGGACGAGCTTGGCAGCGTCAAACAAGAACTGGCAGGGCTGGTGGCCAAGCAAAGTCCCCAGGAGACTCAAAAGGTTAACGAGGCCCCCAAGCCGGCCGCTGCTGGCAAGACCGTACCCCCACACGGGAAATGATCGGTTGGAGAAAACGCGTAGCGAACCGTTGTCGTTTTGCCGGAAATTGGTCCTACTTCCGGACTCTGATGCCCAGATCCGTTCGTTAGCAAAAGACGAGACACACAGAGACGCAGATAAGATTTATCACCTCTTTCGTGGCCTGTGTGTCTCCGTCGGCTTCTCCACCCCAACAAGTTACAGCGACAATCTAGAATATACATAAATAAATATTTATTAGTCCCTTTTATAATTGACATAAACGTCAACAAACGATACAATGGCGCTCTAATGGATTGGATTTTTTGCTTGGAGAAGGTATGGATCGTACAGTCAAATGGTTTGCGGCGATTCTCCTGCCTTTGTTTGCTTCCTGCTCAACTACCGTAGGAATAGTCAAGAAGACTCCGGACTTAAAATCCACTTCTCAACAAAAAGTTGATATCGCGAAAAAGAATTCGCCATTTGCGGCTCCTCAAAAAGAGGGGGCGTTTCATATCGTCTCAGCGGGAGAAAACCTCCGGCAAATTTGTGATGTCTACGGCCTGGATCTGGCCAAGGTAGCAAAAATCAACAGGATTCTTCCTCCTTACGCTCTAAAGAAAGGAGACGAGGTGTTTCTCCCTTCCGAGGCGCTGCTGGCGGACGGCGAAAAAGATTTGCGATGGGAAAAAAGTGCGACAGCAAGCTCGGCAGCAAGGAAACATAACTTCAAGCTTTCGGCCCCCATTCGAGGCAAGCGAGATCCTGTCGTTCCAGAACTCAAATTTCCTGTGCTTGGAGGAGTTCTCACTTCTCCATTCGGTTACCGATGGGGTCGTTTTCACAAAGGACTCGACATTGCAGCGCCAATCGGCCACCCCGTACTAGCCTGCGCGGATGGACGCGTGATTTTCACGGGAAGCCGCAAGAGATTTCGGCGATATGGCAATACAGTCCTCATAGATCACGGTCGAGGTGTTTACACGTATTATGCGCATCTGAGCGCGATCAAGGTCAAGAAGAACCAGCGGGTACGCCGCGGCCAAAAGATTGCACTCGTCGGAAACACCGGGCGTTCTACCGGACCGCATCTCCACCTGGAAGTTCGTGTAATAAACAAGGTGTACAACCCTCTGGCGTATTTCTCTCCCAACGAACTCTCCGGAATTCTCATTGCAAAGCGTTTCAGCGACTCCCCAATGGGGCCTGTGCGCGCACATTGGCGAGTGCCGGATTTGCTGACCGCGAGACGATGAGATCAAAACAGTCGTCATAGCCGGAAGAGGTCTTCCATAATCTTATTCTGGCCTTGCCCATGCGTACGGGCAGGGGCGCTGAAAATCTAGCTTCGCCAAATGGGTGAGAGTTTTTGGTCTTGACAGAAGGCCGCAGTTTCACTACAGTAAACCACTTTCACGACTGTCATTGCTGTTCCATTCCATCTTTCGAAACGTTATTGGGCGGAGTAAGAGCATCGTACTGAGGCTGATGCAGTTTTTTGAAGCCCTATAGGACTTCTTCCTAAAGTCGAGTTGAGACTTTAAGGTGAAGAAAGGAGAAAAAATATGGCGGAAATAGGACACGGTGGAAAACAGATTGTAGAGCGGATCCTGGAGCCGAAGGAGGCTGCCGCGAAGATCAAGGGTCTTACCCAAATTCCAATCCGGAGCCAGATCGCAAATGAAGTCATAGGATTAACCTATGGATACTTCACACCCATCGAAGGTTTCATGAACAAGGCCGATGTGGATTCCGTTTGCAAGAACATGAGGCTCAAGAATGGTGTTGTTTGGAGCATTCCCCTCCTCTTTGACGTTTCCGATGAGGAGATCTCCAAATACAACTTGAAGGCGGGTAATTCCGTTGTGCTGACCTACGGCGGCAATCCCATGGCAATTTTTGAGATTGAAGAGATATTCGATTACGATAAGAAGGCCATGTGCCTTGCAATTTTCGGAACTGATGAGGCAAAGCACCCTGGCTGTGCTCGAATCTATGATTGCAAAGATAAATTCGTCGGTGGAAAAGTGACTCTCGTGCAACGCCCGAAAATCAATGCCCCATACGATCCTTACTTCATCCCCCCTCTAGAAATGAGAAAGCGGTTCAAAGACAAGGGCTGGGAAAGAATCGTCGCCCATCAGACCAGGAACGTTCCCCATACCGGACATGAATGGCTCATGAAGGGAGCTTGGTTGCAGACGTACGCGGAGTTGCCCATCGAAAAGCCTCTTGTTGGAGTTTTGGTAAACGCGATCATCGGCGAAAAACGTAAAGGTGATTATATCGACGAAGCCATCATCCTTACGCATGACGAGCTAAGAAAAGCGGGATATTTCGGCGACCATAACCACCTGACCTCACTGACATTCTGGGATATGAGGTATGCGGGCCCCAAAGAAGCAATATTCCATGCAGCCCTGAGAACCAATCTCGGCCTCACTCATCACATGTATGGCAGAGATCACGCTGGCGTGGGAACTTACTACGGCGCGTACGACGCTCATCATCTTTTGGCAACGGTGCAGGATGAGCTGAAAATCACACCGGTTTATTCCATGAATTGGCTCTATTGCCCGCATTGTGGCGAAATTACCTCTGAAGGTATTTGCAACCACAAAAAAGAATGGCAGAAATTCAGTGGAACAGTAATGAGAAGCATCGTGCAGGACGGCGTCAAACCGCCTCGCCTCATTTATAGACCTGAAGTGTTTGACGTAATGATTGAATGCGGGGAAAAGTATGGCTTTGGCTCCCCGTTCGTCACCGACACCTATCTCGAAAAGAGGATTCCTGTTTTCGAAATCCCGCCCCTGAAGTAGGAGGTTACAACATGGCCGAAGAAAAATATCCGATTAATATCTGGATCAACGAGGACAGATACGCAAAGCTGCAAAAGGCCGGACTTTCCGACCTGCCGGAAGAAATGCTCGCAGGTTTGAAAGTACTTCGGGTCTATGCAAACGACGCTCAGAAGGAAAAGATTCTAAAAACGTTTCCGACAGCCAAATTCGACAGCGCCACTACCAAGAGCATCGAACTCCTCCCCAAGGAAGTCAAAGACAAGATTTTCGACAAAATCGTTGAAAAGCAATCGGTGGACATCCTGGCCGACTTCCTGCAAGGCTACTAGCAGCCGCATTATCTTTGTGAAAGTCGGCGCTTGAACGATAAAGAGGGCCTCCTCAGGCCCTCTTTTCACTTTTCAGAATCGTGGACGTTCGATCTGAGCTCTTTCTCATTATTTGGATGGACCGATTCGCAGCCTAGTTGCGTTCCAGCCCAAGCCTTGACGAGTTGCGCGTTTGTAGGGCATAAATGATGGGAGGCTTTCGGACTGCCCGGTAGCCTCCGGCGATCTTGAGGCACAATTTGCAAATTTACCCCGAACAAGTTGAGCGGCATTCCCGACACAGAGTGGCAGTCGCCCAAAAGCATGAAGGGCAGTTCTCGTGAATCTGATTTCATGCACTATGGGGCTCCCTGTGGTCCAGCCGGATTCAAGTGTGCATAGGCAGTCGTTTTTAACTGAACGTCACGTTAAAATGAGGGAGGGTAAGCATCCCGTCCACACTGCCTGTTATTTTCCGCTAAGCCGTAAGGGCTAGGGGCAGAAAGTCAAATTAGACGGGAACATTGCACCATGTCCGATCTTTTTGAGAAATGCTTTTCGTTTACCCGCAATCCTGTTATTTCCGAAAACGGTATGGAACTGGGGCTTGCAGAAGCCATATCATCGGGGATCTACCCGTACTTCAGAGCAATCTCTGCCCTAAACGGCCCGCATTGCACTGTAGATGGGCGAGACACGATCATGGTCGGCTCCAACAACTATTTGGGGCTGACCACTCATCCCAAGGTCAAGCAGGCTGCTATGCGAGCCTTGGAGGAGTTCGGAACGAGCTGTTCGGGTTCGCGTTTCCTCAACGGCACTCTCGATCTCCACGAGAAGCTCGAAACCTCACTTGCTCGCTTTATCGGGAAGGATGCAGCACTTGTTTTCACCACCGGTTTTTTGACCAACCAGGGCGTCATTGCACCTCTCCTCATGAGGACTGATACGGTCATCGTTGACCGCCTTGTACATGCGAGCATTCTCGACGCTGTCCGCCTTGGCTTCGGCAGAGTGAGGCGATTCCGCCACAACGATGTTGAGTCTCTTCGCAGGAATCTTGAAGCCAGTTCTGACTCCGATGGGATACTTGTAATTGTTGATGGTGTGTACAGCATGGAAGGAGACATCGCCCCCCTTCCGGACATTGTGGCCACAGCTAAGGAATTTGGTGCCAGGATCATGGTGGACGACGCTCACGGCCTTGGGGTACTGGGCCAAAACGGAAGAGGGACCCTGGAGCACTTCGGCCTAACGGACGAGGTGGATCTGGTCATGGGTACCTTCAGTAAATCTTTTGCCTCCCTGGGCGGTTTCGTTGCGGGAGAGGAGCGCGTCATTTCATATATAAAGCATCATTCCCGCGCCCTGATCTTTTCGGCCTCTATGCCTCCATCGGCTATAGCTGCCGTTCAGGCCGCGCTTGAGGTGATCCAAACAGAGCCGCAAATCAGAGAGAGTCTTTGGGAAAATACACGCTTCCTGATGAAAGAGATCAGTGCGCTAGGGTTCGATCCCGGGCCGACTCAGACTCCCATTGTCCCTTTAATTGTGGGAGACGATATGCGCACACTTTACTTCTGGAAACGCCTTTTTGATGAGGGGCTCTTTACCAATTGCATTTTGGCCCCGGGAGTGCAGCCAGGCGCCCAAAGAATAAGGATGTGTCTGATGGCGACACATACCTTGGAGGACTTGAAAACGGTCGTCGAGACATGTGGCCGCGTGGGAAAGGAAATAGGCATTATCAAATGATGGGGTTACGAACATGACAGACAGAAAGTCGGACATAAGGCAAGTTGGTTTTTTCATCATCAGGTGTGTGTGTTGCCTAGCGCTAGTTGCGACATTCTGTTGCCTGAATGAGATCGGGGCCTTTGGCCAGGAAACATCAGGGATTCCGGTTCCCTCAAAGTCTGAGGTTTTAACGTCAGGTGCCGAAGCTGCTGCAGAAAATGCCGCAGATCAGCCAAAATTGACCCCCGATGAGCGGATATCAATGATAGAAAAAACGCTCAAGTCCATCAAGAGCACGGGCGAAAAAGCCGAGGAGCGGTCATACGTCAACAAAATGCTCGGCGCGGAGCTGGTCAAGTATGTAAGGCTGATGGTAATCGCCTTGATAATCATAGCCATAGGTTTCCCGGTCACAATCTGGCTGTTGAGCAGAAAGAGGATCCTAGGCCTCTCAGGTCTTTCCACGGAGGTTGCCACGACTCTTCTGGTGGTTGAAGAGCGGCAGGCCAAACTTGCCAACATCTTGAAGGAGATTCAGGGAGAAATAGATTACCTGCACACGATGTCAGTACCTGACCTGAAAATCCTGATCCAGCAGGCCGAAAACTACCTGAAGCAAAACGAGCAGGACCTTGCCAAAACTGGGTCCCGCAAGAACAACCAATCCTGAAAGGACCCCGCAGCACGGCCATTGAATCTTACTGGGAACTCCACGGCGGAGAATAGGCCAAGACTTTCAGCATGCACAGCATGAGACAATAGGAGTCATCCCGATTCGTTTTCAAGCAAGTCACGCCTTATTTCTGGTGGGGGAGGGTTTCAAACTCGCCCCCACATGTCATCGTGTCCGCGCGCGGCAATCCACTTAGGACCGGTCTCCGTGCCTGTTGTTCGCGAGTCGCCGGCGGGGACTGCCTGCCATATCCTGTCTGGGATTGTCACTCGTTTGACGGCGCATTAGTCTCAGGGCGAGATAATAACAGGTGTTCCCAGAGAGACCTTGGAAAATAGCTCCTCAATTTCAAAATCCCACATAGCTATACACCCGTCCGTCCAGTCGTCAGGTTTAGGGTAGAGAAGCGTCACCCATTTTCTCTCATTTTCATCGCTCGGATACCCGTGTATTCCGACCCAGCCGCCCAACGTAGTATCCCAGGGAGGGGCTTTCCCAGTCCTAAGAGTGTTCACGATATAATCCCTTTTATCGAGCGATATTAGACCGCTCTCAAACGCGGTCTGGGCGTCTGCCGCGCTTGGATAGCTGATACCCAGGAAGCGATGGAAACGGCTCGCGGCATTCTTATAACAAATGAAATACTCTCCCTCAGGGGTTTTTGCATCGCCGGTGACTCGCTTGGAACCGAGCGGGTTCAATCCAAGACAAACCCTGTAAGTCCTCACAGGCTTTCCATTCTGATGGAACTCCAGAATGTGCCTTTGCTTCAGGATCACAATCTTCGAAGAAGGTTCTTCAGACGTCTGTTGGCCGGAACAGCCGTTTGGGTACAGGAGAAAACATACGACCAACGTGAAGGGAGCGATGAGAGAAGCGCAGGACATTACGGAAAAGTGGCGTTGGAATGCTTTTTCCCTGCCGTTAGAATTAACTCGAGTCAAAGCATCTACTTCCATTCTCGGCGGTGGATCGTCATCTGGTGTGACACTGCGACGGCAATTTTAGCAGACAAGGATCTCATAGGGGTTAATGAACAGGCTTTATCAATAGCGCGCTGCCTCAACGGGTTGCGTCCTCCAGGTTTTTGAGAAGAAGGCGCGCATTATCTGAAATGGATCCTTTGCCTTCATAAAGGACGTCCTGAACAGTGATGCCTTTTCCATAATAGACCTCGTTGGCCTCCTGGTCAGGTTTGAGTTCTGCGCCTTTGAGGGCGAAACCTGCGAACAAGCCCTTTGATCTCGAATAGGACAAAATGCCCGATTCGAGTCGAACGTTAGTTTCTGCTGAAGCCACTCTTCCCACAGGGCCAGCGGCAACGGAAACATCTGCTCCAAGTGTGAATTTATCCTCCAAAAGTCCTTCAACGCCTTCCTCATTCATCACGAGAAGAATTAGGTCAGTGGTCTGCGCGCCTGCTTGAAGCCCCACACTACCAGCCCGAATAGTAAAGAAAGCAGGGCCGTTCCACTGTCCGGTTTTCTCGTCTCTCCTAAGGACAATTCCTTTTCCGAAACTCACCCCAAGTACCAGGCCCACCTTTAGAACCGCCGGGAAAATTGCCAGTCCTCGGCATCTTCGGAGCAAGTCTTTGGGAATACCTCGCTCGGGCATATCAAGGGCGCCTTTTAGCGCGGTGTCGCTGGCCTGAATGCGACTGTCCACTTCCTGGAAGGAAAGTGCGGCTGAAGGTTCAGGCTGCAATACGACTATCCCAAGTAACAATAAGGCAAGGGGTCCTTTTATCATCTTTCGTTTCTCGACCCCGAAGCCCACTGCTCGGGCAACACCGGTAGTGGGCCGGCTCAATGCTTGAAAGCTCGTTGATTTGTGAACATCATGCTCACCTGAGGAGTTGCCTCATTGCAAGCCTGAATCGACTCGAAGTCCCGTTCGGAGCCGCCAGGATGGACTATTGCAGAGACGCCTTCCTTTATGCCTACTTCCACTCCGTCTCTGAACGGGAAAAATGCGTCGGAAACCATCACCGATCCCAACAAACCGGCTTTGCACTGCCGCGTTTCCATGTCCAGGCTTTCACGAATCGTCTCGTCATTCAGCTCGTAGAAGGGAACCTTATAACGCTCGAAAGCCAGGCGATCCCGGTACTTCGTATACGCTTTGACTACTGCAAGTTCAGCGACACCCACCCGGTCTTGCTCGCCTGTCCCGATACCAACGGTGCAGCCGTCTTTCACATACAAAACTGAATTCGATGTGACGCCCTGCTCAACTGCCCAGCCAAAAATCATGTCCTGTATCTCTCGCCCGGTTGGGAGACGCTCTATCACATATTCCCTATCCTGATGATGCGCCCGGGCCTGAACAAGGTCTCCCGGCGACAGAATGGCATTAACCGAGGATTGTTGAACTATGATTCCGCCGTCCATGAGTGATTTGAAATCAACAAAGCGGACGGTCACATAGTCCTGAAGTCTGTCGATCCTCGGCACTGCCAGTATCCGCAGGTTTCTGCGCCTGGAAAGAATCTCCACAGCACCCTCTTCAAAATCGGGCGCGGCCACTACTTCGAGGTAATTCTGTGCAATCAATTCCGCGGTAACTTTGTCCATCGGGCGATTCAAAACCGCTGCCCCGCCGAAAGCAGCTATGCGGTCAGCCATGTTGGCCCTGCAATATGCTTCTGACATATCTTCGTGAACTGCCACACCGCAAGGATTGTTGTGCTTCATTATTGCGCAGGCAGGTGATTTCATAAGAAATTTCAGTATATTTAGCGCGTTGTCCACATCGGTGAGATTGATTTTGCCTGGGTGCTTCCCGGCTTGGATCATCTCCGGCTCGCTCAGCGAGCTGACCAGACCCTTTCCGGGCTCCACAAATTTGCAGTCGCCCAGCACCAGGTTGCCTGATGTCAATTCGTAAAGAGCAGCCTCCTGGCCGGGATTTTCGCCGTATCGTAGGCCCTTTTCCACTAAAATCCCGGACGAATCGGCAATCTTCCATGTCCGTTTCCTGTATTCCAACTCCTGATTCCCGAAGATAATCTTCATCGTCTCAGGGAAATGATCATCCATGACCGTCCTATATTTCCGTTTTATATCATCCATAAACAGCTCTCCTGAGGATTCTACCTTCCCAGTGGGGACCATTCCGAACAGCGAGGCTAGAATTGATCGTGATGTCCGGATCGACGCCAAACCGACCTTACCACGGATTTGGCCCCCGCGAAAAGGTTCTGGTTCCACATTCCTGGGTTGTGGTGCTTCTCTTCCATGCCGCCGCCGCTTATGTTACCTTGGAGGAAAGTCGACTAGGAGCAGATTTAGTGAAGAAAAACTCTTTGTGGCTCGGCTGGTTGGGATTCTTTGCAGCGGGCTTTCTTGCCGGAATAGCATTTTCGGCCTGGAAACTGGACAGCGGGGTGCGTGCGGTGCAGGGTTCGCCCGCCGTGAACGAACAACGAAACCAACAAGTTGAATTAAGGGCTAAAATAGCCGATCTACAGAAAATGCTGACGGCCAAACCTAAAGATATTGTCAATCTTGTGCTGCTCGGAAACTGCTATTTCGATGCCGGTGATTATTCCAAGGCAGTAGGGACATATAAGAAAGCTTTACAGATTGATCCTCGGAATGCCGACGTTATGATCGACATGGGGATCAGCTACCGAAAACTCGGCAAACCTGAAGAATCCGTCAAAGCATTCCGCCAGGCCTTGGCAGTAAATCCGGAACATCCAATGGCCCTGTTCAACCTCGGAATTGTGCTTAGAGACGACCTCAAGGACGACGCCGGAGCATTGAAAACATGGGAGCTGTTCTTGAAGGAAGCGGGGAATAGCCCTCATGCTGTAATGGTTCGGCCTTGGGTGAAGCAGTTGAAAGAAAAACTGGGCTCAGGCCGTCCGGGTGAGAAAAACGCTAGCCCGGAAGCATTGCCCGGAAAAAACACGGAGTAAACATAGGGTTGCGGAATTACGGTCGCGTATTTGGATGCCACTGCTGGACAAGCCAGCAGTGGCATCCGGCGGGGGAACCGCACTATTCGAGGGGAGTCAGCCAGAAATCCTGGACGCGAAATCGCGAGTGGTGCGGTTCGCACGCCACAGCCCTGCTCACCAGCACCCTACGAGTGTAGCCCAGGTTGATCTAAATATGGCACCGTATTTACGCCGCTGAGTACCAAGCACTTGCCCCGATGCCACGGTCTTATCCCTCGGCTAGCCTGTGGATCAAGAACTCCGTGAGAGCGGCCAATCCGTGAACTGGCATATAATTGCTGGCCGAGATATCGTACAGAATTTTGCTGAACGAAGGGAATTCCGGGTCCTCTTTCCAGTGAATGAAGGCCACAGGCAACCTGGGAAAGAATTTGAAGAGGAATCCCTCATCCCCCAGTTCCACTGGTTTGCCGCCCCACTGCAATGCTCGGGACATCCGTTCGCTCCAAGCCAGGGCAAAGTAGCGCTCGAGCAGTTCAGAGGTCGTTTTGGAGAAATGAGCCCCCATCACCGCGCCGTGCTGCAATGACCGACAATCGATCCATTCGCCCATCACCCTAACCGCCGTCCCTTGATTCTCTGCGGCCGTTATCAGATGTTGCAGCACGAGTACTTTCATTGGCAATGTGTCAATTATCTGATGCTGTGCCCGGATACGGTACGGAAGCAATTCCAGGACAAACCAGCTATGGAGAAATGGTATCACTACCCGTGGGATACCGTCACCGCCTTTGTACTCACCATCGGTCATCTCCGCAATCGTCAAGGGGTCTATGCTTTTTACACGTTTTACCAGGAGTTCGTAGGACTTCTCGAGCTGGTCTACGTTCTTGCCCGTCCGAGCTCTCTCCAGCCACATGGTATATTCATCAGGAGGTGGCACTGCTGGCTCCGTCAACTGCTCCAAGATAGAGTTTCGGTAGTCTCCTTCAACCAATATGCCCCCCATTGGTTTTCGTTGCAATGCCTTTTGGTAGCCCCTGGCCTGACCAAAAACAAAACCCTCCGAAGAGGGTCACGGGCCAAGGCCAGGAATTAAATATGTGGTCTCGCATGACAGAGAGAGGGTCGACAGACCCTCTCTCCAGAATCAACTGATCAGAATGGTGAATTGAAGCTTAGGCTGAAGCTCCCACCGAAGGTCCAGGAAGTCCGGTTGACGCCCAAAGCGAAGCTGTTGTTCCCCGCAACAACGGGAAGGTTGAGATCCGAGTTGCAGTTTCCGTGGGTCATATTCCACCGGGCGAACACTCCGACCCCGCCGGCTCCGAACTTTCTCGTGTAGTCTGTAAAGACTTCCAAGAAATAGCCGTTGTTATATGTGCCGGTAAACTCCGCGCTCCCCAGAGCGCCGATAGTTTCCCTGTACTTAACATTTCCCAGTAGTGTGGGGAAGCCTACCGCCCTTACCGTCAGGTTTGTAGTTGGGCTGGTGTACGCAACTTGAGTGCCTATGAGGGGAATCCACCCCTGTGATTCTGCAGTAGCCTGGTCAGTGGGCAACCCCAGAGTAAAGGGGGCGGCAACGCCAGCGGGACTGGTAAAGAAGGTACCGGTATTCGAAAATTCGGTGTTAAAATAATCGTAACGGAGGCCCAAAATAAGGGAGACGCAGCCAGGACCGTTGATCAGGAAAGCACCGTCCACAAACCACCATTCATTTGTTGGGTTCCACGGCCTCGCACCCAGCACACCGTTGTCGTAGACTTCGGTTGAGGTGGAGTTGGAAGGAACCAGATACCAGCCGGTCGCCATGAACCCCAGCCAGTCCGAACAGTGGCAGGTTTGTTCGAGACCGAACCAAACACCGCTAAGACTATAGAGCTGATCCATCTCGTAAATAGGGCCTAGAGGTCCGCCTCCAACCCCAAGGGCGACACCGTTAGTGACGTATGGCATCCAGCCCACGTAGCCGACTAGAGGACCAAGTCCCAGAGATGGAGTTTCGCCGCAAGCCGCGCTGTTACCAAAGACCCCACCCAACAAGGGAAAATTGGGCAGCAAGCCTTGCGCGGATACCGCAGCCGGGATTATGGCTAATGCAAGAATTCCTACGCAAAGAACAACGACACGTTTCATATCCATATCCTCCTATAACAGAAGAAAACACCAGCCTTCCCAAGATTATTGAGAGGGCATAGCCCATTGAGCACACCGAAATTTTTGGAATGTTAAATTTCTAGAATAAAAAGTTCTTCTTGTCAAGCAATAATGGTAGCCCGCGCCTCTTTTTGTCAAACACCATATATATATCAACAGATTAGTCTCTAATGATTAACCAATATAATATAAACCTAGTATTATACAAGGATATTACTTATATATTATTGTTATAAACGGTCCCAGACAACGTTGGGCAATTAATTTAGCACCTAGGAAACTGCCATTAAACCATGAACGCAAATCCCCTTCGAATACAGCGGAAGTATACTAAATTATAAATCCTGCGAAAAAGTGGGTGAAGAGGATGACGCCGGATCACCTCTCTGATCTCTCATGAATTGCCAAGTGCCCATATATGCCTCCTAATTGCTCATCGGTCTTTGTCGGCAGCCACGGAGGTCCCGGGCGTATGTACGGATATCGGACAGCCGGCTCAAAGAACAGGAACTGCTTGGCCGCCATCAGTGCCCTGCGAGCGTACAACGCCCCACAAGGGTGGATCACACTTCAAAATTCACGCCTACTGCCTTGCAACGACAGTCATCGACTTGAATACCCAAAGCTGTACGGAATTGCAAAAAAATCTGCGCATGCACCTGGCGGCGTCTCATCGGCTCGGTAGCACAAATGCACGGTCGCCAGCCCTTACAGAATCGCTCGACCGAGCATCCGGAGCGCGCCCATAACGCCGTGAGCGTGGAAAGGTGGGTTGTGCAGCTCTCCAGGCAGACTATCCATGCCAAGCCACCGTTCATGTTGCGTTATGTTTGTATCAAAATGTTTGCATACTTAGGATAATTATCTCATGTAAATAAGTGACTTTATGTAATCTAAATTCGGGCTTGACTTGGCATTATGCTCGTGTTATTATGATTTCACCGATCATACATGAAATAGCAAACGATTTAAGTTAGATGTAGTAGTAAGGAAATGCATTGCGGACAAGACTGCGTTAATCTTTCTACAAAACGATATAAAATCGACGGCCTCTTGCTTGTGCCCAAAGGGTAGCGCTTTCGCTGTCTGTTCGTATCGCACTAAACTTTCTTGTTTTGCCGGCTCTGTCCCGGCACTTTTATTGAAGGAACAGGTATGGTTGTACGAGGAGTCGTAGCGGTTTTCGTTGTTCTTGCTTTATGTTGTTGTGCTCCAGCTCACTGTCGGGCTGTGGGCCTTCCGGGCTTCTTAAACGGCTTTAATGCTTCTGAGGCCGTAAGCATTGTCAACAGTTCTCAGCGTCTGTTGCCTTCGATCGGCATCAAGAAGTTTATCAACAGTTTCACTTCATATCAGTTTTCCAATCCGTTGCCACCCTACCAGGACCCTCTCAGCCGCCTGGAGTTCCCCATTGATCAATGGTTTTTGGGTCTCACAGGAAAGTATACTACCCGGTTATGGTCGGCGCATGCTGAGGGATGGGTCAATCTGAGCCGTGAAAGCGGATCGAAGATGCAGGACAGCGACTGGGATGATGATGCGGATCCTTCTCAGAAGACCATTTTCAGCGAATCCGCGTGCAGATTGAACAAGGGCTTCCTGTTTGATTCATACCTAGCAGTAAGCATGCCTTGGACTGGATTCACATCCGTGAAGCCCCTTCTAGGGTACAGATATCAATACTTCTCTTTCACCACCCATGACGGCGCTCAGGCTGATCTGGGAGGCGATGTGATGGAATTGCCCGGTGATGGAATAGATTTCAGGCAAACATTCAATCACATATATTTCGGCGGAGTTTTCGATACCAGTATCGATCTCGGCCGCACTTTGAGGATCTTCCCGACACTGGATCTGGAATTGGAAGTGGATTATGCTCTAGTGCGCGCAAAGAACGAAGATCTTCATCTTTTACGCGTCGGAGATCGTGTGACAACGGAGAACACCGGCGGACATTGTTGGCATTTCTATGTCAGCATGGGGGTGTTCCGGAGTGGTGTTTTGAGTGCGCGGATTGAAGGCGATTTTAAGAGATTGTTGACAGATGGGGATCACAATTTAAGCAATAGTCTATTTCAACTTAATTTTTCGTTCGATGGATCGCAGGTGTGGTCCGACCAGGCCTCCATCGCCGCTTCCGGCCAAATTGTCTTTTAAGCGGCCTTATGCCGCTCGCCCCACCACTGATTTATGCCCTGCATGAGAAAATGCAGGGCCGGTTTCAGATCCACCCGTTCAAGAAACACGGTGGCACTTGTCTGAAAGCGAATCGCTGTTAAAAGTCCTTCGCGTCTTCGATGAGAATTGCCCGAGCAGGTGAGCCGTCGATCCCGACCAATTTCAAGGGGAGGCACGCCAGAGTGTACATACCGGCTCGAATCCCGCCCAGGTTCAATCCTTCCACAATGATGACTCCTGCATTCAGCAAAGAGTGATGCGTGGGCCCCGACTGGCTGAACGGAGCCACTGAAAGGTAATCTACACCTACGAGTCGAACTCCGAAGTCCACAAGCCATTGCGCACCGTCCGCGGAGATACCGACGAAATCCTTGGAAAAGGCTCTTGTCCGCTAACCATAATTCCGAGTTTGTGGTACGAAAGAGGACGCGCCTGGTTTCCGGAGGAATAGCAAGCTCCTCCAACACCTCAACCGAAATGTTCCCATTTGAAGGTATTTCGACAACCAACGCGGAGCCTACCAATGTATTCAGGTCCAGTGAGTCTATCCCCGGACCGCCTCGGATGTAATGACAGGGCGCATCCACATGAGTCCCTGTATGCGCTCCTATGTCCAGCCGGCTCACTGTAGCTTCGTCACCTTTATCCAGGTGCGAGGGCTGCGTGATGTGAATTGCCGGATCTCCGGGCCAAACAACAAGCGCTTCCGAGACAGGGAGAGAAATGTCGTGGATTATCAAGGGCTGCTCCAAACAGAAAAATTGCGTATCATTTATGAAATGATGGAGCGCTATAACGGCTAAAGAGTTCAATCAATTTGTTTAGGACACCCCTTTGGGCTAACGCGGCCATCCCAGCTCATTCAGACGGGTTTCACTTTGACACTGATAGGCGCTTTTCCAAAAGCAAGCGTCGAAGGATTGACCCCGGCCCCGCGAGTTTTATCCTCGGAAGTGGCGGTGCCGTTAATTATTTGTCGCGCAACCCCTGCCTGCCCATATCCGAACCCTTTTGCCAAGGCCACGACCCCTGGTCTAATTCCTGGCATAACCTGGGCCTTGCACTGCAAAGAGGCTTTTCCGTCAATGGTTTCAACAGAGACGGTACCGCCCTGAACAATTCTAAGCTTGGCCGCATCTTGGGAATTGATTACAAGCCTATTTTGCGGAATGACTTCCAGGAGCCAACTGTTGATGCCGGATAGCGCAGTTCGATGAAACGGTAACGTGTAGGTAATAAGGACAAACTGATCATTGTCGGAAGATAAAGGCGGATATGGCATGTGGCCCAAGGGCTCACGCTGCTTGATAGGAGAAGTTGCATCGGACTTGCCCGTCTGCGAAACCGGCGAACTCTTGGAGGAGGGGAAGATGCCGCCCCTGTCAAAAACCTTGGCCACTTCTTTGGACGAGGGTGAGACATCCTGCCCCGCTTCTTTCATAGTACTCAGAATGACTGAGAGCACCCATGTATAGTAATCCCGGCCGCTACTCAGAGGAACTGACGAATCAATCCCTTTTTCACCGAAACCGGGCAGATTCAGCGATGCGGCCAAAGCTATTAGAATATCCTCCATCTGTCTCGTTTCGGGGAGAATAGGAAAATACTTGCCGGTCTTGGAGTCAACCACCCCCACCACAGGACGGCGCACACCGAACCCCTCCGCCGTGACGGAGGGCGGTGAAACACAGACATCCCACCTTTCAAGATAGGTGGTATCAGGGAGAATATAGTCCGCCAGCGCGGTGGTTTCAGTGATTTGTCGATCAATACCCACCATGAGCGGCACTTCTCCTTTGTCTTTTAAGGTCGAGGCCATGGCGGGATCATCGTATACCGGGTCCACGTTCCACAAAAACAAGGCTTTTGAAGAGAGGCCTCCAGTCTGAGCCTGTCCTTTAAATTCATGTCCGGCCATAACCTTATTATAAGCTTGGTCGAGAAAATCGTCTTTCCTGTAAGCAAGTCCTCCTGAACCGGGTACAGAGCCAACCATCAGGTTGAGGGTAAGGATAGCCAATGCGGCTTCCTTCCCGTTCGCGCTTGCCAAGACGCCTCCTCCGGGAATTGCCGCGGATCGCTCGCCGCCTTCAATGAGGAGGTCGGCCATTCTATCCACGATGGCTCGCGGGAGGCCGCATTCCGCCGCGTAGCTTGCGACCGTTCTGCTCCGAACTTTATTGGTAAGACCCTCCTCTGGTTGCCGGACGATTCCGGAATATCGATCCAGCAGAGATCGCATGATCCCCAAAGCCAGGGCATGATCCTTACCGGGGATCACCGGTATCCACAAGTCCGCCTTTGAGGCGGAGGTGGAAAGCCTGGGGTCCACCACGGCCCACCGTAGGCAAGGCCCGTTGACTCTCGCATTTGCTATTTGTCTGGCCGGAAGGGCGAGAGGAAGTCCGGAGTCGAGGGGGGCATCTCCGAAGCTGATCAGCACGCGTGCAGTCCTATAATCCGTATCAACAGGACCTTTGCCTGGCCCGAATACCTGGTCCGCAATTGTGCGAGCAGTATCCATCAATCGAGATTCATTGTCGCGAACCATCTGTGCGCCGGGAAATCCTGATAGGAATCTCTCCATAAACGTGAGCGCGCCCCAGTCGGCTCTGCCTACAAGGAACTTGAGCCCCTCTCTTTGTCGCCTGATCTCAAGGAGCCCCACCAGATGCCCTTCACCGAACAAGTCCCCGCCTTCCAATATCTCTGTGATCGCCTGATTCCAGGAGATCCCGGTCCACTTTCCCGAGCCTCTCGGGCCCACTCGCTTCAAGGGACGAGCTATTCTGAAAGGATCGTAAAGTGTCTGAATAGCGCTGCCGCCTACCGCGCATACGCTGCCGCTACGTGTCGCAGCCTCTTTAAGCGGAGTTTCAAAGGAGAGGCACGGGCTGGCCGATACAGGGTGATAGGGACTACCGTCGATCTTGACCAAAGTTTCCTGGGCCACCCTGCAACGAATCCCACAATTACCCGCGCACTGCCCACAGACAGTATAGATATTGCTTACGCCGCGGAGCGTTTCCAGAGGGTCAACGCCCGGAGCGCCCTCGATATATTCAGGAATGGGTGCAGCCTCTTGGAAGAAATGGCATCCCGCGAAGAGGGTTGTGCCTCCCATCAAGGCGGCAAGGCGAAGAAATTCTCGTCGGGTCACGTCAGACATGCTTTTCTCAACTTGTGCACATCAGCTTAGCGGTATGTCAAAGCCGATGAATACGACCGAATATCTCATGAGGAACACTCCCCCAATGATGAGCAGCGAGGCTACGCAGAGCCATACCTTCTGCTTGCCGATTCGCGGGAGAGCAAGAATCGTGAGCGGGATGAGCATTCCGGAGACAATCTCGCCCCACACATAAAGCTTCTCATGCAGAGCCATCAGGATGGATGCATGGCCGTCAGCATTAGATACCAGCAACGTCAACCAGAAGCTTCCATTCCAAAAAAGGTCAACCAACAGGATTCCGATCATCATGAGGCGAAGACTCGAATACAATTCCGGGTCCAACTTTTCCTGCCGGTATCGGTCCATGATCAGAGCCACCACGGCGAGCAGAGCAATCCCCGAAAGCAAAGCAGACGTAAGAAAATAGCCCGGCATAAGCGCAGAATGCCACCACGCGCGCGCTCTCACCAGAGCGAAGGCGAAGCCGGTGTACGCGTGAACGAATATCGCCAAGGGGACGGTGACCATCCCTAATATCCTGGTTACACGGTCGTTTTTCACGAAGATGAAATAGATGTATATGAGATTGGCGATAGGATAGACCGTTAATAGCCAGGACCCGTACGACAGGGCGGAAGTGTTGTTGAAATATCCGGGGACCAGAGTATGCCAGAATCGAGTAGGCTGATGCAGGTCGAGGATAAGACAGGCAGGAGCGAGCAGGAGCAACAGAAACGAGATAATTGCCGCAGGAAGCGCCATCGGCTTGAAGCGCTTAATTTTGAACACCGTGGAGAGCGTGGAGAGAATAAACGAACCCGCAGACAGCCCTGTGAAGTAGAAGTAAAGCGGAATGTAAATCTTCCAAGGGATTGCATGGGGCACGTTGTAAAGAACCACTGTGTCCATTTATTTGGCTTTCTCTTTCTTCCAGAACGAGGCGTCCGGACTTGGGATGCTCCGCCTATATTCCAGTATTTCCACTTTAAAATCGTCGGAAAAGCTGATACGACCCTCTAACTGATGATCTGCGGCCACATAAAATACCTTGGGCCTGGTTCCCAGCTCCGGCTTGAGGACCGTCGTTCCAAGGGACACAAGCCTCCGTGAGATCTCGCTCGAAGGATCGTCTAGGTTCCCGAACACGAGAGCGCCTGACACACATGCCTCTACGCACGCGGGCTGGAGTCCTGCATCTATCCGGGCCGCGCAAAAATCGCATTTTTCCGCTGTATTGCGAATAGGATTAAAGAACCGGGCGTCGTACGGGCATGCAGCGATGCACATTCCGCAGCCGATGCACTTCCCGTAGTACATTACCACTACGCCGTCTTCTTCACGCCTTACCGTAGCCTGAACAGGGCAGACCTGCACACAAGGGGGGGCATCGCACTGGTTACAGAGGCGCCGGAGGAACTGGTTGGAGACATCCGGGAAGCGCCCCTTTTGTATGCCCTTCACCCATGAGCGCCAGAACCCCAGTGGAACATTGTTTTCGCTCTTGCAAGCGATGGTACAGCTATGGCAGCCAATACATCTCCGCTGATCCACCAGCATTCCCCAGCGCTTCAGTTTCGACACATCGGCCGCGCTGCCTGAAGCGGTGCCTTTGGGACTTTGCTCCGTCGATTGAATCACACCGCCTTGTGTATCAAGAGTCTTACTCATTTTAAAAATGGGCTCTCATCCTAGACTAATCGAATAGCTAGTGTGCCTGATGGCATTTCAGGCACTCCAATCTACTGAAAGATTCCTTGCCGTCATGGCATTTTCCGGTGGCACACGTTGCACAGGCTCTCGGTACGCTGTAACCCGCCTGAGAAGCCAGATCGACAGGCGCGGAACCCGGATCGTAAAGAGTCGAGGCATTCCGCCCTATGTGGATCTTTTTGAGCGGAGAATCCTTCAATGCCCTGAGCACGAAGGTGCCGTACTTCTGGGTGGCGAAAATGGAATCGTGGCAGGTCTTACAGTCCTTGTACTTGCCATTCTTGAACCAGATATGACTGTAGTGCCGGAATACCACCGGACCGGGCGAGCCTACGGCCTGATAGTATATGTTCCCGCCTCCGAAGACTGAAGAAAGCGCCAAAAAAGCGAAGAGAACCCCACCGGCCACGGCGACAACCAAAATGATCCCCCACGCGACGGCCTGAGCTCTCCAGTATGGAGACGGATCCCGCAGGTTGCGGAAGTATTGACCTATTCGTTGCAGAGTGCTTGGTTTTTCGGGCTTACGCATCATTGTAACGATCTTAGAGTTTGTTGCGGCTCCCGAACCGTCCACATTTGAGGGATGGTCCGGACCAACAACCGGCACGAGCCCGGTCCTACCGAACTGTCCCCACGTAGGTCGTGGTCCACTGTCTCTTTTTGACCTCTGGGTTCCCATAGTCCGGCAACACCATGGGAGAAACCCTATCTGTTTCGATTCCAGCTTCTTCGAGTTCTTTGTGGAACTTTCTGACATGCTCCACACTGAGCCGGCCGATGTCGGCGCGTTCCTTCACGTATTGGCCTGCACTTTCACCGGCGAGCCTTCCGAAAACAGTGATGTCCAGAAGTGAATTTCCCATCAGCCGGTTCGCACCGTGAACTCCGCCGCCTACCTCACCCGCGACAAAGAAGCCCGGCACTGTCGTGGTCCCATCGGAGTTGTAAGCAAGACCGCCATTCTGGTAGTGGAGTGTGGGATAGATCAGCATCGGAAGCTTCGAGATGTTAATTCCGTACCGCTTGAACAGGATGAATTTGGCCGGGAATTCCCGCTCCACGGTCCCTGCGCCTTCCAACATCTCGATCATCGGCGAGTCCAGCCACACTCCGAATTTGTTCGCCTGTCCCGGAACCGGCACGCCTTTGCCGACCTTTGTGCATTCACGAATTATGCTCGATGATTCGATATCCCGCGGTTCCCGCTCGAAAACGAACTGTTCGCCATCGATATTCACAATGTTCGCGCCTGCGCCTCGAACTTTTTCAGTGATCAACAACCCTTCAGCTTGTTCGGGGAAAACTGCGCCTGTCGGATGGTATTGGGTGGCGTGGAGAAAGCGAACTCCCACGCCCAGCCGGTATCCCATGACAAGACCGTCGCCGGTCGCGCCGTAATGGTTTGTCGTCATAAACCCTTGCATGTGAAGACGGCCCGATCCGCCGGTGGCCATGACAACGGCCTTGGCCTTTACGAGAAAATACTCTTCAGTCTCGAGGTTGTACAATACCGCTCCGGAACATCGTCCTTTGTCATCCATGAACAGTTCCACGGCCGGTGAAAACTCTAAGACCCCAATCGAGCTGACGCGGTTGCGAGCCTCATCGCGAAGGGTCCTCATGATTTCTGCGCCGGTCATATCTCCGGCATAGTGCATTCTCTTACGGCATGTGCCGGCTCCATGAAGCGTGAAGAGCTTGCCGTCATCCCACTTATTGAACATGCAGCCGAGACGCTCCAGCCAGCCTATGACCTTGGGTGCTTCCGTGACCATCGTCTTGACCAATGCCGGATCGTTCTCGAAATGCCCGCCTCCCATCACATCCAGGTAGTGAAAATAGGGCGAATCCTTCCAGCCCTTGGTGGCTGCCTGGATGCCGCCCTCGGCCATCATGGTGTTGGCATCGCCGTGTCGAAGTTTCGTCGCTATGATGACTCGCGCTCCATGCTCTTGAGCAATCAAGGCAGCCGCGGTTCCGGCCCCTCCGCCCCCGATCACCAGGACGTCCGTTTCGTAATGGACCTCATTCAAGTCGATCTTGTCCGGGTCTACTCTGCTTCGGGCCTCGAAGGTATCGGCAATCTCCTGTGCTACTGCATAGCCCTTGCTAGGCCCTACCTTCAAATCCCGGAGCGCGTCGGATCTGAAGTCCGGGTGGTATCTTTCCAATCGTATTCTGCGCTCTTCCAGGGTCAGGGCGGGAAACTCTTGCCCGGCCTTCTTCCGAGCCACTCTTTCGGGCCGAGTCTTCTCAACTTTTTTGATAAGCGCCATCAATTCCGGCGTATATGCCATGATTGCCTCCAGCCTTAAAGGCGATGCACCTTGAGAGAAAACGTATCTTTTGTAGTAACCGTTCGGCGATAAGGCCGTATGCACGGGAAAAAAGCGACCTGCAACGGACTGGCTCATAACCCGCCGGCAGGGACGCCGGCGCTACAAACGCGGTAGGATCGGCCTCCGTGCCGGTCGCCAAATGTCACGTGAGTGGTTAGGTTCTCACTGTTTATTGCACTGGACTGCATTAGAGCCATTGTTTGTCGTCCGGCTGCCACATTTCGTCCCCGGTGTGCGGTTCCATCTGTCGTTCCACATAAAGGTTCCGGAGCGTTTCCAGATCCGCGCTCATAAGCTTCTTCAAGGGCTCTTCGTAACGCCCCGATTCTATCCTGCCGATCATTTCTTGAAGATGAGCCGCGGCTGGGTTAATATGCCGCCCCGTAAGCCGTCGGCAGAGAATACCTATGTTGTACTGCGCCAGTTCTGCCGGACAACGCGAGGTGCAGATGCCGCACATCACGCAGGGGAAAGAAAGTTCCGCGGCTTTCTCGAGATCGCCTCTTAACGCGGCCGAAATGTATTCCATTACCGGAATGTCCATGGGGCATGACTTGGTGCACGTGTTGCAACCCATGCACTTGGCAATTTCCGGGTAATACTTCAGTAGGGTTTTGACGTTAGGGGCCAGCTCTTCAAGATTGTACACCGCACGATTGGCCGGGAAGAATGGCACCATAGCGAGGTACATGTTGGGCTGTACCACAGTCTGGCACGCGAGACCGACATATATCTTGGGGCTGTCAGGCATCCGGTAGACCGTTGCACAAGCTCCGCAGATTCCGCCCCGGCATCCGCATCCGCGGATCAACTGATAACCTGCAAACTCGAACGCCTTCTGTATAGTTAACGTGCTGGGGACGTCATATCTTTTTCCCATGATAAAAATCGGGACAAGATCGGTTCTCTCGGCTGCTTCCGGCGGGAAGGCAATGTCTTGGGCGGCCTGTTGTTGCTCAAGCGTTGGCATGTCCTCTGATCCTTTCTTCGACCTCAATCCGTAATCCATCCTTGGAAACCCTAGCGTGCAACGAAGACGCCTATAACAATTCCAAGTATCAAGGCAATGAGCGCCATGAAATAGTTGTCCAACGAGGTGATCCGCGGAGCCGGCTGTATTGTCTCCGGAAGCACTTCGTCCACGATGTAGTCTTTATAAGCCGTGTCTACCTGAGGACAGGCCAGAATGCACGAGTAACATTGTTCGCAATCTTCTCCCACACAGGATTCCAGGGCAAACGACGTCCGTTGTTCCGTCTTCTCAAAGCGCTTGGGATCTCTACGCAAAACAGGGCAGGAGTCTACACAGTTTCCGCAGGCAAGGCATGCCTTATCCCCCGTGACATCTGACCCCGGATCCTGAATGTAAAGACGGTGATAGGGTTCCATGCCCTTTGACAAAAGGCGAAACCGGGCCACGGGCGGCTCCTTGGTCTTGAGTATAATGTCCGCTACTTCGCGATTGATTTTGTCTTTGGGCTCATCACTCTTCGTAGCCATTTTATGCGCTCCTGTTCACAAAATCTGATGGCCTTTCCACCTTGTCAGGGTTGATTTACTTGTCCGTTGTGCGGGCTCAGCATCACGTCTGTTGCACCGGGTCGTGATGAGGCGACAACCTGACTTTGTGAACGATTACTTCCTTTGTCTTGAGCCGAGGCCATTGTTCCTGGGCTGCGTCTTAGTTTCTCGAAGTACTCCCTCGTCATTAAAGGGTGGCACTTGAGGCAGTTTTCAAAATTGTTGTCTCCGCGACAATCAGCAAGAAAAATTTTAGTCTTGTAATGAATCTTGCCGTTGTGACAGCGCTGACAGGTTTTCTCAGAGGGTATGGCCACCATCCATCTCGGATTAGTCGAAAGCTGGTCCCACGTCTTTTGTCTGGCAGCCAGGTACTCCTGGTGGGACATGGGGAGCATACGGCCCGCCATGTACGAATGCGAGGCAAAAGTGTGGCAAGAATCACAAGCCAGATGATTCACCTCCGTGTACGTCACAGTCTTATCCGCCTGAGAAGTCCCCTTCTCCTTGTACCGTTCGTGGCACTTGGCGCACGTATCGTCTCGTGCAAGCACGTGTTTGCGATGATCCATGACAAGGCCGATCTTCTTGAGGCCGGGCGGGAGGTCCCTGAGATAAACTTTCTTGCGATATATGGCTGCAAAGTGGCAGTACTCGCAGTTTTCACTGGGAATGCGTGGCCTGTCGAATATCTGGGCAACGCGGGGCTGCCGAGGATCGATTTGTGGCATGAGATAGCTCACTGCGTGCAATAAACCACGTAGTCTTGATGCTGGTGTCCCAGCCGCGCTCCCCTCAATGTGGCATTCGGCACACGCGATCAGTTCATGCGAAAAGCCCCTGTTTTTCGCTTCCAGACGTCCGGCCATCCAGTGGGCGTAAGAGGCTTCCCGGGTGTGGCATGCCATGCAGGTCGTGCTCCGAAGAGAATATTGCCCAGCGGCTCCCACGACAAGGATTACCAAGGCCACGGCCACGATGTACCACACCGCTCGACCCATCAGGCAGTTTCCTCCCGTCGCGCAGGCTCTTTTGAGCTTCTCTTTTTCAGACAAGCCTGGAAAGCCGCGGAAATGACCAAAGGACCGGAATTGCCTATGGGGCACTTTGCAGCGCACCTACCGCAACCCACACAGTACTTGGAAAGTTCCATCACCCTTTCGTAATCGCCCAATCTTGTCAGCAACACCAACCCCATGGGTATCTGAACGCCTTCAGCCTCTTTCACGGGACACGCTCCGACGCAGGTCGCACAGTTGTAGCAGTTGATCGAGCGACCGGTTCCGGGTGTAAGCATGGATTGCAAGGCGTATTCGAAAACGATGAATGCTGCAAACAGGATCGCCAACGCGTTCAGGGTTACTCGATCCGGAGCCTTTCCCAGAAACGCATTCAAGAAAGTCCTTGATATGATGCTATACTGCGGGTAATTCGAAATACCCTTAGACAGAGCGGATTCAACCGCGCTCGCGTATCCGGTCAACGTTCTCTCGGCCCCACGGTACATTCCGGGCTGACCCGGGGGCTCCAACTCCCCTTTCTTGAGGATCTCGTCCCGGTACGACTTCACGGCATTGTCTTTGACTGAGATCAGATCCGGATATTCGAGTGTACGGATGCCGGTTATGCGATGATTCGCGACTTCAACCTTGACCTCTATCGGGCCGCGGAAACCTTCCCCCACGCCAGTATAGGTCCCGTCCTTGACCCTGGAGATTCCCGCCGCCCAGGGGCTGTCTGCAAAGCGCAGATCGTCAACCCTCTTCACATCAAATCGAGCATAACCGTAACCGATGAGAAGTACGGCGACTGCCGCGGTCAGGTACCAAATTTTCGGGCTGCCGCCGGCCCGGTAGTCTTTTGTCCACATAATTCCCAAAGTGACCAGGAAAGTAAGCGTCAAGATGAACCTACTCGAAGGGAAGAGAGCGGCTACCAGGATCAGGTAAATCGAGAGGCGCACCCCGCGCGTGGTCAGGGCGCTCCACAGAAGATCAGGAGGATTATGCAAGAGCCTTGACCACGTCATCTATGAATTCCTTTCCCACTAGCCCCTGGTCCATAGCCCTTTTGAGAGAATAACGAGGCACAATGCCTTTTCTCATGGCCGCGCGGGTATCCTCCTGCATAGTCCCGAACATCTGAGCAGTTGGGAGGTATTGCACGCAATAACTCTGACAATTCCCGCAACGAACGCACTTGAGACCGCCGTTGCGTATGAATCGATCATAGTCCGTCACGCGTGCTGCGACAGTCAGTTCAGCCTGAAACATAATGCCTGCGGGGCACCGATCTTGAGTGGCGTAACAGGCCCGACATTCATAACAGTAGATAGTTGCCGGATTGCCCTTGAGAAGGGGTTTGATCACCGTTGCGAGCAACGCGGAGACTATCCCGAACAATGCTATGCGGTCCAGATTGAGCGTCCAGCCGCGGTCCTTCAGGTTGGTGAAGAACTGGTACCGATGGATACCGGGGAGCACCATGGGCTGGTCGAGATCCTGTCGTTTATGCTTGATATCGCTAGTCTTTTCTTCTGGCATTGGTTTCAGTGTCTCAGTCCTAGTGTGGCAGCATAGCGGACATCAACAGTCCCGCTATGAATCCCCCAGCAGCCCCCTGAAGGAGCTCCCTTGGAGACTTCATGTCCAGAGCCCAAGCTATGATCACTCCGGAAACGGTTCCAACAAAGAGAAAGATAATCCACGTAAGCAAAACTTTACCTCAAAAATGCCGGTTCATGGGGCAATTGGCGCTCAGCCTCTCTGATGACTGGCTGTAGCTGCCTCTTGTCCAGATCGGCTGGCGGTTCAAAATCCGGCCCACCCAGCGTGACGGACATCTGCTTCGACAACGTCCTGGGAACCATGAGCCCGATCAGCGCTGCCGCTATCACGCCTCCCGTAATCCCCTGAAGGATCGCTGTTCCATTCGACTCGAAGAGGGCAAATGCCAGAATGCCCCCTCCCATAGCCCCGCTGAGCAGGAACCCGCCAAGCTGAATGGCAAAATTCTTCGACCCATTGGTGCCAAACAAGCGGCTGCCTAGATAGATGAAGATGACGTTCACACCTACAATGACGAGTGCGAATTCAGCGATTGTTACTATGTCCCTGACAAAGTTGGGATTGGAGGGCTCGAAAACCGAAAGATTCAGGAACTTCATATAAATGGCGGCCAGTGGTGCCATGATGGCCATGGAAGCGAAAGTGTATGCCCCCTTTATGAATCCCGTTTCGGCCCTCATGGTCCCTTCGCCCATCATGCCGCCGCCGCCGAGAGGCGAAGGGCCGCAAGATGTCGTGGCATTGATGATGTACGCGGCCATGACGATTGCCAGTTGAGGCCAGTCGAGAAATCCGAACTTCGCAGGCCCGAACAGATAAAGCACCGGGACCAGAGCGGCAGTAAGTATTCTCGAACATGAAAGAGGGAGGATAGTCTGGAACTGGACGAAGATGGCGAGCATCCCGGCAACGCCAAGGAATGGGGCTTTTACAAGGCTGTTCAAAAGCACGCCAAGCGCATCAAATCCTCCGGTGGCAGCGAGGGCACCTGCGGCCAGAAAACCTGCTGCCATTGCCGTTACAGGCAATAGGATAATTCCTTCCATCAGATGAGTGAGCCTGATGCGACAGACAACTATCATCAACAGCGCGCCGGCCACGAGGACCGTCTGAACCGGCATTTTGCCGAAAGGCTGAAATATGGCTATGAGCAGCGAAAGCACGAAAATAACCAGGGCAAGATAGCCTTCGAGAGGTGCCTTAATGTCAGGTTCAGAGCTTTCATCGCCCGGCGTGGCGCTGGGAGCTTCTCGGAGAGCGACATCATTAGGATAAAGCCGCTGACTGACCAGTTTAAGGAATAGCGCTACTATCGCTGTGCCAAGCATCAGGGAGAATGCCTGCGGAGCCCGAAGGATTCCGTCTGACGCGGTGGCGAAGTAGCTCCCGAGAAAACCCTCTCCGATTTGTCCCACACCACCGATCGGCGATGGTCCGCACGAACCCATAGCATTACGTGTGAAGGCCCCTATTAGGACTATGAGCTGCGACTTCGTGAGTATTCCCATCCCGCCTTCAAAGCCGAAGGTGAACAACAGGGGCAAGAGCGCCGCAGCGAGAATCCTGCCGCAGGGTAGAGAGGAGATCACAGGAAGATTAATCAGGACGACCAGTGTGCCCACGAGACCGATGGGGCTCCTGCGAAGATAGTGCAGAATAACCTTTAAAGCCTCGAACCCACCCGACGCCTTCAACCCTCCGGCAAGAAACAGACCAGCGAGCAGAGCCGTTATGGGATGGAGAATGATTCCGCCGAGAAACTCATTGGGAAGAAGCAAGACCGCGTTCCACCCGGAATACGCGTACCGAAATGCTCCCCCTACCAGAAGGCACAACACCGTTGAAAAAACGAGCACAGTCTGAACCGGAGTGCGAATGTAGCCGAAAAGCGTAAGGAGCATCAGGCCCAAGAAAATGCAAAGCGTGATATATCCCAGAATTTCCAACAGAAGTCTCCAGTTCAAACATTCATGGAAGTTCGGCTGTGGCACGATCCGCGGCGGAACCACGGGAGGTCTACCACATATCCGTCACTGGAATCCGAGACACGAACCTCGTCACCAATCTTCAAACGGCCCAGGCACGCGGTGCAACAGTTCATGGTGGCTGTCACCTCATCACCGCTTTCCAATCTCACCTTGACGGATGTCACAGGAAGGGCGATCCCGGGAAGCCCCTGATTGTCCTCGGAAACGAGGACACCTCGTCTTCCCCGCAGCATGCGATAGACTTCAGCCGCGGCAAATACGATCACCAGAAAAAACACTGTAGCCTGTTCAATGTGCATGACGTCTCAGTTGCGCACCAGTACCTGTATTCTTGCATTCCCGTTGTCGGCTACATAGATTCTGTCTTCCCGACACGCAATGCCAGTGGGATTCCTGAATTGACCCTCGGCGGAACCTTCATTTCCAAGCACGGATATTACTTTGCCGTCAGAACTGAATTCCTGAATTCTGTGATTGCCGGTGTCTGCCACCCATACGTGTCCCGCAGCATCCAGAGTCATACCCTGGGGCATATTGAGCAGGCCGGGGTCTTTCCCGGCGTCGGCAAAACTCCGTATGAACTTGAGGTTTTGCCCGAAGACCTTGATGCGGCCGTGTTTACTGTCCAGTACCAGGATTTGTCCGTCTGATGTGACTGCGGAAGCAGTAGGGAGCCTGAACTGGTCGTTTCCGTCGCCCAGGTCGCCTAGCACCGCAACTAGCTTGCCACCCTGAAAAATTTGTATTCGATGGTTTCTCGTGTCAGCCACCAGAAGCTTTCCTGAGCGGTCAACAAACGCTCCTTGCGGAGTTGCGAAGGAACCACCTATGGACCCGACTGACCCGATAACGTGCTGAACCTTTCCCTTGCGATCAAAGACCTGGATTCGGCAGTTATTGGAATCCACAACGTAGACAAGGCCGTCCCGATCTACTGCTATACCTTTAGGAAAATTCAGGCGCCCTGCTTTCGAACCGGGGGCTCCGAACGACCCGATTTCCCGGTTCGAAGCATCGAGACAGACTACGCGATAACTCGGGGGATCTGTGGCCAGAAGATTTCCGGAAGAATCGAATGCAATGTCGAACGGGCCTTTGAGCCCTACTTCGCCGGCCGCTAGTTGTCGGGGCGGACTAAAAGCGTGGAGCCGAATCGAAGGGAGCAATGAAAACACACCGGCCGCGCCGACAGAAATAATGAATTCACGCCTATTCATAATGGCGTCTTCTTATTCTCCGCAGCCGTCAGCTATGTATAATAGTTTCAGGGACCCTCACGGCGTTCCCGGAACTTTCCAGGCTGATGACGGGTTCTTTGTCGAACGATGGGATGAAATTCATCATAGTGCTACTCGCCCTGTTAGTCAAGAAGTCCCCTCTGATTTCACGCAAATCGCAATATGTTTCCTACTGGTTCGCGGCTGCTCCTGAAAATGCTTGCCGGCGCGTCCGGATGAGGAGTTCCAATTGCTATGCCGATAACAACTTTTTTGTCCTCAGGTATGCCTAAGATCTTCTTCACAATGTCAGGATAGTGCATTGATGCCGCGAGATAAATTGTCCCCAGACCCTCTTGAACGGCCGCATAACAAATTGTCGTGCCGATGGATCCCAAATCCAGGCAGGCGTAAGGTTCGTTCAGTCGGCCGTCTATAGTGAGATATACGACAGCAGGCGCGCCGAAGAACTTATACATGTTCAAATAGTGTTGTCTGCGGCCTTCTGCGTCATCCCGGGTAACTCCCAGAAAAGTGAGCAGATCACGACCTAAGCCGGTGTAACGTTTCTTGTGAGCTTCCGGGAATTCAATAGGCATGGCAATGTCCGGCCGGGGCGTAGCACCTCTCGTTACCTCTTCCACGAAGGCGTCAGCCAGGCTGCGGGCTTTTTCTCCGTCCGCGACGACAATTTCCCATGGCTGAGTGTTTCCCCATGAGGGGGCCCATCGTGCAAGCTCAACGATCTTTTCGATTTTATCCCGCGGGACAGGATCGGGCAAAAACGCTCGAATGCTTCGTCTGTTCAGCACGGTCTGGTCGAGTTCCATATCGCATTCCTCCTGGAAAGTTTATCTGCAAACAACCTCTCAAAATAGCACGAATAACCATTAGGAGACATAAAATCCGATGTCGGCACCAATTCATTATGATGAAATCTCGCCGAATCAATCCGATCGAAATGTAGCCGCGTTAAAATCTCCGTGAGCGGCACTGGAAGATAAGATTCCATTCCTGTCGGCCAAATGCAACATCTCAAATCCGAGATTGTGATTATATGACAGAGTGAACGATTCGCCTTTACAACCGGAAAGCGGAAATGGTAGTTTTTCTGACAGTTGCACTCAGGCACGCAAGGTAAAAGGCTTATAGGCAGCCTTGCGTGTTCCATAACGGCAAGACCAGGGGGTTCGTGATGGCTGATGTCGCGCCGGGATCTCCAGTCAACAGGGCATCCTATAGTGGTTCTCTATAAACGATAATTTCCTTGAAGGAGGATGAACATGGCATTTTTGTTCCGCGGACGTACGATCGGCAAAGTCGGCGTGATCGGTTCCGGCCAGATCGGTCCCGATATAGCCCTGCATTTTGTAAAAGTGCTGCATCCTCATGACGTCCAAGTCGTCGTGGTGGATGTCGCTGAAACCGCTTTGGAAAAGGGGAAGGCCAAGCTCTTCAAAAAGGTGGACAAAGGAGGTCAGACCGGAGCATTCAAGCCTCACGAAGTCGAGGGAATGAAGAGCCATGTAACCTTCACTTCCGATTACAATCAATTGAAAGGCGCTGATCTAGTTGTGGAAGCGGCCACGGAGGATCTCCCTCTGAAGCGGCGAATCTTCAAACAGGTGGAAGAACTGGTTACTCGGGACACAATTCTGGCCAGCAATTCATCACATCTTGAACCGGAAAGAATTTTCGAGGAACTGGCTCACAAAGGCCGAGCGTTGTGCGCCCACTATTTCTTTCCCGCGGAACGCAACCTCGCTCTGGAAATCATTGCCGCCGAAGAAACGGAGCCGGAAATCGCTGAGTTCATGATGCGCTTTTACGAGTTCATCGGGAAAATCCCCATCCAAGTCGGCTCCCGATATGGATACGCGGTGGACCCCATTTTCGAAGGGCTCATGGTCGCGTGCATACAATGCGCAGACGCGGGCTACGGCGACACCAAACAAATCGATGCAGTGGCAGCCAAAGCTCTTGGGCTTGCTGTAGGGCCTTTGACCGGACAGAACCTCACGGGCGGGAATCCCATCTGCGTTCACGGCCTGTCCGAAATGAACAAACGCTTGAACCCTTGGTACAGAGTTCCCGAACGGCTTCAGAAAATGGTCGACGCGAACTTGGATTGGGAAGTTCCTGCGCGTGGCGAAACTGTCGAGGTGCCGCCTGACAAGGAGAAAATCATTACAGAGGAAATTCAGGGAGCTTATTTCGCCATGGTGTGCGACACCCTGGATTCAGGAATTATAACCACAAGCGACTTTGACCTGCTGATCAGCGTAGCGCTGGATATGAAGCCGCCATTCGGATTCATGAATTCCTTGGGTGTCGGCAAAGCCCTGGAACTGGTGGAGGCATTCGCAAAGAAGTACCCGGCCATGCCTGTTTCAAAGGCTCTGAGAGAGCAAGCTGCCTCGGGCAAGCCCTGGGAAGTCCTTGATGTGCTCTTTGAAAAGAAAGGCGATATAGGAGTTATCACCATTCGGCGGCCCAAGGCCCTTAATGCTCTCAACAGCAAAGTTTTCAAGGAGCTGGAATCTCATATTGAAACCATAAAGAACGATCCGGAAATCAAAGCCGCTGTGATTACGGGCTTTGGGAACAAAGCGTTTGTCGCGGGCGCGGATATAAAGGAAATGGCCGGTCTCACAACCCCGCTGAGGGTGAGGCATTCGCTCGAAAAGGGCAGATTGCATCCTCGAAGCTCGAACATATCGGCAAACCGGTTGTCGCGGCCATGAACGGGCTTTCACTGGGCGGCGGGTGCGAATTGGCAATGTGCTGTAATGCTCGAGTCGCACGGAAGGGTTTGAGCCTTTTCGTCGGCCAACCGGAAGTGAATCTCGGGCTCATACCCGGGATGGGCGGCACTCAGCGCCTTCCCAGGTTAACAGGCTTTGAAAAGGCTTCTGAGATGATTCGCACCGCGAAGCCAATTTCAACCTCTCAAGCCCTCGCGTACGGCCTCATAAATGAAGAGGTCGAAGGCGACGTCTCGGAACGGGCCATAGATATGGCTCGTGAATTGGCGGCAGGCAAAACTAAAGTGAAACAAATAGAAAGAGGCCCACTTTCCAATGTTCCTGAAAAATTGCCGGATGTGGACATCGGACACCTGTCCCGGGCGATTGATAAGCTGGCGGTCAAGGCCATCCTCGAAGGCGCAAAGATGACCGTCGAAGACGGCCTCAAGTGGGAAGCTAAATGCTTCGGGGAATGCTGGACCACAGAGGATAACCAGATAGGGCTGAAAAACTTTGTCGAAAAAGGTGCTCGCTCCAAAGCTCCGTTTGTGCACAGGTAGGTGAAGGCAAAGAGAGTGTGAGGAAATAGTCGGGGAGACACTTTTTTGTAACCCCGCGAGACGTGGGGTCTCCCCGAACCCCTCTTCCAAAAACTTTTATGACAAGCTCATCGTAATCCATCCTCTTTCTTTGCCTGATCCTTGAGCAGTCCTCCGACGCGCGGTAGCGGTCTCCCTGAGGCCGTAACGACCAAGGCCACCACGATTTCATCCCCGCGGGGAGCATCCTGGACTCGCACCGGCATGGCGTCAAAGTGGGTACGAACGAAGGCTGCGTCCTTGTAATGCACAGGAACGTCGATTTCGGTCCCGGGGCCGCCTATTTTCTTCGCGGACGGGATGAGCGCCTTGCCACCACCGACCGCTTCTCTGAAAGGACCACCCAGCTTGGGGTGCAATATTGCTGCGGCATGCTCCAACTCGCCTAGAGGTCCGACTATGGCCCCCTTGCCGTAACTTTCAGCCTGTTCCGGTGAGATTCCCAGCGCTTCCACCGCCATTTTGCCCAGAATACCGCCCAACTCTTCGCCGACCCCGATCAGTTCGTCGAGATTCTCCTCATATCGACCTGCAAAGGGATTGGCTATTACCGCGACAGCGGCGGCGCGCTTGGTGGGAGGATTCACCGGTTTGCCCATTTCTCTGTGTATCTCTTCAACGATTTTCACGATCTTCCGTATCTCCATATCCATACCTCCTTTTGATTGATAGAAATCTGATTTTTTTCAGTCCGTTTGAGCTGTATCTACATCGGCGAATAGAGCCTCCGCAAAGTCCTTTGCACTGAACTCACGCAGATCGTCTATCTTTTCGCCTATCCCGATGTAACGTACGGGAATTTTAAGCTCATTTGAGATTCCTAGGACCACGCCCCCTTTTGCAGTGCCGTCCAGCTTCGTGAGTACGATTCCCGTTACCGGGACAGCCTCATTGAATGTCCGCGCCTGTAAGATTGCATTCTGCCCCATGGACGCGTCGATAACGAGAAGAGTCTCATGCGGCGCCGTCGGGATCTTCTTCCCCAGGGTGCGACTGACCTTTTTCAGCTCGTCCATTAGAGGAACCCGCGTGTGGAGCCGGCCCGCTGTATCAACTAAGACGAGATCAGCATCTTCAGCCAGCGCCCTTTCCAGAGCCTCAAACGCAACCGAGGACGGGTCAGCCTTATCTTTTCCTCTCACCACCGTGCAACCGACGCGGTCACCCCAGATCTGAAGCTGCTCCACTGCCGCAGCACGGAAAGTGTCTCCCGCGGCCAGGATTACCCGTCTGCCCGCAGCCTTGTACCTGGCGGCTATCTTGGCAATGGTCGTTGTCTTGCCCGAACCGTTGACGCCCAGCACCATCACTACAAATGGCCCGGATCCATAACCCACCCGCAGAGGGGCCTCGACTTCAGAAAGAATGTCTTTGACCAGATCCTTCAGATGGCTGACCACCGCGTCCGGATCACCGATCTCCCGCCGCTTGATTCTACCGGTCAGACTGTCCAGCAGTTCGTAAGCAGTTCTCACTCCTATGTCCGCGGTCACGAGCACTTCTTCGAGTCCGGCAACCATCTGTTCGTCCAGTTGTTTCTTTCCAAGTAACACCTGGTTCAGGCCGCCTAGAAATCCTTTCCTCGTCTTTTTTAAGCCCGTTTTCAGCCTTATGAAGCCTGCTTTTTCATCGGAAACTTCAAGAGATTCCGCCGCCTGGATTTCAATTGCCGGCTCAGAGGGCCGCGGGAGTGGGCCAAGGTTGAGCCGCTTCTTCCAGAGTTTCGGGAGCAATTTCTGCCTTCGAAGGCTCCGTCGCAGCCTTGTCTTTCTTGAACCAGCGTTTGAAAAAACCGGATTTATTCGTTTTGTCTTCGCTCATTCTCTTCCACTTTCTCACCGAGAAGTCGCGGTGCCTCCTACGGTAATCCAGGTATCAGGTTGATCGGGAGTGCCAACACGAAGAGTAGGCTGCGCGTCTGATACCGGTACCCCCTGTCCGTCTTTGCCGCAAGTTCCAATGCCAAATCCCAGATCGTTTCCAACCATGTCTATACTTCGGAGGACCTGAGGCCCGTTGCCCACCAGGGTCGCGCCTCTGACAGGATCGCCTTGGTGGCCGTTCTCGATAAGGTAACCTTCAGCCACTTCAAAGACAAAGTCTCCGTTCACGGGATTCACCTGTCCTCCTCCCATTCTTTTTACCAACAATCCCGTCGGAGTGTCTCTAAGCACTTGGAGCGGGTCAATGCTTCCAGGAAGTACCATCGTGTTTGACATCCGCGGGATCGGTTTGTGGCGATAAGATTCCCGGCGGCCGTTCCCCGTCGATGCCGCGTCTTGTTTCATGGCGTTCAAGCGATCGTATAAGAAATTCTTTAATTCGCCTTTCTCGATCAGACGTGTACGCTGAGAGGGGGTCCCCTCGTCGTCAAAGGGATAGGAACCCCTGAGACCGGGCACGGTGGGATCATCGACCACAGAGACCGCGGGCGAGGCGACCTTCGCGCCAAGAGAATGCGCATACACGCTCATGTTTTGGCCGATAAAATCCGCCTCCAGCCCGTGTCCTACGGCCTCGTGAATCATCGTTCCACCCGCGTCGCTGTGCAGAACCACAGGCATCCGACCTGATGGGGCCTCTCTCGCGCCGAGCATCATGAGCGCTCGCGTCGCGGCGAGTGACGCAATCGCGGCAGGCGATTTGGTCCTGAAGAATTCCAGCCCCACTTGCCCCCCCACAGGTTCGTAGCCGGTCTGAACAAGACCCCCTCTTTGCGCAGTGACATGAACGGTAAACACAAGTCCCGATCTGCGAAATTCCAGGTGCGCCCTGTCTGAATTCACCTGGACTACTCTTCTCTGCTCATCTGAAATCGTCACCCTAACCTGGTTGATTTCGCCGCCAAAGGACCTTGCGGCCTCATCAGCCTCAGCCAAAAGGGCGATCTTGGTGCCCAAGTCGACAGCAGCAGGATCGATTTCAAAAACAGATGGCTTGAGTTTCTGTGCGGCCCCGAAAACCAATCCCGCAGATTCAGGCAGCGAAGGAACAGCCTCGGTCAGGGTCCGGACCAACTCATCTAATGCGGCCGCAGTTACCTCTGTAGAAAAAGCGTAAAAGGTGGCGAGCGACCTAATGACTCTAAGCCCTACACCCCGGTCGATGCCTCGTCGGATTCGGTCTACCTTTCCATTTTCGTACACGATAGAAGTGCCTGTCTTCTCTTCAAAGAAGAGATCCGCGTACTCTCCTCCGCCTGAGATCAATTTTCGAATCACTCTTTCCACGTCCAGTTGGTTCAGAGGCATGTGATGTGTCCATTCAAGCGCAAGACGCTGCGCCTTTGATTTTCTTTGCTGTCACCTGCGTGTCGGCACATTTGTAGGTAGGGTCGCTAAGAGTGTAGCAGGGGCGGAGAGCGCGGTCAAAGAGAATAGATTAAAGTATTTTCTTGAAAATCAATTGAACAGTTTGTTATTTATATGTTATATGTGCCATACACATGATCGAGGAGGTGCCCTTTGCTCTGGAAATTGCGTAGACCATCCATAACTATTCCCTTAGAACTCCATGAAAAAATCGCCCAATCGTGCTCGTGCATTAACCACATCTCCAGTGAGGTGCTTCGTGTGCGTCCCCTGCCGGAGCACCGTCGTAATCTGAAAAAGCGCGGTCACGGCTTAAATCCGATTGGTCCGCGGTCCACTTTGCGAATCGGCAAGGCCTGCGACTGAAGTTGAATCCACACTGCTCAAACGGCCGGCCTCAATTGAGTACCACAAGCAGCCCGGGTATATAGCAGATGTCAAAAGCCTCGCCCCTTATCTCGGCCGGAATTGGCGGAGTTTTCATTTTGGTCTTGACGGGATCATTGGCGGGAGCCGCATCTTCTCCGCAAGTGCCGTCTTTTTCCAGAACTTATAGCCTCTTGCAGAAATTGTCTAAAGACACTAGCAGAGAAGATTGGTTGCAAGTCGTGCATTCATTTTTGGCCATTAATGAGACCGTCAAAGATCGCCGTATAGCCCGTCGATCACTCTTTCTGGCGGGAAAGGTTTCGCTTGATCTTTACCGCCAAAGCGGCAAAGTGGAAGACTTGGATGAAGCGATCCGCCATCTGAGTCATTTTTGCAGCCTTAATCGCAGAGGGCCTTATGTGAGTGTGGGCTTACGCGAGTTGAAAGAGGCGCACAGTTTGAAGCGGAAGACTCTCGAATCTCTTAACCGGAATAACAACGATTTTGCCGGGGTAAAACCTGTCCGGACAAGACCGAAGGGATCGTGGCCGGCGTCCAGGTTGCCAACGATCGGCAAGACCCAACCCGCTGCCAATTCCGATCATTTAACAAAGGCTCCCATACGTAGCGAGAGCTTATCAACCGGCGCGTCCCATCAACTTATGGGAAACCCTTTCTACGATCCTCAGGCTCCAGATACCAAGTATTTCAAGGGGGAGTCAAAATCGGGGCCTGCCTCGGCTGGAGCCACCAGTGAGCCTGGAATGAATCCGGGCGTTTCCTCCTGCGCCTTACTGAATCCGCTGGAATGGCCGGTCACCAACTCATTATTCGGTCCGCTCGCAAGAGCCATTGGGCGGAAATTGGCATCTTCTATAAAAACCGCATCTCTGCCGCCTTCCACGGTTAACGACGGTGTCGCGGCCAACAGCAATGTCAATCCTTCGGCAAGAGAGTTTGTCGTCGCGATAGATCCTGGACATGGCGGCAAAGACCCTGGAGCTGTGTCGCGAGACGGTCGACTGAAAGAAAAGGACTTGACGCTCCGTATCGCCAAGAGGCTCGAAACGATACTCCAGAGCAAATACCCTGCACTCAAGGTTGTACTTACAAGATCGGACGACAGATATCTCTCGCTTGAAGAGAGGACCGCTGTGGCTAACTCAGCAAACGCGGACGTTTTTATTTCAATCCATTGCAACTCAGCAGCGGATTCCAGTTCGACAGGGATCGAAACGTACTACCTTAGTAAGGCCAGTTCGCGCGGGGCGATGAGAGTAGCGGCACGTGAAAATGCGATACCCCTATCCAAAATGAATGATGTAGAGGCAACCCTCCTAGATCTGATGGTGACGTCGAAAAAGAGTGAATCCGCACAATTGGCTATCTCGGTACAAGGTTCACTGTCACAAAACAATAATCCGGGCGGCCCCGGGGAACGTGACAGAGGCGTAAGACAGGCCCCGTTCTATGTACTTTTGGGGGCCAAAATGCCCGCCATTCTTGTAGAGTGTGCTTTTATCAGCAATGAGCAGGAAAGCCGGAAATTAACCCATTCGGCATACTTGAGCTCTATCGCCGAAAGAATAGCGGACGGCACTGTTAATTATTTGAAAGGGCTGGAGAAAGCCGGCTAAATATAAACCGATCTCGAACGCTTACACTTTTCATTGGGGAAGTGATAAACTAATACGCGGATAATCTGTGCAAGACTTTCTGCCGGCAGCGCTGGAAGGAGGGGGCAACCATGGCGGTCAAAGTGCTTATCACAAGAAGATTCAAACCGGACGCGATGAAGAAATCGTATCAGCTTCTCATGGAGCTCAGATCGTTAGCCACTCTGCAGACCGGTTATGTGTCGGGTCAAACACTTCTGAGCGTTGCAAATCCCAGCAAACTGACTGTCGTAAGCACTTGGGTCAGCGCCAAGCGCTGGGACGAATGGCATGATTCTCCCAAGAGAAAAGAATTCTCTAAGCGGATTGAACCATTGCTCGAAGCTCCTGAGGAAGTGGAAGTCTTCATGGTGGGTGAAAAGACGCCTGAATGGGTAGATATGGCCTGAACGCTACCCGCTGCTCGCGTTCAATAAGAAAGGTCTCGGACTAGGAGGCTGTTGCGTAATCCCGCGTCCCGCGGGACTTTCCCGAATTCGTAGCACGATGGCGCCGACGAGTGAGGTCTCGCGACAGGCTCCTAGATGCCGTCCGAAATATAGAGGACCTTGCTTCCTTGAGGCTCAAACATGAATGGCAGCTCCTGGAGGTCTCGAAGGGCTTCCCGGACACGATCCTGGTTCTGTTGTTCAACATAGAATAAGAGGAACCCTCCGCCTCCCGCTCCCAGGAGCTTTCCGCCTATTGCTCCCACCCCAAGTGCAGCTTGGTAATACTCGTTGATAGAGTCATTGCTGATATTATCAACCAGCGAGCGCTTTAGAAGCCATCCCTCATGAAGGATTTCGCCGAACCGGTTCAGCGACCGACCGTCTCTGAGAACGGTCAGGGCTCGGCCGCAGAGTTCCTTCATCTGCGCGAGGACATCCATTTTTTGTTTGGTCGCTGCTTGTTGGACTTTCAGTATATCTCCTGCGCGGCGTTGCCCTCCGGTATAAAACATCAAGAGATTACCTTGCAGCGCCATTTTGGTGGCGTGAGAACAAATCACAGGGTCAACGAAAACCGTCTCATCCGGATTGAAACGGATATGGCAGACCCCCCCATACGCTGAGATGTATTGGTCCTGTTTCCCGATAGGATCACCGAGTCGTTCGATCTCTATTTCGCACGCCTCTCTTGCTAGTTGTGCCGCTGAAACGTACTCACCCTTGAAGGTGTGCAAGGCATGAAGGAGTCCCACAGCGTAAGAACTTGAGGACCCCAGCCCCGTCCCTGCCGGGATATCGGCCATGGAAGTAATTTCCACGCGGTCGATGATGCCCGTCATCTTCATTGCCTCCCTGATGATGGGATGGGAGACCTCATCCACCGAATCAACAAGCTCCGACTGGGAATACTTCAATAGAATGCGGTGTCGGAAATAACGGCTGAGACGGTTGACGGTGATGTACACGTATTTATTGAGACTCGCGCTGACCACGGCCCCTTGCTGATAGAGGTAATATGCCGGAAGATCGGTTCCACCTCCACAGAAGCTGACACGAAGCGGCGTACGAGTGATGATCATGGGTTACCTCCCTCTTAGAGGCCACCGGCCACAACATTTCATGTCTGAATGATGGATCGATGTCCTGAACCGGGGAGTTAATCTGCGAAGATTCACGGCTTGTATTTGTATGCCCCGTCCCGGAAGACCGCCCGCCGGAAAAGTTTCTCCCGGGACAGGGTATCCCTCAACCCTCCGTGCAAAAAAACAAAAAAAAAGAAAAATACTCCGGGGTGCGGTGAGTCAGGAGCATATTCGAGGAGACACGACGGAGTCAAGAGTTTTTAACAATCTTGTCGGCATAACCCTGCATAGGAGCGGTTTTGCCGTACCTTTTTCGGTGATAAGCACATCGTTTCCCAGCGGGATTGGTTGGCTGGCGTGACCGTCGAGTAGAGTTTCTCCTGTCTCTTGGCTAATTCGCACCGATTCTTTCAATAACGGCAGATGTGAAGTCGGAGCAGGATACTTCCCGTGAGACCGGCATCATTCGAGCCAAGTCATACGTGACAATTCCGGCCTGAACGGTTCTGGAGATGCCTTCTTCGATGAGCCTGGCAGCCTCATCCCAGCCCATGTATTCAAGCATCATAGCCCCTGAGAGAAGCAGTGAGCCAGGATTCACTTTGTTGAGCCCCCCGTACTTCGGAGCACTTCCGTGCGTGGCCTCAAATATCGCGCACTTGTCCCCGATATTCGCGCCGGGAGCCATCCCCAAACCACCGACCTGGGCCGCTAGAGCATCAGACAGGTAATCGCCGTTGAGATTGGGCAATGCCAACACTTGATATTCTTTTGGCCTTAGCAAGACCTGTTGAAACATGGCGTCAGCTATCCTGTCGTTGAGTAGAATCTTGCCTTCAGGAATTACCCCTTCATGGTCTTTCATGAGAGCATCTTCCAATATAATTGTATCGGAGAACTCCTCCCGGGCCAGCTCGTAACCCCAATCTCGAAATGCTCCCTCGGTAAATTTCATTATGTTGCCCTTGTGAACCAGCGTGACCCTCTGTTTTCCTTTATCAACCGCGAAACGGATTGCCCGCCGCACGAGCCGTTTTGAGGCTTTAGGACTCATGGGTTTGAGCCCTATACCTGAAGACGGGTCCAGTTGGATGCCCAGGTCGGCTTTAAGAAACCTGACAATTCGGCCTGCTTCTTCACTTCCTGATTTCCATTCAATGCCGGCGTACACATCTTCGGTGTTTTCCCGAAAAATGACCATGTCCACATCTTCGGGGTGCCTGACTGGCGAGGGAGTGCCCGATATATATCGGACCGGCCGCACGCACGAGTACAAGTCTAACTTCTGCCGGAGGGTAACGTTCAAGCTGCGAAATCCTCCGCCTACAGGAGTTGTCAGCGGACCTTTGATAATAACCAGGGCTCGTTCGATATCCGCCAGGGAACGATCAGGAAGGTATTCTCCGTAATCGCGAAAAGATTTTTCTCCCGCCTGTATTTCCCACCACTGAATTTGGCGGCCGCCTCCCGAGGCCTTGCGCACGGCCGCATCAAACACCGGACGCGAAGCAGCCCAGATGTCGGGACCTACTCCGTCGCCTTCAATAAATCCTATTATCGGATTGTCCGGCACATTCAGTTGTCCGTCATCGGCCCGGCTAATCCAGGCGCCATCTACCGGAGGATCAGCAAAAGAATTTGTCATCAATCTTCTTTCTATAAGGTTTTGTTAACACTCTAGGGACACAAGCATTTCAACGTTTGTCGTTTCAGGAAATTCAAATTCATCGGTTAAGTCAACCGGCCCAGGAGCCGGTCGCGCAACCTCACTCATCGTCGCCATCGTGCCACGAATTCGGGAAAGTCCCGCGCGGGACGCGGGATTACGCAACAGCCTCCTAGTCTCAAGAACAACGCTTAGCTGCCGTGAAGGTCAGCCAGGGTGGATCCACAGCCTGACCGCAAATTTCGTAACCTTGTTCTGAAAAAAGGTCCTTGAGGGTTTCCGCTTGTTTCTCGTTAATTCCCGATACAATCCAGAATTTGTGAAGTGCCGCTGCCCTCAGAGGGATCAATTCCCGCAACACGTGGAAAGGCAGATTTGCAGCCACAAGATCGAATGGTTGATCAAAAAACAGTCTGGCCTCTCCTTCTCGAACGCGAATAACAGCGTCCAGCGAGTTTGCTCTAATATTTTCTTTCGCTGTCCGGAAGGCCAGGCGATTTCGATCGACTGCCAGGATGCTTGGGACGCCCATGCGTGCGGCCGCAAGCGCCAGCATCCCGCTCCCTGTTCCCAGATCCAGCATAGATGTTATGGAGTTGGAACGGATAATCTCTCTCATAAAGCGGAGGCAACGGACTGTGGTAGGATGGCTGCCATCGCCGAATACCACTGATGGATCAAGAATCACTGCTTCGGGAGGCGGCGAGGGATGGTCGCGTCCTACAAAGTAGAGTCCGGCTATTTGGATGCCGTGCGGAGGAAGCCCTGTTTGCCAATCCCCATAGCGCACTTCGTGCCGAGCCCCGAGGTCCAATCCGGAGGAGCAGATTGCGTCGTTAACATATTGATCTTCAGGTTTGGTGAAGAAGAGATAAGAGAAACCTTCCTCATTCCACAACCCCACGAACGAAGGAGGAGGATCCGTAAGGTTGTCGCCCGGGTCCCCCTGAATCTCATAAATGTATAGCAGGGTATCCGGCGAAATCATGTTCTTGAGTTCTCGCGATGGTACGGCAAGGACGAGGTTCGATCAGTCTTCCGATTTCATTTCCCCAACATCGTGGACGATAGCCAGGTAGATATCCACGGCTTCGAGCAAGGCGCTTTTTGCTTCGGCCAGATCTGCAATCTCACTCGCACTGAGGTAGTCTCGCTTGAGGAGGCTGTCTATTCTTTGATTGATCTGAATAATTTGTTCGGGGGATGCCAGTTCACCAATATCGAGCTCGGCCTCTTCTCTTAGTTCAATCGGCGCTTCCGCTTCAGCAGGGGTAAGCTGGTCGATCCATCCATCCGCCTGCTTCCATTTGCTAATTGTTGCAGGACTTACGCTGACCTTTTTCGCAAGCTCTTTGTTGGTTATGTTTCCGCCTTCCTCCATATATAGCTTAACTGCCTTGTCGCGAGCCGCCTTCTTGCGCACCGTGCCGGCGGCTTCTTTCTGCGCGGGATGCTCGCCTGCTTTCAGTCTTGATTCCCAATTGTCGTCACGTTTCCATCGACCGACAGTAAGGGGGTTTACTTTTACCATCTTTGCTATTTCTCTGTTGGTGATTTTGCCCCCCGCCTTCAGAAACATTTTCTCAGCCTGAAGTCGCGCTTCCTTTTTCATGCCTTGCTCCTCTCACTCTCTCAAAAGGTCCCGCCTCCTTGCAGTTCAGCAAAATCCAACATCATTTACTCTAACTTTCATTAACCTTTATCTAAATATAAATAACATGATCCCATAGTCAATGCAAAGCATTTCGCCAAATTGCGGCAACCATTCAGTTACGAGCAGAAAATATCGGTTCCCTGTCATTGCGAGGAATGAAACGACGAAGCAATCTAAGCCCTTAGAGGACAAGATTGCTTTCCCGCGGGACGCGGGACTCGCAATGACAATCTTTTTTCCCCGGTAACCGAGGGATTACAAATTGCGCAATATTGTTTCGATAGTTTCCGCGCACATGCAAAAGCTTCTTTTCCGCCCAGTTATCGGTATGCACCCGGGGACAAAAAGCGAAAGCAAGGCTCTAAAAGTTGTGGGGTCATGACGAAGCTTAGCTAATCGGAGGCACCTGACATGGTGCCTGAGGACGGACTCGAACCGTCACGGGGACAAGCCCCAAGGGATTTTAAGTCCCTTGTGTCTACCTAGTTCCACCACTCAGGCACAAGACAGACTGAAACAGAAGCTTATGATAAGATAGCAGCCGAAGGAAGGAGTTTCAACCTCTTAAAAGGTTCTCAGCGATCCGCCGGCAATAATATACACCACCTGCCTAGTTGAAGGATTGGAGACAAAGAAACTGTCGTCTTCTTTGACATGAACTGCCTAGCCCTGGGGCAGAGAAATATCCCCGTGGCTGGTGAGCATCAAAAGCGGACCACCGACTGCGCATAAAATCTCGTCATGATACAGGCCAGGTTTTACGAGTCGCCGACCCTCGCCCCCGTCATGGATCCCATAAATTAAATAGCAAGATTTAGTGTGGAGGTCTTTGTCGCCAAGAACATATTCGCGCCCCTCGGCAGACGCGAGTGTCATCAGGTCGAGCAGGTTCACCTACACGGCTCCCGGATGCCGCTTCAGGAGTACAAGGGGTCATCCTGCAATGGGAGGTCGCCGTTTCGCGATTGACGGAGCGCCGCTTCCTGTTGCTCGAATCCCCGCCCCAAGTTAATTCCGATAGTGATTTTGCCAGTGTATACCAAGATAAGATACGGATATTTTGGGCAAGAGGCACCTCCCACTGTTCGGACCTGCCGTGCGTACAGGGCGTCAAGGTCGAGGTTTTCGAAGAGGTCCTCCGAACTCGTCCAGCACAGATCAACTATGGATGCCATAAGCAGACTTCTCCTTCAGCCGGAGGCATAGTTCTGTTGAGAAAGACCATCAGAGAAATTCCAATACAGCGATCCGATGTATGCCGCAGGAAAAGCGCCACAATCAAGATCCTAATTGCATTGCTTCTAGATCTCTGTTGCCGATCTGTCAAGCAATTTGTGCGAACCGAGGTAAGCATTGACTTACGCGGGGAATTTGTTGGCACCCTGTCATTGCGAGGAGTGAAACGACGAAGCAATCTCGGTTCTGGACGCCTTCCAGAAATGAGATTGCTTCGCTTCGCCCGCAATGACACTGGTTTGAACAGATCGATGCCCCCAGATGACTGGAGGGATACGAACCGAGCTGGGCCAAGGAATTCGTTTCAGGATTACCCCACACTCATTGGCGAACTTCATTCAGATGCTCGAGAACCAGACCTTCGCCCCGGGGTCCGTACAGCAGTTCCCGGCAGTTCAGCGCTTTGCCTGGAAATACCAGGCAAATTACATCGCATTACGGAACAGCTTTCACTCTTTGCAGGAGTGGGGCGCAGGTATTATGGCGGCCCTAATCTCTGAAACCATTTGTCTATACCGCCCGTCGGCTTCTTGATAAAACCCCCGAGACAATCTATGATTTGCGCCTTGAGGCACAGACGAGGTCAATTGCCGGTGTATGTTCCCGGTTTTGCCACCTGTATGAAGGTCGGCGCTGGTGAGGAACGGCAATGTTGGTCTCGCTTTTGAAAATAACTTGCGATGGGCAGAAGAGTTTGATTCGGGGCGCGATATTCGGTCCCCCAACTCTGTGACCGTAGAGGAGAGTTCTGACCCGCACTGGTGCAGGCAAACAATGATAGATGTCAAGCTATTGTACCATCAGTCAAATAGCATCGCCTACAGCCCTTTCGGGCATGTCTCGTTCGTTGCGAACGGCAAGGTCCGACTACGGTCAGGATGTCCACCCGAAATGGCATGGACTGCACCGACGAAATAATCCACGATTGAAAGCGGATTCCTTTCAAAACGCAAGTAGGACCGTATCGCGCGGAACGCGGGATTGCCGGTCTCCATCTGTGCGTTTTCATGTTTCGTTGCTGGGCTCTCTATTAGGGAAATTGGAATTGCACGGCATGATCCGGGAGTTGGCACAGCTCGCTGCTCATCGAAATCTTGAATTGCAGCGCGAACGAGGTACCAAGACATGTGGATAGTTCGTCTCGCTTTACGGCGTCCTTACACTGTCGCAGTAATGTGCTTTCTCATGTTAGTCATGGGCATTCTCTCAGTGACAAGGATGATTGTTGACGTCTTGCCGGCAATTGATATTCCGGTGGTAATGGTCGTTTGGAACTATCCCGGCCTCTCTCCCGAGGACATGGAAAGACGAGTAGTTATCATTGCTGAGAGGGCCTACTCAACCACTGTCAACGACATTTCGCGTATTGAGTCTGAATCCATAGCCGGTACAGGATTGCTCAAGGTTTACTTTCATCCTGGGACTAATCTTGGCTCCGCTATAGCCCAAATTTCGGCAGTATCACAGACCGTACTACGGATCACGCCGCCTGGTATGCAGGCGCCGAACATTATCCAATTCAATGCATCCAACGTTCCTGTTGCTCAGCTAACGGTATCCAGCAAGACTCTGTCCGAACAGTTTTTGTTTGACTATGGCCTGAACTTCATCAGGGTCAAACTCTTCACCATACCGGGACTATCTACACCAGCCCCGTTCGGGGGCAAGCAACGTCAAATTATGGTTCACGTCAATCCCGATGCAATGTCTGCACGAGGAGTATCTGCCACTGATGTCGTGGACGCCCTTCAGAGTTCAAATGTGATCCTTCCCGCTGGCATTGCCCGAATAGACGGAATTGAATACAGCGTACTGACAAACGCGAGCCCCACGTTGGTCGAGCACTTCAATTCCATCCCGATTAAAGTGGTGAACAACAGGCCGGTCTATATTCAGGATGTGGCCAAAGTATCGGACAGTTATGCAGATCAGACGAACATTGTCAGAATCAACGGGCATCGAGCCACCTATCTGGAAATCTTGAAACATGCCGATGCGTCAACTTTGGCTGTTGTAGATGCTACGCGGGCTGCGCTGCCTCTGATTAAAGAGACCGCTCCCAAAGGGCTGGACCTGAAAATAGATTTCGATCAATCCGTCTTTGTACGGGGTGCTATCGACGGAGTCCTCCATGAAGCCATTCTTGCCTCTATACTGGTTTCATTGATGATTCTCATTTTCCTGGGAAGTTGGAGAAGTATGGTGATTGTGATTATCTCCATACCTCTTTCCATCTTGACATCCATAATCGGGCTAAATCTTATGGGCGACTCGATCAATCTCATGACCCTCGGCGGTCTGGCTCTGGCCATCGGGATGTTGGTCGATGATGCGACAGTTGAGGTAGAGAACATACATCGAAATCGCGCCCTGAATAAGCCCTTAACGGTGGCCATCCTGGATGGCGCCCGTCAGGTCGCTGTGCCCGCGATTGTAGCCACACTCTCCATCTGCGTCGTCTTTTTCCCGGTGGTGCTTCTTTGGGGACCGGCGAAGTTCCTCTTCACACCTTTGGCACTTGCGGTGGTCATTGCCATGCTTGCGTCCTATCTGCTCTCGAGGACGCTTGTGCCCACTTTGTCCAGGATGCTCATGGGCGGTGAGTCCCATCTACATCAGCGAACAAATTCTGAAACAGGCGCGCCGGCAGGATGGATGAAGAACCTGTCGCAAAAGCTGAATTACTTTCGTGAGGATAGTTTTGACCGTTTTCGAGAGTCATACAGCAGGGCGCTTGAGACCTTCCTGGCGCATCCGATCCTTGGCATTGTGAGCACGGGAATCCTGGTCGTCATCAGTCTCGGGCTTGTCTACGTGGTAGGAACGGACTTTTTCCCATCAGTGGACACAGGATTGATGAAGCTGCATTTTAGAGCACCCATCGGAACGAGGATCGAGAAGACGGACCGAATAGTCTCTCAAGTGGAACAACGTATTCGAGACATTATACCGTCGCGGGAACTCGAAACCATAAACTCAATGATCGGAGTTCCGGTTTTCTACAATCTTGCGTTTGTACAAACCGACAATGTCGCTTCCATGGATGCCGAAATCTTGATCGCATTGAAAAAAAACCACCAGCCTTCGTCTGTATATAGGCAGAAGATTAGGAAGGTTTTGGAGCGCGACTTTCCAGGATGCTCCGCATATTTTCAGTCCGCGGACATAATCAGTCTTGTGTTGAACTTTGGGCTAACATCTCCAATTCAGGTTCAAATAGAAGATCCAGATATGCATCGCGCTTACCGGTACGCCCTCATACTGAAGAAAGCAATGAGCGAAATCCCTGGTGCCGCTGATGTGCACATTAACGAAGTCCTTGACTATCCTGCCTTGGAGGTCAACGTAGACCGAACTCGAGCGGCTTACGTGGGGCTTAGTGAACACGACGTAGTCAACACTGTCTTAATTTCTTTGGCATCCAGTAGTCTCATTGCTCCCAACTTTTATCTAAACCCCAGCAATAACGTTAATTATACGGTTGCGGTCGAGATGCCTTTGAAGAGCATAGAATCTATAGATAATCTGAACGCGATCGCAGTAACCCCCCCATCGGCGAGCGCGTTACTGCCGCCCACTGTCCAGACCCAACCTACCAGTGTACCACAGATCCCCTCACAAACGCTGTCCAATGTGGCCAGCATATACCATCGTGCGACCCCTGCGAGTATCAGCCACTATACAGTCCAAAGAGTCGTGAATCTCGATGCTACGTTGGAGGGGCGTGATCTGGGGTCTGTGTCCACGGACATTCTGAGAAAGATAGCGGCACTCGGAAAATTGCCGCCGGGAACCAGTATCACCCTCCGAGGACAGTACGAAGTCATGAACCAATCCTTTCGCAGTCTTGGTCTAGGGCTGATTCTGGCGATCTTGCTCGTCTATTTTTTGATGGTGGTGCTATTTCAGTCCTGGCTGGATCCTTTTATTATAATGATGGCCGTTCCCGGAGCGTTGGTGGGCATACTCTGGATGCTAGCCCTTACGGGGACTACGATTAACGTGGAATCGCTGATGGGATCGATTATGGCGATCGGAATCGCGACTTCCAATTCGATCCTGATGGTCAGTTTTGCGAATGATATTCGTGTAGAAAAAGGCATCTCTCCCATGGAAGCGGCTTTAGAGGCAGCTAAGACCAGGTTTCGCCCGGTTTTGATGACCGCTTTGGCCATGATTCTCGGCATGCTTCCTATGGCGCTGGCATTAGGAGAAGCGGGGGAGCAGAACGCCCCGCTCGGTCGTGCCGTCATCGGGGGCCTTCTAGTGGCGACGGTGGTCACGCTTTTTATCGTGCCTACAATCTATTCGCTCTTGCGTAAAGACCTTCCTACGAAGTACGTGATTGAAAAGAGATTCCGTGCGGAGGAGCGGGGCGAAACCGTACCCGAAGATAATCATGAATAACAATAGATCCCGGCAGCCCGAAAATAGTAGAAGACCCCTCTTGATAGGAGCGGCACTGGCCGTACTAGTCTCGCTCATTCTTATCGTGGGCATGATCTGGAGGCACGAAGTTCGCGTGCGTCAAGAAGAAAAGGCCCTCAAGGAACATGTGGCGAAAGGCCCAAGGGTAAACGTGGTTAAGGCTAAAAAAGCTCCGAAGACGCGACCCGTCCTGCTTATAGGAGAGGCTTTTCCCTATGCCAATGTAGCGCTATACGCAAAAATAAGCGGCTATTTGCAAGAAATCAGAGTGGACAAGGGCGACGTGGTTAAATCGGATGAAATTATAGCCATTCTAGACTCGCCTGAACTCAACAAACAGCATGCCGCCGCTCTTGCGGACGCCAAAAATAAAATGGCTGATGCGGAACGATATCGGTACCTTCTTAAAACCGGCGCTGTGTCCGTTCAGACCGCGGACAATGCAGAAACTACGGCCAGAATTGCCCGAGAAACTGCAGCATCTCTCCTGGCTCAAAAAGACTACGAGGTGATGCGGGCGCCATTTAACGGGGTAATCACTGCCCGTTATGTTGATCCGGGCGCGCTGCTCCAGGCTGCGACAAGTTCGCAAACCAGTTCATCGCCGGTGGTGTCGTTGTCTAAGACAGACCGGCTGCGGGTTTACGTCTATCCCGATCAGAAAACGGCAAGTTCAGTGAAAATCGGTGACAAAGCGGAAGTCGCGGACGCCACCAGGCCCGCCAACAAGGTTTCCGCCAAGGTCAGCCGAACCACGGGTCAATTGGACGCCACAACCCGCACTCTTCTGGTCGAAATCGATTTGGACAATAGCGAAGGAAAGATCCTGGCTGGAAGTTTTGTCCAGGTGACGTTGTTCGTCAGCAATCCCCCTGCCATTGAGATACCGGCGTCGGGGCTGGTCATACGTGGAGACAAGACTTTCGTAGGAACAGTAGGCCCTGATGACAAAGCCTCCTTTCGCGAGGTCAGCGTGTATGAAAGCGACGGAATAACTGTGCAGTTCCTTTCAGGAGTTTCTGAAGGGGAAATAGTCATGCTGAATGTCGGGGAGAGCATTTCCGAGGGGCAGCGGGTCCAGCCTGAAGAGGAAAAGTTGGAAACATCCGAGAAGAAGAAATCGCCTGGGTTTAAGAATGGATAGTCGAGGGGGTCTGAATAGGAAGGGGCTGAAACGGCCGATAGGGAAAAAGTAGGGGCAAGTCCGAATAAACATTCAGTTACGCGGGGAAATCTTTTGTTCCTTGACATGGCGAGGAGTGAATAGTGGGAAGGCATCTCAGCCTGTCTATTATGGATGACGGGCAGGATGCCCGTCTCCACCAGCAAGCTAAGCCTGTCCCATTAAAGGAATAGATTGCTTTCCCGCGTCCGGCGCGACTCGCAATGACAATCTATTCTCGCGGATAATTGAATGATTAAGTCCTATGCTCAAATTCCTTGACGGTTTATGTATGATTGTGATTAAATGTAGATGCTGAAGTTTAACCGTTTTTGTGTAAAGGGCTGCATGAGACGGGCAACGCACATTCGCGTGATGAAATTGATGGCACGATTAATTCTCGCTGCAATACTGATCTGCATCGCAGTGGCCGGACCTTGCTTTGCGCAGTCATACAGTTCCCCACTCAGTTCGCTATTCTGCTTGAGCTCCATTGAGAGCATCATCGGTCCTATATGTCCTCCGGGTGGATTTGCCAGCACCTTTCGGAGCGAAGTTGGCACCGGCGCCTACATCGGCGGCATAGTATCTGCCAAGCTTACAGGCGCCACCAGTGGGGAGTTCGATCTCGTTAACATGGCATTTCTGGACCAAAACCCTCTTCGATATGACACGTACGCTACACTCCGTATCTGGCGGCTGGGGCTCCGGGGCACCTATTCCAATGCCGAGACAAGAAGCCACACGGTAAACGGAGCACATGTAGACTTAACCGGTATGAATCTGGGCGGCGATTTTGATGCGATCCAATTGGAAGTGGCTGACCCTGGGCGCGTCAGTTGATTATTATTTTGTCGATCCGACATTCCAGGGGCTGTTTATTACAAGTCCGGGTTCGGTGACCAATGGCGACCTCAATCCAGCAACCATGGACCTCATCGGCAATCGCCCGATGACCCTGGGGGCCTATCTGAGGTACGTTCCACCTGAAATTCTTGGCTTCCCTGTACATGTCGAGGCGATGTACAAGTTTCCAATCAGCGGATCACAGTGGACAATATTAAACGCCGCTTTGGTGTTCAGGCCACAAATTTACAGATTCGACATTTCCTGCAAGCTGATTGGAGAATACGACCATCTGAAATTCCAAAATGGGGCCGAGACCTCATATCTTCTGCAAAACGCAACCCTGCCCCCGCAAACCTGGGAACTGAATATGGAATGGGGGTATTTCGGCATAGATTTCGCCGCGTACTTCTGATCCGAATCGCCTGCCTGGTAGTTTAACCACCCTCCGTCATGGACCATGAAGCCTGCGTAGGACGTGGTGAGTCCGCTATAAGCGGATGAACCGCATCGCTCGAGGTTTTCCAATTCGCGACCGATGCGGTTCGTCCCGCGAGACGCGAGATTCTCCGCATCCTACCAGTTACTTGCCCACAGCATTTCCGCATCTTTTGCTCGTTCCCAGGCTCTGCCCGGGAATGCCTGCCGGCGAGGCTCTGCCTCGACTATGATTGTGAAATAACGGCTCATCCGACAAGAGC
>CAVSPC010000055.1:0-40931 GCA_963729795.1 uncultured delta proteobacterium | reverse complement strand
AAATGAATCTCTGGTGGCCCTTTTGAGGCGACCAGCTACCACTTCAATACTGGAGCGCAACTCTTGGCCGTATTCGTAGCTACTCAACCAAGGACTTTGCTGAAAACAGCGGCGGGAGGAGTTTCTTTCGCTATGCGGCTCCCTAGGCACAGCGGAGAGAATTAGCTCTGTTAGGCCGATTGCTTGAAGTTAAATTTCAAGGCCTGCCCCCCACTCTTCAGTGCACATCGTATACAAATGAGGTATAATCTCGTCTGGACGCGGAATCTATCGGACACTGTCGGGTTCCCCTGTGACAGAATGCCTTCAGGCTTGAGCATGACAGCAGTTAGCGCAACGTAGTTTCTCATTAGGAACAAAGGCGCCCGTTACCAGGAGGTCGAGGAGGAAAATGGAAAGCACCAAGCGAGCCGAACGTGAGCCAAGAGCAGACTTGAGCCAAGCGCAGACTTGACCACTTTTTGGTTATGTGTAATCTCCGTACATTGACACAACCACTTGCAAAATGTCCGGATTGGAATTACTTGGGCACTCACATTTCCGTTCTGTCATTTTCTTATCTCCTGGTGAATTGCGCTAACGAGTAGTAACCAACGGGCTCCGGAAAGCAAATGGTCATTGCAACGATATCGCCGCTGATTCTCCCTAGTAGGAAGCCTACAAAAACTGCGATGATTACGATCGTGAGTATTCGCTCGTGGGTCATGAGTTCATCTAATATGCCCTGACGATACATCCGTCCAAGTACCCATTTTAGGATGTTATATTTCGGTATAACTGTGATAAGTGCTATCAACCACATAAATACGTTCTGATACGTTAGCTTTTTGCCCATTTCCACCGGGGCAATCTCCCAGAGACCGCCGTAATCAATGAACACCATTGCTGCCTGAGAAAGAGGACTTGTGATGATATTTATCAATAGTACCCAAAAGAAAAGTCCCAACCAGACTCTTTTTTCCTTCCGGAGAAATAATGCGATTACCAAATACTCGCTGATGAAGGTGGCGCAGAAGCTCGAAATAACGTAAATAATTACGAAGTCATGGTTCACTATCCGAAACGGGGACCCCTTAAATATGTAAGGCTCTTGGGCAAAACTCAATGCGGTTGAAACCATAATGGTGATCCAAATGCAAACGATTTGGTATATCCTAACACGTGGCAATTTCGAGCACCTCCCATAGGGCCGATCAGTCTGAACCATATGAAAAGGGCCATCACTTTAGAGCTTCCCAATCTTCTTCAGCCACGCTGCCAAATGGATCAGTGTATCTAATCGGCTTTCCACGCAGAGCATAACGTTTACCCTGGCTTTCCTTATGACTGCGTACGATGACCTCGACTTTGTCTCCCGGTTGAAAGGGTACGTCGGGGATAGTAAGCGACCCATCGCTTGAGACCTTCGTTTCCACTCTGTAATCTTGCATGTTTCAACGCACCTTTTTTTCTATACTACGCATCCAGAGAAGTCGGGTCAATGACGAAGTCTGCTACTGATGCCACCTCTTGGGCGATAAGGTCACCCATGATCCACGTTGGACTACATGGTGAGGATGCACTGGCCGAACAATGCGGTCGCCAATCATGGACCAAAAGTCAGAATTGACAAGCGTCACCTCTTCGATACGAGGTTTTCGATGTTCTCTATCTCGTGGCTGACGATATCATATTCCCCTTCGACTTCCGGGTAAGTATCCTTGGTCACAAAGCTACCGACCATCTCAAATAACCTGTGTTCTTGATTATATTTGTAAATATTAATTTCATATTGGTGCGGATCAAAGTGCGTTTCTCCTTCTTTCCAGATGAAGTCGGCAATAACCAATGTCCCATCAAGCTGATCCTGTCTGTCGTGCAATATCTTATATTGCCCCAAATTGGTAATCGTTATGACAGGCAGTATGTTGACAAATTTCTTCATCTGTTCACTGAAAACCCATAGCGTGATTAAGTTGAGCGTACCACTCCCGCCTCCGGAAAACATCGGAACAAACAGAACGCCTTCTTGAGGATATTTCTTTTCGAAAATGGGAGTTAGGGACAACTCCCGGACAAATTGGCAGTTCCAGGTAGCGTCTTTTCGCACCGCTATGGCCTGAAAACAGTCTTGTTTCACCTTCCCATCTTCAGAGCAGAAACAGAGCTTGGCTGGCCAGTCCGTCGACTCCAATCGGTCTTTCGTTTTTGCCTCATAGGCAATCGCACGCCAATTCCTGCTTATTCCTAAGGTCTTGGGAATATCAATCTTCTTTGCTTCTCGATATTCGGGAGTGGCCATTTTTGCTTTATCAGGCATCGGCGTGTGCGCTCCGGGAGGTGTCGCTGGATCGTTATGTGCTTGTTCAGCGTTTGCCTGGTGAGGCTGAAAAACAGATGTCTGGAACGCGAAAATCAAGAAGAGTATTGATATGATTCCAATTGGCCCAGATATCGCCTTACGTGACGCACAGATGTTCTCACTCTTCATTCTGCTGCACTCTCACGTTGTCGAGCTCCAAGTCACCTCACAGCCATCTCGGCCACGGCAAGCATCCTCTGGGCTTCTTCACGCCCGGTCATAGACTACCCTTCCCTCTCTGAGGGACCGCGCTATAATGTGATTGATCGAATCTTTCCACTGGTCCATTTCCTCCGGGGTAAAAATGAGCACGTCAATGGGAATCGGGAACCTCCAAAGGGCCTTACGTATACGGCTGGATTCTGCCCATCGAGAGCCATGATGAAACGAGGCTTCTTTCTCCACGACCAGCAGATCCACGTCGGAGTCCGGCCCTCGCGCTCCAGTAGCGGATGATCCAAATAGTATGATCTGATCCGGAGACGCTGCGTCTACCACTGCCTTAACGATTTCTCCGATCATCGGATCCAGTGAAGTATTAGTTTCCGTCACGAGGTCACCTTTGAGCCGACCCGTTCGGGGGCTTACCGCATAGTTGACTTAGACAATCTTCGTGTCAAGATTGATGCCTAGCGAAATCCAGGGAAATCTTAATAACTCTTGAGCTGAGGAGCAAACTACGTTTGTTGTCCTCGAACTCTCCCACACTTCTACGAGCCGATCCCCGCCTTGTTTTCAAAAACTTCGAGATCTTTTCTCTTGCCCATGGCTATCAAAGTGTCGTCGTCATGGATGACGGTGTTGGGCCCGGGATTGAAAACCATTTTACCATCCCCCTTTTTTATCGCGATGATGATTAAATTCAGCTCCTTGCGTATGTCGGTCTGTACAAGCTTTTTGCCGCTGTACACAGAATTCGCTGCAACCCGGACCTCGGCGAGATCGACATCCATCTCTTGATAATCCATAGCCACTTGCAGAAAATCCATGACCGTCGGCTTGACAATCCCCATGACCATTCGCATTCCACCAATTTGATGCGGGCTGATGACACGGCTCGCGCCCGCTCGAAGCAGCCTGCTACGAGCGGATTCCTCAGCGGAGCGGGCGATAATCTCGAGTTCCTGGTTTAGCTCACGGGCGGTCAGCACGACGTAAACGTTGGCCGCGTCCGAATTCAGCACCGACACCAGTCCTTTTGCATTCTTAATACTCGCAGCCAACAGCACGTCTTCCTCGGTCGCGTCGCCTGGAGCCAAATAGTACCCCGCGTGCACAATCTTGTCCTGGGCTTCGACCTTGTTCTCCACGACCACGAAAGGAATGCCCCGGGCGTGCAGTTGATCGCAAATAAAGGAGCCCATACGCCCGAACCCGCAAATGACGTAGTGATCTTTGAGTTTTTCTATAGCCTTCATGGATCGCCGCCTCGTGAAAACTTTGTTGACTTCCCCTTCGACCACCAATTTGCTGCCCGTGATCATCGCGTAGCCGACTACGCCTATTCCCGTGAATATGATGACCAGGGTAAAAATCTTTCCCGGCACGGTGAGGCTATGAACTTCCTTGAAACCGATGGTGGTAATAGTAATGACTGTCATATAGAAGCCGTCGAGAAACGACCACCCCTCGATGAGCCTATAACCTACCGTCCCGGCGACGAGCACGCATGCAATGCCTATAAGGGCATTCTTAAGAGGATGGGAAGAGTGCAATTCCAGACTTCTCTTTCAAGCGAAAGCAGATTGAGGAAAATGCCCCGGGCCGCCAGCGATAATCCGACTACTATTCCAAGACATAGAGTCCCGGGAGATTGCGGTAATGCTCATTGCAATCAAGTCCGTATCCCACGATGAAGCCGTCTTCCACGCAGAAGCCGCAATAATCAAGCTGTACGTGCTTTTCGCGCCTGACGGTTTTATCTATCAACGCGGCGGTCTCCAACGAAAGGGGATGTTGCTGTTCTAGACGACTGCGATATTCGCTGAGAGTAAGCCCGGAATCAACTATGTCGTCTACCAGAATCACGTGCTTCTCCCGAACCGGTATTCCTATGTCCATGATGATATCGAGCTTGCCGCGGCTCACCGTTTCTTCTCCATAAGATGAGATTCGCACAAAATCAACCTTGCAGGACACTTCGAGGTTGCGGCACAAGTCCGCCATGAAGATGAAAGACCCCTTAAGGATGCCTATCAGGAGAAGATTGCCCTCGGGGTACTTAAGCGAGATCTCTTTGGCGATCTCCTTTACCCTTTGAGCAATGGTTGGTCCGTCGTATAGGACCCTTTTCTTGAATTCTTTCATGATTCTCTCCGTACATGGCTCATAAGTTTGTATCTGTTAAATCACGCGGGGAATCTTCGAGTTCCTGTCATCGCGACGAGTAAAATCCCGCGCGGGACGTGGGACTCGCGATGACACTCGTTTAGCATCCGTAACCAAGAGACAACGCAAATTAATCCCATCAGGGAGTTCCGTTTTCACCAGCGGCTGATAGCCCCAAAGTTCAAATCATCCACCATGCCTGCCGCGAGAAGCGTTTCAGCACGGGCCGCTATCATGGCCGCATTGTCGGTACATAGTCTGGGAGACGGAAAGACCGGCTCTATCCCGCGGCGTGTTCCTTCGAGCGCCATCTTTTTCCGCAACTCCCCGTTGGCCGCTACGCCTCCGCAAATAATGAGCTTATCCACCCGGTACATTTCCGCTGCGTTAAACGCCTTCGCTACGAGCACATCAGTTACCGCATCCTGAAACGCGGCCGCAATAGTTCGAATTCCCGCCCTAGTTTCGCCGACTTCACCCGGCGCGACCACCGGATGAAAGCTGCCTGGGATGTCATTTCTTTGCGAAACACCGAACATCTTCTCGGACTGACGCAATACCGCGGTCTTAAGCCCTGAGAACGAAAAATCCAGGTTGTCCTTGTCCATGAGAGCTCTGGGGAAGTGGATGGCACCGGGCTCAACACCTCGCGCCTGTTCTTCGATCACTTTTCCGCCCAGGATACCCAAGTCCCAGAAGTTTAGCTACCTTATCGAAAGCTTCGCCAGCGGCATCGTCACGAGTTTTACCGATCGGGCGTATATCGAGCGGGCCCCGGACGTCATAAAGACTGGTGTGTCCTCCCGAAACAACCAAGCCCACAAACGGAAAAGTTATATCACTCCGTTCGAGAAACGCTGCAAATAAATGGCCGTGGAGGTGATTTACTCCACAAAGCGGACAACCCAGAGCAAGGGCCATGCCTTTTGCTGCACTGATGCCCACGAGCAAAGACCCTATAAGACCGGGTCCGCGGGTAACTCCGATCCCGTTGACATCTTTTGGTTCGATGCCGGCTTCATGAAATGCTTGCTCTATCACCATGGAAATGGCTTCGATATGCTTCCTGGAAGCCAACTCCGGGACCACCCCTCCATACTCTTTGTGCACGTCAATCTGGGAAACCACCACGTCCGAGAGCACCTTTGTGCCGGATTCCACCACGGCGGCCGCGGTCTCGTCGCACGAGGATTCTATTCCCAGCACCAGCATTATGCATCACCTACATTCGTTCGGATTTCATGGACCCTTTTCTCGATTAATTCACGCGACAGCCGTGCATACCGGCGAGGAAGCAATTCACGGGATGTGCATTCCAGTGCGGCCAGAAGCTCCTGATACTCACGCTGGCGAGCGACATCCGAAGGAATGAAGTCGTTGACCTCGTAGATGACCATTTCGGGGGTGAGGTTGCCTTTTACCAGCTTCCGGCGCCTCAGATGTGTGAGAAGCTGGTCGAAGTCCGCGGGATAGTACTCGGAAGTGAGCCGAAGAAAGTCCTCGTATTGTTCGGGAGAGAACTTTTCCAATGCTATACCGGCTTGGGCCAGAATGTGCTTGACGAAAGACTCTCTCTCCTCACCCTCATTGTCAAACACGGGGAGATGATCGCCGGCTCGGCCCGACCGTTTGATGTCCGGCTCCAAGCGATCCGGCCGAGCAGTAATAATGATCCAGATAATCTTTCCGCGATTGCCCGCATCGGACATCATTTTGAGAATGTTTCCGAAAAGCCGTCGATCCACTTCGTGGGTTTGGGCGCTGCGGCCGCCGATTTCCGTGTCAGCCTCGTCATAGAGGACCATCACGTTTCCCATGGCTTCCAGGACCGATCGAATTCTCTCCCAGTTCTTTTCGGTCTGGCCGACATAAGGTCCCCGAATGTTCTTGAGCACCACTGCTACCCAGCCGCACTCCTTTGCAAAAGCATTGTATATGAAAGTCTTTCCCACACCATTGGCCCCGGCCACTAATATCCCCACCGGCATGAGTTCCGGATTGTCAGCTCTGATGCAGCTTTTCAATTCATTCAGTTTCTTCAAGAGCTTTGAGGCGCCAATGATTTTTTCGAAGCCGTAGTTGAGAACAGGGAACTCGATATGCCCCTCCAGCTCTTTTTCAATGATTTCTTTTGTCTTCTCAAAGACGAGTTCGGGCGAGAGTGGTTGAGCTTTGTAGGCTCCCTGTCGAAAGATTTGTCTAATGGAAAGAAGCGACAGTCCCGCGCAGTTATATGCTATGTGTCGGGGCTCAACGGCCGTTTGGATCTTTTCTTCCTTTATCAGATACTCGATGTACTTCTCTCTTTGATCTTCGTCCGGTCTGTCAATCTTAATGGCCGAGCAGTATGGCAGGTCTACAATCCTCTCGCTAATCCCATGTAACGTTTCGCTGACGACAAAGACAATGTCCGAGGATGCCACAAAGGCGCTATCGGTAAACCAGTTCTCCAGCGTTATCACCTTGAGTCTATCGGAATCCAACATCATTTCCCCTCTGGATGGAGGGGCGACTGCTTCGCCGTAACGTATAATCACGGCAAAATCTTTGCGGACCCTTTTCGCCGGGTCCCCTTCGAGGGGAACCATCACGCTCAAGCGAGTGAATTCGCGCAGTGCAGCCAATGCCGTGACGATGTCTGTGCGAGAAGATGACAAGATTCTTCCCAGCCGGTCCTCCCCGATCTCGCTGCCTATGAGGCGCATATCCAGGGGATTCAAGAAAGTTATTCCGCCTGCAGGATCGTACAGAACGACTATCCTTGGAGAGCCTGCCTTGTAAGGTTTTATGAGGGCTTGAACTAAGAAATCGACCAACGGAAGGTAACGGTCTTTTGAAACGGGGTATATATCCTTAGTATTTCCGTAGACGAGAAAAGTATTAGACTGAGCCGAAACATATTTTTCGATAATGCGTTTAGCGAATCCGGGAGGTTGTGGGTGATCCTGGTTCATAAACCCTCTTCGTGTGCGCGACAGCGTTCAAGCTTGCAGAAATTTCCAAAAGCAATCTCCGAAACTGAAACTACTCGGCGCGGGACTGGCATCCCGCCCTTTTAGCCAAGATCTCTTTCCTTTTCCGGAACCCCGGCTTTGGCTGCGGCCCGCGCTTTTAACAGTTCGTCAAACCGCGAGGCTGCCTCGCGTTCCGCGCCCATTCGCTCGTAGGCTGCATCTTGAGTGTCCAGTCCGGCCCCTCGCATTTCTGCGGCAATCTTTGCTTGCTGGCGTAATCCCGCGACCTTGTCCCTGATGGCCACTATAGATTCGTCAACCGCGGATTCTCCCAGGCCGCGGAGCCGGTTCTCGAGCTGTAGTACCTGCTGGTTGGAGATTAGCTCAGCAACCATTTGGCCTTGTTCTTTTTTGAGGTTCTCGATTTCATCGGTGAAGGAGCGGAGTTTCATCTTATACTCTTCGACTTTGTTCTTCTGAGTTTCCAGGTCTTCCGTCAACTTTGTCTCTTTCTCATCGATCTCTCTCATGCGGGCAATGTACCTGGCTCCGGCTTCCCGATGCGCCGGGTTTTGAGGCTCACCTTCAGCAGCCGCGAGAGCTCCATCCAGTTTCCTCTGAGTCTCCAGCTCCTCCTTCTGCAGATCTTTGAGGATCATCTCCGTCTTTTCTCTCTCTCGGGCGAGCAGCGCAACAGCCCTTTCCATGTCCTTGTAACGCCTCTTGGCTTCGTCAATTGCGGTTGCATACGTGGCCCTGATGGCTTCAGGACTTGAAGACACCATGTCGTCTCCGGCCCCGATGAAGATGCCTCGGATCATTGCCCAGAGGTTCCCAAAGAAACTCATTTCGCTCCCTCCCTCATGGTTACTCCAACCGATTAGAAATCAACGATGATTAGGATGTCACTAATCTTTATTTTATGTACGGCAGGTATCATGTCAAGCAAGCTCTTAAAGCGTAAGGAACCATTGCTCCACCTCTTGCCAGCTTTGAAATTTCGTCGTGACGGGCAACTTGGTGAGCCGATTCCAGGGTTGAACCATCAGCCCCACTCCAATTCCTTCGTCCAAATAAGCTTTTACATACTCCACATCGTCCTCCACTATAAAGTCGGCATTTTCTCGGCTCAGGTAGTGGCGCTTATCCCTGTTTCCTCCTGTCACGATCATTTCAGGCACGGTGGGATTCCACGGAAGCGCCTCGAGCTGGCGTTGAGCCGTCTGAGGACTTGCACGTCCCGTAATGAATAACAGAGGCTCTCCTGTGGTGCGGTAAATCCGGGAAAGGACCTTTGTGGCACCGTCATACGGTTCAATCATCCGCTTGAGAATACATGTAATCCACCGCCTGCCGCAGTGTCCCCAGATCCAATCCAAGAGGCTCCAGGTCCCAGGTGAACAGATCGTCCGGGACCAGGTGTCGTCCGGTTGTCCTGTTGATGTATTCCAGTATGACTTCGATAGATTTTAGAACGACTCCGTCTATGTCAAAAGCTATTTTCATCAGTTGTGACCTTTGCACGCTCAGCATGGTGTCCGGACTGTGAAACCGGCTACGGAACCCTCACGCAGGCATATTTCGGAACAGCAATGCCCCGACTACTGTTGTTACCAACCAGAAGCCGCTTAAAATTGCGAGATTCGAGAGAGGAGAAAGCAGGTGCGGCCCGCCGAGGGCGAAACGCATGCCGTCTACTCCGTAGGTGAGAGGATTTAGTTCAGCCAATATCTTGAGCCATCGGGGTATCCTTTCCAGCGGAAATAGCGCCCCCGAGAGAAAGAACACTGGCATTATGAGAAAGTTCATGACCAACTGAAATCCGTGTGGATCACTCATTCGGGCGGCGAAAGCTATGCCCAGGCTGACGAATGAGGCAGAAATGAGGAACATGAATAAAAGCGCAAGCAAGACTCCCGCGGCGTCCACCTTTATCAGCCTAACCGCAATCATCGCGATAAGAAAGACCAGTCCCTGTGCCATCGAAGTGGTAACCGTCCCAAGGGTTTTTCCGGCCATGATTCCGATTCGGCTTACCGGCGCTACCAAGATCTCTTTCAGAAAGCCGAACTGCTTGTCCCACAGGACGCTTAGTCCTCCGAACATGGAGGAAAAGAGCAGTGTCATTGCCACCACCCCTGGACCTATGAACTGCATGTATGAGATATTGCCTCCATAACGGAAATACCCTCCGAAACCCATCCCCAATACTACGAGAAATAGTGCAGGCTGCGCCATAGATCCGATGAGGCGGCTGCGGTTCCGTTGAAACTTTGTTAGCTCTCTTAGCCAGAGAGTGTATATGGTAGAGGCAAACTTCATCGTCTTCGCGCCCCCAAGTAAATCCTCATGCGTTCCTTGGGCTCCTTGACTCTTTCCTCTCGGATTTCCCTGCCCGTGAGTTTGAGAAAAACATCTTCCAGATTTGGTTTGCGCATGGACACAGATGATATCTCAACTCCCGCGGCCTGGGCCGCTTCAAAGACACGAGGGATGAAAGATTCCCCGTTTCGAACAGTTAGAGCTACTTTGCCATTCTGTACTGAAATGTGATCCACCTCTTCCAGTGTCTGGATCTGCTCTATAAATGACTGATGCGGTGTTGCAATATCCAATTCAAGCACGTCCCCGCCGAGACTTGCTTTCAACGCCTCCGGACTATCCAAAGCCACGATCGCCCCGCGATCTATAACTGCGATTCGAGAGCAAAGCTGATCCGCCTCATCCATATAGTGGGTCGTCAATATGACTGTCATTCCGTAAGAATTCTTCAAACCTCTGATGTAGTTCCAGATCTTCCTCCTGGTCTGAGGATCCAACCCGAGGGTGGGTTCGTCGAGAAAAAGCACTCTGGGCCTGTGCATTAAGCCTCGCGCAATTTCCAGACGACGCCGCATCCCTCCGGAATACGTCTTGATCAAATCACGGCCGCGGTCCTCAAGATCGACCAGGTGGAGGACCTCACTCATCCGCGATCGACGAGTACGAGAATCCATCCCATAAAGCCTGCCGTGGAAATCGAGATTCTCTTCACCCGTCAAATCATCATCCAGGCTCGGGTCCTGAAAGACTATGCCAATGCACTGGCGGACCGCGTCCTGTTCGCGGCGCACATCATGTCCGCAAACCGTCGCAGCGCCAGATGTCGCTGAAAGCATTGTAGAAAGTATGGAGATCAACGTGGTCTTGCCAGCGCCATTGGGGCCGAGAAGACCGAAAAGCTCACCCGGTTCGATCTCCAGGTTTATGCTTCCTAGAGCAGTCAGGTCTCCAAATTTCTTGGTAATCTCTTTTATACTAATTATCCCCGAAGCAATGCCTCCTTTAGCTCTTGATCTTGTTCTTCAAAAGGTCCCCTAGAGTCCCCAGGGATCGACCGCCTTTCTCCGCAGCGAATTCCTTAAACTGCTCCTGTTCTTCGCTCCTGCGGAGGCTCTTTGTGCTCAAAGAGATCTTCTGGGTCTCCGGATCAATTCCAAGGATCTGGACATTAACAGAAGATCCCACGGGAAATTTGTTTCTCAGATCGCCTATCTTCTTGTCACCGACCTCGGAAATGTGCAGCAAGCCGGTTTTACCGCCCGCCAGGCTCACGAATACGCCGTATTCTTTCACAGAATCTACTATGCCGGTGACTACATCGCCCTCTCTGATTTCGGGGGGAGCTGAACCTTCACCCTCGGAACCCTGAAGCACCAGTTCAAGACCGATGCGTCGGGCTCCTGGATCCACGGAGATAACTTTTACCTGAACCTGATCCCCTTCGGAGACTGCCTCTTTAGGATGATTGATCCTGCGACCCATGCCCAAATTAGATATGTGAATGAGCCCTTCCACTCCCGGCTCCAACTGAACAAATGCCCCAAAGTTCATGAGCTTGGTTACGGTCCCGGTTACCACTGTCTGCTCGCTGTACCGACGGGAAACCGAACTCCAGGGATCCTCAAGAGTCTGTTTAAGGCTCAGAGAAATCCTGTTCTTCTCCCAATTCAGGTCAAGTATCCTCACGGTCACTGATTCGCCCTCACTGAGAACCTCGGCCGCATCGCCCACTCTGTACCAAGCGAGCTCTGACATTGGTATGAGCCCTTCTATGCCGCCGATATCTACGAAGGCCCCGAATTTAGCCAGTTTTTGTACAGTTCCTTGAACCTCGTCCCCGGGTCTGAGAGTTTCTTTGAGTTGAGCCACTGTCTTGAGCCGCTCCTCTTCAAGAATTTCTCGGCGGGACAACACCAGATTTCGCCCCCTGTCAGAAAATTCAGTGATCCGGAAAGTGAGCCGCTGGCCGATGTAATCCGAAGGCGCTCCGGCCGACTTCAGATCAATTTGCGAATACGGACAGAACGCTTGCTTGCCGAAAACCGAAACGCTGTAGCCGCCCTTACGCTCGGCTGTTACCAAGCCTTCAACGGGTACGCCGCTTCTTTGAGCACCCCTTATGGCATCATCCGACGCGGCAGCGGTCATTTTTTTACTTAGAAGGATTTCCCCTTCGCGCGTGCTCACCACGTAGGCAGTAACGGAGTCTCCAATCTTGGCCTGCAACTCTCCCTTGTCGTCGAGCAGTTCATCACGGCCTATCGTCCCTTCACTCTTTCCCCCGATGTCCACAAAAACCCATTCCTCGCCGATAGAAATGATCGTCCCTTCTATCTTGGCGTCCCTTTGGATGCGCATATCGTGCGACCGCTGGCTTGCCTCGAAAAGTGATGCAAAGTCATCTTGCAGGTCGTCCGTTTCCGATTGTGTTTCGCTGTCCAGTGCCTGATCTCGCTCCCGATCGGCCATCGCATTCCCTTTCTTTCGTCAAAGTGAGACTCACTTGTTACCTTTTTTCAATCTGGGTTGCAAGAGGCCCTCCTCTCTGGTATTTATTGACAGTTCTGAACACTACCCTAAAAGAGGATAGTTATCCTTTAGGGCCGTGACAAATAATGGCCTTCGATTAGCCCGACGGCCTTGACTTGTACCAACTTTTGGGGTGGTGGTGCATCTGGTGCGACTAGCTGCGCTGGAACGCGCTGAAATTGATTTGGAGTCAGCCTCCCTCGACCCCGCCCCTCCGGGCGGAATGTATTCGCTCTCCCTTAGTCGGAGAAGGAGGGGACCAAGGCTGAAGCTTTTTCGTGTAAGCTTCATGCTCAATACGTGCCCGAACAAGTCATCAGACTCGACATAGGCGGAAAATGCATGCCCTTCTTGCGACGTAACGAAATATCATGGAATGAGAGATTTCGCCGTTGTTTGTACTTCTTTCTAAGAGATGAGCTGGACAGCGTTTTAGTCACTGAATCTCTCATCGAATCCTATATGGCGTTCAAGAATCACAATAGGAATTATCCTTTCGTCGAGATGCGCCAGCTAAAACCAAGGGCAAAGATCGTCGGGCCCGAATATCCGGAACAACGACATTTTATAGTGATATTCAATGAGGACACTCTTCCGTCCAACGCGAAGACCCACATCCGATTTTTCGATTCCAACAAAGTCACAAAGGAGAACCTGGGCGGGCTGGGAGTTTTTGATCTTCAAGATGTTTTCCACCAACGAATGCGCTATTTTGAGAATACGGAATTCGTAAACCTTCTGAAGAAGCTCCTCAAAGAGGACTTCGCTGTGCTCATCCAGAGAGACCCCACCATAAAGGCCCGATACAGGTTCGGACTCACCCATTTTCATGTACGCATAGACTGGCCCGTTGCTGACGCTGCTGAGGATTTGGGACGTTGGCTGAGGTATATATCTAAGGAATTGTACGAAAAGGGGGAGAGACCGGCCGAAAACCTTCAACAGAAGCTGTATGAGTATTATGGATTCCATCACACGGTCGGCGGAAGGCGGACTGCCGCACTGGTGGCCGCGCGTTATATGGCCAGATTCGACTTCATATCTACCGTGTATATCTCTTCGTCAGAGGCCCGCACGTTGATTCGCACCTCGGAGCAGGGAATCGCGAAATACGTGCTCATTCGAATCCCGACAGATGACTTCAAGGAGCTTGCCCGTAGGGTCAACCTCCCAGAAAAAGAGTTCATCAACTCCTATCTAATTGACAAAACCCCAAAATACGGAGTTGGCATTTTTCTCGTGACCTACACTCACAATGAGCACTCCTCTCCCCCGGACGACGGCAAGTTGAGAGAACTGAACCCTGATTATCAGTGGCTCAACGTCGACTCGCAACTCATCGTCCCCCCCCCGTCAAGGGGAGACGTGCGACCGATCCCTTACTCCAGCATATATACCTGATTCCTTTGCGAGAGTACTTGGGCGATGAACGCGGCGCGGTTGGCAGATTTCAGGCCGAGAGATGCTACTTTCGGGCGCCGTACAACGCGGCCCCCAGTGCGCCCACCATATCCGGATCTTCCGGAATCAATAATTTCGATCTTGTTTCCCTCTCGAGTAGCTTAGCAACGCACCGGTTTCGTGCCACCCCACCGGAAAAGACCAGAGCCCCGTTGGTCGACACCCTTTTGAGCATAGACAGCGAACGCTTCACCACAGAAAGGTGGAGTGCCAGGGCAATATCCTGAGGTTTGTGTCCCCGTGCCATAAGGGAAGTGGCCTCTGTCTCGGCAAAAACCGTGCACATGCTATTGATGACCAGGCCCGGTTTGCCTTGCAAGGCAAAATCTCCAAAATCTTCAACCGAAAGCTGAAAACTTGTGGCCATCAATTCCAGGAATTTGCCCGTACCCGCAGCGCACCTGTCATTCATTTCGAATTTTCGGACTCGGCCCCGATCGTCCAAGGCGATGGCTTTGGTGTCCTGTCCCCCTATATCCAGAATAGAGCTGGTGTTGGGGAACAAGCTCCGAGCCCCCAGGGCGTGCGCCTGGATTTCAGTAATTGTCTCTGCGCTGAAATGATCTTGAGCAAGCTTCCTGCCGTAACCTGTTGCTATCAACCTGTCCCATCGGGCCTGGGCAAGAATCGACTTACTCTGCTCGAGGGGCTTAAAAGTAGTTTCGGTTTTGCGGGAAGACAGGATACGGCCGCGCTCAGAGTCCAAGACTATCAGTTTAATTGTCCTTGAGCCTATATCAATACCTGTGACGACCAATTTTTCCTCCGACAGGCCATCAAAGTCCCCCTTTCTTAAAGGGGGACTTTGGAGTATTTTCAAGATGTTAAAGCAAAATCCCCCTTGGCCCCATAGGCGTTAAAATAAGCTTCTAGTCCTCTTCGTCCCGGAGGGACATCCTGATAATAGCCCGGCGATTTATCGCCGGGAATGAACCGCCAAGAGACTTTTCTTCGTCCCCGAGGGGCGCCCGAAGGATGCATCCTTCGGGCGCCCCTCGGGGACGAAAATTGAATCATTGCTTATCGGCCACCCGGCAATGAATTGCCGGGCTACTATCATTGAGCCCCTCTAGGGCTCACAGAGGACAGGCTCGTTATTTTGCCGCTCTACCCCGACCTCCCTTTACAGAAGAGGGTAGAACGGATGTTCTCATAATTTTGAAGGCGAATTCGTTCTCGCTTCATCCCGTAGCGGACATACTTGCTATTTGATTCGTTCGATGAATGCCTCCACCCTTGTCTTGACCTGTTCGACATCCTCCATGCTGTAGTCGGTCTCTACTCTTAGCGTCGGGATACCTGATTCTTCTAGAGCATTTTCCACCGGCAAAGACTCGATCTGATATGGTTGGCAAAACTGTAATCCGTAATGAATGACGCCGTTCGCCCTGTAATCAGCATACATCTGCTTGACGTGCTCACGACGGTCAGGGTTTGGCGTAAAGACGGCGCAGTCGATCTTGAAATGCCGATCCACAATGGCTTCCATCAGCTCATCCATCGTGGTGCCGGAATCGTCGGTCTGGTTGCGAGTTCCCCTCTCGCCCACGCAAGATTCTTCTCCTACGATAACAGCGCCCGATGATTCGATGACCCACGGCAGCTTCCAGTTGGGTACTGCCATAGGACAACCCGACAGGAGGATACGGGGGGTACCTTGCTGGTATATGCCTTTCCTATCGCGGACGCGCACCTCCAACTCGTCACAAATTTTGTTGACTGAATCGGTGAACCTAATAGGATCGTCGTAGAAAAACACCTGATTTATCAGAAGCGCATCCAAACCGGAAATGGGAGCCGGATCGGCCTTCCTCAGCTCGGATAGCCTATGGATAGCTTTACGCTTATTGTTGACAATTTCGATTCCCTTTTTAAGACGAGAAGCGTCAACGGTTACTCCGGTCAATTCTTCCATAGCGCTCTTAAACCTGTAGTATTCGGCTCTCAATAAGGCCCGACCCTCATCTGATTTCATCTGCGGGAGATCCATCACGTAGAGGTTCGGGACCAGGGTGTCCAGAACTTCGTAGCACTTCTTCTTGCCATCGCAGGTGTTCTCCCCGACGATCATGTCCGAGGCTTCGACGTAAGGACACACCTTGCCGAGCTTAAATCCGAACGCGGACTTGATCAAAGCGCAAGTGTTACGCGGAAGGATCTTTTCAACTTCCTCAGTGGCGAATTCCGCTCCTGTGCATAGGCCCACAGCGGTGGCATCAGCAGCTAGGACGATTTCTTCAGGAACGAAAACACAATAGCAACCTACGACCTTGTGACCTTCTTTCTTTCCGTCAACAAGCTCTTTGATCCTCAGACCGTGGACCTCGCTCATGACAAAGTTGAAGTAGTCCATGCCAGCGGGACGGTCCTTTTGGCTGAGAAAGATATCCTGGTATCCTTTTCCCAGGATTTGCAGAAGCGCGTCGTGGGCTTCAAGATCCAGTCCAAGCTCTCGCCACATCTGTTCATAGGTGGTGCTCATGAGATTGTTCTCCCTGCGGTGACCTGTTTTCTATTTCATACTAACATCGTTGTTTCCGATGATGTCTATCGTTCATTACTATCGTCATGAACAGAATCTGTCAAGAGAAAAGTTCGTGGTGATGCAAGCATGGAATTATTCGGAAGTAACGGTCCACAACCGCGAGCGTTATTGCAGTACTGCGTCTCGCGGTTCGCGTTCGGCAGCATCAGGTGCGACATTTTTCTCGAGATCTGGTTCCCAAGCTCCGCCTGCAAATCCCGCGGGACGCGGGACTATGCCCGCAAACTGCCTTTGTTTCACTATCAGGGTCGAGGCAGAGCCTCCTCGGCATGCATTCCCAGGCAGAGCCCGGGAACGAGAAAGACAGAATCCCTATTAAAGGCAGTCATTTGTTAGCCGAAAATCATAAGGATCGCGGACAAAGAACCGATCGACAGCAGAGTCGAGAAAACAATGGCCGCAGTGGCCAAATCCACATCGCTGTTGAGCTGAGCAGACAGAATGTAATTAGCAGGAGATGTTGGCAGGGCAAAATATATCATCGCAACCGTAAACGGCAAGCCGGAAACATGAAAGATCCGTAAACAAGAATAACCAGCAACCGGTAGGAGGATCAATTTGAATGTGGCGGCAGCGGAGGCGTACTTCAGGTGGCCCCTGAGTTTCTCCACAGTAAGCGATCCCCCGATGGAAATCAGGGCGAGAGGCAAGGCCAGCAGAGATAACAAACGCAAAGTGTTGTCCACTGATCCGGGAAACGGTGTGTTCAGGTGGGAATATACAATGCCCAAAACGCAGGCTATGATCAGAGGATTTAGGAGTGTGGTTTTGATGAGCAAGACCGCCTTGCCGGACCATACATGACCTTCACCGGAAAACCATATTAAAGTGGAGACAGCCAGGACGTTTATGAAGGGGATAACAAAGCCTATAAGCACCCCTAACTGCCTGACACCCCCCTCTCCCAGCGCTGGCAGCATCACAGCCATACCTATGTACGTGCTGAACCGAAAACAGCCCTGCGAAAATGAGCCGACGGCATAATCCGGCACTCTCAATAACTTGACGAACATGAGACTCAGCAGGAAGACGCAAAAGACAGCACTAAAGACTGCCAATATCAGTTGAGTTTCTACAGTTGAGCCTGCTGAGGGCTTTCCTATTTTCCAAAAGAGAAGCGCAGGGAAAAATATGTAATAAATTAGGCTGTCCGACATCCTTATGAAGGTGTCGTCGATTAATTGGAAACGCTTCAGAACGTTCCCCAAAGCAATAATTGCAAAAGTCGGGATGACGCTATTGAGTATTAATGTCATTCAAGTCTTAAGTGTTCATTCATATATTTTTTCGTCCACAGCGTCAAAGGCCAGCGAGTCTGATTCATGATCGCGTGCGACGCGGGCTTGTTTTGTCTTCGCGTATTCTTTGTACCACTCGTTTGCCACGATCGCGGCCATTACTTCGTTCGTTCCGGTCCAGATCGAGGCCAACCGGAGATCGCGGCAAATTCGCTCAATCGGGTAAACATTGGTGTAACCGATCCCTCCCATTACCTGCATCGAATTGTTGGCAACCTTCTGACACGACTCTGTCACAAATTTCTTGGTTTCAGACACCATCCGCCTGACAAGGGCGGGAGGTGCCCCAGAGTCCACCGATCTTGCAGTGGCATAAACCATGGCTCGAGAAGCATCGAGTAGCATGGCGGCTTCAGCCACTTGAAAACTCACCCCCTGAAACTGGTTGATCGTCTGGCCAAATGCTTTTCGTCGCGTCGTGTAACCTGTGGCCACTTCCAGAGCCGGTCTGGCCGCGCCGATAGTCATTGCCGCTGTACCAAGTCGTTCAGGAATCATCATTGTATTGAATACTGCGTATGCTCCGTGGAGTTGGCCGACGATGTTTTCCTTGGGGACTTTAACATCCTTGAACACTATTCGCGCTGCGCCCCCACCCCGGCAGCCCATGAGACCGTAAACATACCTTGTATCGACTCCGGCGCTGCGATCCACGATGAAGCACGTCAGTGCTTTGTGAGGCTCTGCATCGGGATCCGTGCGAGCATACACAAGGAAGAAATCGGCTCCTTCGGCTCCAACTATGAATCGCTTCTGCCCGTTCAATAGAAAATGGTCGCCTTTGTCGACCGCGGTGGTGGTGGTACCAAAAAAATCAGAGCCGCCTCTAGGTTCGGTAAGGCACTCCGCTGCAAAAAGCTCACCTCTCAGCAAGGGGCTAACATATTTTTCCTTTTGTTCGTCGGTGCCGTGAAGAACAATAGCGTCGCATACAAGTTCGGACCCGATGCCGAAAATGCATGAGAAAATGTAACCGAGAGTCCCGACCTCGTCCATTATCATGCATGTTGTGACCCAATCCATGTCGCGGCCACCCCATTTTTTCGGATACCGACAACCGAACAAGTTACGTCGAGCGGCCTCCTGCAAAAATTCTTTTGGGAACCGAATTTCGTCAGCATCCATATCCAGGATCATTTTCCTGGGGACCCACTTCACGAGGTCGCGGGCCTCTTCCTTAATTTTGCGCTGTTCTTCCGTAAGCAGGAAGTCAAACATTGGTACCCTCCCATAGCAATCGAATTCTCTGTTTCTCGGTCAGCTCGATATCCTCATGACGAGTCCGAATCCTAAGGTGCCGACTTGGGAAGCGTGAACACAAATGTTGCCCCTTCGCCCTCCTTGGACTCAGCCCATATTCGGCCGCCGTGACTTTCTATAATCTTTTTTGCGATAGGAAGTCCAAGGCCTGTTCCACCTTCAACCCCGGACTTTGCCCCGCGGAAAAAACGCTCGAATATTCTGTCGATGTATTCGGCTGGTATTCCGATTCCGTTGTCGGACACCCTCGTAATGACAAAGCCTCCAGTGTTGCGAACCTCAATCCGAATCGTGGGGTTGGTTTTCGCTTCCATGTGTTTTACAGCGTTTACCACGAGGTTATCCAATACTTGCGCGATGCGGTGTCTGTCGCCGAGAATAAATGCCGTCTCAGCTATTTCTACTTGTATGGCGATTCTCTTCTCGTCGATAATTTGCTTATGTTGTCGTAATACTTCGCTTACGACATTGTCCAGTCGAACCTCTTTTCGCTCAGGCTCAGTGTGTTCAAACGCCAGTCCGTCCAGCAGGTCCCGCAGGAATCTCTCCATGGTTTCACTGCTGAGGGCAAGCTGATTCAGGATTTGGTCCCTCCTGGTGTCAGGGGGCATTTTGGCAAGGTTCTTTTGAAGGATGCGGATCAGTCCTCCAATGGTTATCACAGGCGATTTCAAATCGTGGGCCACCATCTGGATCAACGATTCCAGTTCCTCGCTTCGTTGTCTGGCTTCGATGGTTCGTTGTTCGAGTGCCTTTTCAGCTTTCTTTCGGAGGGTGATATCGCGTATCATTCCGGTGAAGAATACTTCTTCTCTGGTCCTCCAAGTCGAAAGGGAGAGTTCCAGCGGAAACTCTCTTCCACCTTTGGTCAGACCTTGCAATTCCATCGTCTTGCCGACGATCTTGCGTTGGCCGGTGGCCAAATATCGGCGTACCCCCGCGCTGTGGGCTTCTCGCAATGATTCAGGAATGAGCATGATTACTGGGCGGCCAATTATTTCATCTTCATTGTACCCGAATATCCCTTCAGCACCTTTGTTCCAGAAAATCACTTTGTCTTGACTGTTGGTCAGGACTATGGCGTCTATGGCCGATTCAGCAACCGATCTGAACTTGGTTTCCGAATCCCGCAGCGCTTGTTCGATGGACTTGTGCCGCTCCTCCAATGCTTCCAAGTCCGCGTTTCTGCGCTCCAGTTCGTTGATTCTGTCTACAAGTCGCTGATTAGAATTGACTTCACTCATACGTTTGTTCCGGAAAGGCTGCGATTATTCGTTGTTCTCTAACCCAGGGCATTAGGATGTGTTCCATCATGATCTGTCAAATGAGCACGGGGGTACATTGCAGGGAGTTACTTTAAAGACCGACAGGCCTCAGGTCAAGGAAACTGAATGCCGCACACCCCGACGCCTGGCAAACTTTGCAGTGCGAGCAAAGGATAACGCTGTTGCTGTCCAAATCACGCTCTGCCGTAAATCTCCGTGAGAAGTCGAAGCTCCCGGGCAATTTCAGGCGTGAGGAGATCGGGCAAGAGTCTCCACATCCAGTTACCTTCCTTCTGAGAAGGGAGATTCATGCGAGCTTCCTGACCCAGGCCAAGAATGTCTTGCATAGGCAAAATCACTGTGTCGGCCCTGGTCATCATGGCCAGCCGGCACATTTCCCAGTGGATGTCGTCTTCTCCGATCTCCCGACCTATGTATGCAAAGAATCTCTTCTTGTCGTCAGAAGTCGCCTCATGCCTGAACCATCCTTTGACAGTGTTGTTATCGTGAGTCCCGGTGAAAACGATGCAATTTCGAGGAATGTTGTGCGGCGCATAAGGGTTGGTGGGACAATCCTTGCCGAAAGCGAACAGCAACAGCTTCATGCCTGGAAAACCGAATTCACATATCGCTTCTCGCACATCGGGCGTGATAACCCCGAGATCTTCTGCAATGATCGGGAGTCGCGGGAATCGTCGTAAGATGGCCTTGAAAAGGTTTCTTCCCGGACCCTCAACCCATTTACCGTTAAGTGCTGTTTTCTCTGCTGCCGGAACTTCCCAATATCCCATGAAGCCGCGAAAATGGTCGATTCGCAGTAGATCGCACTGCGACACGTTATGCTCGATACGATCCACCCACCAGGAATATCCGGCTTTCTTTAGAGCGTCCCAGTCGTAAATGGGATGGCCCCACAACTGGCCCGTTGCGCTGAAATAATCGGGCGGCACCCCTGCGACCACGTATGGCTTCTTCATGACATCGAGCTTGAAGAACTCAGGATGAGTCCACACATCGGCACTACTGTAATCGACGTAAACGGGAAGATCTCCGATAATTTGAATTCGTTTCCGGTTGCAGTAGGCTTTGAGCGCGTACCACTGCTTGAAAAAGAGATACTGGACAAATCGCTCTTTCTTTATGACGTCGCTAAGATCTTCCGACCATCTTTCCAAGGCATCGGGGCGCCTGTCGCGCAATTCTTCAGGCCACTCGCTCCACGATTGCCCCTGAAACCGCTTTGAGAGCGCGTTGAAAAGAGCATAATCATCAAGCCATTTTTGATTTGCCAAGCAAAAATGGACCAAATCCGAGGCTTGATCGGAGCCGGTTGAAAATCGCTCGTAAGCCTTGTCGAGAAGCCGACCTTTGAATTTCATTACGGCAGGGAAGTCCACACGATCCACGGGGAAAGAGGTGGAAGATTCCACGTCTGAATCGTCGAGTAAACCTTCCTGTACAAGCAGTTCGGGACTTATCAGAAATGGGTTGCCCGCAAACGCCGAAGGGCTGTGGTACGGCGAATAGTGATAAGGGTTGGGCGGAGTCAATGGAATTATTTGCCAATAACTCTGCTTTGTCTCTTCCAAAAAGTCGGCAAACCTGTAAGCCCAAGGGCCCATGTCGCCGATCCCAAAACGCGACGGCAGAGAGCTTATGTGCAAAAGGATGCCACTGGCACGAATGTTCATGATGCTCCTTGTTATGGTAACTCTGGTCCAGAACACGCATCGCCGCTGGAGCGGGTGCTACCGTGCAGTCGCCAGTCAAGCTCCCTGGTCCGCGAGCTTGAATAGGACCATGGCCAGAGGCGGAAGCACCAGGGTGAGGCAATACCTTCGCCCATGGCATGAGATGGGGGCTGTTTCCACTCCACCTATATTGCCTTGGCCGCTTCCTCCGTACAATGTTGCGTCGCTGTTCAGCATTTCCTTCCAGTAACCCCCTGAATCAACTCCGATCATGTAGTTGTGCCTGGGGACCGGTGTGAAATTACATGCCACAACGAGTGTATCTTCCGGCCTGGACCCTTTTCGGATAAAGCTCAGAACACTGCTATCGGAATCATTACTATCTATCCATTCGAAGCCCCGCTGGTCGAAATCGAATTCGTGGAGGCCGGGTTCATCTATGTAAACTCGGTTCAGATCCTGAATCCAGCGCTGAAGTCCTTTATGGAGCGGGTGCTCTAGAAGATGCCAGTCGAGACTCTCGTCGTGATTCCACTCACGCCACTGGCCGAATTCACCGCCCATGAAAAGCAGCTTCTTACCAGGTTGTGAATACATATAGCCAAATAGCAGGCGCAAGTTGGCCAATTTTTGCCATTCATCGCCTGGCATTTTGCCCAGGAGAGACCCCTTTCCATATACTACCTCGTCATGAGACAGAGGTAGGACGAAATTTTCAGTGAAGGCATACATAATACGGAACGTCAGTTCATTGTGGTGATATCTCCTGAACAGGGGATCCGTGGACATATACTTCAAAGTGTCGTGCATCCATCCCATATCCCATTTCATGCCAAACCCCAGCCCTCCCACGTAGGTAGGCCGAGAAACCATGGGCCAAGCTGTAGATTCCTCTGCTATAGTTTGAGCGGAAGGAAAATTCTTGTACACTTCCTCATTGAGAAGTCTTAGGAATGAAATTGCTTCGAGATTTTCCCGGCCCCCGTACTCGTTTGAGATCCATTCTCCCTCTTTGCGTGAGTAGTCCAGATAGAGCATTGACGCCACGGCATCCACTCGCAGTCCATCCACATGGAACTGATCGAGCCAGAATAGTGCGCTGCTGATCAAGAAACTTCTAACCTCATTTCGCCCGTAATTGAAGATGAAGCTTTTCCAGTCCGGGTGAAATCCCTTTCTAAAGTCCTGATGCTCGAAAAGATGAGTGCCGTCAAAATAAGCCAATCCATGTCCGTCGGTTGGAAAGTGTGATGGGACCCAGTCCAAGATCACGCCAATGCCTCGTTGATGGAGCATATCAATAAGATACATGAAATCCTCTGGACGACCATACCGGCTGGTCGGACAAAAGTAGCCCAGCGACTCGTAGCCCCATGAACCGTAGAAAGGATGCTCCATTATCGGCAAGAACTGCACATGCGTGAACCCCATCTTCTGAACGTAATCCGCGAGATTCGATGCCAACTCACGATAGGTAAAGAATCGGTTATCCTCTTCCGGAACCCGTATCCACGAACCTAGATGCACTTCGTAAGTGGCAATGGGGGAATTCGCGCCGTTATACCGACCCCTGTCCCTGAGCCAATTTCGATCCTTCCAAGTGTGATCGGTCTCCCAAACAATTGATGCAGTCCTCGGTGAGACTTCACTGTATCTGGCAAAGGGATCGGCCTTTTCCACTTGGTACCCGTCGTACTGGGACGCAATCCAATATTTGTAGCGAGCGCCCTGTCCAACGCCTGAGACAAAGCCTTCCCAAATGCCCGACCTTCCGCGGGGCCGCAGCAGGTGAGCATCTCTCCTCCACTCATTGAAATCTCCGATGACTCCCACGCGATTTGCGTTCGGGGCCCACACGGCGAAATATGCGCCGTCCATCCCTTCTTCGGAGATGACATGGCTACCCAGCTTTTCATACAGACGAAAATGCTTTCCTTCGTTGAAAAGATAAATGTCGTCTTCGGTCAAGAGTGAAATATCGAAATTTACAGGCATTGTCCGGGCCTTCCTTTGTATAGAGGCCAGTGATTTGCCTCTTTGTTTTCGAATCATCTGAAGACGGGGGACTACGCTCACACCCATGTCATTCCAGAATCGTCCGGATACCCTGAAGCGGTATTTTCACCCAATTGGGACGGTTGTTGAGTTCGTAGCCCAATTCGTAAACTGCTTTATCCAGCAAGTATGCATCCAACAGCCTTTGAAGTTCATCTCGGTTTTTCGGCAACAAGTTCGAGGTGGCTGCACCCCAGATACGCTCTGAGAAATTTCACGCGCACCCACTTGTCCCAAAATAACACAAGGGACTCTGCATACTCGGCGTCATCGGTCCGGACAAGCCCTGAATCCTGCAGAGCAAACAGGGCCGAATACGCTGCGTAATGGAAAGACCTGAGCATGCCCGCGACATCCTGCAAGGGAGAGCGTTTTATGCGGCGCTCACTTAGAGACCGAGCGGGTTCTCCTTCGAAATCCATGATGACAAAATCATTTCCGGTGTATAAAACCTGCCCCAGATGGTAGTCCCCGTGGCACCGAATTCTAAGTGCATCAATTTTCTTGTCCAATATTGATTTGAAACGCGTACGCACCTCGTCCCTTCGTCCAAGAAGGGCCTTGGCTTCCTCTTTCATTGCCTCCGGCAGAGTTCTGAGCATCTGTTTGAGAAGCTCCAGCACTTGTTCGCTCAGGTTCAACATCGACTGATATAAGGAGCGCTGATACAGGGATGTGAACTTTTCCGGCGAAAAATTGGGATCATCCTGTTCGGAAGCAAGAGCGGAATGCAATTGAGCGGTCCGTTCCCCCAGCAGTCGCGCGGATTCAAGATATGAGCCTATAAGATCGTAGCTTATAGGCCGGCGGCTCGTCTGCTACCAGATCGAGTAAGTGTGCTTCGGGAAGAGACAGATCGCCGAGATTCGGACGGCGGGCGAGCCTCTCCTCGATATACTGAGATAACACATCCAGAGTGTACTTCCACGCGTCCCCCTGGTTAGAGACCCACCCGTGCAGAATGGCGATCGTCGTGGGTTCTCGCCGTCTGCCGCGCGAGGGCGATATTCCATTTCCCCGGCAAGTTGGGCGACGAAAGGAAATCCCCGGTCAGTCAAGAACCGGCCAATTTCCACCTCAGAATTGATCCCTTCGTCTAGCCTTCGGTATAGCTTCAGAATAAACCGATCCTCGAATCGGATAGATGTGTTCGTTTGTTCAGCTCCCATGATCGACGCTTCCAAGGTTTTCACTGCTTTGTCGGACAAAGTCTTGAACGCCCTGGTGTGCTTGGCGGCCAATTCGCCTGAATGTGCCCTTCAGGAGTCGTTGTTTTGCGATCAACTCCAATAGCCGCGATGCGAAATCCGGGTCGAAGCTAGCGTCATATAGAAGGCCGTTCTGGTCCGGATTCTTAATGGAAACGCGGCAAATAGCCGCGTGGGCAGTGTTTTCGATAAGGCTCCCGGCTCGCTCTCCTGCGGCAAAGGATATTGGCACCAGATAGGTCTCCGGCTCGCCCTCCATGTACTCTACGTCTACGATGGCCAGACAAGTGCCCGAATGGGGCCTATTCGACCAGATCGTTTCGCTGATCGTTGCCGTCCGTATTCGCCTGGCTTTTGCACGGAACCAGCGCTGTCCGGCAAGAAAGCGTCGAAGCGCCTTCTCCAACTGCGGCCGGTCTTCTTTCTCAAATAAGGCGCTCCACTTCCCGGGCACCTCAAGAGTAGGCAGTTCGTCTTTTTTCGTCACTTGTGCAGGCATCTGTCCTCCTGTCCGGCTTTCGAGCGACAACCAAACGAATCCGTAAGAACCCAGAGTCAGAGGGTATGGCGAATCGCCTATTGCGGGCAGCTCTCATGCGGCCGTAAAGAGTGGCCGGAACCATGCCTTGAAATTCAGACAGATCCAGTTCCACAAACTGGAACAGGCGTGAAAAATTCGCTACTACAAGGATGCACTCATGTTTGTGGCGACGAATGAATGCTATGATCTTGCGGTTTTCCGGGTAAAGCAACTCCATTGTGCCTCTGCTGAAGGCCTTGAAGTTCCGCCTCAATGCAATGACGCGCTTTGTCCACCAGAGCAATGAACTCGGGTTGTTTTGTTGAATTTCGACGTTCACAGTTTCGTAGTGATACTCGTGGTCGATGATTGGCGGTAGATACAGACTTTGCGGATTGGCCCGTGAAAAGCCGGCAGTTTCGGTCCGGACTCCATTGCATGGGCGTGCGCACTCCATTTCGGTCGCCAAGGTAGACATTGTCACCCATGCCGATTTCATCGCCATAGTAGATCACCGGCGTCCCCGGAAGTGAAAAGAGCAGGCTGTTCATGAGTTCTATTTTGCGTCGGTCATTGTCCATCAGCGGTGCAAGACGCCGGCGTATTCCCAGGTTGATCCTGGCCTGTCTATCCTGGGCATACACACGGTACATGTAGTCTCGCTCTTCGTCCGTGACCATCTCCAGGGTCAATTCATCGTGATTTCTGAGAAAAATAGCCCACTGGCAGTTGTCCGGAATCGTAGGGGTCTGTTCCAGAGATTCGACGATGGGAAAGCGGTCCTCCATGCGCAACGCGATGAATAGTCGGGGCATAATGGGAAAATGAAACGCCATGTGACACTCATCCCCATCCCCGAAATAGGCTGCTGCATCCTCGGGCCACTGATTGGCCTCCCCAAGTAGCATCCTGTTTTTGAAATACTTGTCTACATGCTGCCTTAGTTCTTTCAAGAAGGCATGCGTCTCCGGGAGGTTCTCGCAGTTGGTTCCGTCTCTCTCAAACAGGTAAGGGACGGCATCAAGGCGAAGCCCATCGACCCCCATCTCGAGCCAGAAATCCAACAGGTGCAGAACTTCTCGGCGGACAAGCGGATTATCATAGTTCAGGTCGGGCTGGTGATAATAGAATCGATGCCAAAAATACTGCCTGGCCACCGGGTCCCAGGACCAGTTCGCCGACTCGAATTCCTGAAAAATGATACGAACCTCGGGATACCGCTCGGGGCTGTCGCTCCACACGTAGAAATCACGCCATTTGCTCCCTGGTGGGGAATGCCTGGCCCGTTGAAACCAGGGATGCTGGTCTGAAGTATGATTGATTACAAGTTCCGTAATTACGTGGAGGCCCCTGCGATGGGCTTCCCTCATGAAGAGCCTGAAATCTCTCAGCGATCCGTATTGCGAATGAACATTCCGGTAATCTGCGATGTCGTATCCGTCGTCCCGCAACGGAGAAGGAAAGAAAGGCAGGAGCCATATCGTGGTGATCCCCAGGTCCTGGAGGTAATCAAGCTTCTCGGTTAAGCCCTCGAAAATCTCCGACGCCGTCTCCGTCGCTGTCACAGAAGGACCTAACGTGTAGCTCGTAAATGATTGCGTCCTTGTACCAGTACGGTTCATGGACCAGTCCGATGCTCGTGCCTCTCCTCGTTCGCATACAACGGATCTCCTCGGCGGACCTACATAAAATAGTCAAAGTCTCGTTCAGTGCGCAGTTTAAAACGAACACGAAAAATCTGGGCACTTACGACACGCGGGTTCAATTCGATGTAATTGCGCGGTCCTTCCCATAGGTACCTTGCCCCGCTTAGTAAATCGTGAACTTGAAAGGCCCGGAGAGAATCGATTGCCAGTTCCTGAAGCGGGAGTTCCACCCATCCGGTCTGAGTATGATGAGGATCGAGATTCACTGCGCACAGGATGACATTCGAAAGATCGTCAGTGTGCTTGCTGTAGAAAATTATCTGCTCGTTGTCGGTGGGATGAAAGCGTAGGTTGCGATCGCTTTGGAGCGCAGGATTCTCCTTCCGGATTCGATTGACTCTCCCAATAAACTCTCTGAGGGTGTGAGGGCTTTCGAAATCCCAGTGCCTGATTTCATACTTCTCCGAGTTGTTGTATTCTTCGCTCCCGAATTCTCGCGGTTCGTTCTCACATAATTCAAAAGCAGGCCCGTAAATCCCGTAATTTGCCCCCAGGGTCGCCGCGAGAACCAACCGGGTGATGAATGCCGGACGCCCCCCAAGCTGGAGATACTCGGTCAAGATATCAGGAGTGTTGGGCCACAAACTCGGCCTGAAATAATCCTTGAGTTCCGTCTGACACAATTCCGTGAAGTACTGTGTCAGCTCCCACTTCGTATTTCGCCAGGGAAAATATGTGTAGGACTGAGTAAATCCAAGCTTTGCGAGATTCCGCATCACCTTGGGCCGTGTAAAGGCTTCGGACAAAAAAATGACTTCGGGTTGCCTGATCTTAATTTCATTGATCAGCCATTCCCAAAACCTAAACGGCTTGGTGTGCGGATTGTCGACGCGAAAAATGCGGATCCCTTGATCTAGCCAGAACAAGACCACATCTCTTAACGCTTGCCACAATTCCCACCAGTCGTCGGTCTCAAAATTTAGCGGATAAATATCTTCATATTTCTTGGGCGGATTTTCCGCGTACTGAATGCTGTGGTCCGGTCGCCACCGGAACCAACTGGGGTGCTCCATAACCCACGGGTGGTCCGCGGCGCACTGAAACGCCAAATCCAGTGCGATTTCAATGTGGTGCTGCTCCGCCTTGCTCATCAGCCGCTTGAAGTCATCCAGCGTCCCCAATTGCGGATGGATTGCCGTGTGCCCGCCTTCCTCGGACCCAATAGCCCACGGACTGCCCGGATCCTCCGGGCCTGCAGATGGGGAGTTGTTCTTCCCTTTGCGGTTAGTGTGTCCGATAGGATGAATCGGCGGGAAATATAAGACGTCAAATCCCATCGATGAGACATAAGACAAACTCTCCTCGCAATCTTTGAATGTGCCGTGCTTCCCGGGTTCCTGTGCACAAGAACGGGGAAACATTTCGTACCATGCACTGAATCCGGCTTTCTCTCGATCGACAACTATGGGCACTTCCAATGGGTATCGCACTACCGAGTGGCGATCTGCGCACCTATTCATTACGCGGATGAGGTCCTTGTCCGAGGCAATTTTCACCTTCTGTGTGAATTCCGCCGATGATCGCAATAAATGAAGTCGCTCGTGAAGCAAATTCGAGTCTGCACCTTTGGCACGCGGGATCGCCGCTTCTAGAAGCTCTTCTCCGACAAGTAGATCAACGCTCACATCCTGCCCTGCATCGGCTTTCTTGATGAGATCACGCCGCCACGACTCAAAACGATCGATCCAGGCCTGCAACGTATAATAAGCTGTTCCTAACTCCAGCACGTGGAAGTCGGCACGCCACCGATCGTTTTGCTACCAAAACCATCGCGGTTGCGTTCCAATCCGATTCGGATTCGTGACGGTAGAGGACCTCGGCGGAGATAGCGTCGTGGCCGTCCACCAGAATATCGGCTTCCACTATCACGACTTCACCAACTGTTTTCTTGACGGGGAATCGGCCGGAATCAACTACTGGTGTGACACGTTCAATAACAATTCGTGCTTTTCCCTCAGGAATCTTTATCATTAGTGTTTCCGTCGGAGCGACCGCCGTGCCGCAATTATCAACGTATTCACGCAAGCAATTGCCGGGGCGCAGCCTCTTCGAGCAGCATAACTGGCACGCGGCATTTTCACCACTATAATCAATATAGAATCAAGGTTAACTGTAAGAGCGCCGAAGGTCAAGACAGCGCGAGAACACGCAATCGAAAATAACAAGCGACAATTCACCGCAGAGTGCGCCGAGATCGCAGAGAAAAAGATAACTTATTCAGGAGCGTAGGATGTGGTGAACCCCCAGCAGGGGGTGCTCCTAACCCACGGGTGTCCGGGCGCACTGAAACGCCAAATCCAGTGCGATTTCAATGTGTGCTGCTCCGCCTTGCTCATCAGCCGCTTGAAGTCATCCAGCGTCCCCAATTGCGGATGGATTGCCGTGTGCCCGCCTTCCTCAGACCCGATAGCCCACGGACTGCCCGGATCCTCCGGGCCTGCAGATGGCAGAGTTGTTCTTCCCTTTGCGGTTAGCGCGTCCGATAGGATGAATCGGCGGGAAATATAAGACGTCAAATCCCATCGATGAAACATAAGACAAACGCTCCTCGCAATCTTTGAATGTGCCGTGCTTCCCGGGCTCCTGTGCACAAGAACGGGGAAACATTTCGTACCATGCACTGAATCCGGCTTTCTCTCGATCGACAACTATGGGCACTTCCAATGGGTATCGCACTACGGAGTGGCGATCTGCGCATCTATTCATTATGCGGATGAGGTCCTTGTCCGAGGCAATTTTCACCTTCTGCGTGAATTTCGCCGATGATCGCAATAAATGAAGTCGCTCGTGAAGCAAATTCGAGTCTGCACCTTTGGCACGCGGGATCACTGCTTCGAGCAGCTCTTCTCCGACAAGTAGATCAACGCTCACATCCTGCCCTGCATCGGCTTTCTTGATGAGATCACGCCGCCACGACTCAAAACGATCGATCCAGGCCTGCAAGGTATAATAAGCTGTTCCTAACTCCAGCACGTGGAAGTCGGCACGCCACCGATCGTTTAGCACCAAAACCATTTCGGTTGCGTTCCAATCCGATTCGGATTCGTGACGGTAGAGGACCTCGGCGGAGATAGCGTCGTGGCCATCCGCCAGAATATCGGCTTCCACTATCACGACTTCGCCAACTGTTTTCTTGACGGGGAATCGGCCGGAATCAACTACGGGTGTGACACGTTCAATAACAATTCGTGCTTTTCCCTCAGGAATCTTTATCATTAGTGTTTCCTTCGGAGCGACCGCCGTGCCGCAATTATCAACATATTCACGCAAGCAATTGCCGGGGCGCAGCCTCTTCGAGCAGCACAACTGGCACGCGGCATTTTCACCACTATAATCAATATAGAATCAAGGTTAACTGTAAGAGCGCCGAAGGTCAAGACAGCGCGAGAACACGCAATCGAAAATAACAAGCGACAATTCACCGCAGAGTGCGCCGAGATCGCAGAGAATTTGTATTCCCTGACCCCCTATTCGATAGAGCACAGCAATTTCTGGTCTGTTCCAGTCAGGACAATTCAGACTTGATCTGTCGCGTCATTCCATGGGCGACTGCGGTTCATTTCGCCAGATACGGAATCACGTATCCTGCAAGTGCTGCATTCCTTTCGCGAATAGAGGACCGGAGTGCCGGTTGTCACGGGAGGACGCCGGCGCTACCGTACAATTGGCAACGTATTTATGAGAGGCTGACTAAGCTATTCTTTTCTCTGCGATCTCGGCGCACTCCGCGGTGAATCCTTCTTTCCTGATGGTTCAATAGTTGACAGCGGAGATCGAGCACCGGCGCGAACTATCGCTTCCGTCAATCCACGTCTTCGTTCGGCTTGCCCTCCAGTTCTGCAAGTTTTTCTTCCTGTTCTCGGACAGATCTTTCGATCATCTCAAAGCGCTTGTGAAACCAGTAAAAAGCAGATCCCACCATGCCGACAAACAATAAACAGGCTATAAATACATCGTTGATTTCCTGCGCGAACAGAGCTGACAACAATGGTCCGATCACTATGTAAGGGAACAGCATTGTTTTCAGTTCATCCAATTGCCGGCTGGGTGGATCAGAATTCATGGATGGTATTCCTTGATGACTTGCCGTATAAGTGCACAATGTATTCTACAGACAACGAAATTCTCGAAGTGGTGGATTCTCAAGATAAAGTGACCGGTACAGCTACCCGGAGAGAAATCCACAAGCATGGGCTCCTTCACAGGGCCGTACACATTTTCGTTTTCAATCCGGCAGACCAAATCTACATCCAGCGACGGTCGATTTCAAAGGACAGACATCCGGGAAAGCTTGATTCGTCCGCGGCCGGGCATGTCGATCCAGGAGAAACTTACGAACAAGCCGCGATTCGTGAACTCCAAGAAGAGCTTGGCATTCGAGCCGAAGTCAAAGAAATTCTTAGAGTCCCTGCTTCTGAGCAGACTGACAATGAACATGTGGTCTTGTTCAAAGCAGTGACGGAATTGGAGCCTGTTCCCGACCAAGAGGAAATCCAGTGGGGCGCATTCATGAGCTGTGAACGAGTGACCGAGCTTATTAAGGAATCCACCGATGACTTCGTTCCGGCATTCATTCTACTGTGGCGAAAAGCTCAATTACAGTGCAGATTGGGGTAACCGGTCGCCGAGAAAACGGTTTACCGGTTTCAGGTTTCAGGCTTAGCTGGCAGGGACGCCGGCCCTACTGTGATATCGGTAGGACCGGCCTCCGTGCCGGTTATAAATCTGTGAACGGTTACAGATGAGGAGAATCCTGAATGAGAGCGGTGGTTCAAAGGGTATCCAGAGCAAGCGTCTCCATTGACGATAGACCTGTAGCGGAAATAGGTCATGGCATGCTTGTGCTTCTCGCAGCTGCTCGAGGTGACGGCCCCGAACAGGTGCGTTGGATGTCTGAGAAACTCACCGGTCTGAGGATTTTCTCGGACGATGCGGGGAAGATGAACCTCAGCCTGGAACAGGTGGGGGGCGCAATGCTCGTGGTTTCACAGTTCACCTTGTACGGTGATTGCCGCAAGGGAAAACGACCGTCGTACACCGATTCAGCGCCCCCTGAGGAGGCGGTGGCCGTGTACCGAAGCTTTATCGACGCGGTGAAGAAACTGAAGGTCCCGGTTCAGGAAGGCGTGTTCGGGGCAATGATGCAGGTCCACCTGGTAAATGACGGCCCTGTGACGCTGATTGTAGATTCACCGTAGACGGACTTCAAATTGAACAGACATTTCTTACGCCGGTTGGTCCTCGTATTTGATCGGTATCCTCTCGCCGTTTACGAGCAGAAAGAAATTTTTCTCATAATTGTCGGAAACTATGTGAGAGGCCAACTGGTAGTATGCAGGCCGAGAGAACCGTGCGTGAAATGCGCCCTCTTTTACGCGGCAGTATGGAATGTTCTCGTCACCTATCCAAAAATGTACGGCATCAAAAGCCTCGCGGGTTCCATCGTTCAATTGAACGACTATACCACCGCCCTCTTCATCTATGCTTTGAATCACAAAGGGGGCGTCCTCGACTTCGACACGGCATACTTCGCGACCGAATCTGACTATGTATTCGCCGTCAGCCATCTTCTCAAGCGTGCGGCAAAAGAATCGGTAAATTTCAGGATGAACAATTTCCGCGCCGTTTCTGGAACCATCTGCCATCCTTATCGATCACAAGCTTCAAATAAGGGGAGACATCGAAGATCTCTCCATTTCCGTCAGTAGAGCACCCGTCCATACAAGTTCCTTTGTAAGTGTCGTAACGCAGCGAGTATGTGTAGTCTATCCTGTGATGGACCTGACAACACCGGGCCTTAACGAAAACCCGCCAAATCTTTCTTTGCGTGCAAAATACTGTAGGCCCAGTATCCAGCTAAAACCTTCTTCACATAGAGTCGTGTCTCCATATAAGGGATGTTTTCAATGAATTCATCTTGCTTCATCTTTTCTCCCTTTTGGACCCACTCTCTCACTTTCTTGATGTCCGCGTTGTAGGACGCAATTGCGGGCACGAGTTTTCCCCTGAAGAGGCTCAGATTCTTGGCCAGGATCTTGATGCCCAATCTCAAGTTCTGTTTCGGATCCAGAACCGCTTCCATTGCTCTAGCCGGTATTTTGCCTCTCTTTCTTTTGAGTCCTGCTTCCGCGGGCATGACCTGCATCAGTCCGAGCGCTCCGGCAGGTGATATTGCCGAGGGATTGTACCGGCTCTCCTGACGGATTACCGCCCACACTAAATGAGGATCAATGGAGTTCTTCTCCGCCGTGCGAGTAGTTTCAGTAAAATAGATCCGGGGAAAGGCGATTTCAATGAAAGCGGACGGTGCGCCCTGGGGCGGATTTCTTGCGAGTGAACCAAAAGCAGCGGTCAGTATATCGTGGGCCTGACGGTAACGTCCAGATGCGTAAGCCGCCTTTGCCATCAAGAAGGCTATGGAAGGGGAAGACTTTACTGTCCTGGGAAGGGCTTCCAGGTTGACAAGGGCAAATTCTCCAAGTCCTTTCTCCAGAAGTTTGTTGGCGGCGGATACTAACGGGTTGGAAAGCTGTTCAGAGGTCAATGCGATCTGAGGCAGGGATTGCAAGGGCCTAACGTTCAGGTATTGAGGATCGCCCATCTTCTTAAGCAGACGAGCCGCCTCTGTTCCATAATAATCAAAGGGAGAATTCGTGACGATTTCCTTCAGGAGAGGTTCCGCGGCCTGTCGACGATTGGCGTTAAGCAGAGATCGCGCCTGCCAATACTTGGAAGCGTTATCTATTCTTCCTCCAGGCGCCGCGGTCCGACTGTCACGAAAGGCTTCAGCGGCCTCACCGTATTTATGGTTCCAATATTTGATCCAAGCGATCTTCCACTTTACATTCGCCTTTACCGACTGATCAGGGCCTGTGTTGAGAAGCTTTTTGAAATAAGATTCGGCAATGCTGAATTTTCGTTTCTCAAAATAATGAGCAGCGACATTATAAAGAACTTTCCGTTTGAGTTTTATAGAGCCTCTCTCAAGAATCCTGTTGCAACAGAATTCGAAATCCTTCTCCCGATTCAACCTCCAGTAAATTGCGCTCAGGAGGTAAAATGCCTCCATACGGTCATGCTCCGAGAGTTCTCCTTTAAGCATGTCCTTCACGATAGTTATCGCCTTCTGATTTTGGCGATCCTTGAAACGACAGCGAGCCAGCTTCAGCATTACGCCCTTGTCTGCCGGTTTTGTTTTAAGCAGTGCCTCATAAGAAACGGCTGCAAGATCGAACCGCCCTTTGCTGAAAAGACGATCCGCGCGAGCCATTTGCTCACTGTCCGAAAAATTCAGCCTGGGGATCTTTTGGTTGAAAACCATGGACGCGAGGGCATCCGACGCTTTGAGTCCTTCCACGGATGCCGGATAATTAATGAACAGCATGCGATACTGAGCCGCGGCCGCAGAATAATTGCCAAAGCGCCGCTCCAGGTCAGCGAGTTTCAAAGTAAGCGCGGGCTTATCTCTGTCCTGTGCCATAGCAAGGAGTGATAAGAGCAAAGGCTTTGCTTCCTTCTCTCCTTGGCGGAACAGAACCTCGGCCAGAGCATAGCGGGCCATATCACTGTAGACACTATTCGGGTGCGTTTTTAGACAATCTTCGAGCAGGGCCTCGAGCAGCCTTATCATTTCCGACCCGATGTTTGCCTCGCGCCAAAAGAATATATGCCACCGGTCCGTATACTGTATCAGGAAAGATGTTGGTCCACACATCGGCGGCACGATCAAGTTTGCCCGCATCGTAAAGTTTCTTCCCTTCGACGAAGAGGTATTCCTGCATCGGGCCCGTTGTGACGGTGAGACAAAAGCCCGGCCCGACCATAACCGCCACCACCAGTGCGACGGACAAGCTCAGGATTGTCAGGCTCGAAGCGAGCCGCGCCGATACCCCCCCCGACGACGGGGAATCCGCGGACGTACGGATTTTGAGATAAGAAATCATTGGTTCGATCTTAGAGTCTAACATGCAAAGCGTCAAGTAATACATTATAAAATTGACCGACTTCACAAAAATGGAAGCTTTCTTGACATGGCGGACAGTTCCTGATAAACAAGTATGATCCCGCAAATTTGTGACTTTCGCTAGGTCGAGTTTGCTCCTCAGACTTCCCGGGAGGACGTTTTGAGGGGCTGGTCAGATCGCGTTCAATGACGAGATAGATATCAAACTATCGTACTGGCACCGGCGATTGGCATGCCGTCATCATTGGGCTACGAGAGCATTGCGAGGCATCAGGACCGAGCTTCGCACATTCGAACCCTGAACTTAAGCCGAGTGTGCGTGTGATTTAGGCTAAAATAAAGGAGGAACGGACTGTGAAGGTCCTTGTCTCGGACAATTTGTCTGAATTGGGTGTGAAGATCCTTCGCGATGCCGAAGGCATCGAAGTGGACGTCAAAGTCGGCCTCAGCCCTGATGAGCTTAAACAAGTCATCGGCGAATACCACGGCCTGGCTGTACGGGGTGCGACCAAAGTGACCGCGGACGTGATCGCGGTCGCCCACAACCTCAAAGTCGTCGGACGAGCCGGCACGGGCCTTGATAATGTTGACATACCTGCTGCGTCCAAGAGAGGCATAGTGGTGATGAACACTCCGGGGGGGAATACAGTCACCACTGCCGAGCACACCCTTTCCATGATGATGGCTCTCGCCAGGAACATACCCCAAGCCAACATGTCCATGAAACAGGCAAAATGGGAAAAGAAGAAATTTTCGGGCATGGAAATCTACAACAAGACCCTTGGCGTGATCGGACTGGGCAAGATCGGGTCTAGTCGTTTCAGACCGAGCAATGGGCCTTGGAATGAATGTTATAGCGTATGACCCATTTCTGTCCGAAGAGCAGGCGAAGCAGATGGGAATCAGGATTCGGCTCCCTCGACGACGTCTTCAAGGAGGCCGACATCATCACCCTGCACGTGCCACTTACAGATGAGACCAGAGGGCTCATCTGTTCCAAGAATATAGCGAAAATGCGCCCCGGAGTCCGCATCGTGAACTGTTCCCGCGGGCCCGTGGTAAATGAGGAAGACTTGGCCGATGCTATAGAATCAGGCAAGGTCGCGGGCGCTGCAATTGATGTGTATTCGGTAGAACCTCCCGGCAAAACGCGATTGATCGAGCTGGATCAGGTTATCTGCACCCCTCATCTTGGAGCATCAACCAAAGAAGCACAGGACAACGTAGCTATTGCTGTGGCCGACCAGATAAGGGATTATCTCCAGAATGGAACGATTCGGAACGCGGTGAATGCGCCGGCTCTTTCCGGTGAAGCCCTGGTGACTTTGCAGCCGTATCTCGATCTTTCCCAATAGACTGGGCTCGTTCCTTGGTCAGATAATTCAGACCGGGATCAAGAGCGTTGAAGCCCAGTATTCAGGCGATGTGACGAATATGGCCATCAAGCCCATTACCACCTCGTTTCTTACCGGACTTCTCACGCCGATCATGCAGGATGACGTGAACCAGGTAAATGCTCCGATGGTGGCCGCGGAGAGAGGAATTGTAGTTTCGGAGACAAGAGTCAGCAAAGCAGAAAGCTTCCTCTCCCTGCTGCGCTTCAAGGTGGTGACCGAACGAAGGGAGCACATCGTGGAGGGGACTCTGTTCGGGAGGTCCGAGCCTCGAATGGTGCGCTACGGCGACTTCCGCGGTGAATTTGACTTGTCGGGTCATCTTATTCTTATTGACGGTGTGGACAAGCCGGGAGTCATTGGAAAAGTGGGCGCCACGCTCGGTGACAAAGGAATCAACATTTCCCATTTTCAATTTGCTCGCCAGGAACAAGGTGGGCAGGCCCTGTTGTTCCTCAACACTGATTCCAAACCGAACGACGAGTCCTTGGATGCCCTAAAGACTATTGAGAACGTCGTGTCGGTGCGGCGCTTGACCATATAGGGGCTAAAAACACTCCAGATGTGTAGAGAGAATCCGCCCGGCCTCGCCTCCTCAAGGGCGCTAATTTGAGGCGGGTTAGATTCCTTCCCAATAGGTCCGAGAGACCGAGTGCCTACCAAAGTCCCCCCTTTTTAAAGGCGGATTTAGGGGGATTTTAAATGGGTTACCAAAATCCCCCCGCCCCCCTTTACAATAGGGGGGTCCCCGCGAAACGTGGTGTCAAGTTAGCGCCTATGCGTTCTTGGTCCCTAAAAGATGCGGATGAGGCCAGCTTGATTTCACTTTTCTCAAGTGGGATTAAGGGGATTCTAAAAACGCAGCGGGAAACGCCCGGGAAAACCGCTGCTTCTCCTGTATTGGGATTCCGTTAATGCCCTTACAGATGACAGATTAGCTTGGATCCCGGCTCGGTCTGGACACCAAGTCGATGCTAAACATAAAAGACCTGTCTAGTCCTGAGCTTCCTAAGCAGGACAATTACGAGCAAGCCCAAAAATCGGCCTGGAACTCTCAGCCGAAAGGACCCCGGCAGGATCGCACAAAAAGCCGGAGCCCACTTCACAAGGCCGCTCTGTAATTGTTTCTCACTTGGATAAACAGATCCTCTTGAATGTGGGATACACACCGATTGCATCAAGAGACCGATGAGGAAGCCCCGATATGGCTGGCCATCCTCACCCTTCACTATCTTAACAATGCCGACGGCCGACAGCCCACAGGGCGGCTTAGCATTTCCGTGAGTTCAAAGACGGCCACTTTTACGAGCCTGCTTTCAACCGCAGGACGAAAGAAATTCTTATCCAGGTCTTCGGAAAGGACCCTGCTCCCATGATCGCTGCGGCCGAAAACTGAACGGAAAGATCGTTCAGACGGGAGACGTGGTGGTAGAACTGCCTTATTTCCCATGCCTTCCGGTCACCTGTATTGTCTGGAAAGGGGACGAGGAATTTCCCCCCTAGGTGACCTGGACCGTTCGACGAGACGGCAGACCAATTCTTCAGTGCGGAAGATATGGCCGTTGCAGGACAAATGGCCGTCTTGGAATTGTTGAAAGCCGCTCGCGGGTGAGCTTCCTTCAAGCCCGGCAGTGCGCATGTTAAAAGAGGCGATTTGCTGAATTTAGCGCGGTAAGAGGATTATCATGAAAATAGCGATATCCGGAAAGGAGGGGTAGGCAAGACAACGCTGAGCAGTCTGTCGGCTCGGTACCGGCGCGACAGGGCTACAGAGTGTTGGCAGTCGATGCAGACCCGGACGCTAATCTTGGCTCGGCCCTTGGCATAGACACCACAGACTTGGTTCCTGTGGCCAAAATGGAAAAGCTCATCCACGAGCGAACAGGAGTCCAGCCGGGAACGGTGGGCGGATTCTTCAAGATGAACCCTCACGTCGAGGATCTCGCCCGAATCACTGGGTCGGGAAAAGGATGGGGTTCGCCTGTTGGTCATGGGTACCGTCAAGAAAGGTGGAGGCGGCTGCATCTGCCCGGAAAGTGTCCTTCTCAAGGCCCTCGTAAACCACCTGGTTCTGGACCAAAAGGATCGAGTGATAAGGACACGGAAGCGGGAATCGAGCACCTGGGTCGAGGCACAGCTCAAGGGGTGGACAGGTTGTGATAGTCGTCGAACCGGGCCCAGAAGTATCGAGACCGCGACCAAGGTGCGGGAGCTGACACAAGACATCGGGCTTTATAATGTTGCAGCGGTAGGGAGCAAAGTCGGAACGCCAGCAGGAAGAATTTCTGCACAGCAACCTTGACGGCATCCCCCTGATAGGGATTCTTCCATTCTCGGAGGAAATAGCCACGGCGGACCTGGAGAGTCGCCCTCCTTCCCTGGACGATCCTGAAATCTTGCAGGCAATCGAAAAGATTGCCGCAGCAGCTCTGGAACCTGAGGCAAAATAAAGCCATTTTGTAAGATCTCAGGTACGAATGCTTGAAGTAGATTGGCTGCCTGCCGCGGGCTGAGATGCGTGGGACAGAGCGCCTGCTTTGTAGCAACGTGTAATACCGTAACTGTTCACCCTGTAATCATCCCGGTTCCGTGTGGGATCACCGCAGAGTGCGCGGAGAACGCCGAGAAAAAAGGATAGCATATTCAACGCCGCGAGAGTCACCTATGCCTACGGTGACGCCGGGATTGTCCCTACTGTCGCAGACCAAGACTTGCAGTGTGCCAGCGGATAGAGGCGCAACAACAGAACTCCAGCGGTCTCTGTGTTCTCCGTGGTGGACTATTATTGTATACCTCGTAATCCAGGCCAGAAGCCAGCGGACTGGATTTAAGTCGTTAGTATAAAGGAGGAAGACTGCATGTCGGCCAAAATTATCAGCGGAAACGAAGTGTCACAGCAACTCAAAGACGAGATGAAGGAAGAGGTCGTCAAACTGAAGGCCCAGGGGCTGCAACCGTCCCTGGCGGTTATTCTCGTCGGCCGAGGACCCAGCGTCGAGGTGTACGTCGCCAACAAAAAGAAAGCCTGTGAGTATATCGGGATTAAATCGCTAGAATCCAGACTCCCTGCGGAAGCTACTATGGAACAACTCCTGGAAGTGGTTGACGGGTACAACAAAGACAAATCCGTACACGGGATACTCTGTCAACTGCCGCTCCCCAAAAGCAAAGGATTCGAGGAAACAAAAATTCTGCGCTCGATCCTGCCGGAAAGGACGGCGGGATTGCTTCCATCCCTACAATGTCGGCTTGATCAGCATCGGTGAGGTGCGTTTTCTGCCTTGCACACCTGCCGGCGTGCTCGAGCTTATAGATCGGGGCGGATTCAAAACCGAGGGCGCAGATGTGGTTATCCTGGGACGCAGTAACATCGTGGGCCGACCGCTGTCCAACATGCTAGATCAGCGTGATAGGAATGCCACGGTAACAATGTGTCACACCAGGACCAAAAACCTCAAGAAGCGCTGCAGAGCCGCGGATACTGCATAGCGGCCATCGGAGTGCCCGAATTCTGAAGGGCGACATGGTGAAAGAGGGAGCGGTTGTAATAGACGTCGGAATCAACCGCGTGGAGGCTCCCGGAACCGAAAGAGGCTGGAAACTTCGTCGGCGACGTAGCTTTTGACGAAGTCAAGGAGAAAGCCGCTGCCATTACTCCTTGGTCCCGGCGGCGTGGGCCCCATGACCATTGCCATGCTGATGAAGGAGACACCTACCGTGGCAAAAGAGACTATGAAATAAGAGAGTCCGGGGCGCAGGGGATCGAAATTGCGTGATCCCCACTACCAGATTACACCACACGTCACACAGAGAGGTGGGGACAGGTTGTCACCGATGGACGGCGGATACGCCCATCCCCGCTGCAAGACGCTGCCGCCACCAAATCATCTTCCATTTCGGAAACGGCTCCCTAAGAATCACTGCAAACATTCCGATTTTTTTGCCGGTCCTTGACATAAATGTACTTCCTCTTTCCTCTGGGTGGACCCAAAATTCGTGAACTTATGCATAGAAGCGCTGAGCGGAGCGGCCAATATTGAACGGCCCTTTGAGGGCACAGCATGAGGGGGATCAATATGACCAATAGCGAA
>CAVSPC010000054.1:0-91411 GCA_963729795.1 uncultured delta proteobacterium | reverse complement strand
GAGTCATTTTCAGTACGCACTGGTGAACCTCGATGGCCGCAGAGTGACCACTCGACCGTGACATTTCGCACGGACTAACTCGGCGCGCTCCATTTCTATTCCTGTCTCGGGATCAATCAATGATTTCGAGCAATACGCCGAACATGGAGTGGGGATGAATGAATGCGAATCGGCTGTCCCGCCAGGTTCGAGGTGTCTCGTCTATCAGCTCCACGGGCTTTTTCTTGAGTTCTTCCAGGGTCTCATTCGTGTCGGGCACCTTGAGTGAGAGCAAGTACAGGCCTTCCCCGCGACGCCGAATAAATCGCGCCACTTCGCTGTCATCGCTGGTTGGGGCCACAAGTTCAAAGCCTACATCCCCTATATAATAGCGAGCCACATCAATCTTTTCGTCATTATCTATGTATCTTTCATCCGGTTCGAAACCAAAGACCTCTTTGAAACGGGCCTCTGCCAGACCGCGATCTTTCACTGCGATGCAAATATGGTCAATCTTTTCCAATTTCATATCAAACTCTCCACTGCCACGAGAAATGATTCCGACTTGTTTTCGATTCATGGGAAAAGGCAATATCAAGAATTGGTCGAAACAACAAGCCCTGATCGGGCCCAGTGCCACTTGCTTGGAGTCTCATGGCCACCAACGGCTTGACCACGGCACAATTGCGGCTACAATCCCCGGAACCATGGAAACAGAAAACCGAAAGCTGAGTTGTCTGCAGGAGACCACCTTGTTCGAAAGCTTAAAATCGGAAGACAGCCGCTATGCCCGGCGCTATCAGATCCTATTCGCTTTGATGTTCGGTATAATCCTGACCCCCATCGATGGCAGCATGGTCAATGTGATTCTGCCCACGCTCACAGATGTCTTTTCGGCACGAATCGCCACTGCCCAGTGGGTTCCCATGATATATCTGCTGATCATCAGCAGCTTGTTGTTGTTCTTTGGCCGTCTTGGAGATATCTGGGGCTACAAGAAAGTCTTTCAATATGGGCTTGTCATCTTCGTGATCGCATCAGGGCTGTGTGGCCTTTCCCAGAGCATCTATGAACTTATCTTGTTTCGTACGCTGCAGGCGGTTGGCGCGACCATGCTGATGGCGGTACCTCTGGCAATAATAACCGCGTGCTTTCCACCCAATGAACTCGGGCGGGCTTTGGGCACATTCTCCGTCGGTATTGCCGCGGGGCTCGCCATTGGGCCTTCCTTCGGCGGATTTATAGCTTCCCTGCTGGGATGGAGATTCACCTTTCTTATCAACGTTCCCATCGGAATAGCAGCGTTCGTCGTTATTCATCGCGTAATGCCGGAAATCAAAGGGCAATCCGGCAAATTTGATTTTCTGGGCGCTGCAACTGCTTTCGGCTTCTTATTTTGTCTGTTGTTGTTTATCAATCGAGCTCAGGGATCGGGCGTCAATGCCGCGACCGGAGCCTTGGTGGCCGTATCCCTCGCCAGCGGGATCGGATTCGTTCTGACCGAACGCCAGGCTGCAGACCCGATGCTCAGGTTGAATCTATTTCGTAACGTCACTTTCACGTTCGCGAGCATCAGTTCATTGCTGAACTTCATGGCGCAGTTTGTGGTGATTTTTCTGACCCCGTTTTATCTTCAAAGAGTAATGCATTACGCTCCGAACAGGATTGGCCTCATTTTGACGTGCTTCCCGCTGGCGGTCATGGTGGTAGGTCCCATAAGCGGTTGGCTTTCGGATCGTCTGGGGTCACGAGGTCTCTCCTGCCTCGGACAGCTAATTTGCGCCTTAGCCATGTTTCTACTCGGTCGGCTGTCCGCGTCGGCGGGAACGTTTGACGTCGCGATAAGGCTCACCCTGTTTGGAATTGGGGCAGCGGTGTTTCAATCGCCAAATACGAGCGCCGCCATGAGTTCCGTGCCCAGACCTCACCTCGGCGTAGCTTCGGCCGTTCTGGCTCAAATGAGAAATATCGGCATGGTTATCGGTATCGCACTGGCCGGGTTGATTCTTCATGCCGTGGTTCCTGAAGCTATCTTGGCCAAGGAGTCGCTGAACTCTTCGGAAGCGCTCTTGTTTTTGCACGGCGTAGAGAGCGCCTTTCTGGTGGGGGCTTCGATTGCCGTTATTGCAGCGGGCACCGCGCTCGTAAAACAGCCACGCAATGGGCGGGCTTCCTTGAGTGAATAAGACGCGCTTTTTTCAAGGTTTGCAGCCACCGAAAAGCGCCAATTCATAGTACTTGAAGAAGCAATCTACATCCGTATAACCGATTTCCCGCAACCAATCACATTGAGTTTCCACCAAGGCGAAGAGATTCGCTTGTCGTTCGGGACGCTCAAAATACTCCTTTTCGATAGCCGACCGCGGTTTGTTCGAACCACGCTGAACTGCGAATTTGTACAGCGAATCGACACGAACACGATCCCATAATGTCGCCGTCCGTTTGCTCGGAGAAGCCACATGCTCCATGTTGATGAACATGCCACCTGAAGCCACAATGTTGAAGATTTCCGAGTATATCTGCCGCTTGCGTGAATCCGGTTGATGATGAATGGAGAAACCGGAAACAACGAGATCGAGGGGAGCGTACTGGGCGACAACCTGTATCCATTCCGGCCCGGCATAATCGACGGCGCAGAAATGAGCCGTTCCGGGCGGGCGCGGAAGTTTCGCCCGGGCTGATTCAAGCATAGGTTCAGATTGATCTGCAAGGATAGCGGTAGCGTCCGGATAATCGTCCAGAATTACAGCCGCAAGTATTCCGTCGCCGCAGCCTAGGTCCATAAAACGTTGTACGGGACGGCAAAGATCTTTAATCAGGCGCAGCATGACCTCGATCTGCTCTTGGATGAATGGCCGCGAATCCTTCCGGTCTAGATAATGAGCCACAACGGATTCGGACTTCCAAATTGAATGATCTATATGTGCCATGTCTTCCTCACTAAGAAAAATATGCTCCATTGCTCAGCTTTTCGCAATATGGCGTTGTTTAAACAGTCCCTGGCAAGGATGGCGTTAATCTTCTTTGTATCCCGCCATCAATCCTGGAAACGGAACGAAACAACGGCTGAGCGCTGAAATTACGTAAGGGATGATCGCTGCCTCGACAAACGATTGCGCGGGAGCGGAGTGTCCTGCCTTGACATCCCAACATGCGTTCACAATGGTCAACGCTTTGATAAACCAAAATCTACCGGGATTTCCTGGCCGTTTGATGTTCTCAACACTCCCGTGACCCTTCCGTTAGAATCGAGTCTACCTCTGAACGACTGTCCGCTGTAATGGGAAGCCTGAATTTGCCCATTCTCGAACGTACCGGTGAAATGGTAAGTATCTTCTTTTCCCAATGGGTTGGTGATCCTAAATACTCCCCTGATGATCTTGCCTTCGTGCTGCGAGATGTCGAGCTTTATTCTGTTCCCCATATAAGTCGTTTCCCAATATCCGCTAATATTTTCAAGAGGTTCAGAAGGTTTGACGGGAGGAATTGCGGCAACCGGGGGCACCGGTTTTGCTGCTGGCGGTTCCGATTCCGAGAGCAAGTCCTTTTCCGAAAAAATATGTCCTCCCTGTGTTGGTTTGCTTGTCCGAATTTCTTCTTTCACTCTAGCAGTCAAAGTCTCCAATTTTTGTTTTGATTTTGGATCTGATTCCGGACCAACGACCTTTTGCAGAAAGCTCAGCGACTCTGCCGGACTCTTGGCGAGCATGCAGGCTACCGCTATGTCGTAAAGTGCGTCCGAGTTCTTCGGGTCCTTCGAAAGGACCTTTTTGAAATCTCTTATCCCCTCCTCATACCGCTCTGTGGCTACGTATGCAATTCCCCTTCCCACATAAGCATCTATCGACGAAGGATTCAACCTGATAGAGTAAGAATAATCTTCGATGCCCTTCTGGGCCTTTCCGTGAAACGTGTACGCATCAGCTCGGAGCAGATATCCGCTCGGGTCCGTAGGTGTCGCGCTTATATATTCGCTCAAATCTGATATCGCTTTCTCATAATTGCCCAAGAGATCGTACGCCTGCCCCCTCAGCTTGAAAGCTTCCGGAGCCGGATTTCCCCTTATTGAGACAGTTAGTAACCTTATGGCCCGCAGATAGTCTCCCCGCAACAAATTGTCTCTTCCCAATTCCATATAATCAGAGGCCCGCTCAAGGTTGCGTTGCCTTACTATACTCTCCTGGTCGAATGACATAGCATCTGCAGGTACAAGAAGAAGCGCCGCCACAGCAAGAAAGACTAAGACAGCGGCAACACTTCTGTTAAGCGCTGCGGTGTTGCATGATTGACAGCCGCCCGACAGGATTTGCAAACGAGCAGGCATATCCATCAAATCATATACACTTCGCAGAATAGTTTTTGCCATTCTAATTCAATACGCCTTCACGCGAGACATTTTTCAATACCGCAGTGGCGGCCGTTTCGGGCAAATTTCCCGGGCAAGTATCGTCATGCTACAACGCGGCTGACCGGGTTTCCAAGACTTTCCGAAAGCGACAGCCAGTTCAGCCTGCAATGCGATCACTTGGCCGGCCATCGGTGTCATTTATCGACAGACAGTTCGACCTCCCGGTCTTCCCCGGGATTAATCTTAACCTGCCGAGTGAGCTTTCCGGAGGTATCGGGCTTGATCGAAGAAGGCACTACGATTGTGTATTCTCCCGGCGCGAGATCGAGCTTTTTCCCCGGCGGTGTGGCGTAGGTTTTCTCTTTGCCCACCACTTCCACGGGTTCCTGTCTCAGGGCGTTCAGGACTTGAGCGTAACTCCTCACCGAGGAATCCAGGTCTGCGGACCCATTTATCTTGAGAAATGTCCCGCCAGTGTCTTCAGCCAGCTTCATATACGACTTTTGCTTGAACGACGGCATGCCCAGTGCCACAATATCTATCTCCGGACTCTCTTTCATCTTCACGAGCTTAACTTCCCGGTTCATGTCAACACCGGAACACTCTGTTTGCCCGTCGGTCATTATCATTATCCTGGGAACGCGGTCGCCGGATATGGCAAAGTCATTCCTCAAGGCACGGATAACGGCATTACATGGCCTATTCCGGCCGCTGGAATCAATTTGCCCCAGTCTCTGCGTCAGCCCAAGCACGGGCGCATCAGCCCAGTTATCTAGAAGACGACTAACCCGTAAGGGGAGGTTGCTCCCTTTTCTTTTCAAGGACACTTCATCGGAAAAATATCGGATCGCCAGCTCAGAGCCTTGCGGCATTTCGGCTTCAAGCCTGTGGACAAAATCAGCAGCCGCTGCGGCCCTGTTCGGGCTCCAGTTGTCTGTCTGAATGGCCATTGTTTCCGAATTGTCCAGGATGACGAGCAGCGCCCATTTTTGGGTGATCCCTTTGTAATTCTTTACATTAATTGTGAGGCTACCCGGAGCCGGCGGCTCAATAACGCGGGGGACGACTGCCTGCTTCGCGGGGCTTTTGCCTGGTTCTGCTCGGGTAAGTACGGTTTTAGCCGGGGCCGTATTTACATGTGCGCTCGATTGAGTGGCCTTCGGCATCATCAAAACGGAAATCAGTGGAATCTTACTCAAATAGGACTGAACGACGTCTCCTGACTCAAGGTTCTCGGGAGCCAGTGCCGGATGCGTACCAATGAAGCAACCCAGGATGACAATTCCTACAGCCCCGGCCGGTCGAGCCCAGGTCAATTTCAGATTCTCGGTTGACTGAACTTCTCGTTTAGCCGGAAAAGGAATCAGTCCGAGCAATATAAAGAAGTACCAGCAAATCTGAGGATACAGTAAGGTGTCTGTGGTAAGCGAGTGGAAAAAGCTGCCCGCCAAAGGCAATAAAAGCGCAAGCGGATGGAAGAATGTCCCCTCGACCGCTCCAAAACCTGTCCGGAACAGTCTGGAAAAAAGGACGACCAGCGCAAAAACGTAGAGAATCAAGAACGGAAAGCCCAGATCGACCATAAAACAAAGGAGAATATTCTCGGAAGTTATATCCTGTTTGACAGACTGTAGCGAAAAGTTCCGGATTCGTGGCAGGGTGCCATATCTGATAATCCTGAAGGTATTTTACGCGAGGCGATCTGAGCCCGATCCCCAGAAAAGGGTGGTGCTTCGCGATGTGCCATGAGAATGGATATAGCTCCATCCGCCCTTCTTGGTAACCGATGTTTGAAAAGCTCTTTTTCGAAACGTGTTCTATGTAATTTGATGTGGAGCAGGACGCCATGAGCAGCAATACAGCCACCAAGGTGACCGTGCGGTACGATTTCACCGGTGCCAGTATGGCCACGAGGAACATAAGCAGCGAAGAAATAACTACCCCCGAATCGATGCGAGAACCGCACAGGTATAGTACCGCATAGGCGAACACCAGCAGAGGCACTCCAATACATGCCGTAATAAAGGGCTTGCGCATCGCCACCAGGCTCAAGGGAGCGAAACTAAGTAGAAATATCATGCTTACCAGCGGATGCGGATTCGAGTAAAGAAAGTCAAAAACGCTCCGTTCGGTAAAGAAGTCCCAACAGCTCAGTACAAGCACGCATGCCAAAAGACCTGCGCATATATATGCGAAGAACTTCTGAGCACCGATGTTCTTTAGAATTATTCTGGAGCACCAGAAGCCGCCCAGCCCGGACGCGACGAGAACAAAGCCGCGAAGAGAGGAACTCCATGGCGTTTCGCTGGTCAGGCTGCTTGCCGTGGCCAAAATTACCAGTCCAAGAGATACGAGGATTTCACCTCGACTAAGCCTGGCCCATCTATTCTTTGTCAATAATAGGGTCGAGACCAATGCCACAGCACAAACGATCCCGGAAAAGACATTCGTTCTCTCGCCGGGAACGACAACCCAGTAAGGCACCAAAAAGGTCAACTGGAAACAGGCAGCCACAAAGATCAGCCAGACAAGCTTTTCCCGAAGAGTCAGTTTCGTAGAATTTGTAGAAGTTGATGTCACGGCACGAACGTCAGGCATGGCAAAGCTATGATTTCCTCATGAACTGGAAGACTAAATGGTTCTTTCCAAACATTATCACATTCATTACTCCCCCCAAGGATCGATGCAGTCTTCGAGAACCGCCCAGTAATTCAAGACGGAGCCAGAGCAGGTAATTGCAAGCCCATCAGAGGTTTCGTGTCCTGTTGCAGGCGAACCAACTATCTCAGAGCCCATTCTCGGCTACACAAAACCACGATCCATGGCGTCTTCCAAGCAGTCTGACGAACAAATGTACAGCACCGACCCGACAAACGCAAGGCGCCGGAAGCAGAGTGCATTACATGGCGGAATTATTGATCAAAGATAAAAAGACTTGACGCATCGAAGGATTGTTTGTTATTTGAACACAAATCAACGAACAATAAACTCGGAAAATGGAAGATCCCATCCTCGAATTTCAAGTGCTTGATGCCGTCCATGAAAATGAAGGGCATATAACTCAAAGACACATTTCGCAGCGAACCGGCCGCAGCGTCGCTTCCGTCAACTTCGCCCTGCGGCTTCTGGCTGTTAAAGGATATATAAAGATCTCCGGAGCCAACCCTCGCAATCTACGTTATCACCTCACCCCCACGGGCATTCTTCAGAAAACCATCCTCGCCTACAATTTTGTCAGGCGGCAAAGCGCTCTTTATGAAGAGGTCCGCAAGGACGTCCTTGGGAAGCTCAAGGAGTTGGCCGAGGAAGGAATCCGGAAGGTCAGCGTGTACGGCTGGACTCCTTTTGCAGAAGCTGCCATGCTTTACCTTGTCTCTGAAGGAATCCAGGTCACGGCAGTATACGTGGACTCCCTTGACGGGAAGGGGCCGTTTTTCAACAGGATTCCTCTACGATCCATTTCCGATATTCTCAGAGGATTGTGAGGTCTTAGTGCTCATGGGGCCTTTGCCCGCTGAGTTTGACGAGCAGATCAGTACTAGAAGATTGATTTGCTACCCGGTTGTTTGTTAATCTTGGCGGCCAAACACGCCAAGATGGAATGCAGCATATCTGAAAAGTGCCGTCATGTTACAGGGATGGCATTTTTCTTAGAAGGCGAAGCTTGCGTAAATTCTACCGCACCGAAATTGTCGCGGAAAATTATGCGGCGGCAAAGGACATTTGATGGAAAAACCTTTCCTAAGAATTCAGCCGCGTAAAGGTGTATTCGAACTCGATTTCAAGGAGCTTTGGCGTTACAGCGACCTGTGTTACCTGTTGGTGTGGCGCGATATACTGGTCCGCTATAAGCAAACCGTTCTCGGAGCCGCATGGGCTGTTCTTCAGCCCTTAATGAGTATGATTGTCTTCACCATATTCTTCGGCACCCTGGCCAAGATACCGTCAGATGGATTGCCGTATCCCCTGTTTTCATACTCGGCCCTCCTCGTATGGAGTTTTTTCGCAAACAGCATAAATCAGGCATCCAATAGTCTGATAGGGTCGACCAATCTTGTGACGAAGGTCTATTTCCCAAGGATCATTATGCCGGCTGCTCCCGTCATAGCGGGCCTTCTGGATATGGCGATCGCGTTTAGCCTTCTGTTGCTGCTGATGCCATATTACGGGGTATTTCCGTCAGCGAACATCTGGGCGTTACCGATCTTCATTGTTTTGGCAGTGATAGCGGCCCTGGGAGTAGGAATCGGACTGGCCGCTCTGAATGTCAAATACCGCGACTTTCGCTATGTGATACCTTTTCTTACACAATTCTGGATGTTTATTAGCCCCGTGGTCTACCCGTCGGGCATGGTACCTCACAAATGGAGGCTTCTGTATGCGCTCAATCCCATGACCGGACCGATCGAGGGCTTTCGATGGGCGCTTCTCGGTACTCACACTAGCCCTTGGCCCTTGGTCGCGGTGAGCGGAGCCTCGGCGGCTATATTTCTTGCTGTGGGTGTGGCCTATTTCCAGCGAACCGAAGAATTTTTCGCAGACTTGATTTGACGGAACGAAATACCTCCTATCTAATGAGGTAACCGTCCACAAGGCCACCAAGATTCACCGCAGAGTGCGCCGAGAATGCAGAGAGAAAAATAGCTAATTCAGCACCACGTGAGTCGGCGGCGCGTACGGACAAGCCAGAATTGCCCTCACTGGTACAGACCAGAATTTGCTGTGCTCCATCGGATAGACGTGCAGCGAAAATGGAATTCTCCGCGATCTCTGCGTTCTCAGCGGTGAGCTATTGCCTCATGAGAAACTGACCAAAGTAATTCCCGGCAAGGACAAAACTACATAAATGGGTAATTTGGCTATTCGAGCGGAAGGTATTGGTAAACGATACCGCATAGGACTCAAGCAGGAACGATATTACACCTTCAGGGACGCTCTGATCAGCATTGCCAAGGCACCGTTTCGCCGTTTTCGGCGATTCAGCGGCAAGGCCGGTAGCGACGGAGAAATGTTTTGGGCCCTGCAGAGACATCGCACTCGAAGTCAAACAAGGTGAGGTCCTGGGCATTATTGGGCGGAACGGCGCAGGGCAAGAGCACGTTGCTGAAGATCCTTTCCCGAGTGACCAGACCTACAACGGGATTCGCTGAAGTGTACGGTCGAGTGGGCAGTCTGTTGGAAGTCGGCACAGGATTTCATGCAGAGCTGACCGGCCGTGAAAACATATATCTTAGCGGTGCGATGCTTGGCATGAGTAAGGCGGAGATTGCCAAGAAATTTGACGAGATAGTCGATTTCTCGGGCGTAGAAAAATTTCTGGACACGCCTGCAAAGTACTACTCCAGCGGTATGTACGTTCGCTTGGCTTTTGCAGTGGCCGCGCATCTTGAATCGGAAATCCTGCTCGTTGACGAGGTCTTGGCAGTCGGTGACGTAGAATTCCAAAAGAAGTGCTTCGGCAAAATGAATCAAGTTACAAAATTTGGAAGAACGATACTTCTAGTGAGCCACAACCTCGAATCCATCTCTACACTGACCGGCCGGACCCTTTGGCTTGACGATGGTATCCTTCGTTTGACAGGTACGTCCACTTCAATCGTCAGAGCATATATGGCAGAATTGTCCCGACCTGGCTCCTGCGAAAAATCAGGCTTGGCAACTCGGCGATGGGAAGCCCCGCAGTTGAACTCTAACCCGATCCAAATCCTTAGCAGTGAAATTCTTTCCGAAGGGGAGCTTCTGGACGTCAGGCGAGGGTTCCGAATCCGTATCCATTACGTGGTTCGAGAGCCAATCGCCGGTGCAGTAATTTCCGCGATAATCCATAGTTGGGACGGCTCACCTATTATCAGCACTGAAGACGCGGACATGAATGTTGAGCTCCTTAATAAACGTGTGCCAGGCCATTACGTTACCGAAGTAGTCGTGCCGGGGGATTGGCTGGGTCCGGGAGAGTACTTCCTAAGGCTCCATTCAGGAGTTGTGTTCAAAAACATTTACGACAATGTTCAAGTCCTTGCATTTGAGCTGTTGGAAACAGGAAGCGCCAGGCTCCGAGCCCATAAGGAAGCATACATACTTCCTTATTTGCAATGGACATACGAATTGGTCGGTCAGTGGCCGGATTGTCAATAACACAAGTGACGAGAACATGAAGCAATCCAGGAAGGTAAAAAGAGGGCATGCAGTGACGTGGATCGTGGTCGGAGCAAGTGGCTTCGTAGGAAGAAATTTGGCAAGATTTTTTAGTAAGAATCATTCGGTAATCCTGACTCATTTCCAAAGCCCTTTACCGGCTGACTTAGTTGTCAGTATTCCGTCAATCAGGCTGGACATACGTGACCGTGACATGGTTTTCCGAGCGTTGGCCGATGTCTCTCCAAAAGTAGTTGTCCACGTAGCGGGCAACAAGAATGTTCAACAGTGCGAAATGTATCCGGAAGAGGCCTATGAAACCAATGCAGGTGGCGCCAAGAATGTGGCAGGTGCCTGCCGTGAGATTGGCGCCACCATGATTTATCTGAGCACGGATTTGGTTTTTGAGTGCCTCAACGGCTGGTATACAGAAAATGACACGGCAGTGCCCGCCACGATATATGGTAAGAGCAAACTGTTGGGAGAAGAGCTTGTTCAAGCAGAATTGTCGAATGCTGCAATTTGCCGAAGTGGTGGCATCTACGGCAAAGGGTCACCACTTCTACAGTGGTTATCCACGGAACTGGAATCGGGTCGACCCGTGGATTGTTTCACAGACGTGTTTAACACCCCTACTTATGCTGACAATCTTGCGGAAATGTTAGAAAAGATCGCTTGTGACAAACTGACAGGGATTTTTCATACGGCAGGCCCTCAGCGTGTGAATCGGTACGAGTTTTTCGGATGCTATGCTCTGCAATTTGGATTGAACGCGCGTTTGCTCCGAGCTGTCGAAGCCGGAAACAAGCGAAAGCAACTGTTGTTACAACCAGATGCCTCCCTGTCCAGTGAGTTAACCCAGTCTAAGTTGGGAGTGCCTTTCAATAACGTCGAGCAAGGATTTCGGCGATTGAGGATTTTGGATAGTTCTTATGCAGAAACTATTGCCATACACCACAAAGTCGGATGAAAGAGGAGTCTTTCTTGGCATCACCCAAGATGTTTGGGCAGAGGTTAACTATGTCAAAACCGTCGCGGGCCAAATTCGAGGCAATCACTACCACAAGCACACAAAAGAATTATTTTTCATCATTTCTGGAGAAATGCGAATCTTTATCCAAGACTTGGATGGCCGCGAAATTACTACGTTCACTTGCCACGGGGGAGAAATATTGATTGTAGATCCTTATGAGTTGCACACCTTCCATACTATCACGGAATCACAGTGGATAAACGCTCTATCTTCTCCGTTTGATGACAAGAATCCAGACATTTACAGGCCGGAAGGATGATGAGGACGAAGCTGCGCATAGGTATCCGTGTGTTCGGGTTAGGCACCCTCAATGTTGCAAAACCCGGTAATGTCCAGGGAGATGAGATGGTAGCCCGTTCGTGGCAGAAATACCTCCTCCGACGCGACGATATCGCCGAGGTTGTATTGTACGGCCCGAATGACAAGGTGCAAGAATCCTTACACGTCGTCATAGATTTCAACCCGTTTTTAGAATCAAATCATGATGTGAAAAGTGTGCTTTACATGCAAAACGCTTTCCCGGCGGAGACCCATCCTGGTGGAACAGTTGGCGTGTTTGAGTCACGGCGAGATCTGTTTGACGGTTACTTATTCACCAGCGACTGCCTGATGTCCGCTTGTTCTGCCGAAGGGGCGGTGATTCCCTTCGCTACAGACGAAGAAGTCTTCTATCCTCAATGGGAAGAATCATGTCAGCATCCGGTCAGTTTCGTGGGTAACGACATTCGAGGCCTCATGGTGAATCACCGATATCTTATCGCAGCACTGCCCTTTGGATTAGTGATCTATGGAAACATGTGGCGCCCTCCCTTGTCTGCAGTTTCGCGCGGCAAGCTGCCGATGGAGCGATTGCCTAAGGTCTATACTAGCTCACTAATCAACCTTAACTGCCACATAGGCGAACATGTCATCTATGATACTATCAACCTTAGAATCTACGATATTCTTGCGTGTGAGGGCTTTGTTTTGTCCGATCGAGTGCCTTCACTTTCGGACGTTTTTGATGACGCTGTTATCTGTACTGAAGGATATGAAGACACCTGGGCCAAGCTAGTCCGGTACTCTTCTGACACCGAACGTCGTAAGCTTTGCGCTAAGAAAGGACGTAAGATGGTCCTTGGTAGTCATACATTTGTACACCGCATGGAAAAAGTTGTCGCTTATCTGAAAGACCTTTTGTGAAGAGCTCGCGACCATGAACATTCTATTCGCAAATATTCCTTTTATTAAATACGATGACGATGGCTGTATAAGAACAGGACCAAATGCAGGGTCGCGCTGGCCTTGGACTGCCCGCGGTATCACCGATTACGCCTGTTTTCCTTTTTTCATGGCTTACGCTGTTAACTATTTGAGAATGCACGGGGTGAATGCAGATTATTACGATGGTGTGGCCTTGAAAGACTGGGATTACGAATCAGTTCGATCAGCCATAGTCAAGTTCAGTCCGGACATCTTGTTCTTGGAGACCTCAACACCGTTGTTCTCCATTATCAAAGCATTTGCAATTTGGGCGAAAGAAGCACTGTCATGCAGAATCGTGTTGACTGGCCCCCACGTTGCCGTCTATGCTCAGCAACTGATCAGAGAGCCGTACGTTGATCACTGCGTGATCGGTGAGTACGAAAAACCCAGTTTAGACATAGCACTTAAGCATAGAAATTCTAAGACCATTTACACTTATGACCATCTTGAGAACATTGATACCGTGAACGGAGAAAATTTTGTGCCTTTCAGGCCAATGGAATATCTATTCAATTACTGGGATCAATCCATGAGTACTGCAAGACCTCAATTGGCAGTCAGCACTTCTCGTGGCTGCCCTTTCAAATGTACGTATTGTCAGTGGCCCAAGGTGATGAATAACGGACGATATCGCGCGCGACGGCCAGAGCTGGTGCTTGACGAAATAAGGGTGGTCGCCGAGCAGTACCGTCACCACAGACTGAGGGCAGTTGGGAATCCGGCAAGGATGCTGCAACAGTTTGGCCAATCCGTTGCTGCCCTTAAAGGAGCTTTTCCCAAACACCGTAATCTCCGACAGGCTGTCCAAGGCATGAGGCCTCAGCCATTTAGTATTGGCAGCATTTTTTTTGATGATGATACGTGGAACGTTGGTTCCAAACGAGTGGCAGAGTTATCCCGTGGCCTTAAGACCATCGGTTTGCCGTGGACTATGATGGGCAGGATCGATACCGTGGATCTCGGTGTCTATGATCTCATGGTAGATAGTGGCTGTGTGGGGATGCGGTTCGGAATAGAATCATTTAGTCAACGACTTTTAGACAACGCTAAAAAGAAGATGGATGCAGAAAAGAGTTTCACAAACATCAAGCATCTCATTACACGATATTCAGGATTGGAGTTTCACTTTACGACTATGAAAAATCTGCCAGGAGCTACTGAATCAGATTGGCAGGAGGACCTTCGTGTCTTAGAGGAACTGAAAGCACTTGGGGAACGCTCGAGGAACATTATTCACTGGCAGACTTCGGACTGTATAGCATTTCCCGGGACGGAATTGTGGGAAGAAATGGTAGGGCTCGGAAAAGAAGACGTGCTTCGCAATTTTGAACTGTATGACGGCAATCCGAACCACAGCCGCAAGCTAGCGGATGCCATAGGATGGCTGGGAGCAAACTACAAGCCAAAGCCGTCCGACTACTCCAACATGGGTGAACCCACGGAACTTCCCGAAGAATGAAAATTCTAATCGACGGCTCCATTTTTGCTGAAACTGATTGTGCGAACGACATTGCATTTTGGATGGAAGCTATCCAAAGCTTGGCCGCAAGCTTTCCTTGCCATTTTTTCTACTTTCTGAATCGTGATTCGGTCAAAAGGTTTGAGGACACTGCCAATCTGAAAAATCTCCGAGGCCCCATGCCCATATGGGAACAGTCGGCTCTAGAAGATAGGCGACTGGCCTCTCTCTGTCACGAATTGGCTATTGATGTGTTTTTGAGTACCTATGGAACGAGCGCTGGAGCTCGAGTACCGTCCTTATTCATCCATAAGCACAACGCTCGTTTCTCGTCGGTCAGAGATGCGGACGGTAGGCTTGTGGCCATTTCCGCTAGGCGTGCAAAGAAGCTGGCGAGTCGTTGTTGGGAGCTTCCGCAAACGGGGTTGGCTCCGATTAAACAATTTGTACTTAACTTGGAACAAGAACTAAAAGCTGTCCTAGAAGATCAGCCGCATCAAGAGTTGATTGCTGAGCGTGATGCGGTGGAAAAGTTGACAGCTGCCCAGGCTCTCCAGCTCAAGCACGCGGATTTACAAAAAGCGATTGAAGCTCAAACTGAAAGGCTTCGTCCTTGGCCGTTCGCTGGACGCGGCACTTTCCAACGCGCCATCATCTCTATGGCCAAATTTGTTTGGCGTGTACACGCAAGTTTAGCACCAGTTTGGAAAAGAGCGTTTTTGGCTCTAAAATAACTGTCAGTCAGTTTCGGCCTACTTTGCGAAACACAGGGGTGTTTTGTCTGGGGCAAATTACCGTCTGAAGGCGCCGATAGCCTTCTTGATATTTAACCGCCCCGATACAACGGCGCGAGTTTTCGCCGAGATAGCGAAAGCTCGTCCAAATAAACTTCTCGTGGTGGCCGATGGCCCGAGAGCGGATCATCCCGCTGACCACGAAAAATGTCAGCAGACCAGAGCAATAATTGATCAAGTCGATTGGGAATGCGAAGTCCATAAGAACTATTCCCATGTTAATCTTGGTTGCAAACGGCGAGTTTCCAGCGGTTTGGACTGGGTTTTCGACGCGGTTGAGAGAGCTATTATCTTAGAAGACGATGTCGTGCCGCACCCGACCTTTTTCAGGTATTGTGATGAGTTGCTTGAACGGTATGCAGATGATGACAGGATAGGAGCAGTGAGTGGCTGCAATTTCCAATTCAGGCCACTACAAGCGCCGCACAGCTATTACTTTTCCATTTACAACCACTGTTGGGGATGGGCTTCGTGGGCTCGAGCCTGGCGAAACTACGATGTGGAGATGAAACTTTGGCCGGAAGCGCGTGATGCTGGATACTTGGAAGGCATCTTTTCAGACGAATGCACGCTCTATTATTGGACGTCAATTTTTCAGAGAGTCTATGAAAATAAAATAGACACGTGGGACTATCAATGGGCGTTTTGCTGTTGGGTCAATAATATGATGGCAATTCTGCCCAGGGTTAACTTGACCTCTAATATCGGGTTTCGAGAGGATGCAACCCACACCACCGAAATACGCAGTATGGCCAATTTGGCAACACAGGACATGACATTCCCGTTAGTCCATCCACCTTTCAGGATACGTAATTTAAGTTGCGACTCATTCTATGAGGCCCAAATGCGGATCTCCTCCAAATCTTTCGGTCATAGTTGCCCGCATTGCAATCCCAAAGGATCGTTCCGCTTTGGGCGCCTCCTATATAAACTTTGGTTAGCCATGACAATGGTAAAGCAGGGCCAGTGGTCTGCATTAGCAACCAAAATGAGGGTGTACTTCATCAAGTCTTAGTCTCGCATACCGTTACAAGAGATTTGTTTGTTACTTGGCGCGGAATTTGGATCTCATTCAGAACGGTTCAACCTCTCCTTCGAAGGCTTCGTATCCTATGGTCTCACACAATAGCGGATATTCGAATCCGGATTGCTGGTGTTCCGACAGCAAGCTAGTCGAATTCTCTGAATCATATTTGAGATGCACAAATTGTGAGACTCTGGTCAGGAAGAAAACCTCAAAGGTCGATCCATTCGGCACACCAGATGATCTCCATAACTTTTACAGCGAAAGATATTGGTTCGAATATCAGAGGGACCAATTGGGACTGCCTGATATCACGGAGCGGGCGGTATCCGATCTGCCTGAGCGATGCCTATATTGGCTGAAACACTTGCTAAGCTTCCGGCTGCCGCCGGGGAAAGTTCTTGAATTGGGTTGCGGTCATGGTGGGAGCGTGGCGCTTATGAACGAAGCCGGGTTCGAGGCAATCGGAATGGAAATGAGCCCATGGGTGGTGAATTTCGCCCAACGGATTTTCAACATCCCTGTGCTTCAAGGACCTTTGGAAAATGTGGAGTTGAAGCAGAATTCTTTTGATGTCATAGCGGCATTTGATGTACTGGAGCACCTGCCTGATCCTGCTTTTACCATGAGCCGCTGTGCAGAGCTATTAAGGTCTGACGGCATACTCATGATACAGACACCGAAGGTACCTGAGGGCAAAACGTACCGTGGTATGGTGCGACAAAACCACCGCTTTTTGCCTATGTTCAAGGAACAGGGACACCTTTATTTGTTCAGCCGCCGTTCGATAGTCCATTTACTGGAGAACTTGTCGTTCAATCAAATATGCTTCCTGGATCCCCTGTTTCCCTCGGATATGGTATTAGTAGCTTCTCGGCAGAAGCTAAGTACTTATACGGACAAAGCTGTAGCTGAAAAACTGCTGACCTCTCCTTCGGGACGCATAATCCTGGCCATGTTGACGTTACACCGGGAATTGACCGAATGCAGGAAAATGAGCCTCCCCTTGTCTCAGCTCAGAACCGCAATGCGATTAGTTCGAAAAGGTCGGTGGTCGCTGCTGGCTTCAAAGGTCAGACGAAGAATTTGCAGACAATGATTTCAGCGTGGGTGAGGGGTCCTATAGTGATTCTAGTGCAAGATTCTGCATTCTCTGAATTTGACAAATGTGACAGGTCGCCTACAATTCACCAAGGCTGATCGAGGCCAAACAGAGATATGGTTTCAGCGCTGGATCTTCTCCTTCATAAGCCTGTAGAGAGTATCCTGATCTTCCGACCGGACAACCTCGGGGACGTTGTACTTTTTTCAGGCGCGCTGAAAGCAATAAGGGAGAAGTGGGCCGATCCGAGAATTACTATATGTGTCAAACGTTTCGTTACGGATTATCTCGCACTATGTCCCTATGTGGACGACATTCTGGTTTGGGAGGAGGTCAGCAATTTTCTTCATCATCCCTACCTTAAGCATCAGCTCCTTCGCTTAAGTAGCTACACGGCTGGATTGACTCTGGGCAATCTTGCGCGTTCAGCTTTTGATTTTTTCACGAACTGTGACCTCTCTTTTGACCTGCTCTTGGCCCCTGTTCGTTCTCCGTCCTGGGACTACCATGTATTTGCCGGAGCAGTTCAAGCCCCGGTGAAGATAGGTATTTCAGGCGACTGGAGTAACCTGAGGCCGGCTCAAGACCGTGTAGCAGAAAGTATATATACCGCTCGGATGCGGGTGCCTTCCGGGAGAAAGTGGGACAGCGAGCTTCACATTAACGCGGAGTTCTTACGATTTCTCGGGATTCAAGTGCCCTTGGCCGACCTCTGGCCTCAGACCTGGACTGATAAGTCTGATCTGCTGTGGGCGCGGCAGCAGATTAGCTCCGCCGATAGCTCGGCTCGCCTTCGCTTAGGGGTCGTTCCGGGAGTTAACAGCCCTAAAATGAAAATGTACCCGGCGGAGAAAATGGCGGAGGCAATAGGGATGATCAGTGACGTCAAGTTTTCCTGTGTAATCTTTGGCAGTCCCGAAGAAGTTTTGATGAGCAACAACCTCGAGCAAAACTTACGAAGGTACGACAATGTGGTGACGACAATCAATCTCGCCGGAAAGACAAATGTCCGTCAACTCACTGAATGCCTCCGTTTATGCGATGTTGTGCTCGCGGTAGACTCCGCTCCACTTCACATAGCCACTGCCCTCCGTAAGCCCACAGTGGGAATCATGGGCGGTGGTCATTATGGCAGATTTTACCCATGGGGTGATCCGGAAATTAATCGCGTCGTTTATAAGCACATGGACTGCTATTTCTGCAATTGGAAATGCTCCAACTCACATGCGCCTTGCGTTCAGGACATTCATCCGTCTGCGATTGCCAAGGAGCTGAAGTTCCTCACCCATCGTTTAAGAAAACGACAGATGGTTGTGTAAAGTCACTGTCGTTCCCAGCCTGTCGACGGAGAGCAGAAAGAAGATGCACCTCGCCCCGAATACAGCCGATCTCAAAAGTTTTTCCGAATCTGGTCGCATTGCCGGAGAAGCCGGCCCCGCTTTGGTAGGACATCCACAAATTAATCTGTGGCTGATTTCGAGAGCCTTTCTACCGGGGGGATGACCCATGAAGAAAAACCTCATTTTTGTCGGGACATCCGGGTGGACGTACGATGATTGGGCAGGGCGGTTCTATCCGAACAAAGTCAAAGGTCCCGAGAGGCTTTCCTACTACGCGAGCCAGTTCGACACTGTGGAGGTAAATGCCACCTTTTACCGATTGCCTACCAATGCGATGATCTCAGCTTGGAACAAGCGGCTTGAAGAAGGTTTTCACCTTGTGGTCAAGGGGTCGCGCTTAATAACGCATACGAAGAAACTGGAAGGGTGCGAGGAACCTCTCCAGAAGTTTTTGGATCGTGTCAATCAACTCGACCCGCTAAAAGTGATTTTGTGGCAACTCCCTCCTTCGCTCCACAAAGATACCGAACGCCTCCAACGATTTCTCTCTTTGCTCCCTGAAAACGTTCGGACATGCCGTGGAATTCCGCCACAAGAGCTGGTGGGATGAGGAGACGACTGCCATTCTATCCGCGCATGGAGCTGCCTTTGTGGCCGTGAGCCATCGGACGTTACCCGACACCGTGTACCCCACCGCGGATTTTCTGTACGTCAGATTTCACGGCACTGGCAGAGAAACCTATCGGTACGATTACCCTGACAAAGAACTGGCGCGCTGGACGGCCAATCTCAAGCCTCACCTGAAAAAGAGGACTCTGTACGCTTTCTTCAACAACGACTTTGAGGCCAATGCTCCCCGAAACGCGATGACTCTGCGGAAAATGCTCTACGATGCCGGTTTTTGAGTAGAAAAGGCAGTCATCTAACTTAGATTAGTAGGACAGTCCCGCGCCTCGCGGGACAGCCTGTCGCTAATGACGGGCAAGATGCCCGTCGCCACCAAGTCATCTTCACTTTCTGTCATTACTTTCAAAAGTCCTTTATAAGATGCGCGATATACCGATACGAACAATCTCCCCTCCTCTGTCTGCTCTATTCCGCCTTCCTCCTCTGGGCCTGACCCCAGCGAAAATGCCCGGATCTGAACCGCATAGGGGCAAGATCCGAAGCCAATGGGAAATCAGGACCATTCTTATTATCTGCCTTTGTGACCGTTGGTGATGAATACCTGCTTCTTGGGCAGCTTGTCTACAATTCTCTTCGGCAAGTGGAAGTTGGTCTCCAAGAGATATGCCGGATGCGCGGCAAGAACTGTGCTCAAGCTTATTTCCTGGTATTCCCCGCTGTTAAACACAATGATAAGCTCTGCGGGCTTATCACCAATATTTTCGAGAGAGTGTCCGTAACCCATAGGAGCAAATCCTATGTCGCCGGTGGCCAACTCCTCATTCTTTGCTAAGCCGTGGGACGCAAAGACAGTGAGACGGATCTTACCCGAAAGAATGTATTGCCACTCATCCGCGTTCGGGTGCCAGTGGAGTTCACGGAGCGCTCCCCGATCAAGCTTGAGTAATACTCCCGTCATGGTCGTTGAAATGGGGAATTGGAGAGACGAAGCCATGCGAACCTCTCCATCGGGGTATTGCCTGAACGGCTTTTGAGAACCGAGCGCATACTTGTGGGTCAGAGGCGGAGCGAGCACCGTTTCAGGGCCTGAAATGGGAGTGACCGGCAGAGCGGGCGGCACCGGCCCCTGGGCTATGTAAACCTCTTTATTTGGAAGATCCTTCAGATCCGAAGCCGGGAGTTGAAGATTCTTGGCCACTATCTCTTTCGGTGTCTGGGCAAGCCAGTCCGTGAAGCTGAACGTAGCGAATTCTGAGAAGTAGCCGTTGTCAAAGACGAGAAGGAATTTGGTTCCAGTTGGTCCGAGTCCTTGAATTGAATGCGCGTGCCCACGCGGAAAATACCAGACGTCTCCGGGGCTGAAGTCCACAACCTCTATTCGGCCTTGTGGGTCCAGTATAGTAGTTCTGGCGTGACCGTCGATTACATACGCCCATTCAGCCGCGTTGGCGTGCCAGTGCAGTTCGCGAAGGCCACCAGGCGTCAGTGTCATCAGTACACCTGCAATGCTTTTCGATACGGGAAACTCCCTGGCGCTAACCTCTCGCGCCGTGCCACCAGGCAGTTCCCGCGCTGTTTTACCAGTGAAATTCGGAAGTCGGGCAACGTCGTCTCTTCCTTCCGATTCTTCTCGGCGATGCGGGTTGGAGCTGCTTCTCCATTGGACGACAATATCAAAGGAGATGCCAACACCCCTCCTGCAATCAATGGTAATCCTGTAAGAAATCGTCGCCGGTCGATTGAGTGCTCTGCTGGAACGGTATCCTCGCTCGGTCGGTCTTCTCTTCTTTTTTTCCTATCTTTTTTATCTCCATTCATGATCGCATCCTTTCTACGCCTTGCAGTGGCCGTCTCATCTATTTGGCGGCGCCTGCTTTTTCCAGGATGTTGCCCTAAACAATTTTGAAAGATTGGATGCGGATATATGGCTAAGGATTCGTCGGGACTAACCGTTCACCCTGCAAGCAAGATTCACCGCAGAGTGCGCAGAGAACGCAGAGAAAAACGGTAGGCTTATACTAGTGCGCCGTAAAATGCTGACAATCCTAGACAGGATATGGTGGGGCATCCCGCGCGGAACGCGGGACTGCCTGTCCCGCGTTCCGCGGGATCACCCCGGACTTCGATCTGGGGGCCATTCTGGATGCCCGTGTACGCGGGCCTGACGACAGGCATCTTGCCTGTCGCCACCAAGTCATTCTCTTTTCCGTGATTACTTTTGAGAATGACCATATTCGGATTAATCCATTAACAAAGCCCGCCTGATTTCTTCGCCGATCTCGACGGCAACTCCGTCAAAAGGAGTGCGTCTCACCCGATGAGGCAATGCCAACTCTGCCGCTGCCAGGACATCTTCAGAAATTACCCTTTTTCGGCCTTTGTATGCGGCAATTGCCCTTGCTGTCTTTAGGGTCACTATGTCGGCTCTGTGCCCGTCTACGCCGAGCTTCAAACATGCAGAAGCAATCTCTTCCAGGCTTGACTTCTCCACCACCACGTCCGCGCACCGCGCTTGCGCAGTTTGAATGCGCTCCGACACCTTTGCTGATTCTGCCGACCAATCCTTGGAAAACTGAGCCGGATCCTTGTCAAATTGGAGCCTTCGTCTCATGATATCTACCCGTGAGCTTGCATCGCGAATTCCTTCGATGTTCACGCACAGGCCGAACCGGTCCAGTAACTGGGGCCTCAACTCCCCTTCTTCAGGATTCATAGTGCCGACCAGAGTGAAGCGAGCCGGATGAGCGAATGAGACACCTTCTCGCTCCACGGTATTCACGCCCATGGCTGCAGAATCCAGCAGCACATCCACGAGATGGTCGTCGAGAAGGTTCACTTCATCCACGTACAGAATGCCCCGATGAGCCTGAGCAAGGATTCCCGGTTCGAATTTCTTTTGGCCGGTTTTCAGCGCATGCTCCAGGTTCAGCGTTCCTACGAGCCTGTCTTCGGTTGCCCCCAGCGGTAACTCGACTACCCGGATTTTGCGCTCTTTGACTGCCGGCAAGTCCGCTGCCGGATTGCCGTTTCGGCACGAACTGTCCATGCAGTTGCCACACACGGTGTGAATGTCATGAGCCGGCAATTGAAAGGGACAGTTTTCGACGACGCCAATCGCCGGAAGGATGTCGGCAATACCTCGCGCGGCAGTGGATTTTGCCGTACCTTTTTCTCCTCTAACGAGCAATCCGCCTATTGTAGAGTCGACAATATTCAGTATAAGAGCCAGCTTCACCTGCTCTTGGCCCACAATTGCAGCGAACGGGTACAAAGGTTGAGTCCACATCAAACACCACTCCTCACGATTTCCAGCAGTATGTCCGCTCTGAGGTCTTTGATTCTGAAGTAGTCTGCGTGCAGGACTGCCGCAAGCCTTGCCGAAAATCCGTATCGAAAACCACCGTCTCCTTCGGCATCAACTACAATGGATTTGAGGCGCTTCTCGGAGGCAAACTCTTTCGCGGCGTTGAGCGCCTCCCAGAACGGGTCTCCCTTTCCGATGCTTTCATTGGCCTTTCCGTCGGTGATTATAATTAAGATCGACCGACACGCAGGATCTTTGAGCAGAACCTGGCGCAACACTTCTCGGCCCTTACGAAGGCCCGCGGCCAGTGGCGTTTTGCCGCCCACAGGCAGTTCTTTCAGCAGCTTTCCGGCTCGATAGATTGAGGACGTAGGAGGCAAATTCACAACGGCCTCTTGCTTTCGAAAAGATACCATTGCCACGCGATCCCGCTTCTGGTAGGCATCCTTCAGCAGAGACATGATTGCTCCCTTGGATGCTACCATACGGCCTCTGGCGCCCATTGATCCACTAGCGTCTACAATGAAAAGCAGGAAGTTGCCTGTCCGCGTTTCTCGAAGCTTCTCCCGGATGTCCTCGTCCCTGATTGCAACAAAAAGATCGCTTTCACCGCTTCTTCCCAACTGATGGGGTGCTGCTGCTCGAATTGTTGCATCCAGTGCGATATCATCGCTGAATCTCTGAGCAGTACTTCTGACGTACTTGCCTCTCTTGCATCTGGTCCGCGTCCGAGATCGCCTGCCTGAACCCTTCCGAAAAAGTCTGTCCCGACGGTGGCCAATCTCCTTCACCTCGAACGTCATCCCTATGTCAAAGATTGCTTCTGGGCTGTCAGAGCGCTGGATCGGCCTCTGCGCGCGTTCCCCGTTAATCCCTTGCGAGACTGCTTCTCGCGTCGGTGCGCGGACCGGCTCTCCGTCGGAATATTCCGGCGGGTAGCCATGCCGCCGCGTCGTGTTACGTGGACTATTGTGCACGGGAGTGACCGGTGAAAGATCCTCAGGAGGGGCCAACTTACGAGATCGGTGTGGAATAGCCATGACGGCTGCCCGCCGGACGTCTTCTGTTGTCGCCTCGTCGCGCCCTTCAAACGCCGCTAAAGCCCTGGCGGCATGCGCTATCACTAGATCGGCCCTGTGGCCTGCCACATTATGATGAACGCAGATATTGGCGATTGATCTGTCGAGGCTCCTCGGAAAGCCGATGCTCGGCAACAGCTCTATCGCCTTGGATATGTGCAGTCCCAAATGGTTTTCCTCACTCTCGAACCGCTTGCAAAATGCCCGCGGCTCCCGGTCAAATATGTCTCTGCGCCGAATGACTTCCACTCGCGATTCCACGTCAGGCTGGCCATGAACCTCAACACACAAGCCGAAACGATCTAATAACTGCGGCCTTAGCTCGCCTTCTTCCGCATTCATCGTTCCCACCAGTATGAAACGGGCGGGGTGGCGATGCGTTATTCCCTCCCTTTGAACCACGTTTTCGCCCGAAGCGGATGCATCCAAGATTATGTCCATCAGGTGATCCGAGAGCAGATTCACCTCATCTATGTACAAGATGCCCCGGTTGGCTCGAGCCATAAGCCCCGGCTGGAACACTCTGACCCCGTTAGTGATTGAAGCAGAGAAGTCTAAGCCTCCGACAACCATTTCTTCTGTGGCATTGAGGGGAAGTTCCACGACGCGCATCTTTCGTCTCCCGGTGACGACACGCTTGCTGCGGCAAGAGTCGCAAAGCTCCTCCACGTTCTCGGGATTGCACGAGTACGGGCAATCGGTCGCGACCTCTATTTCGGGAAGGATACCTGCCAGAGCCCTGACTGCCGTCGATTTTGCGGTTCCCCTTTCTCCTCTGATCAAGAGACCGCCGACACTCGGGTTGACCACATTGAGTATCAACGCGAGTTTCATTGCATCCTGTCCCACTATGGCCGAAAAGGGATATGTATGTTGAGAGCGACAGGAATCGACCAATTGCTTTTCTCGTACTCTTCGAACTCGACTTCCAGACCTAAAATTTCTTGGTCAGAGCGGGTCGGCCTACACTTTTGGCTCTTTCCACCACGGGTAGAAGTCAGGCATGTCAGTTGTGGGGCTCATTGTGAAATGCGGGGCCCGCTTTTCCAGGAAACTCTGAACTCCTTCACGGGAATCTTTCTCGGAACCGCACCAGTAGAACAACCGTGAGTCAACAAGGTGCGCGGACTGAGGGTCTTTCTCAGAGAGTCCATGCCAGAGCATGGCCTTGCTCAGCGCGACCGAAACAGCAGAGGTATTTTCCGCGATCTCCCGTGCGATTCCCATCGCCTTGGGCAACACTTCTTCACGAGGGAGTACGTAATTAAACAGTCCGGAAGCTGCCTCTTCCTCGGGTCGAAATATTCGGCCTGTGTATACAAGTTCCGCGGCTCGAGGAATGCCGACTATACGCGGAAGAAACCAGGACGAGCAGGCTTCCGGCACTACTCCGCGCCGCGCAAAGACAAATCCGATCTTAGCACCCGCGGAGACGATCCGTATATCCATGGGCAGCGTCATGGTAATCCCGATTCCGACGGCATGCCCGTTGATTGCCGCAATAACCGGCTTACGGCAGTTGAAGATTGCTAGGGCGACTTTTCCTCCTCGGTCCCTGTGCTCACCTATTTGAATCTTCCTACCGTCCATTTCGGATCTATCAAATGTGGAAGGGCCGTCAGAAAGATCGGCTCCCGCGCAGAAAGCTTTGCCGGCTCCAGTGACTACGACTGCCCGAACCGAGTCGTCTCGGTCCGCTTCAGCAAAAATCTGCTGCAACTCTTCAGCCATGATTGGTGTGAATGCATTCATCTGCTCGGGACGGTAAAGTGTTACGGTGGCAACACCATTGACAATTTCAAATCGAGTATGCGTCAAATCCAATTCTTTTTACCTCAGCTTTCTTTAGTGGTCGTTCTAAAGCGTGTTTGATATTGTAGCATGAGCCGAGGAGCTGTAGGGTCTCTGTGGACGGCATGCTTGAATTTTCTTCGATGATTAGACGTCCTCAAAGATGTGTTGTAGGGGCGCCCCTGGCGGGTGCCCTCGATGACGCAATGGCAAATGACTTTAGGGCAACCCCAAGGGTTGCCCCTACGTTGGGGCACGTTATAGGGGCCTTCAAATCAATTACGACGCACGAATACATTGACGGCGTAAAGAGGTGTGGCTGGACACCATTTTCGGGAAAAGTTTGGCAACGCAACTATTATGAACATGTTGTTCGTAATGACAGGGCTCTTGACGCGATCCGAAATTATATAGACGCAAACCCCTCACAATGGGCGGATGATCCCGAAAATCCCGAGCGCAACCTATGGAGCCACAATGATAAACCGTGAACAAATCTTGAAAAAACTGGAAGAAAATCGCGAAGCCATCCGCGGCCTTGGGGTCCGCCGTCTCGGTATATTTGGTTCGTACGCTCGAGGTGAGCAAAGTGAGACTAGTGATATGGACTTCCTTGTGGAGTTTGAGAAGAAGACTTTTGATAACTACATGGACTTGAAGTTTTTTCTGGAAGGCTTGTTTGGGCGCAGTGTTGACCTTGTGATCGCCGAGGCCGTCAAACCGAGGTTGCGAAAACCGATATTTGAGGAGACCGTGTATGCCCAGGGACTATAGGGTCTCTCTCGAAGACATGTTAGTTTCGTTGGCACGGATACGGACACTGACTTCCGGCATGTCTTATGATGAGTTTGCCGAGGACTTGACGAGACAGGAAGCCGTAATCCGTAACCTCGAAATAATCGGAGAGGCGTCCAAGAGCGTTCCTCATGAGATACGGTCGAGCTACCCTGAAATTGATTGGGTTAGAATCGCGGGGCTACGGGATGTCCTCATTCATCAGTACTTCGGCATAGATCTGGAAATCATTTGGGACATTGTTCAGACTAAGTTGCCGAATCTTGACCCTCAAATCAACAAAATTCTTTCGCAGTTGGGTTAAAGTTCGTTCCCTACGTCATAGATAATAAAGTCTATACCATGAAGAAATTCTTACCCTTTAAGGGATTCCAAGTTGATGGAGAGTCGAGCGCTTCCTGGTGTAGGTTGAACGAATCTCGTACCACTCCCGAGGCTCGTAGTCCAACGACCGACGTCGCGCAGGCCAAGATGATGGAGCGGGACGACCTGAGGCTTATATGTTTTGAGGGGCAGTTCTGTTAAATTCTAGGTAGCATCAAAAATCAAAGAGTCCCATTTCTTTGTATGCGTCGCGCCACTCAGGAGAAAAGCAAGCATCCAACATTGGTGCCAACCGTTTCATAGTGTGGACCCAGGTCGATTCTCCCTTTTCGAGGAGCTCGAACAATTCTTCTAAGAGGCTGTCCAGCATGTCAATATTCTCTTTGATGATGAAGGATACAGCCCCGCGCAACATGGACTCCATGACGTTTCCAGGGTCCAGAGCATGCGCGGTAAGCATTACAGCGGGAAAATTTCGTTCCACCGCGATATCCAATAAATCCATGCCTCTGACGCCCATTATGTCAAGAATCACCATGTCGTACGTTTCAGTAACGAGCAGCCTCCTGGCCGCTTCAAAGCTTCCGGCTGTCTGGACATCATAGGAATCTAGAACTTCCGCAACAGTTTCCAAGACATCCGGTTCGTCATCCACTGCCAGGATCTTTTTCATTTCTGTCGGCGTCCTTTTGCAAGGAGTACGGTCTTTTTGCGCTACCTTAGCCTAAGAAGGACTTTTAGCACAATAAAGGAAATCACATCAAGCAGGTTCAAAATCAGATGCGAGACCGTGCGGATTTGGCCTTGGCCTCGTTGCACCACGGTGGGCCGAAACTATATTGCCATATATTGGGGCATCGTGTAAAACTGATCGCAGTTTTGGACCGCGTTAAAGCACTTGGGACCGCGTGCTGTTCGCCCAGATTTTGCCGCCGTTGCAGTCTTAGAAACGGAGAGGTCGCATGTCTGAAGCTTCGGAACGGTATGACCCCCACCTGGATGAGTATCGTAGAACGGCTTACATAAAGAGCCCGGAGATGTACAGAGAACTCTATGAAAGGTCATTGAATTCTGCCGAGAACTTCTGGGCTGAGCAGGCGGAAAACTATCTTTCGTGGATGAAAAAGTGGGATGTTGTGGTCCGGTCTGACTTTGAGGAAGCAAGGATCGAGTGGTTCCCTGGCGGGATACTCAACGCGGCTTACAATTGCGTGGACCGACATATCGGGAAACTCGGCCATAAGCCTGCTTACCATTGGGAAGGCGAGGACGCGAGCCGATCTTGCACTGTCACGTATCGGGAGCTCTACGAAAAAATAAACAAGTTCGCGGCCCTGCTAAAGTCTAGAGGGGTCGAACGCGGGGACAGAGTAGTCATTTACATGCCGATGGTGCTTGAGTTGCCCATCGCCATGCTCGCGTGCGCGAGGATCGGGGCGGTCCACTGTGTGGTTTATTCGGGCTTCGGAGCGGCAGCGCTAGCTTATCGTATTCAAAACTGCCTTGCTAAAGCGGTGATCACAGCCGACGGAAGCTTTCGCGGTGGCGAACCGGTGCTGTTAAAATCCAAAGTCGATGCAGCCCTTGAGAGCTGTAACTCAGTGGAAGTGGTAATAGTCCTTAAGCACACCGACGAGCCAATTCAACTGAGTGGCACAAGGGACATCTGGTGGCACGAAGCAGTCGCCGATCCTGCTTTGCCCTCGTACGTCGCTCCTGAACCTATGGATGCAGAAGATCCTCTCTTCATTTTGTATGCAAGCGGCCCCTCCGGAAGGCCGAAAGGGTTTGTCCATACTCATGGCGGATACTTGCTTTATGCCTCGATGACAAGTCGTCTAGTGTTCGATTTGAAAGATGAAGAAACTTTGTGGATGACTGAGGACATAGCTTGGATGGCCGGGCACAGTTATGCAGTCTACGGACCACTGTTGAACGGCCTCACCTCTGTCATTTTCGAGGGCGTGCCTGGTTATTCGGACCCGAACAGAGTGTGGGAAATAGTGGCCAAGCACAAGGTGGACAAATTCTGCACTCTGCCGAGCGTTGTCCGATTCCTCTCCGAACAGGCCCCAAACTCCGTGGATGGACACGATATTACCTCGCTCAAGCTCCTGGGTCTCATGCGCGAAATGGTTAGCCCTGAAACGTGGAAGTGGTTCTACGAACGAGTGGGCAGAGGACGATGCCCGGTAGTAAATGCGTATTCTCAAGCTGAGGCAGGCGGAATTCTTATCGCGCCTTTTCCTGGTGCCGCTCCCTTGAAAGCCGGATGTTGCTCGCTTCCTTTCTTTGGAGTAAAGCCGGTGATATTGGACCCCGGTACGGGCGAAAAAGCCAAGTTTCCGAATCAAGAGGGTGTACTTTGTATCGACCGAGCCTGGCCGGGTATGGCGAGGACGATCTTCGGCGATCACGAACGGTTTCTGGAAGGCCATTTCAATCGAGTTCCGGGTCTGTACTTCACCGGGGACGGAGCCAAGCAGGATGAAGACGGGGAATATTGGATAATCGGCCGTGTCGACGATGTCATTAATTCGGCGGGGCACCGCCTAGGAATACCCGAACTGGAGTCTATTATTATTCAGCACGAAAAGGTGGCCGAGGTAGCGGTAGTTGGCTATCCGCATCCCATAAAAGGCAGGGGGGTATATGCGTTTGTCCACCTTCGGGATCGAGCGGAGCAGTCAGCGGAACTCAAAAGCGAGCTCATGGATCTAGTACGCAGCACAGTCGCCGACTTCGCCGAAATCGATGTCATTCAGTGGGTTAATACTTTGCCTCGGACTCCGAGCGGTAAGATCCTCAGAGTAATCCTTCAAAAGATCGCGGCAGGCGATGTTACAACCCTGAAAGACTTTTCCGCCATTGCCGACCCTGCGGTTGTCGAGAGTCTTGTCCAGGGTCGCTTGGAGTTGCGCGCGTAGCATTACCCGCCGACCGGCGGTTCAGCACGGCAGAAAGGTTGTTGGCTTCCGTGGATCGCGGAACTATCTTTTTTGGGCCGTCGCGCCACGAAAGAAAATCATGGACCACACGGAGCAAAGGACTTTCCATGACAGGCTTGGTACACCGTTTGTCGTGGTGAGTTGCGGCGCCGGCGACTTTAAGCGTATCCTCGACATGTACGACTCTTTTATGCCCGAAGCGGTTGCCCAGGGTCTTCCTCCGACAGACAAAGCAACACGACACATTTGGATTCGAACTCTTCTCCAAACCGGGGAGAACTATGCTGCGATCATAGAGGGGAAGGTCGTGGGCCATGCGGCTATCTTGCCTAAAAGCGAGACAAACGACGGTGAGTACGTGATCTTTGTGGGTGGACCTCACAGGAAACGCGGCCTTGCGACTGTTCTCACCCAGATGGCAATTCAGCGCGCCAAGATACTCGGTTTGAAATCGGTCTGGCTCACAGTGGAGTCCGACAACTTTAAGGCCATAAAGTTGTACAAGAAAATGGGCTTTCGATTTTGTGATGCGGGCCTGTCCGAGAGGAAAATGACACTGAGAATTGAGGAAACCGATGGCGCTTAAGATCGGAGTGGTCAGGGATGATAGATACCTCGAGCATAGGACGGGCATAATTCATCCTGAGCATCCGAATCGCCTGAAGTACATTTACAGCATGGTGGATGCAGAGTTTTCTCGAGAGGTGATTTATATTAAACCGCAGCCTGTTACACTTGAGGATCTTGAGGTTGTGCACACGCCGTCGTACGTGAGAAAAGTATTGCATACTGCCAATCTCGACTTTACGCACTTGGCCCAGGACACCCCGACCAGTCCACGCTCTTATATGGCTGCTTGGTTAGCGGTCGGCGGCTGCACCACGGCTTTGGAGATGCTTCGGTCAGGTGAGTGCGACGTTTGTTTCTCTTTGGTACGGCCGCCTGGACATCATGCACAACCGGACAGAGCCGGTGGTTTTTGCATTTTTAACAATCTTGGCATAACCGCGCGATATGCCATGAGAAGATATGACTACAAACGTATCTTGATAGTGGACTGGGACCTGCATCACGGCAACGCATTACAGTATCTGTTTTACAATGAGAAGCAGGTGCTTTACATATCGTCTCACTATACCAACATCTTCCCGTACAGCGGTGAATGGGAGGAGACAGGCGCAGGCGAAGGGGGAGGGTATAATGTCAACATGGTGCTGACCAAGGCGATTGAGGATGCCGATTTAATATATCTTTACGGCGAAGTTGTGGGGGAAGCTATAAGAAGATACAAACCTGACCTGATTCTCGTAGCCGCCGGCTTTGATCTCCACGGGCAGGACATTTTCAGCAGAGCAAAGATCACAGAGAAGGTCTTCGGAATGCTCACCAGACTAATTCTGGATCGTAAAAAAGAGGTAGGGGATCCTCCCTTGCTTCTTGGCCTTGAAGGAGGATACAGAATCCCGGCCCTGGTGAAGTCCGTCCGAGAGGTGCTTAAAGTCTTGACACAACCGGACTCTGCGGTCAAACTCCCCAATGAAAGCACTCCGACCGGAGAGCTATTGCTCACAACCGCCCGCGATTTTCATTCGAAATATGGCGTGTGGACGGATTGATACTCCGCAGGGAACCGGCTCATGATCAAATCTAGAATCAAAGCCGAACGCAGTGAAGCAAACCTGAGTTCCTATGACCAGGCGTACCGATCCTTCTCCTGGGCAAAAGTAGAAGAGGAGTTCGCATGGAAAGGTCCTAACCTTACCAATATAGCGTTTGAGGCCATCGACCGCCATGTGCCGGATAGAGCGCACATCAAGGCTTTAATCTTGGAAAAGGCCGGGAAGACGCAGAGCTTCACCTATCTTGATTTAAGGAGAATTTCTTGCCAGTGGGCCAATCTTCTTTCCCGTTATGGTTTGACCAAGGGCGATCGGTTGTTTATTTACCTTGACCCGTGTCCTGAACTATATTTCGCAATGATAGCCTGCGCCCGCATGGGAGTGGTATTCTGTCCGCTTTATCCCACATTGGTTTTTGACGAACTTGAAGACCGTATTCGTAACGCTGCGCCGACAATCATATTGACTCATCCTGATCTGGCGGAGAACCTCCCCCCTGAAGCAATGGCCGACGTCGAACACGTCCTTCTCACAGAAGGCCCTTCTCCAGGGCTTTTTCGAGGCGAGTCGGTTATCGAAAACCTGGCTCAAGAAATGCCGGATGAATTCGAAACTGTGTGGGTCGAACGGGATGCACGGCTTTACCTTTTATATACTTCGGGATCCACCGGCCCCCCCAAAGGGGTTGTTCACTCACATCAGGATATGCTGGGCCTCAAATTAACGGCAAAATACGTACTTGAGCTGAATGAAGGCACCTTATTGTGGACCGATGGGCACCCTGCCTGGGTATTGGGTACGATGTACGGCACGTTTGCTCCCTGGCTGTGTGGAGCAACCTCAATAGTTATGGCCGATCCGTTCTCGGCGTCAAGCTGGTATCGCACCCTGGAGAAGCACAAAGTCGAAGTATGGTACACCACTCCAAGTCGAATTCGAAAACTCATGGATGCAGGCGAGGATCTGCCCCCGAGATACGACTTTTCAAATCTGCGCCACATTTGTACCGTCGGTGAAGCGCTTGGGCCGGAGCTGTTCCACTGGGTCCGCGGCAACATAGGCTTGTCTCCACACGACACATGGTGGATGACCGAGACCGGGATGATATGCCTCGCTAATTTCCCGTCAATGGACGTCAAGCCAGGATCGATGGGAAAGCCGGTACCTGGAGTCGAAGCTGCGATTGTGTCTGAAGACGGGGAGAAGCTTCCCATGCTCACATTGGGCCAGTTAGCCCTTAAGCCCGGGTGGCCCGCCATGATGAGAGAGATATGGCAGGACAAACTGAGATACCGGGCATATTTTCGGCTCCCCGGCTGGTTCCTGACCGGTGACATGGCCATTGTAGACGAAGATGGATACTTTTTTCATCAAGGGCGTATGGACGATCTTATCAAGTTCGGCGAGAAAATTGTCGGCCCCTATGAGATTGAACAGGTTCTGTGTAGACATCCTGCCGTGCACGAAGCTGCCGTAATTTCTAAGGAAGTTTCTCAGGGAAAATCTTCACTAAAGGCGTTCGTCACGGTCTCGGAAGGCTACAAACCGTCGATGCGGTTACGGCATGAAATCAGAGCTTTCCTCAGATCCAATATTTCCTCCGCAGTACAGTTGAATGAGGTTGACTTCATCAGCGAGCTTCCCAAAACACGATCCGGTAAACTCCTAAGGAGAGTCTTAAGGGCGCGCGAGTTGGGTCTTCCTGAGGGTGATTTATTGGGCTTACAAGACGAGCCTTTTTCCGAACACGAAGTCTGACGGAAGGCTGCGGCACTTCTACTCCCGATTTAGACTCTCACCTACAGCGTCTTTCCCGGCAAGAATTGCGTACAGTGCCGGCAATACCAGCAGCGTCAAGGCAGTACTTGAGATCAATCCACCGATGACTACGGTAGCCAAGGGTCTTTGTACCTCAGCTCCGGTTCCGGTTGACAGAGCCATCGGAACAAACCCCAAAGACGCAACAAGTGCCGTCATGAGCACGGGCCGCAGTCTCTTCAACGACCCCGCGACAAGTGCCTCGTCCGGAGGCGTCCCCTGTTGCCGTAACTGATTGATCAAGGTGACCATGACCAGACCGTTGAGAACAGCAACACCGGCAAGAGCGATGAACCCTACGGCGGCAGTTATGGAAAAAGGCATCCCTCGCACCCAAAGAGAAACAATCCCTCCCGTTAAAGCCAACGGGACGCCGGTGAATACGAGCAAGGCGTATTTCACCGAGTTGAAAGCGCTGAACAGCAGCAAGAAAATCGAAAAGAGACAGACCGGAATTACAATACTCAGTCGTTTTCTTGCAGCCAAAAGGTTCTCGAACTGCCCGCCCCAATCCAACCATTGCCCTGGAGGGATTTTTACTTGACGGCCAATCTTTTGTTGAGCCTCTGCAACGAAGGAACCGAGGTCCCGTCCCCTCACGTTCGCCTGTACAACCACTCGGCGTTTGCCGTTTTCCCGGCTGACCTGGTTAAGGCCTTCTTTAACTTCTATCTTGGCTACTGCCTTAAGAGGAACAAAGTACCGTCTCTCTGATTCCTTTTTCTCAGGCGCTTCTTTTTGTTCAGGATTTCTGGAGAGAGTCGTGAGAAGTACTCTTCCTTCTCCTGCTTTTGGAAGAGGCACAGGCAAGGTTTCAAGGGCTTCAACATCATTCCGTAGAGTTTCAGGCAGCCTGACGATGATGTCGAATCGCCGGTCTCCTTCAAAAACCAGCCCTGCTTCTCTGCCGCCGACAGCAATTGCCACGGCATCATGGACATCCGCCATGCTTAATCCGTAGCGTGAGATGGCCGAACGATCCGTTTTCACCTCTATGGTAGGAGCCCCCTGTGTCTGCTCCACCTTCACGTCTGCTGCCCCCTGAACTTTCTTGATTACCCCGGCAATGGTGTTTGCCGTCTTCACCATATCTTCGAAACTGTCCCCGTAAAGCTTCACCGCAACGTCACTCCGAACCCCTGCTATGAGTTCGTTGAAACGCATCTGAATCGGCTGGGTGAACTCGTAATTGTTGCCCGGCAATTTCTTCAGTGCCTTTTCAAGCCGCTCTATCAGCTCCTGTTTGGGTTCGTCAGGGTCGGGCCACTGTTTGCGTGGTTTGAGAATTACAAAGGTGTCCGACAAGTTGGGCGGCATCGGATCAGTTGCCATTTCCGCGGTTCCAGTTTTTGAATAGACTAAAGCTACCTCCGAAAATCCCTTTATCGTCCTTTCAACTTCAAACTGCATCGTCGTAGACTGGGTGAGGCTTGTGCTGGGAATACGGGCGGGCTGAATCAACAGGTCTTTTTCGTCCAGTGTCGGGACAAATTCCTGGCCCAATCGCCCAAAAAGGAGCAAGGATGCGGCAAAGAGTGCTACTGCCGCGAGTACGACGGTGAACTTGTATTGAATCGCCAGTCTCAAGCAAGGCTCATATGCCCGTTCGGCGATTCGCATCAACAAGTTCTTCGTCTCTTTCACCCGTCCCCTGATAACGATCGCAACCATCGCGGGAACGAACGTCATAGAAAGGATAAAGGCAGACACAAGGGCCAGTATGACGGTCGTTGCCATAGGATGAAACATCTTGCCCTCTACGCCCGTCAGAGAGAGAATGGGAAAATACACTGTTATTATGATGGCTTGACCGAAGACCGAGGGTTGAATCATCTCCTTACTTGCGACCATGACTTCTTGCAGACGCTCCGGCAGGGTCAGCAAACGACCGAGTTCATGTTGCCTCTCTCCCAGTCGGCGCAAGCAATTTTCTATGATAATCACTGCCCCATCCACAATGAGGCCAAAGTCAATAGCTCCGAGGCTCATGAGGTTTCCGCTGATCTTCATCTGCACCATGCCTGTGGCTGCCATAAGCATGGAAAGGGGAATGGCAGCGGCAGTAATCAGTGCCGCGCGGAAGTTCCCCAACAAAAGAAACAACACGGTAATTACCAATAATGCACCTTCGGTTAAATTCCGCCTCACCGTAGCGATGGTGGCGTCGACCAACTTCACTCGGCTTAGGACGGGTTTGGCATGAATGTCCGCGGGGAGCGTTGAGTTGATCTTGTCCAATTTCGCCGCCACCGCAGCGGCAACGGTTCGGCTATTCGCTCCTACGAGCATCCAAGCCGTTCCCACAACCAATTCCCGCCCGTTTTCACTCGCGCTGCCGGTCCTCAACTCCTTTCCTATGGAAACAGTCGCCACATCATGGATGTGGATCGGAATTCCGGCTCGCGTCGCCAGCCACGATGGCGGCAATCTGATCTTCGCTTGCGATTCGCCCTTCGGCTCGCACCACATAAGATTCGCCTTGGCGCTCGATGTATCCGGCCCCTGTGCTCAAATTGTTCCGCTGTATCGCTTCGATGAGATCCTTGAACGAAAATCCGTACGAATAGAGCTTCATCGGGTCCGGCTGAACTTGATATTTCTTTTCATACCCGCCGATCGCATCCACGTCGGCTACGCCGTTCAATCCTTTGAGTTGAGGACGAATGATCCAGTCTTGGACGGTTCGGAGATACGCCATTCGTTCCAGTCCGGTGGCCAATCTGTGGCCCTCGGGCGTCAAATAAGTGCCGTCACTTTGCCATCCGGGTGAATCATCCTTTATCTGAGCGCCCTTTCCGCCGGGATGTTCATAGTCGACGGTCCAAACGTATACCTCGCCAAGGCCCGTGGTTATGGCCCCCATTTGAGGCTCTGCCCCGGCAGGCAGGGTCCTTCGGGCTTCGAGCAGCCTCTCATTGACCTGCTGCCTGCCAAAGTAAATGTCTATGTTGTCCCCGAACACCGCGACAACTTGCGAGAAGCCATTTCGCGACAGGGACCTGGTGCCGATAAGACCGGGAATCCCCGCCAATGCCGTCTCCAGTGGGAACGTGACCTGTTTTTCAATTTCGACCGGGGACAGCCCGGCAACGACGGTGTTGATTTGAACTTGATTTGGAGTGATGTCAGGTACGGCATCAATCGGCAATCGCTGTAACGAATACACCCCGATCCCTGCAAGCGCCGCAATCCCGAGAACAATGAGAAATCTGTGTTCAATAGAAAATTTCAATATACGTTCGAGCATGAACTACACCTTAGTACTCTGTTTCATAAATTCGGCCACGTATTTTCACAGTGGAGATTGCTTTCCCGCGGGAACGCGGGATTTCACTCCTCGCAATGACATTCCCACTACCTGTCATTGCGAGCGTAGCAAAGCAATCTTCTTCCGTACCGGGTCTTAACGTCACCGTATTTGCGAAAAGGAATGCTCAGTCATTTTTGCTTATTCCCAGCCGCCCGCCTTCTTCCGCATGCCATTTTAGCAAGCGGACTATACCTATTTCCGGCAGATTCAGCGGCCGGCGTCAGTCGTTGTCTTTAGCTTCAGACTTCCCCAGATCGGCTTTGAGCAGAAAACTCTGCTTGCTCACAACCTTATCCCCGGCATCAATACCTGAAACGATCTCGACCTCAGTTCCATTCTGGCGACCGATCTTCACTGTCCGAGCCTCAAAGCCCTCACCTTTCCGGACGAAGACCACAGATTTTCCTTCGATGGTCTGCACAGCAGCTTTAGGAACAAGCATGGCCACGTCGACAGTCTTTACCGTAACCTTCGCAGTCACAAAGAGTCCCGGCGTCCATTCCCTCTTGGGGTTCGGAAGGACGACCCGAGCGACGGCCGACCGCGTTTTATCCCCAAGCACGGGTACCAGATATGCGATGACCCCTTGAGCATCAGGAATACCGTTGCCCGTGGAAATGGTGACTGTCTGGCCTCGCTTCACGTACGGCAGATCTTTCTGTGAAACGTTGACATTTGCCCACACAGAGCCCAAGTCCGAAATTACGAAGGCTCCGTAGTCGTCTTTTCTCATCTCTCCAAGGGTTATTCGTTTGCTGAGGACCGTCCCTGTGAACGGAGCGACGACTTCGTATCTGGTCAATGAGTCATCCTCTGGACACCTGGGAAGCTTTTTCAGGTCATCTGCCGATAAGCCCATAGCCAAAAGCTTTTGTTTGTACGATCGCCGCTCAATGTCAGCCTCTTCAGAAGCGTTTTTCATTTCGAGAAGTTGTTTTTCAGTAACCAACCGATCTTTGAAGAGGCTCTCGTATTTCGTGAAATTCCTCTGAGCAAGCTCCACCTTGGACAACGCCGTCAAATATTTCGCCTTAGCTTCCGCAAGTTGTCTGCTCTCAATGACAGCCATCACTTCACCGGCGCTCACGGTATCCCCGATGTTTTTCCGAACTTCGCTCACCGCACCCGTCAATCGGGGCACAATTTGAGCAGTGTGGTCCCAATTGACCGTGATTTCGGCAGGGAAAGTCAAACTGCTGCGGAGCCTGCCCGGTCCGGCAGTTTTAACTTCGATTCCGAAACGTTCCATCTCTTCCGGGGGGAGAATTATGTATTTCTCATCTTCATGTTTCTCTCCGTATTCGTGACTTTCTCGGTGTTCCGCCTTATCATGATTCTCAAAGCCCTTCTTGTTTATGGTCTTCTCACTCTTTTGAGGCTGAGCCAGGGAAACGGATGCCCGCACGAAGTTACGGCTCGCCAAAGCAGCTAGCAGTACAACGGCTACGATCGCTACCACAAAGATAGACTTCCACTCGTGTTTCATTGCTTCCTCTGTATCTGAAGGGGCTAAGGATTCCTGAAAGTTCCCCTCGGACGGACATTTCGGGCCGGATTGGGAGACACCATTGCTCTGTCAGCCTCACGTTCAAGCCTCTTAAACTTTTCGTCTTGCCTCTTTTGGAAGGCCTGTTCGCGTTTCCACCGTTGGTCGAGTATATAAGTGAAGTTGCCTCCCCTCGATAAGGCCACGGAAATCGGAGCCAATAAGATGATAAGAGCCAAAATAGCGGTGAGTCTTTTCATTGTACCTCTCCTCTGTGCTGCATTTGCAGCGCATCTCGGAAGATGCAGAGTGCATGCTGCAGTTTTCTCTGGTGATCTGCCCTGACTTCTTTCTGTGTTAGAACACACCCCCAGAATGTAATCGTCTTGGATAGATGATGCTTGAAGACAGCAGACCGCTACACGCTCTTTTCTAGGCGAGACGCAGCAAATCTACTTTTGGAGAGGATCAAATAAGAAGAACTGTCGATTGGACTGCATGAAGAGATTGACTACATAGGTGAGAATGGCAGGAATTGTAGGCACATGACGGAATAAAAGTACGTTCGGAATGGAGACCTGCTGGAACTACATATTGGGCTCCTTGCACTTTCAATGTCACCTTTGTTGCCGACGCATCCCCCTTCAACGCTGTCAGCGATATAGGGACGTCAAAGCAGGAGTCACAAGACTCGCAGCAAGGCTTCCAAAGGGAGTGATCTCCGGATTGGGCGGAGGAAACCGGCAAATCACAACAATACACCGGGCCCTCTACGTTGATCTGCCCGCTTGCCTCAAAACACCACACCAGATGAGGTTGGACAAGTGCGGCCACTGCAAGACACATTAAAATCCTGAGCTTTGTCTCGCGTATCGGTGTTAGAAATCTACTCATGATTGATCTGCGCAGCCCTATCTCCCAGTTCAACCATTTCGAGCACGGGGACACATGCGCCCCGACCGGGAATCTAGCATGGCACCATAACAGTCTGCGGTGGGGCTGTCAATTTGTTTACGGATTTTGTTGAAAATCTCGGACGTTGAAGTATCGAGTGGTATGTTTTGGAATCGGCAACGCCTCACGAGGATCGGACGGCCGTCCCCACTAATCAAAGTCTCATAATCATTGTCAATTCTCTTTCGCCATGATCTAAGGCTGTGAATCCGGCGTTTCGATAAAGTCGTATAGCCCTGAAATTGAACGCTTCGACGGTAAGCCACAGCCTTCTCAAACCAATAGTCTTGGCATCGTCAATGGCTAGTTCCGTAAGGGCAGTACCGAACCCGCGATTGCGAAACGGTGCGCTGACAAATATTACGTATTCTCCATCGCCTCTGTCGAAATCCGGAATTACCGCTGCATGACCCACGGCATTGCCTTCCGACCAAGCCAAGAAGTTTCTGCCGAATTCCAAAAGCTTTTCAATCCACCTATCCCTGACTTCTTTTTGCGCGGGTGGAAGCCCTTGACTTATGGCCAACCTCGGGAACCCGTCATACATTTTCTTGATTTCAGATGAAGATTCAGGGTTGCATTTGCCTACTTCAAATGGGCAGCCCGTCTTGTCAACTCTGGAGATACGATCAAGCGAAGTCATTTCGCTTTTCCATACTTGATGGATTTTGATGAGCGCCCCGGCAAAGATTCGATGGCCGTACTGTGCGTAGGTCCATCGGCGTCTCTGGAAAGGTCTGGGCGCAGTAAAACCGATGATGGATCAGACTCGATAAACATTCCCAACTGTATTGTCCAGCCAATATATCACTAACGGTTCTGAGCGGTCAAACCCGCCATTACAAATGATGAGTTCAATTCTCGGTCACAGCAATTGTTTGAACTCTTCAGGTGTAAGGCCGGCTTCACGAACAATGTCGCCCACAGTATATGCATTTACCGGATCATGCCTGAGAATAGTAAGCGTTTTGAGGCCATCCGACATGACGATGTGTTTCCCCTCACGCACAATATGAAAGCCGGATTTTTCAAAGCACGTACGGCAGCCAAGTGGTCACTACCTGGAATCTTGCCCATGAGGTTATATTGCTACCTCTATTTCACGGACTTCCGCGTCAGGGAACAAGTCGTCCATAACCGCCAAATACTCATGGATTGCATCTCGGATATTTTCAGTGGCCTCTTCCTCCGTAACTCCCGGGGACCAACATCCAGGAAGACCTGGAACAGAAATACTATAGCCTTCTTTTGAATGCCGAAGTACTGGTTTATATTTCTTGTTAAAATTCTCCCTTCTATCTCTATCGCTTCCAATTCCGCTGCCACTCCCCGTTGGCCAGAACCTCTTCCGATCTCCTTGTCTTATGTCTGTGTGTCAGTTGCAGGGCCTCCGCTGTGGGCATAGGCAAAATCTCACATACGAGAGAATAGCACAAGCCGATCAGCCATTTCAGTCACAAGATTTTTGGTGTAGTCCAAGCGCAATACTACGTTAATTTGCGAGGGGTCTCAGGTGGCCTTACGAATTAGATGATTTTGGGGCGGTTTGGTGAGTAATACATCTGAGACGTTAAGTGAAGACCGGGCGTCTCGCCCGTGCTCAGGTCGCCGACATTGCGAAACGCCCGCCTTCACCTTTTTGCTGATTATTTGATCTCGCCACGCTGTTTTACAAGGCCTTCCATAACTGACGGATCCGCCAGAGTGGTGGTGTCCCCGAGATCTTCGACCTGACCCGCGGCTATCTTCTTCAGGATACGTCTCATAATTTTTCCGCTGCGGGTTTTTGGCAAGCCATCAGCCCATTGAATCACGTCCGGGGTAGCGATGGGACCGATTTGGGTTCGCACTAGCTTGACCAGTTCCTTCTTCAAGTCTTCTGACTTTGTCACTCCGGTATTAAGGGTGACGAACGCATAGATCCCCTGCCCCTTTATCGGATGCGGAAAACCGACCACGGCGGCTTCTGCAACGTCGTTGTGAAGGACGAGTGCAGATTCCACTTCCGCAGTTCCCATGCGATGCCCTGAAACATTGATGACGTCGTCGATGCGGCCGATGATCCAGTAATATCCATCTTCATCCTTCTTGGCACCGTCCCCGGTAAAGTAAAGCCCCGGGACCCGCGAGAAGTAGGTTTCTCTGAATCGTTCATGATCGCCGAAAACCGTTCTCATCATCCCCGGCCACGGCCTTTTTATGAAAAGAGCCCCTTCCTCGTTCGGATACTTTACTTCTTCGCCGGTTTCAGGATCCAGAATGACCGGATCAACCCCGAAGAATGGGAAAGAGCAAGAACCTGGCTTGATTGGAGCCACCCCGGGCAGCGGGGTCATCAACTGTGCGCCGGTTTCCGTTTGCCACCATGTGTCCACAATGGGGCACCAGTCACGCCCCACATAGTGGTAATACCATCTCCATGCCTCGGGGTTGATGGGTTCTCCGACGGTTCCGAGAAGCTTGAGGCTGGAGACATCATGTTTCTCCACATGGGCGCTGCCTTCTTTGGCCAAGGCCCGGATGGCCGTGGGTGCGGTATAGAATTTGTCAACATGGAGTTTTTCGACAATGGCCCAGAATCGGTCAAAATCGGGATAGCTGGGAACACCTTCGAACATCACACTGGTGAATCCACAGCACAGCGGCCCGTAGACTATGTAACTGTGACCGGTCACCCAGCCGATATCTGCGGTACACCAAAACGTTTCCTCCGGCTTCAGATCGAAGACCAGCTTGGTGGTCATGGCCACATTTAGCAAGTACCCGGCCTGGGTATGCAACACGCCCTTGGGTTTCCCGGTACTGCCGCTGGTGTAAAGTATAAACAGCGGGTCTTCCGCATCCATGCGCTCCGGTTCGACATAGGATGGCAGAGCCGGATCAGACATCAGTTCGTGCCACCAGAATTCCTTTTTCGGATCGAGCTGAAGATTCAAGCTCGGGACACGGTTAAATACGATGACCTTTTCCACTTCGGGACATCGCTTCAATGCCTCATCAACATTGGCTTTCAGGTTGAGCTGCTTACCGGCCCGGTAACCGCCGTCTACGGTCACAACCATCTTCGCCTTGCAATCTTCGATCCGACTCGCGATGGATTCGGCGCTGAATCCGCCGAATATAACGCAGTGGATGGCCCCGATTCTCGCACAAGCCAACATGGCGACAGGGAGTTCAACGATCATCGGCATGTAAATGATCACCCGATCTCCCTTCTTGATACCCTGGGCTTTCAATACTGCCGCGAATTTGTTCACTTCTTTGTAAAGTTCGAGATAGGTCACGACCCGAGATTCGGCTGGATTATCTCCCTCCCAGTAATAGGCCACTTTATTCCGTAGCTGGTCCAGGTGTCTGTCCAGGCAGTTGTAAGTGACATTAAGGACGCCTCCACCGAACCATTCAATATTGGCCTTCTCAAAGTCGTAGCGGAGCACGAAATCCCAATCCTTGTACCAGGATATATATTCCTTGGCCGCTTGACCCCAGAAGTTGTCTACGTCTTCGAGTGAGCGCCTGTAAAGTTCCTTGTACTCCTCCATGCTTTTGATGTACGCGATCTTTCGATACTCCTCCAGATGGGCGTCGTACCATTTGGGAGCATTCTCCATTTAATGACCCTCCTCTTTTGTTTTTTCGCCGGGGGACCGGCACGGAGCAAGGCGTGTCGGCGGTCCGACGTGGAATCCTTTGGAGCAAGACTGACGGGGGCCTGAGATTGAGAGCACAGACACAGATTTAGGCCCATGTCCTTCCTGCATCTCGTCTTTACAGCAACCCACCAAGAGCCGCTAAGGACAAAGCCTGGCAGTCAATCGCAGCTACTGCCAAAGATCAGGAAGCCGATTTTAGAGTTGTTGAGAACCTCACGGTCCCGCCACCGCGCGGTGGCTCCCTAAAAGGCCCTATCCACGCAGAGGTTAACCGCGTCGGATGGACTCCAAATGCCGCCCAAAAGATTTATTAAAATTTCCGTAGAGTATGATTCCGGAAAGCTGGCGAACACGTCCTGACCCGCTGCACACTCGCCGGGCTGTATCTTAGGAAGGAAAGACGCCATCCCCACCTGCGTTACGGAAATATGCAAAACTGCACATCCGCATCGTGGAATTCCCCGTGTCTGGAGGACGTTGCACAAGAGTTCACTATAATATACTATCGGACGGAGCTTAATCGGTATGGGAACCAAATGTCAAGTAAGATCACCACAAAAAATTCCCGGCTTTCCGTCAGGCCAGAAACCTTCTTCAAATCAGGATATTATCTGGAGTTCTCAAGTTTTCACTGTTCGGTCGTCAAGCAAGGGCATGGCCATTGATGCTTTTCCGACCTTCCAATGATATGGTAAAGACGGTTTAGAGGGACCGACCCCGGTCCGGACGCTTCAACAGTTTATTGCTCCTCAGAATTCGGCACGACCTCGAAGGGAAGTTCCGATTTACCTCAGCGGGCATCTCGATGACACTGAGGCGATGAGCTTCAAATCGGGGCTTGAAAAGGTCAAATCTTTCCGCTCCGTAAGAGAGTCTATGGAGACAAGTGCCAACAGCTACGCGGTGGTTCCCGGTGCGGTCTTGCAGTTCCTGGGCCGGACCATGCCGTTTAGCGATCTCGACCCCACAACCATCGAGAATTTGTGCAGAGAATGCACTCTTGCGCATTTTTCCAAAGGAACGTTGATCTTAAAGCAGGATGTAACTGACATCACGCATGTTTATCTGATTCAGACAGGAGGCGTGAGGGTCAGTATGACTACGGACGAGAAAGTCGTCACTCTAAAAGAATACGGCGGCGAAGGGGCCTCATTCGGGGCTTCTTCAATCGTAGACGGGGAAAAGGCGTCATTCGATGTGGAGGCCGTAGAAGACACGTTCTGCTTGCTGATTCCCAGAGAGGTATTTCTGTCCCTAATGAGTCAAAACCCCCGTTTTGCCGCCTACTACGACGAACACATGTCTGAAGACATGATGGGGGTCGTTTATACTGAGTTAAGAACGGAAAAGGTCAGTCTTAGAGTAGAAGGATCTCTTCATCTGTTCAACACCAGGATAGTGGACATCATCAAGCATCGGCCGGAAGCGGTGCAAGCATCGGCATCGGTCCGGCAAGTTGGCGCGCTGATGGCAAAACAGGGCGTAAGTTCCTTGTTGGTCGAAGACCTGTCAGGCAAGGCCATCGGTATAGTAACGAATCTGGATCTCAGAACCAAAGTAGTGGCCAAGGGGCTGGATTACGAAGCTTCGGTGGACCGGATCATGTCTTCTCCCGTCAAGGTCATCCCTGCTCTTGCCTTTTGCTTTGAGGCCCTTGTCACGATGATTCAGGAACGGGTGGATTACCTTGCGGTTGAGCATCGAAGAGACATCATTGGTTTAATTAATGCTCGGGATATGATGGTGCATCTTGGATCTTCTCCACTCCATCTTTTTCGTGAGATCTCCGCTCAGCGAACCGTTCAGGGGCTTTACGGTTTGTCCAGGAAGGTGCCGATCCTCGTTAGAAGCTTGCTTGAGGCGGGTGCTAGAGCTGCAAGTGTCACCCAGATGCTTACCGTGTTCAGCGATCATCTTCTTAACCGCATTCTCACGATTATAATGGAAGACTTGGGAGATCCGCCCTGTTCGTTTTGCTGGCTCGGTCTGGGGAGCGAAGGCCGAAGAGAACAGACATTCAGAACAGATCAGGACAATGCGTTGATCCACGAGTCATTGCTTGACGCAGGGGATCGGAAGAAGGCTCAAGAGTATTTTCTGACCTTTGCGACTCAGGCAGTGGAACATCTTGAAAAGTCCGGAAATCCGCGATGCAAGAACAACTTCATGTCTTCCAACCCGCGCTGGTGCCAGGGTTTCAAGTCATGGGTTAAATGTTTCGACGAGTGGATAACCATGCCGATGCCGCCGGACATATTCCTTTCGACAATATTTTTTGATTTTCGACCTGTAGCAGGAAGTGCTTACCTTGCGGAGGACCTCCGGACAACTGTGCTAGAAAGAGCGGGAAGGCAACATAAGTTCCTAAAATACTTCGTCAAATATTTCTTGCTGAACGAGCCGCCGGTAACTTTCTATTCCGACTCTGTTGTGGAAAAAGACGACACAAAGGTTGAAGCATTGGATCTAAAAACCAGAACTCTGACTCCTTTTGTCGAATTTGCGCGCATCATGTCTCTACGACACGGAATCAGAGAAACCAACACGTTGGCAAGGCTTAGGCTTCTCGCGGATAAAGGCCACATTCCGCTGGCCTTGTACGCTGATGCGAGTCAAGCTTACGAATTCGACGTCCATCTTACGCTGGTGCACCAACTCAAAATGGTTGAGACCGGTCGAAAGCCGGAGAACTTTGTATTGGCCGCGGAGCTTTCCGAACTGGAGAGGAAAACTCTGCAATTTTCTTTTTCGGTAATACAACGACTGATGGCGCATGTTAGAAGTGAGTTTCAACATGGATTCCCGGAGCCCGGCGCAAGATAGCTTAGACATCCTGACTACGAGGGTTCTGGAGCCGAGGAATTGAAATGACGGCAAGCGCCTGGGCGCTCTGAGGGACAAACATAGATAGAGGGAAGTCAATGGAGAAGCAAAACGAGATTCCCGCCGCAGACCCGGCAGCCGTGCTGGAATTCCTCAGCCGGACACATCCTTTCAAAGATCTGGAACTCTCCGTCTTGAAGGAGGTTTCGGCAAAAGTCACCCAGGATTTTTATCCAAGGGGGACGATCATCCTCGAGCAAGGCATTAGTGAAGTTACTCACTTTCAACTTGTCACGCGAGGAGGAGTCAAGGTCCAGCACATAGAGCCGGATGGTTCGGTTAAGCTTATCGATTTTGTCGGGGAGCGGGGCTATTTTGGAGCGCTTGGCATCATAAAGCAGTCCCGGTCCAATCACATGGTTCAGGCTGAAGAGGATACTTTTTGCTATCTCCTGGAAAGGGAAGTGTTTCTCAGACTCGTTCATAGTTATCCTGCCTTTGCACAGTACTATTTGGACAGGTTTTCCGTCGACGTGGTCGGCGCAGCGTACGCTGAGATGCGAGATCAAAAAAGAATTGGGTCAAATCGAGGTGGCTTGTTCCTATTTACCGCCAGAGTGAAAGATATCGTCAAGAGACCGGCCGAAGTTATAAACGGGTATGAAACTGTTCAGGCGGCCGCCCGCAAAATGACCGATCTCTCGCTGGGCTCCCTACTGGTAGTAGACCAAGCTGGAAAAGTGGCTGGTATCGTCACGGACAACGATCTTAGGACCAAAGTTGTGGCAAAGGGCTTGGATTATGGCAGTTCAGTCCAATCCGTGGCGTCTGCCCCGGTCAAATTCGTGCCCGACACCGCACCGGCTTTCGACGCGTTGCTGCAGATGATGAATCAACAGGTGCACCATCTCGGTGTGGAAAGAGATGGGGATCTTATCGGCATGATTACAGCTCACGACATAATGATCCAGCAAGGGACTTCGCCTATCTCGCTTTTCAGAGAAATTGTTTCGCAGCGCACCATTGACGGCCTATACTCTCTCGGGGAAAAAGTGCCTCTTGTTGTTGCGGCTCTCATTCAAGAAGGTGGCAAAGCACAAGATATTACGAGGATGGTAGCTGCTCTTAACGACCACATCGTTACCCGCGTCCTGGCATTGCTGGAAGAAGAAATCGGGCCCGCCCCATATCGGTGGTGCTGGCTCATGTTAGGCAGCGAAGGGCGTTTCGAACAAACCTTTGCCACGGATCAAGACAATGCCTTGCTTTATGACAACCCACCGGACGACTGGGAACGCATCAAGACAGCTAAACTGTACTTTCGCAGATTCGGAAACGAAGCTGTGAAGCATCTTGAAGCATGCGGGTACGCCCTGTGCAAAGGAAAGATGATGGCATCGACGCCCAATTGGCGCAAGCCTTCCAAAGTCTGGGAAGGTTATTTTGACCGTTGGATGACGTCTCCGGAGCCCCAGGCTGTCCTTCATGCCACCATCTTCTTCGATTTCCGGCCGGGTTATGGCAGTTTTTCCCTCGGAGACCGTCTCAGAGAGTATGTGGCCGAAGTGGCCCCGAGAAGAGAACTCTTCTTAATGTTTCTGGCCAAAGATTGCCTCACCGGCAGAGCGCCTCTGACCTTTTTCAGAGAATTTGTCGTGGAAAAAGACGGCCAGCATAAGAATCGCGTCGATCTCAAAACTCGAGGACTGGTTCCTTTCGTGGATTTTGCACGTGTCATGTCATTGAAATACGGCATCAAGGAGACTAATACCCTTGCCAGATTGAAGGCTCTGGCAGACGGCGAGCATATTCCTCGAGGGTTCTACGCCGAGGTACGGGAAGCCTACGAATTCCAAATGCAGGTACGCCTCGTTCATCAACTCAGAAGACTTTTGGCCGGGCTGATCCCAGACAATTACATTGATCCGGTGGACTTGACCGACACAGAAAGACAAACTCTCAAGGAAGCATTCGGCGTCATCAGCAACATTCAGGCGTTTCTAAAAGAAGAGATCAGAATTGTGGAATAGCAACCGCTCATAATAAGGTTCTGCCATCCGATAAGGGAGAATTTTTGTGAAGTTGAAGTGGCCATGGATTCGCAACGATAAGCACCCCGCAATCATTGCAAACCGCAGGCGCTTCGAACGATTTGACCGGACCAAGCCAATAGAAACATACCAGTTTGTGTCCCTTGACACCGAACTGACCGGGCTCAACCTGCGTCACGATGCAATAGTGTCTATCGGGGCAGTGCGCATAGATGGCTTACAAATAATCACGGGAGAAACATTTTTTTCGTACGTGAAACCTCAGCAGTCCATGCCCAAGGTGAGCACATTGATTCACCGGATAACTCCGGATCAGATCGAAAGCGCACCGGAACTGAAGAAGATTCTGCCTGACTTTGTGGATTTCCTAGGTGACGCTCTGTTGGTAGGTCATTTCATCGGGCTAGACCTGGCGTTTATAAATAGGGCTGCACGAAAACTTCTGGGCGGGACCTTGCGAAACCCTTGCCTGGATTCCATGAAGCTGACCCAGGTTTATGAAGAGCGGCAACTCGGGAGCTATTATGACAGGATCGAAGTGGCAGCCGGATACAACCTTAAAACGCTCTCTCGTAAATACCATCTGCCGACATTCGAACAGCACGACGCCCTCGGAGATGCATTCCAGGCAGCGTGCTTGTTTGTGTTCATAGTCAAAAAGATGCAAGGCTTCGGATGCAAAACTCTGATAGACCTTCATACAATGAGCCGAAGCAGCCTGGGGCTATTTTGAATCTCTTACTTTCGCCTTGAAGGATTTTGACCGGTACTCTGGTCCGTAAGCTTCTGAAGTCGCTCGACAGTTTCCTCAAGCTCTTTGTTTCTAGCTTTAAGTGCCTCCTCTGCCTTCAACTTTTCGTCCTTGAGACGAATTGTCTCAAATGCAAGGTCCACCAATTCAACAAGCTCAGGCGGGTCCACTGGTTTGCGTAGGTAATAAAAAGCCCCTTTCTCAATGGCAAGGACCGCAGAGTCCACGTCGGCGTAGGCTGTCATGAGTATGCAGGTAATTCCCGGAGCCACACTGTTCAGTTCAGACAGGAGCGCGGTGCCGGACCCGTCCGGGAGTTTGAGGTCCACTATGGCCAAGCTAGGTAGTGCCTCTTGGGCCAGTTCAGTCGCCCTAGCCCTTGTGGAAGCCAGAAGGATGTCGTAGCCCTCTCCCTCTAGGATATCTTTAAGGCTATCGCTTAGGCTCTCATCATCATCCACTATGAGAATTCTGCGAGCGTTTTCACTAGGCGGCCTCTTGTTCGGAAAAATCTTCCTCAAGAAACTCGTCATCGTCATGATCGTTCCCTTCACTCAGAATTTCCGCAATTTCCAGGCAATTCACGAATACGAGGAATCGTGATCGGGCCCGGGCGGCTCACCGAAAAAAGTCGGCTGGATGTGGCACATAAGCCAAAATTGTCAAATGAAATCCGGAATCGCTTACGCCGTACTCGTAGTTCGGCCTACTCGACCCGGAAGGCATCTTCTATGGCGTCCAGGAGCAGGGCGATCCGGAAGGGCTTCTTGAGGACCGCAAATGCTCCCGCCTCTTCAGCCCTGCGGATTAGATGTTCCATCAGATGCGCTGTGCACATTATAACCCGTATGCCCGGCCTAACCCTTTTCATTTCTACAAAGGTTGCAACACCGTCCAGCCCCGCCATTTTAATGTCCATGACGACAACCGGAAAATATTCGGAACGTATCCGGGCCAGGGCCTCCTCACCGCTTTCTGCGGTAATCACTGCATAGCCTTCACTTTCCAATACGTCGCGGGCACTGTCAAGAAATAGCTCATTGTCGTCCACTAGAAGGATGCGCCTTTTCACAGTAATATCCTCCGATCCGGTTAGTCCTGGAGGCCTGCCCGTGAGATGGCTTACCGTGCAACCGTTAGGGAAACTGTGACGGTAGTCCCGTGATTGCGCCGGCTCAAAAGCGACACTCGACCTTGATGCTCTTCCACAACTTTCTTAACCACTGCGAGCCCTAGGCCTGTACCGCGCGGCTTGGTGGTAAACAGAGGTTCAAAGGCCCGCGATTCCTGTTCAGTATCCATCCCGATTCCATTGTCCGCAAGCTTAATGTTAACTACATCGTCTTTCATGGAGGTAGAGACGGTGACAAGCGGCCGGTAGGAGCCTCTCTCTTTGGCGCTTCGTGCCTGCACCGCGTGAAACGCGTTTTCAACAAGGTTGATAACGACTCGGCGGAACTTCTCACCGTCGAAGATGACCGGAGGTAGGTCGGAAGCTAATTCCCGCTTCAAAGTGATTCCCTTGGGCGTGGAAATTTGGTCAAGGACCGTTTCCAGCCACGGATTGATCTCACTTTTTGCAAGTGATGACCGAGTCTCCCGTGTGTATTCCAATAATTCGTCGATAATCAGGTCGCAATGCCCGACTTGTTCTCCGATCCGATTGAGGTGCTTCGTGAGTTTTTCATCTAGCTCTTTAATATTCTTAGAGAGATAATAAGCCGAAAAGCTGATCACCCCGAGTGGGTTTCTTAGCTCATGACTGACGACCGCCGTGAGCTGGCCAAGCACCGACAGCCGCTCCCGCTTTATCAATTCCCCCTGAGCAGCTTCCAAATCTCGAGTGCGTTCTCGAACTTTTGCCTCGAGTTCTGAAGCATGCTGGGCAAGAAGCGCTTCCCGTTCCTGATGATAGTCGATCCGCCGTTTCAGGTCGTCCGGCGTGACCTTCAAACCCGCAAGTATCTCGGCGTACACTTCTGAAAGATCTCTAGCTTCCTGCTCGGTGAACAGATCGGATTGTGCCAGTATACGGTGGGCTGAAGCTGCTCCCACAGAGCCGGCGAGAAGTCTCTCGACCTCGCTGTGCAGTTGCGCCAGTTCGACTATCGAAATCCTGTCTGTGGCCTCGAGAAGCGCCTGACGCAGGCATTTCAGGGTCATGGTGCGGGCTTCTTCCTCCGAGAAGAACTGACCGAAAAGCTCTGCTATTATTCCAGCCTTCAAAGCCAGGTCTATGTGGGATTCCCGGCGTGATGATCCGCTTAGCGCTTGTTCGGCGGTCAAAGATCCTACAAAGTTTTCCGCGAGACTTTGTTCCGAGGGGCTTTGCTTAAAAACAAGAGATCCGAGAATGTATAGTCCCGTGTTGAAAACAATTGACCAGAAAACGGTGTGGGACAAAGAATCTAATGAGCGGACCCCAAAGAGGTGCTCAGGTCGGAGAAAAGCAATGCCCCAGAGCCCCTCCTCAAGAAATTTGTTAGCAATCCACCCGCTCCGGACGAACGCGGGCAACAACAAAGTGTAAAACCAGATTGCAAATCCTGCGGCTAGGCCCATAAGGGCCCCCGCCTTGTTACCACGGCGCCAGAAAATTCCTCCTAGTATTACCGGAGCGAACTGAAAGGCAGCAGCAAACGATATCATCCCGATATTCACGAGCATATACGACTCGCCCACCCCCCGCTCGAACCAATATCCTATTAGAATTACAAGGGCAACGGCGGCCCAACGGCAGTGAAGGAGTCGTCTTCTAAGAAATGCAAGCCCTGGAACTCGACCCACCGCGGGCGACAAGAAATGATTTGTAATCATGGTGGAGATCGTGATGGAACTTATCATTATCATGCCTGTGGCAGCAGAGGCACCTCCAATGAAAACGAGCAAGGACAGCCATTTGTGTCCCGCATGAAGCGGCAGCCCCAGGACAAACGTGTCCGCTTCCCACGGGCTGTATCCCTTGAGTATCCCGCCCATCGCAATGGGAAACACAAAGATATTGATTAGTAACATGTAAAGAGGAAAGAGCCAGAGGGAGGTGCGGATGTGCTTCTCGTCAAAATTCTCCACTACACTTATATGAAACTGGCGCGGCAAAAACATTATTGCAGACATGGACAGAATGAGATAAGTCATCCATGTGACTGACCATGCCTGATCGCCATTCCACGTAGGGACAATTTGTGCGGGGAGTTCGGTTGAAAGTCGGTTCAATATGTCCCCGAATCCTCCAAACATGAAGTAAGTGACGAAGACCCCGGCCGCAAGGAAAGCCACCAGCTTAACGAGGCATTCTACCGCTACGGCCATTATCAGCCCGGGATGTCGCTCAGTGGGATCCAGTCGCCTTACACCCAACACTATGGTGAAAACTATCATTAGGCCGACTACCACGGGCCCCAGATGGAGAGTGATCCAAGAAGGAGGTGCCCCTTTCTCTGACGTGATTATTTCAAAAGTGGTGAAGATGGCTTTAAACTGTAGAGCAATGTAAGGCATGGTCCCGATCAGTGCCATCAGTGTAGCAAGTGCGCCGACGGAAAGGGACTTGTCGTATCTGGCTGAAATGAAATCCGCGATGCTCGTTATATGGTGGATGGTCTTTATCCTTACCAGCTTTCTAAGCACTATCCACCACAGGGTTATGACTATCGTGGGGCCGAGATATATGGGAAGAAATAGCAGTCCCGATGTTGCCGCTTTTCCGACGCTCCCGTAATACGTCCAGGCAGTGCAATAAACCCCGAGAGAAAGGGAATAAACAATGGAGTTGTCCACCGGGCTCTTGGCTTCCGCTGACCTCCGTTCCACCCACAGGGCGGTGAGAAAAAGGATCCCCATATAGAGGCAGAAAACCATCAGGACTGAGAAGGAGTCGAGCACAGAGAACCCCTATTGGTCGCTGTCGTCGGTCGGCTGGGAAGAATGAGGGGGCAGCAGAACTCGGCTTATGAGAAATTGAAGGAAAATGACAACAGTCCAGCAAACAAAAAGATAGACAAACATTGCATCTATGTGATCGAGGTCCGAAGAAGAAATCAGAGGCCAGCTAAAAAGAACCACACTGAGGCAAAAAATCAGTAAGTGAAACTCATGCCTACCGAATAGAACCTTGATTCTTTTCATGGCGGCCCTCCCTGCCCGGGGGAGCGCAATGTCAATGGGAAGCGCTCATTGGCAAGCACTCCGAACGAGGATTAAACGGAAATCCTCGAAACGCCCTCTCCCGCCGGAAAAGTGGTCGAAGAATCTCTGTCAAGCTGACGACCGCGTTTGACTGAGTGCGAAGTCAGCGCAATTCGAACGGGTTTGCCATGACAGACCTTCGCGGAATCTTAGCTTTTGCCGTATCCGATCTCCTTTACTGCAGATCCTATTTCATCAAGGACCGCGGGATCATCGATTGTCGAGGGAACACTATAAGCTTCACCATCTGCTATTCTTCTCATGGTCGACCTGAGGACCTTACCGGAACGTGTCTTGGGGAGTCGGTTTACCACCACCGCTTTCTTGAAGGAGGCAACTGGGCCGATGTCGTTGCGGACCATTTGAATGACATCAGCAACTATCTCTTCTTTGGAACGAGTAACCCCGGCTTTGAGCACCACGAAGCCCAGAGGCACTTGGCCTTTAAGATCGTCGGCTGCTCCAACGACCGCGCACTCGGCCACATCCGGATGTTTCGCCAACACTTCCTCCATGCCCCCGGTGGACAACCGATGGCCTGCCACATTTATCACGTCGTCGACACGGCCCATTACAAAAACATATCCCTCTTCGTCAATGTACCCGCCATCTCCTGTTAGATAGAATCCGGGGAAAGGATTCATGTATGACTCGATGAAACGCTGGTCATCATTCCAGAGTGTTGGGAGATTCCCCGGAGGTAGGGGCAATCTGACAGCGATCACGCCGTTTTGATTGGGACCTAATTCCGTTGCAGTCCCGGAATCAAGGATCTGGACATCATACCCCGGCATTGGCTTCGTAGCCGAACCGGGCTTTGTGGGAAATTCCTCGAGACCACGGAAATTCCCGCAAATTGCCCAACCAGTCTCAGTCTGCCACCAGTGATCTATAACCGGCTTTCCTAACAGCTTCGTCGCCCAATAATAAGTGTCGGGATCGAGTCTTTCACCAGCGAGGAACAGGGTTTCAAATTTTGACATGTCGTATTTTTTGAGGTACTCCCCTGCGGGATCTTCCCTCTTGATGGCCCTAATTGCTGTGGGTGCGGTGAAAAGCGCTTTGACGCCATGCTGAGAAATGACACGCCAAAAAGCCCCCGGGTCCGGCGTCCCCACCGGTTTACCCTCGTAGATTATCGTAGTAGCCCCCATAAAGAGGGGCGCATAAACTATGTATGAATGCCCAACTACCCAGCCGACATCCGATGCGGCCCAGTACACTTCTCCGGGGCCGATATCATATATATGTTTCATGCTCCACTTGAGAGCAACCGCATGTCCTCCGTTGTCTCGGACCACCCCTTTCGGCTTGCCGGTCGTCCCGGATGTATACAAAATGTACAGCGGATCCGTAGCAGCCACAGAAACGCAATCCGCAGGCTGGGCCGTGGATTCCAGCTCAAGCCAGTCGAGATCGCGGCCCGGTTTTAGTTCTGCCGTCGCTTGAGGCCGCTGAAACATCACGCATTTTTCCGGTTTGTGGGTGGCAATTTCGATGGCTTCATCGAGGAGCGGCTTATAAGGGATCACCCGCTGCACTTCGATGCCGCAGGAGGCAGAGAGGATGACTTTCGGTTTTGCATCGTCAACGCGTACTGCCAGTTCACGTGGAGCGAAGCCTCCGAAAACTACCGAATGGATTGCACCGAGACGAGCACAAGCAAGCATGGACATCAGGGCTTCGGGAATCATCGGCATATAGATCAGTACGGTGTCGCCCTTCCCCACACCCAGCCCTCTCAAGAAACCTGCGATTCGTGATACCCTCTTCTGGAGTTCCGAATACGTGAATTTCTCAACTGTGTCCGTAACCGGGCTGTCGTAAATAACGGCCGTCTGATTACCCCTACCTTGTTGGACATGATAGTCGAGAGCGTTGAAGCAGGTGTTCAGCATGCCACCACGAAACCATCGGTAGAAAGGTCGGGTCGATCGGTCAAGAACTTGGTCCCAATGCCGGTCCCAAGCGATCTCTTCGGCAGCCTTCCCCCAGAAAGTTTCGGGGCTTGCCAAAGATTCCCTGTAAGCTTCCTCATACTTCATATTGACCTCCAGAGGCGGTGTTTACGACTATAATGGCTTGGTTCGGGAAAGTTCACAGTGTGCTTGAAAAAGTGGTTGACGCCACGTTCTGACCTGATCGGAGCGAATAACGATCATGACACTTTTCGATAATCATCGCAACCATTCTTTGGCTACATGGACCGGTTCAAGCACTGGCGGCCAAGGCTTTCAATCCCCATGGGCTGGAACCATCTTCTCGCGAAGATTTGGCGGATCAAGATTTGAATTTCACACTAGTGAATCAATCTACGAATCGAGAATGGTGTCGTTCTTACAGATATAGCTTTGGCGCAAGATTATCGGAAGGATCTTCCGAAGCCACCGTTCAGCACAGACTATCAGGCGCCTATAATAAAAATTTCCTCAAAAAAATAGAAGTTGACACGGTCCGCATAGAGACTTTAATGTAAGCGGTCAGATGTATCATCGAATTACCACCTGTAACAGGTTAGACCTCAGCGACGTGAAGGAGTTTTATCGGGGCAAATAAAAGTGGGCGTGCTCCCGCAACTTTGTCCCCATCATACATGTACAAAATTTCGATCTGAGACTTCAACCGACAATTGCACTGAAAGCCTGAGCAAAAGAGCGCGGCGACAGGGAATAACCGAGTGTCTCGGAAATCACGGAAAAGCAGCTATCGATGCATGGTCCGAGTCTACCGAAGGCAGAGCCTTAAGGGTCCGGGAGCGGGGCCTGGATGGGCTGGTCCTGCATTTGGCGATTTTTTCGTAGAGCCGTTTCCCTTAGACTTTTGGAAACTCGAAAAGTCCTTTGCCAAGACGTCCGGGGCATCTTTCTTGGCCGGGCCAACACACCGAAAGACCTTTCTCAGAAACGTTCGGAATCTGATTCCTAGACCATTTTCACCCAGATACCGATATACTTATTTCACTTTCATAGCTCTCCTCATAGTTCCCACCCCGACCTTGTCAGATTCCATAGCCACTGACGCAAAGCGTTGTTCCCTAATTAGACGAACTTGGACCCTGGATGATGGCCTTTTCATTGTCACCGTCGTTCAGAAAAGAAGGCCGCGACATTCCAGATCGGAGTCACCGGAAATCCTAGGGAGAATAGTTTTTTTTATCACAGCAGTTGGCCGGTCACCTCCAAGTGTTGCTGTGACGGCTATCGAGGCCTCTCTGTAGGCCGCAAACGGCAACATGTGTTCTTGAGAAAAACTCCAATTTTTCCAAAAAAATGAGACGTGGCGCGGGCGGAGTTCCGCTTAGGGAGTCGTGTGCCTACCAGGACCAAGCGACCCGGTAGCAATCCGAGCATACGCGTATTCCCGAAATCAATTGAACTCACCGTCCGTGGCCCAACAAGGAAGGAGTAAGAACAGTGGCGGAAAAGAAAGAAGACTGGGCTGCAATAGCCAGAAATCCTAAGTTCTTAGAACTCAGCAGGAGAAAAGCCTATTTTCTTTTCGGTTGGTGGATATTCTCTACCATCTACTATTTCCTCCTCCCCATCGGCGCGGGGGCGGCTCCGGGCCTTTTCAGCGTCAAGGTGATAGGGAATATTAATATCGGGTACTTGTTTGCCCTCTCTCAGTTTTTTGTCTCGTGGGCCTTGGCTTTATATTACGCTAGTTGGGCGACCAGGGTGGCCGACAAGCTGACCAGCGAGCTGGTTGACGAACTGAAATTGAAGTGAGGAGGAATGCACGAATGAAAAGCCTGTTCATAACCTTGACCCTGGCGCTATCGCTGGGTTTGATCGTAGCGCACCTTTCAGCGCCAGGACCGGCGTTTGCCGGCCCTGAAAGTGTGATTTCAAACGCGGTCGTGGCTCAAGCCCCGGCCGCAAAGCCTCCGGTCCCCAGGAAAGTCGAAGTGCACAGGGGGATCACTATCACGATGTTCATTATTATCATTTTGATAACCATGTACATCGTGTATTGGGCCGCCAAACGAACTAAAACCACAGCCGACTTCTATGCGGCCCGCGGGGCCATTACAGGATGGCAAAACGGATGGGCAATCGCGGGGGATTACATGTCCGCCGCCTCGTTCCTTGGCATAGCAGGCCTCATTTGTCTATACGGATACGACGGCTTCATGTATTCGGTAGGATGGCTAGTCGCCTATGTTACGGTGCTCCTGATCGTTGCGGAACCCTGTCGTAATGCCGGGAAGTATACGATGGGGGACATTCTCGCTTTCCGGTCCTCGCCCGTGCCTGTCCGAGCTGCTGCCGCCTTCTCGACGGTGCTGGTCTCGATTTTTTACCTCACTGCTCAGATGGTCGGAGCCGGTATGCTAATAAAGCTGCTTATCGGCATCCCGTTCAAGGTCTCTATTATCGGGGTTGGCTGTCTTATGATCGTCTATGTGGCCTTGGGAGGCATGATAGCTACCACCTGGGTGCAGATAATCAAGGCTGCTCTCCTTATGACAGGGGCGATATTCCTGAGCTTCCTGGTCGCGGCTCACGCTGGTTTCAATCCCGTGCGGTTTTTCCATGAAATAGCTACCAGTCCGCAAATTCAAGATTGGACCAGAATACATCTTCTCCATGAGGCGGTGGCGAGACCCGGCTTTGACTATGGGCAGCGCTTCCTCGAACCCGGGTTGTTGCTGAAAAATGTTTGGGACCAGATCTCTTTGGGCATGGCCCTTGTGCTGGGGACTGCGGGTATGCCTCACATACTCATGCGCTTCTTTACGGTGCCCACAGCGCAGGCTGCACGTAAGTCCGTTATCGTAGCCATGTTTCTCATCGGCTTCTTCTACATCTTAACAACCCTCTTGGGCTTCGGTTCCGCTGTCTGGGTGACTCCACAGATTTCAGCGGGTGTGGACCCGGGCGGCAACATGTCCAATCTGCTTCTTGCCCAGATGCTGGGTAATATGATCTACCCCGTGTTCGGGGACATCTTTTTAGCGTTCCTCTGCGCTGTGGCTTTTGCAACCATACTTGCGGTTGTTTCCGGTCTAGTGCTCGCGTCTGCTGCAGCCGTTTCGCACGACATCTACGTCAATGCCATCAAGGGCGGCAAGGCTGATCCGCATGAGCAAGTGATGGCCGCTAGGATCGCTTCCATCATCGTTGGCGCTATAGCAGTTGTTATCGGGGTCTTGGCAGAAGGCCAGAATGTTGCCCACCTGGTGGCTCTGGCCTTTGCCGTGGCATCTGCCGGTAATCTCCCGACAGTGGTGCTCTCCTTGTTCTGGAGGAAAATGAACACCGCGGGGATCGTCGGGGGGCTGGTGATAGGTACGGTAGTTTCAATACTCCTGGTCATGGTCTCCCCCAACCTGCAGTATCCCAAAATGATTGCCGCGGGAAATCAGAAGGTGATCACCGCGCTGGAGAAAAAGCAGGCTGGTGGTGCGACCCTTACAGACAAGGAGAAGACAGTCCTGGCTGCTGCCAAAGCCTCCTACGAGAAGAACAAAAATGGCACGTCCCTCCTTTTCGGTCTGGACAAGCCTCTATTCAGCCTAAAGAATCCGGGCATTATTTCTATTCCCTTAGGATTCTTGGCAGCGATCATATTGTCCTTGCTCTTTCGAAGGAAGGAAGAAGAGGACGCGTTCGACGAACTTTACGTTCGCCAAAACACTGGCGTGGGGATTGCGAAAGCTTTCGAGCATTAGTCTGGAGATTTATTTCCCACTCTTGGGGAAGGCCCAGGGCCTTCCCCTTTCTTGTTCTTAAATGCTTGGGGAGAAAAAGTGTGACCGTTCACTTACCGGCGGGAAATTGTCATTGCGAGGAGCAAAGCGACGAAGCAATGTGACCGGTTGGAACAGATCGATGACCCCGGATAACCGAAAGGATACGAAAAAGTGAGAAGCACTGTTTACTTCGTGAACCGCGTATGATAGTAATACTAGATTGAGCTGACTAAGCTTTTGCATGCCTATCAGGAGGAAGACGAGATTGGCATTTCAAACGGAGAAGAAAAAAACAATCATCGAGAAGTACCGGCTCCACGAGAGTGATACAGGGTCCCCTGAAGTCCAAATAGCGCTCCTAAGCGAACGAATTGGATATCTTACCGAGCATTTCAAGATCCATAAGAAAGACCATCATTCTCGTCGAGGCCTTCTCAAGCTCGTCGGGCAGCGCCGACGGTTGTTGGATTATTTGAGAGCCAAGAGCGTTGACCGGTACAAAACCATCATCGCCGAACTGGGTATCAGGAAATAGCACTGACCCCGTAAGGCGCGACATTGTGATGGGGTCATCCCCGATCGCGTGATGAGGATTATCGTAATTATGGCTCATATTGCAAGCACCACTGTTTCAGGCAAAGAAATCGTGTTCGAGTCAGGGCGCCTGGCCAAACAGGCCTCAGGAGCTGTTCTCGTTCGTAGCGGAGAGACGGTGGTTCTCGTTACGGCCGTGGCAGAAAAACACGGCAGAGAAGGGATCGATTTCTTTCCACTCACCGTTGACTACCTGGAAATGACCTACGCCGCCGGAAAGATACCCGGTGGTTTTTTTAAGAGAGAAGGTCGCCCTACTGAAAAAGAAGTTCTAACAGCCAGGTTTATCGATCGCCCCATACGACCTTTGTTTCCCAAGGGCTTTAAGTCGGAAACACAGATCATAGCGACCGTTCTTTCCTCCGACGGCGAAAGTGATTCTGACATGCTGGCTATAAATGGGGCCTCCGCTGCTCTCCACATTTCAGACATCCCCTTTGCTGGACCCATTGGAGCGGTACGAGTGGGCCGAATCGATGGAAATCTGGTCATCAATCCCTCACCGTTGGAGGATTCCTATTCGGACCTGAGCTTAATAGTTGTCGGGTCCCGTCAGGGCATAGTTATGGTCGAAGGAGGCGCGGATCGAATTTCCGAGGAAGTCATCCTGGAAGCCATATTCAAAGCTCAAGACGAAATTATGCAAATAGTGGAGGCTCAGGAAAAACTGCGTGAGCAGGCCGGAAAGCCCAAGAGAGAGATCACGCCCCCAGTCCAAGACGAAGAATTGATAGAGAAGATCAGAAGCGAATGGGGTGACCAGATCGAAAGCGCCGTAGCCATTCCGGCGAAGCTTGAACGACAGGGCACCTTGAGCACGATCTATGAGAAGGTCTTCGAATCCGTAGGCGAAGAAGCCGCACAGCGCCGCTCGGAGATCCTCGGCTATCTGGAGAAGATCGAGGGCGAGTATATTCGGAAGATGATTCAGGAAAAGGGGGTCCGCATCGGAGGACGTTCCTTTACCGATATTCGTAATATATCGACAGAAATAGCGGTCTTGCCCCGAACTCACGGTAGCGCGCTGTTCACTCGAGGCGAAACTCAAGCGCTGGTTGTAGTCACGCTGGGCACATCCTCCGACGAGCAGAAGATCGAGGCGCTCGAAGGTTCGAGCTACAAATCGTTCATGCTCCACTACAAATTTCCGCCATTTTCTGTGGGAGAGGTCAAATTCCTTAGGGGACCGTCTCGCCGAGAGGTAGGCCACGGCGCCCTTGCAGAAAGGGCCCTGTCGTATTTGCTCCCCAATGACGAAGAATTCCCTTACACTATCCGCGTAGTCTCCGAGATACTGGAGTCCAACGGATCGTCCTCCATGGCCACGGTTTGTGGAGCATCACTTTCCCTCATGGACGCCGGGGTTCCACTCGCGGAACCCGTAGCAGGGATAGCCATGGGGCTTCTCAAAGAAGACGGCCGCGTGATCGTGCTCTCCGATATCATTGGAGATGAGGATCATCACGGGGATATGGATTTCAAGGTGGCGGGGACTAGAGGCGGCATTACTGCCCTGCAAATGGACATCAAGATCCAGGGAATCACTCGCGAGGTCCTGACCCAGGCACTGTTTCAGGCGAGAGATGGGCGCACACACATATTAGACATAATGGCCCAGACCATCGACAAGTCGAGGACAGAAATATCCCCATACGCGCCGAGGATCTTCGTTATGTATGTAAACCCTGAGAGAATCAGGGACATCATCGGCCCAGGCGGCAAGGTAATCCGGGCCATACAGGAAGAAACCAACACCAAGATCGAGGTGGACGACACAGGAAAAGTAGTTATTGCCTCGGTGGACGTCCAGGGAGCGGATCAGGCGAAGGCCGCCATTAAGTCTCTCACCCAAGAAGCTGAAGTGGGCAGAATTTACATGGGGACGGTTCGCAAGATCACTGATTTCGGGGCCTTCGTGGAAATCTTCCCTGGTACCGACGGCTTGGTGCACATATCACAGCTTGCTCCGGAACGTGTCCGCAAGGTAACAGACGTTATCCGAGAAGGAGATACTTTCCCTGTCAAAGTCATCGGAATTGATCCTCAGGGTAAGATCAAACTTTCACGGAAAGAGGCAATCGGTCAAAATCCCGACAAATGAATCAAGAAATCGTGATCCCACCTCTGGCCACCAAATTCGGCGACCTCAGCATCTACCGCAAAACCACTCTCGACAATGGTTTACGGATTGTTACGGAGGAAATGCCGTACCTGCAATCCGTTTCACTCGGAATATGGGTACGTTCCGGGTCAAGGTTTGAGCAGCCGGCGGTCAACGGAATTTGTCATTTTATCGAACACATGCTCTTCAAGGGTACTGAGCGCCGTTCAGCCTTTACCATAGCCAAGGAAATCGATTCGGTAGGCGGTGTGCTTAATGCCTTTACCAGCAAAGAATTGACCTCCTTCTACTGCCGCATCCTCAGCGAGAACCTTGAACTCGCCATAGACCTGCTGACCGATATTTTTCTCAACTCGTCGTTTCCGGAAGAAGAGATCGAGCGGGAAAAGCAAGTGATCTCCCAGGAGATCCACCAGGTAGAAGATAATCCGGAAGATTTAGTGCACGAAATCCTTGGCGCCAGGTTTTGGCGGGATGATCCTTTGGGCCAGCCTATACTCGGAACCATTCCTAACGTCGCTAAGCTGGACAGAGACACCATCTTAGGGTTCAAGCGTAATTATTACACCCCTGAGGAGACGGTCGTGTGCGCGGCCGGAAATATTAAGCACGACCGCTTCGTAGATTCAATCGAAAAACGGATGCGAGACTTTCCGCGAGCAGCGGCCCAAACGCGGTTCACCGCGCCCAAAAGTGACTCATCGGCTAATGTTGTCGAGCGCGATCTCGAACAGGTGCACGTTTGTGTTGCAGCGGAAGCCCCCAGCGCAGTAGATGAGAGTCGGCACGCTGCATATATACTCAATACTATCCTGGGCGGCGGGATGAGTTCCAAGCTCTTTCAGGAAGTCAGGGAAAAGAGAGGATTGGCATATTCCGTGTACTCTTTCCTCTCCTCGGTCTCGGATACCGGAATCTTCGGGATTTACGCCGGATGCGACCCCGAACGCCTCGAAGAGCTTATGCAGACCATGGGTAACGAAACGTTGGAACTCTCAGAAAGAGTCACAGACGAAGACATTGTCACGGCAAAGAGCCAGATCAAGGGGAACATCATTCTTGCGATGGAATCCACAGACTCCCGCATGAATCGGCTTGCCAAGGGAGAGTTTTATTTCGGCCGGCACCTCCCGCTGGATGAAATGATCGGTTCTATGGAGAAAGTAACTGCAAGTGAGTTGCACGCGACTGCGGAACAGATAATTAATCCGGAGCGTCTTACCATTGTGGCTCTGGGCCCTGTCGGTCCGGATGCCGATCTTTTCGACCTATTCAAGGGTTGAACTCCATACCTTGTTCGAGTTTCATTCCATTTGATCTTCTTTATTGTTGTCCGTAGATTCCTTGCGACGAATCTCAGCTCTCCGAGACGCATTATCTATAGAGATAGCAACCTTCCTGAGACTTCTTACACCCAGCAGATTTGTGACCCGCCTGATGTTTTTGTCAAACACCTGCACTTCGATCTTACCTAAAGGCAAATTGAAGAGAAAAGCTGTCTTCACTTTGTAGCGGGTCACCCTGTGCACGGAACCATCCGCGATAGTGACAAATCCCTTTCCTATCTTAGTCACTTCGGTATCGTGCCCAATCTCCTCAAGGAGGTCCCGGTCGATAAGTGAAGATGTAGCCCCGGTGTCCAGGAGAAACCGGTGCGGTGTCCCATTCTTGCGGAAGCGAACTAGCACGAAAATGTGACCCTTTTCGCTAATGGGGACTATTACACTCATGGGGCCTGAGGCCGAAGCTGACATCTCCTTCAGAATCTTTTCCGCCATCTTTCTAGTTTCTTTGTCGGGCCTAAGGCTCAAAGCTTTTTCCGCGTCTCTGCGAGAGGATTCCACTCTGTCCTCGCGAAGGTATGCCAACCCTCTCCCAGCATAGGCAAAACTGGACTTCGGGTCCAATTCTATGGCTTTGTTGAGGTCGCTGACAGCCTCGTCAAAACGCCCCAGGTTTATAAAGGTAATCCCACGGTTGGCAAAACAGACTGAGCGCAGAGATTCGTTCTCATGGGTGGTCTTGATTGCAGCCGTAAAATCTGCCAAGGCGCTTTTTCCACTGCCTTTCCTGAGGCTTAACACACCACGAAGCTGCAAGCCTGAGGCCAGTACTTCACCTTCTAGGCCGTCGGAGCGCAGCAGTTCGTTAATGTCCTTGAAAGCGTGTTTCAGGTCACCTCCACCGAAATAAGCTTGAGCTCGGGATAGCCTCAACACCAGCGCATTGTGAGTGCCGGGATCCACCGAGTTCAGGGCCTCGGAAAAGAGTTGAACTGCTTGCTCGTAGTGGCCGGTTTTAATTAATTGTTTTCCTTTTTCAAAATTGGTTTCCACGTTATCGCCGCCAAACGCCCGGAGAGTGAAAGCGATAACGACCATGAGCGAAGTGAAAACCAACAAGCCGGCGCTGCGGGCCAATATGATTTTACGCACAGGAAATTGTAGTTTTAGTGGATCCAAGAATCCTCGCCTTATACAATAACTTTCCAGGACGGCCCATAACGGGAGTTTCCCACTTGAAGGCCGTTTTTCGCACGTCCCGGTCTGAGGCGCGACCTTGTCATTTCGGAGGCCTTGTTCTGAGCCATTCCACAACTCCTTCCAACTCGGCCAGCTCTCTCCCGGAGAACTTCCTCACCAAAGTCAGAACCTGTTGTGCCAACCAAAATCTTTGTTCTTTTTGTGCATGATCGGCAGCATCCAGCACCCCCTCCAGCACATTTGTCAATGTCTTGAGTTGGTCGAAAATCGAATCTGCCACGATGGCATCGAGCTTCCTCTGCCGGGCGCCCAGAATGGTCACCACCTTCGAAGGATCAACGGATGGACCACCCGTTATGGGGGTGCCCCCTTTAAGGATAGCGCCTGCGTGGCTGTCGGGGAGTACATAGCCGCGATGCAACTCATCTGCCTGCAAAGCAGGGTGGATTTCTTTGAGCTGAACTCCTGTCCTCACGTCGAAAAATTCCGGTGAAGCTCGCTGACCTACTTCTGCCGTATCGCGCAGAATCTTAACCAGAATGTTCGCCTCTCGGATGAGAATGTAATCGTATTCATCTAACGTGTTCATAGAGGTATAATAGCATGATGGAAAACATCCGTTTAGAGAGAATCGCAGATTACGGCATGTAAGGCTCTTGTCGGCCTATACTGGTTCTCGAATTAATTGGGGGTCATGGGTGCGTGGACACCTAATTTGGATTGGTGGGACAGGTTTGCGGTATCATTTGTCTTTAAAGGATGTTGCTGCGTGGGCCAGGGCCTTGAGATAGCCTTCATCAGCGGCCCGGGCTTGCATTATCGTTTAAAGACGGCCGAGTCGTGGTTCGAGAGGCTCTTAGTTGATGTTTTAAGCCAAGGAATTGAATCCAAGCCGGTGGGTTATCCGATCAAGATCGTGGATGCAACTGTGATCACCGGACCTGGTTCAACCGGACGGATTGGCGAGCGCATGTCTCGTTGGATCCCAACACGGTGGATTATATCGTGTGAGCTGACGGATTCTAAAGGAGAGACTTTTTCCCGTTATCTATGAAAAATGAGATTGTATTGGGTGTCGGATATGCCAGGCGCGCGGTATTTACTCTGTGTCTCGCACTGTTGTAGTTAGTCCATTAGCATGAGGATTTGCGATATTCCGAACGCATCTTGAGCTTGATTCTTACGCCGAATATCCGGGGCTTCCAGCCTGTCGCTGACGGACGGGCAGGATGCCCATCCCCACCAAGATGCCCGCCGTCACGAAATGATTTTCTTTTTCGGTGATTACTTTCGAGAATCCGTAATGACCGCACCACGTACCAGAATAACGGACAAAGGCTACTTCAGATTTTTACTTTACATTGAACCTGACCAAAGATAGTATCCGCACATTTCAATGAATTGGCCTTGAACTCTAATGAAGATCACAAGACTCGAAGTCAAAGGATTCAAAAGCTTTCCGGACAGGACCGTCTTTGACTTCAAGCCCGGCATAACTGCCATTGTGGGCCCCAACGGTTGCGGTAAAAGTAATATTTTTGAAACATTACGATGGGTCATGGGGGAGCAGAGGGTTCGCAGCCTGCGGGGCAAGAAGATGGAAGATGTCATCTTCAATGGTTCTGAAAGCCGCAAGCCCGTGGGTATGGCGGAAGTTCGTCTGGTTCTATCCAATACCGAAGGGCTGTCACCTTCTTCCATGGCCGATTACGACGAAATAATGATAACGCGCCGCCTGTTCCGAGATGGAGAATCTCAATATGAAATCAATAACGTCGCCTGTCGACTCTCGGACGTCACTGATTTTTTCCTCGACACCGGAGTAGGCAAGAACTCCTATGCCATTATCGAGCAGGGGAGCGTCGATGCGATCGTCGCGTCAAGGCCCGAAGATCGCCGTGTGTTGATCGAGGAGGCGGCAGGGATCAACCGCTATAAATCCCGCCGGGAAACCGCACTAAAGAAACTTGAACAAACCCGGCAAAACTTATTGCGAATCAGTGATGTTATTGGAGAGGTGAAGCGCCACAGTACTTCCCTGAAGAGACAAGCCTCGAAGGCCCAACGTTATCGCGAGCTGAACGAGCATCTTCGCGAACTGGACGTCGCGCTCCATGCGTACAAGTGCAGCGAACTCCGGAAACAAATGGAACAAGTCCAAGGGGAACTGGAAACAGGTCGATCGGATCTTTTGCAGAAAGAATCTCATTACTCCATCATAACGGCTCGACTCGAACATGACAGACTGAAAGCCTTGGAGCGCGAAAAGGTCCTTAAAGATCTTCTTGAAGCACGCCATCGTGTGGAGCTGGATCTGTCCGGCCTAAGAGGCAGCATGGAGAGAGATCGGAACCGCGTTTCGCAACTTGCGCAGCAGACCCAACGATCTCTCGGGGAAAAACAAGTCCTGGAACAAAAGGTCGAAGAAGCGCGATCCCTCCAAGATGCACTGCACAAGGATAAGGAAGAGGTCAATAAAGAGTTGGAGCTTGTCCGCGGGCAATTGAAGCAAGCCCTGGAAGACTCGGAGGAAGTTGAAAAAGATGTTGTCAGCCAACGCGAACGTCTGGATCAACTCAAGGATGACCTGTTCCATGCTCTTCAAGAGACATCCCGGGAGAAAAATCGAAAGGAAACTCTGACAAGACGCGGCATTGAAATAGAAGCTACTCTGGACAAGATTTCCAAGGACTTTGCAGAAACGCGCGCTAGTCTGGATGAGGACCGGACGGCAAAAGAACGACTTACTGACAATTTGGCCGAACTCATCCGAATCCAAGAAGAGAACGCGGCCGCAAAAGCGGAACACCTCAAAGCTCGGGAAGTTTCCAGGCAACAGATAGGTTCGCTGAGGGAAAACCTCAGAGTAGTGGAAAAGCAGTTGGCATCGGCTCAGGCGAGGCTGGAATCACTTGAAGAACTGCAAAGAAACTACAGTGGTTATGGTCGGGCAGTTAGATTCCTGCTTAAGGATGGAGAATCCGGAACTAAAGGGGCTCTCTTAGGCCCTCTGGCCGAGATGATCGACGTCCCCCCGGAATTCCAAAAGGCGCTTTCAGCAGCCCTTGGAGATCGTTTGGGCCATCTGGTGGTCACCTCGACTCGTGATGGGGCCAAAGCCGCAGATAGGCTCAAGGAAGCGGGCGTAGGCAGATCCACATTTATTCCGCTATCTCCTCGACCGGCCTCGGAGTTAGGGCCTGGTAATGTGCCCGACGGCCTCACTCCGCTGCAGGAGGTGGTTTGTTTTCGGAAAGGCTATGAGAGGCTGGGGGATTTCCTGCTGAACCGCTGCTTTGTTGTCGAAGACATTCGACAAGCAGTTGAGATTTGGGAAAATAACGGAATCCACGTCGACCTGGTAACTCCGGGGGGCGACATGCTCAATCGCCACGGTGAGATCACAGCAGGCTCCCAGGAGGACGGTCGAGAAATAGTCTTTGAGCAGCGCCGCGAGATCGCGGAACTTGAACATAAAATTGCATCTCTTCAGCCCAGGCTCGACGGATTGCAGTTAAACACAAAGCAGGAGGAGGCACATCTTGAAAAGCTTTCTTTGCAGGTCGATCAGGTTGAGCGGCTTTTGAACGAATTGAACGTGAACGGAGTTCGTTTACGCAAGGATCAAGAAGTCCTTGAAGCCCGATTTGCAAATGCGGAGCGGAAACTTGAAGTGCTTAACCTGGAAAGAGCGAGGGGGACAAAGGAACGTAAGGACCTTTCTATCGACCTCGCCGAGGCTGAGGAAGCCATTGGCCTCCTAGAAGGCAGACGGGTCTGTATCCAGCAAGAAAGAGAGGATGTGAGCCGCAAAGTCGAGGCTTCCAGCCGTCTTGCCTCAGAAAAATCACAGTTCACAAATCAGCTCCGAGTCAGAGTTGCACAAATGGATGAAAGAAGCCGTTCACTGGATCGCGAGTGCGGGACTTCGCGGGAAAGCCTTAAACAACATCAGGCCAGGTTAGCCGCCCTTTCGGCCGAGATTGAGCGAAATGAGATTGAAAGGAATAACCTTGGGGAGCAGCTCGCCCGTGCTGAGCTGAGAGAAAAGGAGCTGATGGATCATCATGGCGCGCAAGCAGCTCAGATTGAGACGCTGCAAACCGAATCCAAAGAGTTCTCTGTTTCTATAGAAGCGCTGGAGAGAGAGGTCGCTGCAACCGGGAAGGCAATCAAAGAACTCAAGGAGACCGTCCACGGCTTGGAAATGGAGGCCGTACGTCTGGACCAAGCCCAACAGGGCCTCGTTGAAAGAATCCTTGAACGGTATCAGGTAGATCCCCGCTCCCTGCCCTGCCCTGAGTCTCCTCCCGACGATCAACTGATATCCGATATTCGGAATAAGATGAACGCAATGGGTGAGGTGAATCTGGCCGCCATCGCGGAGAGCAAACAAGCTGACGAAAGGCTGACATTTCTGCTCGATCAGGAACAAGACCTAAAAAAGGCGGTAGATTCACTGTACACCACTATCAATACCATCAATAAAACCACTCGGGAACGCTTTCGCGCGGCTTTCGACAGCGTCAACGAGAAATTCCAGGAGATATTTCCGTTTCTTTTCAGGGGCGGCGAGGCACGATTGGAGCTTACCGATGAGGAGGATCTTCTCGAAACCGGCGTGGACATAATGGCTCGCCCCCCGGGTAAGAGAATCCAGAACATGGACCTCCTGTCCGGTGGCGAAAAGGCACTTACGGCGGTGGCTCTAATCTTCTCCATATTCCTTATACGGCCGTCGCCGTTCTGCCTTCTTGACGAGGTGGATGCACCTCTCGATGACGCGAACCTCATCCGCTTCAACGAGATGCTTAGAAAACTCTCGGACAGGACCCAATTTCTCGTCATTACCCATAACAAGCGAAGCATGGAAGAGGCCGATTCACTCTATGGAATAACTATGGAAGAACCTGGAGTATCAAACGTAGTGTCGGTTGAATTTGTGAAGTAAATAAGGGCGATAAGAGAGCCTCCGTGTCAATGAAGATTAATCAGGCCGTGCATTTACGTGAACCGGAATGTGCCTTTGTTGCCAATAAGCCTTTATAGCTCATCCATTAGCTTCCCTAATCATTTTCTAACATAGCGCTCACACTCATCTAATCTTTGCGTGACTAACTTCTAATATTCTCCTTACGGCCCTCTAATGAATAGAGCCTATTTTTTAGGTTACAACTTACCAGCAGTTGGCTATCCGGTAAGCTATTGAAATGGTGTGATGAAAGGAGTTACTTATGAAGGCCGGGCGTACAATCATGTCAGGCTCCCTAGTGGTTGCAGCGTTTGTCGCTGCTTTTTTCCTGCTGGTTCCCGCCGCGGGCTCCGTCTGCAATGCAGCGGGGCCGATAGCGATCAGCGGAGCAGGCGCGACTTTTCCGTACCCGATTTATTCGGCGTGGGCCCACGAGTACCAGAAGAAAACAGGCGTTCAATTGAATTATCAGTCCATCGGCTCCGGTGGCGGAATCGCCCAAATCAAGGCAAAGACCGTGAACTTCGGTGCATCAGACGAACCACTCAAGAAGGACGTGCTTGTTAAGCACGGGCTCATACAATGGCCGATGGTTATGGGTGGAGTGGTCCCGGTAACTCACGTTAAAGGAATTGAAAAAGGGAAGCTCAAGCTCACCCCGGAGTTGTTGAGTGAAATTTATCTTGGAAAGATAACAAACTGGAAAGACGAGAAGATCAAGAAAGTGAATCCTGATCTTAAGCTCCCTGATCAGGCCATCGTGGTAGTTCACCGGTCCGACGGTTCAGGGACGACCTGGATTTTTACTAGTTACTTAAGCGCGATCTCAAAAGAGTGGAAGGAGAAGGTTGGCTCGGCCAATGCCGTCTCATGGCCCGCCGGAATCGGCGGCAAGGGCAATGAAGGGGTTTCCGCCTTCGTGCAGCGCACTAACGGTGGCATCGGCTACGTAGAGTTTGCGTACGCTTTACAAAACAACCTTGTTTACGCCCAGTTACAGAACAAGGCGGGCAAATTTGTGGAGCCAACCATTGACACGTTCAAGTCTGCAGCAGCTAACGCAGATTGGAAGAATGCTCCGATGTATTATATCAGCCTCGTTAACCAGCCGGGTGAGAAGAGTTGGCCGATAGTAGGCGCTACCTACATCCTGTTCTATAAAGAGCAGCCCGACGCGGCTAAAGCCGAGGCCGTCTTAAAATTCTTTTCCTGGTGCTACGACAAGGGGGACGAGATGGCAGCAAAGCTTCTCTATATCCCGCTGCCGAAGAACGTGGTGGAACTCGTGAAGGCCACGTGGAAGGCTGATGTAAAATCAGGCGACAAGCCCGTGTGGAAATAATCATCTGATGACGGAAAATCGAGGGGGTTCCTGCTCTCCCCCTCGATTTCAGCATAGAGCGACACGGATAAGTATGAATGGGCCCTCAGAAGAATAAAATCCGCAATACGGGCGACACGATATTTCGATTGGCCGCAGCCTCTGGTGCCGCGGCTCTCGTGTTGCTTATGACAGCCCTCATGGTGCAACTCATTCGTGCCAGCGACTTGTCTCTGCACCGTTTTGGGCTCGCTTTTCTTGCATCCAACGCCTGGAACCCGGTCACAGAGGACTTCGGGGCAGCGAGCAGCATCTTCGGCACCCTAGCGTCTACTGCGATCGCGATGCTTCTTGCGTTGCCGATAAGTCTCTTCATTGCATTGTTCCTTGCTGAGCTTGCCCCCCCCGTCATAAGCAAGCCGGTGGGATATGCTATTGAGCTACTAGCGGCAATACCCAGCATTATTTACGGCATGTGGGGTCTGTTCGTTTTTGCTCCCTTCATGGCGGACCACGTTCAGCCACTCCTGGGGAAGTACTTGGGATTCCTGCCTCTCTTTCAAGGACCACCAATGGGAATCGGCATGCTTACCGCCGGAATTATACTCGCCCTTATGATTCTACCCTTTATCAGCGCAGTGATGAGAGACGTGTTCACGATGGTTCCGAAGGTGGTCAAAGAAGCAGGTTATGGCATCGGGAGTAGTACATGGGAAGTGACTCGACACGTGACCATCCCGTATGGGTTCACAGGGATGGTTGGGGCCGCGTTTCTGGGGCTCGGCAGAGCGCTCGGCGAAACGATGGCGGTGACTTTTGTCATAGGCAATACGCATGCTTTTTCAGCTTCCCTGTTTTCCGCAGGCAATACAATCGCCTCAACCATGGCCAATGAGTTCACAGAGGCGTCTTCGCCACTTTATCTAAGTGCCCTTGTTGAGCTTGGTCTCATTTTGTTCGCGATAACTCTGGTGATACAGATCCTTGCCCAGTTGTGGCTCAAACAGATTCGTGGTTCGATTGGAGTAGGTATTTGACTCGTCGCTCTTCCGGAATGCGTAATTTTGTGAATTTTGCAGCCAAGGTTGTAGCAACCTCGTGTGCGTTTCTCGGCATTATTTTTCTGGGATGGGTTCTCATCGAAGTAGTCCAAAACGGCATGCATGCGCTTAACTGGTCTTTTTTCACGCAACTGCCCCCGCCGCCAGGAAGCGAGGAGGGAGGGCTGGCCAACGCCATTTTAGGAACGTTGGAGCTCACTGGCTTGGCAACCCTCATCGCCGTGCCCCTCGGGCTACTTGCCGGAATATATTTGTCAGAGTTCGGGCAGAAATCCATCTTGGGGGCCGCCGCACGTTTCGTCACCAATTGCTTGATAGGGATTCCGTCAATTATAGTAGGACTTTTCGTGTATGCCTCCATGGTTGTACCGATGGGCAAATTCTCCGGCTACGCGGGAGCAGTATCATTGGCCGTGATAATGTTTCCGGTCGTTGTCGGTACCTCCGAGGCCATGCTCAACCTGGTGCCGAACGAATTACGCGAATCCGCTATAGCTATTGGCGCCCCCCGATGGAAGATAACTCTCCAGGTAGTCTTCGCCGCAGCAAAGGCTGGAATTGTCACAGGGATAATACTTTCGATAGCGAGGGTGAGCGGGGAAACCGCACCTCTATTGTTCACCGCACTTAACAGCCCTTATTGGCCGAGCCAGTTCGCCGCACCCACCGCAAACTTGACCGTAACCATTTTCAATTATGCGATGTCACCTTATGCTTACTGGCAGCAGCTTGCATGGGGAGCCTCACTTTTGATCATGATCGCGGTGCTGGCACTGACGATAGCTGCGCGTACGGCTTTCAGGGAGTCCCAACGATGAAGAAAACCCCGGCTTTCTCTTATCTTGCAGAGCCGCAACCGGTTAATGAAATGCCAAAATCACAAGACACCGCTTTGGAAACGGAGGTCAAGGTTTCGGTTAGAAACCTCGATTTCTACTATGGCAATCATCAGGCCCTACACTCGAATGATCTGGATATTGTCTCCAATAAAGTGACTGCAATAATTGGGCCGTCGGGATGTGGCAAATCCACTCACATACGAGTCTATAACAGAATTTACGAACTCTACCGCGATCAAAGAGCCGCCGGGGAGATTCTTATGGACGGTATGAACATCCTTTCACCGTCCGTCAACATCCTAGAATTGCGGCGAAAAGTCGGAATGATATTTCAAAAGCCTACTCCCTTTCCAATGACGGTATTCGAGAACATAGCTTGGGGACTGAAGTTGCATTATAAGCTATCCAGCCGTGACCTTTCGGAACGGGTGGACCAGGCGTTGGAAGGCGCAGCCCTCCTGGATGAAGTTAAGGACAAGCTCTACTCTCCGGGGACCGCACTCTCCGGCGGTCAGCAACAACGACTTTGCATAGCCAGAGCCATTGCTGTACAGCCTGAAGTCTTGTTGATGGACGAGCCCACATCCGCTATCGACCCAAGGGCTACCGACAAAATAGAAGAGTTGGTCGAATCCTTGAAGGAGAATTTCACCATAGTTATCGTTACACACAACATGCAACAAGCTGCCCGAATATCGGACTATACTGCCTTCTTTTTTGAGGGCCGGATAATCGAAGTCGGCCCCACGAGCCAAGTATTCACAAACCCGAAAAACCAGCAGACAGAAGGCTACATAACAGGCCGATTTGGTTGAGCTTATTGTTCAGGCCGCCGGCGGTCTGGAATTGCGTCGCTCGGACCCCGTCCACGAGGCTTAGCGGCTGCCTCTGCAAGAGAGCTGACTTATCCCCGACAACTGTAAACAGAGGAATTCCTCTCTCCTGCAATCCTCATAATGGCAGATGCAAGTCTGCACTGCTCACCCCCTTATTTGTTCCGGAAATCTGCATCGGATTCCGACAGTGGTTTCCCAATGTGGGCTGCGGCCAAACAGGCCATCGTCCGAGCACACCCCTTCACTTCCTCTTGACAAATTCATCATTAAAAGATATTACTTGCGACGTTTTATTAAAGTAATGTTTGAGTTCGGCGGCGCATCGGCTTTCGATAATGAAAAAACTGCTCGTCACTGCTTGGCTCACGGCCCTCTGGTTTCTCCTCCTCGGAAACGTCCATGCATGGGAAGTGCCTGCGTTTCTGCGACTGAGCGCCGGTTATAGAATGTGGTTCTCGGTGCTTCAAGGAGATCTTATACAGAGCGATAGAACCAAATTGGACATCATCGACAATGTCGGCGTGGATAGTAATAAACTTGTGTGGGAATACTTTGCGAATTTCAGATTAGATAATATACACGTGTTCAGGTTCCGCTGCGAACCGAACAGTCTCTATGGCTCAAGGAACAACTCTTTTCAAAGAATACGTTATTTTCAACTGGGTTATGATTGCGATTTCTACATGACCCCGCAGACCCTCTTGGGTGCCAATTGCGATCTTGGAATCTTGAACACGGAGACCAGAGTCAGTGATGTTACGGTTGCGAATTCTTTTTTTGATTACAGTGAAAACCAGACTCGCACGATTCCAACTCTTGGCCTGCACGGAAGTTTCTACCCCATAATAGAAGGTATCTCTCTACGCCCATGTGTGTCCGGCAGGGCTGACTGGTGGAATTACAAAGATCTTGAGACGTGGGATTGGGAGGTCAGCGGGTCAGTGGACATCCCTGTAAATAGCCTCTGGACCTGGACCGTTAACTCCGGGTATCGAATGTGGCACGTCAAATCCAAACGGGATCGGGACACTATTGATATAAATCGTACGGGTTTCTTTATCGAATCTTCAGTTCTATTTTAGATACCGACTCAATATGCATGCCTTGGGCCATGGCCCTGGGTGGCCCCTCATAGAATATTGCAACTTGAGAGGGAAATTTGGCTGAAGGTGTTTGCTGTCCAACTAGGACTGTTGCTCCATGACCCTTCTGGTCGGCAAGCTCATGTCGGTCTAGGAGGCTGTTGCGTAATCCCGCGTCCCGCGGGACTTTCCCGAATTCGTGGCACGATGGCGACTAATCTATCGGGATCTCTCAGAGGTTGCCATGGGACAAACTTAGTATGTCAGACTCCTAGAAGCCAGGGGAAGGTCACGGAACAATGAGTGGAACCTCCGCGTAGCACGATGGCGCCGACGAGTGAGGTTGCGCGACAGGCTCCTAGCACGCACCCGCCATTACCTTACCTTCCAGCACTTCCATGAGTCTGTTGAGGATTTCGCTAGCACTTCCCAAGAGCAAAATGTCACTGACCTGCTCGTACATCGCCGATGCTTCTCGGTTGATCTCAACAACCGTTGCCGGCGGATACTTTAGTTTGACCGAGAGCGGAATCTGGGCTGCCGGGAACACTTGCAGGGAAGTCCCGATAACTAGGAGCACGTCACATTTTTGAGACTGGACCTGAGAAATCATGAGCGCCTTGGATGGAATGGCTTCTCCAAAGAAAATTGCATCGGGTTTGAGCAAACCTCCGCATTTTTGGCATCTCGGGGCTCCGTCTGCAACGCTGGCGAGTCGAGCCTCCACCTCTCCTATGGGCTCAAGCGTCCGACATTTCATACATACAGCCCGCAATAGATTTCCATGAAATTCAACTACGTCAACGGAGCCCGCTCTTTGGTGAAGGTTGTCCACGTTTTGAGTGATGATGCACTTCAGCATTCCCATTTGTTCCAGACGAGACAGAGCGAAGTGAGCCGCATTAGGCTCTGCTGAAGCTAGGTCGAAGTCACCGGATTCTTTCAACTTCGAGTGAAGCCGCCAGAATCGCGCAGGATTTTGGAGAAAGCGGTCTATGGAAAATTCGCCGGGATCGACGCGTGTCCAAAGTCCGCCCGGGCTTCGGAAATCAGGGATACCGGATTCAGGTACCGATTCCGGCACCGGTCAACGCTACTGCGTTTTTGGCGCGCACTATGCTCTGTGCAACTTTTTCTATGAGGTCTTCCATGCGCTCTCCTTGTTTTTTTCATATTATAAGGGGTCGAGCAATCACGCAACCGATTTTTCCGGGAAGATCGAATTTCAAGTAACGATCTCTACGGTGAGCAACCGATCAATCAGAGAGGGAATTTGAACAAACCGATAACAGCCCGATTAGTGTAGACTTTCATTAGATAATTGGCACGATGAGCCGGCAATCTCTTCAGCTCGCTATTGATAACCTCGAGAGTCCGGGCAGATCCTCTCCGGGACCAAAAGTTCGTCGGCCTTTTACGCTCATCCCACCTCTCGGCACCTATAAGCATCAATTTTCAGCCCGAAGGTATCATTAAGCCTGGGGGCAGGCTTTCCGAAACTGTCTCAAAACTATTTTGATGGCCAGAATCGTGCCACGATGGCAGCCCGGCGCTAAAGCACCGGTCTACTTTCTATCGCCCCGATGGGGCTCAAACGAAAGCGTCCCGGAGGGACGAGGGACAGTAGCCCGGTAATTCATTGCCGGGAAAGAGGGTCATCGTGCCACGAATCTCGCCCACACCTCCATTTTGAGACAGTTTCTTCCAGCCTGCCGGCGGCCAAATTACGAAAAGGCGTGCTGGAAAGCCTGCCCCACGTAAGTGAACGCTTATCGGCTCCTCGGCTTTGCCCTTGACACAAGTAAGATGTAGATACTATGGTTAAATAGATAAATATCAATTTTGCGATTATTTTGCTTTGAAGCACCTATCCTTGGACATAGGGACGAGCATGGACGAAGACCGACAAACAATAGCAGAGGTCCTCGCCGGAGACTACGATGCTTTCGAGCGCCTGGTGGCGAAATACGAGGGCAGGATTTATCGGCATTTGAGAAAAATTGTTAAGGACAACCATCAGGCACAAGATTTATTGCAGGAGACTTTCTTGAACGCGTACAAGGGATTGAAAGGCTTCAGCGGTACATCCTCGTTTTCCACATGGTTATTCAGGATAGCAACGAATAATGCCTTGATGTCTCTCAGGAAGAATAAGCCGGAACTCATCGAATACGACGATCAACTTAAGAACTCTTCGGGTACCGTATCTGCACCGGGTTCAGTTGAGTTTGCGAGTTCGCCGCTGGATCTTCTTCTTTCAAAAGAAGGCTGCAAGAAAATTGAAGAAGCGATTGATGACCTTCCCGTGTTGTATCGTTCGGTAATTGTTCTGAGAGATGTCGAAGGTTTTTCGCTCAAGGAAGTTTCCGAGATAATGGATTCTTCAGTGGCGGCCGTAAAATCGCGGCTTCATAGGGCTCGGAATTCGGTGCGCTTGGCTTTGAATTCCTATTACATGGAAAAAGACGTTTCCTCCAGTACGCGGAGGGCATCGAGATAGAAAATGAAGACTTGCAAAGATTATTGCGATCATCTGTCCGATTTCCTGGACGGCGACATCGGGGAAGATGAGTGCAAGTGCATCGAAGAGCACTTAGCGCTATGCGAACCTTGCTCACTGGTATATCAGTCACTTAGGGCGACTGTGCAACTGTGCGCCAGAGGTGTTTCCGAGGATATCCCGGAAGATGTGCGGACCAAACTGAAAATGTTTTTAAGAGAGCATTGCGGGAGAGAGCAAATTTAAACTTTTGAGAGGAGTCTATAATGTCTGAAAATGAGAACCTTTGCCATGTTACCGATGGAGATTTCGATCAACAAATCCTGCAGTCGGATTTGCCCGCACTGGTGGACTTCTGGGCCGCGTGGTGTGGCCCCTGCCGAACCGTGGGTCCGATCGTGGAAGAACTCGCGGATGAATATAGGGGGAAAGTCAAGGTCGCCAAGCTGGATGTCGACAACAACAAGCAGATTGCGAGCAAATACGGAGTCAGGGGCATCCCAACTTTGATGCTGTTCAAAGATGGACAAGTAGTCGACCAAATTGTGGGTGCGGTTCCCAAAAGCCGTATAAAGGAGCTGCTAGACAAGGCCTCTTAGCATGAAGAAAGATCTTCTTATTTTGGGAGGCGGACCGGCAGGCCTAACGGCCGGTCTGTACGCGGCTAGAGCTCGCGTGCCCGTTGCCATCCTTGAAAAGGGCTTGCCCGGTGGGCAATTGACCGCAACGGAGACTGTGGACAACTACCCTGGCTTCAGCGAGCCAATTTTGGGGTTTGAGCTGGCCCAAAAAATGGAGGCCCACGCGAAGAAGTTCGGTGTGGAGATAGTCCAGACCGAGGTGAAACGCATAACGCCGACAGATGAGGGCTTTTCCATAAGGACCGACGCGGGGGAAGATTTCGCATGCCAAGTATTGATCTTGGCCACAGGAGCGCAGCCGGTCAAGTTAGGGATCCCGGGAGAGTTGAAACTAGCGGGCAGAGGAGTGAGCTACTGCGCCGTTTGTGACGGCCCTTTCTTCAGGGATCTGGAAGTCGCTGTAGTGGGAGGCGGCGATTCGGCAGTTGAAGAAGCTTGCTATCTGACCAGGTTCGCTTCGAAGGTTCATCTTATCCACAGGCGTGACAAGCTGCGGGCCGTGCAAGAAATTCAGGAAAAGGCTTTTGTCCAACCCAAAATCGCAATCCACTGGAATTCTGTTCCAATGGAGATTCTAGGTGAGCACGAGGTTCAAGGGCTGCGCGTTCGTTCAGTGACTGACGCGTCTGAAGAGGTGCTGCCGGTGGGTGGGATTTTCTTCTATGTCGGCTTGACTCCCAATTCGCAAGGATTCCGCGACTTCGTAGATACGGACGAAAGAGGATTCATAATTACGGATAGTAAAATGGCCTGCTCCAGGCCAGGCGTCTTCGCTGCCGGAGACATACGAGCCAAAATCCTCCGGCAGATCTCCACCGCAGTCGGGGACGGGGCTATAGCCGCTTACAGCGCACAACAGTATCTGGAAAGCATGAGTTGAACACCAGCCCCTCCACTTTTTCATAGAGGGCAAATACGAGTAGGACGCATCACATTTCACTTAACGTACCGCACGCGTCGGCCCAGTGTACCAGAAAGGATGCGGGTCAAAGTAATCCTGATCCTCAAACGCTCGGCAACGAGTTCCGAACTCCGGGTCCATCGTGGGGCCGTATTCAGGCTTCCAGAATGTGGCAATCTCAAGAGCGCCTAATGTCATTCTTTTGAGCCCGTACACAAAGCCGGACGCTGTTCCGGCAATCATCCCATTAAGAGATCCTGCTATGTGCCCCCACCAACCACTCTCGTAAGCGCCGACATAGGCTCCGTTAATAGCGCTGTTTGCGAAGTGTGTAGCGAGTTCGTGCGGACCTGATATAAGATCCACAAAGCCTCGCCCAAGTTTCCAGGCAGGGAGGCACCTGTCGAAGCTGTACAGATCGTCAAAATCTGTCTCAAACGCAAATGACCAGCAACCCATTCCGATTATCAGAACCATTGCCACGGCCAAGATCAGGTATTTTTTCATCTCGTCCTCCGTGGTCCGAATGTCCGCCGCGCTGTCGAACATTCAGATTTGTCTCCGTCCCATGATATTTGTCCAAGTCAGGGCATTCACGGGATTTGATTCACGTGGCCATACTATCATAATGAGTTGCAAAAATCAATAAAATTACTTATTATTACACTGTGATGTTGAGTATACCTAGAATCGACATTCGATATTGGGCCGACTTGCCTCCTTTGATCCGGCGAGGTATCATCAGTGGCTGAACATTTTCCCCAGGGATCGCGGTTGGCCCACACGAGGATCACGATGAAAAAATGGTTGCTGGTAGCCCTCACTCTGGTGCTGCTTTCCAGTTGCTCTTGGAGTAAGTTATTACAGCGGATCAATGATATGGATTGGGAGCGCGACGACCAAACTGTCCGCATCGTGGACATCTTTATAAAGTGAAGATACTGTGCTGGGGCATGACCGAAGCTGAAGGATGTCAGTTTCTTGAGCTGACAAGCGCTATTTCGCCCCGACAATTCGAATCACTCGGAGGCTCAGATGGTGGAGATCAAGGTGGATAGAGCCGTATTGGAGGCTAATTCTACCGAGGAGATAATCAGAATACTCCAAGAGGAGAGAGACGATTACACTCCGGAGGCGATAAAGATTTTCGAAGAAATCCTTCGGGAAAGACGAGGACAAGATGTATATCTAGGAGGAAGCGAACGCGATCCTGGAAAATCGGAGCACCTCTCCCCCGTTTATGCAGCCTCACGCGAGCCCTTGATTCGCAGACCGGTGGATGCAGTGCGTGTTCTGAATGACCTCCTGGGCGCCGTCTTGAATGGGAGCATGGAGCCTGAAACGGCGCAAGTGGCCTCCGGTATCGTGATGGGTATCCTCCGTGCAATGGAACAGGAGTTCATGACCGAGAGTGAGGAGGGCTCCGGATGAATGCGCAGGTGAAGATCGATCAACCGGTGGTTGATTTTGAAAAAGGCAATGGGCTCGTTCCGGCCATAGCTCAGGATGTTCGTACCGGTAAAGTCCTTATGATGGCTTACATGAACAGGGAAGCGCTGGAGACGACTCTGAAGGAAGGCAGGGCTTGCTACTGGAGCCGTTCCCGGCAAGAACTGTGGCGCAAAGGAGCTACTTCGGGCGACATTCAGATTGTCAAAGATGTACTGGTAGATTGCGATCACGATACCATACTACTCTTGGTAGAACAGCAGGGAAGAGGGGCTTGCCACACTGGAAAGTGGAGCTGTTTCTTCCGTCGTCTTACCCCGCAAGGAGAGATTCTGAACATAGATGAATAAAGAAGCACTCAAGCTCGTTATACCGAAGGGGAGCCTCGAACAGGCTACCATAGATTTGTTTCGCAGAGCGGGATGGAACATCAATGTTTCTCCTCGCAGCTATTTTCCCATTGTTGACGACGACGAAATCATCATGGCTCGTTTGAGAGCCCAGGAAATATCTCGTTACGTCGAAGCAGGCACATTTGACGCGGGCCTTACAGGAAGAGACTGGATCCTTGAAAACGAATCCGACGTGATGGTTATCGACGATTTAGTCTATTCGAAAGTATCTCAAAATCCGGCACGTTGGGTGCTAGCTGTCGACGCGGAATCCGATTATCACGTACCCGAGGACCTTGACGGAAAGCGTATCGCCACCGAACTAGTCCGGTTCACAAGGAAATTCTTCTCGGAACGAGGCGTGAAAGTCGAGGTCGAGTTTTCATGGGGAAGCACCGAGGCCAAGGTCAATGAAAGAGTCGTGGATGCGATTGTGGACGTCACCGAGACCGGCAGCACACTTAGAGCAAACGGACTTCGCATCATTCACAACCTGCTCACGACCAACACCCAATTCATTGCAAACCGAAGAGCGTTTCAGGATCCCTTCAAAAGAGAGAAAATCGAACAGATTCACCTCTTGCTACAAGCCGCTCTGGAGGCGCGCAAGATGGTGGGTCTCAAGATGAACGTTCCACGGGACAATTTGGACAAGGTAGTGGGCCTGCTGCCATCCCTAAATGCCCCTACAGTTGCCGGGCTTTACAAATCGGAATGGTTTTCGGTCGAGTCGGTGGTATCCGAAGAAGTCGTGCGTTCCCTTATTCCGAAGCTATTGAAGGCCGGAGCTACGGGTATCGTCGAGTATGCCCTCAACAAGGTGATTTGAGTATTCTGTGCCAATGCACCTCGAATCGGGCATGCGGCGTGGTATCACATGCCCATTTCTAGATCTCACACCGACTCGCATTCAGAATCCCCCCGTCCCCCCTTTACTAAACGGGGGTTAGAGGGGATTTTCTTACAATTTTGAAAGCGAATCGGCATCAAGCCAAATTTTCAACGCAGTTCACTATAGCGCTTATCATCCGAGGCAATTTGGATTACAGCCCCACGGGCAGCTATTGATTTCTCCACTAGGGCAAGAGCTTGCATCGCACGCAGGCCTCTCCAACCGTCCACCAGTGGAAGATTCCCTTCCCGGATCGCTAGAAGGAAGTCCGCGATTTCACGCCGAAGTGGCTCTTCATGCGGTACTAAAATCTCTTGTTTCTCAACGGTTCCCATCATGCATAGGCCGTTTTCCATTGGAGAGAGTTGTTCAGCGGCGTACACTGTGAGGGTACAGGCGAGTGTGTCGGCTACCAGGCAACGTCTGGGGGTGCTGACGGTCAAGGAACGAACCTTTAGAGGAGAGCATTTGCCGGTCCAGAAAATTCCCGCGACACCATTGCCGAATTCAATTCGTGTGTGAGCGACGTCGGTTTTCTTGGAAAAGACCGGACGGCCTACTGCGGACACGTTTAGAACGGAAGAGCCGGCTATTTCCAGAGAAAGGTCGATATCGTGGATAAGCAAATCATAGAGCACGTCAACATCAATGCAGCGGGAACCGTCGAAGGGGGCCAGCCTTCGAGCATCGATTGAAATGATCTCTTCATGTTCCTGGCGAAGAAGCTCCATAAGCTTACCCACTGCCGGATTGTAACGTTCGACATGGCCTACCATAAGTACCACGCCGGCTCTCCGCGAGAGGTCTACCAACTTGGCAGCGGCTTCTACCTCATGGGCCAGCGGCTTCTCCATCAACACGTGGATACCTCGGCCCAAGCATTTTTCTCCGATTTCGTAGTGCGTTGAAGTGGGCGCCGCCACAATAACCGCATCGCTCTGATTCAGCAATTCATCCAGCGTGCCAAAACATTCGCAACCGTGCCTGCTGCAAATTTCTGCGGCTCTTACCGGATCGGGGTCATGAAACCCTGCCAACTCCACATCCGGAGTCTGAGAAATGATGCGAACGTGGTGTTGCCCCATAGTGCCGACACCCACGACGCCGATCCGCAAATTCTTTTCTGCAATTTTCATGAGCGTGGAAGATACACCGCCGACAGAGTTTCGTCAAAGGACACGACTATTACCAATCCACATTCAAAATCCCCCCTTTCTCTTAAGTAAAGGGGGGTTAGAGACCATTTTCTCATCATTTTGAACGCGAATTGCTAAATTTGCTTTTCAGGGTCGTTCATGTTTAGATGAGCCGTCGTAAAAGCCCAACCAAGATGTCTTGCAGGCGTCTGTGTCTTGACAGCGGGACTGCCGGATCGAACCGCGCCCGTGTACGCGGGTCAGCCACACCCGCAAGACTCATTCGAAGCGCATAGCGCTTACCGAATCCAGCCTGCTCGCCCTGATGGACGGATATAGCCCAGAAAGTACCCCAAGAAGAAAGGTAAATATGAGACCTCCGAAGAGGCTCGCAGTCATCATCAAAGGAGAGACTTCCACACCCAGTGGCCTTTTCAAAACCTGAACACACAAAACCCCACAAATGGCGCCGATTATGCCGGCAAAAAGACTTATGAAAATCGCCTCAGTGAGGAATTGAACCATGATAATCTCTTCTCGGGCCCCTAGGGCCTTGCGGAGACCTATCTCTCGCGTTCGATCCCGCACAGCGGCAAGCATCACGTTCGTGATACCGAGGCCGCCAAGAACTATAGTTATGCCTAGCGCCGCATAGACCAAGACCTTGACGATATAAACCGTTCCCTTTACCTTTTTGATACGCTCAGGATAGTGGACCACTCGTATTCCCGCTTCGTAACCCTTGTGAGATCCCTTGAGGGAGCGAAGAGCTAGATCACGGACAGGTTCCACCGCATTCCAATCATCTACTCTCAAGTAGATCTCTCTTATCCACATGAGGTCTTGAAACAGGTTCCGCGCTGTTGTGATCGGGACAAAGACCGAGCGGCTAATATCTGAATTCTGAATGCCACCTAGAATCCCTATGACCTCAAAAGACAAATTCCCCACGCGGATCGTCTCTCCGACAGGATTGGGATTTTTGAACAGATACTTGACGACGTCATGGCCAAGCACACAGACGTTCTTCCTCCCTACGACATCCGATGGACCGATCAGACGCCCGTACAGCAAAGTGGGAGTTTGAGTTCTCCAAAACGATTGGTCAATGCCAAAGAGACCGGGGCTCCACTCCGTGCTGTGAAAATAAACGTCGATTTGGGGTAGCGAAACGACAGGTGCGACTGCCATCACGTGGGGAAGCTGTTTCAGCTTTATGACATCCCTCGGGTAGTACTCACCCGGGTGATAATTCTCATCATTTTGCCATTCCGCTTTCATGACGGTAGCTTCCCCGAGGAGCTCGAGGTGCTCACCCATCTTTTTCTCTACCGAATTCCCCATGGTTTGAATAATTATGAATCCAGCAGTGCCGACGGCTATGCCGGCAATTACCGCTTTGTAACGGCGGCGGTTGCGCAACACTAGACGCCAGCACATGGTCATGAGATCATCGAATTTCAACCCGTGAAGCTCCTGTGCCTGCAGCCTAAACGTAGTGGGCTGCAACGATATTCGCTCCGTGCCCCAAATTGGGAGCGGACGTAGCATGCTTTGCCTCTACACCTCGGTGCAGGCGTGCGCATGCCATGTAGTCATGTAGGGGCACGGCATGCCGTGCCCAGTTTTCTATGCAGTCCACAACAGTCTTCCTTATGGTCTCCTTCAATAGTACACGATTTACCCGGAAATTCCAGCCCGGCTGGCTACCCGTAATGACCATGTCTCCGCCGAAAACAAGCCCGTGACCTTATAAACATCGAGATAGGTCCGCGAACCGTGGATTTTCCCCCTTTCTTAAAGGGGGCTCACTGGGATTCTTGTATAACTCCTCGAAAATTACCCTAATTCCCCCTTTATGGGGGCTTTGAGGTCTATAGAACCACTTAAGGCGCTCACAACGAGTAACCAGTTCTAATTTGGCGTCTGCAGCCCAGCACCCCTATTTCAAGATCAACCCGTTTAGGAGCCGATACATCTGTTCCGCGACCATTTTTCGGCCCGCATCGGTGAGATGGACTCCATCAGGCTGGTACGCGGCTTCTTTTCGGCCGCACAATACTTTGCGGAAATCAACGAAGTAAGGTTTCCGATTGAGACGTTTCACGCAAGCCAAATAGGGGATGACGAAGTTTCGGCGCATTGTGGCCAGCTTTTCCGTATCCACGAAGAAATCTTTCTCGCTGTCATGTATCTCCGCGGACACTTGGCAGTCCTCGACCCAAACGATCGGCTGCCAGATGACCCTAAACTCGGCGCCATAACAGTGTGCGATTTTGTTGACATGATCGTATCTCTGTTCTACCCCTACAACAAGTTTCTTTAGCGCGGGGGAGTTAGGGTCCAGAGGAATCCACACCTGGTGGATCTTATCATAAAGCTCTTTCGTAAACGAGGCATATATAGCTGCATTTAGCGGTTTCAGCAGTCCTAACCACCTTCTGTAGTAGCTTTCGATGAGTGCCCTAACCCTCCGGTAGCCATGATGAGCGTACGGGTCTCGATGTTCCAGGAAGTACTTGGCGTCGTTAGCCCCATCGTAAAAGATTATGAAATCCGGCCGCTCAGAGCTCTCTATGAGTAGTTTTTGGAGGTACTTGGTTTCCAATAGAGAATTGAAGGAGTCTACGCCGAAATTAATTACAGTGAAATGCAAATCCTGTTGATTTGAGTTGAGAAAACCGGACAGAAAGCTTGGAATCGTTGTGTCATCTCGTGGAGTGGCCCCCCGCATGGTCGAACCGCCCAGAAGCCAAAGTACTTTATTCTTTCCTTTGTCTTTTGATCGAGAATTGTTCGCGGTCGGACGAACTCCTTCCTTCTGCAAAAAAAGCGTATAGGGATCGTAAACCGCGCGGCCCCCTTCGCGAGCGCGGCCGTAAAGAATGTAATTGCTGGCGGTAATGGCCAAAAAGCTCAAAACCTCCACGCAAATGACGGCAACTATTAGGCACTTGACCACCTTTCCGATGAAACGAAATAGCTGCTTCAAAACAACACCTCTCAATCAGGATTGAGGAGCGTGATACTAGCACAAAGCAGCCGCCAGTGGGAAAAAAGTCGTAGTTTCGTATTCTCAGATAAGCTCAACTTTTGTCTTGAATAAAAGGACCAAGACATGTGACGATAATGCCGGAGACAAGGTAAAATCCTGCTGCTGAGTCTCGGAAATTGGGGGACACCCCCGCCTGCAACCAATATGGTAATCTGGACACCTGACCCTGCGGGAAAGACCTGGAGGCACAACGACTCGCAGGTGCCGCGCTCAACAATCACATGGTTCCTTCGTTCTCTTGTTTTGGGTATGTCACAATTTGTGGAAAGGAGGATCGCGATGGTCGAGGAAAAAACTGCAACGAAGACGGAAACATTGGCCGAGGGCACCCTTGCACGTCTTGGGTTAGGCTTGGCCAATTGGAGCGAACGCTGGTTTCCTGATGCTCTCGTGTTTGCGCTCCTTGGCATTGTGATTGTTTTCGTCGTGGGCCTTTTGATCGGCGAAAAACCTTATACGTTGGCCATCGAGGGGGGAAAGGAGTTTTGGGTCCTTATCCCCTTCACCATGCAAATGGCCATGATTATTATCGGCGGATACGTGTTGGCCTCCACGCCCGCGGTCTATTGGTTGATTCAGCGTCTCGCCGCAGTTCCGTCGACCCCGAGAGGTGCAGTTGCCTTTGTGGCTTTTTTCTCTATGTTAACTTCGCTAATCTCATGGGGCTTCAGCCTTATTTTCAGCGGCCTATTGGTTCGCGAAATCGTCAGACGCATGGACGGGATCGACTATCGTGCCATCGGTGCATCCGCATATCTCGGGCTGGGCAGTATCTGGGCCCTAGGTTTGTCCTCGTCAGCCGCTCTGATGATGGCTACCAAGGGATCAATACCGCCCGCGCTCTACAACATCAGCGGGTTGATCCCACTGTCCCAAACCATCTTCTTATCGCAGAGTATAGCGACAGCAGCCATACTGGTAATTGTGTCCGTAATAGTAGCCTATTGGTCCGCGCCGAACCCTGAGCATGCAAAAACCGTGAAGGACTACGGACTGGTCTTTGAACCGATCAACGTAGAGCTTGAGCCGAGAACTAAACCTGGCGAATGGCTCGAATACAGTCCTTTGTTAACCATCCTCGTGTCCTTGCTGTTATTTGTGTACTTGGTAAGTGACTTCGTGACATCGGCCAAGGGGCCTCTCGCAGCACTGGACCTGAACACGTATAACCTGATCTTCATTTCCGTTGGCCTTCTTCTGCACTGGAGGCCCAAACGGTTTCTTCGAGCTGTGGCCCAGTCCGTACCGGCCACGGGAGGAGTTCTTATTCAGTTTCCGTTTTACGCGGTCATTTTTGGCATGATTGCCGGCACGGGAATCAACAAGTGGCTGGCTCACATCTTCGTCTCGGTTACTACCCAGCACACGTATCCGTTGCTTGTGGCATTCTATTCCTCCGTGCTCGGGGTGTTTATTCCTTCCGGCGGCAGCAAGTGGGTCATTGAGGCAACCTATGTCCTTACAGCCGCAAACGAATTGAAAGTGCACCTCGGATGGGTCGTGCAGATATACAATGCAGCCGAAGCCCTGCCAAATCTGCTCAATCCCTTCTGGATGCTCCCGTTGCTTGGCATCCTCCATATAAAAGCCCGCGACCTTGTGGGATACTCGGTGCTGCAATTGCTTTTTCATATTCCGATCATTTTCTTCCTTTGTTGGCTCTTTGCAATGTGGCTTCCGTACGTACCCCCGTTCAAATGAACGGAGACGTTCTAAAACTGTGGACCCTCTGCTGACACGAGGAGATCTACAACCCATTTGACGCGATTGCCGGAAAAAATGAAATTCAACACTCTATCTCTGATCTTCGTAGCGGCTTATCTCTTCCAGTTTCTCTTTTCGTTATGGTTGGAACGGCTGAATCGTAACCATCTCCAGCAATCGGGTAACGAAGTGCCCGCACCGTTCAAAGAATTTGTTGATGCAGACACGCTCGCGCGCATTAATGCCTATTCCATAGACAAAAGTCGACTTGTCGAAATCCGAAAGATTACGGTCGACTTCACCCTTCTTGGGATCGTCCTGGCCGGCTTACTTCCTATTGCGGACAGTTATTCCCTCAATCGAGAAGTTCATTATATCTGGGCCGGACTGGTTTTCTTCATATCCGTGGGCGTGCTGTTTTTCGTGCTGGGCCTGCCTTTCGACTATTACAACACTTTTGTGATCGAAGAAAAATATGGTTTTAACAAATCAGACACGATGACATGGGTTGCCGACAACCTTAAAGGAGAATTGTTATCGGTGGTCTTTCTTGTGGGGGTTATGGCGCCGCTATTGTGGACAATTCATGTGTCGCCAAACTATTGGTGGTTGTGGGGCTTCATTATTGTCGCCGCGATCCAATTTATTGTTGTGGTGGTCTATCCGGTGCTTATAGCCCCGCTATTCAACAAGTTCGAACCGCTGGAAGACAGAGACCTTGTTGCTGCGGTGGAAAAGCTGGTGCAGGATGTGGGAATGAGGTCGGGCGGTATATTCAAAATGGATGCGGGTCGGAGAAGCACCCACTCAAACGCCTATTTCACCGGCTTTGGCAAAGCCAAACGTATAGTGCTCTTTGATACACTTCTAGAACGCCACACTCGAGACGAGATCCTTGCGGTGCTGGCACACGAACTGGGGCACTACAAGCTCAAGCACATCTGGCGGTTTTACGCGGCCGGTCTGTTGACCACGCTTGTGGGCCTCTACGTCACTCATCTTATGCTCGGATGGGATCTGCTGTATTCGACTTTCGGCCTCCACTACGCCCAATCGTATATCGCACTGTTCATTATCGGCATATTCTGGCTCAAAATCGGTTTCTTTATGAAGCCTTTTTATGCGGCCGCATCCAGACGCTTCGAGACGCAAGCAGACGCTTTCGCGGCAAATCTGCAAAAGAATCCTCAGAGTCTTGCCACAGCTCTCAAGAGAATAGGCGCACACAATCTTTCTAATTTGACACCTCATCCGTTTTATGTATGGTTCTATTATTCTCATCCACCTCTGCCGGAGAGGGTTGCGTTACTGGAAGATCGGAAGCACTGACTAAGCGGGAATGATCCATTTGTCAGAGGTCATGGCAATACCTTGCACCTGAAGACAAACGGACCATTCAACAGAATGCCCGCGCTAAGCACGGCTCATTAACCGGTCCCGCGCCCCGCGAGATCGGTCCTACCACGGAAGGTCAAGAAAAATGGAAGCCTGGTGGCAAGGACTTTCAACGTTGACTCAAGTCTTCTTGCTTGGAGCGGTTTTTTTCTCGGTAGTCTCATCCGGTCAACTGATAGCCATGTTATTCGGCGTGGGGCACATCCACGGGCACCTGGATCATGTGGGAGGCATGCACCACGCAGACTTGTCCACGCACCACTTAGGCTCATCTTCGGGCGGCGCGGGCCATTCGCACGCAGCTCATCCTCATGGAGCCCACGACGCCGAGGAATCTGCATTCACCTTCGTCTCCATCCGCTCGTTGATGGCCTTCGGCACGCTATTCTGTTGGTCGGGGGCCCTTTATTTGATGGGAGGCACCCATCCTGCCTGGGCGATAGGTTTCAGCGTGGTGTGGGGACTGCTCGGGATGTTAGTTGTCTCTTATCTGATGTACCGGCTGCTCAATTTGGAAGAAATCGGCAATATTGATCTTGAAACTGCACTGTTTGAAGAGGGCACGGTGTACATTGGTATCCCCTCGAATGGGACCGGCCAAGTCCGGATCAAGGTCAGTGGGGTGATTAGCTACGTCAAAGCGCGTTCCAAGACAAGGGAACCAGTGAGTCGTGGAACCAAAGTGCGGGTCATAGGGATCTCCGACCAAAGTGTCATCGAGGTCGAGCCCATAGAGTAGAGAATCGAAAAGGAGATTTGTATGGAAACAGCGATCGTCTTAACGATAATTCTCGCCATCTTTGTGGCTGCGATTCTTCAGATGTTCATGAGTCGCTTCAAGCGTTGCCCGTCAAACAAAATCCTGGTGATCTATGGAAAGACCGGACAGGGCGTCGCCAAATGCGTACACGGAGGAGCAGCTTTCGTCTGGCCTGTCCTCCAGTCTTTCGATTGGCTCGATCTGGATCCCTTCGACATCACTTTGGAGCTAACCAGCGCCCTGTCTCATGAGAACATTCGCGTGACCGTGCCCACTACGGTCACCGCCGCGATAAGTACCGAAGAAGGGCTGATGCAAAACGCCGCGATCCGCCTTTTGGGCCGTAGCAGAGAGGAAGTTCAGAGGCTGGCTCAGGACATTATCCTCGGCCAGATGCGCGCGGTTATGGCAACCATGCGAATTGAAGAGATCAACCGGGACCGGATCTCATTTATGGCCAAGGTGAACGAGGCCGTGGCCATAGAAATCGAAAAAATTGGTCTTGCCGTCATAAATGTCAACATCAAGGATGTTGAGGACGAAAGCGGGTACATAAAGGCCCTGGGACGCAAGGCCGCTGCTGAGGCCATCAATCAGGCCATGATCGACGTAGCTGAACAGGATAAGATCGGAAAAATCGGAGTTGCCGAACGAGACCGAGATCAGCGTCGCTCTGTAGCGGCAGCGGCTGCGGAAGCGGCTGTAGGAGAAGCAGAGGCAGAATCCAACCGTCGCAAAGCAGTCGCGGCAGCCAATGCGTTGGCCGCCGTAGGGGAGGCACAGGCTGAGCGAGACCGCAGACAGCAGACCTCATTGCTCGACGCCCAGGCTGTTGAAACCGAAACTACGGCAAATGCTAATAAGGCGGGCTACCACGCGGGCCAGAAAGTGGCTGAAGAAGAAGCGAGAAGCAAAGCCCAATCGGCCGCAATGAAGGCAGACGGTGCCATACGAGTAGCCCAGGAAGAAGCCCAAAAATCGGCCGAGGAAGCTCGTGCTAAACGGGAACAGGCGCGGCTCAATGCCGAGGTAGTCGTACCCGCGGAGGCTGCCAAACAAAAAGCGGTAGTAGAAGCTGAAGCGGAGCGACAGCAGAAAATACTGGTAGCCCAGGGTGAGGCGGAAGCGGTGACGGTCAGGATGCAGGCCGAAGCCAAGGGGCAGCAGGCCATTCTTGATGGGAAAGCCGGGGGTTACAAATCGCTGGTCGCGGCATGCGCGCAGGAACCCAGCCTTACGGCAGCGTTCCTACTCATCGAGAAGTTGGTGGACGTGGCCCGCATCCAAACTGAAGCAGTGAAGAACCTGCCGATAGAAAAAATCATCGTTTGGGATGGCGGCGGGGATGGCGGCATGTCAAACTTGGGGCAGCGCATAATGGGGACACTTCCTCCTATGCATGATTTGGCTAGGATGGCCGGCTTGGAGTTGCCGGAATTCCTGGGTAAAATCGCATTAAGGAACGAAGGATCGACCGACGAGCCGCTTTTGGCATCGCAAGAGCAGAAAAAGAGTGAGTGATCGGCGCAGCCTCATAACTAAGGCAAATAGGAGAAACGTATGCCCGCAAACGAGAAAGTGATTAAGATCTTTGAGTACGCACTTAACCAGGAAAAGACCGGCCTGAGTTTTTTTCAACATTCGCTGGAGCGTTTGGGGATGGGCGCGGCCGTTACTGCGTTCAAGACCTTAATTCAAGAAGAGCAAATGCATATCGCATTCATAACCAGGATTATCAACGACCTTAAAGAAGATCAAGAACTTCAGCTCTCGAATATGAAAGACCTTGTTATAGAGCCCACGGACTATTTCGACGATCGGGCTCGGTCGGAGTTCCTCGAGAGGTGTATTGAGGGTTCCATGGTGCCCGATGTAACCGTTTTCAACACGGCCTGGCTTATCGAGAAGGACTTGAGCGAGTACTACGCGGCAATGGCCGACCTAACGGAGGGGAAGGCAAAACAAGCTCTTACGATGCTCTCAAATTGGGAGAAGGAGCATGAGAAGTTCTTCCGAGAATTCCGCGACAGACTCTCTGATATCTATGCTCTGATGCCCTGGGGAGGATGAATCCGGCGGATTGCGAAGCCTACCTGTGCATTGACGGAGGGCTTAAGTGACTAAATCCATCCTGGAATATCATGACCAAACCGCATACCGGCGACATGGCATGTCGGGCCAAGGACTGGATTGGGGCACTCAGCCGGATGTTTTCAAGACTTATTCAGGCTTGGAAACGATTTCTCTGCCGCGAGCCAACTCCCCGGCCGGCAGATAATTTGTTCGCACTCCTGAAACGAGACGTCGCCCATTTGACGCCCCCTGAGATCGACCACAATTGCCTGGCGCTTATACTTCGCCTTACGCACTCTTTGACTGCAAAGGCACGATATGGCGGTGTCGATTTCTTCTATCGCAGCGTGGCTTCTGCGGGGGCACTTTACCCGTTCGAGCTGTACGTGGGCTTGTCGAACATCCCAGGCCTAAATAGCGGGCTTTACCACCACAGCGTTGCCAGTCAAGGTCTGACCCTATTGCGAGAAGGCAACGTCAACCTCGCTCTGGACGGCGCGGTGAAAACCCGGCGGGACACGCCCCCCGGCCTGGTCTTTTTCCTTACTTCCATATTCTACAGAAGCTCCTGGAAGTATCGCGATCGTGCCTATCGGTATCATCTGCTCGACACCGGCCATTTGGCGGAAAACCTAGCCTTAGCTCTCACAGCCGCGTCTGTCCCGTTTGAGGTTCATTACGACTTTGCGGATGAATCCGTTAACAGCCTGTTAGGAGTGGACCCGACGCGTGAGGCTTGCCTGGCCGTGGTCTGCGCATGGAACGAGACCAGTGGCCCCAGCGACGTCGGTGGACCTCGCTGAGCCTGAAATCGACCTGGCGGATGCGAGCCGTGTTGCGGCAAGGGAGGCCCACTATCCTTTTATTCAAGAAATTCATTCAGCTACTTCTCACGTGATCGAAGCTCCACGGGAAGGGCCGCGAATGTTGCACAACCTGGGGCCAATCGTTAAAGAAAGTGGCAAAATTAGCCACGCGGAGAAATCGCCGGAGCTGATGAACTATTCTGAGGCGGTTCTCAAGAGACGGTCCATGCGGAACTTTGTGCGGGAAGAATTGACCGTGGATTGCGTGGCAGCTCTTTTGAAAAGTCTCTGTTATGAAACAGGAGCCAAGGTCGACTCTCGGCCGACTGGTGGCGATGCGGTTTCTGTAGGGCTCCTTGTCGGAAAAGCTGAGGGATTCGACCCAGGCTTCTATTTGCTGGACCGCCGGCATGAGTCGATAGGCTCGGTATGCCGAGGTGATATGATGGATCGTATGGCGCATGTCGCCCTGGATCAGGCCTGGCTGGCTAATTGTGCAATTCATTTTTTGTTCTTCAGTAACTTGAAGCTTCTCGAAGAGAGTCGTGGCCTGCGGGGCTACCGCCATGCAATGTTGTCCGCGGGCCGTCTCGGGCAACGCATCTACTTGGCGGCTACATCCATGCGATTGGGATGCTGCGGAGTCGGAGCATTCTACGATGAAGAGGCAGTCGAATTATGCGGACTGAACGACCAATCGCGACTTTTGTATCTTGTGGCCG
>CAVSPC010000053.1:0-21783 GCA_963729795.1 uncultured delta proteobacterium | reverse complement strand
TCTTGCGATTTGAGAGTCCGCGATCTATAAAAAGAGGTTGCGGGGTGTAGCGCAGCCTGGTTAGCGCGCGTGCCTTGGGAGCACGAGGCCGCCGGTTCAAATCCGGCCACCCCGACCATTCTTTTATTACATATCCTTGCTATGCGCAGGACCTTCAGCCACCCCGAAACAGGCGCATCCAATTCAAGGGGAAGCAATATGCTCGTCACATCCCGCGGCAGGCTCACCTTTTCTTTTGTCATTGCCTTACTTTTCTCATGCCTGCTACTTGTGGTCGCGTCACAAGCGGCAGAAGCGCTTAAGCTCACGATTCTTTACATGAACGATCCCCATGCGCACTACCTGCCGTCGGCCGAGCCGGGGGCCGAGGGGCTGGTTGGCGGATTCGCTAGAGCCCAAACGAGTTTTCAAGGAAGTGCGAGCGCATGATCGGGCCGAAGGGCGTCACACCCTGGTTCTGATGGCCGGCGACCTGCTGATGGGGACTCCGTTTTCAACGGCATTCAAAGGGAAACTCGGCGTAACGCTGATGAACAAGATGAAATTCACCGCCATGACTGTCGGCAATCACGAGTTCGACTACGGTCAGAATAACCTCTTGGATCAGGCTAAAGCCGCTTATGAAATTCCCGCTTCTCAGCGCGAACATTAAGACTGCTTCAGGCTCAAATCTCTTCCAGAGCACCTTGCAAAAGAAATACCCCGACTCCAACACAAAGGTGGTAGTTTTCGGCCTCACCACTGCTCAGACTCCCCTTATGACCCATCCTGACAACGTAAAAGGGCTGGTTTTTGACGATCCTATTTCCACTGCAAAGGAAGTCCTCGAGCGGGTCAATAACAAGGACCTCGTAATTGCGATGACCCACATCGGAGTGAATGAAGACAAGCAATTGGCCGAGGCCTGCCCCAGAATTGCTGTTATCGTTGGAGGACATTCTCACACTACCATTCCGAAGCCGCTTGAAGGTAGACAAAACCATCATCGTGCAAGCGGGCGCGTATGCGCGCTATGTGGGGAAACTGGATCTGGATGCCTTGGACGGGAAGATAACGAAGTATCGGGGAAGATTGATTGAGTTGACTTCCGACATCAAAGAGGATCCGGAAATTTCCTCCATAATTTCGGAATACAAGGCCAAGATGGATTCTCATTTGAATGAGGTGATCGGCAAGTCGGAAGTTTTCCTCGAAGGTACCCGCAGCGCTGTCCGATCTGACAAGGAGACAAATCTCGGTAGACTCATAAGCTATAATATGGCGGAAGGCTCTCGGTCAGATATCGCGATAATCAATGGCGGTGCAATACGAGGGAGCATCAAGGAAGGGGATATTACGCTAAACGATGTGTACACTGTCCTCCCTTTCCCTGACACTATTGTGAAGATGAACCTTACAGGCGAGGACATCCTCGCTGTGCTCCAGAGAAGCGCGGAACTCGAGCCGGGTAGCGGTGGCAAGCTCCAAACTTTCGGTCTCACGTACAGAATCGACAGTAACAAGGTTAGAATCGACAAGGTTCGAGGGGAGCCCTTCGACCCCGGCAAACTATACTCGGCGGCGATTACTGATTTTTTGGTCGCGGGCGGCGATGGTTACACTATTTTCAAAGAAAAAGGAAAAGAACGTCACAATTCACGCCTCCAAGTCAAGGATCTGCTCATTAATTACATTCGTGAAAAGAAGGTCATTACCAAGGAACTCATCGACAGCCTGAAATAGCCTGCGAATGCCAACTACGTGTCCGACTCTTCATTAGTCATTCGTTCTCTAATTGTCTGCTCAAATCCCCTGTCTGTGGGATGGTAAAAACGTTTCCCCCGTATGGACTCGGGCAGATGTTCCTGCTCCACCTTCGCGCCGGGATAATCGTGGGCATAACGATACCCTTTGCTGTAGCCTAATTTCTTCATCAAGCGTGTGGGAGCGTTGCGCAGGTGCAAAGGAACCGGAAGATGGCCTGACTTGGCTATTTCTTCCTTTACCGCAATGTACGCGGCCTCCAGGGAGTTGGATTTTGGTGCGGTGGCAAGAAACACTACGGCCTGTGCAAGGGCGAGCACGCACTCCGGGAGTCCGATAAAATGGCACGCTTGAAACGCGGCCACGGCCTGTTCGAGTCCTCGGGGCGAAGCCAATCCTACGTCTTCACTGGCAAAACGCACCAGGCGCCTCGCGATGTACAGGGGGTCTTCGCCTCCCTCGATCATTCTGCCCATCCAATAGAGGCCAGCGTCCGGGTCGCTGTCTCTCAGAGACTTGTGCAGTGCACTGATCAGATTGTAATGTTCTTCCCCGGCCTTGTCGTACAAGAGGCTTCGTTTTTGAGCCGCTTCCTGAACTACGTCCGAGTCGATCCTTCCGCCGCGGTTCTTGTGGGCTTCCAAAGAAGCCAGTTCCAGGATGTTAAGAGCCGATCTGGCATCTCCGCCTGCCAGCGAGACAATTAGATTGATAGCGGTCGCTTCGCAATCCAGTTCCAGCTTTCCCAGGCCGCGCTCACGATCTTTCAAAGCACGCTTTAGGATTTCTTCTACAGCCGGAGGAGGAAGGGCCTGGAGGACAAATACTCTCAGCCTGGACAAAAGCGCCGAATTTACTTCAAAGCTGGGATTTTCCGTCGTGGCGCCGATCAGGATGAGAGTCCCATGTTCGACGTGAGGGAGCAGATAATCCTGTTGCGCCTTGTTGAACCGGTGGATTTCATCGAGAAAAAGAATCGTCCTTACTGCGGAATGCTCAAGATCTTCTTTGGCTTTGATCGCAACTTCCTTTATTTCCTTCACGCCTGCCGTCACAGCAGAATAAGGGACAAAGCGGGATTGAGATCTGTTGGCGATAATCCTGGCAAGTGTGGTCTTCCCGGACCCCGGAGGCCCCCAGAAAAGCATTGAGAAGAGACGGTCTTCCTCTATTGCCCGACGAAGAATCTTTCCCGGCCCAAGCAAGGCATCCTGGCCCATGAAGCTGGCAAGGTCGTCGGGACGCATTCTGTCCGCGAGAGGTCCCTTCGAATCGGTTGTAATTGTATTCCTGAACAAATCCATAGGCTAAAAGTATCTCAATCCGCGGCCACGAGCAAGGGACATTCGGTTCATTTTCGGCCTTCCGGCCCATTTCCCTGGATTTTCAACCGGATTCGTGGTACTTAATGCGGCAATCTCACCCTGATCGAATAATCGAGGATTGAATGCAACGGATAGGGTTGGTTCTGAAGCGCTCGGAAGATCGGGCGCTCCTGCTTGGTGAAAAAATTGTCAGCTTCTTGCAGAAGTCCGGAAAAGAAGTCCTGCTAGAACCCTCTTGTAGCGAGTTGGCTAACAAGTGGAATGCAAAAACCAGCGACAAACTTACAGATGAAGCGGACCTTCTTGTGGTCCTCGGAGGGGACGGCACTATTCTTAGGGCCGCTGCACTGCTCAATTCCAAATCCATGCCTGTTCTCGGGATAAATCTGGGACGCGTCGGGTTTATGGCAGAAGTATCTCCTGCCGAAGCAATTGCAGAACTCGAATCAGTGATGGCGGGCACGGCCGAGTTTGTGAAAAGAATGCTCCTGCAAATCACTCTCCCTGACGGAAGAACTAGGAGAGTCCTTAACGACGTGGTCATCCATTGGGGAGGGATCGCTCGTTTGATAGACCTGGGGCTCAGAATGGGCCGTTCCCGAGAAATCGAACTTCGAGCAGACGGCCTTATTGTGTCCACGCCTGTCGGATCCAGCGCATACTCATACGCGGCCAGCGGTCCGCTGGTGCATCCCGAAATCGAGGGGATTCTCCTGACACCGATATGTCCGTACGCGGGGCTCAAGCGTCCCCTATTGATTCCTCCTCACCTCGAGACGGAATTGGTCATGAAAAAGGGAAAGGATTTGATTCTGACCCTCGATGGACATACCTCGGTCGCTCTGGAGGAGGGGCAATATATTCGAATAGCTCAGGCGCCCTTCCCATTCATTATGGTTAAGTCAACGGCCAGGGACTATTTTGACGTTCTGAAGGAGAAGTTGGGCTTGGTATGAGCAATTACCCGAAATTGCGGCGTTTCATGCCACGGTTGACTGGCTGGATTAAATGCATCACGATTAACAGCGTGCTTCACTTGAAAATTCGGTCTGAGCATCATATCCTAACGCTTGGTCGTGTACTGACTTATGATACGACCTCGGTGATCAAACGACTTCGATGCTGAAGTATCTCAAAATATCCGGCCTCGCAATAATTGACAAAGTTGAGGTTGAATTCCGCGACGGGTTTAATGTGCTCACCGGCGAGACAGGTGCGGGCAAATCGATCCTCATTGGCGCGCTGGATCTTCTCCTGGGGTCTCGCGGTTCATCCGACATCATCCGAACCGGCGAAGAAGAGGCTCAGGTTGAGGGGTTATTTGAAATTCCTGAAGGAATGACATTGCCCATCGAGCCTGGAAGCGGCCTGGCCCGGTCGGAAGAGCTTATCCTTTCGAGAAGAGTTTCACGTAACGGCAAGTCCAGGTGTTTAATAAACGGCGATCTCGCGAGTGTAGCGATGCTCCAAAGAGTCGGCCGGTCTCTTGTGAGCATCTTCGGCCAACATGAGCACCAGGTACTACTGGACCCCGAAGAACACGTGGAAATCCTGGACCGATTCGGGGAATTAGAAGAGGCGAAGCGCGAGACATCAGCAATTTTTGCTGGTTGGACGAAAGCTGTAAAAGAGATGGCCGAAGCAGAGAAAAGGCGGGAAGAATTAGAACAGCGGGGACGCGAAAACGCTGCGGCTATCGAAGAACTGTCCGCTGCTTCTTTGCGTGAAGGAGAAGAGGACGAACTCATTCAAGAGCGAGAAGTACTGAAAAAGGCAGTCCAAATTCGCGAGAAGGCCTTTGAAGCTCACCAGACTCTTTACTCAAGAAGCGGCAGTTTGATGGAAGGCTTTGCCGAAGTAAAGAAGGCGCTGGAATTTCTTGCATCAACCAATCCCAAGTTGGCTGATCTCCACGCAAGTTTTGAAGAGGCTGTCTACCGGATCGAAGACGTTGCTCTCGAACTGAGAAGTGTTGCGGAAATGAGCCACAGTGATCCTAAGCGCCTTGAACAGATCGAGGAAAGGCTCGCTCATCTGAGACGTCTCAAGAGAAAGCACGGCGAAGACCTTTCCGGCCTGATTCGTCTGCTTGGTACTTTGTCCGAGGAATCGGGAGACATCCTAGAGGCGCGCGCGGATGCGAAGAAACTGATGAGAAAGGTCGCCGAATACCGGGAAAAATACCTCCACGCTGCTCGGAATCTTTCAGTTGCGAGGAGACGGGCAGCAGGAGAGCTAGAAGCTGCGATGAAGAAAGAATTAAAAGATCTCGCCATGCCCAACGCGCTTTTTGAGGTCTCTTTCCGTGAACTTGAAGACGACAAAGGATCGGCCGGCGGCCTGGAAAAGATAGAATTCTTTCTGGCATCCAATCCCGGCGAGGCGCCGCGACCTTTGAGCCGTGTTGCTTCAGGAGGAGAACTTTCAAGAATTATGTTGGCGGTGAAAGCTCTCCAGGTTGACGGTCGCGGATCCCCTACGGTCATCTTCGATGAGGTAGACGCCGGAATTGGCGGCCATACTGCCTTTGCGGTGGGAACAAGGTTAGCGCGGGTAGCGCAGCGCCAGCAGGTGCTCTGTGTCACTCATCTGCATCAGATAGCTGCTCTAGCCGATCATCACCTCTCTGTGCAAAAATATGAGCAGCACGGCCGCACTCACGTCGGCGTAACTGTACTGGACCGAGAATCCCGAGTCGGGGAACTTGCCAGGATGCTGGGTGCCAGCCCGGATTCAGTTTCGGTTAGAGAGCATGTTCAGCGTTTAATGGAATCGGGTACTGCGGAGGTTTCGGGGTGATCCGCAGGGCCACATTGCGCGATGTGAAAGTCATGCACCGCCTTATAGCTGAACAAGCTCAATCGGGACATCTCCTGGCCCGAGCCATCAGCGAACTTTATTCCCAAGTGAAGGATTTCATGGTAAGCGAAGACCTGCGTTCCGGGGAGATAGTCGGCTGCGGCGCTCTCCAGATAGTATGGGAAAATCTCGCGGAAATTCGGTCATTGGCCGTGGAGTCGGAGCGGCAAGGACAGGGGATCGGCACCGCACTGATTGAAGCCCTTTTGGACGAGTCCAGAGAAATGGGAGTAAAGAAAGTTTTTGTCCTTACCTACAGGCCGGAACTGTTTCAGCGGCTGGGTTTTGTACTGATGGAGAAAAGTCTGCTTCCTCACAAGATATGGGCGGATTGCATACGGTGCACAAAATTTCCGGAATGTGACGAAATAGCTCTCGTGAGGGCTTCATGATTGGAATCCCAGAGGCAGATGGCGGTGACGTTCGAGAAATAAATGTAGAGTCGGACAGTTGGCGGCTCATGTTTGTGAATCGCCGGTGTCATTTGCTGGCATTGGCGGCCGCAGCTCTTCTTTTCACAGGTTGTGGAATGTTCAATCTGGGAAGATGGAAGGGGATCGAAACAGCTGCAGCGGATGAGAAATATTACCTTGTTAAAGATATGTTCTTGACAGCCGGTTCCGCATACGCCCCCAAAGAAGCCTTCGATCACAACATGAATGAAAGCATAAATCTTTTCTTTATCCCTAAAAGTGAGCCCAATACGTACGTTGCTGAAAGTATATGGTACGACCCCAATGGGCAGGAATTTCGCAAGATAAGAAAGACCTACGATTTGCAACAAGAAACCAGAAGAGGCGATGAAAGAAAATCTACCGGCACCACTAGAGTCCAGACCATTTCCACAAAGGAGCTTTACGACCACAAACCGGGGCTCTGGAAAGTAGCACTTTTCCTAGATAACAGGTTAGTACGACGATTGACTTTTTCTGTGAGGTGACCCTTTTGGTGTATTCGGGCCAATTTCTTCAAGAACGCTCACTTGCGCTTACCCGGAATACTTGGTAATATACCGAAAATAAGTCTAAGTCCGGAGGCTTGGTGAAAATTACCCGAAATAACCTGAGTATCCTGATCACGTGGCTCATCTGTTTAGCATTATTGAGCGCGGGGTCGGTGGCAGCGGACCAGATTTTTGCGCCGGAGTGTCTGTGGGATCGTGGGATTGCTTCCAAGACCGACCCCATAGAGATAGCAAACACGCACTTGGGCATTCCTTACCGGGACGACGGCGCTCTTGATAGTCAAGGCCATTTCACCACATTTAACCAGCCGGACCGATTCTTTGAAACGCCAGGACTTAATTGCAGTGGTTTGGTAGTTTCGGTCTGTCGTTTCTTATTCGACAAGAATTGGACCCTAAAGGAAGTCACCCGGGATCGGCTGGGAAACAGCGGCCCAGATTCTCCATTAGGCAAGGATTGGGATTTCGGTTGGAACCTGATCTTGAACCTGACGGAAGGAAGGCCACGTACGGTTCTAATGCCTGAACCCGGTAATTATCCTATTGAAGGCGCCGATGGCATGAGCCTGCGAGGATTCGATCTTCACGATTCCGCGGCATGGCGAAAGATTTTGCCTCAGATGAAATCCGGACGAATATATCTGGGGAGCATCAGTCGGCAGGCGCCCGAGCGCGGGTACCGTGTCATCCACTATCACGTAGTACTCATGCTGCCGGACGGCAAAAGAGGAGTATGGCTCTACCATGCCACCCGCAGGAGCCACGTTCACCGCATTAACATAGGTACGCCCCAAGGAATGTCTCGCTTTATGTCTGAATTTGGGGGCTCCAGGAGCAATCACAAGAAGATATTGGTAGTCGAGACGGAGCTCCCCAAGTTAGAACCGGCTATGGAGACCGCCTCCAACAACACTTCGCCGTCTGCGGAACAGCAGATGGAAGGACAAAGGCCTGCTACGACGGCTGGTGAAGATAAAGTACCATTGAATGACCAGGGCGCCCGTCAACCGCAGGACAATGCCCAAGTCCCCGAAACTTCCTCTTCAGGAAAGCAGGTTGCGATTCAAAGCCCCCCGACTGTTACGGCAAGTCCCCATAATGGCCCCGATCTGGTGATAAACCATTTGTCCGGCAGGGTTTTCAAGACCTTCCCCGAGCTGGTCACGCAGATACCGCGTTTCGCAAATGAGGCCAAAGACAGCCTCAAGTTTTGGTATAGCAACAGAGGCAATCTTCCGAGGGAAATTCAAATCTCGCTGCGAACACCGGATGGAAATATTCAGTGCAAGGGACAAGTACCGGCCAACGGGGATCTATCGCTCGCGTATCCAGGTGACTTCGGCCGGACCTCATCGCAGCCCGTCGAGGTAGGAAAATACTTGGCAGATGTGAGAGTTGACGGGGCCAAGTGGTGCTCGGACCTCTTCGAAGTGGCTGCGCCCCGAGAAGCCAGGCCCAAGGTCATCAATGTGAGGGCCCCTTCAACCGTCAAGGCCGGTCAAGTTTTCACCGTTAGGGTGGAAGCCCAGAATCAGGGGGCTGAATCGGATTACGGCGGCATCACAGTCTCAACCCCTGGATCTTCCGGGTTAAGGCTTGTGTCGGCAAAACCGGGGCGCGTTTACGGCCCGGGAAGCACGGTGCTGTCTGTCACTTCCGACAAGATTCGAACAAAAGTTCCTATGGCCGAGCGATGGATCGATCTGTGGGGCGAATCACAGGTGTATGACCTCAGTGTTCAAGTACGAGCCGGCCGTCCCGGGACCTACCCGCTCTACGTTCGATGCGCTTTACGCGGAGTGAACGTGAAGAGCAGCGTGGTCCTGATGGATCCTGAAGCGTCTAATACCGCGGACCAACAGGGCTTTCCGGTTCAAGTCTATGAGATAACTGTCCGATGATGCATTGCAACAGCCTGAGATGAATTTTGAGTAATTCCCGATGGGTGGCAAGGCGGTAAAGCTCGACCGTCTTGCTCTTAGGGCGCCAGGAGGACATCATGAACAAATTGATCTCACGATATACTCTCGCCGTCACAGTTTTCTTGGCGGTCTTCACAATCCCGGTTTTGGGAGCGGTCGAAGAACCATGGTCTGAGATAGAAGCGCGCACGAAATTCCTCCGTACTAAACATTCCATTGAAACAGTCCGTATTCATTCTGATGTCTACAAAAGCGCTAGGGCCAAAGGGGGAAAAGAAGTTCCAGGACCATTTCCGGTTCATGTGATCCTTCCCGAAAACTACGCGAAAGACACCCACCATCGGTATGGAGTGGTTTACATGCTGGGGGGAAAATCGGGGTGGGACAATGGCCCTGAACTGGGAGGGGCGACTTATTGGTCGGTCTGGTGCAAGACTCCTTTGACAATGGATGATCTCAAGTCGGGCCACCTCACAAGATCCAATTTCCAAGACAATATCTCAGACCGAGAACTCCGGGAATTCAACCAATGGCTCAAAGAAGACCCGTACGAAGAGCTGATAGCAGTTTCCGTTTGGAATCCCGGAGGATGGAATACCGCCCAGTACGAAAAATATCTGATCGGTGAGGTTATTCCATACATCGATTCCCACTTCAGAACAGTTCCCGATCGCATGTTCAGAGGGATAGACGGGGCTTGCGCCGGTGCCGCCCAAGCCATAATGATTTCCGCAAGACGACCCGATATTTTTGCTTATGCTGGAGGTCAGCAAACTGATTTGGGAAGCTATCCCATGGTGGATGAGGTGTGGCGGAGCAACGTGGCGAGAATACAAAGAGCAGGCGGGATCTCTTACAACCTCAACACCAATGTCAGAGACGGTTGCAACTCTTACAGCAACGGGGGGAGAGTATATGAGTTGGTGCAAGACATGAAGGCTGCCGGCTTCCCCGTGCAAGTACACGTTTTCGAGAGCTGCGGCCATGGGTACTGCGCATACCGATATCCCAACGGGCATCAATCGCTATACTGGTTCTCCGAGCAGTTCAAGCGAAACCTTCTTGCTCTAGGCATAAACAGAAATCTTCCGCCGGAACAAGTGGCAGCCGAACCGACGAAGGCGGGATCTACGCAAAACCAGGAGAATCGGGCCACTGCGAGTAGGCATACGGGGCTTTTGCCGGGGCTCTGGTAGGGGTAAGGCACGCCTGGATCTCGTTCGGCATGCCGGGCAAGGCGAAGTATCTCGTGTCTTGTGTCGACATTGGGGAAACACCCTCTATGTTCACCCAAACTACAAATAGAGTGCGCTTGACCCACCTTTTATTGGTGCTCCTTACGACCTGCGCCCTCGCGGCATGTGCAAAGTCTGAGAACGACAAACCGATTCGCATGAGGCCGATGCTAAGCAGGGTCAATAGGGGCCCAGGTGCAGGAACCGAGAAAAGGAGCGTTGAAACTCATCACGGTCCAACTAAGCACTCTCAGCTAAAAGCCGAAACTGATAACGACGGTGAAAACCAAGGCAAAGGTGCGCCGGATTCGGGGCGCGCTGTTGCATCTATCCCACCGCCAAAACCAGCCCAAAGATTAATTGTTGAGAAACTTCCCGGGTACAAGATTCCGGCCGAATACGTCACGGTCCCTTCCCAAAAGTACTCTGAGGGCACTGTGGTGGTGAGCCTACCTTTGGATTATGAAAAAAATACTTCAAAAAAATACCCTCTGGTGATAGCGTTTGGCGGCGCGGGCGAATGCGCCAGATCACCAAGAGACGGTGCTCTTGCGTGGCTCTATTATTATAAGACCGACGAAGCGGTTCTGGCCCTGGCGAATAACCGACTCACTCCGACTGACTTTCGAGGACTTGTTACGCCTCACCGTTTGAACGACTTTAACCGAAGACTTAAGCAGCGCCCGTATCAGGGCATTATCGTCGCCTGTCCTTCTTCACCTCTCTTATCTCCACTGGTTGGTGTTGAGTACCCGGAGTATGAAGAATACATCATGAACGAACTGGTCCCGGTACTCAAAAAACGCTACCGCGTGGCCGATAATCGGCTCGGCGTTGACGGCGTCTCGATGGGCGGATCTCGATCCATGTATTACGGCCTCAAGTATCCTGAAGTTTTTTACAGCATCGGTTCAATTCAGGGAGCATTCGGGCCGTACTTTGATATTTACCGCCACTTCGTCAAAAGGAATCGACAGATACTCAGAAAGAGATCCATTCAGTTGGTGACCAGCGATCACGATCCCTTGGCTCCATCAGTAGAGAAAATGCATGAACTCCTGAGAGAATTCTCGATACCACATCGGTATCTCAAGCTTACCGGCCCTCACGACTACATTTTCAACCAGGGACCCGGCGCATTGGAACTTCTAGTGTTCCACGACCGTGCCTTGAGATAAGTTCATTCAATTACCGGCTACGACTTTCCCAAATCTTAGCCCCTGCCCCATAAGAGTTTCACATGCGCTTTTCCAGTGCGGACAAGAAGATGAGTCGGGCTCTGCGTGAAGGTATATTCACGGCAGCGGTCCTGCTCGTGGCAAAGAGCCGGAACGTCCTTTTTCATCAAACTTATGGTGTTCTAGGGCAGCCGGGAACATCCCCCACGAGGCCCGAAACTCTTTTTGATCTGGCGTCTCTGACCAAGGTTCTTGCGGTAACCCCGAGCTGGATTCTTATGTACACCGGAGACCCTCGCATTCTGGATCTGCGTATCGGTCGCTGGTTTCCTCATGTGCCCCCGGATAAGCACTCCATTACACCTAGACATCTGCTGGCTCACGCATCGGGACTGCCTGCCTGGAGGCCTTACTATCTGCTGCCCGCACACCGCCACACGGCTGAAGATACCGCGGCGAGGATCTTGGCGGAACCTCTGGAATATTTTCCGGGTAGCGCCTGTATCTATTCGGACCTCGGGTTTATCCTTTTAGGATTCATTGTTGAGAGAGAGACCGGCAAGAAACTGGATGAGTTTTCCAGGCAAAGTATATACCAACCGCTCGGGCTGGCCGAAGACCTGCTGTTTTGCCCTGAGAATAATAACAGAATTGCAATAACTCGAGTCGGAGAATCTCCGGGTCTCGTAAACGATCTTAACGCGAGGTCTCTCGGAGGAGTCTCCGGCCATGCCGGGCTGTTTGGAACTGCCAAGGGGGTGGCAACGCTCGCAGGCGAGATTCTTTCGAGTCTGAAGGGGAGCGGCAAACTCTTTGACAGAGAGAATTCACGGCTGTTCTGTTCACGTGCTGGCTTCACCCCTGATTCTTCACGTACGCTTGGCTTTGACACTCCTTCCTCTGAGGGATCGTCAAGCGGCCATCTTTTTGCAAAAGATAGCGTAGGTCATACCGGCTTCACCGGAGTCTCACTCTGGATCGACATCCCGCGTGAATTGATAGTAGTCCTTCTCACCAACCGCGTCTTCATGGGAGAATCGGATTTTCGGATCAAAGAGTTTAGGCCGATGCTTCATGACGCGGTTATGGAATGTGTGCTGTCGGAATATTGAGTAAATGCACGCTATTCAAGCCTCTCGCAACGTAGACTAGCCTATTCAAGGTCAGAGAGTTCTTCTCTGCTTCAGGGGTGTGTTATTATATTAGAATGAAATTGCAGTGATGAAATGCGAGAGGCTTCAAATGCTGGAATTTGAACGAATCACTTTTGACCAAAGAGTAATGGGTGGTAAGGCGTGCATCCGCGGTATGCGTATTACCGTGTCCCTAGTTGTAAATCTGGTCGCCAATGGGATGAGCACAGATGAGATCATCGAGGCCTATCCTTATCTGGAGTCCGAGGACATTCGGCAAGCGCTTCGGTTTGCTGCCTGGTTGGCTGAAGAAACCGTGCATCCTGTTGAATTGGCCTCATGATGAGGTTCCTAGCCGACATGGGCATTTCTCCCAAAACCGTGAACTTTCTACGGGACCTCGGGCATCATGCGGCACACCTGCACGAAGCAGGTCTCGGGAGGCTGAACGATTCGGAAATATTGGAAAAGGCACACCGCGAGAGAAGCATTGTCCTCACGCACGACCTTGATTTTGGTGATCTCCTGGCTGCCAGCGGTGCTCAGGTGCCGTCCGTCATTCTTTTCCGTCTGCGCAATATGCGTCCCGAACGTGTAAACTTCTATCTCCAGAATGTCATCGCGCAACATGCAGAAGCACTCGAGAATGGTGCAATCGCCACAGTCACCGAAAGGGGCGTGCGCATTCGGCGCCTTCCTTTGGAAGCTCAGAGTAGATGATTCCCGGTCGCAAGGCAACCAAGAAGTATCTGAAAGGGAAGCAGACATGAAAACGCTGGATCCAGAAGAAAAAGAGCTTCTTGAATCATACGAAAAAGATGAATGGGGGTCCGTTCCAGATCTGGAATCCGAGTCCGCTAGGCACCGGAGCTACGCTCGTGCAACGTTCAGGAAAGATAAGCGAGTGAATATTCGCATCTCGCAAAAGGATTTGGTAACCATCCAAAAGAAGGCACTCGATGAGGGAATTCCTTATCAGACTCTTATTTCGACCATCCTTCATAAGTATGTCGCAGGGCGTCTAGCTGAAAAGAAGAGCTGACAATCGGCCAACGAGTCAATGCGGATTTCTGAGAAGGCCAATATTGATAGGAAGTTTGGGCCATCCCTGGAGGAGTTCAGCCATGCGTCTTAAGGTGGTCTTGGAGCCAAGCGAAGAAGGTGGCTTTACGGTCTATGTTCCTTCGCTGCCCGGTTGCATCAGCGAAGGCGAAACCGAGGAAGAAGCCCTGAAGCATATTCAGGAAGCAATCGAGCTTTATCTTGAGCCGGTGTGAGATGATATTTTGATGACTTACGCTTCCAGTCATGGAGCATTCCAAAGAAAGAAAGACGGATCATGTCGCGGGATCAACTGAAGTTTACTTACATCGGCGGACCTACCGCGCTGCTCGAACTGGGCGGACTTCGGCTTCTCACCGATCCGACTTTTGACCCTGCCGGGTCGCAATTTCCCACCAGCGCGTACACTTTGCAGAAAATCACCGGTCCCGCAGTCACTGCAGAGTCTCTCGACCCCATAGACGCCGTTCTGCTTAGCCACGACCATCATTCTGACAATCTCGATCGCGCTGGACGCGATCTGCTTAAGCGCGCAGGGATTGTGCTCACTACGCAGGCTGGAGCCGAACGATTGGGCGGCAATGCTGTTGGTCTGGCTCCCTGGGCGAGTGCGGACCTGACGAGCCGAGAGGGCCGCGTTGTGCGAGTGACGGGGACACCGGCTCGGCATGGTCCCGTTGGCGGAGATCGCGGCCCGGTTACCGGCTTTGTGCTGGCTCTGGCTGAATCTCCGAAAAGCGCAATCTATATTTCCGGCGATACGGTCTGGTACGAAGGTGTAGCCGAGGTTGCGCGACGCTTCTCCATAGGGGTTGCAGTCTTATTCATGGGAGCAGCCCGGGTTCTGGAAGTTGGACCGACGCATCTTACCTTCACCGCGCACGAAGCGGTTGAAGCCGCCCGCGCGTTCGCGGATGCCACCATTATTCCTCTGCATTACGAAGGATGGGCGCACTTCTCGGAATCTCGCAAGGAAATTGAAGCTGCTTTCGCCTCAGCGGGACGGGAACACCGCCTGCGATGGATGGAGCCGGGCCTTGCGATCACTGTTACCTATTAGGGCAAACAATCCTCGCAAATACCTGGGAGATCGTCGCGGAAGCCATACTTTTTGCTTAGCGGCTCGGAAATGACATTCCCAGCCTCCCACATTCGCGACGTCGTCACAGGATGCAGACGTCGCGTGCGCCTTCTTTTCCGTTCGCGATACTCTATACGTTGACTGAGGGTATCCTGCCTTACCCTCTCTTGAAGAGGCTTTCCAGTCTCTGAGCCAGCATCAAATCCCCGGAAACTCTCAGCTTCCCCGAAAAGAAGGCCGCTTGGCCTGACAATTTGCCGCTCATCATATCAATAAAGTCATTGCTGGCCATACTGTAAGTAACATTCGGGCTGTCGTGACTCCCAGCAATTATCTGACATTGTTGATCTTTTACAATAAGATGCCATTGACCGGCCTCCTCGCCCGAAATGTCGAACTGAAAAACCGCGTCCAACCCTGCCGCAGCATCAGCATTAAAATGTTGAGGCATAGAATCAAGGATCTCTTTCAGAGTTTCCGCCACAGGACTACTCCTTTCTAGGTTCCTCTCCGGCGCTCAGCGACTTTGGAATATCGCCCGAAAGCGGGCGCCTCGACAACCAAATTTTGGCCATTTCAGTGCCTCGGGCCAAAGAGCGTTGTGCCGATTCTGACCAGAGTGGCTCCCTCTTCCACTGCCACTTCGAAATCGCCCGACATCCCCATCGAAAGCTCATTCATTTCCGGTGACAGCATGCCTGAACTCATAAGCCTTTCCCTTAGTTTCCTCAGGCCGGCGAAATAGGGGCGTGCCCGATCCGGATCGTCGAAAAACGGGGGCATGGTCATGAAACCGCGAAGATTTAAGAAGGACAAACCAAGAATCCCCCCGACAAACTTTTCAACCTCATTCTCGCTGATCCCGGATTTTTGAGGCTCTCCAGAAAGATTTACCTGGATCATCACTCCCAGCGAACGATTCAGGGTTTCAGCCCTATGATTCAGGGTTTCAGCCAGCTTCAGGTCGTCCACGGTCTCAATCACGTTGAACAACTCCACAGCCTTCCCTGCTTTGTTTTTCTGGAGATGCCCGATCATGTGAAACTCGACATCTGTCGGTATCATTTCCGGAAGCTCCGTGTAGGCTTCCTGAAGATAATTGTGCCCGATTATCTTGATGCCGGCAGCCCATGCCTCCTCGATCTTCGCCCTACCCTGCCCCTTAGCAGCAGCCACGATTCGGACTTCTTTAGGGTTGCGACCGGCGCGTGCCGCGGCTGTGGCAATTTTGTTCCTAATGAGAGTAAGGTTCTCCGAGATCATGGCTTGCGATTAGCCTCCAGAAAATCGAAAATGCTCAGTTCTTTCAAATCTCGAGCCACCTCACAAATCGGAAGCCCGACCACGTTGGTATATGATCCTGAAATTCTCTCTACGATGCCGGAACCGATCCCTTGAATCGCGTAAGCGCCGGCCTTGTCCATCGGCTCGCCCGTGTCGACATAATCAGCTATCTCCTGAGGCGCCAGCTCTCGAATGTGAACCTGGGACTTGACACAGCGCACTCTTTTAAGCCCGGGAAAATTTGCATGGACAATTGCATACCCGGTGAATACCTCATGGGTCCTTCCTGCAAGCCTGGCCAACATGGCCTGAGCCTCGTTTTCATCGCGGGGTTTGCCGAGGATTTTTTCATCTATGAGGACAATGGTGTCCGCACCAAGCACCCACTGGTTGGGAATACGCCTCGAGACGTCTTCTGCCTTGTCCAGGGCAAGCCTCGAGACATGGGCTTGCGGGGTTTCACCTTCCAAAAGCTCTTCCGGTACGCCGGAGGGGACCACACGAAAGTGAGCCCTCAGCCCGGCCAATAAGTCTCTCCTCCGGGGCGATGCGGATGCTAGGATTAAGTCCACCATTGAGCCCTTCGTGATGCCCTCCAAGTTGATGTGCACCTTAACGGATTATCACGACGGAATAAAGTCCGGATTGCCTGCTCCATAGTGCAAACCTCCGGCTGAAGGTCTGGAAGCGATTCAGTTCCCTCTAGACACTCAGGGGAGGCCCTGCTAAAAGAATGAGGTTAAATTTACCGGAGTAAGGAGAGAATTTTGATAAAGCACTTATTTCTCATTGCCACGTTTGCAGGATGCGCTGTGTTTCTCTGTGCCGCGCTCACGGAGGCCGCCAGAAACCTTAACGACCCCATCTGGACTGAAGATCGAAATCCTTCAGGAGGGGAATGGTCCACTCCCCCAAAATGGGCAAACGGTAGTAGTGCATTATACCGGCACACTCGAAAACGGCAAGAAATTCGACAGCTCCAGGGATCGCGGTACACCATTCAGCTTTGTTCTTGGACAGGGCCGGGTGATCCGGGGATGGGACGAAGGGATTGCCTTGATGAAGGTGGGAACTAGAGCCCGGCTGACGATACCTCCTCAACTGGGGTATGGCAGTGCAGGTGCAGGAAATGTGATCCCACCCAATGCTACCCTCATATTTGATGTGGAATTGCTTGGTGCAAAGTGAGACCGAAAGGTCGGCACAGACGCTTGGTATCATGTCGCAGTTAACTTAGCAAAGATCCGCAAATCCAACACGGATCTGACAAAACCCAGATCTGTGGCACCCAGAACCTCATGAGTGGATATTGGGTGCCACTAACCTTGGCACCGGCATGGGCCAGGTCAGAGCCGTAGGCTATTTGCCGATTCTCACTATTTGAGAGCGAACTAGTGTTCGCTGTTCCGTAGCGAACCGACATGACAATCGTGAGCGCAGCTATTTGTTGGAGACGGTCTCTTTCGGGGACCTCTCGCCGATGGCGCATGACATGGCTTCAATGATCTTGAGAGATGTTTGGGGAGTAAAGCGCTCGCAGGTCAGATAAACGCAGTGCTCGTAGTGTCGAAGTTCGCTCTATGAATCCTGAGGACCCGAACTGGTCGTCACCGCCTCAACAGTTGGGACTCAAGAAGACTCTTCGACCTGCGTGTGAATCTCCTGGCCGAACTGATCGCTGAACAGATCAGCGTATTTCAGGATCCAGTCAATGACCGCATCCATGCCCAGATCTTTACCGGCCTTTTCCGACTCTATCCATTTGTGCCGTTCTATTTCTCGGCTTTGAATCTCCAGGTATGCCTTTAAGTCCATCTCTGTACCCAAGGATCTGCGTTGTCGATATCTCCCTAATCGTGTAATATGCCCGTTTACTATCTATAGCACCTGCTTGCAGCCTGTCAAGCTTAATGTGTGGGTGCGGATCGGCGAACCGGAGGCTGAGAAAATGAAGCAATCCATTGCTAGCAATAAGAGCGCTGGGCCAGTCGGTCTGGTACGACAACTTGAACCGAGATCTCCTCCAGTCGGGCGAGCTGAAGAGAATGATAGAAGAGGATGGAGTTTCGGGTGTAACGTCCAATCCTACGATTTTCGAAAAGGCGCTCAGTAATGAGCGCGTTTACGATAGTGATCTTCATTTTCTAGTGGACACCGGCATGGACGTGCCGGGGATTTACGAAGGCCTGGTGGTGCAGGATATCCGTGATGCCGCAGATCTGTTGAAACCCACTTATGAAGAAACCGCGAGGATGGACGGATACGTGAGCCTGGAGGTGTCCCCGGGACTGGCCTATGACGTGAACGGAACCGTCGAAGAAGCTAGGCGCCTCTTTGCTGCTGTTAATCGCGAGAATGTGATGATCAAGGTGCCTGCAACATCGGATGGGCTGGTAGCAATAAAGGAGCTGATAGGCTCCGGGATCAACATCAATGTGACTCTCATTTTTTCTCTGGAGCAATATCACAAGGCTGCCGTAGCATACGTAGAAGGGATGGAAAAGTGGGCCGCTGATGGGGGAGACCCGAAAAAAGTGGCCTCTGTGGCATCATTCTTTGTGAGCCGGGTTGACACCATGATTGACGAGAGACTTCAGGAAATCGCCAATCCTAATCTAAAAAGCACCACTTTAGACTTGATGGGCAAAGCAGGGATCGCCAACGCCAAGCTGGCATATTCGCTCTACAAAGACCTCTTTCACGGAGACCGCTTCGCAGAGCTGAAGGCTAAGGGCGCCACGCCTCAAAGGGTGCTCTGGGCAAGTACGAGTACCAAGAATCCCGATTACCCCGATATTTATTATGTGGATAACCTTCTTGGCCCGGAAACAGTCAACACCTTGCCACCTGCGACTTTAAAAGCCTATCGGGATCACGGACAGGCAATTCCTCGCCTTGAAAAAGACTTGGATGCGGCCCGCGACCTGTTCCCTCAGTTGGAGAATCTGGGAATACATGTCGATGAGATCATGGATCGGCTTCTGGAGGACGGAGTAAGATTGTTTGCAGACTCCTTTGATTCCCTTATGGATGGCATACAAAAAAAACGCACCTGTCTGATTCGTGGCTGGGGGCATCGCTCCGCCTCGTTGGGTAGCCTTCAGAAGCCGGTGGATGAAATTCTTGCTCAATTCGACAAAGACAAGGTCACCGAAAGCATCTGGGCAGGGGACGTATCACTCTGGACGAATGACGAGACGGAGCGATGCGCAATCGGGCAGAGACTCGGGTGGCTACAGGCAGTGGAGACGATGACAGGGGAAAAAGATCGCCTCAGAGACTTTGCCGACGAAATCAGATCTGCTGGGTTTACCAGCGCGGTCTTGCTGGGGATGGGAGGAAGCAGCCTGGCATCGGAGGTTTTCGTTTCGTGCCTCGGCTGTGCGGACGGATACCTTGACTTGAAAGTCCTTGATACTACGGTACCTGCATCAATACTGGACTTGGAGCGGAATCTGGATCTGGAGCACACCCTGTTCATCGTTTCGAGCAAATCCGGCGGCACTATCGAGGTGGTTTCTTTGTACAAGTACTTCAGGGCACGCATGCAACGCCACTTTGGAGCGGAAACAGGAAGTCGTTTCATAGCCATTACCGATCCCGGAACCTGTCTGGGGAAACTCGCGTCGGAGCATGGCTTTCGAAAGATATTTCTTAACCCGCCTGTCATCGGGGGGCGGTATAGCGCGATCTCATATTTTGGACTGGTTCCGGCGGCTCTAATCGGTGCCGACCTCGACCGTCTGCTAATGCGGGCGTCTCAATCGGTAGAAGCCTCCGGCCCGGAAATCCCCGCATTAGAAAACGCTGGGACCTGGCTTGGGGCCATCACGGCTCAAGCCTCTCTGGCTGGTCGTGATAAGCTGACTTTTTTCATTTCCCACAGGATCAAGAGCTTCGGCTATTGGCTGGAGCAACTCATAGCAGAAAGCACAGGTAAGGACGGTAAAGGAATCCTCCCCATCCACGGGGAACCGGTCGGTAGCCCGGAAAGTTACGGTCAAGATCGCATATTCGTATACCTCAGACTGGATGAGGACTCGACAGACGATGCTAACGTGTCGGCTCTCGAACAAACCGGGCAACCCGTGATAACCCTACGTATGCACTCATCGTACGATGTGGGAAGAGAAATGTTCCGGTGGGAATTTGCCACAGCCGTGGCGGGCATAGTTCTGAAGATCAACCCGTTCGATCAACCTAACGTTCAAGAGTCCAAAGATATCACGAAGGGAATCGTTGAGACTTACGGCAAAGATCGACGGGGCTTGGGTGGAAGCGAATACCTGAAAGCTGATGATCCGGAGTTGGCTTCGGCAATCAGAGACTTCGTGCTTCCGATGAAACCGGGCGGCTATCTTGCATTCAATGCATTCATCCGCCCGAGCGCCGACAACCTGAACATTTTGCAAAGCATGCGCGTGGCAGCACGGGACAGGTTGAACATTGCAACTGCAGCGGGATTCGGCCCCCGTTATCTCCACTCCACAGGACAAATTCATAAAGGAGGCCCGGCTAACGGATTCTACATACAGATAACTGCCGATGACCCTGAAGATGTGGCAATCCCGGACGAAGCCTATTCATTCGGTGTCCTCAAATCCGCCCAGGCGCAAGGGGATTATGAAGCTTTGAAGAAAAAGGGGCGACCTATCTTGCGGGTCCACCTCGGTTCCGAATCAGAAATGTGGAACTTGCAGGAAGCCGTTCAAGCGGCTCTGCGGTGATAGTATTCGCGGCCGCGGTAATCTATCGGAGGACAGTGACTGGAAGATTCTCGGTCAAGCCGGCGAGGCTTCCCGTCTGAAGGGCGATATTTCATGGTGCATGCCGCGTTGCTGAACGAGGGTGAAATATCGCGGCAAGTTGGGTATAATGCTGAGGTTGAGACCATGAATATCTGGAGGCGCAATCGGGCACTTGGATCTTCTTTTGAGCCTTGTTTGAAAGCCTTTTTGTATCAGTCGTGGGATAACTTTCAATGTATACAAACTGTTACAAGATGAAACAAAATTCGGAATTAAGCCCCTTTCAAAAAAAGATAGAGGCGATCGATAACGTAATCTTGTGCGTCGCGGAAGTCGAAAGGATGCTGGCTCAGATCGGCGCTTCGCTGGTTTCCGACCTTGACCTTCTCAAAGAACGTGTTGAGAAGTGCTCGAAACTGCGCAGGTCCTTCTGGAGAAGTCGCAGTTTCAGAATGTAGCAGCGGGGCGAGGATCTGGATCGGAATTTTGCACTACGGTAATTATTTAGTTGCCGGAATTGGCTTTTCCTCAAGGAAAGCCTGAATGAATTGTTACGAGGACATACTGCGATTAGGAATCACGGCAATCATTTGGATTTGTTGGTGTGTGTCGCATTCTTTGCTCAACATTGAGGGTGTTGTCGCCAGGATACTGGCCCCTGACAGCCGTATTAGACCTTATTATCGTCTTATCTACAGTATTATCTCGGCGATTACACTTGGGCTCGTCTATTGGGTCACACCACGGTACAACGACCTGCCTGTATTAAGGTGGCATGGAGTCTTTATCGCCGTTAAATCTGCCATTTGGGTCGTTGCACTGGCAATCGGTTACCTTTCTTTCCGATTCATCAATATATGGGATTTCCTTGGCTTAACAGCGGTCGGGATCGGCCGAAAGGCCAGAGGCACTTCGGATAGGCTTGTTACCTGGGGTATTTACGGAGAAATACGCAATCCCCGGTTCCTTGCAGGACTCTTGCTCCTTTGGGCTAGAGATTTAACCTGCACCGGTTTGGTGACAAATATGGTTCTGTCACTCTATCTGATCTCCGGAGCACTTATCGAGGAAAAGCGCCTCGTACGCAAGTTCGGCGAGGAGTATGTTAGATACAAGTCGCGCGTGCCGCGGTTCATCCCTAGAAGATTGCCCCCATTGCGATTCTTGTTTGGCGCTCAGGATAGATGAATGGAGGCACTACGACCGTGCCGTATACTTGTTCGTTCTAAAATAAGTGGGAATCGGCAAA
>CAVSPC010000052.1:0-91771 GCA_963729795.1 uncultured delta proteobacterium | reverse complement strand
TTCCGTACGCCATGGTTGCGACAAAGGCCGCTATAAGCGATGCTAAGAGAACTCTTTTCATTTGCAAAACTCCTCAGAGACGTCGGGAAAGTTCATCAATTCGTCAGAAGCTGAAACTCATTGTACACTGGCCTGCAAAAATGGGATCAATGTTACGGCCCGGATTGGTGCCCCAGAAGTTCCCGGGACCAGGTACGTTCCAGCCGGGTACCGATCTATCTATGCAGGCATAGCTGAACCATTTGCCGGGTTGCCAGCAACCAGCGAGAAATTCTAGAGTCCATCCTTCCAACCACTCCCAGTCCACTCCGGCATTGATTTCCCAGCCCAGAGCGGTATCCGGTATATTCGGCGAGCCGGCAGCGCCGTTTATTGCAAATTGGATGTTTCCATCGTTTACCGTGGGTACAAACTGCGGGGGCATCAAGGCGTCATTGGGGGCTATGCAGGCCCAGCCGTACCCGTTGGCGGTCCGCTCCGCCCAGAGGAAGGTCCCGAACACATTCAGGTTTGCCGCCACAGCATAATCCAGTCTTGCCCCGAGCACCCAGGCATCACGCAAATAGCCGTCCAGAGAGAGGTTATAAGCATTGAAACCTCCTCCATAATTGTAGCTCAGGATAAAGCTGTATGGCCTGAACACATCAAAATTCCCGAGCAGGGTGTCAAAGGTGGGATGCCACACGAATGCCGCGGATTGCTTGCCTATCAAGGCGGAGTTTCTCCGGTCGGGGCCAGGTGTCCGGGCATAGAGGAATGAAAGCTTTGCCGGTCCGCACACTGCCCCTGTCTCGGCCATGTAACGCCATTGCTCCGTGTCCCTCGGGTTGGGAAGGTGAGCGAAAGCGCCGGCCCCGGACAGCCGATCTTGCCAATACAGCCAGGCAGCTTCCGCATTGAAAAAGAACCTACCGTTGAAGTACTTTTCGTAAACCGTTCCGTGAAAATATCCCGAATCCTGACCCAAATCAGGGGCCGCCACCAGGGCTGCCGCACCCAATAATTGCGCCTCCGGGCCAATGTGATACCCCCCGTACCGATGCGAGAATCCCTGCCTGAAGCGGACCGTTGTTATATACGACGTACGACAGTACGTCGTTGGTGATCACACCGCTCTTGTCCGCGTGATTGAAGTACGGTGCTGCAATGAGATCGTACGGATCGACGGTGATGGTTTGCCCCGCGCGTGCCGGTCTGTGCGAATAAAACGCGACGCCGATGTCAAGCGGGCCATAGGGAGCGTTCAAAACTATGGACTCAGTCGTAAGACCGTCGGAACCGTCATACTGAAGGCCCGTTCCGAATTTCCACCGCCTCTTACCTATTCCGAACGTGCCCCAGGGCAGGGAAGCAGTGGCCCAGAACATGGTAAATTGCGCTTCGCTGAAAGCGTTATCGGTGCCGAGCGCGTCTTGGGTGAAGTAATACCCGGCCTGGGGAACGTTCCATTGTCCGAGGCGGAATCTTGCTAGAAGTTTTATGGCAGGATTGATATTTATCACCGGGTCGAACACGCCATAAATGTAGGATCTGCTGGCGTCCTGACCGGTGACGAGGTTTTGAGCCAATCTTGCGCCATTCCACCAGTAGTTGAGATTGGCTGTTGTCGTACCGACTCCCCTGTCGACGTTGTACGGTCCAAAAAAGCCGTTGGAACCCGACTGGTTATAAAACTCATGGGTCCACGTCGTGTATCAAGGCGGAGTTTCTCCGGTCGGGGCCAGGTGTCCGGGCATAGAGGAATGAAAGCTTTGCCGGTCCGCACACTGCCCCTGTCTCGGCCATGTAACGCCATTGCTCCGTGTCCCTCGGGTTGGGAAGGTGAGCGAAAGCGCCGACCCCGGACAGCCGATCTTGCCAATACAGCCAGGCAGCTTCTGCATTGAAAAAGAACCGACCGTTGAAGTACTTTTCGTAAACCGTTCCGTGAAAATATCCCGAATCCTGACCCAAATCAGGGGCCGCCACCAAAGCTGCCGCACCCAATAATTGCGCCTCCGGGCCAATGTGATAGCCCCCGTATGATGCGAGAATTCCTGCCTGAAGCGGACCGTTGTTATATACCACGTACGACAGTACGTCATTGGTGATCACACCGCTCTTGTCCGCGTGATTGAAGTACGGTGCTGCAATGAGATCGTACGGATCGACGGTGATGGTTTGACCCGCGCGTGCAGGTCTGTGCGAATAAAACGCGACACCGATGTCAAGCGGGCCATACGGTGCATTCAAAACTATGGACTCAGTCGTAAGACCGTCGGAACCGTCATACTGAAGGCCCGTTCCGAATTTCCACCGCCTCTTCCCTATTCCGAACGTGCCCCAGGGCAGGGAAGCCGTAGCCCAGAACATGGTAAATTGGGCTTCGCTGAAAGCGTTATCGGTGCCGAGCGCGTCTTGGGTGAAATAATAGCCGGCCTGGGGAACGTTCCATTGTCCGAGGCGAAATCTCGCGAAAAGTTTGATAGCCGGATTAATATTTATCACCGGGTCGAAAACGCCATAAATGTACGATCTACTGGCGTCCTGCCCGGTGACGATGTTTTGCGCTAATCGTGCTCCATTCCACCAGTAGTTGAGATTGGCTGTTGTCGTACCCACTCCCCTGTCGACGTTGTACGGTCCGAAAAAACCGTTGGGCCCCGACTGGTTATAAAACTCGTGGGTCCACGTAAACGAGCCGGTCATTTGAAATTCCCATCCCAGGGCGGGAGAGGCACCAAGAAGCACAACAGCGAACACTGCCAACACGTACCTGACTCTAATCATAAACCCAATCCCTCCAAGTCGACCTCACTTGGCCGAATTTCATTCCATAAACAAAGCAATAGAGATCTCTCGAGAGATCCCAACCCGGAACCCTACCATCGCGACGATCCCTAAATTTGAAGTAACCTTTTTCTGGTTGAACAGTTTCCTTATACAAAAAACATGCCGTGAAGGAAGAATAAACGCAACCACAGGGAAAGATTAGCATCGGTTGCACGATCGGCTTCTGTCATGTGGCCCGAGGTCACGAAATAAACCTACCAACATGTAATCTGACATGTCATCCCTACGTATATGTATGAAACCTTCTCAAATGCGAAGAGTCTTGTTTTGGACATACGATGCCATTAGCCCTACAACGTGACTTATGGAGTATCCAGGACTTGAAGCAAGCACCTCTTTCTATGTGACATGTGGGCTCGATGGTTTCGGTTCTGTATCCATGTTACCTGTTCGATTAACGTTTCAAGTGTGTGCTGCTTCATTGGCAAGATCACCTTGAGCAATACCCTAAGCTGCGACAGAGTAATGGACGGTGCTTTTTTTCCCCATCCTGATTTTCAGGTGCCAGAGGAAGAAATGGGCCAGCATGCAGGTTATGATGTGGTGGTGCCACCCTTGAAACTTACGAACCTCGTAGTGGTCCATACCCAGTTCTGTCTTGGTCTCCTGGAAACACTGCTCGATTGCCCATCTCAGACCACTAAGCCATACAAGCGTGTTCAGCCTTGTACTGCTCATGGCGTTGCTGATGAAATAGCTGTATTGCGGATCTTCGCCCAAGGTTCGACGGATCAGCAACCAAACGGTCTTCTTTGGAAGCCCGGCAGCCGACAGGATGACTCGGCGCCGGGTGAACTCATAGACGATTGGCCCCTTGGTCCCTTCCGACACCTTCCGGCGATACCAGAAGTACTCGTTCGTGTTTCTGGCTAAATCCTCCACCGTCAGCGGCTTGGCTTCAGGAGCAACCAGAACTCTCTTTCTGCGTTTCTCTCCTCCCCAGCGGTATTCTTTGGTAATGGTCATGGGTCGCTTCAGCCAGCATTGGGTATCTTTTGGGACGGATACGAAGTAGGTCTTGCCGGGCAGCGCCTCAACTGCTGCGATAAACTCCGGGCTGACCCCATACAACGAGTCGGCAAGCACATACTTGAAAGGCAGGACATCTTCCTCACTGAGGGCGGTGAGCATTTCTGCCGCCAGTCTGGGTTTGGACTGGAAGACAGTTTCAGCAGGCAGCATGCACTTTTCCCGTCGTTCAAGATAGTCGTCACCGAACCATTTCTCAGGGATGAACAGTCGCTTGTCGACCAGGGCGTATCCGTGTTCGGACACATATCCGGCAAAGACCCCCACCTGGCAATTGTCGACTTTTCCGATTGTCCCACAGTATTGGCGAGCGACACCAACCGAGTCCTGTCCTTTCTTGACGAAACCGCTTTCGTCGAAGATCAGGGCTCCATCTGGGCTGCCCAGATCATCACTTGCCAAACTACGATACTTGAACATAATCTTGTCATCGTCCCACGGAGCATCGCTGACGAAACGCTGCAATGCCCTAACATTGCCGTTCTCCAGAGCCAGTGCTATGGGTTCAATGGATTTGCGCTCCAGAGCGCTAAATTGTCCAGCCATGAAGTTGAAGAAATGCCCCCTGGATTCGCTCCGTTGAAAGCAGTCGGCGAACTGCTCGTGGAACCCCATGAGTTCGTTGATGAAATCTGCAACATCGTCTCTGTCCAAATCGAATTTCGGGACCGGGTAGAGGTGTTCGTCACATCGCGGACACGGGAGCATGACCTGCCTCCTTCTTCGACGTTATGTTCCGTAGTATGGCAGGTTTCAAGCAAAATCAAGCAAAAAATGCAATAAGTCGCGTTGTAGGGTTAGAATGTACGTCAAGTCTATCCGGCCTAACAAATTGGGAGAGAGAGCCCTGAATCTAAGACCCTTGGCCGTCCGGGGATGGCACGGGGTGAGTGAATGGGTGACGATCATTCGCAAGCATTTGTTTCTCCACGGAAAAGTGACATTGAACCTGTGGGGCAGACTTTCCGAGATTGTCTCAAAATCAAACCGTGAATGAAATTCGTAGCACGATGCTCCCTTTTCCCGGCAATGAATTGCCGGGCTACTATCTGCAGTCCCTACGGGACGCTTGCATTTCAGCCCCATCGGGGCGATAGAAAGTAGCCTGGTGCTTCAGCGCCGGGCTGCCATCGTAGCACGATTCCGGGCATCAAAATAGTTTTGAGACACTTTCGGAAAGCCTGCCCCACTTAAGTCATGATTACGATCATTTAGCTAATTTCCTTGACAACTATTACACTTTGACTTTAAATGGTCTACTCTACGTCAAATATTATATTGCCTTTCTCGCCCCAGTTACGGGCTTGCCTATCGTGATATCGTTGCGAGTTCCGGCATTTGGATTTGCGAAGGAGAAAATGGATAATCGAGGCCGATCGCGGTTAGGATGTTGTGCGCTTTCAATCGTTGCTATCTTTCTTCTCTCCGGCCTGGCGAATGCACAGGATGTGTTCGGAAATCGCTTGCCGGCCTTCCCCTCTTTGGCGGCCCCTCGGGCGAGCTTTTCGCCCGCGTGCCGGCAAAAGCAATTACCGCACCTTTCACATTATATGCCGGATGGGGAGCAGACCCAAAAGCCACTACGCTTTCATTTAACCTTCGGCGCCCTAGTTCCGGCCCACTTGCTGATGACTTGTTGTCAATAAAGAACACTTACCCCATCAAAGGGCTTTGGCTGGGACGTGCAGTTCAAGTAAGCCTTTGGAGAGGAATAGACTTCTTTACCGATTATTGGGTATTGGTCCCCGCCAACCAGCCGTCTGACGAGACCTTTTCCCTTACCGACGGATCGTCGGGAGGCAAAACGTGGAGTACGAATACCGAATGGTGGTTTACGGATGCAGCCTTGACTTGCCAGACCTGTGGGCTAGGTGAGCTGCTCGCGGGTTTTCGCTATGATCGCTTCGACACAAGCTTTAAGGACCCGGGCAATTTTTTTGGCCCGATTGGATCGTCATCCAACACCGGGGACGTCACCATCAATTGTTATATCCCTTTTGTCGGTCTTCAAACCAACCAGGGAACCCAGGGCGGAAGCCAGCTCATGTTCAAGGTCATTGGCTTTCCTTGGCTGGGAGGTGACGTGATATACCATGACTCTATCGGCAACTTCACTTTATTAACGCAAGATAGAATTGAACTGGATAAGGGGGTCGGCAAGGGCTATTTTCTGGAAGCATTCGCGGAATACGGCCAGGCCGTCTTTAGCAGCGGAAAAGTGAGTGTGTTCGGCAGATGGAACTTGTTGCACGGGAGTGCAAAACGAATTGACATCACCGATGTGTTAGGCGGGACGCCCCTGACGGGCGAGTATCAATTCGCCTTTGACAGGCAATCGTGGACTCTCGGCGGCAGCTTCAGCCTCGCTTTCACCATACCTTGGATAGGCGCGTGGCTTTAGGCGAAATGTCCTGGCAACCGGTCGCTGATTACACCCGCCCTCCCAATAGCTGATAGCTGTCATACGAGAGCAATCTAATGTTGCCAGATGTCGCTGGGGCGGGTAGTGGGTCAGTTTTCCGTTTGCTCAGACACCGAGCATTGCACCAGCGGAGACAGCGGAAGACCAGGATCACTTTTGGAATTGAGACTAGTCCGTGGTATGTTTGGATCATGAGCAAAATCCCGGCCACCAGTCACGCATTTGCGCCCGCCTTCGTAATGGGGATCGGAGGTCAAACGCATACTCGATGAACGCCTCTACCGAGTGATGACCGAATTCATGGAACTATTTTCGGCCGCGGCTGTTTGAGGTATGATAGTAATTGATTTTTGTCGAAACGATATTTGTATATAATTGTCTGACAAAGTTCTGTAGCCTTGCAAAAATATCTTAGCTAGCTGTCCGTCGACTTCGACCACCAGACTCTAACAGGATGTGAGGAGGGATAATGAACTCTTCCGAAGCGTACGAACAACTATCGGGGCATAGTAAGGAATTCGCTTACCTGGGCTCGACGATCGCCCTGTTGCACTGGGACCAGCGAACCCAGATTCCGGCCGAAGGCCACGCACATCGTGTGGACGTCTTGTCCTACTTTGCCAAGACGCGACACAGAATGGTTACCGATCCTCGCATCGGAGAATGGCTGGCGATTCTTGAAGGGTCTGACCTGGCCGACGATCCGTTGTCTGTCTCAGCCGTGAACATACGTGAATGGCGGAGATCATACGATCGCGCAACCAAGATCCCGGAAAGGCTTGCAATCGAGATTGCGAGGGCCACGGCGGAAGGGCAATCAGTTTGGGAAAAGGCTCGGCCGCGAAACGATTGGCCGACATTCATGCCCTATCTGGATCGCATTGTCTCACTTGAACGCGAAGCAGCGGATGCCTTCGGATATGAAGACGAACCTTATGATGCGCTTCTGGAGGGTTACGAACAGGGCGAAACGGTCAAGAATCTCCGACCCATATTCAGCCGGCTTACACAAGCTCTCGTAAGTTTGCTCGAACGAATTAAGGGGGCTGCCGGACCGGTCGGCGACATGCACGGACGAAGTTTTCCGATTGCCGATCAGCGAGCTTTCGCTGTCGAGGTGGCGAAGCAGATCGGCTACGACTTCCGGGGCGGCCGTCTGGATATTTCGGCACATCCCTTCACGACCGGGATCGGGCCGGGCGACGTGCGCATCACCACGAGATACAGCGAAAATGACTTTAGTGAAGCATTCTTTTCGGTTGTGCACGAGGCAGGGCATGCCATATACCATCAGGGACTGCCGCTCGAACATTGGGGCACGCCATTTTGTAGGCCAATCTCTCTGGGTGTCAATGAATCGCAATCCAGAATGTGGGAAAACCTGGTGGCCCGGTCTTTGCCGTTTTGGGAGCACTTTTATCCTCAAGCTCAGGCTCGGTTCGCTTCTCTCAAAGACGTGCGGATCAAGGATTTCTTCTTCTTGGTTAATGAGGTGGTCCCGAGTCTGATTCGAACGGAGGCCGACGAGGTAACTTACAATCTCCACATTCTGCTCCGGTTTGAGCTTGAAGTGTTGTTGTCACGCGGGGATCTGGATGTGAAAGATCTGCCGTCCGCGTGGAATGAAAAGATGGAAGCCTACTTCGGGCTAACTCCTCCGGATTACGCGCTGGGAGTGATGCAGGACGTGCACTGGTCTTCGGGATCAATCGGCTACTTTCCGACATACACACTCGGAAACCTCTATTCGGCCCAGTTTTTCGCACAGGCCGAACATGATCTGGGCAATTTGAACGATCAAATGGCGCGTGGAGAATTTACCCAGCTCCGAGAATGGTTGCGCGACAAGATCCATTCACAGGGCTCGCGATACCTGCCGAACGACTTGGTAAAAACGGTAACAGGAGAGAATTTGAATCCCGGTTGCTTGATCGACTACCTGGAACGCAAGTACAAGGCTGTTTATGGCATGTAGTGTGGGAGGGGCGAGCGGCCGCCCGCCATTGGAGAGGACAAAAGTGCGGTCCTTATCTACGTCGGCAACACCCAGTGGTACCGGCATCTTGCCGGTCAACGGGGGGAAAAAGAATGACCGGCAAGATGCCGGTCCTACTATGCAAGTAAGATCCTTTTCCGAGCCTCTCATGGCGGCTTTTCCGAAACAGTCATAGGTGTGGGGCGGCCCGCGGCCGCAATCGGGTTAGGGACACGGCGGGCACGGCCCGCCCTACTTTACTTCAGAAGTCCGGCAGCGGCCGCAATACACTCATTCCGCGATCCGCCCAAAGAAGTCCATTTGATGGGCTATATATACCAGCCGGCCCTTTTCGATCTGCGCGTGACGCTCTTGAATCCATTCAGCAAATCGTGCCTGATCCAAATTTGGATGATTGTCCAGGGCAAGTCCGATCGTATTAATGATAAAGTGCAAAAAGTACGCTTCATCGCCGCTGTAGCCATTTGGATCTGCGTAGACTACCCAGTCTGAAGCGCCGGCTTCCAGTAGCGTCGCGCCCAGCGGTCCGGGCATGCTCGAAGAAATGGCGACCGGTCCGGCTGTCCCCGGAATGCTTCCCGCCAATAACCCGACGATCCATCGTTTCGTGGTACAAGGCTTCGATTTGGGCATCGAACGCAGCGTCAATCTTGGGTTGGATGATCGTGGCCCCATCGAAGGTGATCGTAAAATAGAAGAGGCCGCCCGGTTTCAGTAGCGAGAATAGTTTGGGCAAAGTTGCGGGAACGTCTATCAGATCCAGGAAGGCGTTCGCAATCAGCAAGTCCCACTTGGAATTACCCGATTCCCGAGCCAGGAATTCGAAGAGTTCCGCAGTCTCCAACCTGGCCAATACGTCCTGCTCTTGGCTCTGGAGCCGAACGTTGTGGCTGTCCGGTCCTTCGATAGTGTATCCATTCTCGGCAGCCCAGGACGGCAACCGGGATGCAGCCTCAGAGATGTTAGCCGGCTCGGCATCTATAGCGAGGTAGGTGGCACGGGTCAGCAATCCCCAGTCGAGGGCCCGCTCGACCATCGTCCCTATTCCGGACCCGATTTCAAGGACCCTTATACGATCTTCGACAGGGTAAGCGGCAACGGTGCGAGCAAGGCTTTTCCAGACTGTCTTGTTGAGAGCACGGTCGTCCACACTCTTCTTTGCGGCTAAGTATCGCGTAAAGCTATAGGCCGACGGAATCGTCATTGATCTAGTGCACCATCTTTTCCAAGAATCTGCGGATAGTAGCCGCTGCTTCAGCCCACGTGGGGTGAGATGAATAGCGTTCAAGCGCGGCTAAGCCCATCTGGCTCAGTTTTTTTCGGTCATTGATCAATTCCTCGATGTGGCTTGCTATGGCTTCAGCGTCTCCAGGCTGCACAAGGAATCCATTGCGGCCGTGGGTAATGATCTCGTGAGCTGCCCCTGCGGTGGAAGCGAGGGCAGGGAGCCCGAACCCCATAGCTTCCAAGTATACTATCCCGAAGCCCTCGTAGGAAGACGGTACCGCTAGCAAATGGCTTCTCGCATAACAAGCCTGAAGCTCTTGGCCCGTCAGCGGACCCAACAACAGCACCTGTTCATCTATTCCCAGTTTCTTGATTTGGGCCGTCACTCGTTTGGCATAGGATGGAAGCGCCTCGGGGCTTCCTACAACGTCGAGTCTCCAGCTATCCCTCGGCAAGCGGACAAGTGCCGCGATCAATGTGTGCAGCTCCTTGCGAGGAATTAGACTGCCCACGAAAAGGATTCGGAGAGGACCGGGCTTCGCGGCACGGCTTTCCATTGCTTCTCTTGTGATGTCAGGTTTCACGCCCTCGCGGCCGGGAAAAGCAACAACCCCTCGATTGCCCTTGCCGATTAAAGCCTCCACTGTGTTGCGAGTGGTGACACTGTTGAAAACGAAGCCGTCCATCCTTGCAAGATAATTCTTTTCGATTAAACGGTACATGCTGTTTTGCCAGCCAGGACGTGATTCGCTCGAGCGAAGATGGTGAACTATGGACACGATCGGGAAGCCCACCCTCGACTTCAAGCTCCGATTTAGTCGAAGCAGAGAGGGATGGTTGAGTTCATCCTGAAGCAGCAAGTCGACTTGCGCTTTTGTTAAGGAGCGCATAAACCTCTGCGAAAAGTTGTCCAGAAGATGCCTTGTATAGTTGCGCCACGGCAGAGAATAGATCGCCACATCATCTCCCTGCGAACGCAGATAGTCTACCAGCATGCGGTCGTAGAGATAACCACCGGTAAGCGTTTCCAAGTTGCCGTAAATGACCAGCCCGATTTTCAAATACGTTCTCTGCGAAATGCCGCCCAGGCAATCTCATTTTCCCAAATTTTCACTGTCACGGCTGTAATATTGGAAGCATGGACGCGTTCGGAAAGTTGGTCGCAAAAAATTCTGGACAGATTTTCAATACTGGGATTGAGATCCTTGAACTGAGGCAGGTTGTTCAATGTTTTGTCACGGTATCGGGACACCAGATCGTCCAGACCGGACTCGATGTCCACTATGTCCACCAGATACCCGTGTCGATCGAGCCGGCTCCCTTCCAATTGCAGTTCCACACTGTAATGATGAGAGTGGAGCTCGTTCTCCGACCCCCAATCGCCGCCGACAAGAAAATGCTGAGCGACAAAATCGCGCTTTACTGCCACAACATAAAGCGAACTCATGCGACATCCTCATAAGTAAAGATAAGTTGTATCGCTTCTTCCGGAACGCGATCAAGCAAATTATATGCTTCCGCGGCCCGCCGGATAGAGAAACGATGAGTAATCAGGCTTGCAGGTCTCAACTGCTCAAGCATGTGCAAGGCAAATTCAAGGCGGCGCGATTTGGTCCAAAGACCCGTAAGTTCGGGTGCCACGTGGCTGACCTGACTGCTTATCAATTTGATCCGGCCCCTGTGGAACCTTCCTCCCAGGTCCAGATCAGCCCGCTTTCCACCGTACCATGAGCCGATTACAATACGACCGCTGAAGCCGGTGGCTGAAATTGCCTGTTGGAGAGCTGAGGGATTACCTGACAGCTCATAACTCAAATCGAATCCATCCCCAGGAAGCTCTGCCCCAACCAACTGCCGCAGTTGCTCGAGGACGTCGGGCCGCGTGGGGTCCAGAGATTCTTGAGCGCCAAATTCTACGGAGCGCTGCCGCCTGAAAGGATAGCGGTCAAGGGTCGCCAAACGAGCTAGAGGGAATCGAGCCAATGATGCTGTAGTCAATAAGCCTACCACACCTTGACCAAAAACCGCCACCTGTTCCCCAATAAGCGGCCGCCCGTCCATGACAAAACTTATCGCGGTTTCCGTGTTGGGCAAAAAAACCGCTTCCTCTGCAGTCAAGGAATCGGGCAAAAGGATCAACTCATTCGGTGAAGCCAAGAAATGGCTTTCATGGGGATTAAAGGAAAATACTTTTTTGTTCAACCAATCGCGGTCAAGTTCAGACCCGATTTCGATTATGCGTCCTACGGCGCAATATCCGTACTTCAACGGATACGAGAATGGACGAGCCAAAGCGGGGATGGTTTCGTCGAGGAGGAGGCTTTCAGGCCATTGTCCCCTGTAGACGAGCATTTCGGTGCCGGCACTGACTCCGGTGCAAATAGTGCGGACCAGTACTTGGCGCGGAGCCGGTTTCGGTAGCGACTCCTCAATGACAGTCACCTGATAGGGCTGTGTAAATTCTAGAGACAGCCGCTTCATGCTCAGGCCAGGGCGCCCCAGAGTATAAGATCTTCCCCGAGCCACTGATGACCCGCATTGCGTAAACGGGGGAAACGAGCAGGGTCGGACTGGCCGAGATCGCTAACCGCACGTAAACCACCCACGAGCACCGGAGCCACGGTCAAGACGAGGTAATCGACCAGTTGATCTAAGAGGAAATTCGTTATGATGCGCGACCCGCCTTCCACCATGAGGCTGTTGATCCCGCGTTTGCCGAGTTCGCGGAGCATCTCCGTAAGATTAACCTGCCCTCTGGAATTGGACGGGACTACAATAACCTTAGCGCCCGACGCTTCGATGGCTTCACGACGCGCACTGTCCGCCTCTTCCCGAGCCACGATCCAAGGGAAGTGGGAATTCTGATTGAGAAGTTTGCAATCCAAGGGGAGCCTTAGGCGGCTGTCCACAACGATTGGCTTAGGACTTTTGCCGTTGACAAGCCTGACATTAAGACGGGGATCATCGGACAAGACAGTGCCTATGCCTACTAATATGGCATCATGGCCGGCCCTGAGTTGATGAGTGAGCGTAAGAGACTGACGGCCGCTCAAACGCAGCGCTTCTCCGGCACGTGCGGATATGCAACCATCGAGGCTTTGAGCGTAACTTAGAGTGACAAATGGACGGCCCGTCTTATTACGGTGACTCGGCGCCTCTGTCAAAAAAGATCTTATAAAATCCATCGCTCCAATATTAAATTGTCACTGACGCCTCTGACTTTAAAGCAGAGCAATCACAGCGCATCGCAAATTCCGAAGTGAAGTCTAGCACGAAGTGTGGGAAGACACAAGGAATTCCGTCAAGAAAGGCTGAACACGTCATATTTGGTTCGGCTGAAATAACGACCTCGAGACGAAAATCTACCAAATCGCGTCGAATACCTTGCAGAAAGTGCAGATGGGGGATATTTATAGGGGTTGCCGATGCAGGCGGAATGGCCCATCTATCGGCAGCTTGAGGCCGCTTTCATCACTCGAATCGTCGGACTGGTCCAGTGGATTCGCACCATGCTTAACACCCTGGAGATTCATGCCGCTTCCGAGCAAGAAACAATTCGAATGGGTGAGGCCATAGGCTCAATTCTAAAGCCATTGGACGCGATCCTGATGTTCGGGAAGCTGGGATCCGGCAAGACAAGACTTGCCAAGGGAATAATATCCGCAGCTACGGGAGTATCTCAAGACGAGGTGGTAAGCCCCACTTTCACGTTGATCAACCGCTTCGAAGGGGAATTTCCTCTGTACCATGCCGATCTTTACAGGATTGAACCCGATCAAATCGACGGCATTGGGCTGGAAGACTATCTCGAAGAAGGTGGCGCTGTCATCATAGAATGGGCTGAGAAAATGAGAGGATTCGAGGAGAATTCCTTGACAATCTCTATTGAATTCGGAAACCTGGACGATTCCCGCAGGATCGTGCTCCAATGGTCCAAAGAAGGAGCATGGGAGGACAGAATTGCGGGTATTCTTAGCCGTGTTCAACATTAGGAGGCTGTTGCGTAATCCCGCGTCCCGCGGGACTTTCTCGAATTCGTGGCACGATAGCGAATATCGTATCGGAATCTCTCATGAGCTGCCATAGCAAAAAGAACCAGTATGCCAGACTCCTAGGAGCCGAGGTGAGGTAATGGAACAATGGATGCAACCTCCGCGTAGCACGATGGTGCCGGCGAGTGAGGTCGAGCGATAGGCTCCTAGGAAGCTGCTCTCGTGAGCGTCGGCCAAAGTGGTCGAGTGTTCCCGTTGGGGAACTTTTCAAATAGCTGTCTTCGGAGAAAATTTGATGCCCCTGATCGTGCAAAAATACGGCGGAACGTCGGTAGGCGATGTGGAGAGGATTGCCAACGTGGCGCGGAGAGTGGCCACGCGGAAAGAATTAGGTGACGATATTGTGGTGGTCGTTTCGGCGATGGCGGGAGAGACCGACAGACTTATAGGCCTCGCCAACAAAATAATCGGTACGCCGAATGAACGCGAACTTGACGTTCTAATTTCTACCGGCGAACAGGTTACGATAGCTTTATTGGCAATTACCCTTGACTCTATGGGTTATAAGGCACGATCGTACTGCGGCTGGCAGATTCCACTCCGCACAGATAATGCTTACGGCGCTGCCCGGATTGCCGCGGTAAACAAGGAATCTGTTATGGCCGATCTGGCCGCAGGAAAAATCGTGATAGTAGCAGGCTTCCAGGGGGTCGATAAATCAGGCAACATCACCACTCTCGGACGAGGCGGATCTGACACTTCGGCGGTGGCAGTGGCCGCGGCATTGAATGCCGATTTGTGCGAGATATTTACCGATGTGGACGGCGTTTACACAACAGACCCACGAATCGCCAGTAACGCCCGCAAGCTCAAGGTGGTAGCCTATGAGGAAATGCTCGAGATGGCCTCTCTGGGAGCCAAAGTGCTCTATATACGAGCGGTCGAATTTGCCATGCGCCACCGAGTTCCCCTGGTTGTCCGCTCCAGTTTCAACGACCGAGAAGGCACCTTGGTCACGGAGGAGAATTCTGAAATGGAAAGAGAGTCCGTCAGAGCCGTTACTTGTAATATGAAAGAAGCGAAGATAACGATATCTGGAGTCCAGGACAAACCCGGTGTGGCTTCCATAATATTCTCGGAGCTCGCAGACGCACACGTTGTTGTGGACATGATCATTCAAAATGCCAGTGCCGAAGGGATTACCGACATCTCCTTCACCGTGCTGGAAGCAGACCTGGCTAAAAGTTTGGAAATTTGCCGTGGAATTAAGGAAGCCCTCGGAGCCAAGGATGTGACCGGAACCGGGGACATTGCAAAAGTCTCCATCATCGGTCTTGGAATGCGTTCATATTCCGGTGTGGCTTCGACGATGTTTTCAGCTCTTGCTAAAGAAGGTATAAATATAGAGATGATCTCGACGTCCGAGATAAAGATTTCCTGCGTGATTCAGAAAAAGTATGCCGAACTCGCAGTCAGAACTCTCCATGATGTTTTTGAATTGGAAAAGGCCGTGTAATCGTCGGGTTGAGAAGGTGCTGGCACGGAGGCGTGAACACTCGAACGAATTCCGGCCTGCAGGAGCAAGTATTTGAACATGATCGAGCTTTACGACACTACCCTCAGGGACGGCGCCCAAACCTGGGGGATTACTTTTTCACTTGAAGACAAGCTGAGAATCGCACGTAAATTGGATGAAATCGGCATCGATTTCATCGAGGGGGGTTATCCAGGTTCAAATCCCAAGGATCGCAACTTCTTCCGCTTGGCTAAAGAAGTTTCTTTTAGAAATGCTCAAGTGGTAGCCTTTGGCAGCACGTGCCGGTCCGAAATCTCGCCTGAGAAAGATCCCCAGATCAGCGCCTTGGTCGAAACCGGCACGCAAGTCGTGACGATAGTCGGAAAAAGTTGGGACTTGCATGCGAGGGAAATCCTCGCCATCCCTCTCAAAAGAAATATCGAGATGATAACGGATTCGATCGCATTTCTTCGGCCTCACTTTGCCAGAGTCATCTTCGATGCGGAACACTTCTTTGACGGATTCAAGAACAATGCCGAGTATGCGCTGCAAACTCTGCGAGCAGCCGAAGCCGGCGGAGCGGATCTACTCGTGTTGTGCGATACCAACGGAGGCACTCTCCCTTCAGAAATCGCTGCTATCGTCAAACATGTCGGGGAGAGAGTTTCAAAGCCTATAGGTATTCATGCGCATAACGATTCAGATACGGCAGTTTCCAATAGCTTGATGGCGGTAGAAGCCGGCGCGGTCCATGTCCAGGGAACCATCAATGGAATCGGCGAACGATGCGGCAATGCAAATCTGATCTCTATCATTCCGGCTTTGGCTCTCAAGATGAGCCTAATAGACGCCCAACCTGAGCGTTTGCGATTGCTCAAACGCGTGTCCGAATTTGTGGACGAAATGGCGAACCGAACCCCGGTAAAATCACAGCCGTATGTGGGAGCGTCGGCGTTCGCGCACAAAGGCGGTTTGCATACAAGCGCGGTCGTGAAAAACAAGAAGGCGTACGAACATATTGATCCCACGATGGTGGGCAATGCTCGGATATTCCCCATGTCGGAACAGGCAGGCCGGGCCGCGCTCGTTCATAAGGCGGGGCAGTATGGCATCCACCTTTCTCCGGAAGATCCGAAGGTATCTGAGATCTTGCGAACGATTAAAGATCTCGAGGCACGCGGGGCGCAATACGAAGTGGCCGACGGTTCATTCGAACTTCTCATGAAGAGGACGTTGGGCCTTCACAAGAAATTTTTCAGCCTGCACGGGTTTCAGGTAAGCAACGTGAAGAGAGAGGGCGATACCAAGACGTACTCGGATGCCATCGTGCGAATCGTGGTGGGAGACAAAATGGAATTCTCCGCTGCGGAAGGGAATGGCCCCGTGAATGCACTGGATGAGGCATTGCGAAAGGCCTTGCAAGCTTTCTATCCCAATGTGACGCAGGTAAGACTGACGGATTTCAAGGTGCGTGTGCTCGAAGGGACTTCCGGTACGGGGGCAACGGTAAGAGTCTTAATAGAATCTACCGATGGAGAAGAGGTCTGGTGGACCGCCGGATTCAATCAGAACATCATACAGGCGTCCTGGGACGCACTTGTGGATAGTATCGACTACAAACTTCAGAAGGACCTGGTTCAATAGAACGTGTCCGCCCTAAATGCAAACCGCCACAGCTCTACCCCACTCTATGGACTCATAATATTGGGATTGACGGCTGTTTTCTTCGAGTTCATTGCATCGTGGGATGGTTCGGTAACTTGTAAGCTAAGTCGAGAAGTCGGTCGCGGTAATTGCATGTATCAGGCGTTTCAAGACGGGAAATGCCTAGGTACTCTTTTTCTGGAGGAATCAGCGGACATTTCTCGCATACTTCAAGAGATCGGAGTGCCTGAGCCAGAGAAATGGGGATCTTCCCACGAGAAAATTCCATGTAATAGAGCCATTAGACTGAGCGATGATCTTAGAGTGGCTTCAATAGAAAAGATTAGAGGCATACACCTCATCTCAGCCGGAAAACGGATCGACGTGAATTCGGCTGACCTCGAAGACCTTATGGCAGTTCCGGGGATAGGGCCTCGATTCGCGGAGAAGATTATCAGCCGGAGACAAACGGTGGGCAGATTCTCCAGTATAGAAGAATTGGCGAGAATTCAAGGGATAGGCAAGAAGAAACTGGCCGGCTGGGGCCCGTACATTGAAGTCCGCGCCCTAGGTGTGGTCCACGGTCAGCTTAAGAACGTTGAGACCTCGGGGCGTCTCCTTGAGCCATAGCGTCGGATCGAGAAATAGAGCGTGCCGGATCGCTTTTAGGTCGCGGAATGCCAGGCCTGCCACAACGGCAATCGCCACCCACCACCCCGGACCCAGCGGCCCGCTGCCGTCGATCAAGATTAAGCACAGAGACAAAAATGACGCGATGGGGACCACAAAAACTGGGAGAAACGCATTCCTGGGCAATTCACCATTCGCGCCGAGATACCTTCCACCTTTTTGCGGATAGTTTCCGGAAATTCTGTGCCAGACAACCCAATACGTAACCAGACGGACACCGAAATAAAAAACCGCTGTTCCTACGGACGTCAACATAAATAAAGTTAATGAAGGCAAGGGTCTGACAGGAAGAGGCAAGAAAAGCCGAAGAGCTAAAAGAACCGCCAGCGCTGTGCCCGCTGAAGAGACACCCAACCGCCAGCCGTTCAAGCGAATTTCCCCCTCCAAGGAAAATGGCGGAAGGTCCGAGGAGAAGCCATATCCCGCAGTACGGGCTCCAGAATTATTTCTAAAGGATTTGAGATCGACTTTGATGGTAGACATAGCGCCCCACTCTATTGTATCTCTTACATCAACCTGGGACCTTTTTGCAAACACGGCTCGTAAGTTCCTTAACGTTAGACAACAGGTAGACATTGACTTCCCGGTCGATATACGCAACACTTAATAAAAGTGCCTAGCTGCGCTTTGCCCTAAGGGTACTTTCACTCCATGAGACGCGCCAGCGTTTTCTCCAGACCGTTGAGAATGTCTATAACAGCGGTAGAAAACGAGCTGCATTTTCTCGACGCCTTCCGCAAAAGTCGCAAAACATAGACCTATGGAGAGGTACATGCTATGGCCGTGAAACACAGAGTCCTGATCATGAAGTGTGACGATTATGATTCCGCAAAGATCGCGGGCATAATCAAAGAAGGTATGGAGGAACTAGGCGCAAAACCTCGCGGAAAGGTCCTGCTCAAGCCGAATTGCGTCATAGCCGACCCCGAGTTGTTTCCGCATGCTTTTACGCGCAAAGAATTCATCGAGGGGACAATCGCGGCCTGTAAAGAGAAAGGGACGGCCATAACAGAGCTCTCCGTCGGGGAGAGATCCGGCATCACGATTCCTACACGCTTCTGTTTCAGCAAAGCAGGATATACTAAGATCCTCAAAAAACACGGAGTCAAAACCTACTATTTCGATGAAGCGAGACAAATTCCGGTAAAATTGTCCCATGCAAAACGTCTACGAGATCTGATATTCGTCCCTAAGCCTATCATCGAGTCCGACTTCCTCATCAATTTGCCAAAATTCAAGGCCCATCCGTGGACCAGACTGACGCTGAGCCTCAAGAACTTCATCGGCCTGCAGGATGACCGACACCGGTTGGTCGATCACAACAGTTTCCTCGAACACAAGATCGCCGATCTTCAAGAAGTCATTCAGCCGAATTTCATAGCTGTTGATGCCATTATCGCGGGACAGAAGATGATGCTGACCCCCACACCCTTTTCAATGGGCGCGATAGTCATGGGGCTGAACTCATGCGCGGTAGACACGGTCGGCTCCCACATGGTTCATGTAGACCCCCGGGATGTAATTCACCTCAGACTCGCCGCAGAAAGGGGATACGGCCCGATGAGCCTCGATGAGATCGAAGTGAGTGGGGATTTCCCGCTGGATGAGGTTCGTGACAGAACTAGGAACTTCGAACTGTGTATGGAACATATTGATAAATATTTTGCCGACAGCAATCTTACCTGCACGGTGGGGACTTTTCCAGAAGACCATTCCAAAGACTACTGTTGGGGAGGTTGCCCTGGTGCGCTTCAGGAATCTATGCACATATTTCAGAAGTATTATCCCGATGTGCACAGCAGAATGAAAAAGGTAAGGTACGTTGTAGGAAACGTGGGGGGGGAGTTAAACCTCGACCCGGATGAAAAAGTCATTTTCGCCGGAGATTGCACCAAATGGAGAGGGAGTATAAACGGCGACCAGATCAAGATCGAAGGCTGCTACAAGACTACATCGGATGTGGATGCCAGAAACACCAAATCCAATGACATGATTCTGAAGATTTTCGGCTCCCTCATTCATTGTTTCAGGAATCGTTCATCAAGTTACATTCATGCAAAAGGATGCCCCGTATCGGTTGCCGCTCACGTGAACTACCTGTCCTCTGTCGGCGGAATCAAGAACGTGAACTTTGACCTGAGAAACCTCTTTTCCGTCAACGTGGCGTACTGGCAGATGCGAGCAGTTCGTTTCTTTAATCGTCTATTCGGGTGACACCAGGCGCAGAACAACTTCCTATCGCTGTGGGCCTGTGCTCTCTCGGCGACCGAATTCCGGATGTCAATGCAGGTCCCGGCCGACTCGGGCAGGGAACCCTTCAATGCGGTGCGGCCAAAACTGTGGTAAGAGTTCCGCAGCGTCAGAGCGCTGAAATGGCTGATGGCCGACCTTTAGACGCGAGGATTTTCCGTGACCAATCCCACGACAAGGAAACTCAGTGCGAAGCAAATCCTCGCGGACATTCGCTCGGGAATGGGACCGTCGGCACTGAAATCCAAGTACGGGCTGTCTGACAAGGCTCTTCAATCCGTTTACAGGCAACTGTCTGCCGCGGGGGCATTGACCGAGAATGAAGTGCCTCCCTTGCAGCACTCGGTCAGCCAGTCCGAAGCGTCTCATGAAATGCCTGCCGAGCCCGGATGGCGGTGCCCGGCCTGCAATGCTCCGCAGGAAGCAGAAAAGAGTGAGTGCCCTGCGTGCGGGGTTGTGGTGACGAAGTTTCTAGCACGTCAGGAGCAAGGAATTCACTCTTCCGGGGTCTCACAGCATTTCACGCGAGATGCAGATTACGGCGGGAAAGGCTGGATGTCCGTCATTTCGAGCATAGCGTTTTTTTTGCTTGTCGGGGGTGCGATACTCATCTGGTCCACGCATCGTGCCGAGGAGAAACCTGACATGGCGGAACTGGGGCTGAGGGTTCAGTCCTCTGAGGAACACCGGGGCGAAATGGATCAACCTCAAGAAAACAGAGGTGAATCGGAAAGCACTAGCATAGACTCCGGTCAAATCAAGGAAGAAGAAAGCCTAAGTCCGATCGCTGCAACGGAACCGCATGCCGAAGTCCCACTTGAGCCGCCGGCCCAGGAAGCTCCACCTCCTCCGAAAACGCGTCCTCCGAATCCTAAGCCTGCTGAATACGTTACCGGCGTATTGAGGCACTTTGCATCCAGGGATTTCAAGAAGGAAGTTGTGGAAGCGTCGCAGACGTACCCGGTCCTGATCCAGTTCTACAGCGATAGATGAATGCCGTGCAGGCGGATGGCATCCGTCCTCAATGAAGTCGCAGGAGAGACAAAAGGCCAAGCGGTGGTAGGATTAATCATGATAGCGGATAGGCCGTTGGTCCAAGCATTTAGAATCCATAGGATACCGACGATTTTCGTGGTGCGTAACGCTGAAATCACTGCATCCTTTGTGGGGCTCGTCCCGAAAGCGAAGATCCAAGAGGCATTGAAAGGCTCCTGACCTGTGCCGAAGCCACATGCTCTGGACGGATTACTCTACGTTGGCGATATTGATTAATATTCGGGTTTCTGTTAGCATCGAGTCCCTGCGCAGGCCGATGAACCGCTGACATCGGCATCCCCGGATCATGACTGACAGCAAGGCTTTGACCCATGAACAAGGCGACCTTCAAGATTCGCCGAAAAATTATTCTCGCGTTCCTCTTCTGCTTTCTGTCCGTACTTGTGTTTGCGATTCTCAGTTTTCAAATCCATAGAGAGATCAGTCACAGATTGCGCCTGGTGGAAGTCGCGGATGATTTGGTAAACAACATCCTCGAAATACGAAGATTTGAAAAGAACTTCTTTCTGTATAAGCAGCATCATAGCCTTGAGGAAGCGGCATCCTACGTGGATGGAGTGGAGAGGCTTTACAAGGAACACGAAAAAAACATTCTTAGGCTCACGCAAAAAGGCACAGAATCGCGGTTTGGGGAAACACTTGCCGATTACAAGAAGACCCTTTCACAAATTAAGACTAGTCTGCAATCGGCCGACGGGAGAGAAGCCGCGGTCCGACATTTCCGGCTTGGAGGAATCTCTGCGGGGGACAGGCCAGAAACTTCTGGATATTGCGGGGCAATGGGCCAAACAAGAACGAATAAAGATCGACCGACTCTCCCGCACCGCTCTCTATCTATTTATCATTTCCATGCTATTCTTCGGTCTTCTGGGGATTCTTGTCGCGATTTATATCTCAAGATTGATGACCGGTCCCACTGATTCAAATGCAACAAGCCATGGAAAAGATCGCTGGAGGCGACTTTACTCCTATTCGTGAAGTTGAACACCGCTCCGAGGAGTTCCTTCCACTGTTTCGGGCTTTCAACAGAATGATACGCGAATTGGAGGAACGTCAGGAACAGCTTGTGCAGGCAAGGAAAATCTCCGCAATTGGAACATTTACTTCGGGGATTGCCCACGAACTCAACAACCCGGTCAATAACATCGTCCTGACCGCAGAAGCGTTCCAGGAGGATTTTGAGCAACTTGATCACGATGAGGCTCTGGGAATGATTCAGGACATTTTGGCGCAGGCAGACAGGGCTTCGGAGATAGTGAAGAATCTACTCGACTTTTCCCGTTCCGAACGCCCAGAAATGGTATCGGTCTCAGTTTGCTCGGTGATCGATGAGACCCTCAAGCTCGTGGGCAATCAAATGCTAGTGTCCAAGGTGGAGGCCGAGAAGCAGATCCCTGAAAATTTTCCCTCCGTGCATGGCGACTACAAAAGTCTCCAACAGGTATTTTTAAACCTCTTTATCAATGCTATCCAGGCAATGCCCAATGGAGGAAAAATGAGTATAAGAGGCTATCTATCCAATGGCGACCGAATCCTCCGCGTCGAGGTCTCCGACACCGGCATCGGCATCGAGCCTGAACACATCCCACTTATTTTTGATCCATTTTATACTACGAAAGACGTTGGAAAAGGTACCGGTTTAGGACTTTCGGTTACTTACAGTATAGTGCAAAAGCATGGCGGTACCGTCGAAGTCCAAAGTGAGAAAGGCCGAGGAACGACTTTTACCGTCATTCTTCCTACCGAGTCTACCAAATGACACCCGTCCGGAGCAAGCCATGCGTATAGCAGTGGTTGACGACGAAGCCATAGTAAGGACAAGACTTCAAAAGGCGCTCGCCAAAGAGGGTTACACTGTGCAGACCTTCGGCACAGGCGAGGAATTTCTCAAGAGCCTGGAAGCCGTACAGTACAACCTGGCGTTTCTGGACGTCCGCCTTCCGGGAGCGAACGGCATCGACGTCCTCAAGGAAATACGAAGCAGGTGCCCCGAGATGGGGGTCATTTTAATCACAGGTTATTCATCGATTGACTCAGCCATCGAGGCGATAAGAATTGGAGCCTATCACTATGTTTCCAAGCCTTTCAGATTGGAAGAGATCAGAAATCTCGCTCGCAAGGCATTGGAACACGGAAAGTTGCTTGTGGAAAATCGTGAACTAAAGGCATGGCTGGAGCCTGACGGCGGCGGAAAGGAAATGATAGGCGGAAGTCCTATCCTGAAAGAAGTCTTTCGCCTCGTCAAAAAGGTGGCGCCTCTCGATTGCAACGTCTTGATTCAAGGAGAGAGCGGAACCGGGAAAGAACTAGTAGCCCGGTTGATTCACCGAGAAAGTCGCCGTGGTGAGCGGCCATTCGTGGCATTCAATTGCGGAGGTTTCGCCGAGGAGCTCATTGCCAGCGAGCTTTTCGGATATGAGCGTGGGGCATTTACCGGGGCCTCGGCCACCAAGATAGGCATACTCGAAACTTCTCAAGGAGGCACCGCCTTCATGGATGAGATTGGTGACATGCCTCCAACCATGCAAGGCAAGCTGCTACGCGTGATCCAGGAAAGGCAGATCATGAGGGTCGGAGGCAACAAACCGATTCAACTGGACATCAGATTCATCGCCGCTACAAACAAAGACCTTAAACGAGTCGTTCAGGAAGGACGATTTCGTGAAGACTTGTTTTTCAGGCTAAACGTGGTTCAAATCAAACTCCCCAGCCTCATGGAACGCAAAGACGATATTCCGCTTTTGATTCGCTACTTCCTGAAAAAATACTCGCAAAAGTTCTCCAAGAAAATCGGAGGAATAGATTCGGCTGCGCAGCAAATTCTCCTTTCCTACACTTACCCGGGAAATGTGAGAGAATTAGAGAACATCATTGAGCGAGCCGTGGCCTTGGCCGAACATGAATCCGTGAGCGTGGACGATCTCCCCGCGGACCTCCGAGAGTACTCAATAATCCCTTACGGGAAGTGGCCCACATTGGAGGAGCAAGAGCGTGATTACTTGGAGAAGCTTCTTGCCTCAACTAAATACAATCTCGGGCAATCGTCCAGGATAGCAGATCTTCCTCGGACGACCCTTTGGCGAAAGATGAAGAAGTACGGGCTGTTCAAACCAAAATGAGGCTCACAAAATAATCACCACATTATGCTATGTTAGGCATTGCGTCGGGACGCAGCGGGCTGCGCCCTGGGCTCCCAAGAAACAACTGCAATCTTTCGATTCAGAATAAAGTTTCATAATGAAACATCACCTTTCCGCGTTCTAGCTACTCTTGCCAGCCTCGGACATCCAGATCGTTCCGTTTTGAAACAACATTTCTCGGCTCAAGCACCCTCCCTGAGACTATATACACGTATTTACAGTACATTAATATTTGGCATCAAACCTGCTTAAGAGGGAGTGGAGGGTTGAACATGGGCAAGAATGTCCTTGTAGCAGTCGATGCAGATTCTGTTGCCTATCACTCGATCTCGTACGGGATTCAGTTAGCGGCTCGAATGGATTCCCCATTGTCGCTAATCATAGTGGAATCCGCAAAACGCCCGAGCAAACTCGCCCCGGCAGATGTTTTGACCCCGGAATTCGACAACAGTCAATATCCATGGTTGGATAAAGTGCTGAACGAGAGTCACCGAGCCGGAGTGAGATTGGAGATTTTTCTCACATCCGGTGCGTTGGTTGATGAATTGATCAGATTTGTGCGGTCTCAACCTTCCATTCAGTTCATAATCATGGCTTCGCCCCAGGATTCGGGGGGCAAAGAAGGGGCCGCCCCGGGGCCATCGTTGAGGCGTCTTCACAGCTTATTTGAGGGCGAGATACTATTGGTCCAAAAGGGCGGACATATAGTTAATGTTTCTGATCTTCATCTTTAATCCTGCATAAAGGAGATCATGATATGAGTTGGAGCATCTATCTACCGATAGCTGGAAACTCAGTAAACATCTTAATACTTTTGGGTTTGGGTGGGGCTGTGGGTTTTCTGTCCGGGCTCTTTGGAGTTGGGGGTGGATTCCTCATGACTCCACTGTTGATCATGGTCGGAATCCCGCCGACGGTAGCGGCTGCGTCGGATTCCAACCAGATCGTAGCTGCATCCGCTTCCGCGACTTACGCTCACTATCGGATGGGCAATGTGGACTTCAAAATGGGAATTCTCCTTCTGGTAGGCGGCGTAATTGGCGGTACTTTTGGTGTTCAGTTAATTAAGATCCTGCGAAGCATGGGCAATGCAGACTTTGTTATCAAGATAACGTATGTGGTGATGCTGGGAGTCGTGGGATTCTACATGTTTTTGGAAAGCTTGCAGAGCCTGAGAAAACCTACCGCAGCAGTTCAAGCAGCGAGGCCTGCAAGGCCTTCACGCTATCTGCGGTTGATTCGGGCCCTTCCCTTCCAAATGGAATTCGCCAAGTCAGGAGTGACCTTGTCGATATTCCTACCCCTGATCTTGGGGGCCTTCGTGGGCATTTTGGCTGCCATCATGGGCGTGGGCGGGGGATTCATTATGGTCCCGGTGATGGTCTACATGTTGCGCATGCCCATGCACGTGGTGGTCGGGACAAGTTTGTTTCAGATACTCTTTACATGCGTTGATGTTACCGTAATGCAGGCCATCACAAACCATACTGTGGACCTGGTGCTGGCTATACTGCTGCTGTTGGGCTCCACCATAGGCGCCCAGTTCGGGGCTCGTTTGAGTCGAAGACTGAAAGGGGATCAGTTGAAGATTCTCCTCGCGTCTCTGGTCTTGGTGGTGATGATCCAAATATTCCTTGAGCTGGTTCTTTCGCCCAACGTAATGTTGGCTTATAAAGGGGGACATTGAGTTGCATCCCAAAACATATTCGTTGAAGGTGGTTGCTCTTGTGGTGTGGGTCGTATCGGGACTGGGATTTCCGTCCCCTGCGATCTCCGAAACAGAAAGATTGAAGGTCACTCCTCACAGAATGGCTATTTCCGAGTTCTTTCAAGGCGCTCGAATAACAGTTTCGGCTTCTGTGCCCAAGGGGGCAGCCGCAATCATAGAATTCAGAGGACCGGTCCTGAAAGATCAGTTGATGCGAAAAGGACGTCGAGGCGGACTGTGGATGAACGTAGGTGAAATCGCCGTTGAAGGCGCGCCTTCTCTGTACATGTTCATGAGCACAGATCCCGATGTCCTCTCGGGCCCGAGTAACGCGGATGCCCAGTGGGGTTATCCCGCGCTGCAAAAGCAAGTCAGGTTTTCCGGTTCGGTGCCTGTGGGGAAATCCGCTGAGATTTTTAAACAATTCATAAAGCTCAAAGAAAGCGGAGGGTTGTACGGCGAGTTCCCGGGGTCGATAGAGAGGTCGCATGAAGCCTCCAGTGATTATTCCGCCATCGAAGGAAAGATCCGGCTTCCAAGCAAAATTTTACCGGGGAACTACCAAATATGCTTATATGTCCTCAATAATGGAAGTTTGACGTCAAAGAAATGTGTTGACTTTCGGGTGACTATGGAGGGTCTCCCGGCAATTTTGTTTTCCCTTGCGCATAATCACGCAACTGCGTATGGCCTTTTGGCAGTACTTATAGCCCTTGTAACGGGTTTTGTAATGGGGTTCGTCTTCAAGGGAAAGGGAGCGCATTGACAGGCCGCCTCGCTCTTTTGAACTGCATTGGCTGTTACCAGACTCTGGGAGTTCAAGGTGTTTTCGAGTCTAAAAGGAATCTTTCGCAAGATGTTTGTGCGCAAAAAGGAACTCGCTTCCTTTGCCCAAATTTTTGATCATTTTCAGGGGGTGCTTCAAGACCATCAGAAAACCATGGAACTAATGGCGGACCTCGGGGAAAAGTCCGGAGGAGATTACATATTTGACCGAAAATATCTCCATGACTCCGTACGTGAACTCCAGACTTTGTTGCTGCGCATGGTGAAAGGATTGAACCTCATAGCATCCGATCGCTACTTGGATCTCTACTCAACCCTGGACAGAATTTTCCTCCCCATAGAGGCGGAGCTTCGAGGCAGGTTGCGGTTGACCGTAGCGGCGTATGTTATTCCTTTCGCGGATACGCCCATCGACAACCCGGAGCTGACCGGCGGTAAGGCAAACACTCTGGCTGAAATAATGCATCGCCTTCACCTCCCTGTGCCCGATGGATTTGTGATCACGAGTCGAGCCTACTATCGGTTCCTGGAGCACAACAACCTGGAAGACCGAATTCACACGTGGATAGAATCGTGGATCTCCGGGAAGGAAGACCTCGATAAGGCGTCGAGTCAAATTCGTTACAGCATCCTTGCCGGTGTAATTCCCCAGGATCTGGCAAAGGCTATCAAACAACATTCGGAGAATTGCCCGCATAACTGGGCCGTCCGGAGCAGTGCCTACGGGGAAGACGGTGAATTATCCTTTGCGGGGCTTCACCACACCGAACTAAATGTGCCATCCGAGCAGATTCTTGAAACCTACAAAACGGTGCTAGCGAGCCTATATTCTCCTGAAGCTATGAATTATCGCTTACAAAATGGGATGATAGGGGAAGAGGCGGCGATGGCTGTGCTCTGCCAAGAGATGATCCACAGCCAATCCAGCGGAGTCCTCCAAACGATCTGCCTTGGGTTGCCCAAGTCCAATTGCATGGCGATCTTTGCATCCTTCGGGCTCGGACGAACTGTAGTGGAAGGAAGAGAGGTCCCCGATCAATACATTGTGGAAAAGGACCCGCCTTATCAAATCCGAGCAACCAAGATTGCAAGAAAGGAATTCTTATTAAGATCTGCGGCGGATGGCGGTGAAGAAGAAGTAGAGCTCCGTCCTGACGAGCAACAACGAGCGGCTGTTTCAGGAGATGCGCTCCGCGTCCTGGTGAAGTGGGGGCTTACCCTGGAAAGGTATTTCAAACGTCCACAGGAAATAGAGTGGGCTGTAGACTCGCGGGGCCAGTGTCGTCTTATTCAATGCAGGCGGCTGATCACGGCCGAGACCCCGCAAGGCGAGGAGGATATTTGCGAATCGTGTTCTCAGTACCCGGTGCTTGTACGTGACAAGGGCTCGGTGGCTCACGGCGGTGTCGGTTCGGGCACGGTGCGCATCGTGCAGTCGAATGAGGACATGGCTGAATTCCCTGACGGAGGAGTTCTTGTCACCAGATATACTGCTCCCTGGCTGGCGCAGGTTGTGCCTAAGGCTGTTGCAATCATTGCTGAACGAGGCTCCGCCGCAGGACATCTCGCCACTATTGCCAGAGAGTTTCGCGTGCCGGCTCTCGTAGGGGTGGAAAACGCCACTGACCTGCTGACGGACGGCATGGAAATTACCCTGGACACTTATCGACGCATCATCTATCTGGGGCGTGTCGAGGAACTTATTCGATACGAACTCGTCCAGCCCACGGTTTTCGAAGAAGCTCCTGAATTCCGCCTTCTGCGACGAATGCTGAGACGTATCGCGCCGCTCCACCTAATCGACCCGCAATCCCACGAATTTACGCCGGAAGGGTGTGAGACCGTCCACGACATGATCAGGTTCATACATGAAAAGGCAGTGCAGGAATTGATGAACTTTCCCACTTTCCTGAAGCGGTTCAAAGGTGCCAAAGTGTGGACTCTAGTCTCTAAGGTGCCGATAGGATTGAAACTCCTGGATCTCGGAGGAGGTATCGATCCGCTGGCGGAAGGAAAGACGGTTCGGGTGGATCAGATTCAATCGTTACCTTTAAAGGCATTGTGGACAGGTGTGTCCCTGCCTGGGACGTGGAATACGGACCCCGTTGCCGTGGACATGAAGGGCCTGATGTCAAGTCTTACGAGAAACTGGGATGCGGGCGGCACCGCATTCGAAGGGTTCAATCTGGCGGTTATCAGTGACATCTACATGAACCTGCACCTGCGCCTTGGCTACCATTTCAATCTCATTGACGCCAGCATGCATGATGAGGCTCAGCACAATCACATCTATTTCAGATTTGTGGGCGGGGTGACGGATATCACTCGACGTTCTCGAAGAGCCCAAGTTCTGGCCGACATTTTGTCTCGCTATCATTTCAAAGTTACCATTAAGGGCGATTTGGTTGTTGCCAGAATCCTCCATCTTCCTAAAGAAGAGATCAGCCGCCGTCTCCAGGCACTTGGAACCTTGATTGGATTCACAAGGCAATTGGACATCCAACTGAGAAACGATCGAGACATTGCCGAATCCGTGGCCGCATTCTTTGACCGACACGCCGAACTCACCGATGTTGCCTAATGGAAGGAGTGGAAAATGAACGGAAACAAGCTCAGAATCATGGTGTTGGATGATGAGCCGATCGTGTGCAAACGTCTGAAGCCCGCTCTCGAGAAGCAAGGATACGAAGTTGACACTTTCACTCAGAGTTCGGCGGCTATGGATCAAATCAAACAGACCGACTACGACATCATCATTACCGACTTGAAGATGAAAGGCGTTGACGGCATGCAATTACTTGAAGAAGCCAAGAGGCGCTCGCCGGACACAGAGGTAATAGTTATAACGGGTTTCGCCACCATGGAGACCGCTAAGGAATCCTTCCACAAAGGTGTTTTTGATTTCATTGCCAAGCCTTTCAAGTTGAGTGAGATCCAAGAAGTGGTCGCCAAGGCGGAGGCTAAAATTAGAGGCCTGGGGAAATAGGGAATCCCGGTATTTCTTTGAACCCGGACTCGCATCGAATCTCCAGACCCGAACGGGAGGTATGCAAGTTGATCAAGACGCTCGTATCTATTGAAGCTGACCTGGCTTCCAGCCTGGCCATACGTTTTGCCTGCCAACTGGGCGGCATCATCTCGATGGAGGTACATCCTGTATATGTCAAAGAGTTTCCTTCCGATGGTTCGCGCACCGGCGCTGGTTGGGCCAGTCGAACGTGGGAACGGGAAATTATCAAGCAGGGCAAGGATGAAATCTCCGAGATGATCATGACAGAAATGGACTTCTGCCCTGCCCTAATAGAACCCCGGGTGATTTATGGTGATCGCCAATCTGAACTGCTCAAGATTGTGCAGATGGAAGAATTCGGCCTGTACGTGGAAGGCACACACTTTCCATGGAATGCCGGCTCAATTTACAAACAACTCCACTCAAAGTTCTGCAAGGGCCTCACTTTTCCAGTAGTTTGGGTGAGAACATTGAGAAAAATCAACCAGGTTTTGCTCCTTTGCCTGGACTCTGCAGGAGTTGAAACCCTTGCCCAGGTCTTTCAAAGAGTCTGGAAAGGCTGCCCCGTGCCCTTGCTGTTGGCAGTGCCTCCCGGCCGATATGAAGAAGCAAAGAATTTAAAAGAAGCGGTTGGGAATGCACGTAGTGTCTTGGAGCAGTCGGGTTGTCAGGTGGAGGTTCAGGAAAATTTTCCGGAACCGCAAGAAGAACTGAAGGATACAGCACTGAACTTTCCTCTGGTAGCGGTGGCCCTGGAAAGGGACGTCAAGAAAGACCATCCAGGGTTACATTGGCTTGCCATGACAAAGACAGCGTCTCTTGTTGCGTTTTATTGAGGTTGACTGAAAGTGTTCGGCGATGCCATGAATACTACTTAGAAAAACAAAAGCTTCGTCAAATGTGAGGGCATTATTCTGCCATGGGGCAGCCCCTGTCGGATCACTGTCGATGAGAAAGGAAAGTGGTCATGAGAATCCTGTTCGCAGCGGATGAACACCCGTACAGTGAATATGCCCTTCAAGTCTTGATCAAGCTGGCCATGAACACCTGGGCGGATGTGACCCTACTTGGGATCCATCCCACGGGTAGGGCAAGACCGTGGCCCGGCAACGCAGTCATCAGTCAAGCACTGCAACATTATCGTGAATCATTCCTGAACAGTTGGGACAAAGAAGCCTCTCCTTATGAGGAGCATCAAGGAAAATACGAATGGGTTCCCGTGAAGGACGGCTTGTGGGAAGAAATAAAGGTTATTCGGGGACAAAAGAAGGAGTTCAAAGTCCATATCCGAATCGGAAAGCCCACGGCGGGAATTTTGGAAGAATCGGTAGAGGAAGGGACCGATCTGATTGTGCTTGGTTGCACGAAGGGCGAAAATTGCGCATGGACGGGATTTCGATCTCTGCCCCGGGACGTGGTGAGCAATTCCGACTGTTCCGTCCTGCTGGTCAAAGAGGAACAGCCTGTGCGACGAATACTCGCCTGCCTGGATCAGGGATATATAAGTCAGGAATCTCTTGAAATGATCAACCAGATGATCACAATTCACGGGGCACGATTGGAGCTGGTGGGCCTGAGCCAGAATGGCGATATGAACAAATCCGTGTACACCCGATTGATCGAAGTTGGAGATTATTACAGCGACCTAAAGGTGCAGGTCGACACTCGTTTGACCGAAGTCGCCGATTTTGAACGTTTTATCAGTCAAGAAGTCGGGCAGGATCTTCTCGCTCTCTGGGCGGGGAAAAAATCTCTTCTAAGCCGCTTCTTTCCACGCGATTGGGTCGGTAGATTCGTCAGCAAGTGCCAGACCTCCGTCCTGGTAATGCGATAGGCCCGGAGTTGCGCCGCACGAATTGCCAAATAGTTGACCGAGCCTCATAGACCCGACCTGAGGAGGGGCCGAGAAATGAAAGTCTTAGTCGCCGTTGACAAAAACCCGGAAACTTATACGGGGCTTCGTTACGCATGTCATCTGCTGAGTGAAATCAACGCCCAAGTGGATGCCCTGCACGTTACGCCGGATTTGGCGGATGTCGTGGCCGACAGCTATGCCCCTTTCGTGACGAAGGACGGCCTGGAACACGCCCTGGAGGCGGATGTTCAGGCAGTGGAAGAACAGTTTAGAGAGGCTTGCGAACCGTGCCTGGAGGCAAGAATCCCGTGTGAACTGCGTGTGGTGTCCGGAGACCCGGCCGATGAGATTCTCAATGCCGCTCAGGACGACTACGATATGATCGTGCTTGGTTCTCATGAACAGTCATCCCTGAAAGGTCTTTTGTTGGGCGCTGTACATGCTAAGATTCTTCATTATGCACAGCAACCGGTGCTGATTGTGCGCCAATTCCGTGAAATACGGCATGTTCTTGTGGTGCACAGAGGTTCGCAAACCGATGAAGCAGCTCTGTCCTTTATCGCCCCCGTGCTGGCGAGCAAGAAAGCAAAAATCAGTCTGCTGCACGTGCAAGAAACGGGGCAGCTAGAAACCGACGAATTCGCTAGGGCCTCGCTTCAACGAGGCGTGCAAATCCTTCGAGAATTTGATTATGACCCGATCACCAAGTCGGTAAAAGGTGAATTTGTGGAAGAAATCCTTAAGGATGTGGCTGTACACAGGTATGATTTAATTGTGTTGGGTGCTTACGGCCACAAGCGACCAAAATATCTGAAGCTTATCAGCGACGAAGCGCTTAATCTTGCCCGACTGACTACCCGCCCGATTCTTGTTTATCGAAACAGGATGGATGATTAGATCTCACTGAACGGGCCTCTGATTTCTGTTCACGCTTCCATTGCGTCAACCAATAGCTCAATCACGGACTTAACCTGTAAAGGCATGTTGTATCTCGCCTGAAGATCTCCAAGCTGACTCAAGCAATTCTGACAGGACGTGACAATGATGTCGGCCCCTGTGCTCATGATCTGATCGTGTTTCATTCGCGCGTGCTCGAGCCGCTTCTTGCCCATGTCCGTGTTCTGGCCGACACTGCCTCCCCCTCCGCAGCAGATGCTGTACTTGCGATTGGGCCACAGCTCAACGAACTCGGTTGCCACAGCCCGGATTAACTCACGTGGGGGCTCGTAAATCCCCAATTTGCGCCCAACATTGCATGGGTCGTGATACGTGACCTTGGCCTGAATAGCGCCGGGTTTGATGGGAAGCTTCCCCTCTTCAAACAGTTTATGGGCGAGTTCCACCACCGACATCACCTCAAAGCCCAATGGTTCCCCCAGCCACCGTTCAGCATCGTTGCGGAGGATCTTAAACCCGTGGCCGCACTCCGTGGACAAGAGAACTTTGGCCCCCAGCCTTCTCGTCTCCTCGACCAGGTTTCTCACCAGAGTGGTCGCAGCCTGCGCGTCGCCCAGATAATAGGCCCAATTCGTGATGTCAAAGAATTTTGACGACATCGTCCAGTCGGCTTTCGCGTAATAGAAGAATTTCAGATACATTTGAAACATCTGGGGATTGGAGGTATATTCCCGTGGGTTGGGGATGTAGAGCATCTCCGCTCCCTGACGGTCAAAGGGCGGGGTCAGATCGCCCTCTTCTATGTCTTCCATTTCTTCCTCGGCTTCTTCAGCCATCCACTCGGCCGTGTCAACAAATTCCTCAGACGCTATTCCTGTATTGTTCCCTAATTCCAGGGCCTTCTCCACCCCTTCGATAATTCGTGCCGGGGCTTTGCCTCTGAGCCGAGCCAGAGAGCGCAACTTTCGGACGATTACGTCCATCTTCAGGTCTTTCGGGCAGTCCGTGGTGCAACGCCCACAAAGGGTACAAGCCCAGATGAACTCTGAGTCTGCCGCCTCCATGCCACGTCCCATCAGGACTTTCCTTATGAGCCTTCGGGGGTTCATGTCAGGATAACCGTCAGTCAAGAAACATCTGGAAACGCACTCGCCGCATGTCAAACAGACCTGAAGGTTTTCCCCGCCGTGAGCAAGGGCGATTTTTGAAGAGATATCTGTTGCTGCACCGTCAAATGCCGGGGTCATGATTTACTCCGTAATAGCTCGTTCGCGTTTTCCGCCGGGGAATGCTTCCCTGGATGCTCCGTGTCCAAGGATGAGCAAAATTCTTTTATTATTCTATTGAGCCGCGCTGGTTCGTTGGCAGCTATGGTCGCGTACCCCATCTTGTTAGCAAATCCGTTGAACGCATCGGGTCCGCTCACGAAGCTTTGCACGCGAGCCTTGGCCCAATCCGTGCCGGTCTGAGAAGCGCAATTCCCATGATGACACCCTATGGCCAGCACTCCTGCGGCCCCCGCGGCCAGAGTCGCCCACAGGATGGATTCCGAAATCCTGCCGGCACACGGAACCGGGAAGAAAAGAACTTCTGGCGGCAAATCAATCTCCGACACCGCCCGACCAGCGGATCGTTGGCATCCATAGATCACTACTGATGCCGAACTCGTCTTGTTCATTTCAGCAAGAAATGCGGCCACTTTTTGCTCAGGATATGAATTCAGATCCAGCGCGAAACGAGGACATTCGGAAGCGCATATTCCGCATTCCTGACAAATTGGTGCAGAAATCTGCACATTGGATCTCGCAGCGCCCCGGGCTAATGCAATTGCCGAGTGGGGACATATTCTGTAACAGGTGAGGCAGCGCACGCACTCATCAGCTACTGAAATTGTTTCCTCGTCCTTTCGCTGTGATGCCCTTATCATCCAGGCTCTTGCCTTAACAGCGGCTGAAGCGGCTTGCGCGGCTACCCGAACGAGGTCGGTTTCTCCCGTAACCTCACCCACCGCGAATATCCCATTGATAAAAGAGCGTCCCGAATGGCAGTGTATACTGTCGGAAAGGAGAAAGCCCTCCGCATCAAGATCGTTTTCGAGGATTTCGGACAAGGCCGCAGGAACTGATGCCGGGTCGGGCCCTTGAGCAGCCAAGATCTTATCACAGCTAAGGATTACTTCCTCTCCTCTTTCGATATCGTCACTCAGGGATATTTCGAATTTTCCACCGTCGTCATCCCCCGAAATCCTTTTTACAAGCGGAAGCTTTTCGCCGAATCTGAAAAACTGGACACCGGCTCTCTTGGCCTGGTCATAAAGCGATTCACCGAAAAGATGTGCAACCGGCGCATGCTGAAAGATTACGTACGATTCCCCTCCTGCCGCCTTGTTCTCGATGGCTTGCACGATGGCAGCCATTCCCGCTGCGGGGGGCGAGCCACAGCCGTAATCGAGAAGAAAACCGATTCCACGAGCAGCACCTGAAAAACGTTCACTTGAAAGAGGTTGAACTCCCTGGGGCAGACTAGTCGCGAGGGGCAGAAGTTCAGTCCCGGGTGCCAAGAACAGGCAGCCGTAGAGATCCCCTTGGCCTGAACCGAAGTCCGCGTAGAAGTAACATCCTTGTCTTCGGATCTCTGGAAGTGTTGGGAATTCATAGACTTCCACACGATCCATGGATTTGGAGACCCACCCCAAGTAATCATGGAAATCTGACCCGCAACTCGGGCAATAGAGCCGGGACTTCTCGGAACCGATTTTGACCATAGTGACCGACAACCCGAGGTCAACCAGAGTTTTGGCGGATATCATTGCCGAAAGGCCGTTGCCGACGACGAGAACGGGGTGCATGTCAGATTCCGAATATTCTAAGCCTTGGCGTATCATGAGCCAGCTCCAACAAGATCTTCGATTATCGCAGCCGCAGTTTGCCCCCCGTCAGCGAGGGTTCCTTCGATGTCCTTGGGACCGCTGCAAGTCCCTGCTATGTAGACTCTTGGCACGTCCGTGCGGCCGCCGGACGCTAGACCCTTTGTCGGGAGAAAACCGAACTCGTTAGGCTTCAAGCCCAACATATCAGCTATGCGCATCGAGCCTGCTGAAGGCCTCTGACCGACTGACAAGATGATGCGGTGAAAACTCTCCCGCACATTGCGGCCGCCATCGTCTCGGATGATTTGGAGCATATTGTCCTCTCCTCGCACGATTTCTCCCGGGACACCCTGAACGAGGCGGATTCCACATCTTCGGGCTTCCGCCAGCAATGATCCCGCGAATTTTCCCGCAACTTGGAGGTCTATGTAGAAAATCGTTATCTCCCAGTCTTCATGAGATTCGTGGAGCTTCAAGGCCATCCTCAAAGCGGCTTTACAGCAATGTTGCGAGCAATAATTCGCGCCGATCGTAGCGTCTCGGGAGCCCACACATTGGAAAAACGCTATCCTGGCAGGCCCCTTGATCTCGCTGGAAAAAGCCGCAAGATTGTCGTTTCGCACGTAAGCGTTCATGTCCTTGAGAGTGAGCACACCCTCCAGGCGCCCGTACCCCCAGAATATCTTTTCAGAAGGGTCGTACGGCTCGAACCCTACAGCGATCACAAGCGCCTCAGTCTCCAGAAGCTCTGCGGTCCCACTCTCCAGGGACTGCACTCTCACTTGAACTCCCGCGTCTGTGAGCGTCGCTGAAACCAATTCAAAGCCCAGCATGACATTCGCTCCGGGAAATGAATTGACTTCCTCGGCCAGGTCGGCATGCGAGCAGCAATAGCATCGTTGGCAAGCATTGGTCGCCATGCACGCCCAACTTCGCACCTTACCACCAAGCCGATTTTCTTTTTCCACGATGGTGCAGTCAATGCCGTTGGCCACAAGTGATTGAGCTACAGCCAGGCCGCCTATTCCACCACCAATAACCGCAACGGGTTTCACAGTTTTTGTGGTCATCTCTCTTTTGTTCTGAAAAAGAAGTTACGCAGACGCGCGTTAAATACCGTCTTCGCATCTTTATACTACCGTTTTTCGTATGTCCGCGCAAATTTGTTCAGCAGGCCAAAGTAGAATCCAAAATCTCGCGGGATTTCTGATTGACACCGCTTCTCGGACCGCGCTTGTCTGATCTGAACTTTCGCTCCTACTGACCTTAGTTTTGACAGTTTCGCAACTGAAGTGGTAAAGTAAACCTTGCCGGGATAACGAGAAATTGTGCTTTTGCTCCAAGCAAGGCGCACACTCCAATTGGCTGGAGCAAGGAGTCAGCGATGAATTACGAGTCTGCCGGAACCTCCAATATCACGGGCTTCGCGATTTATCCGATGTTTGTCCGAATCTTTCTGCGGGCCCTCAACCTTATGCTTGACCCGAACAATCGGGCCGTCAGGAAAGGAAAAGGACTAAATGTAGGAGATGCACTTTTTAACTTCGTGAAGTTGTCCTTTCTCGAGACCACAGTTTTGAAGTATCGCCACATGGTACGGTTCGGTGATGCTGTGATGCTGGACAGCACGTTCCCGCCGTTCCCTTCCCGAGCCTTTGATAAAAGAATCTCAAATTACCTTAATAACTTGGACTTAACACAGCTACCGTCCGGGATTGTCTCCATCTCCACAACGAACTGTTGCCCTTACTCGTGCGCATTCTGTTCCACCAACGCGCGCCACAACACAGAGACGGATCTGGACGAGGAATTGCTGAAAAAGACCATACGCCAGGTCGAGGGATTAGGTGTCCCCACCATCATTCTACACGGCGGCGAGCCCATGTATCGCTATGACCGCTTTCTGAGGCTCGTGAAAAGTGTAAGCGACGAAATCTGTTTGTGGATGTTTACTACAGGCTATGGGGTAACCCCAGAAAAGGCTTCGGAACTCAAAGCGAATGGTCTGTTCGGCGTTTGGGTGAGCTTGGATCACTATAAGCCTGAGGTACACAATCGGCTTAGGGGCCATCCCGAAGCTTTTGATAATGCGTGCAAGGCCTTGGAAAGTTTCAAGAAGGCAGGCGTTTACACGTGCCTCTCGCTGGTCCCCCCGGAGGACTTTCAGGATCCGAAGAATTTCAAAGCGTACTATGACCTTGCCCGCGATCTTGGGGTCGCGGAGATCCGGGTCATGGAAGTAAAGCCCTCGGGACGCGAAGCATGCCGGGGGGTTATATCTCACAGCCCTGTTCTCGCACAGTTGCAGCAAGATCTGTACAAAGATCCGGCCTATCGCTCGCACCCGCCCCTCAGCGGGCTCTCAACTTGGCTTGAAAAAGATCCGGCGCTGGGATGCCAATGTCGCTTTGAATATCTGTTCGTCACCTCGACTGGCGAGGTCCAGCCTTGCGAAGCAACGGAAATATCTTTTGGAAATATAAAAGAGGAAGATTTCCTCGAGATCTACGCACGGGCCTGCAAAGCGTTTCCAAGACCTTCAACCGGTTGCATCCCCATGGTTATGTACCCGGAAGTCAGGAACTTTCACAAGGTTAGAGAAGAACTTTCATCGCCCGAAAAATCCGAGCTTTCTACAAGAATAATGCAGGGCTTCCAGGAAAAGGGGGCCATCCCGGGAGCGTATAGAACAATCTGGTCAATATATGAGCAGCGCCTTCGGGCATATCAGCTCCGTCTGGACGGGCAAAACGCGAGACCGGGGGGCCACTGAGACGCGTTGTCATGTCTGGCCGAGCGTGACCGGCAATTCAGCTTTCCGAGCGTCGCCGGCGCCGAGTCATTGGTCTTTTTCAGGCTTTTTGTGTGTGCTTCGATATGGCCCGATCCCAGCGCCACGAAGACAGCATTTGATTGCGGGAGATGCTCAGTGCTGCGGGCGATAGATCTCGTTTTCACGCGTGGTTGCGAAGAGAGATTGAATTATTGCTTGAAGCAATCGGCGGTCTGTGTTAAGCATATAGTGGCTGACATGGTTCGGACTCTTCACGGGTCAGTTCCCGGCAATTTGGAGGTGACATGCTCCGATTCAAAAAAACCAAAACTGATGCTGTAAGTGGATTTCTGGGTTCCCAGACTGAGTTTACAGGGAAACTCGCTTTTTCCGGGATAGTACATCTTGACGGCAGCTTCAACGGCGAAATTATCAGCCGTGGCACGCTTGTGGTGGGGAGTGACTCGATCATCCATGCCCAAATTCACTCCAATGTCTTGAAAATCTCTGGGGAAGTTCGCGGTGACGTTACTGCGACCGAAAAAATTGAATTGTATCCGCCTGCCAAAGTCTATGGCAACATCTCCACCCCGAGTCTGGTCGTGGAAGAAGGCGTCATTTTCGAGGGGACGTGCAGCATGTCGTCCGCGAGGGCCGAAATGCCATCAATTACTGGAACCGATCAAGAGCCCGCGGGTGATGAAGAGCCGTTAGAAGCTATCTCGGCGCAGGCGTGGCCGCCGTCGTCTTACGAGGAAAGCGACAGCCTGACTCAAGATGTCTCGCACGACAGTTCTTTACCCAAACTTGACCGATAATTCGCGACTTTCCACAGTGATTCCTGCCTCTCGGATCCTCTCTTCCCCGGAGAAAAAGATCTTGACACGTCCGGGGTGGGGTGTTACTATGCCGATTCATTCTTAGTTTGGGTCTCATACAACATCCTTTTTTAACAAAATCAGATAGTTGGAAGTCGAGTGGCTGGTGGGTTCCGACATCCGGAGGAAGCCGGACTATTGTAAAACTTTGCTAATCCGGGAGAATACGTCAGTGATTCAACTAAATATCACGCTTCTCATCCAGGTGATCAATTTCCTTGTACTCTTAGTCCTGTTGGATGTCCTGCTTTACAAACCCGTGATGGCTAAGATACGGGAAAGGGAAGCCCAGATCCGTAAAGACCAGGAAAAAGCTACTGAACTGGAGCAGAGGGTTCTGGATCAAGAGAACCTGCATCAGCAAGAGCTTGCCAAGGCCAGGCAGACGGCAGCGCAGGAAAAAATGGCCCTTTTGGCGGAGTCTAAAAAGAAGGAAGCCGATATCCTTGAGAAAGCCCGAACTGAAGCTTCCCGGATCGTCGACGACATGAAAACTGCGATTCAGAGGGACGCCGAGGAAGTCCGGAAGGGCTTGAAAGCCCAGATGACTCCTCTTGCTCGTTCAATTACGGAAAAGGTCCTGGGGAGGGCGATCTCATGAAGTTTTTTAGGAAGGCGCCAGTTTTATTGCTGCTGGTCCTCGTGCTCTTTGCAGGCACGGCCTTAGCGGCCGAAGAGCCGTCGGGCGGACCCTGGACCTTATGGATGATGCTCTGGAGAGTGATCAACTGCCTCGTTCTCGTCGCGGTGCTGGTATATTTTCTCAAGAAGCCCCTTTCTAACTTCTTTTCCGAAAGACAAGCTCAGATTCGTAAGGACCTGGAGGATGCCCGAGAGCAGCGCGACCGGGCTGAGCGAACAATCGCCGAGTATGAAAAGAAGATAGGCCAAATGGAGCAAGAGCTGGACAAAATGCGCGAAGAGTTGCGTAAAGCCGCGGATGCCGAGAGCCTAAAGGTTGTGTCCAGTGCCGACAAAATGGCTGCAAATATGATCGAGGCCGCAAAACTGGCTGCAGAGCAAGAAGTTCGCAAAGCCAAGATTGTCCTAAGAAATGAGTCGGTGGACCTTGCGGTAGAATTGGCCGAATCGCTCATTCGAGAGAAGATCGGTGAGGACGACCGCAAGAGGATTGTAGAGGAATACCTCGTTAAGGTCGGGGGGTTGAAGTGATCGATACTACTCTGGCAAAGCGTTATGCGAAAGCATTGGTTGAGATCGGGCAGGAGCGCAAGGCACTGGATAAGTATGCCGAGGACCTGACCGACTTGTGTTCTCTAGTTGAAGCCTCCAAAGATTTCCGCGAAATTTTGAGCAACCCAGTATTCACGAAAGACGACAAAAAGAGGATCGCCGGGCAAATCCTGAGCAAGATGGGTACCGATCCGATGGTGGTAAATTTCGTGAACTTGCTGATCGACCGAAAGCGCATAGATCAGTTGGCTGGGATAGAAGCTGCGTTTCGCGGAAAGGTGGACGAAATTCGCGGCATAGGCCGAGGAGAAGTGACAAGTGCGGAACCGCTAGCCAAGGATGAGCTTGGCCGTGTGACCGACGCACTTTCAAAGATAAGCGGCAAGCAAGTGCTACTGACGACAATGGTGGACCCCACGCTCATTGGCGGTCTCGTGGCCCGAGTCGGGGACATGGTTTTCGACGGGACGCTTCGCACCCAGCTCAACCAGCTTAAGGAAAGCTTGAAGGGATAGGGACAATGCAGATCAGAGCAGAAGAGATAAGCGAGATTATCAAGCAGCAAATTCAGGACTACGACAAAAAGGTCGAAGTCAGCGAAACAGGCACCGTTATCAGCGTGGGGGACGGAATTGCACGACTCCACGGCCTGGAAAAGGCTATGGCCGGCGAGCTTTTGGAGTTCCCTGGCGGGATCATGGGCATGGTGCTCAACCTTGAAGCAGACAACGTGGGTGCTGCCATCCTTGGTGAAGATGTGCACATCAAGGAGGGCGATACGGTCAAGAGGACCAGCCGCATCGTTCAGGTTCCCGTCGGCGCGGCCATGTTGGGACGAGTAGTGGATTCCATTGGTCAACCCGTCGATGGGAAAGGCCCTATTGAAACCAAAGAGTTCCGCGTGGTCGAAGTCGTGGCCCCCGGCATCATCAAGAGGCAACCTGTCAAAGAGCCACTGCAAACCGGCATCAAGGCCATCGACTCGATGATACCTATCGGCCGTGGGCAGCGGGAACTCATCATCGGTGACCGGCAGACCGGCAAGACAGCGATCGCCGTAGATACCATCATTAATCAAAAAGATACGGACGTTAAGTGTATCTACGTAGCAATCGGCCAGAAACGATCCACCGTGGCTCAGGTGGTTGCCACACTTGAGCGCTTCGGCGCCATGGAATACACCATAGTTGTCTCCGCCACGGCTTCTGATCCGGCGCCCATGCAGTATATTGCACCCTATTCAGGTGTCACCATGGGCGAATACTACCGGGACAACGGTCAACACGCCCTCATTATTTACGATGACTTGAGCAAGCAGGCGACTGCGTATCGTCAGCTTTCGCTGCTACTCCGGCGGCCCCCAGGTCGGGAAGCTTTCCCAGGAGATGTTTTTTACCTCCATTCCAGACTTTTGGAGCGTGCGGCAAAGCTGGGAGAAACCCTCGGAGGCGGCAGCCTTACAGCCTTGCCGGTCATCGAAACACAGGCCGGTGACGTTTCAGCATACATTCCTACCAACGTTATTTCCATCACCGACGGTCAGATTTTCCTTTCCACAGATCTATTCTATTCGGGTGTGAGACCGGCGGTTAATGTTGGGCTGAGTGTTTCCCGGGTCGGTGGAAACGCTCAGATGAAAGCGATGAAGCAGGTTGCTGGCTCGCTCCGTCTCGACCTGGCCCAGTTCCGTGAGCTTGAGGCGTTCGCACAGTTCGGCTCGGATTTGGACAAGGTCACTCAAGCACAGCTTGCGCGAGGGACGCGCCTAGTCGAGATCCTCAAGCAGCCTCAGTACGAGCCGATGCCGGCGGAAAAGCAGGTGGCAATCATTTTCGCGGCGACCAACGGCTTTGTCGATCAATACGACCTCCGCGCCCTGGCCGAATACGAAAAAGAGTATTTGAGCCACCTCGAAGCCAGTCACCCGGAAGTCTTGACCGAGATCAGAGAGAAGAAAGTTATTTCTCCGGAACTCGAGTCCAAGATGAAGAATATACTGGCGAATTTCAAAGGCATCTTTACGCCGCCCGAGTTGTCGATAGTTTGATCATTATGTAGATGACGGCTGAAAAGGCACCTTGATGAGTCAGCCGTTTATATAGAGGTCGATATGGCAAGCCTCCGAGATATTCGTAAACGCATTGCGAGCGTCAAGAATACACAGAAGATCACGAACGCAATGAAGATGGTCGCAGCGGCGAGGTTGCGGCGCGCGGAAGAGGCCATTAAGGCCGCCCGTCCTTTCGCAGACAAGATGCGGGACGTCCTAATGTCCCTGGCGTCACGTGCCAATCCCAGCGCGCATCCTATGTTGGAAGTCCGCCCGCCACAAAAAGCGCTTTTGATCCTAATAACCGCGGATCGTGGACTTTGCGGCGCTTTTAATGCCAACCTGAACCGTCGGGCGGAAGCATTCGTCAGAGAAATGAAGGCCAAGGGCGTTGAGGTTGACCTCCTCAATGTGGGCCGCAAGGGAAACGACTATTTTCGCCGTCGTCAGATGAACATCGTCGAAAAGTTCATCAACGTTATGAACAACGTGAGTTTCGAGCTTGCGGGAAAAGTTGTCGATGCAGCCGCGGGAATGTTTACTTCGGGCGACTACCAGGAAGTTTATCTTCTGTACAACAGCTTTCGGTCCGCAGTTACGCAGATTTTGACATTGAGGAGACTTTTGCCCATCAAACCGGAAGCAGACGACGCTCCTCGTGACAGGGAATATCTTTACGAGCCCTCGGAAGACGAGTTGCTCGAAGGAATTCTTCCCCGCTATATACAAGTTCAGGTCCATACGGGCCTTCTAGACTCCGTGGCCAGCGAGCTTGGGGCACGTATGACAGCTATGGAGGCGGCCACCACAAATGCTGAAGAGATGATTTACAAGCTTACCCTGAAACTGAACCGCTTGCGTCAGGAATCCATCACCACCGAATTGATGGAAATCGTCGGTGGAGCCGAGGCTCTGAAAGGCTGACAAGTATTTTCGTAGAAGCATTAACAGAATCCGTTGGAAGACGGTTCCAGGAGGATATCCTAAGATGAGTGTGGGAAAAATCGTTCAGGTAATCGGCCCCGTCGTTGACGTGGAATTCCCGGAGCAACAGCTCCCGGCCATTTATAACGGCCTGTTGATATCCAACCCGGCCATCAGCGATGAAGCGGACAATCTTGTGGTTGAAGTGGCCCAGCACCTGGGTGACAACACTGTGCGAACCATTGCGATGGACACTACGGACGGTCTGGTTCGGGGCATGGAGGTTAAGGACACTGGCGGGTCCATCAAGGTTCCTGTGGGTAAAGGGGTCCTTGGCCGAATCATGAACGTGGTGGGTCGCCCCGTGGACGAAATGGGTGCTATTAAGACGGAAGAAACGAGACCAATCCACCGCTCCGCTCCCTCGTTCGACGAGCAGGTCACCCAGATTGCCATCCAGGAGACTGGCATCAAGGTCGTGGACCTCATCGCACCGTTCATGAGAGGCGGCAAGATTGGCTTTTTCGGTGGCGCTGGAGTGGGCAAGACCGTCTTCATGATGGAAATCATCAATAACATCGCTAAGCAATTCGGTGGAACCTCTGTTTTTGCCGGTGTCGGAGAGCGCTCCAGAGAAGGAAACGACTTGTACTTGGAAATGGGTGGCGTCCTGCCCGGCCAGACCAAGCCCGAAGGCGAAAGGGTTATAGACCGTGCTGCTCTTATCTACGGCCAGATGAACGAGCCCCCCGGAGCCAGGGCCCGTGTCGGGCTGACAGCTCTCACGGTGGCCGAATACTTCCGCGATGAACAGGGCCTCGACGTCATGCTGTTCATCGACAACATTTTCCGTTTCACCCAGGCAGGCTCCGAAGTCTCCGCGCTTCTCGGCCGTATGCCTTCCGCAGTCGGTTATCAGCCCACTCTGGGTACTGACATGGGTGAACTTCAGGAACGAATTTGTTCCACCAAGAATGGATCCATTACAGCAGTGGAATGCATCTACGTCCCGGCCGACGACCTTACGGACCCCGCGCCGGCAACCACATTTGCTCACCTCGATGGAACCGTCGTTCTTTCCAGGCAGGTTGCCGAGTTGGGCATTTATCCCGCTGTTGACCCGCTTGACTCGACGTCTAGAATTCTCGATCCTCGCGTTTTGGGCGAAGAACACTACAAAGTGGCCAGGTCAGTGCAGCTAGTGCTGCAAAGATATAAAGACCTCCAGGACATCATCGCCATTCTCGGTATGGACGAATTGTCGGAAGACGACAAGCTCGTTGTTGCCAGGGCGCGTAAGATCCAGCGTTTTCTCTCGCAGCCCTTCTTCGTGGCCCAGGAATTTACTGGAACTCCCGGAAAGTATGTGAAGATCCAGGATACGGTGGCCGGCTTTAAGGAGATCGTCGAAGGAAAGCATGATGACCTCCCCGAACAGGCGTTTTACATGGTCGGGGATCTGAGCGAGGTCAGGACTAAGGCTGAAAAGCTGGCAAGCGCCGCAGCCTGATCGGGAGAAGTCCATGTCGCAAAAATTCAAAGTCGAACTTGTGACCCCCACCAGGGTTGTGCTCGACAAAGAAGTTGAAGAAGTAATCGCACCAGGGATCATGGGAGAGTTCGGGGTCCTGATTGGGCACACACCCATGTTGACGTTTATTAAACCCGGCACCCTGTCTTATCTCGAGAATGACAAGTTTACAAGGTTCGCTGTAGGGGAAGGTTTCTGCGAGGTGTTGCCTGACCGCGTGTCCGTGCTTGTCGATGAAGCTTACGCAGTTGAGGAATGCGAGGCATCAGACATTTCTTTAGAGATTCAGTCGCTCGAGCAGAGGCTGGTCGCAATGGATGCAGCGGCGGATCCCGAGGGTTACCAGCGGTTGACCAGTAAGCTGAAGGTGGCCCGGGCCAAACTTTCCGTCTGCGGCGGGGGCTGAGTAAAACCAGTTATTCAATAACAATGAACTGTAGGCCCTGGCTTGGTCGGCATGCCGGCCAGGACAGGGCTTTCTTGTTTTGTACATTGCGGGGGCAGGCGTGCATCTGTGTCTGCGCCCTCTCCTAAATGGGCAAAAGAATCTTGGGGCAATAAACGATGCTCCACGTAAAGCCTCGGTATGGGGATGAGGGGGTGTCGTTGAGAGTCCGGTTGGCCGCTGGATCTAACTCCCCTCAATGACACAGTTCCGGTGGAATCTCCGCATAATTGAGTGAATTTCCAAAAAGCTTCTTGACTATTTGGAGCAAATGGATTAAGTAATAAATTCATAGAGTTGATCTTTAGATTCAAACGGTGGTCATGACCGATACCAAGAATGATGCCAGCGAGTTTAGCTACCCGTATTTGGCCGGGGCCGAATTGGAACATGTCTTGAGCAAAGCCGAAGCCCTGCTTAAGCGTGCCGATTTGCAGGAAGCACTGGAATTGCTTACAGTTGCAGAGAAGAGGTACGTGCGTGCGGCCAAACTATTTGATTTGATTGGTGACGTACTCCTCCGTTGCGACCGCATCGAAGAAGGAGTGAGATATAAGACTCTTCATGAAGTGCTGAAGGGAACCTTCAAAATAGCGACTGACGAGGCAGTCCGCTCTACGAGCCGTGCCTCACGCGTTGCAGATTGGGACCGCACGGGCATGCCCGAGTCACCGATCCAGGAGAGTCCCTGCCCGTCAGGTGGCAAAGAAGGCGCGTTCCTGTCCGAAGCCTCCGAAAGGGCGGTCGAGGTAGAGGATTTCATGCCATTCACTTCGGCCATGGGCCATGAATTTATGCGTCAAGGGCATTACGACCGTGCACTGGAGATATTCACAGTTCTTGCTGCTAGGCATCCTGAAGATCTATCCTTACATGCAGCCAAGGAAGTGGCACGTAAGAAGAGCCGTCAAGCTGCAGTCTTAGAGGTGCTTCAACGTTGGCTCGGTAAGATTGAGCGAATGAAATCCCGTCGCTCCTCAGAAGCATGAATCCTCAGTTGTTTTCACTTCACGAGCGCCTGTCAAGCCTAGGGGTGGATGCACTCCTATTTAATACGTCTGAATTATTATCATCCACCAACCTTCAGTACCTGAGCGGTTTCACCGGTTCGGACGCCACCATGTTAGTGACCCGAACCGAACGCCATCTCTTCACCGATGGAAGATATAAAACGCAGGCAGGACAGGAAGCGCAGGGCTTTCGCGTTCATGTGACCCGTAATAAACTCGCATCATTGATCCGCATGATGACCGCGGTGCGACTGCGCAAGCTTGGGATCGAATCATCGCGGGTCAGTTACGAATTCGTAGCTCACTTGACGAAGAGAGTGCCGCAACTCGAGATCATACCCTTGCAGCGCGGGTTTATTGAAGGTCTACGCATACACAAGACTGCCGAGGAAAGGCAAAAGATACGAGAAGCCGCAGCCATTGCCTCGTCGGCCTGCCGAAAGGTGATCGACGGGGGCCTGGTGGGCAAGAAAGAGACAGAGGTTGCCGGCGAGCTGGAGGCACTTTTTCGAACCGCAGGGGCCGAAGCTATAGCATTCGATACCATAGTGGCTTCCGGGGAGCGCAGCGCGTTGCCTCACGGCAAGGCATCAGAGCGCACTATAGGACCGAATCAGCCAGTTGTAATTGACTACGGATGCCGCTTCCAAGGCTATAATAGCGATGAGACAGTTACCTGCCTCACCGGCTCGCCTTCATCGGAACACGCCAAGATTCATCAGGCAGTGTATGATGCCCATAACAAAGCGCTTGACGCTGCCAAAGTGGGCGTGCGTGCACGCGCACTGGATACTGTGGCCAGGAACTCCATTGAGAAAGCCGGCTATGGGAAGTACTTCCTTCACAGCTTGGGACATGGCGTAGGAATGGAAGTTCACGAACCGCCCTACCTATCGCCGCGAGGCCGAGGAGTCCTTGAAGAAGGCATGGTTTTCACCATAGAGCCGGGGATTTATATTGCGGGCGTAGGAGGGGTTCGTCTGGAAAGCCTTGTGTTTCTGGAACGAACGGGGCCTGAACTACTTTCGCGGATGCCCAAGGATCTCATTGTATGTGGCTGACAGTGGCCAACCCGGCCGAAACTTGCAAGGAATTCGGCTGTCCATATCCATAGAGTTCGGAGCGATCCAAAGTAAACTATTCTTAATCATTCTTTGACCAGGGGAGGACGAATGTATTCAACTCCTGATTTTAGGAAGGGCCTCAAGATTGAGTTGAATGGGGAGCCCTTTATCATTGTAGATTTTCTTCATGTGAAACCAGGAAAGGGTGGGGCATTTATCAGGACCACGTTAAAAAGTCTGATTAGCGGAAACGTCATTGACCGGACGTTCCGATCAGGTGAGAAAGTCGATAAGCCAGACCTCGAAGAAAAGGAGATGCAATATCTGTATGAGAGCGAGGGCCAATTCCACTTGATGGATAGTGAAACGTACGAGCAATTGTTTCTTACCGAAGAGCAATTGGGTGAGGCTCGAAATTATCTCCAAGAAAATGTAATGGTTACCGTACAGTTTCACAACGGCAAACCGATTGGCGTCGAAGTGCCCATTTTCGTAGAACTGCCTGTGGCTTCCACTGAGCCTGGGCTCAAAGGTGACACGGCAGGTGGAGCAACCAAGCCGGCGACGCTGGAAACAGGGATGACCATACAGGTCCCGCTTTTTGTAAACGAAGGCGATGTATTGAAGATCGACACGCGCACCGGGAAATACATTGAGAGGGTGCGATGATCATATCTTGGCACGCTGTCAGAATCCTTCCATTACCAGCGGCATGCATGAGCTACTTCCGATCCCGCATTCGTATACTTTGATCGGGGTTGTGCAGGTCACCGTTCTCACGCAGACCTAACAGATCAGCTCAAGAAGGAACGACTAATGGACACCTTGGGCCTTGTGGTTCATGATGAACAGACTTTTCTTAACAAAGTCGTGAACAGCGGCATGGAACGGGGAATTTTTACCCGTGACCGGGCAGATGAGATCATCAGAATCTCCGTGGCAATGGCCAATAAATACGTCCTCCAGAAAGGCGTAGATTTTCGATCCACTGAGGAGTTGGTAAGAGTTCAGGAAACAATCTTAAAGCTGATAGGAGTCGGCCTTGAGATCAGGAGCAAAGGCGAGATAGAAACCGGCATAGACCTGCTCATGGAGGCGTCCCCTGTAGACCTGTTCCGCCTGGCGTACACACGTGTGGAGAAGCTTCGCCACACTTGGAGCTTACTTCTCCGGGACCATCGTATCGAAATTCTCGTTAGCCCCGGCGAGTATAAGTGCTTGGCCGACATCACCTGTCAGCAGCTTTCCGAAATGAGTATTTTCACGGAATCGGAACTCCACGCTATCCGCTCTCTGACTCTGGATGATGAACTCTTTGCAACTGTGGGACTGGTTGAATACTATGAGGCTGAGTTGGAGCGGTATCAGTTTCTGCTGAGGCTCAAAGAAATCCTGCCTTTCAAGTTACTTAATCGATCAGCCTCCGTTCGGGCAGAAAATCTGGCTGAAGTCGATTCGATGAGAAGCGCTCTCATAAGCACCTTAATCATCTCCTATTACGCGGAATCCGATGATCCTGTTGCAGTGACGATGCGAGACGTGCGCTATTTCCTGGCAGCGCTGGACCCTAACAAAGAAACCGATCTATTTCCTGAGGAACTGGAAAACGCCGTCCTGGAGGTCATACATGAATTGGGCGAAGGGCTTGACGAGCGGGAAGCTTCGCTTTTAACCAGGGAGATTGTAGGGACCGCCCACAACCTTCTGGAGACCGTCATTCACGAATGGGATACTGCGAATTCGCAGTCGGAAAGTGTGTTCTTCAAGAGATGGTCCCGTCTTGTCATCCTGGCGGACGCGCCGGATCCGATTAACCGTTTACTCTCTTCGGATGAGATCTTGGATGAATTCGATTTCGAGATGCTCCTTAATCAGCTTCTGAGCCTGCCGGAGAAAGATGCCTTCAAACTGATAGAAAAGCTGCCGTGGGAGAGGATGACGCCGGAGCAAATCATACGGATGTTTCATCAAGCGCACTCCTTTCAGGAAGCCTTCGCGAAGAACATTTTCTTGACCGGTTTCAGTGCTGTGGAACTGCTTGAGCTTGTGGAAGCGGTCAACCATGAGGTTTTCGAAGATTTGACGTCCGCTCTCGAGAAATTTCTCGGCGAGACAACTTTCACTCTCGAAGATTTGGAGATCCTGGCCACCCTACCCCATTCAGAGGCCGCGACTCTGCTTCGGATGGCAGCCCCTCCGGCTGAATGCGATGCCAAGCGGGCTCTTGAGGAGTTCAGAGACGCGTCGGATAAGGTTCGTCAGATTTTGTTTCATTCGTGCATGCGCGCCGATTTTTTTCCACAGATTTTCGAGTTGGCGTGGTCAATAGACCCGAATTTTGTAAAGCGCGAAGTTAAAACCATCCCCGCCGCGCGAATCGGTCAGTTTCTCCTCGCTGCGGCGGACGGTCACACACCAAAGGTTGAAAGCAAAAAGGGAAGCGGCGAAGAAAAGCTTCAATTTGCGTCGAAGGACTTGAACAGCCTGTTCAGATCTCTTCCCATGACTAAAAAGAAGGCCGCTATGAAATTCTTCACCCAGGAACCGTGAGAAATCGCCGTTGGTGGGACAGGCTCCCAGGAACTGTCTCAAAATGGAGGTATGGGCGAGATTCGTGGCACGATGCCCCTCTTTCCCGGCAATGAATTACCGGGCTACTGTCCCTCGTCCCTCCGGGACGCTTGCGTTTGAGCCCCATCGGGGCGATAGAAAGTAGACCGGTGCTTTAGCGCCGGGCTGCCATCGTGGCACGATTCTGGCCATCAAAATAGTTTTGAGACAGTTTCTCCAGCCTGTTCCGCGTGACCTCATGCATGGACTGATGCCGACCCTTCCGAGTTAAGTATGCATTGTATGCACCGGAGGCCCGAAGGCATATTATTGCCGGCAACTACTCTGCCAGTCATTCTACACCAAGCAGTTTAAGGAATTCCGTGCTGACCGGATACCCGAGACTCCTGGCTTGAAGCGCGTGCTCTCGCGCTTTATCCGTTTCCCTTTTTTGAAAAAGAGCTGCCGCAAGATTGTTATGAGCGACTGCAAATCCCGAATGTATCTCGATTGCCCGCCTGTTGTGTTCGATGCTCTTGTCAATTTCACCAAGTGACAGGTAGGCTATTCCCAAGTTTAAATGTGCGACTGCGGAATCAGGATCTATCTTGAGAGCATTCTGGAAACTCTGAACCGCCTGCTCCGGCACCCCCTTTTGCATGAAAGCTATGCCAATATTGATGCACCCCTGAATAAGGTCGGGCCTGTACTGAAGGGCCTTGAGGCTCTCCTCTATACATCCATCATAGTCGCCCTTCTGCAAAAGAATCCCCGCCAGATTGACCCGGGCCTCCAATAAGCCCGGCTTCAGCCTGAGCGTCGTCCGAAATTCCTGCAACGCGCGATCCCATTCGCCCTCCCTGACGAGCGCCAGCCCTAGATTGTAATGTGCATTCGCGGAATTGGGCATTGAGGCAACGACCTGTTCCAACCGTTCATTCGAAAGGTCCTCTTGTGAGGGTGTAAGGAAGTCTTCCGACGCTTTTTCTACCATCTTTCCTCCGCATCATCAGTAAGTGGTTATAAAAATATATGTTTCCTCACGTAGAGTCAAGATCCGTAAAATATGGTACCATGAGACGCGCTTGCCGGCCACATCATTTGCTCCACTGGAACTAAGGGATCAGGCATGGAGGATCAGTCATACAAGGTCATTCTAGAGGGCAAAATACGGGAAGGCTTTGATCGGCCTATAACAGTCAAGAACCTGTCTGCGCTTCTCAGACGCGACGTCGAGGAAATTGCGGGACTTCTATCGGGCAATCAAACCGTGATTGCACGCGGACTCGACCACAGGACCGCCCTAAGGCATCAGGCTCTGATTGAAGGTGCCGGCGCCGTGTCATGCGTTGAACCGGACGCAATCCAGCCTGGGCCGGCAAACCTGGTAGATCAAAGCCGGGACGATGAGCCCCAGGCCGTTTCGAACGGCACCAGTATCTGTCCCAGATGCGGGTACACGGCGACCCGTGAGGATGACGTGCTCCTGATACGCGGAGATTGTCCGCGTTGTGGTTTGCAGGTCGTGACGCGTCCTGCCGACCCACAGGAGAGGGTCCTTACAATCTTGCAGGACGACCCATTGTCTGAATTCTCTCGCAATATTTACGGCAAAAGGACACCTGCTTCGAGGAAACGAAAGGTTCTTGCATCTATACACACTTTTTCTCTGTTTCTGGCGGTCTACTCCTGTCTCATCGTGCTGTTCATCTTCTGTTTTGTCCCTCTGGAATCGGTGCCCGCGCACTTCGCGGATGCCTTCCTCAATGCTGCATTCACTTCATTCCCGCTGCTGTTACCCGCGCTTAGCCTCATCTTGGTTTCGTTTGTGCTTCCAATCTTTAACCGCGGCCTCTCATGGGGTCAAAGGAGGACCGGGATAGTCGTACTCTACACTAAGGAAGCACAGGCGGGCGGTCTCTACCTCTCTTTGGCTTTTCGTGTGGTAGCAATCGGGCTTCTGAGTTTTTCACCCGGTCTGATAGTTATATGGGCCGGTTCTAAAGTCGGCATTGTGTGGACTGCCGCTGAAGTCGATGCTGTAATGGCTGTGATGGCGATCCTAGGCTGGGTTTCTTACTGGGTCTATCTCGCCCGTAATCCGGAAAAGATAGGGATACTGGACCGCGCCGCGGGGACCATTCAAACGGAGCAGGGGCCCTTGCCCGAGCATGCTGTGAAGGATGCTGTTCTGCCGATCGGAGTGGTAGCCGCCTTATCGGTCATTCTGGGCATAATTATCCCTTTGTGCCCGCGGCTCCTGAAATAACCTACAGCCTGCTTGACAGCTTGAGACAAGTGATTAATTAAAGGGCGTAGAATCGACGATCCGAAATGGAGGTGAATAGTAAATGTCCGACATTGAATATGAGGAATTCTCCACGGCAGATGTTATGAAAAGCCTGACCGAAAGCAACGATATACGAATCGAGGAAGAAATGACCCGGCCGCGAGTGGAAGTCTGGCCGGACGATCTTTGGCAACTCTGGGTGCAGTCACACGATGAATCTAAACGGTCCCTGCTGTGTCACCTTCCGTCCATGCAGGCTAGTCCGTTTTGCGCAATGGGATACCACTGATTTCAATCACTTCCGATATGACTTACCGAGATGTTGGCCCCGCGCTTCAAGTGGGGCTTCTTTTTGGTCGACAGACAGTCGTGCCCCTCGCAACGCAAGGCAAAAGGGCCAAGAATTCGAAATTTAGAGCAGTTCTCAAAAATGATGTCTTTTTGTTCATCCTGTGAGTAGAAATTTGAAGGGTTGCCTTGAGAAGCTTTTTCCCGCCGCTCCCGTGCATGCGGGAATCAAGATTGGATCCCGGATCGAGGCCGAAGTGAGGGTTTCATCCTCGAAAATCGGACAAGATTTTTGGCAACTATTTTACGACCCGCGGCCACTGATCAGATCCCAAGCCATTTCTCCTTAATTTCCCTGTTTTCTACCAGGTCGGCCGGCTCGGATTCGTAGACTATTCGACCTTTGCTCATAATGTAAACATGATCCGCTGCAGTCATTGCAAGTTTGAAATTCTGTTCCACAAGGAGGATTGAAAGCCCCTGACCTTTCAGTTCGCTCACAAGATCGGCAATTTCCTTCACTATGATGGGCGCAAGCCCTTCTGAAGGCTCGTCCATAAGCAGGAAAGAGGGGTTTCCGGCCAACGCGCGTCCTATTGCCAGCATCTGCTGCTCTCCACCGCTGAGTTGGTTCCCTCTATTTGACAATCTGACTTTCAGCCTTGGGAAAAGCTCAAGGATCTTGTTCAGATTCCATCGGGCTTCCCGTTCCCGGCTCGCAGCTCGGGCGTTTATTTGAAGGTTTTCCAGCACGGTCAAAGAAGGGAAAATTTGCCTTCCCTGGGGAACGAGGCCCAGGCCTTTTCTAGCCCGTATATATGGCTTGAGGTTCGTGACGTCTTCATCGCGGAAGACAATGCGTCCTTGCCTGGTCGGCACCAGTCCCATGATGGACCGTATCAGAGTGGTCTTTCCGACTCCATTCCGGCCGAGTACGACAACTACCCTCCCCTCGTCGACTCTCAGCGAAGTGCCTTGGATTACGTAACTTTTACCCAAAAAAGTGTGGATGTCTTCAACCAGTAACATGCTGCTCGGGTTCCTCTCCGAGATATGCCGCCATGACCTGAGGATTCCCTTTGATCTCCTCTACCGGTCCTTGGGCGACCACGTTGCCGTAATGCATCACGGTGATCTTCTCTGCCACGGAAAAGACTACGTCCATATCATGCTCTACCAGAAGGATGGTGATCGAGTCCTCGAGCTTGCCAAGAAAGCTTGTCATACTTGCTGTCTCGGAAGGAGACAATCCAGCGGTAGGCTCATCCAAGAGCAGCAACTTCGGCTTGTTGGCCAACGCGAGAATAACTTCAAGCTGCCGTTGTTCCCCATAGGAGAGGGTGCTTACCACCTGGTCGTGTTTCTCCTCGAGTCCCCACTGGCACAGGATGTTTTCCACTTCCGATATCAGCTTTGGATACCGGCTAAGTGGCTTAGAGAAGGTAAAACGATAAGGCTCTAAGGACTGTCGTGCGAGTAATATGTTTTGAAACACCGTTAACGCGGCGAACAGATTGGTAATCTGAAAAGTCCTGCCCAATCCCATGGATGCTCGGCGCTGAACCGACATTCTTGACACATCCTCGCCAAACAGAAAGACCCGGCCGGAGCTAAGGCTATGAATCCCAGAGATGACGTTGAAGAGTGTGGTTTTGCCGGCGCCGTTGGGTCCTAAGATGGCATGTCTCTCCCCCTGTTCGAGTGCGAGAGAAACTGCCAGCAAGACCGGTACATTACCAAACATCTTGCCCACTTTTTCCACTCTCAATGGCTGTGTCAAGATGATCCCTCTCCCTGTCTACCTCTAATCGCGCCCACTATTCCTTTGGGAAAAAACATGATGGAAACGACGTATATGATCCCAAGAACCATAATCCAGCGATCAATGTGAGCGCTGATTATGTTTTCCGATAAGGTGATGACTGCCGCGCCGATTGCAGCACCCCAGAGGGTCCCGGCCCCTCCGAGAATCACCATGAGCAGCCCTTTTGCTGACAGCACCAATCCCAAGTCGCTGGGGCCGACGAAGCGATTTTGAAACACAAACAACACGCCGGAAACAGATGCGAATCCGCCGGACAAGACAAAGCAGAGATACTTATAAAGAACGGGGTTGTACCCCAGCGATCTCATCCTGGACTCGCTCTCTCTTATGCCGGTTAGCGCATTGCCAAACGGAGACCTCACGATGATAGTCAGCAACAGGCTTGCGATACCAAAGACTATGAGCACCAGGTAATAGTAGGCATTTTGTGTGAGAACCAATGGTAGACCAAGATGTGGGACACCAATTCCCGAAAGGCCATCATCACCGCCCGTGAACGATCGCCACTTGTAAGCTATTCCCCAGACGACTTGGGCAAGTGCCAAAGTAATCATGAGAAAAGAAGATCCGTAGGTTCGGACAGCCAAGAATCCGAACAGGGCTGCGGTTATGAGCCCCACGCCTGTTCCCGCCAATAGACAAAACCAGAAATTCGCGGTGACCTTTAAAGCCACTAATCCCGCGGTATAGGCCGCAACCCCGAAATAAACGGCATGGCCCAAAGAAGGCAACCCCAAGCTCCCGACCAGGAGATCTAGACTCATGGCAAAGAGGGCAAATATCACCACCTGGGTCATCAGGCTCATGTAATATGAGGAGAGGAACAAGGGGCAAGCCAGCAGGACCAGTGTGACAATAACCAGCAGTATTCGTGAGAAAGTGAGTTTCATTTTCTACCGAACAAACCCTGTGGCCTGACCGCAAGGATTACGGCCATAGGCGCAAAGACCATGAACAATGAGAGTTCCGGGAAGAGGGATCTACCGAAATTGTCCATCATGCCTACCAGGATGCTGCCGACGAACGCTCCCAAGAGGCTCCCTTCACCGCCGATGATAAGCGTAACCAGTGCTAAGAGAAGGATATCAAGGTCTGCTCCGGGATACACTCCAACGAAGGCCCCGCCCAGGACTCCCGCAAAGGCCGCCAGAAATGTCCCCAGAGCATACACTGCCATGAACAGAATCGGAACATTCACTCCCACCGCGGCAGCCATGTCCGGGTTGTCCACACTCGCCCTGATCATGGCTCCCACTCTTGTCTTGTCCAGGAAGAGCCAAAGTGCCACTGCCACGACGAATCCTGTGACCATTATGAAGAGGCGATAGGCGGGAAAAACAATGTCCCCAAAGAAGATGGCTTTGTTGAGAAAGGAAGGTTTGAGGATAGACCTCGGCAACCCGCCCCAGATCCAGAGACAAGCATCTCCTATAATGAAAATCAAACCAAACGTGACGAGCACCTGAGCTAGTTCGTTTCGTTCGAATCGGCGCAGGAAGACTCGCTGCACAACGATGCCCACCAGCGGCACCACCACGCAGGCTACGACCAGACCCGACAGAAAGCTGCCGGTTCGACTGATCACGGTCAGTGCGACATAACCTGCCAGCAAGTAGAACGACCCGTGGACCAGGTTTATGAGGCGCATCAATCCGAAAATCAGGGAGAGACCGGAAGTAACCAGGAAAAGCAGCATGGCGAACGCGAGGCCGTTAAGCGCTTCAAGAATAACGAAATCCATTTCGCCCTTATTTCCGCCTTTCTGTCTTCAATCCCACGTTGTACTGGACTAACAAGGACAGACGGTCATTATCGACACAATCAGGAAAACTTCAAACGAAAACCTTGTTAAGGCTTTCATCGCGTTCTCCTGGGAGGGTGCAAGGGTTTTGGGTTCGAGTATTCACCGTCCTTAGCAGGGTGCGGCGCTTAGAGGAACGCCGGTATTTTTACAGACTGACGCTGGAAGATCTTTGCGGATGGAGGCGGCGCGGCCAGGGTGCTGAATCGGTAGTCAAAGTATTAAGCCCACCTCGGGTTCGGGGACAATGTTTCCGGGAGTGAAACGCCAACCTCTCCAGCCTGGGAGAGAACTTACAGCCCTAGCTCCATGATCCCCGACAAAAAGACTAATCTTTCAATACCACAGACTCGTCATTTTTTCCAAGTCGATTCTCAATCTTTTTGCAAAAGATGGCCGAGCTGCCTGGTTAGTGCCGCCTAAGTTCTGTTGACTGAATTTATGAATGACCATATTCGACCCATGATAACTGAACAGCTACGAAAATGGGTCTTTTGTTCTTGACACCGACGCGGTCACGAAGCACGTTGAGAAGAGGCCGAATTCCGTCTATCTATAAAGCCCGAACAGGAGGCATCCGCGATGACTCTACAACGGATCACCGTGAATCCCGAAATCTGCGGGGGGAAGCCTGTAATTCGTGGGCTACGGTTCCCGGTTTCACGATTGCTGGGACTGCTGGCAGCAGGAGAAACCAAGGAGTCTATCTTGAAGGCATACCCTTACCTGGAACCGGAGGACATCCAAGAAGCCCTCAATTACGCTGCTTTCCTGGCTGATGAACAAGTGGTTGAGTTCGCTTCATGAAATTCCTTCTTGATATGCCGGTCTCTTCTCTTCTGCTCAAAGTTCTTCATGCGTACGGACATCAAGGAATTCACGCCAATCAAATCGGCAAAGATCGGGCTCCTGATACCGAACTGTTGAATTTCGCCCGTCGTGAAGGCCGCATTATCGTCACAGCGGATTTGGATTTTCCTCGCCTCTTGGCACTCAGCTTGGCCGACGGGCCGGGGATAATCCTGTTTCGAGGTGGGAATTATTCCGATATAGAGATGTGTGATTTGTTGGAGGCCGTGCTAACCAGAGTGTCTGCGGAGGTTTTGCAAAGCTCAATCTGCGTGGTGGACAAGAAACGCGTCCGTATCACACGACTACCGTTGCAGCCCAAGCGTTAATGAAAAGGAAGCCAAGAACATGGGAAACAAACTAGATGAAATTATTACAGAAGCACTCCGATTAAATATTGAGGAGAGGGCACAGTTGGCCGGTAGGCTCTTGCTTAGCTTAGATGAACCATCGGAATCTGAGACGGAGAGGCTATGGCTCGAAGAGGCTGAGCGCCGCCTGAACGATTTTCATGAGGGCAGAGTCCGCGGCATGCCTGCTGAAGAAGTGTTTCAAAAGGTCATGGATGACATATCGTAAACTCCGAGTTTTTGCCGGAAGCTGAGGAGGAATTCCGAGAGGCAGCCGATGTATTGGCGAGCGCGGATCGAACAAATCAAGGAACGGAAAGGTCCGACAAAGGACTGAAGAGCGAATCAATATTTGATTATAGACAAGAAACGCACTCAGGCGCTTGGTGGTGCGTAAAAGTCAACTTGCGCGGGTGGTTGTTGCGGATCTATCGGCGTCACTTCATAGAAAGCCGCGATACAAGGCAGCAGACCTCTTCCGCTTGGCGTGGGAGATTTGATCGGTCACCTTGACGAATGCTTGAAAAGCGCGACCAGAATTTCCCGTGTCGCGTGGGTATCGTAGATCCAAAATGGAGAAGATCTGATGAGCTTGGACGAACTGAAGGCCGAAGTCTTGAAGCTGAGCCCCGAAGCCCGCGCTGAATTAGCCCATGCCTTGCTGCTGAGTTTGGATGATCTGTCCGACGCCGAAATCGAGAAACTGTGGCTGGAAGAGGCAATTCGGCGTGATGAAGAGATTGAAGCGAGCAAGGTGGAGTTGTTAGACACGGAAGAAGTCTTCCAGGATGCGCGGGCGCGGCTGTCGTGAATTACTCCGTTTACTTCCATCCGGACGCGGGTGTTGAGAACTCGTCCCACCATCTCCAATTGTTGACGTGGATGGCTGTCGCAAGCACATAGCCCGATTAGTTTCCATGTTCTGGCAGATGCCTAGACTATTAATCCCGCTTTCACTCCTCCCGCGGCAAAACCACCTTTGTGCCTACGCTGCTCAACACAAATGTCCCGGGAAATTCACTCTGCAACGCTGTATTGCGTTCCAGCCAGTGCAGTGCATCGGCATGATCAGGCTAGGAGATAGCTGCTTCAACTCGCGAATAGTGCTTTCTACCGCGGGTGCCATATCCGGTCCTGACAGATGAAAGCCGCCTATCACCGCGGCCACCCGAGATTCACCCGTGAGTTCATTCGCATAGATTATGGAATTGACGATCCCCGAATGGGCGCACCCTGATATAACCACCAGACCGTGGCCGGCAAGGTTGATCACAATGGCTTGATCGTCTCTGATTGCATCGGGAACCATCTCCCCCTGATCGTCCATGACCGCGCCGGGCATCCCCTTCTCAAAGTCCGTTGTGCGAGGGACCTCACCGCTGACCAATATCATGTTCTCCGCCAAATAGACTGGACCGCTTGCATCGGTCAGCTCTGCGTTCAGGCTTCGAAGTTTTTCCTCGTCCGCTAGAATCGGAAAGCTCAACTTTCCCACTTGAGGTCGGATGAGGAATCGCTGCCGGAACGCATCCGGGTGAGCCACCACCCTGACACTTTTACCCAGCTTTTCCAGGAGTCGGTTCAGGCCACCTGAATGGTCCATGTGGCCATGACTGAGGACCACAGCCTCTATAGTTGCCGGGCTGACATTGAGGTATTCCATATTGTGGAGCATAGATGCGGAATTATACCCCGTGTCCAGGAGCACCGTGTGGCTAGTTCCGCTCCGATACACGGTAATTAGCAGCGACAGCCCGTGTTCGGCCACCAGAGTTTGTCGAGGGATTTCGCCCTCACCCTTCTTCGCGATCCCCACCCTGATTACTCCGGGTCCCCCTGCGAGCAGCACATCTACGTAATTATCTATGAGGGTGAGTACCTCCACTCGATCCACCGCTTGGAGCCCCTTTGCTACGTTTTGCATGGTTCGATCCCTTTCTTCGCAAGGCCGGATTGGTTGTCGTAAAAGGCTGTGGAAGGGCCTTTCTCCAGGTTGCAGAATAACCCTCCAGATAAGTCTTGGTCAACCAGGATTTTCAAAAAACGTGCCCGACTTTCACTTTCAGGGAGCGGCAACAACTGGCCGTCATATCCTTAAGTCTGCATCCTCCTGAATTTTCCAAGACAATCCGGGCCGTGGCCTTTTGCCTCAAGCCATTGGCAATAAGAGACTATCATTGCTAGCAGGCTGGAACAGCTTCTATTCAGATGCTTGCAAATTACACGAAACTCCGGCATGTTAGTTTGCTGTTCAGGTCTGGTTCGATATTCCGGGACTGAGTGCTGGAATACTCCAAGCCGGGACTTCGGTACCTGAAAAGCTATACAAACAAATAGCGCGGCTATCAGCACAGGACGGACACGGGGCAAATCCTGGGAATACCCGTAAATTTGTCCGTCTTTGTCTCGGATCGATTCGGGCTTGACTGACTCGGTTTGTGCGTAGGTCATGTCAAATATCAAATTCTCACGAGGAGGTAGACGCAATTAACGAAAGGTTGTCCAGAATCGTTTCCGGAGGGCTCACAACATCCTCCGTGGGCGAAAAGGCCGCTTGGATAGTATTCTGCTTGACATCGCTGCAACTGGCGTTTCTCAGCCCTTATGTGATTATCATTCCAAGCAACCGCGCGAATGTTTTTTCTGCCATCTTGTGCGCAGTCAGCCTCGTGCTTGCTCTGACTTTCCGCAGAAAAGGCTCAGTCTATGTAAGGCCGGCGGAGGTGATCATATCCCTTGTCCTGCTGCTCCTGGTTGTGTTGAGCGGGCTCTTTAGCCTTACACCAGAGTCGTCTTCAGTGCGGGGGTTTACGATTCTTGCGTCCGGACTCGGCGGATTTTGGTGTTCGAGGATACTTCTCGGATCTCCTGAAAGGCTCCGCCATTTCCGCGATTTGTGCATATTGTTGCTTTGCGGAATGCTCATCCTTAGTGCCGCCAGTATCGCAACCAGCGGTGATATTTATCAGCTCCTGGATTCACATTGGCACCCTGTAGCAGATAGGCTCATTCTCCTTTCGTTTGCCCCGCTGACCTTGCTGGGTGCCAGATCACGTTGGGCTATCGTGTCCGGAGTGATCTTGTTGTGTACCAGCTACATAATTCTACTTTTTGGGGCCCGCACGGCCGCAATGGGCTCCGCGGTTGTTATTCCAATCCTTCTGTGCCTTTTTGCCGCAGTCCTTTGGGAATGGCGGCTCAAGCAAATGGTCCCTCTCCTCCTGGCGTTGTTTGCGCTTTCACTGGCAGCCGGGAACGCCCTTTTTTATCAGGACGCTTACCATGTTGGGAAATGGGGGAAACATGGAGAATCTGTGGCGTACAGGGCCGAGAGTATCTTTTTCTCGTTGAAGATTGCCTATGATCATCCGCTGCTCGGAAATGGCCTTCTGGCCCCTCGCGGCAAGATCCTGGAAACCTACCAACCCGAGTACCCGTACATCTCCAAGGAGACATTTGTTAAATGGACCGGCCGCTTGAAAACTTCTGAAAACATGTTCTTCACATTTCTGGCGGATTTGGGTGTTCCTTTTACGGTCATCTATATTGTGTCGCTGATCTTCCTGATGTTAGCGCTCCTGAGGATGGTTTTCCACCCGCCGCACGATTTTATTTTTCACCCTCTGGTGCTTTTCTTACCGCTTACTGGAGCCATTCTTCACTACCAGGTACTGGATGGTCTCTTGCATCCGCAACTAAGTTGGTTTTTCCACATCCTGCTGGGTCTAATACCGGTTTCGGCGAATCTCTCACCGAGCCCTTCGGTTGTCACCAGAAATGTTTTGCTCAGGATCGCTGCTTTTGCGGGGATTGCCGCTGTCGGCCTTTTGTTGGGTCACTTCTTGCCGCCTTGGTTCCCTCTGTCTCTTTTCAAGTAGAATGCGGTTTGAGAATTGCCGATGGAGGAGCTGCAACCCGAGGCCATAGGACGGTTGATTCCAGTTCGTTGTCAAAAGGAGAGAATTGGTTGGAAACAAAACTGTACTGATCTGGGTTTTGTAAGATCCGTGCTGGATTTAGCGGATGCTTCATTATTCGCTCGCGAATTGATACGAGAAGGCCCTAGCGTTCGAAGCCGGGCTTGGAGTATTCTGCCGTAACCTCAATGGAGATCCCGCCCCGGGCGTTCATAGCACCCCGTACCCGAACCCACCGAGGCCCGCAAGCAGCCACCAAATCGTCAAGGATCCTATTCGTGATCTCTTCGTGAAACATTCCTGTGTTTCTGAACGAAAAGAGGTATAGTTTCAGCGATTTCGATTCGATGCACTTCAGGTCAGGAATGTAGGCTATGCTGATTTTTGCAAAATCAGGCTGCCCCGTTATGGGACAGAGGCTAGTGAATTCCGGGCAATCGAACGCAATGGTGTAGTTACGGGCAGAGTATACGTTAGGAAAGGTCTCGAGCTTGGCCTTGTCAGGGGTGTCCGGATATTCAGTGCTCGATTTCTTAAGTACCGTCAGATTTTCGAAAGCGTCTTGGGACATATCGCACCGACCAACTTCGACACCTAGCAGCCGAACCCACAAGCTTTTTGCGGAGCGGCCTATAATGTCTTAGAATTGTAACCACTAACTACGCGAGGAATATTCTGTCCCTTGTCATTGCGAGGAGCGAAATCCCGCGTCTCGTGGGAATCGCAATGACAATTTCTTCCCGCGCACCAGTGAATGTTCGCTTGAAATTCTCCTCGGCTCTTGCAGATGTTGCCAAGCCCAACACTATCGCCTCAAGAGATAATGGTCAAGCGAAAGTCCTCGCAACGATTTGTGGACAAGTAGGACTGGAGCCCCGACAAGGAGCCGTAACCATCGAGTCCGGTGTCAAGCGACGAGATCTATCCACTTGGTGTATAATCAACTTGGCATTACAGAGGTGCGACGCGGAGCCAATATGGCGGAAATACCAACATGAACAAATTGATGCAGGACGTATTCGTCGGAGGCTATATTCCAGGCGACTCGATGTTGCACCGACTCGATCCCAGGACGAAGTTGGCCGGCTTGGCCGTGCTGCTTGTTGGAGTGTTCGCCACCCGCACTTGGGGCACCCTTCTTTTCTCCTCCTGCCTCATGCTGACTCTCATTTGTCTGTCCGGGATCGGATGGCGCGTCTGGTGGTGGGGCTTGCTTCGTTTCTCGTGGATGCTGATAATCGCCGCAGGAATGAACATAGCGTTCACCAGGGCGGGCAAACCTGTGATTGTGGGCGAATGGACACTGCCCATAACTCAGCAAGGGCTTCATACCGGCCTGATGTTTGCCGGGCAGATTATGCAGGCAATAATCCTGTCTATGGCCCTGACTTTTACGACTATGCCACAGGATCTTGCCAAGAGCTTCGAACGTGTGGCCCGCCCCTTGAAGCGGTTTCACGTGCCGGTTGGTGAAATCGGAATAGTGCTGTTGCTGGCGATGCGCTTTGTTCCGCTACTCCAACTGGAGTTGCGCACTACCATTGACGCCCAAAAGTCCAGAGGAGTGGAATTCGGGCACGGCGGAATCATCTCGAGGTGCAGGGATCTAATCGCTGTCCTTGTCCCCGCTCTGACAGGTACGCTGAGGCGCGGTGACCTGCTGGCCGTTGCGATGACTGCCCGCGGTTTTCGACCCGGGTTACCCCGATCGGAATACAGACCACTACGCTTTACTGGACCTGATTACGGAGCATTTCTCTTCCTTACGGTTTTTTCTCTTTGCCGACTCTTCATCTTCGGATAAACTTATTTATTTTAGATCAAGCGCGTGGTTGCGGGAGGAGAACATGGGGACGGGTGATTCACCCTGGGAAGAAGAGATCATCTGCAGCATGAAACCGGGATCGGTAACGTTCGCATGGGATGATGGCGAGATCCGAACCATACCAGCGCCCCCTCGGACACTCGACAATATGAAAGCGGCCTGGCAATGGATAGAGGCCCAAATGAAAGAATTACAGGCAGAGAAAGGACGCCCTCGAAGTATTTGTTTCCGGTTGCCGGACGGCCAATTCAGGGGATTGAAGTTTCCCGACTGGAAGCCAGGCGCGATGGAATAGATGCACGCATATCAGGAAAAATGCCGACCGCTGCCACAACAAAACCTTATAGCTTTTTGTTGATCAATGACAGAGAGGTATGTGGCGCTTGTTTCCTCAAGCGGTGAGGGATCGCTTATGTGCGGACGATTTGTGTTGTTGACCCTGGGAAAGGAATTGGCAGAGCGGTTCCATCTTGAAGAAGTACCGGATCTTGGACCTCGCTACAATATTGCCCCCACCCAAATGGTGGCCATCGTGAGACAGGAAAACGAAACAGGTCGTAGACAGTTGAATTGCGTAAAATGGGGGCTAATTCCTTTCTGGGCTAAAGATCCCTCAATAGGCCACAGGTTGATTAACGCCAGAGGAGAAAGTGCAGCGGAAAAACCGGCCTTTCGATCAGCCTTCAAGTACAGGCGATGCCTTGTTTTGGCAGATGGCTTTTACCAATGGAAAAAGGGTAAGGTCGGGAAACAGCCATACCTTTTCAAAATGTCCGATAGCAGCCCCTTTGCTTTCGCTGGGCTTTGGGAGCGGTGGAAAGGATCGGAGGACGAGATCATCGAGTCATGCACCCTGCTCACCACCGACGCCAATGAATTGATGGAGCCCATACACGACAGGATGCCGGTCATACTCCATCCTCGGAATTATGACTTGTGGCTCGATACAGAGGTCAAAGAACCGCGGATCTTGAACCCTCTCCTGCGCCCCTATCCATCTAACGAGATGGTGGTAATTCCGGTGAACCCCAAAGTGAACAAAGCGACCTATGATGGCCCTGATTGCATCGAGGAGTCACCTGGAGAGGAGACTTGACAAATTCCCTCACCTTCCCATCTCCCGTCCCGCGCATAGGCGTTAACTTAAGGCAATTTCGTTCCCTTTCAAGAGGCGAATACAGGCCGAGGGCGATTAAAGTCCCCCTTTTTTAAAAGGGGGATTTAGGGGGATTTTCAATAAGTTATCCCAAAATCCCCCCTGGCCCCCCTTTACGAAAGCTGAGCATGTCCCACATCTCTGCTGGACACCGTAGCACCTTCAACCAATGGCCCCAGCATAGCCCGTACCGCATTTCGCCCCTAAGGGGCGCACTTTGGGTAGTGCCGCGGGATTTTCAACCCAAGGGGCCGTTGGCCCTCCTTCTCCCAACGACCCTGAAGGGGTCGACCAATCATTATTTCCCTCGTTCTGCATTGGTGGACCCCTTCAGGGTCCTTGTCCTTTTCGTTCTTCTTCCCGTGGGTTGCACCCACGGCTACCTATAGTCTGCCCCTTCGGGGCAATTTCGCCACATGGCGACGTTTTCCGTATTTTCGGTCCGCCATCGCTTGTACGCCAAGGGGTAGCAGTCAACGCGGACACATTCCGGTGTCCGGCAACCGTTATGGGTAAGGACCAGTTTACGAAGGGGGGAATAAATCGTTAACTTAACGCCTACGCGCGGACGCGGGCGTTAAGCAGTTGAATTCACCGACAGATGAAAACTACTGAGTTTCTTCCTGGTTCTTGGGCCTGGAAAGTCGTTCCCGCACTGATCCCTGTTTTCCGAACAGGTTTCGAACCGGCCCTGTCTGAGCCCTGATAGCGTCTGCTACCGACCCTCGCCTCCCAACAGTGAAATGTTTTTCCGGAGCGGCCGGGACACTCGGCGACAAGGCGTTGAATTCCCAAGGCGGCACGGGACGCGGGTCCGCCCAAAGTCCTATCCCGGCCTTCCTGGCACCCTCTTCCAGATTTGCCAATTCTGTTTCAAATGGCAAAAACTTTCGGTACCACCATGTCATTCCTTGCTTCAAAAGTTCCTTATTCAGGCATTCACCGTCTACAAAAACCCAGGCTATGACTCGGTCGAACTGATCGCGTATCAGGGGATGAACCTCGACTACCTTACCCAAAACCCGGTTGGCGGTATAGCGCTTGGCTATATTCCCGAATGCTTGTGTTTCCCCGGGGCTGTGAATTCCGTAGAGGCGGACGGCCTCCACTTTCCCGTTGTCCTGCATCACCTTTATCCAGTCTCCGCGAAGGACCTCCGTCACACTACCCGTCCAGGAAAAACATATATCAGGCATGCCGAATATCAAGAGGAGGCATGCCACCGATATTGCTCCACGACCGAGGATTCGCACCTGTCCACTCCCAGTCACGGCACCAGGCCGCGTTAAATCACAGAACGGCAACATGAGTAAGCGCTTTTCCATCTCCGGTCCCAACTTACCGCCAACATGTATTATAACAGGTTTACATAGTGACTCGATGATTTTTTCCAAGTTTCTTCGCATACTTTCCGACTGTCCAAAAATACTGGCTCACGAATTCGTGCCCTCTGTGCCAACTGACTCCGATTAGTTGCTGAACTTAAATGAGATTTGTGATAGTAGCCACTTGGTCTCGGCGGCACACTCTTCGGATGGCCCACCGGGAAGCGGAATGTTTGAACATCGCCGGCTTGTGGCGTACAGGCAAGAGGCACAAATGAGAGTAACAAGATGGAAATTGGCGAAGCGTCTTTCGGGAGTCATTCTCCTGCTTATCCTTGCCTCTTCGATTTCGCCTACCATAATTGAGGCCCAGATGCAGCCGTGGCTTCAAGAAAATCAGATGCGACAAATGTACCAGCGCCAACAATGGCTGCAATGGCAGGCGCAAGATCAGGCCAGACGGGCTAGCGATCAGCAACAGCGGCTGCAATGGCAACAACAGGAGCAGGCCAGACAAATGAGCGACCGTCAACAGTTGCTGTTATGGCAGCAACAGGAACGGGCCAGACAATTGAATGATCGCCAGCAGTGGCTGTTGTGGCAACAACAGGAGAGACAACGTCAAATCTATTCGAGATAGGGCTTTGCCGGGATCGATATTTGCTGCGTAAGCATTCAGTCTTGTGGGGCAGGCTTTCCAGCCTGCCGGGGAAATCCCTGTTCAATGGCGGGCTAGAAAGCCCACCCCACGAAGCCATCCACAAATTCCGGCTGTAAGTGAATGGATACTTCGCTGCGAAAATTGTGGTGGACCGCGGGGCTATTGAGAGATACGGTATAATTTCGGTCTATGCGGTGAGGCACGTGATGCTTTCTGCCGGCGAATGCAGATGTTCGCGTAGCGCTTCCCATTTGATGGCGTAGACGCTTTGAGCAGGAGAAGTGCAATATGAAATTACCATTTTATCAAGTAGATGCTTTTTCAAGCAAGTTGTTTGCCGGTAATCCCGCTGCCGTATGCATCATGGAATCATGGCTTCCTGACAATGTGCTACAAACCATCGCTGCCGAGAACAATTTGCCCGAAACGGCGTTCCTTGTGCCAAAATCGAAAGGTTGGTACGATCTCAGATGGTTCACTCCGACGGTCGAGATCGATCTTTGCGGTCATGCCACGCTTGCAAGCGCATTTGTAGTTTTTTCGTTTGTCGAGAGCACATTGTCCTCTGTCAATTTTGAAACGGCTAGCGGATGGCTAACCGTAGCCAAATTAGGCGAATTACTCTCTATGGATTTCCCCACCAGAAAGCCCGAGCCTGCCGAAAAATCTCCTATTCTCTCTCAAGCGCTCGGAGCCGAGCCTTTGGAAGTTTTGAAATCAAGAGATATTCTGACAGTTTTTGAGAGCGAATCTGTTCTTAAAGATATGAATCCTGATTTTGACAAGCTGAAACAGATCAAAGATGTTTTTGCGGTAATAGTTACTGCGCGGGGTGACAAATCAGATTTTGTATCACGGTTCTTTGCGCCAAATGCCGGTATCCCTGAAGATCCCGTAACCGGCTCGGCTCATTGCACTCTAATTCCGTATTGGGCGGACCGGCTTAACAAGAATCATTTGCATGCATTCCAAGTCTCAAAGCGAGGTGGTGAGTTGTTCTGTGAATATTTGGAGGACCGGGTACGAATTGCGGGGAGTGCAGTTCTCTATGCCAAGGGAGACTTGTATTTGTAACCGCAGTTGTTTGCCTCGAGAAAGGCTCATCAACCGGCCGCGTGCACAAGAAGACCCTTACCGGGTCGAGAAATCTCGACCGTTGCGGATCCTGGTCGCAGCATTTCCTTGATTGTGAATCTTACCGCGACGGGTCAGCGCACGCGCCCCTTAGGAATAGGTCATAAGCCTTGGAAAGGCTGTCTAAAAGGGGGTTATTCACTTGATCAAGCAACCAACTCATCACCGCCGCACCATGCATGAGGTTAAGATACTTTGCCAAGATTTCGCCCCTAATATCCGTCCGGAGGTCCCCCGAATCCTGGCCGGCTATAATGATTTTCGCAAAGGCATTCTCCAGTTCGCTCCTTTTGCTTCGGTCCTTTATTTCTTCCTGGAGATTCTGAAGACGGTAAGTGATGTATATTTGTAGAATATCCTTATGCAACACTATCCACGCGGCCGCCTTTTCCGCTACGGCAACCAGCCGCGACCTGGTGTCGGGTAAATTCTGAAGAAGGCCGTCGACTTCCGGCTCAGACTCTTTGAGGCTCTGCTCAATGTATTCGCTTACGATGGCCTCTTTTACATTGAAATAGCTGTAGAGAGTGCCTTTGGCGATGTCGACCTCCTCCGCTATCTGCTCCATCGAAGTGGCGCCAAACCCTTGTTTGCGGAAGAGATCCATGGCAATGTTGACGATTTTCTTCCGCGTTTCTTGTTTTCTTCTTTCCCACCTGTTCATTCCGGAAGCCACTTCTCGTTTCCCCTTAGCACTGCATTGAACAGTGGATATAAATGTACGATGCTAACGGATATGATTGCCATATCCTGTGAGATCAAAAAAGCTCCAATGAAAGCGCCTGAATCACATATCTCCAAGACTTATTGGCCAATATAGCTAATCATGCGTCAAAAAGCAACGGATCGGGTCAAGACGTGAGTTTACGGTTTTCGCTTGACAAAATCTATGCATAGCGCAATTATAGACGAAGTCTAATATTAGACTAAGTATGCCAAGTTAAAAGCACATTCCAGGACACCAAAATCAGGAGGTGAGTGCAATGGGATTTCTTAGAACGTCCGAGGAACTGTTAGCCATGGCCGGCAGGCGCCCCGAATTCTATGGCGCTGAGATGCTGATGGTTGTCTGGGAAACCAACCCCGAGATCGTCAGACTGCTGTTGCCCGCACCGTTGAAGCCCACCGAAAAGCCTATAGCCTCAGCTTTTGTGGCTGACTACCCCAAGACCAATTTCAGTCTGCCCTACAAGGAAGCGGCACTGTTCCTTTTAGCCGAATACGATGGCGTCGAGGGCGGCTACTGCCTGGCCATGCCGGTCACTAATGATATGGCCATGGCCGGCGGCCGCGAAGTGTTCGGGTACCCTAAGAAGATGGCGGACATCCATTTTGACAACAGGGGCGATTTTATCGAGGGCTGGGTCGAGCGCCATGGCGTGCGATATTTCCAGGTCAAGGCTGAATTAACGGGTCAGCCGAACGACACCGGACTGATAGAGCTTTTTAAGGACGCCACATCCGGCGGGCCGGAGCAGGAACGCTACTCATATAACTTTAAATATTTCCCCAATCCTGAAGGCTTGGGTTTCGACTACAATCCGAGGCTGGTACGCGAAGCTGTAACCTTCAAGCCGTTGGACATAAAGATCGGTAAGGCCGAGGTGGTTATGAATGCCTCTGACCAAGATCCCTGGGCCACGGTCGAGGTAGTCAAGATGTTGGGAGCGATCTACACCAAAGGCGACAACACCATGCTGCCGGGTAAAGTCGTGGCTGAGGTCGATCCTGTTCAATTTGCGCTGCACGCGTTCCTGCGATGGGATCGCTTTTCCGGCAAGGAATGATCCTCAGTTATACATATAGGTAAGGTCGAAGACAAAGTGGAGGTTGTCACGAAACCGCGTGCCATAAGCCAGGTTTTGGCCGAGCGGGCGACGGAGAACTGCGTGAACGCCGTTTTGGCCGATGTTGAGGCCGAAGTTAAAGAGAGAGAAAAGCCATGAGTTACCGGGAAATAGACGTCAACCTGACCAAAGAGCAAATTGCGATGCGCGATGAGGTCCGCAAATTCGGCGCGGAAGTGATGCGCCCTGCCGGCATCGAATTAGATAAGCTCCACGATCCCGCCGACGTGATAGCCAAGGGGTCGGTGCTTTGGGACGTTTTTAGAAAAGCCCGCGAGTTGGGCCTGCACAAGATACGCATCCCAAAGGCTTTGGGCGGTATGAAGGAAGATATAGACCCCATGACCGAGTACCTCATCGCAGAGGAACTGGGATACGCTGACGCCGGGCTAGCCATCTCCTTGGGAGTATCTGCCATGCCTTTTTATACCGCCGCATCTTTGGTCTCCTATTTCCCGGGAAAGAAATTTTTGCGTGAAATGGTGAGCCAATTTGTTGAGGACGACGATGGCAGGCTTATCGGCTGCTGGGCCATAACCGAGCCGGATCACGGCACAGACTGGACCTTGGGTGGCGATGATCCCAGATGCGGGCCGTCGGTTAGGGCGGTATTGACGGGAAATGAATACGTCATTAACGGGCAAAAATCGGCCTGGGTCTCCAACGGCACCATCGCCACCCACGCTGTGCTCCACGTCGGTTTGGAACCTGAGAAGGGGATGAAAGGCCAAGGGCTGGCCCTTGTTCCTCTGGATTTGGCCGGTATCTCGCGCGGGAAACCACTGGACAAGATAGGTCAGCGGCCCTTGAACCAAGGTGAAATATTTTTCGATGACGCCCGTATTCCTGCCGACAATATGGTTCTGACGCCCACGATGAGAAAAGCACTGGAGATGGACGATCTTTTGGAGGAGAGATCACTGGCCGAGGTCAACGGAGCGATGGCCGCCGTCTTCGCCGGGTTGGCAAAGGCTGCCCTTGACGAGGCGCTGAATTATGCCAAGGAGCGCGTTCAAGGCGGCGTGCCCATTATCGAGCACCAGAATATCAAATTAAAACTCTTCAAGATGTTCACCATGGTCGAGGCGGCCCGTGCCTCGGCCAGACGGATGGCCGTCTACAACGCCGCCGCTGCCCGGCCCTCGGGTCCACATGCCGTAGCGTGCAAGTGCCTGTCCACGGAAACCGCATTTGAGGTGGCCAGTCAGGCGATACAGATATTCGGCGCCAGTGGTTTGTCTCGGGAATATCCCATTGAAAAGATGTTCCGAGATGCGCGATCCTCGATGATAGAAGACGGGGTCAATGAAGCCCTGTCATTGACTGCCATGAAGTGGTTATAAGAAACGCATTCACACTGATGAAGGGATACGGAAGGAGCTGACCATGGTATCGAATGGGACAATTCGTGTTTTCAGTGGTGCCACTGCGATTGTCACGGGTGGGGCGTCCGGAATCGGCCGAGCGCTTGCCGAAGAACTAGCAAAACGGGGCTGCGAGGTAGTGCTGGCGGACCGTCAAGTCGAGGTGGCAGAAGAAGTCGCGTCGGGAATCAGGTCTTTAACCGGCGGAAAAGCCACGGCCGTGAAATTGGATGTTACTGATTTCCCTGCCGTCCAACAGCTCGCCCGCGACACAGTCGAGCGTACCGGTCGGTTGGACTATATGTTCAATAATGCGGGAATCGCTATCGTCGGCAATGTGCACCACTACGGTATACAAGAATGGAATCAGATTATGGACGTCAATCTTCACGGAGTGGTAAACGGAGTCCAAGCAGCTTATGGATTCATGATGAATCAAGGATTCGGACACATCGTCAATACTGCATCCGATAGCGGGCCTCATGCCTTCTCCTGGAGCCGTGGCTTATTCGATGACCAAGCATGCGGTGGTAGGTCTTTCAAAGTCACTACGAGCAGAAGCCTCACTCTTCGGGATACGCGTCAGTGCCTTATGTCCTGGAGTGATCCGTACGTCTATTCTGGAAGGGGGCGGCAAGTATGGCAAAATGCTCATAGATATCCCCCAGGAAAAGCTGCATCAGATGTGGGAGAGGCTCCGGCCCATGTCACCCTCTGTTTTCGCGGAAAAGGTAATAGATTCAGTGGCAAGGAACAAACCCATCATTATCGTGCCGTCCTGGTGGAAGGTATATTGGTGGACCAATCGCTTTTTCCCCTCGCTGGGGATAGCGCTTGCTCAAAGACGCTTTCAGAAAATAACAGAGGAGCTTAGCAAGGTGCTTGGGCCAGCGCAGGAGGCCTGACATTTCAGGCGATCTGGTGGCTAAACTACGCATTCTGCTGTGCAAGCATGTTGATTCTACGCTTTTGGCAGGTCAAAGACCCTCCCTGGCCTCATATTCGATGTATCTCGATTTCCGGACCGAGAGACGCGGGGAATTGAATCAGACCTCATTTCCCGTGATTCCGTCATTCCCCAGCCCTTGCCTTCCTCAACCTGAATCCGCTACTCTAAATTCGACCGAGTTGGGCCGAACTGTGCTAAGAACCTGGTAGGTGCAACGTACTGTCCTCTAGCGGCGTCGAGAAGGATGGATCCATGATTGACAAAAGGATTTCCCCGGCAACGATTCTTGTGAAGGCTACGGCTGTGATCAACGTGTTCGGGAACCTTATCGGGGTCCTGCTTACTTTTGCATACTTCGCACTTCTTCAACCTGAGCCAGCCCCAGGGAGCGTGACGGAAAGCCTGCTGGCAAAAGTGGTCATCCTCGCGGCGGTATGGATGTCTGCCGTCGCAGTGATTGCGCCCATCAACCTGAGCTGGGCTATCCCCCTTGTACGGGAGATCAAGAGGAAGCTTCAGCCTCACGGAGTTGGGGCAACTCAAGACGTGGACATTGACAGATTACGGGTTTTGGCAGGAGACTTGTTGAAACTGCCTGTACGGCTCGCGGGTACAACTCTCGTAGGGTGGATTATTGGCGCCACGACTTTCTTCGTGATTGGTCACAGTCTGCCTCCGAAACTTTATCCGTGGACGCACCACTTGGCAGACAGGATTTCGGCCTGGATGGTGTTGATCGCTGCCCCTCTGACGGTTAGTGCGATTTTCTTCTTCCAGGAACGTTGGATACGTACTAAGATGCGCGAGTTTTTCCCGGCTCGGGCATTGCTCGAAACTCCGCTCACATTCAAAATCAATGTTCTTCCCAAGATGCTGATAGTTTCTCTGCTGATAACAACTCTTCCCCTGGCGATGATCGGGACGGTGACGCTAGGCCAGATTCGAGAGATTCAAGTGGGAAAACAGTCAATCGAAAATTTCATTTCCCACATGCCGTTGCTGATCTGGTTTCTCTTAGCCGTGTTCATACCCGAGGCCATTGCGCTGTCGATATTCATGGCCAAAAGTGTTTCCGAGCCGCTCAAGACCTTTGAAGCCGCTATGGAAATATTTCGCAACGGAGATCTTGACGCCAGCATCCCAGTATTTTCCAATGATGAGATCGGGCGCACGGGGGAAGGATTCAACAGCATGGTGCAAGAGCACAAGCGCCTGGACTCGGTCAGGGAGACCTTTGGCCGCTACTTAAGCGAAGAGGTCGTAAATGAAATCCTCAAATCCCCTGGAGGAGTGGAGCTAAGAGGAGAGCTTAGAGAGATCACTATCTTGGTTTCGGATATTCGCGGATTCACTCATACAACAGAGTTGTTAAACCCTCGACAAGTTTTGGAGATGATCAACCGCTACTTGGGGGAAATGACGGATATCATATTGAAACACGGGGGGACCATTGATGAATTCACCGGGGATGGGATACTCGTATTCTTCGGAGCGCCGAAGTCCCTTCCGAATCACCCAGCGCGCGCCGTAGCCTGCGCATTTGAAATGCAGGAGGCCATGAGAGGCTTGAACGATGTCAATCTGCGGCTGGGCCTCCCCGAACTTCAAATGGGTATCGGGGTCAATACCGGGCAGCTTATCGTCGGCAATATCGGCTCAGAGAAACGTATGAAATACGGAGCCATAGGAAGTCCCATAAATCTCGCTTTTAGGATTCAGGCGAAAGCCGTAGGCGGTGAGGTGCTCGTGTCACCGGAAGTCTTTCATAATTTGGATGGAGAGGCTTCGATAAAAGATACACGAGAGTTTTTTCTCAAGGGCATTGATGCACCTGTCACTTTGTATCGACTCGACGGATTTAGCGGAAAGGCAGAGTTGAACGGGAGTACAGTCAAGAGGTTGACACCATCGAGGATTTGTCCGTCGCGGGGCTTAATCAGTGGTCCTATTATATTCGAGTAGGTCGGACCGGGAAGTGGTTTGTCGGAATGAATTCTGTCTCGCGGACTCCGGTCCGGGGATGGTAGGGGCGATCCCGCGGGACGCGGGACCGCCCTGGGCGAATGCCATTCGCCCCTACAGATTCCTGCGGGTGCGCATAGGCGTTAACTTAAGGCGATTTCGTTCCTTTGCAGGAGGTGAATGCAGGCCCAGGGCGATCAAAGTCCCCCTTTTCTAAAGGGGGATTTAGGGGGCTTTTCAATGAGTTATCCCAAAATCCCCCCTGGCCCCCCTTTACGAAGGGGGGGAATAAATCGTTAACTTAACGCCTATGTGCGGGCGCGGGACTGACACAGTCGGATCCTTCCGGATTCCACGCATTGGATGGCTAAGGGGACTTTGTTCTTGGCAAATTCCATATATTTGATTCATCAGCAGCGCTTGGCGAGTATCTGCGAATTAAAGGCATTGGAGGGCATCTAACATCATGAAACTCCCAGCCCACAAAACGAAGATAGTATGCACCATTGGACCTGCATCAAACTCGGTTGAGGTTCTTGAAGGAATGATTCGCGCAGGGATGAATGTCGCGCGACTGAATTTTTCTCACGAAGATCTCGCAGCTCACAAAGACCGAATTGCCTCAATCAGAAAAGCCTCCGAAGCCGCAGGTATGCCTGTGGCCATCATGGCTGACCTTCCCGGCCCCAAGATGCGGATCGGCGAGTTAGCCGATGAGCCTATAGAATTGGAGATGGGGACCACGTTCACGCTGACCACTGCGGATATCGTCGGAGACGAGACAAGGGCATCGGTGAGTTTCGCGCTTCTGCCCAGCGTAGTTAAGAAAGGAGATGCTCTTTTCCTCAACGACGGACTTATCCAGTTGAAAGTTCTGGAAGTAGCGGGACCGGAAGTTCGGTGCCGGGTGCTGGTCGGCGGAGAGCTTCGCTCCCGAAAAGGACTGAACCTTCCCGGTATAGAGCTTGGAATGAGTGCGTTCACCGACCGGGACCAGGAGTGTCTCAGATTTGCGGTGGAACAAGGAATCGATGCAGTCAGTCAATCTTTTGTCGAGTCTGCTAAGGACATTCAGGCAGTCCGTGATGCAGTGGCGGCCTTAGATGGGGACCTACTTATCATAGCCAAAATCGAACGCTCCAGGGCACTCGATCAAATGGACGACATTCTGCAAGCGGCTGACGGGATCATGGTAGCTCGCGGCGACCTTGGCGTGGAAGTCCCCATAGAACGGATCGCGGTCTTGCAGAAGCAATTGATCCAGAAAGCGAATGTGCTGGGTAAGCCGGTGATTACAGCCACCCAGATGCTGGAATCGATGACCAGAAACAGGCGCCCTACTCGCGCGGAATCTACAGACGTTGCCAACGCAATCCTGGACGGTACCGATTGTGTTATGCTTTCAGAGGAGTCCGCCATGGGGCGGTACCCAGTGGAATGCGTAGCCATGCTCGCACGGATTGCCGAGGCTGTCGAACCGGGTCGCACCTATTTCCCGGCCCGGCAGGCATTGACGGAACGCGATCGGAGCGGTGATACCGGTTTAGCCGATCTTGTGGCGCTTGGTGTGCTCACCGTCGTGGAACGAGTTACCCCGGATGTCGTGATCGTTCCGACGAGAAGCGGCAGAACAGCCAGAATCTTGAGCCGATACAAGCTGCCTGCGTGGATCACGTCTGTAAGCTCTCAAAAAGCCACGTGCCAGAAGCTGTTGTTTTCGTATGGTGTTTGGCCGATCCACGAACCCGATCACCCGCACAACTGGAAGGCGTATGCTCGGTCGTGGCTGGAATCCCACGGAATTGAACCGCATCTGGTGATTTTGACAGAAGGCCCATCCTCCAAATACCCGGATACAAATAATCGAATGGAAATCATCGACATGAGTCGATAATTGTGCGCTGCCAGGTGTCTAATATTGCTCAGTGAGCCCTTTTCTCCCACTGGAGATTGGGGCAGGTATGAGAAGTGAGCAGAAGAATAATACAGGCCAGGGACATCGTGATAGATATTCGTTCGGGAATGACCGACGCGGAGCTTATGGAGAAATATGAACTCTCTGCGAAAGGACTGGAGAGTGCTTTCACCAAACTCGTGAATAGTGGAATTATGACCGTTGCGGAGGTTTACGGTCAGCGTGGATCCGGCCAAGACACTGTTATAATCAACGACGTGCGGGAGTTGCCCAGACATTTCTTGTCGATGACCATACCTGTCCACGAGCCCGGCTTCCCGAACCGCCAGGGCAGGATACGCGATGTAACCGAAAAAGGTATAGGCATAACCGGTATTCAGGCGAGGATCGGGGAGGTCATATCCTTGATGATTGCTTGCCGCCCATTTCTTGACGTCGATAACATCTGGCTTGAAGCGGAATGTAGATGGATTGACGCACGCAAATCGCCGAGAGAATGGTACGGCGGATTCCAGATAACAAAAATCTCGCCGAAGGATCTGTCAAATCTGCGCCAACTGATTCAGTTATTGTCGCTCGGCTAGTCAAGCAATGGGGTCAGGCATTGTTTCTTTTCTTCCTCTTTTCGCGCTGTCCAGTCCTGTTCACTGTGGAGTAACGAAGCTCAACCACCGCGGCGAGATCCCTGCTGCAAGCAGCAAGGCCCGGCCCATGAGCCATGCTGCTCGAATTTTCCCGATCAGGGCTCGATTGGGCCTTCCCACATTTCGGAGCCAAATTCCCTGAGCAACTCCCTGGCCTTCTCCTCGTCCTCTGAATCGATTTGAAATGTGACAGGGTGGTATCCCAAGACTCCGGGAAAAAGGTTGGACATTCCTTCGCCTTGAACCATGTACCAAATATCCTCACTTTCGAGTACCGATTTGACCACTGAGATGAGGGCTGGATCGCTGGTCTCCAGAATTGTGACGAGTTCACGTTTACGGACAGCGGGCCTCGCTTGAGGCGGCGGGTCATAGACCAGTGAAACTCTACAGTCTGGGCACTCGTAGAAGCCTTCGCGGTATTCACATCCGCACCTGGGACAAAACATTTCTGCCTCCGCTCGCCGGGAATTCTGTGGTACTGTTACTGGTTCGGAATTTCCGGACCGGCTACCAGGCCATCACACGAGTTCTTTTGCGGTCCCCGGGACACCTCATTCTTTTGCTCCATGCGCTTTGAGGAGCTCCGCGATTTCCTTATGGCTGAGGATCTGTGCGCGCTTCAGTGCAGTCAAGCCAGTATTGTCTTTTGCCCTAGTGTCAGGCCCCCCTTTCTCGCCACATGGAGGGCTATTTCGGGTCTTTTCCTATCGAGAATGCCTTGCCGAGATTCCGGCCGACACCGTAATAGCCGCGTCCATAATCAGGCGCCCACAAGAAAGGCTTGATCCTTTCGATCTCAGGGCCGTGCTCTCCAACAGCGGATTCGTCTGCCTTTATGTCGAGTATTTCACCGATGAATTGAGTGTGAAGGCCGATTTTGTGGGTGTGAATGACCTTGCACTCCAATACCAATGGAAACTCATCAACGTACGGGGCGTTGACCACGTCACTTTTCATGGGCGTAAGTCCGGTGGCCGCGAATTTGTCGACTTCCCTCCCGGACGCGGTGCCAATGAAAGTCGGCCTGCTTCACATATTTCTCCGATGGTATGCTTATGGTGAATGCCTTCTGCTCCATGAGATTGCCATACGTATGTGTGGCCTCACGAACAGATATGGAGACGCAAGGCGGAGACGAACAGCAGATCCCGCCCCAGGCAACGGTCATTACATTGGGATTACCGGACTTGTCGTAAGTGCCCACGATCAGGACCGGGGTCGGATAAAGAATTGTTTTTGCACCTATGGATTTCTTCATAAGATCGCTCCCTCCTCATTACAACCTATGATTCAAAGACTCTGACAACAGGTTTCTTCCTGCCGGCCTGAAGCCTGTAATGTTCGCCCGAATAACCTAAAGCTATGACTGCATAAACCGTCTCTTCGGGTGGAATTCCAATTATCTTCTGGAGCTTTCGATCGTTTTTCATCGCCTCCACTGCCATGCCGATCAAACAGCTCCCCAACCCCATGCTGTGAGCAGCCAGCAGTATGTTCTGGGAGGCGAGCATTGAGTCTTCCCTGGGCAACGTCGCTCCTGCCTTCGATCCGACCACAATTGCCGAAGGGGCGCCGTGGAACAAGTGATCGACTCCGGTCCGATCAAATTCGGCCAAGCTCTCTTTCACAGTCTCGTAATACTCTCTGTAATAGTGATCCAACTCAGGCTTTCCGATGAGCTTGAGGAACGTCCGCAGCAAAGAGTTTTCGGCCGTGGAGTTCAATTTGACCGTAGAAATCCTTGACTCCCTTGCCAAGCTCCCACACAGCCTTCCGAGTCGGCAATATTGTGAACGTCCAGAGCTGGCAGTTCGTAGCCGAAGGCGCCGTGCACCCTATTTTAACCAGATCTTCCAGAATCGATTGATCCACCGGTTTGTCCAAGAAATTTCGACAGGAGCGTCTAGATGCCATCAGCCTGACCAGTTGGGCCGTGTCGAATTCTCCATGTGGCAGCAAATTGTGATCGGGTTTGAAATTGACGAATTGAGACATGCTCTCGTCAATCGCTCCCACCGTCACTGCTCCTGCCGGACAAACGGCCATACAGTGTCCGCAATTCAGGGATCGGTCACCGGTTACCGCAGCTTTGCCGTCTTGTATTGACAGAGTTCTGCTGGGGCATATTTCCACACATAGCCCGCATCCTGTGCACAGGTCCAGATCAATTGTCGTAGTCACTTTTTTGAACATTGCTTTCCTCTCGGACACCTGCCCTGTTGATGTTTACGATCCATCATAAAAAGCACGTGAAACAAAGAACTTGTCTCGTAGAGTCTGAAAAAACTTGATTCTATTATGCAAAGACTGGTGGGCAGGTCAAGGAAAAGCACACTAAGCATTCGCTTACGTGGGTCACGCTTTCCAGCTTGCCTCTTTCTCGCCTCGGCTTACGGCAGGCTGGAAGGAACTGTCTCAAAATGGAGGTATGGGCGAGATGCGGCCCCCACGTGGCACGATTCTGGCCATCAAAATAGTTTTGAGACAGTTTCGGAAAGCCCACCCCACAGGTTTGATGACATCTCCTCTCGGAAAATCGAATGCTTGCAGAGCACACAAAATTACGGTTGTGCTGACGCTGCATTGTGATATAAGGAGGCCCTGCCGGGGCTTGGCCGATCGCAGCATCGCAGCCCCTGCCAAAATGATATCCATCAGCCCCAAGGAGAGGAGAAGACAGAATGAAGAGGCGGATTGAATACTGTGCGGCCGTCGCTATCGTCAGTTTAGGGATGCTCTTTGCCGCAGGGCACACCTATGCCGAAGATCTGCTGGCCAAAGACTGCGCTGAGCTTATCCGATTGGCCCAGGGGTACCAGCAGGATCTGAAGACCATAGACACGGTTTTGGGCTCAGCTATCGACTCGGGCAACATGACTCAGATCAAGAATTACAAGTTGAAAAAGGGCGCGGCTCAAAAGCAACTGGAATCCGTCATGAAAGCTATCAGTGTCAAAGGATGCGTGGCCGGCAGGTAGCGGAAAAGACAGTAATGCATTCACAGCCACGGTGGCTCATTTTGGGCCAAGTAGCTGTCGTGTCCGAAAAACCACGGGCCTGATCACACGGAACACGTTGATCTCACACTTTGTGGTGGGAAACAACATCGGCTTGACTGCGCCTACGTCTACTTCCTTGGAATCCTCTATATTTCTGAGAAAGATCCTTGTCAATTCGTCGTCTGCTATGAAACAGAAGAGTTCCTGTGTCTCGTTTTCTATCCAATCTACGACGTTTTTGTCGTGAGCTTGCAGCCGCGTACCGAGAATTGCCTCTGAGTATCTTGCAGCCTTATGCGGCTCCACTCCGACGTGAGAGATGGTTTGGGCCAACTTGAACATGACGATGTCTGCAACGAGGAACTTCCGCCCTTTCGGGCCCTCTTTGGCCGGCTTAAGCAGTCCTTCGGCCACACTTTGTTCCAATACCGCTTTATCGGCCAAATCCAAAAGGTGAAGAGCCTCTGTAGCCCCTACCAGCTTTGAGAACATTTTTCCTCCGCAATTATGAAATACGACAATTCTAACAAGCTTGACAATTCCCCCTCGGAATTCCGAAAGCTGAGGGTCTGCGTCGAACCTTCACGTCCGTCAGATTCACCGGAGGGATAAAGCCACCGATAACATGCCGATTCTCAACGGTCAAGCTGAGATTGTAAGGTGTGTTAGCATTCCCTTACGTGGGGCAGGCTTTCCGAAACGGTCTCAAAATCAAACCATGAATGACATTCGTAGCACGATGCTCCCTTTTCCCGGCAATGAATTGCCGGGCTACTTTCTGCAGTCCCTACGGGACGCTCGCATTTAAGCCTCATCGGGGCGATAGAAAGTAGCACGATTCCGGGCACCCACGAGGGGTGCCCCTACAGTGGATTCCCACGTACGCGAGAATGACGGCCAAACGTGCACAGCGAAGCGTGATCAGAGGTAGGTCGGGCCGTGCCCGACGCAAAACGGCGGCCACGGGCCGCCCTACTCTAATCCGACGCACGCGGGAATGACAGCAAAACGCACATTACGTTAACCGTTCGCATTCTGAGCATCGGACGGCCAAGCGGACATTTTTTGGCAATCGCCCCAACTTAATAATTACGAATGAACAACGTGACGACCGCATGCACATCCCGCATCAATTCACATCCGCGCCGACCCATCCGCTATTTGTGTCTTTTCTTCTTGGTGCTACTCTTCTTTTGTGCTTTTGGCTTCTTGCGTGGTTTTGGGGCTGGGGATTTTAGGGTCGCTGCCTTGACCGGCGGCGGCTCGGATACGTGCATTTTATCAAGTTGATCGCTGAAAGCTCTATATGTGGCAGCATATTCGCCAGCCTGTTCCCGAATCATGTCCAGGGTGCTGCGCGCTTCGAGAAAAGACTGAAGCGATTGCAACTCCTCCGTAATGTCGATCTTCCAAGGGGAACTTGGATCCTTTCGGATCAGTCGGACTAGTCTCAAACCGCCCTTGAGCGTTCTCAACTGCAGCAGAGCCGAAGTTTCGTCAGATTTCATTACCACAGGAGTACTGAGGGGATCCAGAGCGTTAAGAAGGGCCAAAAATTCGGGAGCTTGCTTCAGCTTATGATCGGAAGCAAGTTGTAGAGCCAGCCTTCTGGAATCCGAGGTAAGCAGAGATCGAGCCTTTTCAAGGTTTTCGGATTTCATGCGGTCTCGGTAGAGCACGAACACCGCTTCAGGTTGATGAGGGACAAGCTGGCATCCGCAAAGTATCACTGTGGCCGCGACAATGGTCCCGGCGAAACGCACTAATCCACTCGATCCGGCAGGATTGGGCCTCTTTACGGAGCGTCGAACAAACAAACTAGGGGGCAAACGTTTCAGAGTCACCGTACATTTTACTCAGTATATCAACTTATCATGCGGTGGAACGCTTCGTCAATTGCCCCGCGGCGTTGCCCACGATGTCGGCTTTCACTGGTAGCCGAGCGTGACGGACTGTCTCCGAATCGTTCCCGATGAACGGCGAAAGTGCGGGAAACCAGGCAGTGAAAATCGTTCCTTCCGGCTTCCTGTCATCGACTCCCAGTGTCCCACCATGCAGATGAGCTATTTCTTTACAGATGGACAGGCCCAGTCCCGTTCCAGTCTCTCCTTCCGTTCCGGTATCGCGGCCTCGGCGGAAGCGCTGAAAGATTTTTTCGCGGTCCCTTGGATTCACTCCCAATCCGGTATCCTCAACAGAAATCTCAACTCCCGGCGCGCCGTCCTTGTACGCAACCGAGGTCCTCACTTCGATCTGCCCGCGCCTGGGAGTGAACTTGATGGCATTGCTTACCAGATTGCTGACAAGTTGCGAAATCCTCGCTATATCGCCGTCTATCTTGGGGAGATCTTGTTGAAGGTTAGACTTCAGAGAGATCTCTTTCCGGGAAGCAAGACTGCTCAGCCTTTGGACTGAAAGATTGACAGGAAGGTTGACGTCCAATGGGGAACGACGCAGGCCTACCGCGCCGGATTCCAGCCGCAAGAATTCCAGCAGAGAATTGATGAAGGCAAGCTGATCCTTGGCACACTGGTGAAGCGTTTCTATGTTGTGAGTCGCCTCCTTGCCCGGATTCTTCTTGAGCAACTCGATGGTTCCCAGCAATGTCTGAAACGGTGCTCTGACGTCGTGCGACAACACGGACAAGAGTTCCGCTTGACGCCGGTTGGTCGCCTCTGCCTGCCGCCGCAGCCGATTGCGTTCAACCAAATTGAGGATCGTGAGCACAAGTTTTCGCGGGTCCAACCCGAGCAGTTCTCTCTTTTCCAGGTATCCGTCCGCTCCGGCTTGGAAGGCTTGATTCCATGCATCCACGCTTTCCATGGACGAGGTTATGATTACCGTGCTATGAGGGTCTCGCTCTTTTACTTCGCGACAGATTTCGATGCCGTTGCCGTCGGGGAAGACAATATCCATCAGTATTGCGTCCCAGCTCTTCCGGGCTTCTTCGCGAGCAGCCCGAGCAGTCTCGGCCTGTTCAAACTGAAAAGTGTCCCCCAGCATCATGAGGACCTTGCGACGGATGATGTCCTCGTCGTCTGCCAACAGAATGGTCGGACGACTCTTCATTTACGACTCCCTTAGCAGAGGCAGCCAAAACGTAAATGTTGCCCCATTGTCAGGCTTGCTTTTCACGTCTATCCTTCCACCGTGGGCAGACGCTATTCTACGGGCCAGATAGAGTCCTCTCCCAGTGCCGCCTGTAGTGAACCCCAACTGAAATATCTTCCCGAGGTTCTCGGGCGGGATTCCAGGGCCACGGTCTTCGACTCGGATAAAAGCTTCAAGATTTGCGTCTCCTATGGAGACTTTGATTTCTTTCCCCTTGGGAGAGAATTTCAGGGCGTTTCTCAGAATATTAGCCAGCGCCCGGACCAGAAAGCGCTCTTCTCCGGTCACCTGAATCGCTGTTGTGTGGAGATGGTTAGAGCTTATCCGTACGCCCTTGGCGCCTGCGGCGTCCCTGTAATCCGTGACACATTTGTCCACTACGAGGTTTAGATTGACAGTTGACGGGCGTATATGAAACGAGTCCGAATGAAGGCGTATGAAATCGATGCGTTCTTCAAGCATGGAGACCAGTTCTACTCGCTTGGCCTCAACCTGTTCCAGAAAATCTACTCCTTCCACGGTCTGTCCTTCGCCAATGAGCTGCTTAACGGTGCCGAGGCCGACACCCATAACATCTAGTGCAGCCTTTAGTTCGTGCCGATACAGCCTTCCAATCTCATTATCGATCAAATGTTGGTCGGTGGTATCACGCAAGAGCAGAACCTGGGCACCTAATTCCACCTCGAACCGTTTTCCGCCGCATCCGATCACCACTCGATCACCGAAGATTTCAGCGCTATCTTCATCTCCTCGAATCGAAGCCTTTATTCTGGAAAGGACCCCCTCTCTTGAGTAACTTCGCAGGGCATCTTCAAGCGAACCGGTGCCGAACAGACGCTCCCGCAAGGGCCGATTTTCGTTCAACATCGATTCGGCAGCGCGATTCATATAATATAGGAGGCCGGTGCAATCAACGCAGATGATGCCGTCAGGCACCATCTCCAGGGCCTGTCTATCAAGCTCACTGTTCCGGACCTTTCTTTCACGATCCTCCCTTACGCGTTCGGCCTTCCGGCGGCGGACGGATTCTTTTGCCAGGGAATAAGATTCATATAGAAACTTCTTCACCACAGCTTGCCTGGACGGGTCAGTAGAAAGAAGAAGACCGCCGTTGGCCGTATCCACCATCCTGGCGAGCCTGAGTCGGTCAAAGAAGGCTTGGTCTGTTTGGCTGAGCCAAAGTGCTCTCCATTCTTTGTCGGTTAACGGCACGTAAAACAACGACACCAGGTAAACGGTACGGGTGAGCGACGAAAGCTCTTTCATATCGTGGACGGAACGCACCAGTTGATAGAAGTCTATGTATCCCGGGCTAGGTCCCCTGCTCGGCTCCTGGCCCCGGCCAGGTATGACGGGCCGCCACTGCCTCAAAATCTGGACACCAGGATACTTGGCTTGAAGGGAGCGCACCACATCGGGAGAAACCACCGAATCAAGGAGCCTCAGAATGCAGAGTCTGGAAGCGGCCCTAAGCTCTTCCGACACATCCCTGCAATTGAGGAAGCGCTCTATGAGAAAAGGCACCGACAAGGCAGGGTCGGTCTCCTTTAAAAGCAAGATCTGAAGGAAGCCCATTTCCGGAGAAGGGTAATCCCTGAACAGCTCTTCCTGGGTCCCTCTAACTTGTCGATACGCCCACAGACAGGAAGGCGTCAGGAATCCTCTCTGCACAATGGCGTTCCTCAACATGACTCGTTGCGAAGATGCGGCCCATCGCACCGCTGCCTGAACGGCTACGTTTTGGTAAGACGGCTCCCCCTTCGTAAGAAAATCCAGCAGAAAGGAGAATGCCTCATCAGTGAAATGTGGCGGATGGGACGGATCGGACTGGAACAAATCTTTAAAGCGTGACAGTAAACTCTCGACTGGACTCCGTTTCTCCAGTTGCATGAAAAATTTCTTTAACATGAGAGAGCAATTATTCGATATTACGTCAAATGTCAAGCATTAAGCACAGGGTTTCTTATACCAAATACAGCCATTAACAGGATGGCAAAATCCCCGCCTAAACAAATGAATATACATCGGGATCATGCACCTGCTGTCATTCGCAAGGCGAGGCTGAGCTCATGCAGAATCTCCGGTCGGGTCGTGGCTAGCTCATTTCGCCACAAGGTAATCTTTTCCATGGCTTCTTTTTCCCATGGCAACCAATTATTTGGCTCTTTGCTTTTTATCGACTTCTCCAGATCGCGGGGAATAGGGGGCGTTAGAATATTGCTGAAGCGTTGAAAGATACTCTTGACAAGACGGTTGCGCTCGGCGATCTCCTTTTTGGAGAGACTCTCGTCTCTGACGGGAGGCAGGTCCCTGGGAACGAGGTCCAGACCTTCGAGATCCAAGCCGTTCTTTTTGGCTATGGTGATCAAGGTTTTCGCATAACTGTACTTTGCCCCAACAAAATCTTCAGAACGTGCTTCGCCATGATCGAAAGAAGCGCTCTTACGCATAACCTACCCCCAATTTCATACTAGTATTTGTGCACAGCGAAGATCGCTGAGACTGCGGAGAATTCTGTTTTCTTTGAATCACTCTTGGTTGACGCTCAGAGTATCCAGGGCTGCGAGAATGGGGACAATGCCAGCCTGACCGAGTACCTACTCGGCTTATGCGGTGGCATGCTAGCCATTTCTCACCTCTGCGTTCTCGACGCATTTCACGGTGAACGATTACAAACGGAATCCGCCTGTCATCATCCCAAGTTACGGCTAATGCACCGTAATCACGAGGCTCCCTATAATTAGGAATCTGCGTATTGTCAAGTCTTTTTGCAGGTAACTTGACGAATTATTAGAACAACACCGAAGCAAGCTGGGTTTTGACTTTACCTTATGATGTTGAGGCATTACAAAATCATGTCCGATCCCGGAGAAAACTTAGAGCGATCTGTTGCTAATGGGCTTATATTAGGGTACTTGAAATGTTACGAGTGGCAGTTCACGTTCAAAACTTTCAGGAGGCCCGCGCAGTGAGATCCCTCGATCCCAAGTATAGATTTGATACCCTGGCAATCCATGCGGGTCAAGAACCCGATCCGGTCACGCTGGCGAGAGGAGTCCCAATACATCGCACCGCAGCTTATGTGTTCAGGGATGCTAAACACGCATCTGCGCTGTTCTCTTTGAAGGAAACGGGGAATATGTACACCCGTTTGTCGAACCCAACCACGGAAATCCTTGAAAAAAGGATGGCCGCTCTGGAATCCGGGGTTGGTGCTCTTGCACTCGCCTCGGGAACCAGCGCCATATTTTATTCACTCATCAATATGATGGAAGCTGGAGAGGAGTTGGTTTCGGCAAAGAACCTTTACGGCGGGACATATACTATGTTCAACGATATCCTGCCTCACATGGGCATCAAGGTTCATTTCGTCGATCATGGGGATCCAAAAGCATTCCGTGAGGCAGTGAATGCGAAAACCAGGGCGATCTTCGTCGAGTCAATCGGAAATCCTCAACTGGGGGTGCCTGACTTTGAGGCAATCGCGCGCATAGCACAGGAAGCGCATATCCCACTTATAGTAGATTCCACCTTCACGCCCCCCTGCATTTTCAGGCCCATTGAACATGGAGCCGATGTGGTTGTTCATTCACTCACCAAATGGATCGGCGGACATGGCACGGGTATCGGTGGTGTGGTTGTAGACGCGGGAAAATTCGATTGGACCGATTCGAAGTTTGGGCTGTTCAGCAAACCGGAACCCTCGTACGCGGGAATACGGTTCGGATACGACCTCGGTGAACTTCAGCCGATGGCCTTCATACTGCGGATGCGCCTCGTACCCCTCAGAAACCTGGGCGCATGCATAAGCCCGGATAATTCGTGGATATTCTTGCAGGGTCTGGAAACGCTTTCAGTGAGGATGGAACGCCATTGTTCGAATGCGCTGGCTGTGGCCCGATTCCTGGAGCAGCACCCGCGCGTTGAATGGGTACGCTATCCGGGTCTGGCCGGAGACCCGTCGTACGATGCGGTCCAGCGTTATTTTCGCGAAGGACTTGGAGGCGGGATGGTCGTTTTCGGCATAAAGGGCGAAGGGGCCGCGGCCGAAAACTTTGTAAACCGATTGCAGTTATTCTCCCATTTGGCGAACGTGGGCGATGCGAAAAGTTTGGCAATTCATCCTGCGAGTACTACCCATTCTCAACTGTCGCGGGATCAACAAATCGCAGCCGGACTTCCTCCGGATCTCATCAGGCTATCAGTGGGCATCGAAGACATCGACGACATTCTAGATGACTTGGCCCAAGCCCTGACTGCGTAAGCTATCCTGTTTCCGAACGAATTGTTCGGTCAATGTTTGTGAGAGTGCTCGAGACCGTGCTCATGACTCTCTGCATGCGCATGGCTGCGAGTAGGCTCGCTTCCGACCGCTGAAACTTCTTCCGCCGGTGCACTCAAGCCTGCCAAAGCGGTCTCAAACTCCTCGTTTGCGGCCTCAATCAATTTCACGCCGCGACGTATCCGGTCGGACGCAGAAGTGAAGCCGTCTCTTTCAAGAATTTCAGCGACTTCATTGTAACCTTTCAGATGCTCCAGGTTGTGTTCGATCCAGTGTATGAGCCGCACACTGCTTTTCTCGATATCATCCATGGGAACCTCCTTCGGGTCCTTTTCCAAGGGCCTTTAGAGAGACGATAAGGTGGGATGGCGCTGCTGTCAACGGCTGCGAGCCCGTTATTTGCGGGAGGCCATTCTCAAGAAATTGGCAAGGATCTGCCTGCCGTCGCACACGCTTGACTCCGCTCCATTCCCTATTTCGGGGCATCTCTCCGGGTGGAACGCCGCACCGTACACGGGCTTTTCAGGAAATCGAATCAATTGCACGGGTGACGTTTTGCTCGTCGCCAGGTTGATGAAGCCCTTGGGAATGGCTTTGACCTCTTCGTAATGGCTTTCCATAACTGTGAGCTTATCGGAATTCTCGGCCAATCCGGCAAATATGGGATCGTCCCTTCTCAAGATGTGTAAGACAGCCTCTCCACGCTCGACACAGGCATCTTTGGGATAAACGTCCGGGAAGGCGCCTACCAAATTGGAATCAATGAAATCGACCGATGCGCCAAAAGCCATGGCCAAAAACTGGAGGCCGCCGCAGATGCCAAGTACCGGGACATCTTTTTTCAAAACGAGATCCTTCACCAGTGCTTTGGCCGCTTCCAGCTTTGCTCCGGCCTCGCCGCGGTATTTGTACCATGGAGTGCTCTGGGGGCTCAAAATTACGAAATCTACGTCTCCCCCATTCAGGTCGTTGCTTGTAAGGTCCGAAAAATGAACGTATCGGATGGTAATGCAGGTATTCCTTAGAGACGGAACCTCAGCTTGAAGCCTGTGAGTGAGCACTTCCCTCAAGGCGCTGTGCCGGGAAGAGTCCGGCCATCCCAATTCAAGATCCACCAACAAACCGTTCAATTTGTGTTCCCTGGTGAAGATATAAAGTAGGACCACGACGACGGCAAGGCAAAGCACAAGAACAACGAACGCTCTTCTGCCTGGTCCCCCGATGAATCTGCGTCGCATCATGAGATCAAGTGGATTACCACATACCTCCGCCAGGAGGCATTCCCCATTGCTGGTAGGGCCTTTTCAGGAATATCTGATACGTGTCGCCGTCCACCCCGCGCATGAACCCTCTAATGGTCCCGTCGGCGTACAGGTAACCCTGGAATGTGTTCCCTTCTTTTTCCCCGAAGATGTAATTGCCGCGGATCTTGCCGCTTATGTTGAATTTGGCCTTGCCCAGCCAATTTCCACCTTCTACTATGCCCTCAATGTCTTCGCCGCGCTGGCCGATAATGGTTACGGTACCTTCTGCACCAAAGATGGGACCCTTGGCGTTCCCGACCCATGGACCTCGAATATCGTAGTAGTTTGCCCCGAAGGCCGAAATCGCCGATACAAGACTCCACAGGACCACAGCGGCCACTAATAAGAACGGTATTGATTTCTTCATAAAGACCGATCTTATCATATCGGCTCGAAAAATGACACCCAAAACCGTGCCGAGAGCCGCCCATTCAGAGTTCTGTGCAGCACTAAAGATCTCTTTTGCGCATGCGCTCACTGATTACAAGCCGGCCCTCTGATGATCAGGTGCGCAGTGATTTTCCTGAGCCCCTTTCCTTGAGCCATTCACGCAGAGCCTTATTCATGCGAGTTTGCCAGCCACGCCCCGCTGCCTTGAAGGCATCCAGGACGTCGGCGTCGAGGCGGATATTGAAATGAGTTTTGGTTTCAGCGGCTTTCGGACGCCCCCGTGATTTCAGCATGCCGGCTGCAACTTGTGGCCCAAAGAGTTCCGGCAGTACTTCAGCGCCCGGACGAGCATGCTGGAAATCCTCCTCGGTCCATTCAGGATTCTCCTTATCAATCAGTTCAGGGTTGGATTTGGTTTTCATAGAACCTACGCACCTCCCGACGGTTGGCCTTGCGGAGACTGATAACCCGTATTGCCCCTTGACGTGGGGTAAAAACCAGAGCATGAAGGCGATTGTCAATGAAGCCGAAAGCCGGTAACGTGCCTCACCATAATGTGGCGCGTGTCAGGGATGATCACTGCGCTCTCCCATTCGAATCGGGCGGCTTCCTCAAAAAAAATCCCTCGCAATTCCATGTTTCGGGCATTCTTTTCAGGGTCAAAATCGACCTTCATATGAATTATTGTACCCACAATAATTCGAGGGTCAAGAAGTTTGAGTCATTTTTGGAGAAAGAACGGGTAAGATCTCGGAGGGATGTGGTCAGGATGGGGGCACCCATTAATGTGCGTGTACCCACCACACCAAATGTGGGTATCAAGGATGATCATTTTATAGCTTCCCAATCTTCTTCAGCCACGCTGCCAAATGGATCACTGTATCTAATCGGCTTTCCACGCAGAGCATAACGTTTACCCTGGCTTTCCTTATGACTGCGTATGATGACCTCGACTTTGTCTCCGGGTTGGAAGGGTACGCCGCGGATAGTAAGCGATCCATCGCTTGAGACTTTCGTTTCCACTCTGTAATCTTGCATGTTTCAATTCACCTTTTGTACTATACTACGCATTGAGTGAGGCGGGGTCAATAATGAAGTCTATCGGTTAGCATTCACTTACGCGGGGAACTATCTGTCGGCTGTCATTGCGAGGAGCGAAGCGACGAAGCAATCTGAGTGAGGTTTAAAGGAAGAGATTGCTTCGCTTCGCTCGCAATGACAATCTTTCGCCGCTCGTAACTGAATGACTACGTCTATCGCTCGTCTTTTCTTGACTTTTATGGCATTCTGGCCCGAATTTAGAATAATCCGGAATGCCGGAGGTGGATGGCGAATGCCATCTAGGCCCGAAAGGGCCTTTTCATTTTACAGAGGCTTCTTACCGAATACTCGATTCCCCTGCCGGTCGTAGTCCCCCCGAAATCCTGGGACACCTTACTTAAATCTGTAGCCTGAGAACAAATTGCATCCGGTGTCACCGGGATTTGCGGTCACTTTAGTACGTGATATTCCGCAAATTGGCTTGGGCCAATGCGTTACCTTGCTCAGCAGCCTTTTTATACCACTTCGCTGCTTCTGTATAATTCTTGGTCACTCCCCACCCATTCTGATACATCCAACCCAAATTGTTTCTGTCCCTCCGCATATCCTCGCTCGGCGGCTTCTCTGAACCACTTCACTGCCTCTGTATAATCTCGGCGGACTCCCATTCCGTCCCGGTACATCACGCCCAAATTGTCTTGTGCTACAGCATATCCTCGCTCGGCAGCTTCTCTGAACCACTTCACTGCCTCTGTATAATCTCGGCGGACTCCTAAGCCATTCTTATATACCCAACCCAAATTGTTTTTACCCAGAACATTCCCCAATTGCGCGGCATCCCTGAATAGCTTCAGAGCCTTGCCATAATCCTGTTTCACTCCGAAACCATTGAGATACATCCAGCCCAAATTGGCCTGACCTAAAGCGTTTCCTTGCTCCATCCCTTGTTCCACGGCTTTACTGAACCACGCCAAGGCCTCCTTGTAATCCTTGTTCACGCCCCAGCCATTAAAATACATGCAGCCCAAATTGGCCTGGCCCAGAACATTTCCTTGTTCTGCGGATTTCCTGAACCACTTCAATGCCTCTCCATAATCCTTCTCCACTCCGAAGCCATTCTGGTACATGAAGCCCAAATTGGCCTGGCCCTGAGCATCTCCCTGTTCCGCGGATTTCCTGAACCACTTCAGCGCCTCTACGTAGTCCATGGCTACGCCCAATCCTTCTAGGTACATGAAGCCCAAATTGGCCTGACCCAGAGCATTTCCCTGTTCCACGGATTTCCTGAACCACTTCAATGCCTCTCCATAATCCTTGTCCACTCCGAAGCCACTCTGGTACATGAAGCCCAAATTGGCCTGACCCAGAGCATTCCCCTGTTCCGCGGATTTCCTGAACCACTTCAGCGCCTCTCCATAATCCTTCTCCACTCCAAAGCCATTCAGATACATCCAACCCAAATTCGCCTGAGCCAGAGCATCTCCCTGTTCCGCGGATTTCCTGAACCACTTCAGCGCCTCTTCATAATCCGGGCGGACTCGCTTTCCATCGCGAAACATCATATCCAAATCGTCTTCGGCCATTGCGTATCCTCCTCAAGCAGCTTCTCTGAATCACTTCAGAGCCTCTCCGTCATCCTTCTCCACTCCGAAGCCATTCAGATACATCCAGCCCAAATTGTTCTGTGCCAGAGCATTTCCTTGTTCCGCAGCCGTCATGAACAGCTTCAGAGCCTCTCCGTCATCCTTCTCCACTCCGAAGCCATTCAGATACATCCAGCCCAAATTGTTCTGTGCCAGAGCATTTCCTTGTTCCGCAGCCGTCATGAACAGCTTCAGAGCCTCTCCGTCATCCTTCTCCACTCCGAAGCCATTCAGATACATCCAGCCCAAATTGTTCTGTGCCAGAGCATTTCCTTGTTCCGCAGCCGTCATGAACAGCTTCAGAGCCTCTCCGTCATCCTTCTCCACTCCGAAGCCATTCAGATACATCCAGCCCAAATTGTTCTGTCCCTCCGCGTATCCTTGCTTGGCCGCTTCTCTGAACCACTTGACCGCTTCTTTATGATCCTGGCGGACTCCTTTTCCATCACGAAACATCACCCCCAAATTGTCTTGTGCCATTGCATAACCGTGGTCGGCGGATTTTTTGAACCACTTCGCTGCCTCAACATGATCTTCCGCGACTCCGTCGCCCATATAGTACATCACTCCCAGATAGGATTCCATCGCCCGTTTATTACCTTCGGAGACTTCCTTTCCCTCAGCGTACGTCAGTCCCAGGCTAGTTTGACCACTAGCATCTCTCTGCTCCGCCTGCCTTCTCAGTCTGTCGGGATGCTCCACACCTTCTGGTACCGTCTCAGAGCTTTCTAGAGGATTAAGGAGTAAAATATGGGCTTCACGGATATGATACTCGTTTACAATTACAATTACATTTCCCTTTATCGAACCTGATGGCTGCACCACAATGGTCCGCTCAGCACCAGCTCCGACAGAGATAGTTGGAATAGCAGGGCTACTGGTCGTGCTTTGCCGATGTCGTGCACTTAATTCCGACCGATACACCACCACACTTAAGGCCGCGATACTCGAAACCAGGATCATAAAGAGTATTATCAGCCAATAGGACTGCTCTGGAGGAAGCCCTGTCAGCAAACCGATCACGTCTTTAAAGAGGAAATAGAAGACAACAAGAGCTACCCCCCCAATACCAGCTACTTGGCCTGCCACCTTTAATGTGTTTGTCATTTCAGGAGTCCTTCGTTTGATATAGAACCACCAAACGGTCCCCACTCTACAGTGCCAAATTGTTCAGAATAGATTTTTTCGGAAGGACATGTGCCGTCTCTTTTGTGAGATGGCTTTTCCCCTATTTTTGGACTCTACGTCTCTTCAAACCCATCTTCTACAGTTCTTGGCGTTTTTCGGGGGTCTCAACGGTTTAAGTACTTGAAATAGCGGAACGCGGTTTTTCCCAAAGTGGAAAACATGGTGCCACATCATTGGCAAATAAGGCTTGACACAAAAGCAGTATTCACTATGATTCATGGTGTCTTTATGGAGGGCGCCATGTTCTTTCGAGTGAAGAAGGCCAGGGAGAGAACCTACTTCCAGATTGTGGAAAACCGGTGGGAAGACGGTCGCTCCAAGCAGCGCGTCATTTGTACCTTAGGAAGACTCGATGAACTGGAGGCTTCAG
>CAVSPC010000051.1:0-53080 GCA_963729795.1 uncultured delta proteobacterium | reverse complement strand
CTCTTGTCGGATGAGCCTCTTTTCTCCCTAATTGGTTTTCGCACAATTGGTTTCTCATTGGATCGGGGAACGACCTCCACCCCTGAAATTTGGCCGCAGACCTGTTCCATTGACGCTAGGTTGCGGAGTCTTCTATCTCCAGCGAGGATATCCGCATTTCATCACGACCTTGGAGAATGTGGAGAGATGCTGAAGAGCAGACCGGACAGAAGGGCTGATAAACTTCGAGTTCCATTTCTTTGCCACACTCAAAGCAGTAAACCTTGATGGGGACGATGGTAATGTCCACCTCGGCCCCTTCGGCGATACTGCCTTTGGAAAGCACTTCAAACCCGAAGGTTATCGCCGCTGGCATCACCCCCGTAAGCGCGCCGAATTCCAGATTTATTTTGACAATCTTCTTTGCGTTGTGGAGCTTTGCCTGTTGCTCCAGGATCTCTATTATATTTTGTACTATCGCCATCTCGTGCATTAGTCATTGCCTCAACAATTTATGAAAGCTATCATAAAGAATTAGTTCCGAGCATTTCCGTTTTCAACTGGGCTATCTGACCCAGGCGGGAAGCTGCCACTGCACCGATCTGTTTATCTCCTGAAACCAGCCATCACCTGTTAAGTCCAGGAAAATACGGTAAGTATTCTGCATGTCGCTGTTGGTATAGATGCTAAAGGCTACGTTCCTTCCGCGGTAGGAATAGACCGTCACCATCTGGCCGCCCGTGCCTGAGTAAAAATCCATCGCGGTTTGCTTGCCCGGGATGTCAGGTGCGTGGTTGGAACTGCTGGTGGTCAAGTGTTTGAACGATCGGAGATCGGGAAGTCGATATTTTTGCGGCGCCTGTTGGGCATGGGACAGCACAGCCAGAGACAAAAACGCAGTAATTACGCAGAGGATAACGTAAATCTTCGCCATGAGATACAGATCCTTTCAGTCCTCTTGTTTGTGTTCAAACGGGGTCTATACCAGATTTCGATTCCTTGAACAACATGTCAAACCGGCCACATGTCGGCATTCAGTTTGCGGCTGGTGTAAATGCCTTTATAATTGTGCGATAGTTGTCAAGAAGGCATTCCGATTGAGATGCACACAAAAACAGTTTCTTTGGGGCGCCATCGCTGTTTGTGAAAAGGAGACTCGTTTACGGGGCAGAATTCAATGCCAGACAATCCGGGCAAACTTTTCTACCTTATGGGAGCCTCCGGCGCTGGAAAAGACAGCATCATGAGCAGTGCGCGACAGCTCATAGATCCCAGGGCACCAATTGCATTCGCACATCGTTACATCACGCGACCCTTTGAATTGGAAGGCGAAAATCACATTGCTTTGAGCGAATCGGAATTCGATCGCCTCCTCAGACACGATTGCTTTGCTATGCATTGGACAAGCAACTGCCTTCGCTATGGCATTGGGGTTGAAATAGACTACTGGCTGAAGAGCGGGCTGAACGTGGTGGTAAACGGATCTCGAGAGTATTTCAGTGAGGCTGCGAGAATGCAACTTGAGCTCTATCCAGTTTTGATATGGGCATACGAAAAATTGCTGCGCGAACGACTCATTCGAAGAGGCCGAGAGTCTTCTAAAGAAATTGAACGACGCCTTGTCCGAACACGCAAACTTGATGCGCTGATTCACCATCCCCGTTTGACCCGATTAGACAACAACGGCCCGTTGGAAGAAGCGGCACTAAAACTCATCACCCTTCTCAGCTCGCATGCTTACCGCGCAGATTCGAAAGGTCGTTGACAGCCGCGCTGGCGCGTCTTCGCACCCGCTCTCTAGAACTGGTAGTTTCTACCCTTCCTTCGTGAGCCTCCCGGCCTGCCCATTTCGGCCACGAATCATAATCTAAAATGTTTCATCTAATTGATTAGACGAGGGGGTAATTACAGTGAATGGACGGAAAATAATCAGAAGCTTGTCAGCATTGGCCGCAATAATGATAATACTGGCAGTTTTGGCACCAAGCCCATCCTTCGCGTTTCAGCCTGTTTTCGAGATACGAACCAAGCACGGGACAGTGGCCGATGGCACTTTGACCCAAAAATTTGCCGATGCGACGGATCCCGAAAACTCCCTACGCATAGGAATTGAATTGAAGCATGGAATCTGGTTGGGATACGATTCCGCGCACGGCCTCGCCATGGTCTATGAGTTCTGAAGCGAGTTCAGTGGAATCATTCGAAACTGGCGTCCGCAGATTGTTGTGACAGATGCGATTTCTCTCTTCGAAATCAAGGCCCGTACGGGAACATCCTGTTCGTGACATCGAACGAACAATTGACAGAGCATTCGGATTGTTTCAAGATTGAGCCCTGACCTCAAATTCGCACCACATGGAAGATGACTATGACATTCGACGGAATGGGCAAAGATGAGCTGCGAGAATACCTTGATTTTCTTATGTGGAATTATCGAGTGGTAGATGCTTTCTGGTACATTTATATCGAGCAAACATACGGTTCGGATACAGCCAACCATTTCAATGAAAAGGTCTGGGACCGCGTGGCCGGCCTCTCGGCAAGGGACATTGTCAAAAGGTTTAATATAACTGAACCGGGTCTCGATGGCTTTGTGAAAGCTCTGAAATACTTTCCCTGGACGATGCTGGTGGGTTACCACATTGAACAAACGCCTCAGGAAGTGATCGTCAGCGTGCCGGAATGCCCGACTCAACTGGCCCGTCTGCGTCGCGACCTCGGCGAGTACGATTGCAAGGAGATGCACCGCGGCGAATTTATAAGCTTCGCTCGGGAGATAGACCCTAACATAAAAGTGGAATGCGTTCACGCACCACCCGATCCACATCCAGCGGATAGGTTTTGTCGGTGGAGGTTTACCACCCCGTGAACCGTTCCAAGGTGCCCCCGGATTGGAAACTGCCGGGTTCTTGCCGGGATGAGCGTCGATCCTTGACAGTTATCTTTACAGAATGGTACCCTTCTAGAGGAAAGGCTCCGAGCCGACCTCAGGTCGAGGATCCAGACCCAGACTTAATTCCAGCCCCCACGACGGTGACAGCTTATGTCCAAGGAAATTGAGGCCAAAGTTCTGGTCGCGTTGTTGGATGACCGATACCTTCTCAGTCGGGTCCTGAGTGACGGCTTTGTGCCCGACGTATTCAAGGACAACAATTTTCGAATCATTTTCAAGACTGTGTACGAGATGATTCAAATCCCCGGCCAAGTCATTGATTGGATCACCATAGAGAATACTCTCAAACGAAAAGAGTGGCATACACCGGAGGTCGCACAAGCCATTGCCAAGTTGAGAAGTGATGAGGCCCCTGAAGCCGATCAATTGATGGCCTATGTCGACATTCTCAAAGACCGCAGCCTTCGTGACAAAATGATGAAATTGTCGCAGGTGATGGCCGATTACTGTACGCACAAGGGGCAATACAAGGACCAGGATTTCGTCGATTTTAGCAGCCGTACGATTCAGACCCTTATCGAATTGCAAAAACAAAAAGTTCAAAAACGCATCAGTCCCGTGAAGGAGACAATCCGTGAGATTCAGATTCTAACCGACCGCAACAGGACAGAATCCAAAAGGCTTCTAGGATTTTCCATCGCTCCTTTCGAGAGACTGGAGCATCTTCTTTCCGGCATTCGAAAAGGATTCTATTACGGCCTGGCCGGACCTCCTCGTCGGGGCAAGACAACTCTGGCCCTGGATATCGCCTCACGGCTCGCGGAAAGAAACAGCTTCCCTGTGCTGTTTTATACCTGGGAACAGACAAGACGGACTCTCGCCGCCCGACTACTGGGGCGGGAATGTTACATTAACCCGGTCAAGCTCCTGACAGAGGTTTCGCCTGAGGAGAAACAGCGTCATGCTCTGGTAACCAAAGTGATTGAGCGGTCTGCCGCATACAGCAGCAATCTGTTTGTGATCGAAGCCGGGCGACAGGACACCATTGAGCGGATCAAGGCTCAGGCTTACAATGTCATGCACGAATACCGGTCTGATGACATTGCCATTTTTTTCGACTACTTGCAAAAAATCCCGCTTGGCCGACAATACGAAGATATAAGGAGTCAAGTGAATGAGGCATCGGCTCAATTGGCCGACCTTAGCCTCGAACTGAACTGCCCGGTGTTGGCCATCTCCGCAATGGATAAGGAAGGGTGCAAGCTTGATGAGAAGCCTCCTTCTTATGACGAATTCTCTACCACTTATTTCGCGAGACCCACTATGCACAACTGCGTGGGAGGCGGCGACTTGGAATACGACCTGGATGTAGCACTGATACTTTCAAAGGATTGGGTTGCAACAAAGAATCTCCATGATCGCCTCAGTTTAAAAGACAAAGACAAGAAGGCTCCGGATCTTCCTCAGATAGATATCGTCAATCTCCACGTGGACAAAAACAGAGATTCAGCCGGTGAGACCTCTCCCACAATTCAGTACGCCTTCTTCATCAACATCAACAAATTCGTGGAAGTGGGCTTCAAGACTGAGGCAGAATATTCCAAGGAATTCAAGGGGTTCGCGAAAGCCGAAGACATGTTCGGCACGCTTTTGGATACAGGGATCTTTAAGCTGTAGAATTCCCCTTCGCATAATTGACGCCTGCAACTGCGAATCGCACGCAAGAGAGTAATCTTCACATGTACCTGAAAGAAATACGCATAAACGGCCCCGCATTTCCCATCCGCGACCGATTCCCTTTCGACATCGCAGCCTTTCAGAAGACCCACGAAATTGACATTTCCTCCCCGGTGGCCTTCTTTGTGGGTGAAAACGGAACTGGCAAATCCGCCCTTCTGGATGCGATAGCACGCAGAAGCGGCTTTCTTCCCTGGGGTGGGAGCAAGATTCACCGAGTTCACAAAAATCCTTACGAGACGCAGCTCGCCAACCACATTGACCTGAAGTTTGGGCCAAGGCATCGTTATGGGTTTCATTTTCGCGCCGAGGCCTTTTTCAACTTCGCCTCCTCCCTCGATGACATTATTCTAGATGACCCGGCACGAGACAAGTATTACGGCGGTGGCTCATTGAATGCGCTCTCCCATGGGGAATCGTTCCTGTCCTTTTTCAAAGGCTACAGTTTCCAACTGGATGGATTGTATCTTCTCGATGAGCCGGAGGCGGCTCTTTCGCCGCAGAACCAGGCTGAGTTCGTGCGCATCATTCACGAATCTGCTTTTTCGGGAAACAGGCAGTATATCATCGCCACGCATTCCCCGATCATTCTAAGCTGTCCGGGCGGACAGATCCTCAGTTTTGACTCTCCGCCCATTCAGAGTATCGAGTACCGAGAGACGACTTCCTACTTGTTTTACAAGCAATTTCTTGCTGACCCGGACCACTTTTTTCGTCGCTGACTCCTGAGTCCCGAAATTTGTGGACCGAAGCAATCACATCAAGTTCGCATCAAAAAATGGCGATTTGTGACATTATCTGTCTCAGAGGCTCGGAAGGTGTTCGCGATGAAGTCCCTCAACCATCAGGATAAGGTCCACTCCACCGCACACAAAGGCATGATGGACGCTTCGATCGTCAGCGACGTTCTGGAGAGCATGAGTGACAGCCTTCTGGTCATAGGCCGAGAAGGAGAGATCCTCTATACCAACCGAATAACCGGCGAGATCTTGGGATACTCGTTCGAAGATCTGAAGGAAAAGGGCTTGCAGGCATTGATCTCGGATGAGCGAAATTTTGACTTTAATCACATTCTTTCCGGTACGGTGCAGAATCAGAGTGTCAACTATTACTCGGAAGTAGACTATCACCATCCAGACGGCTCGGTAAAAAGATTAACGGCCACGACCACTTACTTCGTGACTGAAAGCGATCGCGAAAGCACACTGAAGGGTTTTGTCGCTCTTTTCAAAGACATTACTGAGGTATTTCGACTCCGACGGAAAGAGCAGGAACTCATCCAGGAAAAGCAGAGAATTGATCGAGAAAGAATAAGAAGCCTTCACAAGTTGGCCATGGGGGTGGCACATGAAATTAGGAACCCTATGGTCAGCATCGGAGGCTTTGCTGCGCGAATTGCGCGAGATGAAAGGAATTCGGAAGAAACCAGACGATACGCTCAGAATATCGTCGAAGAAGCCAGAAAACTTGAAATCGTCGTGGACGAAATTCAGCAGTACTGCAACCTGCCCCAACTGAAAACACTTAAAGGGGAAATATCAGTAGTCGTGGGGCAGCTAGTGTCCCAAATTCGGCCAGTCGGGCTCGGAAAAAATATCAGGATCAAGTTTCATGATTCTCTCCCCGCTCATCATCAGACGACCTTCGATCCTTTCTTGATCAGGATGGCAGTACGTCACCTCCTTGACAATGCTGTAGAGTTTTCTCCTGACGGTGGCCTGGTCGAGGTGTCTCTCTATTTGGCAGATCAGGGTATCGCTTTGGAGGTAAAGAATTCAGGAGTTGGAATTGCGGATCGAGATCGAGAGTACATTTTTGACCCGTTCTTCTCAACACGCGCTCATGGCTCGGGAATGGGATTGGCGATAGTAGAGCGAATAGTTCGCGAACACATGGGAAGAATTGAAGTAGAGTCCAAGCCCGGCATGGGCTCAATGTTCCGCTTGGTGCTTCCTCCGGCACCGAGGTGAATTTTTCCGCGTAATCCAAACTTCTTCATCCCCCGAAACAGTCACACCAACGGCCAAATGACCGCACGAGAAGAAATTCTGCAGCTTTTCTGACGAAGGCGCTTTTGATGGATATTATTCTGTGTATCACCTCTCTAAGAATTCGATCACGTCTGCATTCAATCTCTCGGGGGCTTCAATCGGCGGCAAATGGCCTATACTAGGATAGGTCAACAGTCGCGCGGTCTTGATCTGTTGGCCCAGAAATTGGCCATTGCCGTACGGAATAAGCGGATCGGCGTCACCATGAACTACCAGCACGGGGACACGAATATTTTTGAGCCGATCCCCGACACCCTGCCACGTCATTACGGCTGCGAGTTGCCGCTGATAGGACTCCATCGACATAGGCTTGGATGTTTCACGAGATACGATCTGATTCAGGTCTTCGGGATGGGAATCCATATATCCGTGTGCTGCAAAAAAAGGATAAATACGGCGAAGCCGCGTTTCGAGATCTTCATTCCCTGTGGGCATGAGCAGGGCCTCTATTTCCGGGGAAGCTCTTATAAAATCCGGTCCGCCGGCGGTCGTGGCCACTAGGATCAATCGTTCTACCAAATCGGGATGACGCAGCGTCAATTCCTGAGAAATGAAGCCACCCATGGACCAGCCCATCACATAAGCCGGTCCGAGATTGAGGTTCCGGATCAGTCCCGCAACGTCGTCAGCCATATCCGGTACGCCATACGGCCCTGTGCCGAGGGCGCTGTCGCCCGCGTCGCGGTTGTCCATATTGATCACGTGATACTTTTTGGAGAGCGGCTCAATTTGCTTCCACCAGACCAATCGCGAATTGCTAAGCCCAGGGATGAGCACCAGCGGGCGACCCTCACCGTACTCATCATAATAGACCCGGTGTGCTCCGACTTGTGTGATGGGCATATTGTCTCCTGTAGTCGAACCGCTGTACTAAACCGCGGTCCAGTCGAAATTTGGATGGTATTCGCAAGTGCCCACGCAACGCTTCAATCGCGCGGCAAAGGACACTCCTTCACAGTTAGAAAAGATAAGTTGAACTGACCCGCAGCCCAGATTCCTACGGCAAAGGTCCCGAAAGAAAATATGCCTAGCGAAAAAACCCCGACAGAGAAGATGCCCACGGAAAACAGGCCTGCCGAAAATATTCCTACTGAAAAAAGACCGGCTGACAGCACTCCGCTGCTAAAGAGACCACCGGACAACCATCCCGAAGAAGTCGCTGAAGTCGGCATGGAATTCGGAATGGGCGGAGCGATTAAACCTATGAGCAGCAAAATAATGAGGGCTGCCCAAATGATAATACTTGCAGTACGCCGAGTCACAGCAATCCCCTCCTTCTGAAACTTCCAAACGCAATTTTACGATTACCATCAATTCACCTGTTTCAGCTTATCAGATCGTTGATTCGAACAACATACATTTCTGCACGGCGCCGGCGAATAAATCACATCCAAGCCAGCACGAACCCTGTGGATTGCCGGTTCGACGGTCATTGACCCTCAGAGGCAAGTGGGGTAAAATAATATGCTTTTCAGGAGGAAACCACGTGAAGCCCTATCCAATCATGATGAGCCTCGCCGGCAAACGCGTCATCGTGGTCGGTGGCGGCCGGGTAGGTAGGCGCAAGATCATGGGCCTCATCGAAAGTGGAGCTAGCATAACCGTGATTTCCCCCAAGCTGGAACAAGAGCTGCAAGATCTCGCACAGCAAGGCCAAATCGAATGGTTAGCTGAAAAGTTTGATAAGACGCTCCTCGACAGGTACCCTGAAGCCGTCTTAGTCTTTGGCACGACGGATCAGCGCGAAGTAAACATTGCTATTCACGGCGCATGCGCGAACAAAAGGATCCCGTGCAATATTGCGGACGTTCCTGACCTCTGCACCTTCATTGTCCCGGCAGTGATCACCCAAGGAGACCTGATGATCGCCGTCAGCACGGGGGGAGCGTCCCCGGCTTTGGCACGCCGAATTAGGGAAGATCTGGAAAAGCACTACGGGCCCGAGTACGGCGAGATGACACGCGTTCTAGGAGAGTTAAGAAAGCTTGTTCTCCAAACCGGCAGCTCTTCTGACGCGAACAAGAAAATCTTTCGCGACATAGTGAGTTCCGAGGTCTTGGCGGCTTTTCGAGATAACGATCGAGAGCGCGTTCTGGAAATCTTGAAGGCAATCTTACCTCAGAATGTCGATCCTGAGCCGGCCGTTGAAGAGCGGTCGAAGAATTGAGTCACACTGGGATACTGAAGTGGACCTGATCTTTTTCAAGCTTGCGATCGCAATGTACTTGGCGGCATCCGTGGCTTACCTTGTCTTCCTGATGATGTCCTCAGGGAGCCGTGGCACTGTAGGCTTCTTGTGCGCCCTGGTCGGATTCGCCTCACATAGTTTGTCAATTCTTTACAGGGCGGTCTTTTCAGGATTTTTCCCGTTGGCAACCGCCTTTGATGCACTTTCGTTGTTTGCCTGGCTCATAGTCGCACTGTTTCTGATCATGCGGTACCGAGATCCCAGCCCCATCTTCGGCGCGATCGCCGCGCCTATGGCAGTTGTGTTGATGCTCTTCGCATCGACGTTCTCCTATCAGGCCAAAGAGCCGCTCGTTCCCATCATGAGAAGCTGGTGGCTCCCCATTCACGTTATCCTCGCGCTTGCGGGCAATGGAGTATTCGCGCTCATGGCTATTGGGGGCCTAATGTACATCGTCCAAGAGCGCCTCATAAAAACGAAAAGGATAGGTAGGTTCCATAGGCTCCTCCCGTCATTGGAAGTTCTCGATATTATCAACCGCCATGGCCTTCCTTTGGGTTTTTTTCTGCTGACCCTGGGCATCATTTCCGGGGCATTATGGGCCGGTAGCGCATGGGGGTCCTATTGGAGCTGGGATCCCAAAGAAACGTGGAGTCTTATCACTTGGTTCGCTTACGCGGCCATGATTCATCAACGCCTTGCACTCGGATGGCGAGGGAAGAAGGCTGCCCTGCTCGCCCTGGTTGGGTTCGCCCTTGTCATATTCACATTCTTGGGAGTAAGCGCCCTGATGGGTGGGCACCATGCTTTCAGCGTGACGCCCACGGGTTCGGGGGCAAGCCGACTATGAAGGCCGAGATACTGGTCATTGGACTCAATCATTCCACTGCGCCGGTTCAAATCCGAGAAAAGATAACTTTTCCCGGAGACGAAAAGGGTGAGGTGACCCGGTCGCTGGCTGATGTAGATGGCGTTGAAGAGGCAATGATCTTATCCACGTGCAACAGGGCGGAGATTATCGTGACAACCGAGGACCCGATCAAGTCGAGCGAAGAACTCATCGAGCTCACCGGATCGATCCACGGGCTGAATCCGGAGCCTTTCCGCGCATTCCTCTATTCAAAAGCAGGAGAAAATGCGATACGCCACGTCTTCCGGGTAGCGGCGAGCCTTGATTCCATGGTGGTCGGAGAGCCGCAAATTCTAGGACAGGTCAAAGAGGGCTACAGAAGGGCCGCGAATGTCAACGCAACCGGCCCGATTCTCAACCGCCTCATGCACAGAGCCTTCTTTGCCGCCAAGAGAGTTCGGAACGAAACCGGCATAGGTATGGCGGCGGTTTCGGTAGCTTATGTGGCCGTAGAACTAGCAAAGAAAATCCTGGGCGAACTTCGAGACAAGACTGTTTTGTTGATCGGCGCAGGAGAAATGGCCGAACTGGCAGCAAAGCACCTGGCCGGCCACGTAGAACACCCGATCGTAGTAGTGAACCGGACCCTGGAAAATGCCTGTGATCTCGCCCGGCGCCTGTCGGGTGACGCTTTGTCCATGGAAAGGCTTGAAGAGGGGCTTATCAAAGCCGATGTGGTGATTACTTCTACCGGTAGTTGTGATCCTGTCATCCGACTGAATGCACTGAAGAGTGTCATGCGCAGGAGAAGGTATCGCCCTATTTTTATTATAGATATTGCCATCCCGCGAGATGCGGAGCCAGCCGTGAACGACATCGACGGTGTGTACCTTTACAATATCGACGACCTGCAAGCAGTCGTAGAAGAGAATCTCGGTGGGCGCCGAGAAGAGGCTCTAAGAGGAGAGCAGATTGTCGAGGAAGAAGTCGCGAAGTTTGTAAGTTGGGCCAAGAGTCTGGATTCCACCCCCACAATTGTGGCCCTCAAAGGAAAACTTGAGGCCATCAGAGCGGGTGAGATGGAGCGAATGAACGGAAAGTTGGCAACGCTGGGCCCTTCTGAACGGGAAGCCGTGGAAATGGTTACCAGATCTATTATCAACAAAATCGCCCACGACCCAATATCATACTTGAAAGGGGCCGGGGCGCGGTCCAAGCGAAATCTGTACCTGGACATGACGCAAAAACTGTTCAACTTGGACCTACTTACGGACGATCCATCCTTCGAGAAAGAAGAAGCCTTGGAAGATGAAGCTTACCATCGGAACGAGGGGTAGTGCGCTTGCTCTATGGCAGGCTCGACACGTCGCTGCTGCCATCGAGAAAGTTCACTCAACCATCAGCGTGGAATTGATGACTATCAAAACCCAGGGAGACAAGATCCTGGACACGCCTTTGGCCCAAATCGGCAACAAAGGACTTTTCACAAAGGAGATCGAAGATGCTCTTCTGGCAGGTAAAGTGGATCTCGCCGTCCATTCCATGAAAGATTTACCCACGGATCTGCCCGCAGGCCTGGAAGTCGCAGCAGTAATGCAGCGTGAGGACCCGAGAGATGCATTCATTTCGAAAGACGGCCGCCCACTCAACGAGTTGGAGACCGGCGCCAGAATCGGCACGTCGAGCCTGAGACGAAAGGCGTTTCTTCTGAGCCACTTTCCCCACCTGGAAGTAATTTCAGTCAGAGGAAATGTCGACACTCGACTGAAGAAAATTGAGACCGAACACCTTGCCGGAGTGTTGCTGGCTGCGGCAGGAATTCTCAGGTTGGGTTACGGCGGTCGTGTGACGTCTTTCCTGGAGCCGAATTCAATGATCCCGGCTATAGGGCAGGGGGCTCTGGCAATCGAAACTCGAACAGACGATCATCGCACCTGGGATGTCGTGGCCGCCTTGAATCACGACGATACAGCTCAATGTGTTAGCGTCGAGCGAGCCTTTCTCAGAAGAATGGGCGGAGGCTGCCAGGTGCCGATGGCTGCACACTGCGTCATCGATGGAGACCGTCTCAAGGTCGTCGCCGCAGTGGTTCACCCGGACGGAGCCCCCATGATTCGGGACGTTCTAGCAGGCCCGAGAGGAGAAGCCAGGTACAGGATCCAAGCTGGCCGACATGCTTATAGCGCGAGGAGCGGACGCGATCCTTCGAAGTGTCCTGGACCAAGACTGGGAACCGGGTCCGACGACCGATATCATCTAATGGAGCGACCTTGTCGAGATCGTGAGCTTTTCTGGTGGCCGCATAATACACTTTTCAGCGACGCCGCAGGTAGGCATACACGTTTCAACGTGAAAAGATCGTCATTGCGAGTCACGCGTTACCCGGGAAGGCAATCCGTTACTTTAAACTCTGCTAAGATTGCTTCGTCGCTTCACTCCTCGCAATGACAGGAACCCGAAGATTCCCCGCGTAAGTAAATGGTATCATCGCGGGGTCGAACCAGGAATCTTTAATGTCAAGACAAGATCCGGAAAAGAAGAATCCGCGCCCCGCTCTAGGCACGGTTTGCCTTGTGGGCGCGGGCCCGGGCGACCCAGGTTTGGTGACAGTGAAAGGTCTGGATAAGATCAGAACCGCCGACGTCATCGTGTATGACTACTTGGCAGGATCAGAACTGCTCGAAGAAGCCCGAGAGGATGCCGAACTGATCTATGTGGGGAAGAAGGGTAAAGACCACACACTGGAACAAGCCGACATCAATGATCTTTTGGTCCGTAAGGCAAATGAGGGCAAGAGCGTCGTTAGATTAAAGGGCGGAGATCCTTACGTTTTTGGTAGAGGAGGCGAGGAGGCAGAACAATTGGTCGAAGCCGGAATCCCATTCGAGGTCGTTCCGGGAGTAACCTCTGCCGTAGCCGCACCCGCTTATGCAGGCATCCCGGTAACCCATCGGGATCACGCGTCAATAATTACGTTCATCACGGGTCACGAAGATCCCTCCAAAGACGAATCCGCCATAGATTGGGATGTGTTGGCACGCAACCCTGGGACATTGGTCTTTCTCATGGGCGTTAAGAATCTTCGCAAGATATCTGAATCGCTTATAAAATACGGCAAGCCTGCGCTTACGCCTGCTGCACTGGTCAGATGGGGAACAACTCCCCAGCAGATCTCCATTGTTTCGACCCTTGCCGAAATCCCGCTTGAAGCCGAACACAAGGAACTGAAGCCACCCGCAGTTCTGATTGTAGGGTCAGTGGTCAACCTCCATAAAAAGCTGGAATGGTTCGAAAGCAAACCGCTCTTCGGGAAGAAGATCCTCATAACCCGTAGCCGCGAGCAATCGAGAAGGATGGCTGAAAAGATTTTTGATAATGGCGGAGAGCCGATCCTCTTCCCCACAATAAGCATATTGCCTCCATCAGATCCTGGCCCTCTCGATCGGGCAATCGGAAAAATTCAGACCTTCCACTGGGTGATTTTCACTTCTGCAAATGGGGTGGAGAAGTTCTTCCAAAGATTCTTTGAGCTCAAAGACGACATACGAGACATGGCTGGTCCCAAAATCGGAGCTATTGGGCCTATGACCGCCACGGCCATTCGCCGGCACAGTCTGAAGGTGGATCTTCAGGCAAAGGAGTTCGTAGCGGAAGGGGTCCTGGATGCGCTGGAGGAAGCCGAGGTTAAGGGAAAGAGATTTCTCATACCCAGGGCTGAGTCTGCGCGGGAGGTCCTTCCTGAGGGCATTTCTCGCGCTGGTGGCGAGGTAGAAGTGGTCAGCGTTTACCGAACCGGGCTCCCTGAGGGAGGAGATGTCGAGAAGATAAGGACAATGCTGATCAGGAAGCAGGTTGATGCAGCCACATTTACTTCCTCTTCTACAGTCACTCACTTGACCGACATGATCGGAACCGATTTGCCCAGCCTGCTGGACGGAACCGTTGTGGCTTCCATTGGGCCGATAACCTCCCTAACATTAAGAGAAAACGGACTGCCGGTCCACGTGGAGGCATCGGAGTACACTATTGATGGGTTAGTTAGCTCCCTCGCGAAATACTTCAAGCCGGACTAATGTGACACCTAATTTAGATTGGTGGGACAGTCCCGTGAGGCGCGGGACAGCCTGTCGCTAATGGACGGGCAGGATGCCCATCCCCACTGCAAGATGCCCGTCGCCACCAAATCATTTTCTTTGTTTTCTCGTTCCCAGGCTCAGCCTGGGAATGCCTGCCGACGAGGCTCTGCCACGACTATGATAGTGAAATAAAAGTGGTTTGCAGGCAGAGCCCGCGAGATATGGGTTCTCAGGTGGAGCCTGGGAACCAGAACTTAAAACGCATTGACCACGCTGTGATCTATCCGTTTTGATGTTCAGCAACTTCCCTAAATATAGCAAGCATTTGCTGGTGGTTCGCCTGCGCCGTATAACCGGAAGCTGTCTGTCTTGCCGCTTCGGAGGCTGATTTTAATTGTCCCGGCTGAAGAAAACGCTCCATGGCATGGGCAATTTCATCAATATCTCTGGGATGGTGTAATACGACTCCGTCGATACCGTCATGGATGATGCCGGCCGCGCCGTTGAACGCTGTAGTGATCGCGGGTAACCCCGCGGCCATGGCCTCGAAGACTACCAAAGAGCACGCGTCGTAAAACGTCGGCAGGACAAAGACGTCACTTGCGTCGTAGAAGGCTTCCGGCTCTTTGGTTGCGCCCGGGAACACAACCGCCTTACTTAATCGCAATCTGTCGACCAATCGTTGAAGGCTAGGGGAGGGCTGGGCGCCTACCGCCACCACCCCAAAGCGACCCTCACCGACACGATCTCTAAGTATACCGGCAGCCTCTACCAGATACCTTAAACCTTTCTTTCTGAAATCATAGGCCAGGAAAAGAAACAAAACCTCGTTATCAAATCCAAGTCTCTTTCGCCATTCCCACCGCCGGTCCGTGTCCCCCGGAGCGAATCTGCCCGGGTCAATCCCGTTGTACACAAGTCTTATATCGCTTCTATCGACGCGAAAGTAATTAGCCATGTCGTTCCTGACCATGTCTGAAATAGCAATAATAACAGGCTGTTTGGTCATTCTGAAAGGCGCGGATTCTATCCATGCCCGGGCATGGTACTTTGGTGTCGCTAGCATAGCCACTAGCTTCAACCATCGCTTCACAGGGTTCCGTATGGCCTGAACTTTCCTGACATTGCTTATGAAATGGACTCCGCCATGGGACTGGTACACATTCATTGTCAACGTGTTTCCGAAGCCCAAGACGACATCGAATTCTTGCCTTACTATCACTCTCCTGTGACGGACCGCAAAAGCCATTATCCTTATGGATGGGGGAACCCAGCGAGGGAGCTTCGGAATCGAATGGAAGACAGCCCCCGCCGGTCGACCATCCCACGTGTGGCCGTAAAGATGGACGTCCCAGCCCTGGGAGACCATCGTCTCTGCCAGCGAGACTGCATAGGATTCAGCGCCACCCCCGTGATGGCTGAAATTCTCCATTGCCATGGCAATTTTCATCGGGTCACCGAAAGAGTGGTCAGCGGACGGTAAGATGTTGCTCTTGAGATAAGAAGTTCCTGAAATTCAAGCGTACTTGGCGGAAACAGGCAAACTCGGTGTGACAGGCATCTTGCCTGCAATTCAGAGACAAGCAAGATGCCTGTCACAGCAAACGCCGCTACTGGAACCCTATTTCTTCTAGTCACCACTGAGACCCTTTTCCCAGGCCTTGGCATGCTTGAGAAAGACGTAAAACGCACTATTGACGGCAATTATTATTCCCGGAATGCCATCGAGGAAGCCTTTTTTCCATACTGCACATTCCAAGAACTTACCCACTGCATGGAGGAGCCCCAGAAAGACGTACGCCGCTGAAGCTGAATCTTCGCGATGATCGGCAGTCACTGTGGAGAAACGATTGATCGTGTTCATCTGGTCGGAAATATCACGGTACACGTAATGAAGAAACGGATGTTGCAGTTCTTTCACTGTGCCGGATACCTCCAGCCTTTCGTGCAAGCCGTCTCCGATCCAGCGTCCGTATCCTTTCCGGACAAGCCGAACCTTCCGGTCAGGATACCAGCCACCGTGCCGGATCCACCTGTTAAGATAACGGCTTAAGCGCGGCATGGAAAATCCCATGATATTCGACTCGGCACCCCGAATCGCGGCCAGGATCTCTTCAGCAGATTCCTCGGATAAGGCCTCGTCCGCGTCCAGATTGAGAATCCATCTGCCTTGAGCCATTTCCAAGGCAAACTGCTTCTGAGCAGCGTAACCCTTCCATTCATTATGTAGGACCTTGGCCCCGCGAGATTGGCATATTTCTACTGTGGCGTCAGAGCTTCCCGAGTCCACGACCAGAACCTCATCGGCAATTGAGGCGCTGGCCAGCAACCGGCCGATTCGATCTGCTTCGTTCTTTGTTATGACAGCCAGACTTAGGAGGGGGACCTCGCTTGATAGTGGAGGATTACTCATAGCGATGGATGATAGAAACGGCCGAGGCCATTGTCAATTCATCTTTGGTGCCTTCGGAGACCGAAGTGCCAATCGATACGGACGTGCTAGTTAACATAATATATCTTATCGGACCTTACACATGGAACTTATGGTCCGTTACCTCAGTGTGCTGTTTGATTCAGCGGACTCACACGAACTTCAATACCTATGGTACGAATCAGCTCCGCTATCGCGTCAGCGTCGCTTCTCGGGCCGCGGCCAACCGCACAAGAGCCCAGATGATCCACCTCCCAGGCAATTGCAAATGCCTGTTCCTCACTGATGTCCAGAGCCTGCATGGTTATTTGCATGACTTCCTGGTACGTGTTGTGGTCATTGTCAATTATTCGAATTTCGTACAGGGTTTCAGAGTCACCTTCTGCGTCGTCCCGAGGTCGTCCCCCAACACTGATACTAGGAAAACGTCGACTGGTATAACAATGGACTGGAAACGAGGCATCCCCATGAAGGAAGATCCATTCGGTGCAGAACTGCCTATTTTGCCAATGCATTGGCCGCGTGTACTCCGTTACTTCCGGGAATTCTTGACTGCAAGAATGCTATTCGACTTTTAGGCTCAACTCAGGTTGAAACTTGAATGTCTTGGAAATCGTGCATCCTTTGGCAATTGCCGTAAAACCTTTGGTCTTTTCTCCCAGTTGGCTAACCACATTTCGGATGGTCACATCAATTCTCGAGATCCTATCAGGCTTCTCCCCGTACTCCCATGACACTTCCGCTTCAATGTCACGCAACTCTATTTCGTGGCGTCTGGATGCCCAAACGACACCCGTGAGCACTTCGCAGGAGGCCAAGGCAGCCGCGGTCAATTCCGAGGGATTAGGGCCTGAATCCTCACCTCCGAACTTTTCCTTGAGATCTACAACAAAGCTCCATCTATCGGAGATGACTTCCATTTTTCTGGGTCCGATCTGCTTGAGCTTAAGATTCATGTGTGCTTCCTTCAAAGAATCACGGATCTGATAAAGCTCAGATCCGTGGTAGCCAAGATCTGACATTGGACGGATGCAGAGGGTGCCACCGACATGGCCACCATCCTCAGCGCCAGGTTAGTGCCAGTTTGGCAGCTAACCGAGGCTCCACGCTTGAAAGCGAACTGGCCTCACGGTCTGCCACCGGGAAATAGTTCCAGAGCCTTTTCCAGGTCCGAGACCCTGAAGATGAACAGTGCAGCCTCGCTATCCGAAAAACTCGATCCATAGGTATAGGAAATGTTTATCCCTGCATTGCCTAATTTCCGTGAGACCTTGTTCAGTATTCCCGGTTCGTTCTTCAGAAACAAGGCCTATGACGTCGTGCATTTTCACTTGATACCCGCCCTTGGCCAGGACCTCCACCGCTTTCTCCGGATTGTCCGTGATCAGGCGTATCATCGAGTACTTAGCTGATTCTTTCAGTATCGCCTCGTAGTAATCCCGGGGTGCGACCCGTCGTCCAGTATGACTCCGAACATCGTAGAGAGCCAGAAGGTACTCGTTCGCATCCTGGATGCTCATGGCCTCGATATTAACGTGTTCGTCCTTGAGAATGGCCGTGAGCTTGGCCAGTTCTCCAGGCGCATCCGCGAGCATTACTTCTAGCTGTTTTTTCACAGGCATAGCTCTCTCCACGCGATGGCTTTTCCTAACTGGTACCTGATTATGCCTCAACTGAGGATGTGGGGGCAAGAGAATCTGTGCAGCGGCAGCAAACCCTCAGTCACGCCATTTTTTTAGACATTGACAGAAAAAATTGGAACCGGGCCATTTTAACGTTGACTTAGTTGAAGCGGGGATTTATCTATGTATATCCTTCGGGCAGGAAGGAAAAAGTCGGAGGAAGAGGAAATGAACGATTCTGACGGCCCTAGATGCTGCGGAATAGAAAAACCAGCGGGGGGCAAAGACAAAATAAACGGAACGGAAGACCGCGAGTTTTATGTTCGGCGGCACCGGAGGAGAATGATCTCGTAGTTTGATCTCACCGTTCACCTCCAGCCGCGAGTGTCGCGGTCCTACCAGGGAGGTGAGCTATTAACCAGAAAAAACCAACCTATGACATTGAGTCTTCCCAACTTCTTTTAGAAACGGTCGCGATCGGGGTAGCTGTTCTTTTTCCTGCTGCACGCATACCTGTTTTGGTCCTCACAGGTTTGAGCGTGCTGTGCAAATGGGCCGGAAAGAGCGAAAGCAGCCGGTAGACGCCATCTTACCCCTTTTCGCTGCTCTGTACGGGTAAATATCCACGCAGGTGTCTTCGGGTTTGAGAGGATCTCACAGTAGGGTCCCAGTAAACGCCCTAGCCTGCGTTCCTCGGCAAAAATCATTTTACCTGTACCGAATAGCGAAGAGGCATCCCCAGGGTTAAAGGAAATGGAGGTTGCCTATGTATTGGATCAGCAAGAGTATTCACCTTGTGAATCGCTTCTGGAAACGCCTGGTGATTTTCTTGGCCGTACTTGGTCCCGGGATTATCGTGATGGTCGCGGACAACGATGCAGGTGGGATTGCCACTTATGCGGTCACTGGTTCCAAGTACGGCTTCTCTCTGCTGTGGATGTTTATCATCCTTCTTCCCATGGCATACTACATTCAAGAGATGACGGTTCGTTTGGGAGCGGTCACCAAGCGAGGTCACGCGGAGGCCATTTTCGACGGATTTGGCTCTTTTTGGGGCTGGTTTTCATTAGTGGATCTTGCCATCATAAACTGGCTCACGCTGATCACAGAATACATCGGAATGACCGAGGCTATGAGCTTTTTTGGCATTCCTTCTATTATCACGTACTTCGGAGTGACACTCATCCTGTTCATCGTTGTCATGACAGGGGAATATTGGACATTCGAGAAGTTGACGCTCTTCTTTTGCCTCTTTAACCTTGTCTATATACCGGCCGCTCTTTGGGGCATGAGTCTTTCCACAGCCCCCCCATGGAGTGAGGTATTTCGAGGATTCTACAATCCGGATTTGCGGGGTGGATTTTCAGGAGACCTCCTCTTCATACTTCTGGCAAACATCGGCACCACGATTACTCCGTGGCAGATCTTCTTTCAGCAAAGTTCGGTGGTGGACAAAGGCATGGACACCCACGATATCAAATTCGGCAAATTGGATACCTGGATCGGCTCGTTCTCGACGTGCGTTGTGGCCATCTTTATTATAATCGCCACCGGGGCGGTGCTGTATTATCATCATCCACAGATCATCATTGAAGACGTCAAGCAGACCGCTGAAGCGATTGCTCCCCTATTGCCCTCGGGACAGGGAGAATGGGCCAGGAGGCTTTTCGGGATAGGTCTTTTTGATGCAGGCTTCTTAGGGGCGCTGTGCATCTCATTGTCCACCTCGTGGGCTGTGGGCGAGATCTTTGGATGGGCACACTCACTAAACTACAAGGTAAGAGACGCTCCATGGTTTTACATTGTGTATCTGGGTATGTTGCTCACGTCCGGGGCAGTAGTCTTGATTCCGGGGGCGCCGCTGGTCACGATCACAATGTTCGTCCAGGTTGTTGCCGTCACGCTACTGCCGGCCGCCCTCGTCTTCCTTATCTTGCTGCTCAACGATAGTTCGGTCATGGGAGAATTCGTTAACACCGCGCGACGAGAACGTAACCAATTGGGCAATAGTGATTCTTGTCGTCTTCATGTCAACGCTCTTGGGCGTACAAACCCTCTTTCCCAGCCTGTTCGGGCAATAGCGGAGGTTAGATCATGAACACGCTGAATAGTCATACGGCACAGGCTCGGGTTCTCTCAGGCAGAAGCAGCGGCCACCAGGTCCTGTATTTTTCCCAACTCCTCAAGCGTCGTGTTTGCGCCGGAAAGATCAAGGACCGCCTTGGCAAGTTAACAGACCTGGTCTTTTCGTTGTCGGAACCTTATCCGCAGTCCGTAGGGATATACATTGAACACGGGTGGGGTAAACCCACTCAGTTCATACCGTGGGATAAAGTCATACGAATTGAAGACGACGCTATTTTCGTGCAGCCTCCTCCCGAAGGCGCGGACAAATATCCGCCGTTCATGGATCAGCCCGGCTGGATTCTTCTCGATGCACACCTCATGGGGCGCACGATTCTGGATACAGACGGGCGCAAGGTGGAAGTGGTAAACGATATTTGTCTTATCGAGTCCAGGGCAAGGCTTCTTTTGGTCGATGTGGACATCTCGTTCAATGGCTTCCTTCGGAGGATAGGATTGGGCAAGGTCCAATGGATCAAAGATCAACTCATCTCCTGGAAATACGTGCAACCCCTGTCTGTAGAAGATGCGGTTGCCACAGACCAGGTCTCGCTTTCGCTGACCCGCAAAGAAATCTTGGACTTGCCTGGTGAAGACCTAGCCGATGTCCTTGAAGAGCTCTCCGGCGAGGAACAGCAGGCGCTCTTTACGTCCCTGGATTCTGAAAAGGCTGCTGAAACGCTGATGGAGACGGAGCCGAGAGCGCAACGTCAGATTATTGCCAGCCTACGGAAAGAAAAGGCCCGAAGTGTCTTCTCTGAACTGACAATCCCTCAATTGGCGGACCTCTTTACCGTGATTCCTCACGATCAGGTGACTCAGTTGATGGAGTTGCTTCCCGAAGATAAAGCGACACGGGTAAGAACCATCCTTGCAGAAGACGAAACTATGGCCAAAAGCATCCTCTCGTCGGAATTCGTGGCAGTATCAAGAGATGCCAGGGTTGGGGATGTCTTGGATAAGTTAAAGGTCTCGGGGCGAGAGCCTGGGAGCATCTCGTACATTTATGTGATAGACACAGACAATATTCTTTCGGGTGTCGTTGATCTACGAGAATTGGTTCTCGCACCGTACAATGTCACCGTGGGCGACATCATGATTTCTCCGGTAGTCGCCGCGGAGGAAGACGACGTGCGCACGGACCTGGCGCAGATGTTCGCGAAGTACCATTATCGAATGATCCCCGTGGTGGACAGCCAAGATCATCTCCTAGGTACGATTCGCTACAACGACATCATGAAAGGTGTCGAGATCCGTGTGAAAGAATAAGGAGGCAGCTATGGCTCGAATTCAGATGACCAGAATGACGCGAATCGCTCTTTTCTTCTTGCGGATCTATCTGATAGCCCTTCTGGTCTTGATCGCAGTCAGATTTATCAGGGGGGTCGGTTAAGCCCCTGAGCTTGAATCTCCCGCGCTCTTCCGAGACCTGACCATAAAGGCAGAACATTGGATGACAATTCCCCTTCTGTTACATGGTTGGCGACAGAAGGCGTAGACAGCAACTTCCTCAGTCAAAAGAGTGGCACAGGAGTATAATTCAACGATACGTCCAGGCATGGCCACTTCGAGAGCCGCTGTGCCCTGAATCCAGATTCTATCCGTTACTACTACCCTGGCCGTGTTCAGTGGAGTGCCGTTTTGGAAGCCTCTCACGTGGAGACATACTACCTGCGCAAACTGCTTGCCAGGAAAGTTCTCTCAGCCGAGGGCAACGTTATCGGTAAGGCCCTGGACTTGTTGATGGACTTGGATCGAACACAACCTCAGATCGTGAAGCTTATATTTCGTCATTTCTGGTCTCTTGAACGCTGGACCGTGAATTGGAGCGATGTTGCTTCGGTGGAGCAGGCCGTTATCAGGCTGAAAGCCGGCGCCATACCAACTCCCCTCACGCAGTGATGCCCGCAATATTAGGGGCAGCCTTTCTCGTGCGCGCATAGAAAATAGACTTGACAGGCCCGCCACGTTTGATTAGCCTCGTCTACCAATCGTTGACCAGCCTGTCAATGTCTGATCGTCGTAACCAAGGAAGGGGGCCATCATGAAGCCTGTGGCCGGAACCACCTTCCGGTAGGACCAGTTCCGCGGGACGCGGGACCTGGGCTACCGTGCGAGTGGCACCTTACTTAGTAAATTGAGCACTTGGTTCGACCTCGATGCTACTTCTCATAAATGACATTTTTTGTTTGTTACGATCATATCAATCGTGCTACGATAGTGCGTCCTTTTGACAGTTTTTAGTTTTAATGCAATGGGAGGATGGATCATGCGGAAGCTCACGCTCCGGATTTTATTCGTTGTTTGCGGGGTCTGGCCCCTCTTTTTTGTTCCGTCCGCATTTGGATGGGAATTCGACTTGGGAGTATCCTTTAATTGGGCTTATGAATGGTACAGCCAGCAAGGTCATAGCGGTTTTTTCGGACCCTATAATGTAGACAACGGCCCGGGTAATACGGCGAATCTCAATTTTTGGAATGGCGGGCAGTTTGACACCAACACCACTACCAGCGCCAGCGCGGGATGGTCTTTCTTTTACGTGGAATTCCTGCCCAAATTTACAATCAATCCCGCAATCCAGATTAATGGTAAATATCGGATAAGCACCTGGGGTGAACTGATAAACGACTTCTACCATACACAGGACGCGGCGGGTGTGAACACTGCCTTTAGCGATGGGCAATGGACCATGTTCTGGGTTACCGCGCAAACTCCCTGGGGCATTTTCGGGATTGGGAAAAGGCCGTGGGAATTCGGAACCGGTCTCCAGTACGACATGGATGGACTTTCGACCGAGTCCATGGTTCTTGTGGTTCCGTATGGGCCTCTGGACATTGGAATCGGCTATTATCCATACAGGTTCGTCGGAACTTCGAGTATTCCGGAGTTGGCTGAGTCTAAGTGGGGAAATCCATTCGATTTGATCACGGTCACGCCGGGGATCAGTCGTCAGTACTTTAGTCGCGCGGACAAAAGTGGGAGCACGTCAAGCGATGTTTTGGCCTACGTAACTTACTCCAACGGGCCCCTTCACGCGGGTATTATCGGAAACTACGGCAGCTTCCATATAGGACCGGAAGCCCCGCTGGAATTGGCCGCAACACAACCGGTGGCTCAAGACTCGGAGTATTGCCATGGGTCGATCTTTTCAAAATATAATAACGGCCGATTTTTCTTCAATGCGGAAGCGGCCTGGGTCTACTGGACCGACCGGTACGCGGACCCAACCGGACTTTTTTTCACAAACGGGATTCCTGATACAACAAGATACGTCGAGCAGTGGCGGTACATGGCGGAACTCGGATGCTTCGCAGGCCCTGCAAAGGTCAGCTTTTTGTACGGCATGGCTCCCGGTCCGGATCGCAGGAATGGGACCTTCATAGATAGGCAACCCGCGGCTTTTGTATGGCATCCCACTTTCGATGCTTACCTCGGCAACTTCAGTGTATTTCGGCCTTACGCGTATCTCATCGGCTATGACTATGGATCAGGGCTGAACGCGTACAATCTCTCAAACGACGGTTATATAAGAGATGCCTCTGTCTTGGCTGTGAGGATCGATTATGCTGTGGCCGCTAATCTCAACGTCTTTGGGACATTTGCCTGGGCTGAAAGGACATCCAATGGCTATAGCTGGGGCTGTATCGGTCCCAACGCCGGGGGTGGAAATTTTCCTGCTCCGTTGGATGGCGACATAAACTTTAACTTTAATCGCTATCCCGCATCACCGAACATTCCCGACCGCGGCCTCGGTTATGAGATCGACACGGGCTTCGACTGGAGACTCCTTGAGGGTTTTAATGCCGGTATTGTTTTCGCGTACTGGCGACCGGGAAAATGGTTCAATTACGCGTGCATCGACAGATCGGTCCCAGGTTGGCAAACCGGCACGGCCGGCAACTTTTTCGGCACAAGACCCGGAAGAAATATTGATCCGGTAATTGGCGGACAATTTAACTTGATCTTTTCCTTTTAGAAAGTTTCCCTCTAATAATCGATGGAGCATTCAGCATGAGAACATCTGCAATATTAGTTACTTGCATAGGCGCGATGACAGCAGCCGTGTACGGTTCGGCAATTCAGACCTCATTCAACTTGAATCCGAGCCGGTATTCGTACGACAAGATCCACAGAATCGAACCAACTATCTCATGGCCTGCCGAGATACGAACTCTTGCCCTGACTGCGGAAATGCCTGCACCGCGCACGGAAACATCATTCCCCTTCTCCACTCTGACCGCAGCTAGCGATAACGGTGGCGACGCGGAAGCCAACGACGGAAAAGGCGACATAAAGAAAGACAACGAGAAAACGGACAAGAAAGGCGAAGAAGAGGGAGACGAAGGAGGCTGGGATCGGCTGTGGGACTGCCCAAAGCTCGGATGATGAAATAGTCCACCGCAGAGAACGCAGAGATCGCGGAGTTTTCAGTTTTCTCCACACCTCTGATCGGAGGGGCACGGCAAATTTTGGTCTGCGAGAGTGGAATCAATTCCGGCCTAGAGGGGCAAATGACATTCGCACAGGGTGACGGTCGGTCAAACTGTTCCTACCTTGGATCGGCGATCGGGTCCAGAAGGACGAATTCTCTGTGATCTCGGCGCACTCTGCGGTGAATCTTGATTACCCGCGAAGCGTTACTTCTTTTTTGCTGATGGGGGGGCACAGGACAAGCAGTTCTGCAATCTCCTCAGCAAATTATTAGGCAGTAATAGTAAAAAATAACAATAACATATTTTGATTTCTTAAAGTATTTTCTTGACTTTTAATCCGGCTTCTCCTATAGTCCCGAACTGTGAGATGGCCATTTGGTGAAAGCCAATGGCTGTCTGACTAGACCTCTACCCTGGATGGACACCCTCCCTCCCCCATAACCCCCCCATCCAGGGCCCAGAGGTCATTTCAATCATAGGGCTTCTATTCAAGCCCGGTACTTTTGTGTCTGGATGGCGGTCTCCGATGCGGCCGCCATCGACGCTCCAGAAGGACGGATCGGTCCACACCGGATCTCCAGCCGATCAGAGTTTAGTTGCCGGCCCAATATACCTTGACTTTCCAGTGGAGAAGGATTTTCTTTGCGGATACCGAGTGCCTTGGCAAAGACATCCCTTCTTGGTAGAGACAGTCCCCCCGGAACACGATTCCATGCGAATCTCAACAGACCGACTGAAAGTGTGCCTGCCTTGCCAAGTGGTATTGTCAGAATTGGAGAGTCTGTGCTACGTAGTTCTTGTTTTCGAGCCTGATAAAACAACTCAAGGGGGCCTGGTATGCGAGATATGCTGTCGCGATTGATAGTGGCCCTTTTTCTTATTGCATGCGTCCTGTTTCTCCGTTGGATCGGGTCAATCTATCCATTAGGCGGGCCAAGCCGTGATCGGTCTCAGTCCAAACACCCGGGTTCCATGTGGTAAGAGGCATTTCACCTGCGCGGGGGGTGGTTTTCCAGCCTGAGATTGAGGTTGAGAGACAAGCAGGCTGGAAAGCCTGCTCCAAGCAACTGAGACCAAGGACGCGATTTTCCACTATCTGAAAATGTCCAGGACGTTCTGTAGACCGTCTCGAATTTGGGACAAACCATCCTGGATCACCGATGTTAAGTTTAATTGCTCGCCCGTACCGGGATAGTCTCCGTCTATGACCACCTCGACCGGTTTGTTGAGCCAGTGATATGATCCCCTGTCGTTGTGCTTCAGTGGACCTATGCCAACCAGCCTGATCAAGGTCGACTTGAACTTGCAAGGGTCTGGCAACCTTATACACCCAGCCGAAATCGCGCCGTAGGTATTAGCAAGCGTTACTTGAGGTTGACGGTCCGTCCCCGGGGTGAAACCGTGCAAGCCCAGTTCGTGGAACCTCTCGCACTTGCCCTGCCGATCACAGAGCAGAATTGGAGCGAAGAATCCTCCGTACACGTGGGGGATACGCTCCCCTGACGCTCCGAAGAGGACCACATCCGGATAGCAATACACGTGATTGATTAGGAATCGACCCTCGGGGGTGGGTGAAGAGATGTCCCCCAGTCCCACAAAGGTCCTGTAGATCTCTTCCGCTGACTCATCCCCGTGAATCCCCTCGAACGTCAGCTCGAAGTTGGATCGGTCAATGTGTATTCTAAACGCAATGAAGCCGGTATTAGGCGTGTCTTCTTGGTTGTCGAGACTCATTTCCTGCCAGTCTTTGTACAGTGGCGGGAGGCAGGGATCATCGGGAGCTTCTAGGGGCGCCGCTGGAGGCGCTACTGTTGGGGGTTCGACTGTTGGGGGCTCGATCTCCGCAGGCTGCGAGCCGGCCTCGGTCGGAGACGGCGCGCTTGTGGGAGGTGAGGCCTCATCCGAAGTTTGGTCCTGTGGAGAGGCTGCCGAGTCCGGAGCGGGCACAGCGGAGAAAGTCGGAATGACGAGTACAGTAACGATCAGGAGCAGCCCCATTGTGAGTGCCATTGCAAACACACTGGCGTTCATACGGTTATCTGCTCCGGCAGCCTTCTTCATGACGGGCCGATTCTATACGGTCTTCCACGTCCTGTCAATGAGCGCACTAGCAGCGGGTACCTGATGAGCCCGATCTCAAATCCCTGAAGACGACCACTTTTACAGACAATACCTGGGCCGAGGTCAGATCTATTCTGTCAACTTGACCCACGCTTCTCGAAGGCGAACACGGCTTTCCTCTGGAGGCTTACGATGTGACCTATGGACCTCGCCTTGAGTTCAAAAAATCAAGAAATCATGCAAATCCGCAGTCAAAGCGAAATAACTGGACATATTCTGCGCCTGAAGGCTTCAAAATACTCTGAAAGAGCACCACATGGTCTGCCACAAAAGACGGGCCGGGAATATTCATTTTGTGCCGGATGGCTTCGATGAGATCCACGTTCCTCTCGTTGGATTTGAATCGTCCAAGAGTAAGGTGGGGATTGAAGGGTCTTTTTTCTTTTGCAAAACCAAGAGGTTCCAGCAGGTTCTCCAGTCGGTTGACGAGAGGAGGAAGGGCTCCTGCGGAGTCTGACAGTCCGGCCCAGACCACCCGCGGTCTCTTCAAATCCGGGAAGGCTCCCAATCCGACCACCTGCAAGTGAATGGGCTCGTGTTTATTAAACAGTGGCCGAGCAGCTTCTTCAATTTGGGGCAGTAGGCCCGCATGGATCGAACCCAGAAACTTAAGGGTTAGATGGATTCCCTCGGGTTGTACCCATCTCACTGGACCGCCGCATTTTTTCAGTTCGTCCGAAATGCTCTTAAGGAACGATTTTACGGCACCAGGCAATTCTATGGCGATGAAGGCTCTGACTTCGTCACTACTTGACATCCGTTTTCCTCCCTAGGAGGCTGTTGCGTAATCCCGCGTCCCGCGGGACTTTCCCAAATTCGTAGCTCGATGGCGCCGACGAGTGAGGTTGCGCGACAGGCTCCTAGCTGCACAAATCGCGGGTCTCGGTTCGCCGAATCCGTCACTGCGGCTGTTCATTCTAAAGAGACAAAGCAGCACCGTGAGTAGTTTCAAAGCAGCGCCCCGACACCATATTTTGCAGGGGCCTGAGCGTAAATCTTTTGCGCTTCCGGTAGATATTCTTCTAGCTTGCGGAGCCGATCTGCATCGGCGGGATGCGTAGAGAGCCATATTGGTATTGGAGGTTTCTTGATCTTGGACATTCTATCCCATAGCCTAACCGCCTCGCCCGGGTCGTAGCCGGCAGCAGCCATGTAGATCTGGCCGATGTGATCCGCTTCGAATTCCTGAACGCGGCTGTATGGCAACAAGATGCCGAGCGTTCCGCCCATGCCCAACGCCCCCAAGAGCACGCGAGATTTGGTGTCCAGGCTTCCATCGTCTTTTTTCAAAACCTGGCCTCCGGTGGCAATCGCGCCTTTCAGGGCCAATTGTTGACTCAATCGCTCCCCACTGTGCCGAGCCACAGCGTGTCCCGTCTCATGCGCAATAACTGCAGCCAGGCCCGCCTCATTTCTTGCATAGGGAATCATGCCGGTATATACGACGATCTTCCCTCCCGGAAGGCAAAAAGCGTTAGGCACGTCCTTGTCGATTACGCGCACCTCCCAAGCGAACTTAGGTTTGTCAATCTGCTCCGCGGCCTTGCTCACGCGGTCGGTGACTCTCTTCACGATCTGGGTGAAACGCTGGTCCTTGCACGGTGCTTCTTTTGCAACTACTTCATTGAAAGCCTTCAAGGCCAGACTGTCGAGTTCCCTGTCAGAGACCACGTTGAACTGATGGCGCCCCGTGTGCGGCACAGTAGCACAGCCGGCGGCAACGATAAGTAGGAGTGGGCAAACGATCTTCAGGAGAAACGCCATCACCGGTCGATCAAGCGCTGGCTTGCTCGATAAAACTTGATTTATCAAGTAGTTCATGTTATTTTTCTATAAGATAGTGTAATGTACCACATACGTGGAGGTGCGCCTTGAAGTGTGAAAAATGCGGCTATATAAGCTTTGACTACAATGTTGCGTGTCCTTCATGCAGCAAGGACCTCAGCGCGACGCGCCGAAAGCTTGGCATGACCTACGATACGCCGGAGAAGACCTTCGATGAGTTCTTCGCAGCGCCTTCTTCGTCCTACCGAACACTACCCCAAACCCAAGAAGCGGAACTCGACCTGGATTCAGGAGAAGATTTCGAGTTCACGCTCGACGATTAATTACCAGCACACTGTAACTTTTAGATTAGTGATGAGCGATGACAAGGCATTCATAGTGACACTGCCCAAAATCTGCCGAGATTCAACCATAGTCTTCCGCCATGGTGATCGGCGGACCTGGGCAGGCCGACTAGCGGCGTCCTACTAACCGACTCGCTCCTCAATTGGCCAATCACCTTTTTCCTGCAGCACTTCCTTCAGGACCTTGAGAGCGCTATTAACTACCGGCATGCCGCCGTAAATTCCGCACTGAAAAATTACTTCCGCGACGTCTTGCGGATTGCATCCAACGTTCAAAGCCGCATAAACGTGGAGTTTAAGCTCTTCAGGTCTCTCCAGGACCGTCAAGGCGGCCACGGCAACGAGTTGACGCGTCGTATGCGGAATCTTCTCTCGAGCGTACATTTGCCCGGTTATGAAAAGTGAGAGGTCTTTTGCCAGTCCTTTGTCAAAAGAGCGCCACAAGTCGAACGGCCTTTCATCGGGGAACCCTTCGAAGTAAATCTTTGCTGTTTTGGCGGTCCTTGCTTTGAGATCGTCATCCATTGAACACCTCTTGCATTCGGATCGGAATCGGCACCGCGAGATTCTGGTATGATACACTGGATTATTCATGAATTCTACTGGGCCGCCATCAATAGGTGACACTCATGGTGACTTCCCATGGGATCAATCAGTCACGCATGGCGGTGGTGTACGCCGAGATGACAATTGCTGCATGAAAGCGCAAATTGCTTTCTCGCTGGCCGCGGAACTCGCGATGGCAAACTTTCCCCCACTCGTAAGTAAAGGCTTTCTTCAGTCGCAATCCCTCAGTTACGGGCGGCAAAAGATTGTCATTGCGAGCGGAGCGAAGCACTCTTTTCCTCAAAGGGCATAGATTGCTTCGTCGTTTCACTCCTCGCAATGACCGGGAACCGACAAGTCCCTCGCGTAACTGAATGGTTGCCTTCAGTTCAATTTTTTCATTGCAAAAATTTCTTTAGGGTGAAAAAATATAGACAAAGGACTTCGTAATCGGTTATATGAACAAAATTGACCGTGTAATCGGAGGGGGAATTTTTTTGAGCTTTTTGTCCAACGATCGCTGGAAGCAAACGTTCTAAACAACACTAACCCAATTTCCTGGCTCTCTTTCTGTAGCCAAGAAGGAGCAAAACCTATGGCAAACCTTCTCGTTGATGAGCGCGATGCTAAGTTCGTGCTTTATGAACAGCTCAACATCGAAGAACTGTGCCAATCGGAAAGATACGCGGAGTTTTCCCGAGAGATGTTCGACATGGTCCTCGATGCAGCCCAAAAGTTGGCCGAAAAAGAGCTTTTCCCAACCAACCGCGATGGCGACACCAAGGGCGTTGTCCTCGAAAATGGACAAGTGAAGGTCCCTGAATCCTTCCACGCCGCTTACGGCCACTACTGCGAAGGCGGCTGGGCCGCGCTCCCGATCGACCAGGACAAGGGCGGGCAAGGCTTCCCGCACGTCCTGTATTGCGCAGTTACGGAGCTTTTTGTTGCTTCAAATCAAGCTCTTATGATGTACCCGGGCCTTACCATCGGTGCTGCGCGCCTCCTGGAAAAATATGGTACCGAAGAGCAGCAACGAACTTACATGGACAAAATGTACACCGGCGAATGGGCCGGCACTATGTGCCTGACCGAACCGCAGGCAGGCAGCGACGTCGGAGCGCTGCGGACCAAGGCCGTGAAGAGGCCGGACGGCACCTATTCCATAACCGGCAGCAAGATTTTCATTTCAGCCGGCGACCATGATCTCACTGAAAATATCATCCACATGGTGTTGGCTCGTATAGAAGGAGCGCCCCCGGGAACCAAAGGGATCAGCATATTCGTCGTTCCCAAAAAGAGAATCGAAAACGAGGGACTTGCGGATAACGATGTGACGACTGCGGCGGCCGAAAAAAAGCTGGGCATTCATGGATCCGCTACCTGTGCCCTCAACTTCGGTGAAAAGGACAACTGCACGGGGTATCTGCTCGGTGAAGAGAACCAGGGCATGAAGATCATGTTTAACATGATGAACGAGGCCCGGTTGGCCGTTGGATTTCAAGGATTGGCACAGGCCTCGGCCGCTTATATGCATGCCTTGAAGTACGCCAAAGAGCGTTATCAGGGGCCTGAGATCAGTTCCATGAGAGATCCCAACGCGCCCAAGGTCCCCATCTTCCAGCATCCTGACGTGCGGCGCATGTTGATGTGGATGAAGAGCGTCACGGAAGGCATCAGGGCATTGCTCTATTACGCGGGCTATTGCGCAGACAGGTTCGCTATAGCCAAGTCCCAGGAGGAAGCTGACAAGTACCAGGGCTTCCTGGACATATTGATCCCTGTTTGCAAGGCCTGGAGTTCGGACATGGGCTTCAGGGTAACCGAGCTGGCCGTCCAGATATACGGCGGCTACGGATATTGCAAAGAGTATCCGGTTGAGCAATTCCTGCGTGATGCAAAGATAGCATCGATTTATGAGGGAACAAACGGCATTCAGGCTTTGGATCTCGTGGGCCGCAAGCTCGGATACCGTCAAGGAGCCCTGTTCAACGGCATTGTCAGCGAGACCGGCAATCTAATCAAGCTTGCCCAAAAGAACTACCGGCTCAAGGATATCGTGGAACCTTTTGATGCCGCGCGAAAGCAGTTGATTGAAGTCACACGCTATTTCGGCCTCAAGAGTATTACAGAGGACTTCATGACGCCAATCCTCTACGCAACCCCCTACCTGGAGCTTTTCGGCGATGTGGCCGTCGGGTTCATGCTTCTTTGGCAGGCGGTAATAGCGGATCGTCGCCTCGAAGAGCTTTACAGTGACGCAAAGGCAGACACGCCCGAGAAAAAGGCGGAACTTTGCAAGGCTAACCGAAGCGCAGCCTTTTACCGAGGCAAGATAGCTTCGGCGCAATTTTTCGCGAACACGATCCTTTCTCTGGCTAAAGGAAAAGCCCGTGCGATCATGAGCGGCGATCGCTCGGCAATTGACCTCCCGGAAGCATCGTTCGCTCTATTCTAAATCCCGATCGGAGTCTCGATTATGAAAGCAAGAAAAGTCGTTTTGGTTGACGCAATACGGACCGCTTTCGGTAGGGCTGGAGAAAAAGGCATTTTCTGGAATACCCGAGCCGATGACATGGTTGTGAAGGTTATCCGTGAGCTTCTCCGGCGCAATCCTCTCGTGAAGCCGGATATGATCGGCGAAAATGCCTGGGGAGTCTTTTGCCAGGAAAAGGACCAGGGACTGACGCTTGGACGGACTTCAGTCATCCTTGCGGGCCTGCCTGAATCTACCGCAGGGTTCTCCATCGACCGGATGTGTGCCGGAGGAATGAGCGCCCTTACCACCGCTGCAGCCGAGATAGCGCTTGGTGCATGCGACGTAGCTATCGCCGGAGGCGTCGAGCACATGGGGCATCATCCCATGGGCGCCACGGCCGATCCTAACCCCCGATTCCTGACGGACAAGCTGGTCGATTCCAGTGCCATGTCAATGGGGGAAACAGCGGAAAATCTCCACGATATGTTTCCGGAAATAACCAAGGAGATGGCCGACGAATACTCCTTGCATTGTCAGCAAAAAGCGGCTCGAGCTGCTGAATCCGGAAAGATCGGTGAAATGATAGTCCCCATGACCGTGTATACCAAGAATGGCTGGGTGGTCGCGGACAAAGACGAACAGCCGCGGCCGGAAACCACCTTGGAAGGGCTGGCCAAACTGCGGACTCCCTTTCGGGTCATGGGAAATGTGACAGCCGGAAACTCATCGGGCTTGAACGACGGTGCAGCCGGAGCTCTCTTGATGGCGAAGGACAAAGCCGAAGAGCTTGGAATCGAACCCAAGATGCAGCTCAAGGCATTCGCGTATGCCGGCGTTAAGCCCGAAATCATGGGCATAGGCCCGATTCCGGCTACCCACAAGGCTCTTAATGTAGCAGGACTCTCTATAGACGACATCGGGCTCGTTGAACTGAACGAAGCTTTCGCAGTCCAGGCCGTGGCGTTCATGAAGGAATTCGGCTTGCAGTTCCCGGATGATCCCAGGATGAACATCTACGGCGGTGCAATTGCTTTCGGGCATCCCCTCGCCTCATCGGGCGTCAGGCTGGCGTGCCATCTTATGCACGGATTTGCGGAACGGCCGGACGTCGAGTACGGGCTAACGACCATGTGCGTCGGCCTGGGTCAGGGTGGAACAGTCGTGTGGAAAAACCTCCAACGCAATGGCAACAAGGCAGATAAAGAAGAGCACAAGAACAAGGAAAAGAAGAAGAAAAAGGAATAGGGATACATTTCTCGGGATTGCCGGTTGCCGAACCGGATAGGAGGGGGCGTTACGGCCTAATCCGACAGGCATTTCGAATCCAACAATTTCGCTGCTCCCTCTGGAGAGAGCTTGAACGAAAGGAACTATCATGGCTGAAGCACCGACTTTATTCTATACAAATTACTACAATTCCCGCGTGGGGAAGATCGCCATCGTCACCATGGATAATGGCGAAGACTACAAGAAGCCCAATACCTTCGGTGAAAAAGCGCTTGCATCCTTGCACGAAACCATGGACAAGATCCAAGCTGACAAGGATCTGAAAGGCATGATGCTCTGCGGGAAACATTACATTTTCGCCGTGGGAGCGGATCTGATGCAGATCCCCTTTGTAAATACCTTCGAGCAGGGCCGGCGTAACGGCGCGGCGGGCCACGCGGCCATGAAGCGGATCATGGACCTGAAGATACCCACTCTGGCCGCAATCAACGGCGCCGCGCTCGGGGGAGGGCTTGAAATCGGTCTGTATTGCAACTATCGCACAATATCCAAGGCTGTTACCGCGATAGCGTTTCCAGAGTGCTTCCTGGGACTTGTCCCTGGCTGGGGAGGGTCCACCCTCATGCCTCGGCTTATAGGTCCGGAGAAGGCACTGGAACTTATCGTTTACAACCCGATGAACCAGAATCGAATGATAGATGGCACTAAAGCGTTCCAAATGGGAATTGCTGACAGACTCTACGATTCCGTAGAGTTTTTCGACGAATCCCTTGCGTTTCTTGAGGATCTGATTGAAGGCAAAGAAACAGTCGAGCGAAATCCGCCCGACACATCAAAGATCAAGAACTTAGTTGACTCGGCTCGGAGCTTCCTGGACATGAGGGTACATGGAGCCACACCTGCCCCTTACCGGGCCATCGAACTGATTCAAGGGGCCTGTGACTTCGATAGAAGCTTAGAAGAGTGCTTCGCAAAAGAAGACAAAGCCTTGGGGGATCTTATCAAGAGCCGCCAATGCAAAGCCGGCGTTTACAGCTTCGATCTGGTGCAACGCCGTGCGAAAAGGCCGGCCGGTCGGCCTGCGGATGTTAATCCTCGCCCTATCAAGAAGATAGGCGTCATCGGCGCGGGACTGATGGCTTCTCAGCTAGCCATGCTTTTCCTGAGACGCTACGGCGTTCCTGTGGTGATGAAGGACATCAAGCAAGAGTTTTTGGACAAAGGGCTCGGCTATGTCAAGGGTGAGTTGGCAGGTCAGGTTGCCAGGGGAAGAATGACTCAGGCCAAGGCGGACTATCTCTTCCGGCTTCTTATCGGGACGCTGGACTGGGAAGAGTTCGCGGATTGCGACTTCGTAATAGAGGCGGTCTTCGAAGAGATGCGGGTGAAACAAGATGTCTTCGCCCAGGCAGAAGCTGTGGTTTCACCTACTTGCATTCTGGCCACTAACACTTCCAGCTTGTCCATCACTGAGATGGCATCCCAGTTGAAGAACCCGGAGCGTGTGGTGGGATTCCACTTTTTTAACCCCGTTGCAGTTCTGCCCCTTCTGGAGATCATCAAAGGTGAGAAGACGGACGATGTAACGCTAGCCACGGCATTCGAGTGTGCGAAGAAGATCAAGAAGACCGCGATACTTGTCAAAGATTCGCCTGCCTTCCTGGTGAACAGGATTCTCACGAAGTTCATAGGGGACTGTTTCGAAATCGTAGACGAAGGTGCGGATTTCGTTCAGGTGGACGACGCGGCGCAGATGCTGGGGCTTCCTATGGCTCCTTTTGAGCTTTTGGCCCTCGTGGGACCGGCAGTGGGATTTCACGTTGGTGAAACGCTTCACAAGGCGTGGCCGGATCGCTTCCCCATTAACGAGCACTTCAAGAAGCTCGTCGAGGCGAAGATCCCTGGGATATACCGTGGCATGGGTCCTGGAAAGCAGGTATTACCTCAGGTGGCTGAAATCTGGAAAGACAAAGGCAACAAGGAGTTCGTAAAAGAAGAGATTCTGGATCGGCTTCTGACCAACCTGACGGTGGAGATCGATCTGATTCTCAAGGAGAAAGTTGTTGCGGACCCCAAGGACATAGATACGGCCATGATCATGGGCGCGGGGTGGCCGTTCTTCAACGGCGGGATAACCTTGTACCTGGACGTTGTAGGCTACACTCCTAAAGTTTTGCAGAAAGTGTTCTTCAGAATTTAGAGTACATAATGAAGGGGGGCCTGGTAGCAGGCCCCCTGCCTGCCTTTTGTCGAGTCACGCGCATAAAGAAGATTTCTAGGGGGTCCTTGTCTTAAGAGACCGCTGGGTCGATCGCCGGTAAGCCCACTCCGCGCACAAACAAATTGGGATCAGAACTACCATAGTAATCAATGCCGCCCGAGAGTTTTGGTAAATGTAGACGCAGAGAACCGCCAGCATGGCCAGACATGTAGCCAAGGCTAGAGCCACAATCGCTTTATTTCCTCCGGTCTCGGCGGCCACTCTCAGATGAGCGACATGCACACAGGCATAGATCAAGAGGAAAGCCCCACTTCCCATCATCGCAATACCGGACAAATCGAAAAACAGAATGAACAAAATCACCAGAGCTGAGGTGACGAAAAGTCCTCCACCGGCGTTTTGCCGAAATTGCCATGAAAACACGTCAGGCAATTCACCGTCGCGGGCGATCGTGTAACTAACATTAGCCGCCCCAAAAAGGGTTGCATTGATTGCCGAGGCGGTGGAAAAGAGGGCCCCTACAGCAATCAGTCTGAAACCGAAATTTCCCAGGAACGGCTTTGCGGCTTCAGCCAGAGCATAGTCCTTTGCGCTCAAGATTGTTCTAATATCAAGGTTCCCAATTACCGCCACCGATACTGCCACGTATATGAGGATGACGATGATAACGCTCAGGTACAGAGCCGTTGGCAGCAATCTCCGGGGATCGTCCATATCTTCCGCAGCGTTTGCCACCAATCCGAATCCTTCGTACCCGATGAAGAGAACACCTGCCCCAAAAAGGATTCCAGGGACCGCCGGCCATGATTCCGGCGCCAGGTATCCAGGATGAATGAAGAACAGGCCCGCACCCGCGAACAGAAAAAGAATAATTAATTTCACTACAACGATTAATGTCTCGGATCCCCCCACCACTCTTGCGCCGATTAGATTAACGCCGGTAAATACCAGTACGATTCCGACACCTATAGCCTTGGGCAACCAAAAGGGCAAACCTGGTGGCACGAAAGTCATAGCGTATCCGGAGAATCCTTGCGCATAAAGGGCTAATGCGATCACATACCCGATCCACATATAAAGGTTGATGCCTCCACTGAGCACGCCGTCGCCGAAGCCCTTCACGAGGAATTCCACAGCGCCTCCTGCGGAAGGATAGCGAGCTCCCAGCTTCGCGTAAGAGTAGGTAGAAAGAAGTGCGACGGCTCCACCTATCATAAATGACATCCACATGGCTGTTCCGGAAGCCTCAGCCACAACCCCCAGGATCGAAAAGATTCCGGCACCGATCATTCCGCCGATGCCTATAGACATGGCAGCGAAAAGGCCGATCTGGCCTGCAGAAGTATGACTTTGTTTACCAATTCCAACACCGACTCTATCAACCATGTGGCACCCCCTACCCCAAACTTTTCTTACAATTATTCGTATAATAGTTTATTGCAGTGTTGCGTCTCCACGCAATAGTTTATAAGCTATTTGCAGGCAAGCAAATGCGAAGATACAAGGTAATAGTTGAAAAGCACTCCGATTGCTACGTGGCCTATCCCCTCGGGATCAAGGGAGTGGTCGTGGGCCAAGGCGATACCTACGAACAAGCCCTGTCGGACGTCAAGTCAGCCATTAAATTTCACATCGAAACTTTTGGTGCAGAAGCTTTGGACGTCGATCCTCCCATTCTAGAAGCTTTCGTGGCCGAGGCCGCAGTGGAAGCTCACTAATGGGAAAGTTCCCGGCCGACGCTCCCAAAAGGAGAGTGATTAAGACTCTTGAGATTTTAGGCTTCCAAGTCCTGCGGGAAAAAGAACATATTTCAATGGTCCGTCAGAATCCAGACGGTACCAGAACCCCAATGACCCTCCCCAATCATCCCAACATCAAAGCATCCACCTTGAGGACAATCTGTGGCCAGACAGGGATTGGCAGAGACGAGTTCTTGCAAGCCTACGCCAAAACATAGCAAATCTTTTATTCCTGAACGCTAGTCTGGTGGCACAGCTTAACAAACTGTGACGGAAACCTCCGATGGAAGAGGTTCCTTAGCTCCAGACAAATAATAGCGTTGCGCACACTCTTCTTTTGGAGACCTAGAATCTGCGGTCAGACAAACGAGGAAGGAAATATTGAGGCCTCTTGAACAGAGATCACGGGGAAGATCCTTCTAACCGGTCTTCCCCTACTCTCTCTCGCCTACGCCTCTGCGGCTTCTTTTTCCGGGACTTCCGTGGACTTCTTGGCAGCGGCAGCAGCCTTTTTCGCAGCCTGGTCCGCCTTTATTTCGGCAACGGCCTGCGCTTGTCGCTCAGGATCGGTGTATCGGAAGATAAACTGGCGGTTACAAGCACCCACACATGCCTTGGCCATTTCTTCGTCGAATTTATCGTAGTCGATTTCTATGCGGTCCTTGACCATGTTGACCACATCTTTGGCCTTTCTCGTGCAGGCCATGCAATGGATGCACCCGGCTTTGCACACATTGCTCACCGCTTTGCCGGAATCATGGTTGCTGCAAGGAACATACGCGGTCGCATCCTTGGGAAGCAGTTGCAAAACCTGCTTGGGGCAGGTCTTAACGCAGATACCGCAGCCGGTGCAGGCTTCGGGATCGATTACCGGCATATTGTCTTTCATGTGGATGGCGTTGAATGGACATGCGGCTTCACAGTCACCGTAACCGACGCACGCGAAATTGCACTCATAGGGGCCGCCAAACGCTATCGAAGCAGCCTGGCAACTGTCAAATCCGATGTAGGAATGCTTCTTTTTGACTTCTCCGTCGTTTCGGGCACATCGGAGGAAAGAAATCACGCTGCTCGCCTCACCCGCGGCCTTACCGGTGATCGCCGCAACCTTTTCCGCAACTTCTTGCTTCCCTGGCGCGCACTTACCCGGAGGGCAATTGGGATCAAGGACACAAGCTTCTGCATACGATTCGCACCCGGCGAATCCGCATGCGCCTCAATTAGCTCCGGGCAGACAGGCCCTCACTGCCTCGATTTTAGGATTGACCTTTACAGCAAACTGCTTGGCCAACAGGGCCAGAGCCGCGCCGGTGAGCCCACCGAATAAGGCGAAGAATATTATTCCTATTAACGCTATGATCCAAACATTATCCATGTTATGGCACCTCAGAAAAAACCGCGTGCTTGCGCCGCGGCATTGTGTGACGAAGGGAATTACGGACGAAGCTTTCTTCCATACGAAAAGCCTACTCGCAATTGACTATAATAATCAGTTAGACCACCTGAATCAAGTGTCCGGCCTCTCCAACGGGCTCTAAAATATTGCAAGGCCCGAGAAGCCCAAGAAGGCCAACGCGAACAACCCAGTTACTATGAACGCTATGGGAAGCCCCTGAAACGTTGGAGGAACCCGGCTGACCTCGAGTTTTTCTCGAACGCAGGACATGAGGAACAGTGCGAGAGCAAAACCAAGCCCCGCGCCGAGGCCGAGAGTCAGACTCGCAAAGGGACCATGACCACTGTCGGCATTTATCAGAGGGACTGCAAGAATGATGCAGTTCGTCACTATCAAGACAAGGTAGACACCCAACTTTTTGAAAAGGTAAGGGTTGACCTTTCTGAGAATAGTGTCCACCGCTTGAACAAAGATCGCCACAGTCCCTATAAACACAATGACTTTCAAAAAGTCTAAGTGTAATGCCTCGAGGACGTATGAATAAAGTGCCCAGCACATGATTGCGCTCAACACCATGACCGTGGTGAATGTGATTCCCATACCAATGGCCGTTTCCTTTTTCTGCGAAACGCCGAAGAAGATGCACAGGCCCAGATACTTGGTGAAGACAAAGTTGTTGATCAGCATTGCCCCAAGGAAAATCGCGAACAGAACCTGAGCCTGGCTTTTCTTGACCGAAAAATCCACTCGGTTCTTCAGTATCTTGCCGCCGGAAGTGACATCTTTTGCCTCAACAATGTATTCGCCTGCGAGGTTTAAGGGATCTTTAAATTTTAATGTGGCGGTTGTCTTGCGGGGGCCGAGTGTGACTGATTCGACTGAGATTCTAATGTCTGGATCGGGTTTCTCGTACGCAAAGAAATTTGCTGGATTCTTGGCCCAAGCCTCATCGACAGGCACACCGAAAGATATTTTTATCTCTTTGTCGTTCTTGAATGAACCCGTCTGCATGGATTCCGCCCAAAGAGGCCCACAAATCCATAAGGATAGAGCCGCAGCTAAAATTATCTTGAGAAGATGCTTCCGGATTTGCATGTCAGTGCGCTCCTCCCGATTTGGGCAGCTTGCCCGTGAGCCTATATTCAAACCAGTTGAACGTTGCCATGATGAAGCCGATCACAAAAAAGCCTCCAGCAGGCAGAATCATTATCAAGAGGGGCCGGAATCCCAGCACATCGTGACCCCAGAGCTGGCCGGCCCCGAGGAATTCCCTGATCGCCCCAATCAAGCAAAGTCCGAAGCAAAAGCCTGCACCCATGCCGACTCCATCGAAAAAGGACGGAACGAGCGGCTCCTTTGATGCAAACAGTTCAAGCCTCGAAATGATGATCGCAAAGACGACTATCAATTTGACAAAGAGGGCAACCTGTTTGTACACCGCAGGGGAAATGACCGGGAGTATCATGTCGATCACGGTCACCCACAAGGCGATCACGATGACGTAAGCAGGTATTCTGATCCTGGGATGAATCAAAGACTTGAATATCGAAACCGTGCAGCTTGAACACACTTGGACGAACAGAACCGCGAGACCCAGAAGGAGGCCGTTCTGGATAGAAGTGGTCACCGCCACGGCAGGGCACAGACTGAGAGCTAATCGGAAGATCGGATTTTCGGGAATTAATCCGTTCCACACAAGTTTTACGTTCCGGTTCACCTTAACCTCCCCTAGAATGCAACCCGCACATTTTGTTGCTTGAGAGCGTCGGTTAATATGCCAATCCGATACGCAAACTTTCTGACCGTACTTTTTACTCCGCGAGTCACAGCTCGGCTGGAAATGGTCGCACCGGTCAAGGCATATATATTCTGTTTTGCGTACTTTTCCTTTATGTCGCGAATCTGATCCGGCGTGAGATGCTCTTGCTTGGCTTTCTGGGGCTCAAGAACACTGAGATAGTCGGCAGGCAACGGCTCCTTTATAACTTTGAGAGCCTTCAAGACCTCGAGGGTCTTCCCCACAAATTGATTTCTGAAGTAGCGATGTTCTATTCCCGCTCCCAGCCCGGGATCCTCTTCGGAGGAGATAATAGCCACACCTGTGACCGTTAATTCCGGGTTAACGGAAACCATCATCTTGATGAATGTCTTAAAGCCCTGCGTCACCCCCGGGATCACATACCCAAGGCGTTTGCCTCCGAGGTCCGCAATTGACAGCGTTTCCGCGTAGGTGGCCTTGGAGCCTTTGGGCAATGCCTTATCTACCACGGCGTCCCTGCTGCCCCTCTCAGCCAATTGCGCAGCACTAGCCGAGATGGGGATTATCTTGCCAGGTTTTCCTGAGAGGTCGATTTCCACCAGGGCAAATCCCTTTTCCTTAAGTGGAAGCAGGTAACCCAGGACTGTGATCCCCTTGTTATCGGTAATCACATACCGGTACACGTCAAAAATCTTGAGGTCATTCGGTATCTTGGTGCCGGCGCCGTAGCCGAGGAGGCTCTGAATGGTCGCTTTTGTCTGCTTTACCTCGTTTTCCTTACGCAAGCGTTCCGTCTTTGCGTACACGAAGCCCAATATCGAGGCTGCGGCAATGCACACTATTGTCAAACTGAGAGTGATTTTGATAATATCTTTCATTGAACCCTCTTACGAAAGCGGAAGCCCTATTTAACGGCCGCGACGGGCGCCTGCTTCGGCGGAGCGAATCTCTTCGGCTTGAACCACTCATCAAGGGCCGGAGTAAGGCAGTTCATGAGTAAAATAGCGTAACAAACCCCTTCCGGATAACCACCCTTAAGACGAATGACCACGGTAAGGACGCCTACGCCGATACCGAAGACGATCTGAGCGCTCTTGAGCGTGGGTGAAGTCACGTAGTCGGTGCACATATAGAAAGCGCCGAGCATAAGGCCGCCTGAAAGCATATAAATGACAGGGTGGCCCGTGAACCAGGTCTCACCGCCGAAAATCCAACTGAGAATACCTACCGTTGCTATAGTGGATACTGGAATATGCCAGGTTATGATGCCTCTGGCGATGAGAAACAGGCCCCCCAGGAGGATCAGCACAGCGGATGTTTCTCCGATGCAGCCTGGCCTAAAGCCTAGGAAAAAATTATGATAAATAGTCGAGAGACCTCCGAACTGCTGCGTAAGCGCATGGAAGCCGTAATGCCTCAGCACGTACAGTGGCGTAGCGGTTGAAACCGCATCCAACCCTTTCACATAGATGTCCAGAGGAGCTTTTGCCCAGTTCACCGGAGGTATCCAGGCAGAGGTGATGTACACGGGAAAGGAGGCAGTGAGAAGCGCGCGTCCTACAAGAGCGGGGTTCCACACGTTGAATCCCAGGCCCCCCATCAATTGCTTGTTTATGAAGATTGCAGCAACCGCTCCGATTATCGGCAGCCAATACGGCACCCCCGGCGGAATCACGAAGGCCATGAGAATGCCGGTCAGAACCGCGCTCCCGTCACTGACGGTCACAGATCTCCCGAGCGCCTTTGCGGAGATCGCTTCAACCACAACACATGAGATAACGCTGACAAGAGTGATGAACAGCGCTCTGAGGCCAAAGTTGTAAATGGACAACAGCATTACCGGAATCAGGGTCGCTGACACGGTCCACATGATTTCGGCAGTGGATCTCCCCAGTCGTATGTGAGGAGAAACCGAAACAGCCCATTGAGGACCCGAACTCGGGTCCCTTTGATCTAGCGTGTCGATTTTCCCATCCTCCCTCGGATATATTGATTCAGAAGGGGGCCACGCATGAGCCACACCCCTCTGTGGATGCAAAGGTTCCCTAAACTAGCAGCTATTAGCCGTGCTTTTTTATTTGTATTTTGGCCAGCCTGGCAAACTGAACCAACGGACGCTTCGCAGGACACACATACGCACAGCACCCGCATTCAAAGCAATCAAACACGCCGAATTTCTCAGTCAGGTGCCCCTTGCCTGCTTCCACGTAGATTGCTACTTCCTTTGGCAAAAGCCCCATTGGGCAAGCTTCCAAACACCAACCACAATGGATACACGGCCCATAGGTGCCGACATCCGTCTCCTTCTTGTTCAAAAACAGAACGCCGGACGTCGTCTTGGTGATTGGCACGTCTAGGGTAGACATAGCGAATCCCATCATAGGGCCGCCTGAAACTATCTTTAAAAGGTCTTTGGTGGTACCGCCCAGATACGCCACCACGTCGGAAAGCAGGGTACCGACCTTTACTTTCAAATTGGCCTGTCGCTTTATGGCCCTTCCAGAGATAGTTGCGACCTTCTCATACAAGGGCTTCTGCATAGTGGCGGCCTCAAAGACGGCGAGAGTCGTGGAAATATTCTGAACTATTACGCCCACGTCAAACGGAAGGCCACCACCGGGAACCGAACGTTTCGTAAGCGAGTAAATAAGCTGTTTTTCCGATCCCTGAGGGTATTTGACCCTCATGCCCTGAATCGCGACAGTTAAATCATCAGAACCTGAAGCTTCTTTAGCAGCCTTGCTCATTGCGTTTATAGCTTCAGGTTTGTTCAGTTCTATCCCGATGATCCCGCGTTTTATTCCAAGAATCCTGAGAAGGATCTTGGCTCCCGCCACGACCTTGTCCGGGTACTCCAGCATGAGCCGATGGTCTGTAGTCAGGTAGGGCTCACATTCTGCGCCATTGAGCACCAGGACATCGACCTTAGCGTTAGGGGGAGGTGAAAGCTTAACATGGGTTGGGAATCCAGCTCCTCCCAGTCCCACTATTCCAGCGTCCTTTACTCGGGCCAAGAGCTGCTCGCCGGTCAACTTCCGCCAGTCTTCGACTTCATATTGCCTGGGCGCTGCCGCCGGGTCTCGCTCGATGACTACTGCATCACACCGAACCATTGTAGGATGAGGACGAGGCTCGATTGCCTTGACCACACCGGTTACGCTACTATGAATGGTAGCGCCAAGCGCTTTTTCAACTACGCCAATGACCTCCCCCTCCTGCACTTCTTGCTTCTTCTTAACAACCGGCTGGGCAATCGCGCCAAAATGCATGGACAAGGGCAGAACGACCTGGTCGGGAGGCGGCATCTCCTCGATCGCAAGATGTTCGGTTAGTTCCTTATGTTCTGCGGGATGCACCCCGCCTTTGGGGAAAGTTGATCCTGCCATGGTTCCTCTTCATAGGTTCTTCGCACTTCCCGACTGCGCAAAAAGGAACAGGCTCGCCTTCTCGATGTGTCCTGTCCCTGACACGTCGCTGCATGCCGGAAAGATGAACTCGAGATGATTATATTTTAAGGCTCTTCCTTATAATGCTGGAGGGCCGTACGTTTCTCCCCCTCCGGGAGATCTGACACAGCGAAGTAGATTAATATCACGAGCGTGGTCTGTCAAGAATTTCTTCGGTTGCCCAGCCATCATCAGTTGAACCACGCCAAGAAGCTCCATCCCCGAATGAAGTAACCTTGACCTTCGAAACCCGCGCAAAGGTTGTCCAAGACACCATAGAAAAAACTTGCTCTCCCCCCTACATTTTCATACAAGCACTTGTCAGGGACGTAAGCCGAGGAAAGACATGAACCAAAATATTGAAGAAGCCATTATGGAGAGAATAAACCGGCCTGGCTGGGTCACCACTCGCGGGGTACTCCCGGACGCTTCCGGGCAATCCACGGAGGAAGATTACCGCATGGTCGAAGAGGCCATGAAGAGTCTTGCGGAAAAAGGTCTGGTCACTTTGTGGCGTCTGGCGCTCGAGAATGAACCTGTTGAACTGCTGGCTGCAGCCAGACCGGGGTTCGAACTGGACAAGGACCTGGAGCAGAGAGGCGCGTATGCCCGAGCCGAAAAGTATGTGTCGACGCGTTGAAACCGCCTCGCTCAGCAAACCAGAATCGATATACTGCGGCCATCGGTCGGTTAGTCATTCTAGTATGGCTCCGTATAAAAGCCCGGTCTTAGTCGGAAGTCCGAAACTTCTCGGGACTCTGAATCGACCGGGGCGTAGATTGGAGGGACATCTTCTCTGCCCCGCAGCGAGACGCTCCAAACCATGAAGCTCCTATTTGATCGTGACATTTACGAACGGTTCACCGACGGCTATCTAATAAAAGCAAGACGTTTCGTGTGGATCTCTACCGCAAACATAAAAGGTACCGGTCTCCAGTATCGCGGACGTTTCGTGTCTTTTGTGGACTTCATGGCCTCGCTGGTTAATCAGGGGGTGTCATTCCGGATAATTCACGCGGAACTTCCTTCAAAACCCTTTCGTGAACGTTACGAACAGATAGATTCCAAAGGGCAGCTCAGTGCCGGAGTAGAGTTCCTCCACTGCATCCGAATGCACGCGAAGATATTTGTTGTCGACGGACAGATCGCCCTTGTAGGAAGCCCGAATTTGACAGGCGCAGGAATCGGAGCGAAGGGCAAGGCAAAGCGTAACTTCGAGGTTGCTTTCCTGTTCGAAGGAGAGAAAGAAACAGAACCATACATGGAATACTTTGACTACGTATGGATGGGAGGACCGTGCCCGGAATGCGCCCTGCGAGCGCTTTGCCCGGCCCCTGTAGGTTGATAATCCGACCGAGGAGGAAAATTAGTCCCGCAGGTTTAGAACAACTCACGCAACCTGATTGATTACCAATAAGGAACCGGTCCGATAATTATGTGTCCAAATTTTTAAATTGTTTGTTACCCGGCTGATGGGTGTAGATTATCCAAACTTGAGAATCGCTCATAGTACGCTCCACGTGGGAAGCTACTGAGGCAGCGCAAATTTTGCCGTTGGTAGGAGGCTTCAGAGCAATTTTATGGAAATACCATTCCTTTGAAAGCCCATCGGTATGAGTGTTTAGCGCTGTCCAGCAATCACGAAAAATAATCAGTCACGGGTAATGCCATCTGTCTTTCTTTGAAAGCACAAGAAATGGACCGACGGCCAATCACAAGAGCCAAATGCGACTTCGGGGCGCGGGAGAGGCGCAAATCCACGAATTCGGACCGGACAGGCTTCACGTTTGAATTGGTACGCGCCAATCTGCAACGATTAACGTTGCCCTCCGCGCTTCCCAAAAGCGAATAGGAGAAGTCATGGAAACTACGCAACTAAAGAATATACCCATCGGAGCATCCCGGATTGCCCTTGGCACTTGGGCGATCGGAGGTTGGATGTGGGGTGGGACCGAGGAAGAGGAATCTATCCGCACGATCCATGCCGCCCTGGACCATGGGATAACGGTGATCGACACGGCGCCGGTGTACGGATTCGGTCGCTCGGAGGAGATCGTGGGAAAAGCCATTGCCCAGCGCGGGGGCAGAGACCGCGTCATCATCGCCACGAAAGTTGCCTTGGAGTGGCAGGATGGGGCTGTCTTTCGCAATGCAACGGCAGCAAGGATCGCAGCCGAAATCGAGGACTCCCTCCGCAGACTCCAGACCGACTACATTGACATTTACCAGGTCCACTGGCCCGATCCTCTCGTTCCCTTTGAAGAAACGGCCGCGGCTATGGCTAAGCTTCACCAGGCGGGAAAGATACGAGCAATAGGGGTGAGCAATTATTCCCCCGCGCAGATGGATGCATTTCGCCAGGCGGCGCCTATCCAAACCTGCCAGCCGCCCTACAATTTGTTCGAGCGCCAGATTGAGCAGGATGTGCTCCCTTACTGCAAGAAAAACGGTATTGCCTTGCTTACCTACGGAGCGCTTTGCCGCGGCCTGCTCAGTGGCAAAATGAAACCAGATATACAGTTCGAAGGGGATGACTTGCGCAAGATCGACCCCAAATTCCAACAGCCTCGATTCGGTCAGTATTTGGCTGCGGTTAGCCGACTCGATCAGCTTGCTCGGGAGCGTCATGGCCAGGGAGTGATGCAGTTGGCGGTGAGGTGGATTCTCGACCAAGGAGTTGATATCGCTCTTTGGGGATCTCGTCATCCCAACCAGGTGGAAGGAGTCAGCCCCGCGATGGGTTGGACACTCACGGCCGCGGACAAGGAGGAGATCGACCGCATACTTCGGGAGACGATCACCGATCCGGTCGGCCCCGAGTTCATGGCGCCACCCGCGAGAAAGGCAGAGGGAGCGGCGGAGAAACAATTCGACCGCCCGCCTGCCGAAGAACGCCGACCCCACAGCGAGGCATTTTTATGAACATCCAACTTTCCGGCAAAATTGCCATAGTCACGGGCTCCACAAAGGGCATTGGCTTCGCCATTGCCCGGGGCCTCGCGGATAGCGGTGCGACAGTCGTGGTCAACGGGCGTACAGAGGCCGCGGTGAGTCACGCCATAGCCGCAGTGAAGGACGCGGCACCGGCCGTGGAGGTGCGCGGGGCCGTCGCCGACCTCGCCACCGCTGCGGGGTGCGACGCTCTCGTGGATGCAGAGCCGACGTGTGACATCCTTGTTAACAATCTGGGCATTTATGTACACCAAGACTTCTTCGAGATTCCTGACAGCGAGTGGACGCGATTTTTCGATACCAATGTCATGTCAGGCGTACGTCTGTCCCGCGCATACATGCCCGCGATGCTAAAGCGCAATTGGGGGAGAGTCGTGTTTTTGTCCTCGGAGTCCGCTCTGAATATTCCGCCGAACATGATTCACTACGGCTTCACAAAAACTGCAGTGCTGGCAATTGCGCGTGGTCTCGCCAAACGCGCGGCAGGAACCGATGTGACGGTAAACGCTGTGCTGCCCGGCCCTACCCTATCGGAAAGTGTCGGAAAGATGTTGAAGGACGTGGCAGAGAGGACAGGCCAGTCGATCGAGCAGGCCGGCATCGCTTTTGTAAAGGCGAACAGGCCGTCTTCCATCATTCAGCGGACAACCACTCCGGAAGAAGTGGCGAACATGGTCGTCTACGTTGTCTCTCCTCTGGCGTCCGCGACCACGGGGGCCGCGTTGAGGGTGGATGGCGGCATTGTCGACACGATAGCCTAACAGACGTAAGTCAATTGCGGGACTACACGCGATATATATGAAGAGGTGGAGTTATGAAGGTAGGATTTATCGGATTGGGACACATGGGGTCCGGAATGGCGGCGAATTTGCTCAGGGCGGGCCACGAGGTAACAGTTTACAACCGCACTTCGAGCAAAGGGCAAGCGCTGGTCGAGCAGGGTGCGCGCGCAGCCGCGCAGGTTGCGGAGGCATGTCGGGGCGAAGTAGTTATTACGATGCTGGCAGACGACGCGGCGGTTGAAAGTGTCGTGTTCGACAACGAAGGCGTGATAGGCTCTTTGGGCAAGGGCGGAATCCACATATCCATGAGCACGATCAGCGTAGCGCTATCGGAAAGGCTCACCGACGCGCATGCAAAGTCCGGCCAGCGTTTTATCGCGGCACCGGTCTTTGGACGGCCTGACATGGCGGCCGCGGGCAAGCTGTTCATCATTGCCGCGGGTGCTACGGATGCCGTTGGAGCTTGCCGGCCAATCTTCGAGGCGCTGGGCCAGAGAACTTTTTCCGCCGGTGATCGGCCTCAAGCCGCTAACCTGGTTAAACTCAGCGGCAACTTCCTTATAGCTTCGACGATCGAGGCTTTGGGTGAGGCCATGGCGCTCGTCGGAAAGGCCGGCATCGACCGAAGTCACTATCTCGATATCCTGACCTCGACGCTCTTCACTGCACCAATTTACAGGACATACGGCGAGCTGATTGCGAAGGAAAAGTTCGAGCCGGCCGGGTTCGCCGCACCATTAGGACACAAAGATATCCGCCTCGCTCTTGCTGCGGCTGAAAGCCTTCGGGTGCCTATGCCCCTGGCGAGCTTGTTACGCGATCGGTTCCTGACTCTACTTGCCAAAGGTGGCGAAGCACTCGACTGGTCGGCTATCGGACGGCTTGCCTCCACGGACTCTGGCCAGGTGGATTAACACGGGCTAACCTGTTCCAATTGACTCCTCGATTCCTGCCTATGCTCATCCGGCCACACACCCGCGATTGGGGATTCTGGTGCAGGAAGCTGTATTCCTACGCATGATATCGGTTTGTGTCTGGGCCCCTTTTTGACCAATCATTTCAATAGGTGGTCTTGTTCTTGTCAGCCACGCACTCTAATGAGTCTCGCGTTTGGCCGAGACGTCTTTGGAAGGACCGGGCAGTGCGCCGGTGCCGTCGGCATTACCATGAAGGTTACGCCTTACATAGAAAATGAATCGCTAAGTGAAACTTACAGACAGCCCCGACCACATCATCATTCCCGTTGCGACCTGAGGTTGTTTCGACGATTCTTCCTGCCTGGACTGGGCAGCCGGTCAATTCCCTTCTCGCCTGATAAAGGGTTTAGGTGAAATTTTGATCTGTTTGCCTCCACCCGCCCCTTTGATTTCAAAAAGATTTGCACGGCTGAGCTCGTAGAGAATTTCTGTTACCGTGTACATGGCGGAGCCCGTTTCCCTTAATTTGACCACCTCGCCTTTAGCGGTATCTTGTTCATTCGGGCGTAGGATACCTGATATTAGCAAGTTGTTGGCTAACTCTCCCTGAATCAAGATAACGGGATGCGATCTAACCTTGCGGATTGACTTGAGGTCTTCTACGGTCTTGACAACTATTTCATCCATATCTGCACTCCTGGACATGGAATCTTCTATTACCATTACTAGTATCAATCATCCATGTATTAGTCTAGCTAAATCAGGCGCGCCGACTAACTTTGAAGGAGTAACTGATTTTTGCAGGCTGTTTTTAAAGAATCGAGCGCACATATGGCCCCACGCAAGTGGTCGCGAAGACCTTTGCGCAATTTGGAAATTCCTGCCTGTTTTTTTGACGGCAAGGCTGAGTTTCCAGATAAACTTCCGGTTTCTGCGAAACTTGGCGTTATTTTAGTTTTACTAAATTGCCTGCCCGCTTCGAAACTGGATACGAATCGAAGATCTCCTTTTTGTGGCAGGAACTTGGAATATTAGAGGTGCAGGTGTGGAATCCGCTTGACACAGTAGATCACGGTCACTAATCTCAATCAGATATTTGTTATTATTACTAAGCTTTATATGACTGCTGAGTGTTCCGATTCCAATCGCGAATCGAGTAAAAATCCAACTTTTGGGAGGATTCCATGTCGTACAGCAAACCTAACAGAAGCGCCGCTACTAAGACGAAGACCAGGGTGGAAGCGGCCCCTATTTCCGGAATGTGCGTCACCTGCCTTGACGGATGTCTGGGCACCTGTGAAATTGGCAGGTCCGCAATCAAAGGCCGAGAAACCATCTATCCACAGCCCTACGGAAAAATTACCGCAGGTGGGGACAAAGATTATCCGGTTGATTATTCTCACTTCAACATCCAAGGAACCTGTGTTGGTGCTTTCGGAATGCCCGCGGATTCAGACCGTGCCACTTTTCCTTCGGTGGACTGTACAACCAAGCTCGGGAGAGACGGCAGCATAACATTGGATTTCCCAGTTTTTACCGGTGCCGTCGGATCGACCCGTATTGCGAGGCTCAATTGGGACGAAATAGCCATAGGTGCTGCTATTTCAGGGATTCTTGTGGTCGCTGGAGAGAATATCTGCGGCATGGATAAGGAATCCGAACTGAAGAACGGGCGCATCGTCCGATCGCCACAGATGGAACGCCGAGTGAATGTCTACAGGCGGTGGTATAACGGAAAAGGAGGCATCATTGTCCAGGCCAATGTGGAAGACACAAAGCTAGGCGTCCCTGAATATGTGATCGAGAAATTGGGTGTAGAAATTTTTGAATTGAAATGGGGTCAGGGCGCTAAGGATATTGGTGGAGAAGTCAAATTGTCCACCATGGAACGAGCCCGCCAGTTGCAGGAGCGAGGCTACATCGTATTACCCGACCCAAGCACAGCGGCAGCGGAAAAGGCCTTCGAGAGCGGCGGAATCAGCGAGTTTGAAAGACATTCCCGGCTGGGCATGGTCACCGAAGAAGGCTTCTACAAAGAGGTCGAACGTCTGAGAAGCCTCGGCGCCAAGTACGTGACGCTCAAAACCGGGGCATACCGGCCCGCCGACCTGGCCCGCGCAGTTAAGTTCTCATCAAACGCAGGAATAGACCTCCTGACGATAGACGGAGCAGGGGGCGGCACTGGAATGAGTCCGTGGCGAATGATGAACGAATGGGGCATCCCCACTGTGTATCTGGAATCCCTGACCTATCGCATGTGTGAACAGTTGAAAGCGCAGGGCAATTACGTGCCTCCTATTGCCATAGCCGGCGGTTTGTCCCTTGAAGACCACATCTTCAAGGCACTGGCTTTGGGGGCCCCCCACGTGAAAGCCGTTTGCCTTGGAAGAGCCCTTATGGCGGCCGCCATGGTGGGAAAAACGAACGGAAAACTTGCTCTGGAAAAAAAGGAAACAGAAGACCACAAGGACAGTGAGAGAGTATTCTTGAATCTGTTCGCAGTGGGCGCGCAGTTAAAAGAGCGATTTGGTTCAGAATTCCGAAACATTCCCGCCGGAGCAATTGGACTTTACTCTTATGTGGATCGCTTGAAACAGGGATTGCAGCAGCTAATGGCCGGCGCTCGCAAATTCTCCCTTCAGTATATCGACAGAGAGGATTTGGTTTCCTTGACTAGAGAAGCCGCGGACGTATCAGGAATCTCCTACGTAATGGAATCCGATCAGCGTTTAGTTGAAGATATCATTAGTGGCAACGGGCACCCTTCCGTTTTTGTTGCAAAACGCCGCTAAGTTCGCCAGCCGGGAAAGGGGGATATTCAATCGCCCCTTTCCCGAACACACGGGCTTAGCCTACAGCTATCCACAAAAGTCTAGCGGTCCCAGGTCCGGGATTGACCCATTGGGACGGGGTTTCCGTTGAAAGGTAAATGGCATCTCCCGCCTTAAGCTTGTGAATTGAATTGGGCAAATTCATCTGCAACCTGCCGGCAAGCATATACCCCAATTCTTCGCCCTTGTGGCTGAAAAAGTGGTGCGAAAGTTTTTTCCCTGGAGGAAATTCCAATAAATACACTTCTGCCTTTGACTGGAAATCGACCGGAGTCAGCATTCGCGCGGACATTATATCACTGCCAATGTCTCGCAGTTTGACAGGGATCGCGTCGGCAACCGAAAAGACTACTTTTCTGGCCAATGCAGAGTCTGTCTGAAAAAAGGAGCTTACTTCCGCTGCTAATACTTCGGCCATTTTCACCAGTGCTGGTAGCGAAGGGTAAATTAAGTTGCTCTCGACTTGTGAAATAGCGCTCGGAGTAAGACCCACCAGCTTCGCCAACTCGCTTTGCGAGAGGCCTCTTTTTGTTCGTATCTCTTTTAATTTTCGTCCAAGGTCCAACTTTCCTGAAGGCCGATTATCTTCTTCAAAGGCAATAGTGGAGTCTTTCGTCCAATATTTGAATGGCTTATGCAAATTGTCGGTTCCACGTTTTTCGGCTTTCAATACGGTTAAGAACGTCGTTCCTCTTTTGATGGAGAGCTCGATGGCAACCTGTGCTATCTGATTTATATGGGCTCTCAATTTGACGGAATGGGCTTCCTTTTCCATGATCCAATAGGCGACTGTATTTAGCTCATACAGCCGCGGGCAGGAGTGCGCATAGAAGCTCAGTATCTGTTCTTCGCCTCCCCAGAGTTCCTGCATTCCGGTGATACTTTCGAAAACCAGGCGAACGTCGTCATCCAGATCGGAAATAACCCCGTAAATGACATCCATCACCTGGGACACCTGCCTCGGATCATCGACTCTGATAATGCGGCATGGCCAATCCGGTCTGGTTTCATAGTAAAATCGCAAGAAAACTTCCGATCCCGCCCCTTTACCCCATGTGAAGCAGTCCAGTATTGTGAGAGACGGGTTCTCAGCCAGAGATCCTAGTTTTTCCAGAAGATTTCGGGGAGATCTGTCAAAGCTCACGTAAATCACCGGCTTGTTCTGAACTTGCGAAGCCTGAATCAGGTTGACACAGAAAGGCCAGGCCAAGCTGCCGGCATCATCGTACCAGATCACGTTGTCCCCAATTAAAAGGCTGCCAAGGATATGGTCCAATTGATGGACACCCGAGGCCACCCCTTGAGCCTGTATAGAGGTTGGCATGAGTTCCCCATATAGTTAGATTTGTCTGAAGAATTATACCAGAGAGTTAGGCGAAATGGACAGACTGCAACGTCGAATTGGCCGCAGCGCAGCCTTCTTCTAACAAAATCCGCCGTGGTCAGTGTCAAATCGTGAATTGAGTAGCTGTCCCGGATTATCGGAAGCAAGGCAACCGGTTAATATTCTTTCAGCCAACCAACTGATACAGTGTGGGCAGTCATAGAATCTGTGACGCAACCCTATCAATACTAAGGGGGCTCCACTTTTCCATCGGGACTACAGGATTTGCAAACATTGATAGTCCGTAGGCTCCTTGAGAATCGATTTCAACGCCTATATGAGAGGGAGCCTCGCTGCTAATTGCTCGCGAAAAAACAAGGTCATAGCAAGAGTCGCTATGAGGTAAGGTGAAAACCTCAGGGTGGCGACACCGGATTTCGGTTAAAAGCTTAACCCTACAACGCGAGTTATTGAATTTTTTGCTTGATTTTGCTTGAAACCTGCCATACTACGGAACATTACGTCGAAGAAGGAGGCAGGTCATGCTCCCGTGTCCGCGATGTGACGAACACCTCTACCCGGTCCCGAAATTCGATTTGGACAGAGACGATGTTGCAGATTTCATCAACGAACTCATGGGGTTCCACGAGCAGTTCGCCGACTGCTTTCAACGGAGCGAATCCAGGGGGCATTTCTTCAACTTCATGGCTGGACAATTTAGCGCTCTGGAGCGCAAATCCATTGAACCCATAGCACTGGCTCTGGAGAACGGCAATGTTAGGGCATTGCAGCGTTTCGTCAGCGATGCTCCGTGGGACGATGACAAGATT
>CAVSPC010000050.1:0-14887 GCA_963729795.1 uncultured delta proteobacterium | reverse complement strand
TCCAACGGTCGTAGCCCGGAGTCCGGCAGAGGTACCTGTCGTTCCGGCTCCAGTCCCTGGAAGCCGGGTAGAGCCGAAACAGATCGAGCGACAAATAACCCCTGAGAAACAGGTACTCGGAATTGGTTGAAGCTGCTAAAGTCGGCGATCTTGCGGCTGTTCAAAGGCTTATTTCGGAAATCGATATCAATGCCGTGGCAATCAGGAGTGCGCTTTTAAGAGCTGCCGGAAATGGGCATTTGGATGTAATGAAAGAAATTTTGGATAAAGGAGCTAGTTTCAGTCCCGACGATCAGGTAGCCGCATTGTTGTCGGCAACGGAGCGGGGTTATTCAGATGTTGTGCAGTTTGTCGTGGCAAAAGGAGTGGATGTCAATGCTAAGGGCAAGTACGAACAAACGACTGCGTTGATTCTCGCGTCGAAAAAGGGTCGCATTGAAATTGTGATGTTTCTTTTGGACAAAGGCGCAGACGTAAACGCTACGGATCGCAATCGGGAAACCGCGTTACGCTCCGCAGTGGCCGGAAGCCACACCGAACTAATAAAAATTCTTCTGAAAAGAGGGGCTAATCCCAACGTACAAAGTCATTTCTCCACGTCGTTGGAATTGGCTGCCATGAAAGGGAGCACCGGAATCGTCAAGCTGCTCCTGGATAGCGGGGCCGATGCAAATGCAAAATCATTATACGGCAATGCACCGTTGATATCAGCCGTGTCGGAGGGCTATACCGATATCGTAGAGCTTCTTCTTGACAAGGGTGCAAACACGGAAATGAAGTCTGCCGGTGGTGATACACCACTGATTCTAGCTGCCTCGAAACGCCGTGCCGACATTGTACGGCTTCTCCTAAATAAAGGTGCCGACGTCAACGCGAGATCTGCGCGCGGCGAAACCGCTCTAATGCGGGCGCTCGCCGATCTCGAAATTGTAAAGCTCCTGTTGGAGAAGGGCGCTGACGTGAATGCGAAAGATAAACACGGTCGAACCGCATTATCGATAGCTTACAGCCACTCATTGTCTCGAACTGCACGCTTGCTGAAAAAGTACGGGGCCAGAATAATGTGAATCCAAAGCAACGTGATACTGCATGCGCCGTATGGACCGTTGCAAACCGTCTTTCAGAGGCATTTCCCAGACAACAATTCTGTAATGTAGTGGGAAAGAAAGCATTCTTGCCATGATTTCAGCGACCGGAAATCCGCCAATTTCGTAGCTAGCTATAATAATACATACCTATTTGTATGTAATCGCTTCCTGCTGCATTAATGCTTTCCACCTTAATATGCCAATATTACAGTAACTAATTGGGTTCCACCTTTCTTTGGCACACCCTTCGCAATGTTCCGCGCCAAAAGGGGCCTCGACATCGGAAGAGTCGGCGGGCCAGACCAACGTCTCTGCTTGCAAGCGCATAGATTTTCGAGTGAGCAATTACTGAGGTGAAGTCCTCCGAGGTCTTCGCGTCGAGCCTACATTGTGGGCCCAGGAGCATGATGAATCAGATCTTTGCGACAGATACTACATTACTTTCAAGTGAACACGCGGCAGGCGTAGCCTTTTTTAGTGAGGAAAAGCTCGGCACAGCGAAAACGGTTGGCGAGCTTGGAATCCGTGAAATTAAGTGCGGTATTTCGACCATGGGAGATGAAGATCCGCATGCCGTCGTGAGTATTATGAAACTGGGGCTCTCCGTACAATTATGACGCGGGATCGTGCCGTTATTTCGCGTGTCGAGGCATCCCTTGGTTGAGGCTTTTCTATGGTGAATGAGATGGACACAAAGGTAAATCAACTCGAATTAAAGGTCTTATATGACATAAGTCAGATCATCGGCCAGGCTCTGAACCTGGATCAAACTCTGGAAATAATCCTTGGAATCCTATCCGAATATCTATCCATGAACAGGGCTACGATCACCCTGAAGGACGAGGAAGAGGGCATTCTCTCGATCAGAGCGTCCCACGGATTGCGACCCAAAGAGAAGAAAAGAGGGGTTTACCGTCTTGATGAAGGGGTGACCGGGCTTATATACCGAACAGCAGAGCCGGTTGTGGTTCCCGACATTAGCAAGGAGCCCCTCTTCCTCAATAAAACCGGCTCTCGGAAGATCGAGAAAGGGCAAATATCCTTTATCGGGGTGCCAGTCGTACTGAACGGCAGGACCGTGGGCGTCCTGAGCGTGGACCGTCTTTTCGGCGAAGACGTCTCCTTTGAGGAAGACATAAGGTTCTTGACCATTTTGGCCGCGTTTGTGGCTCAGCTTGTCAGTCTGAACGTTCAGGTGAAGGTCAGGGAGGAGAATCTGATAAAGGCCAATCTGTCCCTGAAGGCGGAACTCTCAGAGAAAAGCAAGAATTTCTTCGCGGTGGGAACAAGCCCGACAATGTTCGACGCACAACAGTTGATCAGGAAAGTGGCCCCCACCAAGGCTACCGTTTTGCTGCTGGGAGAATCGGGCACAGGGAAGACCCTGGTCGCTCGGATCATCCATGAGCTGAGCAGCAGGGCACGCTCTTCATTCATAAAGGTCAACTGCGCCGCGCTCCCTGACAATCTTCTCGAGTCTGAACTCTTTGGTTATGAAAAGGGTGCATTCACCGGAGCCGTTGAATCCAAAGTGGGCCGAGTCGAAGAAGCTGACGGCGGGACGATCTTCCTTGATGAGATAGGCGAGCTGCCAATGCCCTTACAGGTTAAGCTTCTGAGATTTCTTCAAGATCGTGAATTCGAGCGCCTGGGAAGCACAAAGACGAGAACGGTGGATGTCAGGATTATAGCAGCCACGAACAGGGACCTCAGCGGTGCGGCCGCTGACGGGTCGTTCCGCGAAGATCTTTACTACAGGTTGAATGTATTTCCTATTAGAGTGCCCCCTCTACGAGAGAGGAAAGAGGACATAATCCCTTTGATCAATTTCTTTTGCGCCAAAATTTGCCGGGAGTACGGGGCCGGGCTACAATTCACGAACTCGGCTCTGGATGCACTTGTAAGGTATACCTGGCCCGGCAACGTGCGCGAAATGGAGAATTTGATTGAACGGCTGGCCATAATATTTGATGAGGCCGTTATAGATCTCATGGACCTGTCGCCGTATCTGGTACACGCGGATAAGGTCCAGGAGATGCAGCCTCGGAAGATGCTGGGTTCGCTCCGCGAAAAAGAAAGACAGCAAGTGCTGGACTCTTTGGAGCGAAACGATTGGGTCCAGTCTCACGCAGCCCAGGAGCTTGGCATAACTCTGAGACAGATGGGCTACCGAGTGAAGAAATTCGGCCTGGAAGACTTTGTTAAGCAAAAGAAAGCTGCGGGATAAAGCCCTGATCATGTTTGGGCTGCCGACCCTACGAGAAAACAGCGGGATCGATATCTTCAGGATAGCTGTATACCTTGATCCCAAGCCTATCGGCCAGCACTTGAGCCTTTGCGTCAACCATTGGAGAAATCACTATTAGCTGCGTTGCTTTTGTATTATGCTTCGCTTCGTAAAAGCTGGCCTTTCGCTCGAAAATATGCACGTCGGATTTGCTCACCGACGACTTTATTTCGCAGATGACGAGCAGGCCGTTTTTTATAATGATATCCAACTCAATCTGATCCGGCCTGCCGAATACTTCACCTTCGGTGTCGAACTCCACCACGTTGAGGACTTTAACATCGAAAAATTCTTGGAGGATACCCTTGAGGGCATTGCGGAATGACTGCTCCGAATGGAGCCCCCATCGAGCCCCGAGTGCTCCTATAGTGGCATCGTGCCTTCGATCCAGCCTCTTGATCTCGTCCAGAATGCCACGAATGTCTCGTTGATTCTCCTCCCAGCGTCTCTTATCGTCCTCCCAGCGTTTCTCGTTGTCCTCCCAGCGCCTGTTTTGCTCCTGCCAGCGTTCGGCATCCTGTCGCCTTTCCTCTGCGCGCGCTTCCTCCAGACGCTTCCATCTTTCAGTTTCGGCTTCACGGTCACGACGAAGCTCATCGAGGAGCCGATCAAAGCGGCTTTCTGTCTGGGCTTTGTCCGCGAATCGACCCTCGGTCAAACTGAGGACAAACTCCCGCATCTGGGGGTCTTCCCTCAGTATGGACGGCAACTCTCTGATTATGATTTCTTTGATCTCTTGCGGGTCCACTAAGTCCTCCGCTGTTGCAGGCCTACTCCTGCCGGGAGTGCGGAAGTCGTCGAGGGAGCAAAGCTGTTCCCTATTTGCCGGTCGTTACAGGTGATTCAGCATCAATCCTGTGCCGCACTTGAACCTAATCGATTATAGCGAAAGATTATCTTTTGCATACCTTACTGGTTGAGATAAGATTTGGCAAGGAAGAGGCGACAGGGGGGCGTGGAGAAAATTATGAGCGAACTGGCCAAATCTGAAATGAAATCATCTGATGAGCCTTTGTTTGTCCTCAGGTACCAGAAACGCAAGTTGATCTTGTATGTAGTAGCAATGCTTTTCTTAATGGCGATGATCTATTTCTGCCTCTTTGTGGTCGTTGTTTCTTCCATACTGGATTTCATTTTAGCGAAGTTGGGTGGCGCATTGTTGTTTTTTATTTTCGCTTCTTTTTTGGCGGATATGCTGCTTTTCAAGGAGATACGCCTTTACCGGGACAGGATTGTCAAGGAATGGAGATTAGTAGGTTCAAGAGAGTTGCGTTTAGCGGAAGCGGGACTAATGTCCCAAGGCTGGTCCGAAATGGGCATAGGGGCAAAATGTTTCTTTAAACGGGGAATGGGCCCATTTTGGCGCTTCCTGATGGCCGTCGTTCACCAGATAGGGATAACATACAAGAACACTTCGCCGACTCAAAGAAGGTGAAGCAACTAAATCGCCTGTTGGCCGAATTGTCAGGGAGAAGATCGCGGAGTTTGAAAAGACGGTCACAATGGAAAAGTTCCTTAAGTGAGGACACAAGATGATGTAGGATCAGAACAGAGTGGACCTTTTACGAGAAAGGTCCACTCTGTTCTCCTTGTCATCCGCAGCCACCGCCGCTCCCCGAGCAGCCTGCTGCCTTGCCGCAGCCGTTTCTGCGACCTTTGAAGACCGCAGTGTCTCCACCTTTGTAGATAGCATCCAGTCCAGCCTGAATGAATCCGCTCATCTGCACGGGCAGGATTTCGCACTCGGTGAGCACCTGCTCCGGAGTCTCGCCGATGCCGCTCACCAGAATAGCACGACAGTCATGCAGGATTTCGGCAAGCGCATACCACCTATTCACGCCCGTGCCCGGTTCAGGGGCTCTGCGTTCTTCCACCAAAGAATATCCCTCCTCTGAAGGTTCCCATATCTGAAAACGTTGCGCTTCGCCGAGGTGCATATTCACGAGCACCCCTTCCATTGTTGCGACAGCCACGTAAGGCTTGCCGTCCGTGCGAATGGAGTGCGTATTGGAGCACTCAGATAGGCATCCTCTAAATTCCGAGGAACGGTCTTCATCCAACAGCCCCACAGCGTCGGCTCGGCATCTTGTGCAATGTTTCATCTGCGGAATAATCTTCTCAGCCGCTATTCGCACCGCGGCCATCAACTCCGGCGTTGGCTCGCCAATCTCACCGAACGGCGTTCCCGCGTTCGGGTACATGGTCATGCAGTTCTGGATATCAACGCCGAGTTCTGCCATCTTGCGAGCAACATCGGCCACATGCTCATCGTTGATGCCCGGGATAACAATGGTGTTCACCTTCACCACAATGCCGTGAGCTTTCAAGGCCACTATTGCTTCGAGCTGGCGTTTCAGCAGCAGCCTTGCCGCAGCGATCCCCCGATAAATCACCTTGCCGTCACGAACCCAACTGTAAATTAGCGCACCTATTTCCGGATCCACTGCATTCACGGTCATGGTGACGTGGGAGACGTTCAGCTCTGCCAGTTCGCTGATGTAAGGGCCAACGTTCAGCCCGTTTGTGGCCAAACAAAGGAGCAGATCCGGAAAGTCCGCCCTGATGAGGCGCAATGTTTCCATGGTGGCCTTTGGCTTGGCGAATGCATCGCCGGGGCCTGCAATTCCGGCCACGGTTATATTGGGTGCCTTTTCCAGAACTCGCTCCAGATAGAGCACGGCCTGGTCCGGGGTGAGCACTGAGCTCGTTACGCCGGGTCTGCTTTCGTTGACGCAGTCGTACTTCCGGTTGCAGTAATTGCACTTGATGTTGCAATCCGGGGCTACGGGAAGATGAACTCGACCACATTTGCCCTTTGCATGGACATTGAAACAGGGGTGATTGTTTATATCCAGCCCGCTCATTGTCTTATTCCTTTATATATAGGAGTAGCCGATTGGCGAATGTGCTTGTTTTGCCGCTATGACGGTGTTTACGATGTTGTCGAAAAGCGACTGGGCCCCGCGATATCCCAGGTGCAGGGTCCTGTGCCCGCCAAAACGGTCGTGGATCGGAAAACCCACCCGAATGAGCGGGATTCCCCATCTCTTGGCAAGGTGGTAACCTTTGCTATTACCTATGATCAGGTCGGGTCCTAGTGCCTCGGCTTCTTCCGCGATGTCGAAGAAGTCGACTCCTTCGCGAACCAGCGGCGGTTCCGGGAGCAATCCTTCAACAACCTGCATGATGGCTTGCTCGAAATTGCCGCTTCGGCCTCCGGATGCGCAGAGGACAGGTCTCACACCTATTTCAGCAAGAAACGAGGTGAGGCCCACAACGAGATCTTCTTCGCCGTACACTACGGCTCTTTTGTCAAAGATGTATTTATGACCATCTACATAAGCGTCTATCAGTCTGCCTCGTTCGAGAGCATATTTTTCCGGAATACTCCGGCCTGATAAACCTTCCAATATTTCAAAAAAGAGATCCGTTTCTCGCAGGCCGATGGGCATGCCCAGCGAATGAAGACGCACGCCAAAACGTTCCTCGAGTAATTTGCCGGCGGTTTGCTGAGCGAACAGGGTCCGGCCGAATTCGATGGCAGCGCTGCCGCCGCCCATGGCCCTGATCTGGGAAATCGGGGTGCCGCCGGATGGGAGTTTCTCGTACTCCTTTAGAGCCGGTCCATCCAGAGCCAGCGATATGTCGGGGAGGATCGTTCCTTGAAGCCCGAAATCCTCGATAATTTCCTTCAAATAGCGGATGTCCGCGGGAGAGACGAATCCCGGCAAGAGATTGATCCCACGATGCGGCTCGGTCTCTTCGGTGAGCTGGGCAACAACCGATTTGACCGCTGCATGGAACCCTTCAACGTGGGTGCCCGCGTAACTGGGCGTGGACACACTGACCAAGGCGGGAGAACCATGAGCTTCCATCACCTGGGCAAAGTCCCTGCGAAACTCGCTGATCAGCGTAGGAACATCGTCACCGATGGTTTCAGTCAGACACGTTGTCGCGATCCCGATCATGGCGGTGTTATATTTGGACATCACGTTCTTCAGCCCAACTTTTAGATTCGGGCCGCCACCGAACACCGCATGCTTCTCACCCAAAGACGACGAGGCAATGTCCATCGGTTCCCGGAAATGGCTGATAATGTAACGCCTCATGTAAGTGGCGCAGCCCTGAGAGCCGTGGAGAAATGGCACGGTTCTTTCTATGCCTCGGAAGGCAAGGCAGGCCCCAAGCGGTTTGCACAGCTTGCAGGCGTTTGTCGTAGAAACGTAAGGCTCAGATTGTTTAAGGGCTGTTTTCATTGTTTTGACCTCACCGATTGCTCACGTTGCTCAAATAGGCGGGCGTTTGGAACGATCTCGCCTCGGCATTTCGGGGGACGAACCGCCACACCGGGCTCATGACCGACGAGTAGACCTCTTTAGCGAAGTTGAGCATGCCTACAAAGCCTTCGAGGGCCTCTTTGCGCTCGTGATTGTGGTCGCAAAAACCGACGCCCAGTTTGTAGGCAATGGGCCGTTCCTTTACTCCTCCCACAAAGATGTCCACATCCTTCTCTTGTAGAAATGCAGACAATTCAAGTGGGTTGGAATCATCAACAATGATGGTTCCTTCGTCAGTGATCTCGTGGAGCTCGCGGTAGTCTTCTTCTGTGCCCGTTTGGGAGCCGACCAGCACCACATCCATCCCCAAGAGCCTGAAAGCCTTCACCAGGGAAAAAGCCTTGAATGCCCCACCAACGTAGATTGCCGCCTTCTTGCCTGTCAGAGACCGGCGGTACTTTTCCAAGGCCGGGAGCAGGGCTATCAACTCGCTTCTAACCAGATCCGCGGTCCGGGTCGTTATTTCCGGGTCAATGTCGGCGAAAAAGCGGGCCACGTTGTACAGAGACTCGGCCATGTCTTCCACCCCGAAATACGAAACACGCATGAATGGAGTGCCGTATTTCTCCTTCATCATCTTCGCCAGATCCATTGTGGACCCAGAGCACTGAACAACGTTCAATGCTGCTCCGTGGGCCCGTCGGATGTCGTCCACTCGGCCGTCGCCGGTTATGTTCGCGACCACCTGAACACCCATTCTGGTGAAGTATTCCCGTATGATCCAGATTTCGCCGGCGAGATTGAAATCACCGAGGATGTTGAGACTCACCGGACCGATTCCGCTGGTGTCGCCGGTCCCTACCAGCTTGAACATGGCCTTGCACGCGGCGTTGTAGCCTTCCCGCTTGTTGCCCTTGAAGCCTTCGGATTGAACCGGAATGACCGGAATACCCTTTTCCCGCTCCACTCGCCTGCAGACCGCTTCGAGATCGTCCCCGATGATTCCGACAATGCATGTGGAGTAGACAAAAGCGGCTTTAGGCTCGTGCCTGGCAATCAATTCGACAAGAGCTTTATAAAGCTTTTCCTCTCCACCGAAGATGACATCGCGTTCTTGCAGGTCTGTGGAAAAGCTCAGTCGATGAAGCTCCGGGCCAGAAGAAAGAGCCCCTCGGATGTCCCAGGTGTAGGCTGCACAGCCTATAGGGCCATGAACCAAATGCAGAGCGTCTGCAATCGGGTACAAGACCACTCTGGAGCCGCAGAATACGCAGGCCCGCTGGCTTACTGCGCCGGCGAGACTTTCTTTGTCACACGAGATGTGAAAGGGTTGCTCGCCTTTGCGATGTATCTGATCCTGTCTTTCGGCAAAAATTGGGGTTGTCATTGATCTAATCCCGTTGAGCTAGGTAGGGTGGGCCATGCCCACCGCAGCTAAAAATAATCCAATGATTCGCCGGCAGGGACGCCGGCGCTACTCTTGTATCGGTGGGACCGTTCCTCCTGGGCGGGATTGCCTGTTCACCATGCCCGCACACGCTGCCGTCAATTGTAGGGGCACCTCTTGTGGGTGCCCTCAAGAGGACAGACACCAGGTCTGCCCCTACATGCCCTCAAGTCAGCAGATACTTTTCCGCGGGTTCTCCGGCTTCAAGCGCATCCAAGATCTCATCCACCACTTCTTCGCTGTTGACTCCGCGATACCAGTACGCTTGTGGGTAGATAACCATCACAGGCCCTTCTTCGCAGAGATTCAGGCAACCTGTGGTGGATACCATCGCGTTGAGGCCACGGTCGGTCAGTTCCTCTTCGATATGCGGTATCAGTTGGAGCGATTCCTTCTTGATACATTTCCCTTTTGCTTCAGTACCCGAAAACTCGCGCAGACGAAGATATGATGATCAGGTTTTTGCATTGCTATTTTCCTCTTTACTTGGCCCCTGTCGGAGCCCTATGTGCTTGATTTGTGGAGCAGCACGGCAAAAGTGCTTGCTGTTTCTTTGTTGCTGGTCTCAGATTTCCTGTAGCTGTCATGCCATCAGCCATCTATCGTCAACCGGCCTACATCACCAATTCAAAACTCTCTTCCGGCGCATCCCGATCCTGCCGCTCCAGCACGGCATCCAGGATCTTTTCCAGCAGGCGCATGCCGCCGCGATAGCCGACAGTCGGGAAATAGCTGTGGCCTATGCGATCCAGGATAGGAAAGCCGAACCGCACCAAGGGGATGTCTTCATCACGGGCGATGTACTTCATGTATGTGTTCCCCATAAGCAAATCCACCGGCTCGTTCTTGATCCATTGGTGCAATAGGAACATATCTCCCGGAGCGCTCACATTCACTGCATGCGGCACGTTGCGTGTGATCTCGTGAATTCGAGCTTCGAATTCCTTGCCCGCGGTGCCGGTAACGATATGTATCGGCCACATGTCGATGGAGACGAGGAATTCGGTTAAAGCGATGAGCTGGTCGGGATCGCCCGCCAGAGCCACCTTCCTCCCGTAGAAATACTGATGCATATCGGTAATGATATCCATCAATTGGCCACGTTCCTCATTGAGCTTGTCTGGAACATTGATTCCCGCGGTTTTCCTAAGAGTGTCCACAAACCGGTCGGTGGCCTTGAAGCCGATTGGCAGATCGAGGATTTCGCACGGCACCTTGCATTTGGTGTCCAGTGCCCGTGCTGCCAAGCCGGACGCCATCCTCCCGAGCGCAATGGTGGCCAGGCTGTCGCCGGTGCTAATCAGCGCTTCGACGGTTACGCCCCCTTTTGGGAACATTTCGTACTTGCCGGTCTGAGGTCGGTTCAACACCCTGGATGTATCGGGAAACACAACGGTGCGGACTCCCATCATCTCGGCGATGCGTTTGATCTCCTCCATGTCCGATGGTTCGACGTAACCCGGGATAATGTTGATCTGATCGATCTTTTTGCCGGTGGACTGCGCAAAGTAATCCACCATGGCCTTGGTCATTCCGGCAAACCCGGTCACATGCGTGCCCACGTAACTCGGAGTGTTCACGTGGATAACGTATTTGCCCTTGGGAATTTTGCCGTCCGCTTCAGCTTTACGAGCGATCTGAGGAATGTCATCACCGATGGTTTCGGACAAACACGTCGTATGCACCGCTATGACGTCAGGTTCGTAGATGGTGAATATGTTGTCGATGGCCTGAACCAGGTTGGCCTGCCCACCGAACACCGATGCTCCTTCCGTGAACGAACTGGTCGCTGCCATTACCGGTTCTTTGTAGTGGCGTGTGAGAGTACTTCGATGGTAGGCGCAGCAACCTTGCGAGCCGTGACTGTGCGGCAGACAGTTGTGTATGCCCAGAGCAGCGTACATGGCGCCGATCGGTTGGCAGGTCTTGGCCGGGTTTACGGTCAAGGCTTTGCGTGGGTTGATTTCTTTTGGAGTGTGTCGCAGTAGCATGAGTTCGTTCCTTCCTCCGGGGCTCAATCGCAGCCGTATTTGGCCGCCAGTTCGGGGCTTTCCTGCCAGGGCGCTTTCAGATATTTCCAGACCTGGCTGTTGACCATGCGGTCAATCTCCCGGTAGAAATTGATGGCCCCTCTGAAGCCGGCATAAGGGCCGCCGGAATCGTAGCTATGGAGCTGCTTCATAGGGATGCCTTTCTTTTGTATGGCGAATTTTTCCTTGATGCCCGCGCAGAAAATGGCTGGTTTGTAAATGTCAATAAGCCGCTCCGATTCGTATTGACTGATGTCGTCGATCACCAGGGTCTTTGCCGCCATCTCACGCATCATCCCGTCGTAGTCCTTGAAGCGGAATCCCTTCTCCTTGAGTCTCGCCAGTTCCTCTTCCGTCTTGCGCGGTCGGAATTTTTCAGGATCGGGGTGAACTTCCAATTCCTCGATGTTACGGCTGTCTGCATCGACCTTGAGATTCGGCAGCACGTGGCGGCCTTCGTAGTCGTCACGGTGCGCGAATTCGTAGCCCGCGCAAATCGTCTCCATACCGATTTCCCGGAAAAGTTCCTGGTAGTGATGGGCTCTGGAACCACCCACGAACAGCATGGCCAGCTTCCCTTCGCAGCGCGGCCGTATTTCCTCACGCACCTTGATCACCTCCGGCATTTCCCGGGCAATGACCGCTTCAACGCGCTCGCTCAGTTCCGGATCTTCAAAATACTTGGCAATCTTGCGGAGCGATTTTGATGCCGCTTCAGCCCCGATAAAGTTGATTTTGATCCACGGGATTCCGTATTTTACCTCCATCATTTCCGCCACATAGTTAATGGAGCGGTGACACATGATGGTGTTAAGATCGGCCGTGTGGGCGTTCGAAAATTGGTCGTAAGTGGAATTGCCGCTGAAGGTTGACACGACAGTGATTCCGCAGTCATTAAGAATACGGTCCAGTTCGAAGGCGTCGCCACCTATATTGTATTCGCCCAACAGATTGATCTTGTATTTGCCTTCCTTGACCTTGTCATTGAGCCCAACTACGTGAGTGAAAATGCCGTTGTTGGCAATGTGGTGCCCGGCGGACTGGCTCACGCCCTTGTATCCCTCGCAACTGAACCCGAAGACATTGATCCCGAGCTTTTCTTTCATTTCTCTCGCGACCGAATGGACGTCGTCACCGATGAGTCCGACCGGACAAGTAGAGAAGATGCTGATCGCCTTGGGTTTGAAAAGATCGTAGGCTTCCTGGATGGCAGCACGCAGTTTCTTCTCGCCTCCGAAGACTATGTCTTCTTCCTGCATGTCGGTGGAAAAGCAGTACGTCATAAAATTCTCATCGTTCGGTCCGTTCGTACGAGTCTGATTACGACGGGTCAGCCAGCTATAAAAGCCACAACCTATCGGCCCGTGCGTGATGTTTACTATGTCACGGGTGGGACCCAGGATAACTCCCTTGCAACCCGCGTAGGTGCAACCACGTTGAGTGATAATGCCGGGAATGGTCCGAGTGTTGGCACCGATTTCGGGCACATCCTGGCTTTCGCCTACCTGGTTGACGACAATTTGTTTGGCGCGTTTGCGAGCCACCTTGGTCGGAACTTTGCGCAAGAGTTCCTGCTTCACATCCTGGGGATCAATGGATTCGACCTTCAAGTCGATAGTTTCGTCTTTGAGTGATCTCATGGTGTTCTCCCGTTACCAACTAGCCCTTCACACTTCATCCAGTACACCTTCGCCCCCTTCGCCGGTGCGCACGCTCACTGAGTCGGTTGCCGGCATGACGAAGATTTTGCCGTCGCCGGACTTGCCGGTTTGGTTGATGTCGATGATGGTCTTCACTGTTCTTTGGACAAGCTTATCCGGCACTACTATGAGCAGCAATCGCTTGGGAATAAGCCGCTGGCTCTGCCCGAGCTGTGCTATTGCTTCCTCGTAACCCTTCTCCGCGCCTTTCAGGAGGCTGTAATCCACCAGGCCTTTGCCCCTCCCGAGGACCTCTCTGGCGGTCATGGAGAGAATGCCGGCATCGGAAAGCGCCTTTTTGGTCTTATTCATCATGTTCATGCGGATGACCGCGATGACTTCTTTCATATCTTCACCTCTTCGGTATCGCCGGAAGCGGTCTCCTTGATGCCCGAACTGATGGTGTAAACTTCATCCACCGCGCTCACAAAGATCTTGCCGTCCCCGTAAGCGCCTTTGTCTCCAGTACGTGCCGCTTTGATAACCGTCTTGATGACAAAATCCTTATCCGCATCGGGCACCACGGTAAGGAGAAGTTCCTTGGGGATCTCGTCATAAGTGATTTCGCCAATCTTTATTCCGCGTTGCTTGCCGCGTCCGACTACCGACATTTTTGTCACAGCGGGAAAACCGGCTTCCATCAACGCGGCCAGGACATCGTCCACCTTTGTGGGCCTTACGATGGATCTAATCATCAACATATCCGTCACCTCGTTTTCTTATTTGCGCTTCCGTCAGAATGATTTCAAAAAGTGGTCGAGGAAAACAAAATGCCTTCAGTGGCGACGGGCATCCTGCCCGTCATTTCCAATAGACAGGCTGGAAGCCTGTCCCACCAATCAGCATTTCTTTGGAGAACCCTAGGGTCTTGCTCCTTAGCCGGCCAGGCCGTGTTTGATCAAGAGTTTTTCGAGATCGTCAGTGGTCATTGGTTCCGGAACAACGTGCATCTTGTTCTCTTCAATCTTTTTCGCCAGAGTCCGGTATTCGTTTGCCTGAGAATGGCTCGGATCAAACTCGATGACCGTCTTCCGGTGAATTTCCGCCTTCTGGACCATATTGTCGCGTGGCACGAAGTGGATCATCTGAGTGCCCAGTCTTTCAGCGAAGGCTTCGATCATCTCTTGTTCGTTATCCACGTTACGGCTGTTGCATATAACGCCACCCAAGCGTACGCCGCCCGCTTCCGCGAACTTGACGATTCCTTTGCAGATATTGTTGGCCGCGTACATAGCCATCATTTCACCGGAGACCACGATGTAGATCTCCTTGGCCTTGCCTTCACGAATGGGCATGGCGAAGCCGCCGCAAACCACGTCGCCCAAAACGTCGTAGAAGGCATAGTCAAGCTTCTCGCTCTCCGCGTAGGCCCCGAGCTGTTCCAGCAGGTTGATGGAAGTGATGATGCCGCGTCCCGCACAGCCCACCCCAGGCTCGGGACCGCCCGATTCGACGCATACTGTGCCATTGAACCCGGTTTTCCGGATGTCCTCCAGGTCAACGTCCTCTCCTTCGGCCCGTAGCGTGTCCAGCACTGTTTTCTGGGAGAGACCGCCGAGCAGGAGCCGAGTGGAGTCAGCTTTGGGGTCGCAGCCTACCACCATCACTTTGCGGCCCATCTCGGCCAGACCTGCAACCGTGTTCTGCGTCGTGGTAGACTTCCCTATGCCGCCCTTGCCGTAAATTGCTATCTTTCTCATGTTGATTACCGCACGCCTTTCGTTGAACTTTCCCCCGGTCTAGCAACAGGTGTGCCAATTCATCGAATACCGAATGTAGTCTAGAATGTAACAGTGCATTATTATGTGTTATTTATGTTGCAGAGATCGGCGGGGCGGCGAGCGAGTCCTCTCACTTATTGGACGAAGTTACAAAACTGTAAGTGTAGTGGTTTACAATTTTGTAATCCGTCTGCCTGACGATAACTTCGCTCCTCGATGTCCGTTACTATGAGCCTGTCGCGCAACCTCACTCATCGGCGCCATCGTGCTGCACGAAGGTCCCACTCATTGTTCCGTTACCGCTCCCCGGCTCCTGGGAGTCTGACATACTAAGTTT
>CAVSPC010000049.1:0-46894 GCA_963729795.1 uncultured delta proteobacterium | reverse complement strand
AATCCAAAAAAGAATCGAAAAAGATGCCCTAAGGCAGTTAAACGCTGTACTCGTTCCGGCAGCCTCAACGCTTCCCCCGAATCCCCCACCGGCGGGGAACTCGGATAAAGCGCTAATTACGGCTTCTCGTCTGGTGAATCTCAGGTTCACCGTCTGGTACAGAACTTCTGATTTCACATTCTTGTAACACCGGCCTAGCCTCGGTGTCAAGAAAAATTTGTATGACGGCGAATAGGGATGCGGCGGGAGCGGCGCTGACTAAGCGGTAAAAGGGTCGGGTACTGGTCGGCAGTGAGGTCAACGACGTTAGAGTACATTTGCGACGAAGTGCCTGAAATTTTTATTTGATTAGAAATTGTATTATAGACTTATGGAAGGTATTTGCAAGTGAAAATCCCCCTTGCTGCTCTTTAAAAAAAGGGGGTATAAACCCCAAGTTTTTGTTGTTCGGTTGGAAGTTTGTGATAGCCCTTCAAAGTCCCCCTTTTCTAAAGGGGGACTTTGAAGGCATCCCTCTTTAAAAAGAGAGCCGGCCACCATGGGGTTGTGCATGCGTCCGTCCGTAGCGTCCATGCGGGCGGATTATGCGCGGTGGTGCCCACAGCGGGCACCCTTACTGGATATTCGCTCTATTTCAGCCTCTCCATCGCGAATGCCTTGTCAATTCCCGGCACGAACAGCACCTTTTCACGTGAAGAATGGCCTCGCAGTATCATTATTGACGAAGGAGGCGCGCCGAGTTTCTTACCTATGAATTTTAGCAATTGTTTATTGGCCTTTCCTTCAACAGGCGGTGAAGTGAGCTTGACTGTCAACCGATCGTCATGTTCCCGAATGACCGCATTTCTCGAGGAGTTGGGGGTCACTTTCACTCTTATGATGATGCCGTCTTCGTGTGCTTCGAGATACATGGGGTTGTTTTCTGCCTAGCTGGTCACGTCAGTTGTGGGCTCCGTAGACCGCCGATGTCCCCTCAAAGTCCCCCTTTTCTAAAGGGGGATTTAGGAGGCTTTTCAATGGGATATCAAGAAATCCCCCCAACCCCCCTTTCTTAAAGGGGGGAAAGTACGGCTTTGTGCGGGCCTGTTTTAACACCAGTGGGAGGGACTACTTGTCAGTTCGATTGCTTCACTGCAGGTTCATGGCGAGGTGGCGCAGTGTATCTATGAGGAACCGCTGCAGAAAAACGATGATCAGTAGAACTATAATCGGCGAAAAATCGATGCCCATGTAAGGAAAGGGGAGCCAGCGACGAACAGCCGCGAACACGGGTTCCGTCACGCTGTAAAGGAAACGTACAATCGGGTTATATGGGTCAGGGTTTACCCACGAGATCAATGCTGCAATGATCACGATCCACATGTAAATGGTAAGAACTATGTTCAGCACTTCAGCAATGGCACTAAGAAAATTACCCAGAACAAACATGGACCTTCTCGCTGTATATTTTTAGATAATCGTTCACCGCAGAGGGCGCAGAGAACGCGGAGATAAATTCTCCGTCAAATTGTTTACGAGGCGACGTATTCCGTGTCTCAGCTCCTTGACGTTGAAGTTTAGCAACAAGCCTATGGGAGCACCGGACAGTTTCAAGTAGGAAAGTAGCTGAGCCTCGTGAATCGCAGCCAATCTCTCAACGACCTTCAGCTCAACGATCACCAGATTCTCGACCAGCAGGTCAATGCGGTAACCGCAATCCAGATGAATCCCTCGATACTCTACGGGTAGAATCTTCTGTCGTTCGAACTTTAGGCCTCGTTCCGCCAACTCATACGCAAGGCATGTCTCGAAGGTTGACTCCAGCAGGCCCGGACCAAGCTCGCGATGCACTTCAATGGCCGCCCCAATTATAGCTTCCGTCGTTTTACTTGATTCTATCGCCATCTCTGCGTTCTCCGCACACTCTGCGGTGAATGATAGAAAGGACGGCCGTAGTAAGCAGCTACGTTTGTAGTTTGAAATTATCAAGTTCATCACAATATGTCAAGTTGTTGTTCAATCTTTGTTTACCGCAGAGTGATAGTTCACCGCAGAGGCCGCGGAGATCGCAGAGGTTTCTGTTTTCCCGGCTGTTTCTTAGTACAGCGTTTCATACTTACGAGGCCAATTTCACGGTAGCGCCGGCGTCCCGAAACTGTCTCAAAACCATTTTGATGCCCGGAATCGTGCCACGATGTCAGCCCGGCGCTAAAGCACCGGTCTACTCTCTATCGCCCCGATGGGGCTCAAACGCAAGCGTCTCGGAGGGACCGCAGATAGTAGCCCGGTAATTCATTGCCGGGAAAAGGGAGCATCGTGCTACGAATTTCGTTCATGCTATGGTTCTGAGACACTTTCTCCCTGCCAGCGTTTCGCGAACTTTTTCAGGCCAAAATTCGCTGTGCTCTCTCGGTCATACGTGTGAATAAAATAAAAAATTCTCCGCGTCCTCTCTGCGGTCTCTGCGGTCTCTGCGGTCTCTGCGGGCAAATTATTATTCTAGCTCTCCCCTTCTTTCAACTCGTCAAACCTGAATTGAACTGTCACCACTCCATCAGTGACAGACTTGTGCAAGACATAGGGCAGCTTGTCGAAAGTCTTGAGCATCGGCTTATTCGAGAATAGCACGTCTGCTCGAAAACCCTTCACGTCGCGTTCCTGCGCTATCTCTATCAGGTAACGGAGCAGGCTGCTCGCGATCCCGCGGCGCTGGAAATCTTCGTCCACCATAAATGCCACGTCCGGATACTCTGAGCCCGGTTCAACCATATACCGAGCTTCGGCTATGATGCGGCGATTTTCCCGCGGGCCGATCGTGACCACAAGTGAGCACCCATCTTCTTCGCGCAGGTTAACGTACTTCTGGAGGTTTTCATGGGGCATGCTTTTCCGGGGGCTGAAATATCGAAAATAGACCGAACCCTCCGAAAGATTGTAGAACAGGTCCCTCATCATGGATTCATCGGATGGCTTGACCAATCTTATATGAGCGCGAATCCCGCCCTTGAAGACGCGGTCGGTCCGAATACGCCGGCGGAACTCCGGCGAAAACATTCGATAATAGACCTGATTCGGATAGACATAACCCAACTCCCGGGCTTGCTTCATAAGCTCTTCCCTGTGGTCGGGATGTGCGATCTCAATCAGGGCCATGGCGCGCTCACGGATCGACTTGCCCCCCAAATACGCAAGCCCGTATTCCGTGACAATATAGTTAACTTCACCCCGATTCATGATTACCGCGGATTTGGGGCCGAATGTGGGGACAATGGTGGATCGACCACTTCGGATGGAGGTAGATCGTAGACAGATTATGGACCTGCCGCGCCTGGAAAGGCTCGCGCCCGTCATGAAGTCATGGTCTCCCCCGGATCCTTCGAATGCCGTCCACGAGGGAACTCCTTGCTTTATTTGGCCTCGCAGGTCGACCTGAACGGCCAGGTTCACAGCCACCATGCGGTCATTCGAGGCAATGAAGGACGGAGTAAGCAGCATGTCCGACGGGTAAAGCTCGACAAGAGAGTTGTCATTCACGTAGTCGTACAAACGACGCGTGCCCATGCAACAGGTGGCCAAAGACTTGCCGCGAAACATTTTCTTTGTGCTGTTATCTATGACGCCGGCCTCGATCAAATCGATTAGCGGATCGGTAAAGATCTCTGTGTGAATTCCCAGGTGCTTGCGGTCCTTGAGATAGTCCATGAGGCCCCTGGATATGCCGGCAAAACCGAATTGCACGACTGAGCCGTCTTCTATTAGCTCACTCGCGTAGCCACTGATCATCTTTTCCCGCTCTCCAAGTAGCTCTATGGGGAGTTCGCAAAGTTCTTCAGCCGCGTCCACGAGATAATTGATCCTATCAACCGGAACGAAGCTATCACCGTGTGTTCGGGGCATCCAGGGGTTCACCTGCGCAATCACCATGCGGGCAGATTCCACTGCCGAGAGGCTCGTGTCCACAGAGATCCCAAGGCTGAATCGTCCAAATCTGTCCGGCTCGGAGACCTGAACTATGGCCACATCCACGGGTATTCTTCGGTTTCTGAAGAAGTTAGGGATCTGGGAATGAAAGAGCGGAACATAGTCGGCTTCGGACAGCGAGCTCGGATTCTCCTGTTCGGCCTCCCACAAAGAAAGTCTTGATCCTGAATCGGCCAGGGGCCTTTCCGGCGAGAGCAGTAGCCTCGCGGCCGCTTATAAATTGGATCATTTCAACGTCTTCAAGGGGTGACTGTCCGAGGGCTTTGATAATTGTTGCCGGTTCGGAACACATGCTGCCCAGATAAATTCTGTCACCATTTTTCACGCGCGCCGCGGCCTCTTCGGGAGAGACAAGTTTTGAGGCGTATTTGTGCTTCCAGTTGTCCATTCAAACCTCTACGGAGGCAGAGCCTCCGGGAATGCATTCCCAGGCTGGAGCCTGGGAACGAGGAAAACAGTCGCTGTAGGATGTGCTGACCCCCTTTGGTAAAGGGGGGAAGGGGGGATTTTTCTGACTTTGAGCCAAGGGTCTATCACAGATTTTCATAGATCGTCTCAATTACAGTGTCAGTGTTGTCAAGCGCTTCTCTGTCGGTAGATCTCAATACCGTTAATCCGAGACTTGTCATATAAGCGTCTCGAACCATGTCTTTCCAGATGCCTTCCGCTAAATAGTGCTGGCCACCATCGATCTCCACGATTAGCTTGGCTGCCGGACAATAGAAGTCAACAATATAGCGGCCGATGTTTTTCTGTCGATAGAACTGATGGCCTTTGAGTTGCTTTCTCCTGATCCCGGCCCAAACACGCCTTTCCGCGTCGGTCATGTTCTTTCGAAGTTCTCTAGCAGCCTCTTTGAGTGCCCTGTTGTACGGCAGCATCATTCCCGAAATCCCCCTAAATCCCCCTTTAGAAAAGGGGGACTTTGACTGCTGAATCCCTCCTTTGGAAAAAGAGGACTTTGGCGGCTCCTCGACCAGGCATTAAGCCCAAGACGGCAACTCAGCCCTTCACCCTTTCACCAAAGATCTACCAAAAATCCCTCTTCCTCTACCTCTTGCCGTATACGCCTAATTTCGGAAAGTGAGTCGAAAAAACACTCCAGGATCTTGGGGTCGAAGTGGCTCCCCTTCCCTTCTTTCATGATGGACAGCGCTTCAGCCTCCGGCAAAGCCGGCCGATAAACGCGTTCGGAGATCAGCGAATCGTACACATCAGCCACGGCGACGATGCGGGCGGATTCCGGAATAGCTTCCCCTGCCAATCCCTGGGGATATCCTGAGCCATCCCATTTTTCGTGATGCGACATAGCAATTTCTCGTGCAACTTCGAGTACCTCTAAGTTCGACCCTTGCATGATCCGGGCCCCTATCTCGGTGTGCTTTTTCGCTACCTCGAATTCTTCTGAAGTCAATTTTCCCGGCTTGAGCAAAATGCTCTCAGGAATGCCGATCTTGCCCACGTCATGGATAGGGGCTGCTATTCTGATATTGTCAACTTCTTTCGCCTCCCACCCTAGGTAAGCCTTTAACAGTTCCGATGAGTAAAGCCCAACCCTCTTGATATGAGCCGGAGTCTCGTCGGTGCGTCGGCCGATGGCGGCACTGAGCCTAAGTACGAATTCCTCTTCTTGTTTTCGGACTTCTCCTATTCGCTGTCGAACGTGTTCAGCCAGGTTGCTTTCGTACTCATGGCTCAAACGGCTAATATCACGGCGTTCCAGAGCACTGGCTACGCTTATCAAGATTTCGTTCTTGTCAAACGGTTTGATTATATACCCGTAAGCCCCGAGTTCCAGCGTAAGGATTGCTGTTTTGCGGTCATCTACCGCAGTGACCATAAGAACCGCCAGATCAGGGTACAGGGGCCTCGTGATTGTCAGGAGATCAATCCCGGACATGCCCGGCATCATGATGTCGCTAATCAGCAAATGAAAAGTCTGCTGCTCCATGAACTTCAGAGCAGTCTCACCGTCGGACGCGGTGACGCATCTATAACCTTCACTTGTCAACCAGCGAGAGAGAATTTCAGAGATGTGCGGTTCATCGTCTACAATAAGAATCTTTCCGTCTCGGCCTCCGGTCATCGCGGACCCCTTCTAAGTTGTTTTGCAGATGCCTACACGTAACATATATATTATACTTGTTTTTTGAGTCAATGAAAAACCGCAGCGAGAAACAAAGCCTGGTGCTTAGTGCTCTATTTCGCGAATACGGTCTCGTATTCTGGTACCGTAGCCGTCATTTACGCGCACGCGGGAATCCAGACCGGCCTCCGTGCCGGTTTTCGCGAAACGCCGGCAGAGAGAATGTCTCGGAACGCATAGCATGAACGAAATTCGTAGCACGATGCTCCCTTTTCCGGCAACGAATTACCGGGCTACTATCTGCGGTCCCTCCGGTGACGCTTGCATTTGCCCCAATCAGGGGCAATAGAGGGTAGACTTCGGTGCCACTTTATCGCTGGGCTGTCATCGTGGCACGATTCACAGGCGTCAAGTTAATGATTTTGCGACCGTTTCGGAACGCGGGGCTACCGGGGATTTTGGCACCGTAATTCATGAAAATCCCTCTAGATCCCCCTTTAGAAGGCCCACTTCTGATTCGCGCTCGACGCATTCCCCTCTTGAAAAGGAACGAAAGAGGCTTAACTTGGCCATGTGCTCAGGCGGGACTGTCCCACTACATGCAGGGGAAGGAAAACGCGTCCGAGAAATAGAACGAGCAAAAACCTGCACGCGCAAGCTCTTGCCCGTTCTTTTAGACTGGCACGCCTCGAAAGTGGTCTTGAGGATAAAGCCCTCTCGGCCTCATCACCCTTACTCCATGCCCAGAGAGACGGAAAGGATGATTTCGTAGCAATTTCAAAGCGTTTTATGGCAGTTCAATAAGGCTAACCGGCTTTTTACCAGCGGGACTGCCTGTGTTCTCTTCTTCCGCCACCGCCGCCACCACCGCCGCCGCCCTCTCTTTTCGGGCGAGCCTCATTTACTTTCAGACTGCGGCCTTTGAAATCCTTGGTGTCCAATTCCTGGATCGCACGCAAACCCTCTTCACGGTCAGCCATCTCGATGAAGCCAAATCCTCGAGATCTACCTGTGAACTGATCGGAGATAATCTTTGCGGAATCGACCCGGCCGTAAGCCTCAAACAGTTCTTTGAGTTGGTCCTCGCTTGCATCGAAGGACAAGTTTCCGACATAAATGTTAATCGCGCTCATTCATTCGCTCCTTTGTGAAAAAACACCCCTGTATGAACTACATGAGTGCATGGTTGAACATTACTATCCAAGAAATACGGGAGTAGATTCACCGGAGTGATAGATGTGCGGGTAATTAGCACGGGCGTATTCTTAGATCGTGGTCTCTTTCTTCTTGCTTCACGCCCGTCAGCTAAAATCGGCCGGGGGGGAAATACAAGCAAATCTTTACGTTGCAATATATGACAGACCCTTCCTCCTGTCAAGAAATTTTCAGAAGAAGTATCAATCAGTCACATAGGGAAATTGTCAATTGCCTGTCATTGCGAGGAGTGAAATCCCGCGTCCTGCAGGAAAGCAATCCGCACTTTGATGCAGCAATCGTCATTCCGGCACAGGCGGAAATCCGGTCTGGATTCCGGATCAAGTCCGGAATGACTGTGTCTTTGCTTCGCTCAGTTCGCATTGACAGGCTTTTGCCGCACGCTAGTGAATGCTTATCGGGCGCGTGCATTCAGACACGCTGTCTTGACATTATCTACGCGTTCTCAGCAGTGGCTAAACTGGACACTGCCGGCCTACAAGTCACTCTCGGCAAACTCACTCGGGCCCACTTCATTGCGGTAGCTTGGGCATGTTGCAGCCTGTCTGCTCCAACGAAGGTGTTATTGCTTCACCCGGGAATACTTTTAGAGATTCCAGTCTCCTGCACCGCAATTTTGCATCAAAATCTCCGGTCAAACCCCAAACCCCATCGACAATCGCTTGATGGTCGCCTGCGCGAATAAGTGTCCGCCCCTGAGGCAGGTCCACAAATAATCCTGCAAGAGCCTTCGCGACCTTGTCCTTGTCGACTGTGCCGGCTTTCTTCACTGCTGCAACATACGTTTTTACCCCTGCGTACCCCCCCTGAGCATTAAAATCGGGAAACACATGGTATCGCGACCGGTACGCTGCCACGAACTGTTCATTTGCTGGGGTAGAACTCGCTTGGAACCAATAGAGCCCGCCCAGCCAGAGTCCCTTTGGCAGAGTGTTTCCGAGTCCGATCATGACATCCCCTGAATACGCGAGATTCATCAATACCTTTCGACTCCCGCTAAAGAAACCCGCAGCCGAGGCATCACGAATGAAATCCATCAGATTGCCCGCGTAAAGAGAGATTAGTACGCCGTTAGCCCCGGTCTTCATGATCTTTTCAATGTAAGGCTTGAACTCGAGAGTTGTAATGGGCGCGAAGGCAGTTTCAGTTTTCGGGGCAAACGTCACGTCACTTCGCTTCTCCCGAAGGAAATTCTGAAAGTATTCCCAGCACTGGTAACCGAATAGATAATCAGGTCCTATTGTGGTCCAGTGCGTCACATCTTTCATGTCGGCTGCCAAGGTCGCCGCTGCCATGATGTTCTGAGGTCCATCCAGGGAAACGCGAAACGTATATGGATTGCACTTTGGTCCCGTAACATCCGGCGTCATGGCGAGCGTGATGATGAGGGGAGTTTTCAGCCGGTCCATCTCCGGTGAGACGGCATCCGCCACAGCGCTGGAAACTATGCCCATCACCACATCGACTTTGTCGTCGCGCACAAGCTTTTTTGCCGCTTCAACACCAACTTCAGGTTTCAGTTGCGTGTCCGCGAAGATCCCTTCCACTCTTCGACCCAGCAGCCCCCCCGCTTTATTCACTTCTTCCAGGGCAATCTCGGCACCCTGCTTGGCACCGGCTCCGTAATGGGCAAGCCGGCCGGAAAACACGTACAGGAAACCTATTTTGATGGGCTCCTGGGACATGCATGGAGAGGGACAGAAAAATACGACTGCGATAAGGACGGAAGCAACTAAAACTGTGATTGCTTTCATAGTGGCTCCTTCTGGGTGGTCGTGGAAACGCGAACCGCAATGCTTTTTGCAATTATGTGTCCTTATACAAAGTTGCGGTTCCTGGACGGAAAACCTGGGTTTTCCACCTTAATACCTCGCGAGACTGCTTCCACCACCCCCTTCCGCCACGGTCCTACAGGAGTTGTTCAGGTTTGAGTTGGGGTCTACAAACGGCCCCCGGTAAAGTGCTCGAGATCAACGACTGAATACGACGAGTGCGCATTTAGAGTGTCTGTCCGAAGGATGCAGAAGTAGCGTGACATGCACCACTCATCCTGCAAGAAGTGAGGAGATCCTCGGTCCAAGAAAAAGACCTATCGGCCAAGCGTCTTGACAATACCTCGGCTTTTGTTCCTCAGTCAACAAAAAGTAAACTATCAAGCAGCCTGGAAGATGTTTTTTCTTAGCGGATTGCTCGGCTAATGGGGAGGTGCACGGGATGCTGTTCTTTCGCCAGCCGACGAATGGTAGAGCAGTCCAAGATCCTTGTGCAAACGTGGTAGCAAACGGTCAACAATTGAGTTAGATTTAAATCATGAAACACGATGTCGCCGAAATCTTAAAAGAGGCCCTGGAGCTTCCACCTGAAGCGCGGGCAGCAGTTGCCAGCGCATTGCTTGACAGCGTTGACCAGACTTTGGATGAAGGCGTGGAAGCGGCATGGGAAGAAGAGGTTTTCCTGCGTTTGAAGGACATCGATGGGGGCAGAGTCAATCTGGTGCCCTGGGCTGAGGCTCGACGCCGAATTGCCGGCAAGTAACGGCGTACGGGCATGTTCAACTCCACCTCATTAGTTTGGAATGGCACAGCGGCAGTCATTGCAGGTAATTCAGACACTCAGGGCAACAACGCCACGATTCCGAGGAATGATGAATGGGCCTGACCTTCGAGTGGGACAAACGAAAGGCTGCCTCGAACCTGAACAAACATGGTGTGTCTTTTGAAGAGGCGGCCTCAGTTTTCGGGGACACTTTGTCTTTGACGATAGCCGATCCGGATCACTCAGCCGAGGAAGACCGACTCATGCTTCTTGGGATTTCTGAACGGGGCCGATTGCTCGTTGTTTGTCATACTGAAAGAGGGGATAATATCCGTATATTCAGCGCACGCCCGGCGACACGAGGCGAGAGGAAAACCTATGAAGAAGACTAAGGTATTTGATACTGATATGCGCCCGGAATACGATTTCCGCGGTGGCATCCGCGGGAAGTACGCCAAACGATTTTCAGAGGGAAGCAATCTGATCGTGCTCGATCCCGATGTTGCCACACTTTTCCCTGACTCCAAATCCGTAAATGACGCACTGCGCGCCATAGCCCAAGTGGCCAAGCGGCAGATCAAGAATATTCAGATCCCGGCTGGGCAAAATGACTAACTCGACGAATCAATCGGGAGCGTTCACAGGAATCTGCCTGGTACCGGTAGTGGACGGGATTGAGCTATCCATCGTGGAAGTTGCCTGATGCCTGCCGTTTGGATCTACTGGCGGACGTGGTAGTGACTCGGCATCAATTGAGGTACAATTAAGTTATGAAGAAGATGCCGCGGAAATTTGAATGGCCCTGAACTTCCACCTGAAGCGCGGCAGCATTTGCAGGCATTGCTTGACAGCGTTGACCAGACTCTCGATGACGACGTGAAGCGGCATGGGAGGAATGAACCTCCAGCGTGTGAAGACAGCGAGGCAGATAAATCTGGTGCATGGGGATGCCAAACGGCTTCGCACAGCGGAATTGTCTAATTGGACGGGGAAAGCCGTCGCCGGGCCGCGCAGCGAATTTGAGGGTGTCTTGTCTCGTGAGGAGGCCTCAAACTCAGGCGTTTACTTTCTAACGGGCGCGGACCCTGCAACAGGAAAATCTGCTGTCTACATCGGTGAAGCGGAAAGCATCCGAGTTCGCCTCCGCGACCACTTGGGCAAAGACTTCTGGAATCACGCCATTTTCTTAATTAGCAAAGATGAAAACCTCACAAAGGCCCATATTCGCTACCTTGAGGGGCGTCTGATCGAGCAAGCCCAAAAAGCCTGCAGATCGGTCGTCATGAATGGCCAGTCCAGCGGAGCCAAACTACCTGAGTCAGATCGTGAAGACATGGAAATCTTCCTCAACCGCATACATCAACTCTTGCCGGTACTCGGAGCGGACTTTCTTCTTCCGACCGGATCGGTCGCTTCCGGCAAAAAGGAACACGAACTCCTTTTTTGTGAAATCAAAGGCCTTAAGGCGACCGGTCACTTGAGTCCAAATGGTTTTGTTGTGCTGAAAGGGTCTCAAGCGGTTCTGAAAGAACGTGCGTCGGCACATCAGTATCCGTACGTCATGTCACTTCGAGAACGCCTCAAAATCGACGGAACACTAATTGAAGATGGTGAACGCTTTCAGTTTTCACGTGACGCGGAGTTCGCCAGCCCAAGTGCCGCGGCTGCGGCAATTCACGGAGGAACCGCAAATGGGCTCTTGGTATGGAAGAACAAAACAGGTAAAACTCTTAAAGAAATCGAATGGCTCTGACGCTGGTTGCCGGCACTTTGCACGTCGGGCCTTGCCCCACGCAATCCGGCGGCCACGGGCCGCCCTACAGGCGCTGCCGTTCCAGCAGCATCCCCGCCATCTCAAGATCCTCGACTGTGGTGATCTTTATGTTGTCCCGGGAATCCTCTACGATTTCCACCGGAAGCCCCAACCGTTCCACAAGCATCGCGTCGTCGGTTCCGTTGAAGCCGGCTTCCAAGGCTTTCCGATGTGCTTCGAGGATCAACGACGTGCGAAATGTCTGAGGTGTGTGAGCCAGCCATAGATCCGACCGCGGGATAGTCTCCAAATGGCTGTCGGTCCTTTTTTTGACCGTGTCACGAATCGGCACGCACGCGAGGGCCGCGCCGGTTGATTCCGCGGCCCTAATGGTCGCAGTAACAACTCCGGCGGAAATCAGGGGTCTGACCCCGTCATGAATCGCTACTATATCCGTGTCTTCAAGCCTGGTCAGGCCGTTGTAAACCGAGGCTTGTCTGGTTGGGCCTCCGGCCACGATTGCTATCACCTTCCGCAAATCGAAAGGTTTCAGTATTTCCGATCGACAAAGATCCTCATCTTCAGGCGGGACCGTCACAACGATACGGTCAATGAGCGGATGCTTTTCAAAGGCCATCAGGGTTCGAGCCAGGATTGGAACCCCTTTCAGAGCCAAATACTGCTTCGGGATGCGGCTCCCCATTCTCACGCCGGCACCTGCCGCTGTCACAAGCGCTGCAACAATCATCTGCCGTGCCTCCAAAGCGATTGCAAGTTATAGGAGTTCTTGAAGAGGAACCGGGGAAGGACTTTTTGCAAAAAGTCCCTCCCCGGACCCCACCCCAAAAACTCCTACAATTTACATTTCTTGCTTTGTCACGGAAAGCAACTGGCGCTCAAGCTACAACCAGCCGGCACCTATTGCCTTCGGTCCCCCTACAGCACATCATAAAGGGTGAAACTGTTTGAAACAATAGAGTTTTTGAAGGGGGTTGCCGGGGGAAACTTTTTGCAAAAAGTTGCTCCCGGCATGGCTTCATGTACTCTTCTCTTGCAGCCACTTTGACCTTCCGCGGCTAACCGCTATTCTTCAGATAACGTTGATTCTTCAAGATCTTCAGTATCCGAGCTTTCCAGCCTCTAGGAACGTGGATCGTATGGATCAACGTGTGACTGTTACGGGTAGCTCTGAATGCCGTCTCGCTTTTGGCCAAGCTCCCATTGATCTCTCGGATGAAACGGACCGGGGCTTCGCATACCGCTGCAAGAAAAGTCAAAGGCAGGTCCCGGGTCAGTTGAATTCCCTCCAGCGTGTCAAAATGCATCGGCGAAATTGCAGGCACTCTCACACCGTAGAATTTGCGATTCGCATCTATAATCGAAAACGCGATCCAGCGAGGGACATAATTCTCGGTCTCCAAAGGAAGTTTCATGTTCCAGTAAGAGATGGTGTGATACGCGGCTATTCTAAATTTTGTCTCGCTGAGCCCTGCGTTGTACGCTGCCGCCGCCGTGAGCCAACTCGAGCGGTTTGCAGAATCCGAGAGTTTAGTTCGCAGCCATTTCAGATATCTCGCAGCAGACCTGGTAGAAAGTGCAAGGTCCCGGCGCTCGTCTTCCCAGCCATCCACTTGCAAAGTCCAGTCCAGTTCGGGTTCCCTCGCTATGGATTGCACCGCGGTGGGCCGTACGAATTGCCACCATCCATGGGCCATTGACCTTGACATTACTGTTCGGTTGTAACCCGATTCCAAGGCCGGGAGCAGAGTGAATTCCGAGGGGACTCCTTCCTTGTGCAGGATCCGTCTGATTACTTCTCCGTAACGATCCTTCCGCTTGAGCCAGATACCTGTGGTGTCGCGCAAATCCGTCAGGAGATAAGTCAACTGATATTCAATCCTACGTCGCACGTCCGGTCTTTCCAAAGGAATGTGCTCGCCGCAGAAAGTGAAGCCGGCGTCGGTCACTTCCGGGGGCAGTCCTTTTCCGGGCGGCGTCACTGATGCCGTGTCCGGTGGCCGATACTTGAGACATTCGAGAACATGTCTTGAGAGGATCGCTTTCCTCTTAGCTGCAGCGATGGCCTCATATCTTCGCACGGCACCGAGTTGGACGCCAACATCCCTGACGGGATCGGCTGTCAAAAAATCATCGGGGAGATTCTCTTTCCAGAGAATAAATCGAGCCAATAGACTTTCGGCCAGCCCGGGCATTCTACCTGACGCGGAGAGCGCTTCCAGGGCCTTGAAATCCTTGTTTACCGGCACTTTCCCGTAAGCTTTTATGATCGCGCCGTAATTGATAGGGAGATGACCGCCGCGGGAATCCGCATGAGCGATCTCCGCGGCCAGTTGGCGAGAAATATAGTAGGCTGAAAGAAGTGGAAGTCTTGAACGCACGTCGCGCTCCACAGCCGGGTAATAGAGCAAAGTAAAGCAAATTACCGGGACAAGGAAGCAGGGACCGATTGCATAGAGGAAGTAAGTCATGGCCCAGCGGCTCCTCTGCCGGAAGGGACGCCCTTCTTCACCGGAAGTCCAGGCCTTCCCAGCAAGCGGTCCAGATAAAGGACTCTCGGGTTGTCCGGCACTAATTCTAGAGTTTTTTGGGCCAGCTTTCCGGCATTCTCCCGGTCGCCCGCGGAAATCAGCGCTATAATCAGGTTGATTCTGGAAGGAAGATAGTCCGGGAAAACTTCCACACTTCGTTCGTAGAGGGCAATTGCGGCCCGAGACCTGCCCTGCCGCTCCAGCGTGATCGCAGCGTAAAACAAGGGTCGAGGATCACTGGGGAAGAGTCCTCGACATAACCGACATATTTCCGCGGCCTTATGGAAATCCTTGGCTTCCAGCGCCTGTAATCCGTTTCTGATAAGGTCCTCTTTTGAAGGATTTTGCGCCGGGATAGGAGTGACCATGCTGCGTGATGAAGCCAATTGTGCGAGGTTGCGTACGGCTGATCCGTCAAGGGGATTCACCTCAAGCGCGCGACGATAAGCTTGAGCAGCTTCCTTCCATTTGCGTTGATCCTCCAATGCGGCTCCCATCTGCACCAGGGCCCGCACGTGCGTGGGCGAAACAGCTAGAACCTTCTTGAAGGCGGTGACGGCTTGGGCGCTCTTCCCCTCGATCCTGAGTGCGACGCCTTTGTCGAAGTCGAGAGGCTCCTCCGAGGCACAGGGGCATACGCAGACAAGAAACAGAATAAGAGTGGCTGACAGAGGAGCGTGATAACGCAAGGGGCAGTCCTCGGAATAAGAATTACAATATTCCACTATTATAAATATCACACGACCGACGGCAAGCGAAAGGTTCCGGAAGGCGGGATTGTATCAGTGTGCTATCAGAAGGCCGATTGTAATTAGTATCGGAGCTAAAACCGATTCATGGCATAGAGCAGCTCTCTGAGGTAATGACTCATTACCCTGCGGATGACCCGTCGAGGCGGGACCGGCTTGTCCGGGACACGTTTCACTTCCGAGAAAGCTCCGGAGAACCACTATGAGCCAAGCAAGGGGTCCAAAAGCGCCGTGGCTTGCTAGGATGTTCGAGACTTAGCAACGATTGACAGAGACTGATGCCGGTCTTTCAACAAACTGTGCGTCACGGTCGGGATTGAACGCCACTAGTCGAAGCTCGTTTGCTATCGTCTTGGTAATGGTCTTTTGAAAGTCTTTATGATGCTCGAACAGGACCAAAGTATGGACAAAGTATTCGAACCTATTTCCAAGTGACCATAATGCCTTAAGAAAGAACTTCCAGAAGATCCAGCGAGACGGGTTCAAAATCCCTTGACGCCCAAGTATCAGCAAGAGAGCTCGCATCTGCGCTAGAGATGGCAGACGAAATGGCTTCTTGAATGGAAGGGGCTTCATCAGCGAAAATTCGTCAAATGCCCGCTGATAGTAAGATTTGGGGTCATACAGGCTTTCATAGATGCTTATGACTTCTTGAACCAATTGGGCCACCGGGCGAGTGGTATTGTAATTGATCAGGCCGATCAAGCTGGTGGCCTTGTCGGAAGCTATGACAGGCTCACGCCCTTCCCTGACGAGGCGCTTCCACAACTCGGTCCCGGGCGGAGCTTCCAAGAAATTGACGAGTACCTGCGGAATGTGGTTTCGGTTCGCAAAATCGATGACTCGGCGGTCGGCTCCCGGTTTCTCATTATCAAAACCGATTATCCAGCCCGCCTCAATTTGCAGTCCGGCCTGTATGATTTTGTGACAAGCCATGTCAAGATCTGTTCGGGAATTCTGGTGCTTCTTAGTTTGCTCAAGACTGTCTCGATCATCGGTTTCAATTCCCAGGAATACCTTGTAGAAGCCCGCCTCGACCATCAGGTCCAACAGTTCTTGATCTTCGGCCACATTCACCGAAACCTGCCCGTTGAAATCAAAACAATGACCGACGGATTTGTGCCAAGGGATGAGTTCTCTCAACAACATCTTGGCATTTCGAAAGTTTCCTACGAAGTTATCGTCAACGAAGAAAATGTTTTCTTTCCAGCCGAGGCGTCTGAGGGTATCAAGTTCGTTGATGATTTGCGCGGGGGATTTGGTCCTGACCTTGCGTCCCAACATGTTGGTAACGTCACAGAACTCACATTGAAAAGGGCATCCTCGAGAGAACTGCACGCCCATAGTCAAATATTTGTCCATGTCCAGGAGATCGAATCTTGGGGCAGGCCACTTTTTCAGTTCCGGCTTGAATTCGCTGCTGATCACAATCCCGGACTCATTGAGATTCAAAGCTTTCAAAAATCTGTCGAGGCAAGATTCCAACTCTCCAACTACCACAATGTCGGCGCCATCTCTCAAAGCGTCCTGTGGAGCATGAAAAACTGCGGGGCCGCCTACAACGACCTTCTTGCCTTGCCCTTTGGCATCCCGGACCGCCTCGAGAAATCCTTGGCGCTGAACATTCATGCCGCAAATCATCACCAGGTCGCAAGCATCCCAGTCTTGTTGCGTCATTGTTTGGAAAGTCAGGTCAATAAGTCTGAACTCCCATGACTGCGGAAGCAACGCCGCGACAGTGATAAGCCCAAGAGGAGGATGCACGGCTTTCTTCCCGAGCATCTGCAAAACTTTATCAAATGAATAGAAGGTCTTGGAAAAACCTGGATTCAACAAGAGTACTCTCATGTAACGACTCCCCGGAAACATGCATTCGAAACGGCTTCATGTCCGCGCCTGATGCATCGAAGATTTCAGGCTTAGCCATGGGCGGCCTTCGCGGCGTCCCAGCCCGGGACATGAAGGAGCGACCACCTGCGGATCAGCATATAAGACAAAAGGCTGCATTAGGTGTCGGCCAGGAACAATGCCTTACAACTGTGCAAAACAAACTCGCTCATAATGGGATGGCCAAGTTGGCGGCAGAATGCTGGAAAGTTTGGAGCAGAAGGTTTTGCGAGACCGGTCCTGACAGCCCATGTTCCAGCCACCGGCCCTGTGGCACACATCCATAAGGTCTCTCGGTCTTGGAACCGACTCCCGCCCCACTATGTGCTACTCAATTACCGTCATTAGGAGATTATGTCAAGTGAACGAAAAATAGCAGGAGGCTCAAATGCGCTTCAGAGCAGAGGTTGAGGCTACGTCACGTCAATCTCGGCACCTTTTCCAATTCTCCTTCCTTGCCGAGGTATGCCCTTGCCACGGTCTGCAGGCCCGTAACGTGCATTTGAAAGCCGTGAATCTTGCGGTAACGCCGGTTAGGTGATAGAGTCGGCAGCTACTGTCGTTCCGGCACTGAGAGATCGCTTGCACGCCTGGAGAAGCCTGTGCACCTGCTCGATTCTATCCGATGTATCATGGAAAACCTGGAGCAGGAGCTGATTCAGCAGTTGAGAAGCCGCGTTCCTGTGGCATTCGAGATAGGCTCCCATATCATGAACAGCGGCGGCAAGAGGATTCGCCCGCAGCTCGCGGTTATAGCAGCCCGCATGGGCGGATATTCCGGAATGGACGCAGTCACATTGTCAGGCGCGATTGAGTGTATTCATACCGCCACGTTGCTGCACGACGACGTTGTGGATCGAGCGGACACTCGTCGAGGGCGACCCTCGGCGAACACGCTTTGGTCCAACGAGATGTGCGTTCTTGGTGGCGACTTTATACTAGCCAAGGCATTCTCTGCCCTGACGTCTCTAAAGAATCTTCGCATCTTGGAAATTGTTTCACGGGCCACTGAGAGATTGAGCGAGGGCGAACTCTTTCAGATGATGAACATTGGGAATATTCAGCTTACGGAAGAAGACTATATACAGGTGGTCACCGATAAGACGGCCGTTCTAATGGAAGCGGCCTGTCGCGGTGGAGCGATCCTGGGAGCACTAGGCGAGGAAGAGGAAGAAGCGTTGGCCCAATTTGGGTTCAATCTGGGTATAGCCTTCCAGATGACCGATGATGTAATAGATTACCGATCTGACAGAGAGACTATGGGAAAGAATCCGGGAAAAGACCTCGAAGAAGGTAAGCTTACTTTGCCTATGATTTGCGCACTCAAAAAAGCAAACCGAGAGGAAAGAACTCGCGTTGAGAGGATGATCTCTGAAAAGGAGTTGTCCGACGGAGATCTCTCGTGGGTGAGAAATTTCCTGGAGGAACGAGGCGGAATCGAGGAGACACTGCGGAAAAGTCGAGGATACCTGGAGATTGCCACCGATCGACTGAAGTTGTTCAGGGACTCGAACGAGAAACGTGCACTAATGACGGTTGCCGAGCGTATCTTATGCCGGACGTACTGACCGCGTGCCACAAACTAACAGAAAACCGGCTGGAACGGCCTTATGTGAGAAACGTTCTTCTCCAGCCGTTTGATTTCTTGACAGAAGATGCTCCCCCTGCTAGCAGAATGTATGACTTATGGTTTGTGTCGAGGGTCTCACATGGTGAGACGTAAGCTTGCATTCATTCTGGTGATGGTGATAGCTGCTCTTGCGGCGGGCTGCCCCTATCTCTGGAAGGGCGACGTTGTGCAGAAGGACCCAGATCCTGAGAAGCTCTTCCATGATGCGCAGAAGCAGTTTCAGGACAAACGCTATTCCGCGGCCTTGGAACTATATGAGCGGCTGAAGTCCGGGTATCCCGATTTCAAGAAGATGCCCGAGGTCTATATGAAGATAGGCGACGCGTATTTCGACGACAAATACTATGACAAGGCCATCGCGGCTTATGGGCAGTTTATGGACCTCTACCCAAACAACAAGGATGCACCGAGGGCAAAATTCCAGATAGGTATGGCGTATTTTAACCAGATTCAGGGTACCGATCTTGACAATTCAGTCGTTCAGAGGGCAGCGACGCAATTCAAGACCCTTTCGGATGATTCGAGCGCAGGCGATTGGGCCAAGAAGGCTGCAGAAAAGTATGTGGAATGCCGCAAGAAATTAGCAGCAAAAGAAATGTACAAGGCTCACACGATGATGACCATAGGCAAATATCAAGCCGCCCGGCTGGCAGCCAAACGTGTTCTGGATGAGTATCCTAAACTGGGATATGATAAGGACGCGTCGGCTCTGATCAAGAGCACTAAAGGCAAGTGAGTCTATTTTTTCCCGTGGAAGATCACCAGTCACGTACATCTAACGAGATCGTCAGGCAATCCCGTTGAGCCGCTCGTCGGACAAACCTTCTGAAAGCAGACTCTTGTAGGCTTTGACCGTTACTTGGCCCGGCAAAGTCCGCTTCGGGCGACCCAGATCGGCCACGTTGGCCACGATCACTTCTACTTTGCCTTTGCCGCGGGCTTTGGAAAAATGAACCGCGATTGCCGCAGCCAGTTCCATATCCTCCATGGGGCCGGCGTCATCCTGCTCCCGGCGGAGAATCACATGTGCCCCGGCAAAATCCTTTACGTGGAACCAGAGATCACCGCTCCTGGCCTTCCTCCGCAATAAGAAATCGTTCCCCTTGGCGCTTTTGCCCACTAAAACGAGTCGACCGGTCGGAGTCCGCATCTCACGAAATAAGCCAGACTCCGATGGAGAAGCCAGATCTCTTTTCTGCGGTGATTTAGGCTGTTGCCACGGGCCAAAAGACGTTTCCTGTACCAGGCTCTCAAGTTCCGTAATGTCAGAAGCTTCCTCCAGGAAGAACAACAAGTCGTCAAGGGCCCTCTTTTCCTCGAAAGTTCTGTCGAGGCGTTCCTGAACCTTCTTGGCACCTCGTTTCCCTTTGGCAGCCTTCTTGAAGATTCGGTTCATGTTGGCGACCGCGTCCAGCGCAGGGTCCAAAACGATGATTCGACGGCCGCCGGTTGCCCAGTCCTCGACTTCTATACTGGTCATGCCCTTTTTCACGCGCTTCAGATTCGCCTTGAGAAGCTCTCCTTCCTCGTTGCGGTCCGCTAGGCTCTTGAGCCTTTGAGCATCTGCTTCGATCTTGTTGACGCGGCGTTTCAGTGACTGAATACGCGCCTTCAGGGGCGCGGCTAGCTTCCGCCTGAGGCCCTCCAGCAAGTGCGATTCAAGCCTGGGCCTGAAAAGCGCGTCCGCCGCTTCGTTCATAGACGTAAAACACCTGGCCCGAGAGGCCGTCGCTTCAACAGTAAGACGTGCTTTACCTCCCGGCGCTGTCGTAATTCCAGGGGCGATCATGTCCGCATCCATGTCGCATAGCGACTTTACAGTGATGTCCATTCTCAATGGTGGAGGAGAGTATCCAAGGCCCGGCAGAACTGCCCTGCTCCCCGCTTCTTTCTCGGGAATGTGATGAAGACAATCCATGATGCGATTGGATATTCGATCCACGAGGAGAATGTTTGAATCTCGTCCAAGGAGTTCAAGAATCAGGTCTCTTTCCGTTTGCTCATGCTCGGGTCCGCGGACGGTCAGGATTCGGACGACCCTATCATTCGGCGCGGCAGCAACCGCAATGATTCTCGCTCCCTGGAAATGGGCTCTGAGATATGCGCAAAATCTTGGAGGAACGGGAGGATTCGGAATCTTGAGGCTTGTTAGATGCAACCGACCCAGCAAGTGATCCGCGCTTAGCATGAGCTTTTTTTCTCCGCCTGTCCTGAACCGTATGCGTAGCACCAAATCTCTGGGCAGAGGCTGATAGATCTTATTGATAAAGCCGCCTGGAAGCAGTTCATTAAGTTCCTGGGCGACTTTCTGAAGAACGGGCAGATCCATTTTCGTCTCGCGGTGGGCGGCGTTTTCTCAGTTGTCTCGTGGGGGCAGGTATCTGTCCTGCGTTTTTTTACGGGACTTCCTCGGGTTGCAATCCGGGGCTTAGTGACCCGAGAAACGAAGAGTTGTTCCCCACAAATCGGAGAAAAATTTCAGTAACCTTTATGCAAAAAAATCCCGCCTAACTCTGTCGAAAAACCTTTTCAGTCGGCTCAAGTATATCATACTGGCGCATTGCAGACCTTCCGGTTATGGTAAGACTGATAATGTTCAAGGGGCGGCGGACAGAGGGCTGGCCGGGGGAACACAATGAGTGTACTAACGAGAGACGAATTGTTTCAAGCAATCAAGGACGGTCGAATCCAAATTGAACCTTTCTCGGAAGACATGGTTGGCCCGGGCTCCGTGGATCTGAATCTGAGCAACCAGTTCAGGATCTTCAAGAAGCTTCGCCATGCGCTTGCTGTGGACGACACCATGGACCTCGAAAGGATCACGAGGCTCGTTTACCGCGAGCATTCTTTCACTCTTTTGCCTGGCGAAACTGTCTTGGGTATAACACAAGAAAGAATCCGTCTTGCTCCCAATCTGTGCGGATGGATACAGGGCCGGTCACGCTTTGCCCGTATCGGACTTCTGGTGCACATGACAGCGAGTTTCATTCAGCCGGGCATAGATAACCGCCAAGTTCTGGAAATCAGCAACATGGCCCCGTTTCCCCTTATACTTAAACCGAATACGCGCATTTGTCAGGTTGTCTTTCAGACCACTATCGGGGAAGCTGTGTATGAAGGAAAACATAGGGTCCAAGACACGTTGTGAAGAAATGATTAGGAGCCGGGAGTTGAGGCCTCTCACCCACGAATCATTGAGGCAATCGTATGGCAAACAGAACTATCTCCATGTCGGATCAATTATATGATTATCTTCTGTCCGCATCGCTGCGCGAGCCTGAGATTTTGCGCCGCCTGCGAGAGGAAACTGCTCCGCTGCCCCATTCGATGATGCAAACCGCACCTGAGCAAGGCCAGTTCATGGCTCTCCTGCTTCAGTTGATCGGAGCCGCCAATACCATAGAATTGGGCGTATATACCGGTTACAGCTCACTCTGGACCGCCTTGACCCTTCCCCCCCGAGGAAAGATCATAGCGTGCGACATCAATCAAGAATGGACTTCCATGGCTCGCCGCTACTGGCAGGAGGCCGGAGTAGCGGACAAGGTTGAATTACGACTTGCTCCGGCTATAGAGACCTTGGATTCTCTCCTGGCGGAAGGAAGACAGGGACATTTCGATTTCGTTTTTATAGACGCGGACAAGGACAAATATGAAGACTATTATGAACGTTCCCTCAAACTCCTCCGGCCGGGCGGATTGATCGCTGTAGACAACGTCCTATGGGGCGGACGGGTGGCGGACCCTCGAGCAGGGGAGCAGCCGACTGTGGCGATCAGAGCATTTAACGACAAACTGCTTCACGATGATCGGATTAAGTTGAGCCTCGTCCCCATTGCCGACGGCCTCACCTTGGCGCTCAAACAGGGCTGATCAGTCTCAGCGGCTGACCGCAGAGAGAAATCTCCCGAAAAAGGGTTGAATAATGTTCACTGCTTGATGTTCGCACAGCTCATGGCAACAGAAACAGGAAATGCACTTCCGCCGGTCAATCATCATTGTTCCGTCTATCCTGCTGATGGCTTGCGGCGGACAATGGGAGGCGCAGACACCGCAACCCTGACATGTGGCAGGATCAATGGCTGGTTTTGTAATAACGTGATTTTCCAGGAACCGCCGCACGGGGTTCCAATACGAGAGATTCCACGCCATTGTCACTGACTTAGGAGCCTGGAAATCCCTCAACGGAAATCCCTCAAGATCGTCCCCTACCCTACGAATTCGCTCGCTATCGGATATCCCTGCACCCAAATTCTCGCCAATGACGCTGGTGCGCAACGAGCGAACCTCAAAGCCCACCAACTTGCAAATGACTGCATCCAGGGCGACCGCATCAGTGGAGGCTGCCAGGATTCCGACGGAACGTGGATTGCCGCTGTTGGGTCCGTTTCCCTCCATGGCCAAGATTCCGTCCACAATGGAAAGAACCGGCCGGATCTTCTCATAGATTTGAACGAGGACCGTTGCGAAACAATCGACATCTTTGCCGGCTCTCAAATGCCACGAAGCTTTGTCAGTGCCGATCACCGTTCCAAATAGGTTCTTCACCGCGAGCGTAAGCACCATCTGCGTGTGGGTCTTCAGCTTGGCCAGATTGATGACCGCGTCGAATTCAAACACCTCTCTCGCGAGATCCATGCGGCGGAACAGCCGACCCGTAGGGAACTCGACAGGCAGCTTTTCCACAAACGGGACCGCAGCAATACCCATTCTTTTCATGAATGGATCGTAACCGCATTTAGTCAGGACCTTCGTGAGGTTTCCGAGGGGCGGACTATCGCCGATGAAAGGGATGGCTCCAGCGTCAATCACCAATGCCGCAATGGTTTCCACGACCGCTGGATGCGTAACGATCGCGTGTTCGGGGGCTGCGGATTTGAGCAGATTCGGCTTCAGCAGGACGCGGTCGCCTCGTTTCACCAGAGTGGACATTCCTCCGAGATCGTCGAGGCATTTTTCAAGAGCCTTCGTTAGCCGTGGCGGATCATAATTCCCGCACTTTCTCACCGTAACCAATGATTCCATAAAGATTGTTTAGCATCTAGCCATCCATCGGTAAAGTCTCAAGCAACGGGACAGGACACTTCGGCTGCTTCCGTATTTTGACTCTGAAAGAGTCGCAGTAAGCTCTCTTTCATTGCAACCGACTCTTTAAGTTTGAAACCAGACCCAGTCTCATGCTATGCTTAAGCGCTTCGGAGTGTTCGGGGCTGTAATTCCGGTGTCAATACTTTCCTCCGGCAAAACGTCCGCGGAGGCAGACTGCGGGACTCGTACAGGCAATGAAAGAGCTGTGCCTGCGGCAACCTACCCGGAACCTGAGCGCCTGTGTTGCGAGGGGACAGGTTGCAGCGTTGATTTGTGCCCGCGCTCGCCGATTTGCATGCCCCGGAAATTGTGAACTTTGACTTGAAAGGAAATTGGCTTGATTCCACGCTACACCCGCCAAGATATGGGAAGAATATGGGAGCCGAAGAATCGCTATCAGAAGTGGCTGGATATAGAGCTGGCCGTTTGCGAGGCTTGGACCGAAAGAGGCGTAATCCCGCCTCAAAGCATGGAAAATATACGGAAGACAGCCACTTTTGATCCAGAACGAATCGACGAGATAGAAAAAATCACGCGCCACGACGTCATAGCGTTTACCACCTCCGTGGCAGAGTATGTTGGAGAAGACTCAAGATTTATCCACCGAGGGCTCACTTCGTACGACGTAGTGGACACTGCTCTCAGCCTGCTTCTAAAGGAGGCAGGGCTCCTGATCCGGAAAGGGCTGCTGGAGTTATTGGACGCGCTCAAGAATCGCGCGTTGGAGCATCGGCATACCCCGATGGTCGGTCGCTCTCACGGCATTCATGCCGAGCCGATAACATTTGGGCTCAAACTGGCGGTTCTATACAGCGAAATGGCCAGGCATCTCATCCGTTGGGACGCTGCCCTGGAATCTATTTCGGTCGGTAAGATTTCGGGTGCTGTGGGAACTTTTGCACATTTGGACCCGAAGATGGAAGAAGCCATCCTGGCGAGGTTGGGCCTTAAACCGGCCGACGCGTCCACGCAGGTAATTCAGAGAGACCGACACGCGGAGTACTTCACCGAACTGGCGCTTATGGCCTCGAGCATGGAGAAAATTGCGGTCGAGATAAGGCACCTTCAGCGCACTGAGGTAGCTGAAGTGGAGGAATTTTTCCACGAAGGACAGAAGGGTTCATCCGCAATGCCCCATAAGCGAAATCCGGTTCTTACGGAGAATATCAGCGGCTTGGCTCGAGTGGTCCGGGGCCATGCATTGGCGTCGATGGAGAATGTTCCACTTTGGCACGAAAGAGACATTTCCCATTCGTCGGTCGAAAGGATCATTGCCCCTGATGCCACCATTCTTGTCGACTTCATGCTCCACCGTCTGACTTCGGTGATAACCAATTTGAAAGTGTATGAAGAAAAAATGTCGCGCAATCTGCAGATGAGCCGTGGGCTTATTTTTTCGGAATCGGTTCTACTGCGACTGGTGGACCGCGGACTGACCAGGGAAGAAGCTTATGCTCTAGTTCAACGCAATGCCATGAAAGCGTGGAAAGAGCAGGCGGATTTCAAGGAGATCCTCCTGGGAGATTCCGACATCCTCAAACACTTGGAGGCTTCCGAGATAGAAGCGGCATTCGATCTTGATCGTGCGCTGCGCTGGGTGGATACGATATTCGAACGAGTTTTTAGCAAACAGTTACCGTATGTTGCATCGAAAAGTTAATGTAGAACTTTCTTGACTTTTTGCCCAACTACCTGTAAAGAAAAGCGTATGTTTGCTTGCAATCTGAAAAGACTGGTAGTGCCCCTTTGGCGTCGGACTGCAAACATAGTCTTGATCGCTCTAACCCTGGTCATGGCGGCCGCGGCAAGCGCTCCGTGTGCTGAGCGTCTCTATCCTGTAGCCCTTATGAACTGGATGGTAGAAGGTACCTTCTACGCCGTGATCGTCGACAAGGCTCAGCAGCGTCTCAGTGTATGGCGAATCAAGGATGGCGAACCGTCTATGGTAGAGTCTTATCGGTGCTCCACTGGGGAGAACGATGGAGACAAGTGGGTTCGCGGTGACATGCGAACGCCCGAAGGGGTCTATTTCTTCTGTTCGGTTATCGACGGCCATACTCTTCCATCCAAGTATGGCCTGTGGGCTTTCACCACGGACTACCCTAATTTTGTAGACCGCCGCCGGGGGAAGAACGGCGACGGCATTTGGCTGCACGGAAGAGACAAACCTCTGGGAATGAAGCCCGATTCCAACGGTTGCATAGCTCTTGAAAACCAAGATCTGATCAAGGTGTCGCGATTTATCAGGCTACAAAGCACTCCAATCATCGTGGTTGAAAAGCTGCAGATGGCACCAAGGTCAGTGATCATGGAGCAGGAACGCGGGCTGAGGAACTTCATTGAATCTTGGCGTCAGGCGTGGGAGTCGCGAAACCTCGATGCCTTCATGGCTCACTATTCACCGAATTTCCAGAGTTCCTGGCTTGATTTCAACGGCTGGAAGGAAAAGAAACGAAGACTCAACGAACGGTACAAATCTATTAGTGTTAGGCTCGGCAACGTGTACTTGTATCGACAGGACGGCATCATCACTTCAATTTTTACCCAGTCTTACAGCTCCAACGGCTTCCATAGCTCGGGCATTAAAGTCCTCTACCTTACTCACCACGACAAATACAAGATTTATGCCGAAGATTACCATCAGCCGGTGGATGATCCCTTTCCCGTACAGTCCTTGCTTGCCAAAGTTGGAGCGGATCCTTCCACAAGGGACACTGAACCAAATGATTTCCGCATCCGCCTGGTTTCCACCGATGAACCGGAGCCGACTCCTAAGGCGGAAATCGACATTCCACACCCGTCTGCGCCGTCAAGAGGGGTTGTGCTCGATCGGCTAGCGAAACGACAGGCAAAGAGCCTTGTTGCGCCTCCTATTCAGATGAACGAAAAGTATTTGGGTGGTCCTTTCCCTGATCGGCTTATTGTAGCGCGGCTGATGCCCACGTATGTGCCACTGCCCAGTATCGAGCCGGTCACGAGGAAGGAGACGCCTGAAGCTAAGGTGGAGACAGCTCCCGAGAAACCGATTGCCGGTAATGTAAACCAGAGTGCCCCGAAAGGGCAGGTCGTAAAGAAAGCGAAGTCTGAAGCTCGCCTGGCTTCCAAGGCTAATATTTCGAAAAAAATCGATCCGAATTCTAAAAAGTGCAAAGACTACCGAGAATTGGAGACGGCTCCCCACGCTCGTTTACAATCCGAGATCAGATTCTTGAGATTGGCTCTGGAAAAGATGTCCCGGCAAGGGAGCGCGAATTCAAGAGACACTAACAAAAGAGATCTCTCGGACGAACAGCCCCCTGACTCAGGCCCAAAAGTCAGTGTGTCCCACGTCAAAGTATTGGGCAAAGATGCGTCGTACAAGAAGGCGGTCTTCGCTTTCCTTCATCAGTGGAAGCTTGCCTGGGAGCAAAAGAATCTTGACAGGTTCATGAAAATGTATCATCCCGATTTCGAGCATGAGGGAATGGATTACCAGATGCTTCTGAAATCCAAAAAGAATTTCTTCCGAAAATATCGGACCATCCACGTCAAGGTTGACCGGGTGGAAATCAGGAAGGTGAAAGGCCGAATTCTGGTCAAGTTCGTACAGTCCTTCCAGGGAGATAAATACCGTGATAAAGGTTGGAAAACCATGGTCTTGGCTGGCGGCAAGGATACCGGGTTCCGCATTATTGCGGAAGGATGGACCGCCATATCGGGATCTTCCGCCGATACCAGTGCCTAAAGTTCGGACCCGGGCCCGCTATTCCATAGTGCTGATGGGCGAGTCCGGCAGTTCTCGCCAGGTTGAGTTGACCTCCTTCCGTATTCGAGTCGGATTTGCCCTGACGGCAGCAATTGTTTGCCTTGTGATTTTTGCAATCGTGCAAGTGGGGGGTCTCCTGTCCAAAAGGGGCAGGGGTACCAGCCCTGACAACGCGCTTTCAGAAAAAGTCCAGTCGCTACAGGAAGATCTCAAGAAAAAGGAAATTACGCTAGCCGCCCAAGAAAAGCGACTGAAGGAATTGCAGGGATCAGACACGTTGGCCGGAATCGGTACACGGCCTACCAAGGAAATAGCCACAGCCGGCGCGGAAGCCGCCCAAGAGCCTCCACCCGGCAACGACGCGCTCGCTGCACTTCAAGATGCGGTCAAGGCCCCGGCCGGCGCTCCCGCCGGATCGAAAGGCATGGGAGAAGAAATAGGAGGGGGCTCGAGCACATTCTCTTCGGAGTCTCCCACAGAAAAGACCCCTGAGCAAAGTTCTCCTGAGCGGTCCCTTGCCGGATCGGGCGGAACAGTCGGAGGGATAACACGGGCGCCGATCGTCAATTTTAACGCGCAGGACGTAACTGCCTACGTTGGTGGTCCCAATAGCGGAAAGCTCAGCTTCAGGCTTATTAAGGATCACCCGGACACAATGTTTTCAGGATATGTGTTCGTATTTGTGGAGACCATAGGCCAGAGAGGAAAGAGCAGGATAGTCGTTTATCCCAGCAAGACCCGCCTCTCCGAGGGATACCTGCCGGTTGACTTCAGAGAAGGACAGCCCATCCCATTCAAGGTGAATGCTAGAGTTAGAGTGGATTTACCTGATGAAGACATTTCCCCGGCATCCACCTTATCCCGAGTGTCGATCCTCTTATATGACGGGGACGGCAAGATAGTTTTCCAGCGAGGATTCGATCGCAACGAACTGAAGGTGGTTGGCGCAAGAGCCGGAAACACGGGAAACGCTCGCACAAGAGTGGGCCAGAAGAGGCGTGCCTTGTGAAGCTCGTTCGGGTGCTCTATTCCGCATTGCAGGATTTATGAGGGCATAACATGCCCTCATTTAATTATCTATGCTCCAGTGCGCCTTGACAAATGCTATGCGGACGTGGTGAATAAATCCATTCTCGACAAGAAATTGCGGAGCGCGTATCAGATTCAGCCTGTTTTTACTATCCGGTTCTTTTCGTCCACGAATATATTGCGAGCCTTAAAGCCTTTGCATTCGGAATCCTCCACAGCTACGTAAGAACAGATAATTATCAGGTCCTTGACGGAAACCTTTCTTGCCGCGGCTCCGTTCAAGCAGATGACGCCGGAACCCGGCTCGCCCGTGATCGCGTAAGTGGTAAATCTCTCACCATTGGAAACGTTATAGATGTGGACCTGTTCGTATTCAAGAATGTCGGCTTGATCGAGTAGGATTGGGTCGATGGATACGCTTCCTTCGTAGTCCAAACAAGCGCCCGTTACCGTAGCCCGGTGGATTTTGGATTTTAGCATCGTCCGCTGCATTTCCCGTCTCCTGCAGGAAGGTTTGATAGTTAGTGAGTTTGCTCCAGCCCGAACGCCAGGTCTTAACCAGGCGCGGGACGTTCGAGCAACATATTGTCGATGAGGCGCGTTTTGCCTATCCGGACTGCTAGCGCAGCCAACGCGCTGTCTGCCACAAGTTCCAAATCCTGAAGCGTCTCTGGATGAACCAGGCTGACATAGTCTATTTGGGCGTCCGGTTCACGCTGAATGCGATCCGACATCGCCTTGACATACTCTTTCGCGTCCGGTTCACCGCGTTCCAGAAGTCTCTGTGCCTGCTGCAAAGCCTGAAACAGACACACCGCCTGCTTTCTTTCAGTCGAAGACAAATAGGAATTGCGGGAACTCATAGCTAATCCATCCCGTTCCCGAACTATGGGGCACGGGACTATAGCGACATCCAGATTCAGGTCCCGCGTCATAGTCTTTATTACCTGGAGCTGCTGATAGTCCTTCCGGCCAAAATATGCTGCGGTGGGTGAAACGATGTTGAACAGCTTTAGGACGACGGTTGCCACTCCTCGGAAATGCCCCGGTCTGGAAGCACCGCAAAGGGGCTCTGCCAATTTTCCAACCTCGACATACGTCTGGAAGTGCGGACCATAGACATCCTCCGCAGTGGGCATAAATAGTACGTCCACTCCTACCTGGGCGCATTTTGTCGAATCGGCGTCAGGATCGCGAGGGTAGCTGTCGAGGTCTTCAGTTTGTCCGAATTGGGTAGGATTCACGAAGATGCTGGTCACCAACAGATCGTTTTCCGAGCGACCGCGTTGCATAAGGCTTAAATGACCGTCGTGGAGGAATCCCATAGTTGGAACTAAACCAATGGTCTTGCTCGCCAGGATGCGATATCTGGACCACTGCTTCATTTGGGCAACGGAAGTCAATGTTTCCATGCCGATTTTCCCACAAAAAAAGCCTCCCGATGGGAAGGCCTGTTTGTCACCTAATAATCGTCCTTCCGTCCCGGTCGAACAGATCCAGGCGGTATATGTGTCATCAAACCAAAGAGGTTCCGGGTCCAAGCGTGACTCCAGATCCTCCATTTACTATATATCCGATAACGTTTGTCGGTCAAGCGGAAAAGAGTGTTTTGGGACTGGTATTCAGGGGTGCAGAACAGAGGCAACTGTTGTTTTCTTGAAACCCTATCGTTCCTATGGACATCTAATGTAATAGCTGTTGTTCGTCGGTGACGCGGCCCGAATCTTTTCTAAGAAAGGAGGAATGCCGAATGGCAAATTACGATAAGGCCGAACAGATCGTCAGAGAGATCGAACGGGTAACTCCTTATATGTATGAAGGGCTGTACGGCAATTTTTTGAGAAATTTTATGGACTCTGACAAATCCAAATGGGCTGAGGATTTGTCCAACTACTTGATGCGTGCCAACCAGGATTGGGGCGATGTAGGAGAAGAAATAGGATCCCTTTTGTGGGAAAGATTCGAGAAGAGAATCTCCTGTTAATCTGGCCCACGCGTTTCGGTCAGTACGCGTCAGTTTGAAGTCTGATCTCGGGCGAGAAGATGAAGAAGAATAGATCGAGGATAAAAAATGAAAAATTCGCTCAATCCGGCACGGATCTGACAGAGCCCAGATCCGTGGCACCCAAACCCTGATTTTGACCGAATGCCGGGTGCCCCTGGCGTAGGGTCCGTACTGGGCGCTAGATCACTGTAATGGTAGTGAACTGGTAGACAAACAAAAGTCGCGGGAACGATCCTTCCCGCGACTTTCGTTTGTCTCCAAGAGGTGTGTCTCGATTTAGCTCGCCTGAGATGCTTCTTCTCCTTGCGCCTCAGCGGGCGGTGCATAATTCGGTTCCATGGGAAGGGTGATGTCTCTTCCTGCGGATTTTGACCATGCTATGGCAACCGTTCTGTAGCCCAGATGCGCAAATTTCGAAAAGGGCAGGTATAGGAAGAGCGACAGCACGAACATCAGATGAATCGTGTAAAGCGAATACGCGCCGGCGGCCGAGCCCCCCCACCGAGTCAACTCTGTCAACAAGCCGGTTGCACCGGTCCCGAAGATCATGAACAGGAACACCCAATCAAAGTAGGAGCTGTTTCCTGTCTGCTCCGGTGCTGTGAGCCGTCGAACCAGCATGATGCCGAGGCCCAGCACGAACGCGGTCGCGCTGATGTTACCCAGGAGCTTGATAGGGATCGTGCCGGGACCGCCACGGGACGGGGGTGCTATATGGAGTATGTCGATGTTGAATGCAACGATGGCCGTTGTCACCAGCAGACCCATAAACCCCCAGAACACGAGAAGATGCGCAGCGTACCGTATGTTGTTCGCCTCGCACTCTTTGAATGTGGTGTGAGGAAGGATCTCCAGGAGGGCCTCGATTAGGCTGGGGACGAATCCCTTGCGCTGCGTCCCCACATCCAAGGGATTGTTGGATTCCAGCCCGCCCCAGAAGCGTCTCAGGCTCACCACGAGAGAAACGACCGCGAAAAGCAGAGCGAGGGTGTAAACGACCTGGATATATTCGTAGCCGATATACTCACCGTAGTTGACCGGCTTCGGGAAAGTGAAGCCGTGGTTCATGACCAGGAGCAATAGGACGATCACCACGGGAATGCCTAAAGTAAGGATGACCATTGCCGGTTGACCTACGAGACTCCCGAGAAAGGCCGGCCAGGAATTCTCCTGTATGTTCATCTTCCGAGCGGCTTTGAGGACGTCACCCGGATATGCCCCTCGAGGGCACTGGGTAGAACAGTCGTTGCACTGATGGCACAGCCAGATGTCAGGATCGTTCAAGAGTTTCTTCTTCAACCCCCACTGGGCCCAAATCATCTCTTTGCGCGGAAAGGGGTTGTTATCCGGGGAAATAGGACAAGCGACCGAACAGGTCGCGCACTGATAACACTTTTTCACGTCGCCGCCCCCGGCCGCGATGAGGTCTTTGGTAAACTGAAGATCAGGTTCGGCAACGAACTCATTTGCCATGTTTGAACCTCCTTAGAAGCCTTTATACGGGTTGGGATCGAAACCGGCGAGCGTTTCCATGAAATCGTCTACCAATTTCGGAATCGTATGGAATTCGCTTATCGCCAATTGGTGGACGATTATACGTTCCGGTTCCAGGACGAGGCGCTGCAAGGTCTCACTGATCTTGCTCATTCGGTACTCCGCAAGCTCGCTTCCTTTCATGAAATGGCACTGATAGTCGTCACCGTATTTACAGCCGATCAACATGATGCCGTCAATGCCTTTGGAAAGCGCGTCTGCAATCCATACCATGTTGATGTTGCCCAGACATCTCAATGGAATAAACCTCACAAAGGGGCTGTACTCGAGCCTGTTGATTCCGGCCATGTCCACAGCCGGGTACGCGTCGTTCTCACAGACAAAGATTACCACTCGAGGTTTTTCCGCGTACTCATCGGGAACCTCAATTGATTTCACCATGGATCCGATCATGTCTACGGAATGATCCCTAAAGGAAATGATCCGCTCGGGACACGAGCCCATGCAAATAGCGCAACGTCGGCAGCGGGTCGGATTGGGCAAAGGTGTGCCGTCAGGCTTTTCGTCATACGCTCCGAACGGGCATTCCTCTGTGCAACGCTTGCACTGCGTGCACCTCGTGACGAAAATCTCGGGAAAAGACTCATCGCCGGCTCTAGGATGAACTGCCTTACCCTGAGAAACCAGTTCCACACACTGAATCGCTTTTAAAGCCGCTCCAACCGCGTCGGTTTCACAACTCTGGAAGTCCATGGGCTGTCGAACACAGCCAGCCGTATAGACTCCGGTTCTTTGGGTCTCGTATGGAAAACAGATAAAATGAGAGTCGTTGAACCCGTATGGGTTCTCCGGCAAAAACGGTCCTTGGCGGTACTTGAGGTTCACTATCGCTGCATCTTTCGTCGCGGGAACCATACCGGTCGATAGCACCACCAGATCTACACCGAGCTTCATCCTTTCGCCAAGCAGCGTGTCCTTCAGTTCCACATTGAGACCGGCAGACCCGTTGGATACGCCCACGGCAGTCCCCTTGGAAAGAAAAACACCGGGGTCGTCCTGCATGGCCTGGTAGAATAATTCATACTGTCCCGGAGTCCTCATATTTTCGTAAAAGATGTAGGCCCTGCCGTCGGGATTAGTCTTTCGCAGATACTGCGCCTGTTTCAGCATGATCAGAGAGGCCACGGACGAGCAGTAAAGCAGTGGATGCTCGGTTTCCTGATTTGCCGCATCTATGAACGCGATGCTGTTCACTTCCTTGCCGTCGGAAGGTCGCGTGATTCTTCCTTTGGCGGCAAGCTCCTCCATCTCAACGCTAGTGATCACGTCGGGGTACTGACCGTAACCCAGGTGGGAATATCCGGACGCCTCCTCGGGCCGCCATCCTGCCGCAAGAATCACTGCACCCACACGAACTTTCTCGTGTTGGAAATCGACAGCTTCCTTTACCTCTTCTTCAGCCTCCGCCTGTTCCTGCGCGGGAGCAGCCGGCTTAGGCTCCTCTTCCCCGGCTTCTTTGGCCTTCTTGGCCGCCAGCCACTCATTCTGTTCTTTGTCGAGCTGGTCGATCCAGGGCCCGTCAGGGCGGATTACAACGTCGAACATGCCGGGTGCGCCGGAGATGCTGTACACCCTTTGGCCGGTGTAGACTTTGATCTTGTCACTGGCGTTCACTGCCGCCACCTTTTCCAGAACGGGCGAATCCGTGACCTCGTTATACGGCGGCTTTCCAGTGAACACTTTATGGAATTTGTTTGCCCAGCCACCCAGTTGGGGATTCTTCTCGACGAGATAGACCTGATAACCGGCGGCCGCAGATTCCAAAGCGGCTGTCAAGCCGGTCATTCCGCCGCCGATGACAAGGATGCCTTTGTCCACTGCTTCCATGAAGGGCGGTCTGTCCTCGTATTTGGAAGTCTTTGTTATCCCCATCCTCATATAATCTTCGGCCAACATCTGGGTGTCTTCATCGTTTGCGGGATGTGACCACACAACATGTTCCCGAAGATTCACCCGTTCGGTAATGACACCGTCAAATGTGAATTCCTGCTGAAAAACTCTGGGAGAGGGTCCGGCGATGATTACTGCTGTAAGTCCCTCGTTTGCGATGTCGTTTCTTATGATGGCAAGCTTGTCAGGATCACTCCAGTAAGATTCGGCTCGACAAACCGGTACCTTGAACTCGCCGGTGGCCACAGCGGAAAGGGCGTCGATGTCCAGTGCGTCCTTAATCCCGTAACCTGTATCAATATAAACTCCGATCTTGTGGTCCATTGACTTACCTCCCCACCGTATCCTGAAGGGCCTTCAAGGCAGCTCCCGTGGCATCCTGCAAGCAAGTGCCGACATCCATAGGTCGTCTGGATACACCGGCAGGATGTACCCCTTCGTTCGAGATTATGAATCCGAATTCGTCATAACCCACGTTAAGACCAGGAACTTTTTCCACGCTGGTGTTGGGTTGCATTCCGGTGGCAAGAACAGCCATATCGAACGCACGCCGAATCTTCTTGCCTGAAAGAATGTCCTCTCCTTCGAGGATTACGTCTTTCGTGTCCGGGTCCTCCGTTATATTTACAATTTTCCCTTTGGTAAGCAGCACCTTTTCGTCTTTCCTGACTCTGTCGTAAAAGAATTCGAAACGGCCGTAAGCTCTCAGGTCAATATAGAAAATGTGCGCCTGCGCATCGGGATTATAGTCTCGAAGGTACGTGGCCTGTTTCAAAGAGGCCAGGCAACATATCGAAGAGCAATACGGCAAATGGTTCCTGTCCCGAGATCCCGCACACTGGACAAAGGCAAGGTTGTTCACTTTTTTGCCATCTGAGGGCCGAATGATCTCCCCTTTGGTGGGACCTCCCGGCGAAGCCAGTCTTTCCATCATCACGTTGGTTATGACGTTGGCACATTTCCCGAAGCCTAACTTCTCCAGTTTAGTGGGGTCGTATGGCTTCCAGCCGGTGGCCCACACCACCGAGGCCACTTCCACCGTGAAGGTTTCCGGCTTGGCGTCCAGGTCAATGCGGATGCCCTTGTTGTTGCAGGACTCTATGAAGGAGTTATATTTCGGGCGGCCCTGCAATTTCTTTAGGGCATCCCTGTCAGCCACGAGACTCATGGGATATGCCATCTCGTAAGGCAAACGTACGGCTTTGACTGTATCCATGTCGTAATTGAAGTCGTTGAGGTATTTCCGCCGGGCAGTCGTCTACACATTTACTCGTAGCGGTACGGTCTTCCACATATCTGGGAGAGACCTTGATGGTTGCGGTATAGTTGCCGGGTTTCCCCGTGATATTTTCCACTTCCGCCAAAGTGTACACTGCAATGTCGGGGTTTCTTCTTATTCTTCTGAAATTGATTTCCAGGCCGCATGTTGGAGGACACAGCTTCGGAAAATACTTGTTCATCCTGGCTACCCGGCCCCCGAGATAGGGCAACCTTTCGACCAGGATTGCCTTGCAACCGGCTTCCGCGGCTTCAACCGCGGCCGTAATTCCGCTAATACCGCCCCCGACGACCAGTACGGTTTTATTTCCAGCCATGCTTCCTCCCTGAAAAGGACTATGAGGGGGAAAGAAAATGCCCCCTCATCAGCTTGTGGCGCTCTCGAAGAAAACTCCGGGCGCAATAAAAGGCACCCGGAGTTCCTGTGGTTACTGGTTATTCATCAAATGATGGAAATGACGGGAACTTTCTTCATTTCCCATTCGCCGTTCTTGTAAGTGGCGTTTACGAACACCTTCCAATTGGCCTCGTCCAGGCTGGGGAAATCATTCCTGAAGTAGTAGCCCGGCCAGCGGGTCTCTTCGCGGAACAGAATGGTCCTGACGTGAACTTCCGCCTGATACATTCGCTGGATGTTCTCATGGCACCGCATCAGTTCGTGCAGGTTCGAAGCAGCCAGCTTCTCGGAGTCTTCCTTGAGCCAGCCAAGAAGTTCAAGCGCCCTCTCCAACTTGGCTTTGTTGGTCTTGAAGCCTGCGGTAACACCCGCCGCATACTCGTCCATGATTTTCTGCAAACGGAACATGAACATCTTCGGTTTCATGAACTCGGGATTGATGTTCGGATCGCTGGATTTGGCTGCATGCTCGGTATATAGGTCCATTGGCTTCAGGATCTGCTTCTTGAGTTCCTCAACCTTACCCATATCCACGTTCGGCTGGGTGTTGTTGTCCACTGTGAAACGGACCATCGACTTACCGGCCGCACGACCTTCGGCATGAGAGCCCGAGGAGAACTTATGGCTGGATGCGCCGGACGCGTCACCCGCGCAGAAGAGACCCTTCACTGTGGACATATATTCATAGCCCCAGAAGTACTCTTTCGGCGCCAGATCCTTGGGACCGCTCACCCACGCACCGGATGCACCGGAGTGTGAACCGATGAAGTAGGGCTCAGCCGCTGCGATCTCGGAGGACTTCTCCTCGGGCTGCACGTTGGTGCCGGCCCAGAGAATGGCCTGGGAAATGGTCATGTCGAGGAAGTCTTCCCATGCCTCTGACTCGAGTTCTTTCATCTTCTTCTTGAAGGCCTTGGGATCGTCTTTGTACTCGGCTGCTATTTTGGCAATGGCCTCTTCCGTTCTCATGAAGAGAGGACCCTTGCCCTCGAACTCATCGAGCATGCCCAGGTAGTTACGAAGGTTGGCCGGGATCGGCTTCACTTTGCCGTATGGACCCCAGTTGTCCAACTCGGCCTTGCGCTCCACCATGTACTCACCGCCGAACGCGTTGGTAGCACGGGATTTGAACAGGAGGAACCATGCGCCAACCGGGCCGTACCCGTCTTTGAATCGGACCGGGATGAACCGGACTTCCTGGCAGGTCTGCTCTGCGCCAGCCATCAGGGTGAAGTACAAGCTGGAACCGGAGTTCCACGGGGGATACCACGCACGGCCAAGACCTTCACCGGCGCTTCTCGGCTTGAACACGTGAACCGCTCCGCCCATAGACGCTAGCACCGCTTTGGCCTTGAATACGTAGAATTTATCTTCACGAGTGCTGAAACCGACGGCACCGGCTACGCGGTCGCCATCCATGAGGGGAGTAGTGATGAAAACGCGCTCAAAGTACTCGCCGCCGCGCTGCGTAAGAGCATTCTTAGCCGCCTCGGCCACGATGACTTTGTAGGATTCGCCGTTGATCATGAGCTGCCAACGGCCCTCATGCACGTAATTGCCCTGCTCATCCTTCCAGATGGGGAGACCCCATTTTTCAAAAAGATGAACGCTAGAGTCGACGTGACGAGCAATGTCATAGACCAAGTCCTCACGGGTTATGCCCATGAGGTCATTCTTGACGTAATTGACATAGTCTTCACAGGTATTGTTGCCGCTATTGATGTCAACATACTGGTTAATGGCTGAAAGGCCCATGGCCACTGCGCCGGAACGATCCATGGCAGCCTTGTCAACCAAAGTTACCTTCAGACCGTTCTTGTTGGCCCAATAGGAGGCCTCAACTGCTGCGCCGCACGCCGACATGCCGCCGCCGCAGATCAGAATATCAGTCGTTACTTCGACGGTTTCGAAATTCGCCATATCTTGATACCTCCTAATGATTACTTCTTAATTGTGGGCAGCTCTTTGAGCCGCAAAGCCTCGGGCTCATTGTACAGGCACTGGCTGGCCAGGTCTGTGGTGACCTCACCAAACCCGCCATCAGCCTTGGCTGAACCTTCCGGAGTGGTCCGGATGGGGAACTTGAACCGCTTGACCTGGCCGCTGCGGAACTTTACCGTCCACATGATGTCCTCGGAACCCCTCAAAGGAACCACCGACGCTCCCATTGGAACGAAGTCGGCATAACCTCTGACGTCTATAGCCTGCTGCGGGCAAATTTTCACGCAGTTGTAGCACTCCCAGCACATTTCGGGTTCCCAGTTCCAGGCTTTCATTTTTTCTTTGTCCAGAACCATCAAGTCATTAGGGCAGATGTACATGCAAGCGGTCTTGTCCTGGCCCTTGCATCCATCACACTTTTCCATGATAACGAAACTTGGCATGAACCAACCTCCTAGTTAGTTTGAGCTTTTTTAGAGTCGTGTAACTCCTGTTGTCACGCGGCGCGTACCGCCGCTGAGTCTGTGAAGGCTCCTCCTTTCTATACGTGGTCGCTGCAGCCCCACAGATAATGCTCATGGCGTGGGAGACGTTCACCAGCCAGCCCCGGGTTTGCGTTCCTGTTGCGTTCCTCACCCCACCATCGGAACGATTTTCGCGCAATGTCGGGTACGAAAAAGGGCCGCAATCGCATAGACCTTCCAACAAAACTCCCAGAATTCCAAAACCTTTACGGATATTTACGATATTCTGCAGTAATAAACCAGAGGTCCGGCGCAACCCCCAGTACCGCCGAAGCAGTTTAAGGAATATCGGATTCAATCAAATTTTGGGCTGGTTGTCAAGATCTTTTTCAGTGGGGAAGCCGAGAACTTGTACGTCCCTCACAGGGAACGCTCTTGCCACGGAAAGCGTCGTATGCTAACCTGATAAATTCAGATCCGGCCACCAAAAGGAACTTAAATGACATTCCCGGGAAGAAACGATCCCTGCCCATGCGGCAGCGGGCTAAAATACAAGAAATGCTGCCTCGCCGGAGAAGGCGCTGAACTCGATCCGGACGGAGTTCAGGGCCTGCGCGTAAAAGCGTTCAAGAATATGTCAGAGCAAAAATGGCTTGAGGCCATAGAGGGGTTCAAATCTATTCTGGACCGAGTCTCGGACCCGCACGCCGTCCTTGACGCTATAGCCGCCTGTTATGACGGTCTCGAAAATTACCTCATGGCCGCTGAATTTTACGAGAAGGCCCTCGCCGTGTGTCCGGAATCGCGAAGCTTCGACCTGCACTACCGGCTCGGCGTCTCCAGGGCCTGCGCGGAACGCATCGAAAAAGCCATCGTTGCCTTTCAGCACTGCTTGGCACTTCAGAGTGACACGGCCTACCAGCAGCGGCTGGTCCGTATACTTGAAAATTTGAACGCCATTCTGCGGCGGGAGAAGCCCCGTAGTCTTTTCCGTGTCCAGGTCCAGCTTCAGCGAGCTTTTTCGGACATGGACGATAAGAATTATGAATCCGCGGCTGCCCGACTCGAACGTATTGCCGCGGCTGACCCGGAAAATCCCGCGATCTTTTACAATCTTGGGGTTGCCTACACATTCTTGAAAAGAGAGGAAGAAGCCCTTGCGGAATTTGAAAAGTGTGTGGCACTGAATTCCGGTTATGTTGAAGCTTGGTACAATATGGGGCAAATTTATATGCTAAAACAGAAAGACTTTTCCCGGGCTCTCCACTGCTTTGACCGGGCTGTGGCAATGCGTCCGGACTACATAGGCGCCCACCACCAACGCGGGGTCGCGTACGAGCTGCTTGGAAATCCTGAGAGAGCGCTGAAATGCTGGGAAAGAACGTTGGAACTAGACCCTGAGAACAAGCAGGCTAGAGAGAATATCAAGAGACTAGGCGACTCCATTGCAAACCAGTCTTGCCAGTGAGCGCCCTTGAAAGGACTGATTGATGAAACTGAAAACTTCCCCATGTGACCATGAGCGCTTGATGACCTGGGATGACTCCTTCTCATTTCGGTGTCATCCTGACATTGACTGCTTCAACTCCTGTTGCAAGGACGTGACCATATTTCTCACCTCGCTCGATGTCATAAGGCTCAGAAAAGCCCTCGGTATATCCTCCACCGAATTTCTCGAGAAATATACCCATCGACTGATTTCTCAGACCACCGGTCTGCCCGCTGTAGCCCTCAAGATGAGTCAGGATGAGGTGAAGACCTGTCCGTTCGTGAGTGCATCGGGATGCGCCGTTTACGATGACCGGCCTTATTCCTGCCGACTCTATCCCCTGGACACCGAACAAGGAGTGGAATATAAATTCATTGTGGATGAGCGTGCGTGCCACGGGCTTGGTGAATCCCGGGAATGGACGGTCGAAACGTGGAGGAGGGATCAGGGCCTTTACGCATACGACGATCTCGATCACCAACTCAAGGACGTAATGGCGGCAGATCAGGTCTGGGAAAGCAGGATCCAGGATCCGAGAATGCAGGACATGTTTCTCATGGCTTTATACGATCCTGACAAGTTCCGAGAATTTATATTTAAGAGCAGTTTTTTTCAGAAGTTCCATGTGGATGATGACATAGTGGAGAAGATTCGGGACGACGACGTAGCGCTTCTGTATTTTGCTAGCCAGTGGCTCCGTTTTTCTCTCTTCGGCAAAAAAGGATTTCTGAAAATCGATCGCGATTACCTTGAACTAAAGAAAAGGGAAGTTCTGGGGGGATGAAGGCAGGAAAGATGAAACGATTTGCATGGTTCGTAGTGGCGCTCCTACTTAGCGTGATGGTTGGAGGCGCACTGGCCGCGGAATCGGCCATCGACAGACACATTAAGGACCTCAAAAGTGATAAGCCCGAAGTTCGAGCCAAGGCGGCCTTCGACCTTGGGTGCGGCTGACACAAGTCACCGAGGGCGGTCCCGCCTCTCATTGAAGCACTGAAGGACCCCGATGCCAAAGTGCGCAGCGCTGCTACCGAATCACTCGGTTTTTTTTCACGTGACGCTTCGCAGACAATCCCTAAGCTGATGGAACGCTTATCGGATGACAACGTAGAAGTCCGTCGCGCCGCGATTCAGTCGCTGGGGCGACTCGGCAAGGGGAACCACAACGTCGAGGAGGCCCTTCGTAAGTTTCTTGATGATCCGGACACACTGACCAAGCTCAACACGATAATCGCGCTTGCATCAGTGGGCAAGGTGGACGATTCGGTTATTCCCACGTTGCTCACGGCAATTGGCAACAAAGACAAGACGACCGCCAAAGCTGCCGGACGTGTGCTGAGTGCGATAGCCCCCACCAAGTCGGACAAGGTTCTACCCGGTCTTACCGAGTTGCTGGACAAGGACCAGGAGCCCGGGGTCTCTAATGCCCTGAAAGTTTTGAGGTTTATGAAGGCAGCAGCAGCGCCTGCTCTCCCCAAAATCTCCAGCCTGTATGACAAGTCGGATGCTCACGTTCGTTTGGAAATTTTGGGAGCTCTTTCCTCCATTGACAGTAAAGGCGATCAGGCCCTCCCCGTGCTGGTCAAAGCGCTCAAGGCCCACGACATCATGGTCAGGAAAGAGGCGCTCCTCGGGGTTATCCGGTATCGATCCAAGGTGGATGTGTTTCTGGAACCCCTGACCGAATCCATGAAGGAAGGAGACCTGGAGAATCGTCTGTTGGCCATCGGTATTGTCCGAGGCCTCGGGCAACAAGGCTTAAAGGCAGTGCCAACGCTTACGGCCCTGACGGACGACCCAAATGTGCGAGTTCGCTCATCTGCGATTGGCGTTCTTGCTACTTTCAGACCTCCACCGGAAGACGTCCTTGAAACTTTCGGCCGCAAGCTTAAGGACTCTCAGCCCGCCGTGAGATTGGCTGCCGTGGGCGCTCTGCGACAAATCGGGTATGTCTATCCGGAAAAGGTGACAGGACTACTGGAATCCGCCTTAAAAGATGAAAAGAACGAGTTCACCCGGCGTGCTATGGCAGCAACGCTGGCCGGTATCAGGAAGGTGAAGCCGAGTACCACTGCGGCAAAGTCAACGACGCCGGACAAAGCGAAGCCGAGTACCGCTGCGGCAGAATCGACGAAGGCGGACGAGGTTCAGCCCAAGTCCAACAAATGACTCTTCTAAGGATTGTGCTTTGTGGGCCCGGATAGCCTTCTCGTAGAACCGGCGACCGGACTCCAGAGAGACGAGATGTAAAGTGGGTGGGGAGCGGTAGCGAAGACTCTCCGCTGCCCTTGGACGTGGGCACTCATAGCCAAAACATTCTTGGCGTTTGGTTATCAACGTTGTAGGATCTAACTACTTCATCAAGACTAATGCGAAAAACGTGACCCGCGCGCTGTGCTTTGGTGCTGAAATTACAATTGCGGAAAAGAAGCCTCAGGAGCGGAGAGATTCGGGCCACGTCCTTGTCGAGAACATTGAAGCAAACAATGCAGAAGCGATGATCGGCTCGTACCTTTTTCCAAAAATGATTGACATTGATAGTCACAAAGGCCGGGAGTCGTTGTCGGCAAAGGAGCGAAGGAATAGCATCATCTTTAATTATTGTGGCTGGTCGCAAATCGTTCACGACACAGACTGAACCGTGATACCATTGATCGATAGTCTGTTCTAGTTGCCGACCTTGTAGTTGCTAGTCGAGTACAATCACTAGGCCGCTGCGCGCTTGGACAGTTTCTTGTTGAGTTTCTTGCCAAGCTTGCTCGCAATCTGAATTGCTTCAGAGATGGCCTCCCTCGGCACTCGTCCGCGATAACCTTCCACAATGTAGTCGATACTCTCACCGGCATCGATCCTCGACAGAGTTCCCGCAACCTCGATCCGAGTATATTTGAACGTGGGTCGCCCACCACAGACGCCCTTGGCGCGCACAACATACTCCCCCAGCGGGTAATACTCGTAGGGTTCATCGCCCACGATTTCAGTTACCAGTATTGGCATGCTGAGCCCCCTTTTGCTTTCACTATTTAACATTAGCTAAGAAGTGGCAGGAATGTCAACTGATGCACGCTCCAAGTGCTCGTGTAGCCGTGCGCTCCGGGATTCATCCTTCCGTAAGGTTTTTGCAATCAAAATATGCCATTCCGAGAAACACCCTCACGTTTGGCAGGTGGATGATCCAGATCTCAAATTCATAAAAAAGGACTGATTACCTATCTTCAAATATCCAACTCCTGCACTTCCCGCGCATGCTTCTTGATAAAGGAGAAACGCTTCCTGACGTCTTTACCCATTAGCGTATCGAATATCTCATCAGCCTTTTCTTCATCGTCAACGCCGATTCTCAGGAGGGTACGGGTGGATGGATCCATGGTCGTGCTTTTCAATGTTTCCGCATCCATTTCACCAAGACCTTTGAATCTTTGAATTTCGATCTCCTTGCCATTCTTCTGCTTGAGAAGCTTTTCCTTTTCTTCATCTGAAAAGACGTATCGAATGGTAGCTCTTTTGCCCGATCCTATCCGAATCTTGTACAGAGGCGGCACCGCCAGAAAGACGTGTCCTCGCCGCACTAATTCGGGGAGGAAACGGTAGAAGAATGTGAGCAGCAAGGTGGCAATATGGTGGCCGTCAACATCGGCATCGGTGTTGATAATAACTTTGCCGTATCGCAGCCGGGAATAATTGAATGCTGAACCGGTCCCGGTCCCGATGCTCTGAACCAGGTCCTGGATCTCCCGGTTGGCTTTCAGTCTTTCCGCAGAGGCCTGCTCAACGTTCAAGATCTTGCCTCGCAGCGGTAGAATGGCTTGGAACTTTCTGTCTCGAGCCTGTTTTGATGAGCCTCCAGCGCTGTCGCCTTCGACGATAAAGAGTTCAGTCCCGTCTCGCGACGTAGATGAACAGTCTGCTAATTTGCCTGGCAGCGTTAGTCGGCGCGTTGCGGCCTTGCGATTAACCTCATCGCGTGCCGCTCGCGAAGCTGAGCGTGCTTGAGCCGCCAGTATGACGCGATTGGTTACTGCCGCTGCCTGCGTGGGGTTCTGGTGGAGCCAGGTCTCAAAGGCATTGCGGATCACGGGTTCGATCTGCAGGGCTGTGCGGCTGTTGAGGCGTTCCTTCGTCTGCCCCTGAAATTCCAGGTTCTCGTGAAGGTAAACCGAAAGGATCGCAACAAGGCCTTCGCGCACGTCCTCCGCCGAAACACCCTTGATCCCTTTCGGGAGGCCGTTGCGCTTCTCGATGTATGTCCGGAGAGCGCGAGCTATTCCATTCTTGAACCCGGTTTCGTGAGTGCCGCCCGCCGGCGTGGGTATGGAATTGACGAACGATAGTATCCGAGTAGAGGTCTCGGATGTCCAGGCCATGACGAGTTCCAGCCGCAGATCGTTGTCGTGGCGATAATAGAATGGCTGCGCATCGACCAGCGGACGATCTGTCACCAGCTTCCGGAGGAAATCGGTTATACCTCCCGGATAGGTGAAGGTCTCTACTGTTCCTTCCGCCTCGTCACTCAGCCTGATCTTGAGTCCCGCTATAAGAAAAGCTTTGCTCTCCAGCCGCTCTCGTATCTGCTCTTTGGAAAATGCCTTGTCGGGGAAGATCGCAGCGTCGGGCAGGAACGTCACTTTGGTTCCTGTGCGTTTTGATTCTCCTATCTTATGCAAAGGCGACACGGCTTTTCCGCGTCGGAATTCTTGAAAGTAGCGTAAGCCGTTGCGGCAGACTTCAACGGACAATTTTTCGCTCAGAGCGTTGACCACCGCGGCACCCACTCCGTGAAGACCGCCGGCCACTTTATAGGCATCGTCATCGAATTTTCCACCTGCATGCAGGTTGCAGAAGATGGTCTCCACCGTATTCTTGCCGGTAGTCGGATGTTTTTCCACGGGGATTCCCCGTCCTTGATCTTCGACCGAGATGCTCCCATCTGAACCTAGGACCACATCAATGAAAGTGCAGTGCCCGTTTAGCGCTTCGTCCACGCTGTTGTCGAGGACCTCCCACACGAGCTGATGCAGTCCTTCCCGTCCAGTTCCGCCTATGTACATGCCTGGCCGTTTGCGTACCGCCTCGAGCCCTTTCAGCACCTGTATGTCTTTTACCGTATAGGAATCACTCATTGAGCTTGACCTTTGTCACTCCTTTGCAAAACCATTTCCAGGATTGAAGCACAAACGCTTTTACCGCTGCCGGCCCGATTTCTCAACAGTATGTCCTTGACTTGCAGGTTTTTGTCTTTGCCTCTTTTGGGTTTGATCTGCAATGTATCGCCTAGATTCACTAGTTCCATAGCGATCACATGAAATCCGGAAGCCACTTTCATCATCCGTACCCCGCGTGCCGGACCGGCCAGGATTGGAACCTGATCCACGGGAAATACGAGAATGTTACCGGAATCCGTCGCAAGAGCGACGAATTCTCCGTTCTCCGGCTTGACCGTAATGACCTCGTCATTACCTTCCAAGTTCACCAGACGCCTACCCATCCGTTTAGTGGGTTCCCGAAGAATGGCATAATCGAATCGGAAGCCTTTTCCCAAGCGGGTTGTCAGCAAACCTCTTGAGAATGCCGATAATTCGGAGCTCGCAACTGTTTCGGGCGTTCCGCTCTGTGGATCGAAGAGGTAAGCCTGCGATGGCGGATGGCCATTTTCGTCGGCTTCCACCTCCGTTTTCTCTTCTTGGCCAGTAATATGTCCTTCACCGCTCTCGCCGTTGGTGGCGGGGTCAGGAGCAATAAAGCCAACTACGAACTCACCGTCCACAAAATTCAATAGACTCCCAATAGGCTCTCCGAAGCCCGGTGTCGCCGGGATATCCAGAGTTCTCAAGACATAGACCTTCCCCAGGTTCGAAAAGATAGCCACAGTCTTGCCGGTGTTCACCCTTGCCAAACCGAAGAGACTGTCCCCTTCACGGAATTTCAGGGAAGCCTCCTCGCCGACCTCACTCTTTATCCGGCGAATCCATCCTTGCCTGGACAGAATAACGGTCGTGTCCGCGTGGTCCACGAATTCCTCGGGGTCATATTCCAGCGCGACCGCCTCCTGCACTCCAACTATTCGCGTACGCCTCTTGTCGCCGAACTTTGCCGCGATATCGGCCAGTTCACGGTCAATGATATTCCAGAGCCGTTCAGAACTGGCCAAATCTCGTGAAATTTCCTCAGCCTCTTTTTTCTTAGCCGCACGTTCGTCCAGAAGCTTCCCGATTTCCATTCCTACAAGCTTGTACAGACGCGTTTCCAGAATGGCCTCGATTTGCTCGTCGTCCAAAGGAAAATTCTCTCTCAGGCCCTGCTCCGCCTCTTGTCGACTCCTAGCTGAACGGATTATCCGCAGGACTTTGTCAAGATCGCGAAAGACGAGAGCGAAGCCGTCAAGCACGTGAATTCGCTTTTCAAGAATCTCCAACGTGTGCTTTAGTCTGCGAACGGTCTTGTCGTACCTGAAGTCAAGGAAATACCGGATAATAGCGGCGAGCCCGAGCCTCTCGGGTACTCCTTCGGGAGTGATGGCGATAAAGTTTAGCGGAAAATTAATTTGTAGATCCGTATGCTTGTAAAGGAAGGCCATCACGGAATCGGGCTTGGCACCTACTCCTCGAAGTTCCAAAACTATCCGTACATCGTTGGTACTCTCGTCCCTTACATCCTGGACGTATTTGAGTTTCCTGTCTCCGATCAATTGCGCTATACGCTCTATGAGGCGGGACTTATTAACTGAATATGGAATGGACGTAACAATTAAATTTGTACGTCCGTGCTTCGCGCTTTCCAATTCGTAAGTTCCGCGCACTCTGACGGCACCGTGCCCTGCCGTGTAAATGTCCGCCAGATGACCGGAGTGCTCCAGGATTTCTCCACCTGTGGGAAAGTCAGGGCCTTTGATGTGCTTCAGGAGATCTTCGGTTTTCAGATCGTTTCGCACAATTGCCGCTCGACACGCAGCAACAACCTCGCCCAGATTATGAGGGGGGAAAGAGCAGCTCATGCCGACCGCTATGCCGGATGAGCCATTGAGTAGAAGATTTGGCACGGCCGACGGCAGCACGTCGGGTTCTTCACCTATGGCATCGTATGTTGGCCTGAAGTCGGTGGTACCTCGATCAATATCTCTTAGAAGCGATCCCGCGAAAGTGCTCAGTCTGGTTTCCGTGTATCGCATCGCGGCCGGTGAGTCGCCGTCGATTGAACCAAAGTTTCCCGAACCGTCTATAAGCGGATATCTCAGGCTGAAATCCTGAGCCATTCGAACGAGCGCGTCGTAGGCAGCCTGATCTCCGTGAGGGTGATATTTTCCAATCACCTCTCCCACAACCGCTGCGGACTTTCTCATTTTTGCCGCGTCGCTTAGCCGCATTGAGTGCATGGCGTAGAGTATCCGACGGTGGACGGGCTTCAGTCCATCCCGAACGTCAGGCAATGCCCGGGACACGATGGTGGATAACGCATAGGCGAGATAGCGCTTTTCGACTTCCAGGTGTATTGAAGCCTGAGTCTCGCCTCCGCCCTGTTCAGCTGTTGAATTCTGCACGACTTATTTCCTTTGGTTCGTATGCTCGCGTTCCCCAACCGATCTTCTGCTCCGCGGACCGGGGACACAACATAGCCAAGGGGGAATTTATATCAACATAAAAAAACGGCAAGAGC
>CAVSPC010000048.1:0-76678 GCA_963729795.1 uncultured delta proteobacterium | reverse complement strand
TGGAAAGGAAGCTGGATCCGCAGGCCGATTCCTATTGGATGCGAAGAGAACAAGAAACGGATACCAGCATAGACAGATACGAAAAGCAATTTTAGTCGGCAAATTGAGGCTGCCTGCTGAGGAGGCCGATATGTCCTTGGTGCAAGAATTCTGGGACTTCATGAAAGTCCGCAAGAAGTTTTGGCTTGCCCCTATTTTGGTTGTGCTAGTCATAGTGTCGGCTTTCATATTCTTGGCAGCAAGCGCGCCTGTCGCAGCGCCTTTCATTTACCCCATCTTGTAGGGGCAGAGCAAAAGAGAGACTTGGAAGAGGCAATTCTGATTGATGAAATGAAATCGCCTACAGAGGAGGAACCGGTATGTCGTTGGTGAAAGAATTCTGGGATTTCATGAAAGTTCGTAAGAAGTTTTGGCTTGCCCCTATTTTAATTGTATTGGTCATATTGTCGGCTTTCGTTATTTTGGCCGCCAGTTCGCCTGTCGCGGCGCCTTTCATCTACACCCTTTTCTAGGGGCTGAGCAAAATAGAAACCCTGAGTCGCGTGGGAGCCTTCTCTCCGGAAGTTTCCGCGGACTCCCCTTTTTGATCCGCTTGGCAATCCTTCAGGCAATGCCGGTGGTTGTTGACCGGTGAATTGTCCCTGCCGAACGCGGCCACGACAAGTGGTCTCCTCAAGGTTGGCTCGTGAGACCGGGCTTCGGAATTTCCCCCACAATCGCTGGTCCGACGTCGCGAGATGAAGCCGCCAGGCAGGCCACGGACAAAAACATCTCAGGAGGAACGGATGACTGAGTCTAGCCAATCCAAGGATTCGACTTCCTTGGTTGAAGACGTGGGACGCTCTTCAAAGCAGGAAGAAACCGCTACCGCTGTGAGTCAAAAATCGCGGAGCTGGGGCAGCATGATTGGGCGTTTTTTCCTGATCTGCCTTTACATTGGCTTTCTGGCCGCAGTGGTGGTCGGAATCCTTGGGGGACTCGAATATTACGCATACCTGAAGGTACTAGCTTCTCCTTTGGGAGAAGCATACAAGAATCGGGATATGGACCTGGCGCGTCAAAGTTCGCAAACTGTAGCTCCTGAGTTCGGGTACGAACCGACACCGGGATTCGCGGCAGTGCGGAACACGCACTTAGGGAACTCCCATGAGTACATTAACGACGAGAATTTCAAGGATTTCGATGACGTTCCCCTTGATAAGCCTGCCGACGAATACCGCGTCTTCGTGACCGGAGGTTCTGTGGTTTACGGTCGTGGGCCTGTGCCGCCTGCGGATGCGGTCGCCGACTACTACGAAGTGACGTTCCGGTGGACCATTCCGCACATCATTCAGGAGATTCTCAATGCAGACCCAAGGGTGCGCGAGAAGATCAATGGCAAGAAAATCCGTGTCATCAATGCGGAGTACCCGGCTATGTGATTCAGAACAGCCTGATGCGGTACCTGGCCAAGCTGCGTCTTTTCCACCCTGACTTGATAGTAGCGCTCGACGGGGCCAACGAGGTCCATACTGTGGCGCGGCCTTTGAAAGACTGGAATTACTTTACCGAGGGTCAATATTATGAAGTAGTGAACGATGTCATGGACATGAGCAGCAGGGGGATCATGAACTATCTTACCCTCTGGTTGAAGAGAAATACTTACTTTTTCACTTGGCTGGCAATGAAGAAAGGGGAGGGGCCCGGCATACTGATGGAAGACCGCGGATTTGCCGCCCATCCTCAAGATGCTACCCCGGAAATGATAGCGTATCGCGATCGAAACATTGCGCAGGTGGCGGACGTTGAGGCCATATTCCACAAGGTGTTGGAGACGGATCATGTTGCCCACATACTCGCTTTGCAGCCTATGTTCCGTAACTGCAAGAAGAAGCGGACGCCAATGGAAGAGAAGATAGAAAAGGTCACGGGCATGGAGAAGATAGGCTTCTACGATGCGGCCCAGACCTATGATGTCCTGGTGGACAAGATCGAAAAGCGCGCCCGTGAGGCCGGCTGCGACGTGCTGGATCTGACAAAAATTTACGATGACGTGACGTCATGGGTTTTCACTGACTGGTGTCATCTCACCAATGGCGCCAACTATATCCTGGCCAAGAAATTAGCCACGCAGGTAAAGACCCAGGTATTTGGCTTGACTCCGGAGAAAGATGATCTACTGAAAACACCCAAGGATACATATTTCCGGGACTATTCGAGGAATGCCACGGTCCTCGTCAATGATAAACCCACCGACAGCGGTCTGCACATCCTCAAAGGATATCCAGGACCCCAGCTTTTAGAAGAGTCGGCGAACCGCAGTTCAGGACTCCCCAAAGTGGTACTCGACCTGGGTGACGTCGTGCCGATTTCCAGACTAAGGATCGTCTGGGGCGACAAGAAATCTGTCCCCTCCAATTGGAAGGTGGAGCTGTCCACGGATGGCAAGAGCTGGGAACCGTGGCTTACCGTGAACAAGACCCGTATGGACAATTTCGACCAATGGCCGGGCTTCGAGTACTTGGCTTTTAAGGAGAGGTCGGCCCGATACGTCAGGTATGTGCCCTCCGGTGAACAACCTATTCGGCTGCGGCAGCTAAGTGTGTTTCAGTAGGCTGATTTGAAAATTTATTCGCGTCGCGATAAAGTGTTTGTCTCCTTCTGACAAATGGAGTATAAATAAAAGTTTAATGTAGATATCCCGCAGCTTCGGGCCGTTTTCGTGCCGCGGGACAGGGAGATTCGAATATGCCCAAATTGAAATCGTGCCGTGGCGCGGCCAAGCGGTTCACCATTCTCAAGAGTGGAAAGATCAAGAGAAAGAAGGCCTACCACAGCCACATCCTTACGACGAAGACTACCAAACAGAAGCGGAACTTGAGGAAGGAAGCCTTCATAGACCCGAAGGACGCGAAACAGATCAGGCGGTTATTGCCGTACGGGTGAGAGCGCCGATCAACTTTTTGGGACCCTCACGCAATGAAGATGCGACGCGTGGGATTCGTCATGAGCCCATAAAGAGCTGTGGCGATGACAGCATCTTAAAGGAAAGGCTCTTTACGCTGTCTCGCCTGAAAGAAATGCTCTCGAAGAAAGATATCAGGCTGTCTGCCTGCTCAAGGAGTCAATAATGCCCAGAGCACGAAGCGCACCGGCCAGCAGGGCCAGAAGAAACAAGATCATGAAAGCGGCCAAAGGATACGTTGGCGGCCGAAGCAGGACGTTGAAACAGGCGAAAGAGACCGTGGAAAGGGCCCTTTGCTATGCGTATCGGGATCGCAGGACAAGAAAGCGGGATTTTCGCCGTCTCTGGATCACGAGGATCAGCGCGGGAGCCCGCAGTAATGGCCTCCCATACAACCGTTTCGTGGAGGGTCTGAAGAAAGCTGACGTGGCTCTGGACAGGAAGATCCTCGCTGATTTGGCCGTGACAGACGCAGCCGCATTCGCAAGTGTGGTTCAAGAGGCAAAGACCGCCCTGGGGTCTTGAGGCCCTTCTTACTGAGGTGGATAATACAAGACCGGCTGTTGAGAATTGCGTCTCAAAGCTAACCCGGAGCGACTCCCTTCTCTTTCTCCCTAGCTCCCACGGAGAGGGAGAAGGTATTTCCGTCCCTTGAGCCAGGGGTCAGGGGAAGATGGTACGGACGCGAGACTCAATGGACTCGATTAAGAAAGCGGTTGAAAAAACACCCAGCTTTTGGAATGGCACTCGGGCGAACAGACAGCGGTCTTTTTGGACCGCTTTTTTTGGTTTATGAGGATACCATGAAAAAGCAACTCGATAGACTTAGAGAAGAGACCCTCGTATTAATCGCCCAGCTTCAAGATGAAAAGGCATTGGCGGATGCAAAGACTAGAGTACTCGGCCGGAAGGGAGAACTGACCACGCTCCTGAGAAGTCTGAGAGACCTGCCCCCTGACGAGCGTTCGAAGATAGGGCAACTGGCAAATACAATCAAGGGAGAATTGGAAGAAAAGTTCGGTCAAAAAGAAGCGGCTTTGCGTCTGCAAGACGAGCAAATAAAACTCGCTGTCGAATTCGTAGATGTCACTCTGCCCGGTAGAAGATCCATCCCCGGCCGCACGCATATACTGAACAGGGTTACCGATGAATTGATCGAGGTGTTTAGAGGATTGGGCTTTCAGTTGGCCGAAGGCCCTGAGGTGGAGTTGGATTACTACAATTTTGAGGCCCTGAATATTCCTCGGGACCATCCTGCCAGAGACATGCAGGATACCTTTTACTTCTCGGATAATGTGGTGCTGAGAACCCACACTTCACCAGTCCAAATCCGGACCATGGAAAAGCAGCAGCCACCGGTCCGGGTGATTTGTCCCGGCAAGGTATACAGAAGAGATGCTGACATCACACACTCTCCCATGTTCATGCAGATTGAAGGGCTTTGGGTGGACAAAGGCATCTCGTTGGCCGACCTGAAAGGGATACTCACCGCCTTTGTGCATGAATACTTCGGAGAAAAATACTCTCTACGCTTTCGGCCCAGTTTTTTCCCGTTTACCGAGCCATCCGCGGAGGTTGATATACAGTGTGTGATCTGCGGCGGAAGCGGTTGCCGAACGTGCTCCAACACAGGCTGGTTGGAGATCCTTGGTTCGGGCATGGTGGACCCGGAGCTTTATCGGTTCGTTAACTACGACCCTGAGATTTACACGGGGTTTGCCTTCGGCATGGGGATCGAGAGAGTCGCCATGCTGAAGTACGGGATCCCGGATATCCGAACCTTTTACGAAAACGACGTACGCTTTTTGAATCAGTTCTGATGCCAAATGTGGCAGTTAATCTGTCGTGCCCTCGTAGAGTCCTTGCGGCAGCGTCTTTTGAAACGGCAGTGGGAGAAGCTGTTTTTGTGCGGCTTTTTCTCGATTTGAAAAGGGGTGAACGGAAATGCTCGTCAGCATGAACTGGCTGAAGGAGTTCGTGGACATTGATCAATCCGCTGAAGAGATCGCCGATCTTCTTACCATGGGAGGTATCGAGGTGGAGAGCGTGTCCTATGTGGGGCACGAACTCGACACAGTATTTGTTGCTAAGGTAGAGGAAATAACGGCTCATCCGAAGTCTGAGAAGCTCAGCCTGGCGCGCATCAGCCTGCGCAAACGCGAGGCTACGGTTGTCTGCGGCGCCCCAAATCTACGCACCGGCCAATTAGTTCCGTACGCCGCTCCTGGCACTGTTCTCATCTCCGGGCAGAAGATAGAAGAGACGGAAATCAAGGGTGTACGTTCCTCGGGAATGCTTTGCTCGGAAAAAGAGTTGGGCCTGGGAGATGACGCGTCGGGCATTCTAGTTCTAGATGAATCTTGCAAACCGGGAATATCTCTCACAAAGGCTTTTCCGTTTGTAAAGGATGCGATCTTAGAGATATCGCTCACGCCCAACCGGGGTGATTGCCTGTCGGTCCTCGGCACTGCTCGAGAAGTAGCAGCTCTCACGGGAAAGTCGTGGAAGGTACCGGAGTTGCCTGTTGCAAAAGGCCAGGCCAGCGTCGCGAAGAGGATCAGCGTGGAAGTGCCGGACGCGGACCTCTGTCCGCGTTATGTAGCCACCATGGTTGAAGGCGTCAAAATTGGGCCGTCCCCTTTAGAGATTCGTCTTAAACTGATCAGGGCGGGAGTTCGCCCAATCTCCAATGTTGTGGATGCTACCAATCTTGTTCTCATGGAATGCGGGCAGCCGCTCCACGCGTTTGACTACGACCTGCTGGAAGACCGGAAGATCGTGGTGCGCCGCTGCGAGCTCGGCGAGACGTTCGTGACTCTCGATGGGGTCGAGAGACAATTGCCAGAGAACGCTCTGATGATTCGAGACGGCAAACGATCTGTGGCCCTGGCTGGAATCATGGGCGGTATGAATTCGGAGATTACAGAGAACACCTCCAACGTGCTGATCGAGAGCGCTTGTTTCGAGAGGTTCGGGATAAGGAGGACCTCCAAGGCACTGGGACTGAGTACCGAAGCCTCATACAGGTTTGAACGAGGAATAGACCCCGAGGGCACGATCTGGGCTGCTCACCGGGTTGCACATCTTATCGGTCAATTGGCGGGAGGGACTGTTCTTTCGGGCCGCGTCGATGCTTATCCTGCTCCTATTGTGAGACCTCGGGTTTCAGTCAGGACAAGCAAGGTAAACAGCTTGTTGGGTTTGAACTTAAAGGACGAAGAGATTTCCTCTTATCTGAAGAGGCTTGGGATCAGCGTCAAAAAGGTCGCAGGGGCGAATGGGGAGATAGTCAGCGTTTCGCCTTCTTGGCGCTGGGATTTGGACAGAGAAGAGGACATGGCAGAAGAGGTGGCCAGGCTCCACGGCTTTCAAAATATACCCGTATCCATGCCCAGCTACAGATCTGCTCCAGATAGAAGTGGTGAGAATCGGAACCGGATCCGAAACGTTAATTCATTAATGAACGCCTCCGGTTTCTCCGAGGTAATCACAATGTCTTTCGTATCCGTGGAGGCGGCACGTGAGTTCAACACTCGTTCCGAAGATCGGGACGAGCTGATCCTTATCAATCCTCTGACAGAGGATTATGCTGCCATGCGGACTTCACTTATTCCCGGCATTTTGGCGGTGGCGAAGCGAAACATAAATTTTCGCTCCGAGAATTTAAAGCTTTATGAAGTGGGCAAAACTTTTTCGCCGGTGCCTGGAGAGGAATTGCCCAGAGAAGACCTGAAGTTGGCAGGGGTCGCTACAGGAGCGCGATACCCGGAACTCTGGAATCTTCCGCGCGATCAGGAAGTCGATTTCTATGACGTCAAAGGTGTGCTGGAAAGCCTGCTGGAAGGCTTGGGCATACAGGAAGTAGTCTTTGTTCCGTCGAATGTTTCCTTCCTGCATCCGGGCAAATCAGCGGACATGATCCTCGACGACGAGAGCATTGGCTTTCTGGGAGAGGTGGCTCCAGCGAAGGTTCGGGAATATGATATGCCTGGAAAAGTCCTCATGTTTGAGGTTCTCCTGGAGCCTCTGTTCGTTCGGATGCGCAAGGAGGGAGTTTTCACGCCTATTCCTCGCTACCCTTATATAGAGAGGGATTTATCATTCATCGTTGAAGAAAAAGTTTCAGGGGATATGATTAAACACTTGATTTCACGTTTGGCCCATGATATTATTGCGTCCGTGATCTTATTCGATTTGTATCGAGGAAAATCCATTCCGGAGGGTTGCCAAAGTATGGCCTTTCGGATCCGATATCAGGCAGTGGACCGTACTCTGACTGATGAGGAAGTCCAGGAAGTCCATTCTCGTGTGGCGGACGCCCTTGTAAGGGAGTTGGGCGCCACAATGAGGGAATAAGGACCGAAGCAGCCGGTGCCCTGAAGTTACAGATCGGCCAGGCTCAATCGGTTCCTCCTCTGGAAGACCGCTGGATTTTGTTGGATTGGATTATGATGTGAGGGGTGGTCGCGCTATGACTATCGCAATTCCGGAGAAACAGTATTTCAAGATCGGCGAAGTAAGTGAAATTTTGGATGTTGAGCCGTATGTTCTTAGGTATTGGGAATCGGAATTCAAGATCCTCAAGCCGACCCGGACCCGAGCTCGACAGCGTCTTTACCACAAAAAGGACCTGGAACTCCTTCTTGAAATCAAGCATCTCCTGTACGATGAAAAATTTACCATCGCTGGGGCCAAAAAGCGCCTTCAGGAGATGAAAAAGCAGGTGTCCGCGGAGAAGAAGGCAAAAAGGCCGACGAGAACGGCTAAACCTAGAGAGGAGCTTGAGGCTCCCAGCATCAGGATGGAGAATTTCACACATTCAGGTAATACGGATTACCGGGAAATTCTCCTCGAGATCAAGAAGGAGTTGAAGGAACTCCGGTCAATACTGGAAGGATAGCCTCTCCATATAGGCTTCTGTGCTCTTTTTGCGCGTCGTGCCCTGGTGGGCAGTCTGGAATACATGAGGATTGTGCATTGCGCAATCCTCTTTTTTGTTTTTGAGGGCCCACAAGCTGCCGACCGTCGCGGCTTGGTTTTTGTTGCCTGAATCAGCTCACTGCATTATACTTTTAGGAGAATTGTTTGAAAAAGGGCTATTAAATTTTCAATGCCAAGACCACAGGAGTTGAAGAATGAATACCCCCTTGCATTGTCCCGGCTTGCAGGCCAACAAAAATCTGGCATCTTTCACTTGCAAATGTCCAAACTGCGGTAAGGAGAAGGAAATTTTCTCCGACGAATTCGATAGGCCACACACTTGTTCGGGATGCAGCCAGCCCATCGATTTTAGCCAGTGTAAACTGGAATCCGGAAGCTTTCAGTTGAAGTAGCTGCGAGAGCCGCATCAAGTTAGACGTTTCGCGGTCGGCTGTATGCGCCGGATGGCCAGCCGAATGCGGCTGTCGCTTGTACGGAGCCGTCGGGGCGGATATCTAAAGCAATAGGCGAGGATTTTGGTACGATTCTCTCCCATGAAGAGGGCCAAGGGCCATTAAAGTCCCCCTTTTTTAAAGGGGGATTGAGGGGGATTTTCAGAGGATTAACTCAAAATCCCCCTAACCCCCGTTTACGAAAGGGGGGAACCTAGCGTCCGATGACTTCCTTTTCGTCACTCGCGGGAAGGCAAATCGTGAAACAGGCCCCTTTCCCGGGTTCGCTTTCCACGTCGATGCTTCCACCGTGCTCTTTTATGAAACCATAACATATACTCAGGCCGAGCCCCACCCCCTTTAGGACCTCTTTCTTGGTGGTAAAAAAGGCGTCAAAGATCTTATCCAGGTTTTCAGCCGGTATTCCGACTCCTGTATCCTCTATCCGTATCATTATATTATGGCTGCCGAGGTCCATGCCGCTGGATACACGAAGTTGACCTCCGGACTCCATAGCCGCATTGGCATTTATGATCATGTTGATAAGAACCTGCTTCAATTGGCTTTCAACCGCCATGATGCGGGGAAGTTCAGGGTTAAGACTGGTGAATACCTGTATGTTGAGGTTCATGAACTGCTTCTCGTAAAACAGTAAAGTCTCTTCAATAAGTTTGTTGATATCGGTGACAGCTCTTTTTTCATCGTCCGGTTTGAAGAATTTGAGCATCTTTATGAGGAGCACCGAGGTCCTCTTGCACTCATCATAAGCCAGGTCCACAAACTTCCGCTTGTAATTGTCTTGGGGCACTACATCCTTGATAAGCTCCAGGCAGTTCATGATGCCGTAAATCGGATTATTCAGTTCATGGGCCAATTGAGAAGCCATTTTTCCCATCGCCGAAAGTCTCTCTGCCTGAATCAGTCGCTTCTGGAGACGGTTTCGCTCTGTGGTGTCTCTCATGAGACCCTGATAACTTATGATCCGGCCGGAATTGTCCCGGTCCGCGTATCCGCTCATAGAAACATCTCGTAATGTTCCATCCTTACGTCTAATCCGTATTTCGTAATCCTTGACCACTCCCTGCTTGATAAACTTTCTCCTGAAGTCCAACACTTCTTCCTCGCCCACAAAAAGGTCGCGGTAGTAATTCATTGCCAGGAATTCCGCTTTGGTATAGCCGGTGATATCGCACAGGGCCTGGTTGCAGTTCGTCACCATCCCCTCTGAATCCGCTATAAACATTCCATCTTGAATGTTTTCAAACAAATCCCTGTACTTGGTTTCGGTAGCCGCCAGTCGGTCGTTCATGAGTTTCTTTTCGGTATGATCGACCACGAAACCGCGATATCCCTGGACCCGCCCCTGTTTGTCTTTCCATACGTGGCTGGAGAGGCTCACGTACAAAGGATGTCCGCCCTTGCGTTTGAAAGTGGCCTCATAGTCCTGGACGTAACCTTGCTTTTCAATTGTTTTTTGAAACTGGATCCGATCCTCCGGATTCATCCAGAGGTCTTTGTTCAGGTCCAGCGCCAGGCCCTCTTCTACCATACTGTAGCCCAGCATCCCCACCAGAGCTTCGTTGCAATCGAGGAATCGGCCCTCGCGGGTGCTAATGTAAAAGCCATCGCGGGCTTGCTGGAAAAAACCGATATAGTTTCGCTGGATCTCGGTAATACGGTCATCGATTTCGTCAGGCGTCATGTGGTAGACCGATTTCATGGAGCCTCCGTGACCCACAAGGCAGCTTCAAGGAATTACCGAATTAGAGCCGATATTCATTTGTCAGTTATGCAGCAGGCGAGCTACCTCTCTTTTGAGCATTTCCAGCGGCAAAGGTTTCGCAAAGCAGACATCGGCGCCATTTTGTTTCATTTTTTGATAATTTTCCTCGTCCAAGTATGCGGAGAGGACCATGACCTTGATGTGGCTTCTTGATGGATCCTGCTTTATTCTACGGCACACCTCGTGTCCGTCCATATTCGGCATCATGATATCGAGTATTAGCAAGTCCGGGTTGAAACGGCTTAACTGAAATCCTGCCTCAAATCCGTCGGACGCGGAGACAATTTCGTAATTGTAAGGCTCTTCTTCCAGGGTTCGCACAATGGTCTCCACAATGAGGGCGTCGTCTTCCACCACAAGTATCCTTTGGGAAGGCCCTTCTGCTACGCTATCAACAACAGCCATGCCTCGGCGTCTTAGAAACTCTTCAAGGTCTTCCCGCCTCACACGGCGATGCAGTCCGCCCACTCTCTGGGCGATCAACTCCCCCTCATCGATCCAGTTGGAGACTGTCCGAGGTGAAACGCCGCAATATTTACTTGCTTGATAAAGAGTCAGAGTTTCCATTGGGAGGATCTTCCATGATGCCTCGTCGTGGTTGTGATTCGTGTAGCAATACCTATTTTTTAAGGTTTGTCAGACGTTGTCAATGATTTCGCTTACGATACGGATGAACGTCTCTCCACGATGGAATTCGTTCCGAAACATCCCGAACGATGCGCAGCCCGGAGAGAGCAGAACCACGTCTCCGGGTTCGGCCTCTTCCATCAAACTTTTTACGGCATTTTCGAGATTGTCGAACCGCCCCACCAATTTATGCTCTCCACCGGCGTCAGCGATCTTTTCGGAAAGAGCCTCGGTAGCGTCCCCTTCGAGCAGCGCGATCTTGTGGGTTTGCGAAACCGCGGCACGCGCAAATGGTTGCAGATCGAGCTTCTTGTCGGAACCTCCGGCTATAAGCAGAATGCGCTTCCCATCCACCGAGTCCAAGGCAGCGCAGCCGGACACAGGAGTGGTGCTGGTGGCATCGTTGATAAAACCCACTCCATTTTTCTCACCCAGCCACTGTAGGCGGTGCTCAACCCCACTGAAAGCCTCAACCGCGGAGCGAACGACTTGCACCGGGACACCCATGTTTCGAGCAAGGCATGATGCTGCGGCGACATTCTCTCTATTATGCCTACCTGGAAGCTGAATATTCCAATTACTCGGGACGTCCTCGACATGAAAAAAGCTCTTCCTTGCAGGGGCCTCTTGAGCCAATTCCTCGGTCCGGGCCTGATCGCCATTAAAGATGCAGAAGTCCTCGTCCTGCTGGTATAGGAAAATCGCCTTCTTATCGTAAACGTAACCGTGCATATCCGCATAACGATTTAGATGATCAGGGTAAATGTTTGTAAATACCGCGGCATTGGGCGAGAGCCTCGCGTCATGAAAACCCTGAAGCTGCCAACTCGACAGCTCGAGAACTACGGTATCCGTTTTGCTGGCGCGCTCCAGCAGTGGAAGCGTCGCTTGCCCCATGATGTTGCCGGCAAGAAACACCCTTGGCCTAGCCCTAGAGAGTATTTGATGAATAAGGGTTGTTGTAGTGGTCTTGCCTCGCGTTCCCGTGATCCCAACTACTTCGCCTTGGAAGTTTTTGCAAAAAAGGCTTTCATCCATCTCAACAGGCACGCCGCTCTCTGCGGCCATTTTGAGAAATTTGGAGGAACGAGGCACGTCGGCATTACGTAGAATCATATCTGCATTGACAAAATCCGCTTCATCATGGCCTCCCAAATGAAGCGTGATCGGGAGCCCTTTGAGTTTTTCCAACGAGGGGGCCAGTTGGTCAGCGGGCTTGAGGTCTGTAACCGTTACTCTAGCGCCGCAACGGACAAGGAAGAGGGTATCTCCCAGACCTCGGCCCAGCAGCCCTAGTCCCATTACGGTGATCTTCTTGCCCTTGAATATTGCGGCGGGATCGACCATAAATCTCACCTTAACACGCTGTGTCCGGCTCCATTGCTGCCTCAGGCCGGGAGAGGATGGACGGGATCGCTCCGCAGCGCGCACAAACCTCTATGGGAGCGCCATTATCGAAACCGCAAAGTGGGCACGTCGAAGGGAATGTCTGTGTCCCACCTTTCCCTTCGGTCAATTCCATGATTTCACCATCGAGAGAAATAACAAGACTCGCCAAGTTCCGCACAACGATATGGAGCATCTTGAGTTGCAATAAGGGATCCAGCTCCTTGAACAACAAAGCATTTATCTGGAGCAACTTGCAATCCTCTTTGGCTACCACGCCGGCAGACCTTTTTCGCCTGGCAAAAGCTCCAATTTCTCCGAAACAAGCCCCTGGCAGGAAATCCGACAGCTTGCGTGCTCTCTTGACAACTTCCACGTTTCCCTCGAGGAGGACGAAGAAGTTGGAGTCACTTTCATTCTCGCTTATTATGTGCTCGCCGGCCCGGCATGTTATAAACTCACTCACCTTTATCAACTGCTGGATCTCTTCCTCAGAGAACAGAGAGAACATTTCGAACTTCTTTAGACTTTGAACTAACTCCTCGTCCGGAGAAATAGCCGTGCGTAATCCAGATCTGAGGCACTCCCCGAGAGCGGCCGCCAGATCGCCGGCTCGTGAGAAGCGCCTGGCAGGTGATTTTTCCAGGCAGCGCCCCACAATCACATCAATTTCCTGCGGAATCTCGGGGTTGATCCGCCCGGGAGGAGGGATGCCCTGGGTACAGATTTTTGCCAGAGTCTCTTCGGAGCTGGCTCCCTTGAAAGGGGCCTGCCCGGTCAGCAGTTCAAATAGGACCAGCCCAAGCTGATAGATATCTACCCTATGATCTTGTTCACGAAGCAAGATTTGTTCCGGCGCCATGAATCTCGCGGAGCCGATAAGAGGCAAGCGATGACCTTTCAGGTGCTTCCTGAACCGGGCAATGCCGAAATCGGTGATTTTCGGGACACCTTGAGCCGAAAGAATGATATTCTCCGGTTTGATGTCACGATGAATTACGCCCTTCGTGTGAGCGTAATCTAGCGCCGAAGCCAATTCATAAACAATCTCTATAGACTTCTTAATGCTGAAGGGAGACGTCCGGATATGCTCCAGGATGGTCTTACCGTAAATGAACTCCATGACCATGTAGAGCAAGTCACCTTTCTTGCCCACATCGTAAATGACCACAATATTTGGATGCAGAAGGGCTCCGGCGGTCTGAATCTCTAAGAAAAAATCTCGCATGACCTTCTCTTTCGAGCCTTCTATGCCCGGCAACGCCTCCAAAGAAAAGGTTTTTATGGCGACGGGTCTTCGGATAATCCTGTCCATTGCCAGGTATACCTGACCCATTCCTCCTCCGCCCACATGGCGGATGATGTCGTAGCGCTTGATTCTGCTCAGGGTTGCTGGCTCAATCTGATTCATGGTACCGATACTGCGGCGCATTGAAATTGGCGCTTCGTCGTGGATTGTCTCATATTCGTATAGGGTGGTTCTCGGAAGAATTATCGTCACGCATGGTGCCTGTTGGCATCAATTTAGATTGGTGGGACAGGCTTCTAGCCTGTCGCCGATCGACGGGCAGGATGCCCGTCACCACTAAATCCTTTTCTTTTTCCGTGATCACTTGTGAGAATACCTGTAAGTATGCACTGCGCTCCGTGCCCGTACCAGCTCTTCGCGACTAGCAACGGCCTCACCTGTTCAGACAAGACCGTGAATCAGATCTCAGAGAGTATCAGAGGTCCGTTGTCCGTGATCGCAATCGAGTGCTCAAAGTGAGCAGAGAGTTTACCGTCTGCGGTCACTGCCGTCCACTCGTCATCGAGCAGTCTGATTTTCCACGTTCCTTCGTTCACCATTGGCTCCAAGGCCAGTGCCATCCCAACCTGCAAGCGCGGATTCCAGCCGACTCCTTTATAATTTGGAATCTGGGGAGGCTCGTGCATCTTTCTGCCTATGCCGTGGCCCACAAAATCACGCACTACCGAAAAACCGTGTGATTCCACATGGCTCTGGATAGCGCCGGAGATGTCTTGCAGCCGATTTCCGGCGACGGCTTTCTTTATCCCTTCATACAGCGATTCTCGAGTAATGTTCAAAAGCTTGAGGGCTTCAGGGGTTATTTTCCCCACCGGATACGTTCGCGCCGAATCTCCAACAAACCCTTTGTAGACCACTCCCACGTCCACTCCGACAATATCCCCTTCTTTGAGAACACGAGGGCCGGGGATCCCGTGTACCACCTCTTCATTGACTGACGAGCAAATGGCTGCAGGGTAGGGCTTGTTGTTGCGCATCCGGTACCCCTTGAAAGCGGCTTTTGCTTTGGCCTGGATAATCATCGCCTCGGCCACTTTGTTAAGTTCACCTGTTGTGGTGCCGGGCCGGATCATTTCTTCTAATCGTCCCAAGATTTCGGCCACAATTCGGTTCGCATCTCTCATGGTCTCGATTTCACGAGAGGTTTTCAATTCAATCATAGGAGTTTTCACAACTGTCGCCTCTGCTTCCTCAGTCCTAGCCGCATTACACAGCGCTAATCTTACCATACCAGAAATTTGAGGCACATGGAGGAGAAATTTCGCAACAATGTGAACACCTCATGAATAAGCCTCATGAGTTACAAGCGTTCTCAATAGATCTAAGTTCACCGGATCCATGTCATCTCCTTCAAGAAATTTGGGGGTCTCAATTATCTTTGGCACGTGTCGAAAACGACGATCGTTCATTACCAGCCGAAAAAATTCCAAGCCCAAGGCCCCTTTACCAAGGTGTTCGTGGCGATCCACCCTCAACCCCAATCCTTTCTTGCAGTCGTTGAGGTGAAAGGCATTGAGGCGGTCCAGACCTACCACCGAATCGAATTCCTCTATTATTCTGTGATAACCCGAAGAACCGCGCAGGTCATAACCAGCGGCAAAAGCATGGCAGGAATCCAAACAAACTCCTATGCGTTCGGGTTCAGCCGTTTCTTCCATTATTCGCCTCAAATGCTGGAAGGAATGGCCCAGCGCGGTTCCCTGGCCAGCGGTATTCTCTACGAGAATCCGTACCTGAAAACCGGAAGTTTTGCGTAGTATGGCGTTGAAAGATCTCACCACCGATCTAAGGCCCGCTTCTTCCCCGGATCCGCTGTGAGAGCCCGGATGCATGATGAGGTAAGGTAATCCCAGCTTCTCCGCTCGCTCCAACTCGTCCAGAAATGCGGCTCGCGACTTCTTCAACAAGGCCATGTTTGGAGAACCAAGATTGATCAGGTACGCATCATGCGCGATTACCATGATACCCGTTCGATCACGCTCCTTCTTGAATCTCTCCACTTCTTCCGCCGTAAGTGGATTCCCCTTCCACTGGGCCGCGTTCTTGGTGAATATTTGAATCGCGGTGCATCCCAGATCCTCTCCTCGGCCTATGGCACGATGAACGCCTCCTGCAATGGAAACGTGGGCTCCGAGGAGGACGGAGCCGCGAGTTTGTTCGGAGGGAACCGCGGCCTTATAGGCAGGTTTCACTACATTTGGTTCGCAGTCATTGCACATCATTCATTCGCTAATTCTCGGAGGGTTGCCTGCATGAAGTGTCCCCCTTAGGCAAAGCGGCTTCGTCCACGAAAGGCCGAAATGGTCGCCTTATGACCCAATGCCCCTGTCCCGCTGGCAGACGCCCAATCAAGTGACGCCCCAAATGCATTTGCAATTCCCAGCCTTGCATGGTGCTAAACCGAACAATCCTTGTTGGTATATGGGACAGCAACCATGCCCCCAGTTTTTTCAGCAGACTCGGCCCGGGATTTGCGGGCTTGATATATAATCTCCTGTCGATAAAGCTGCGTACGTTCATAATGCGGCCGATCGTACGGCCGGCGATGCCGCCGTAAATCCTGCGAGATCTTTTCCCCCTTTGTGCTGAGACTACTCGGCCTATGATCCAACTCGGTTCCACAAGGTACGGGTCGACAAGATTGTTGTTGTCTCCTCTGGTTCTGATCCCTCCGGCGTCAATGGAAACCACTCGGTGGACTATCGCTTGCCCTCCATCAGGATGAATGAACAAGATTATATCTCCGGCCCTAATCTTCCCGGCCTTATACGGGACTATATGGAGGATATCTGGAGCCCGGAGTGTCGGATTCATGCTGGGACCGGCATAAAACATCCACTGCCCGGTGGTGCCTTGGAGGCAGCCGTCTTCAGTAGCAGCACGATCGTGATAGGCAATCCATATTCAATCCATGTAACCGCAGAGATCGCGGAGATCGCAGAGAAGCAAAAGTGTATTCAGTTCAGCGTGTAGGATGTGCTGAATCCCGCGGCACGCGGGACCAAGGCAGGGGAAGCGCATCGGCCGCATCCACGCTCCGTCTTACACAATCGCTTCGCTCAGCACATCCTACAAAATTACTAGATCGGAAGTGTCCTCGCTGTTACAGACCGGAATTTATCATGTCTTATCGCGTGAAAGTTGAAAAAATCTCAGCGTGCTCAGCGTCCTCTGCCGTGAATATCACGTTCTCTGCGGTGAATCATCACCACCCCAACACCTTCTCTATCCCTTCCCAGAAGCGACCGGTAAGGCTCGCATGCAAAGTAAAGGCCGGCACGGCTTTGGCCAGGCCGCACGAATTCGAGAATAGCTTTAAATTGTTGTCTCTTTGCACGTCGTTTGGCAGACGTCGCCACATTCGTCCACACACCTGGCCGGCCGACTGGTTGATCCTGGCCGCGGCTCGGGCCTGGCCGATGCGGGCGACATCGTCGCTCTCGCCCTGGTCCAAAAAGAAAATCGCAGATAGTTGAGTCGATCTCTGCACATTCCAAGTTTTCTTGGTTCTCCGAAAAAGGTAATCACTCCATGTCGGGAACGGATGGGCATGGTAAGTTCCAGATGGCGAACGAACCACGAGCGTTTCGTCATCACAAAGAACCGTCCAAGACTTGGGAACGCGTCGGCAGCACGTGCTTTTGCCTCGGCCTCCGCTAGCCGCAATCAGAATACCCTTGCCGTCATACTCGACCAAAGCCGCGTGCAGTGGCGTACCTCCCTGGCCGATTCCAGCCTGATAGAAGGGGAAAACCGCCTGCTGCATCGCGAGGATGGCCAGGTCATGATGTCCTATGTCCAACAGTTCGCAAATCATGTCAGCTACGTCGGGATGGGACCAGACTCGTAGCGCTAAGAGATCGTGCATCCTCCAGCCGCTGTGCGGAAGGGCGGATGGCTTTGATAGGGGAGGGAGGGCATTGGTTGTTGGCGAGGAGGGAACTCGCTCTTGGCGAAGCACAAAGCTGAGTTCTTGGAGTGCCTCAGACTTTCTCGGCGTTAGAGTCATGATTGCGGCTAGTTGGTCCAGCCAGGTCGAGGTTCCGTTCTTTGCAACGAGGCGCCATGCGAGGCCATGATCCAGACCGAGAATATAGGAGCTATCAGAATATGGTTCCTGCATTAGTTGTCTCAGTTTCATGAGGGAACATCTACCTGGTATAAAGATACAAGTGGCACAGCCGCTATACGAGCTATACCCCTGATCCGCCACCACAGGAATATTGTATCAAACCCGTGTTGCAATTCCCGGCAATAAAACCAAATGTCTTGCACTGCTGGCCGGAAGGACTGTTGCCTTGGTTGCAAACCCCTGAGGCCCCGCTCCCGAGACTGCAAGCCCCTGATGCATATGGCCCGTCAGGCTCGTCCATATCCACTATCACGGGTCGAGTGTACTGAGGCCGCGAATTTTCCATTTAGCAGCTCCTTAACCCTGTGTCTCGTGAATTCAGCGAAGTATCTCTCCGGCCATTGACGGCGTGAACATGAGCACTTGGCTTCACCTGCTCCGACCACATTCAGTAGGACCGGCATCTTGCCGGTCGTTCATTCTTCCCACAGACCGGCAGGATGCCGGTCCTACTGAGATAAAGCCAGGCCGGCGGTGCAGTGCACTTAGTATTCGAGGAAGAATTATCGTTGTGCACAGAGTCGCGTGCGTGGAAAAAGATCTCTCTTTGCAGCTTCCTCGCAGTACCAGTGTGGTGCCCAGAGGCTCTTGGAACGATAGAAATTCTGGGCCACACAATTCCCCAGACAGACACGCTTCATCAGGCAGTCACCGCATATTCCTTGCAGACGCCTCGGTAGACCTTCTCTCAGTTCTTGAAGAATAGGATGGCTGTTCCAAAGATCTTCCAGGCCATCACGGCCCGCGTGGCCGAATACGAGCTCGGGCACAGTTTCGCCAATGCCGCAAAGCGCGTACGAACCATTACCGAGCACTCCAAGTATGCCCAATATGCCGCATTGCCCGCATCCATCTCCTTGCTCTCCGAACATTCGATTCAAGGGGCGAAAGGCCATGGGATGGCTGTAGAACAGCCGCAGACTTGTCGTGGCCGACAGCTCGCTTTCGATCCATTGTCCGAGTTGCACCAACTCTGCTATGGATAGGGTCTCGCCAACCTCATGCATTCGCTCTCCTCGTGCCGTGGGCTGGACCATATTGAACTTCACCGAGCTTGCGCAGAGCGATTCGGCCAGCCGGACCACTTCTTCCATCTGATCTCTGTTTCGGCGAATCAGAGACATTATAACTTGCGGTCTGATGCCTACAGCGACCAGATTCTTGATCCCCTGGACAGCCGACTCGAAGCATCCCTCAACCCCTCGCATCCATTCATGGGTTTGGGCATCCGAACCATCCAGGCTCACCGAAACGGAAGGGTCTTTACAAGCCTTTATCTTTGCAGCTAATTCAGCGGTTAAAGCCACACCGTTGGTTTCAATTGTGAGACCCAACTCCTGACAGCGGAGATAATCGAGGATTTCGCCGATTCGAGGGTGAATCAATGGCTCGCCGCCGGTTAATTTGACCGCGGAAAGGCCCAATGGTTTCGCCTGATCGACGATGTGGCGGAAGAACTCGTAATCAAGAGCAACGACGTCACCGCCATTACTCTGGTAAGTGGGCGCGATCCAGCAGTGGCGGCAACGAAGATTGCACCCTTCAGTCAGATAGAAATAGAGTTGATTCAGAGGAAATTTGCGTTTCGTAGTCATCCCTTGAGTGCGGAGGTGGTGAGGGAATCCTCATCCGGGAGAACGCCGCCGGCCTCCAGGAAACGTTTATAGCAGGAATCAGGGCTCGGATGATAGGGATTGCCTATCATAGAATCCGCCATCGCGGGACAGCCGCCTCTGCAAAAATCCACGTACTCGCACCCGCGACAAAAATCAAAATCCGCAAGAGGAATGGATGACCGATCCCGGAGCCGATTAAGTTCTTGGCTGTTCCGCCACACTTCTGCGAGGGAGTCAACGTTGATTCTGCCCAGCTCGATGTTTGATAGTTGCACGCAAGGCACCATAACTCCATCCGCCCTCACCGCGAGTTTGGTCATGGGTCCGCCGCAGCTCGTCAAATGTCCTCCTCCAGGCAGGCTCTGCAACCCTTTCTTGCGCGCGTTTTCAATTTCGAGCCATGCGTGCGCTTCAGCCAGCGGTCCAGCCGAAGCGCTGATGCGGTCTCCATATTTCTCGGTGAGCTTCAAGAGGGAGTCCATAGCCAGACATCGCTCTTCAACCGTAAGTTGGACTTCCTCGGTGTTTTTTCGGCACAATCCCAAATAGCCGGCGGAGTTTGTTGAAAACCCGGGAAGGCCAACTACTTCCAAGAGCAATTTCGAGACCTTCTCCAGGTCGTTGACGTTTCGCCTGTGAATTGTAACTCGAACAGACGCGGGAAGTCGATAGTCAAGAAGCAGCTTGAGGCCCTCCACTGCGCGACGAAAGCTCCCGTTGCCCCTGAAACTGTCGTGGGTTATCGGCATCGAACCATCAATAGAAACCTGAATGAAATTGCATCGGCGCGTCGAAGCCAGGAAGGCCGCGATTTCACGAGTGATCAAGGTGCCGTTGGTAAGGATGGAGAATCGCATTCGATTCTGTACGATTCCGTTTAGAATCTCCGCAAAATCTTCACGAATGAAAGCCTCTCCACCTTGCAGACAAACTTCCATCACAGAGCAATCACGCAATTCTTCAAAAAACTCCAGCCATTCTCCAGCGGGCAGGTCTTCTCCGACGTCGCTTCCGCTCGTGAAATGACTGCAGGTACTTGCAACGCAGATTGCACCTGCCGGCTATTTCGATATCGACAGATCGCGGCGTCCTTATAAGAGTCATGACAACATCACTTGGCTTGGACCTCGTAACCAACAAAGCCTCGTTCTACGAGGCCCTGAACAAATTCCTCCAGATGTGCTCCAGCTTCTTCCGGAACGTTTTCGAAGTGATCCTGCAAATCAAGAAGAATCTCGGCTTCGGTGTGGTTGCCATCAAGGAGTTTCCAGATGAACACGCTTACAGGGTTCAACCCGAGAACCTTGCCAGTATCGGGGTCGAAGAGCAAAGCCCACTCGTCAAATTCTTCACGCAACACAGTCAAGGGATTGGCTATCGGCCTGTCCGGTTTCGACATGGAGTCAGTTGCCTCCACCGCGCAATGAGGATACGAGCGATAAATATGGATTAACCTGACGATAACATTACAAATCTTTTAAATCAAGCCGGGCTTGGTGCAGGCGGTTGCAATTGGGAGACTACTAACACTTGGCTGATTACTTTGGGTGGGAAAAAGGTAACCTAACACTAGCGCGGGAAATTCACTGTCTCTTGTCATTCCGAGAAGTGAAATCCCGCGGTCCCGCGGGAAAGCAATCTAAGGAGCCTCCAAAAGGATAGATTGCTTCGCTAAGCTCGCAATGACAATCTCTTCCCGTGTCAAAGTGAAGGGAAACAGAAAAAAAGAGATGCCGGCCGGTGGTAAGGAGGATGGTCGGCCGGCACCCATGGAACATACTTTGATTTTCGTGCCCCGGCCCGGGGCCCAATTAGAAGCCTCAGGCCCCGCTAGTACAGGCCTGCGGGGATGACCCCCAAGAGTTGTATCCCTGATAATAATTGGGAGTACCCCAGTACTGTGTTCGTGCCTGATCGGGATTCGTGTAATAGCCCGCTTGCGGCCACTGGTTGTATCCTTGTCGGACAGCCGGCCGAGGTTGAGCCGCGTAGGCCGGCGGGTACGTCCTTGCGACGGGTCTTTGTTGCCACTGATTTGCCCGATAAGCCCGGGACACACGATTGGCGCCCGCCGCACGAGCACTCTTGATCGGCTTCCTTGTCACCTTCCTTTTGGACGACGGCCCGATATGCCGATTTGCAGGGGAACTCGGGAGAGTGGTGTGATAAACCCCTTGCGGTGCGACATTCTGCTGAGCAACGATCGGCTGTCGCGGCGTCACTGGCCCTGAGGTGTAAGGCGCCGGGCTGCCGTATTGAACTCTCCCATTGTATTGAGGCCCGCCCGGGTTCGTCGCGTTGTACATGTACGTCTGAGTGTACAGCCGGTTGTATCCTGACTGACTGTCAAAGGCATTTGCTTGCGGGTTGTACAGTGGAAAGAACAGCATCGTGGCTGATGCAGTGATAAGGCATATCATTTTTGATTTCACGGGAATCCTCCTTCGAGCGGCACATCATACAATACTGAGGATATATGTATATCTGCATGTCAATATGATGTCAAGCAATATTGTTGATATGCTCGCGTCGGCTGATGCGTACGGACAGCTGAGGGCAGAATTTCGGCGGCGAAGGAGCAGGCAATCTCAGGCAAGAACCGGCATCCACAAGATTGCTGCCCATCAGTGGCCCTGGCGACATAATAGCATCCTGGAAGGTTTTTGCTAATGGCACAGGAGCTCCCCTTCAAAAAGCCGGACCATTGCTGCCGGTTTTTGCTCGGAGTTCAGCCGGGTCATTTCTTATACTATTTCGCTTTCATGCAAGTGATACGGCGGGCACGGGGGCACGCCGCTACCATTGAATAGGTCCGGCGTCCCTGCCGGCCAAGAAGTGGATCGACTAGCTTTTTCAATGCCAAAATTAAATGTACGCTCTGGCGTTTCTTGGTTAACAGACTGGCAGATTGCCCGTCTAAAGGATCAGTAAGAATGAGCCATCAAGGAAGAATTTCGCCATGAACTGGAATATTTTGGAAGCCATCACGTTGGCAGTCATACTTATGGCCGTAGCCACGCTGGTCGAATCCGGTCTGCTCGACAGCATTCTTCGCTGATCATCCCCGATTTCACGATTCCTTGCCGGCCGAGAGTTACGGGCAAGTGTGTCGTTTAGACTCATTCTAGCAAAGTGTGGTAGATTCTTACGGCCCAGTTCTTTTGGAGCTAAGCAGCACTATCTATGCATGAGCCGAAACTTATATCTCATGCCACTCAAGTACGGACAACCGGCATTTCTTGTGAGATAATCACGGAGCCCCTGGCCCCAAACTGATGAGAGGATTTGGTTCTGCTGTCGCCTCTTCAACTACATTACGAGGATGCAAGACGTGGATACGCCTCAGAGAGCCGTGGAAAAAAGTCCCGCCCAATCGCGGGAACGCCTATTTGAATGCAAGGTCTACTATGAGGACACGGACTGTATGGGTGTGGTCTATCATGCCAATTACTTGAAATACCTTGAAAGGGCCCGCACTGAATACCTCGGAGACAGATTGACCGGTGTGGTTGATTACCACAACCGGGGGTTCATGTTTATGGTGCACAAGATAGAGATGGTGTTCCACGGTCCGGCAAAGTTGGGTGATCTGCTCGTCGTGCGTACCTGGATTGAGAGCACGACCCGATTTCGAATAGTCGTGAAGCAGATTATCATCAAGAAAGGGGAGCCGAGGGACTACCTGGTCACGGGCACCATCACTCTGGTCGCGGTAGGTCTCGACGGCCAGTTACTGCAAATCCCCGCGGAGTTTCACGATCTGTGAGCTTAGTGCTATGTTCCATAAGTTCGGTCATGTATTTTCGCAGTGGAGATTGCTTTCCCGCGCGACGCGGGATTTTACTCCTCGCTATGACATTACCACTACCTGTCATTGCGAGCGCACCGAAGCAATCTTATTTCGTACCGGGTTCTTAACGTCACCGTATTTGCGAAAAGGCGTAGTTAGGTTGGAGGAGAAGCATGACTTTTGGACGGTTGCCGCATCCAGCGGGTAGCAAAATGTGGCAGCGGCCTACGATATCGATCAATAATTTTCCCGGAGGTTGTATGCAAAGATCAAGGCAAGGGAGCCCATGGTGACACACGGCGAGAAGCATCAAAGGCACGGATCCGAACAAGCATACGGATCGGCTCCTGTGTTCGCAGTGCGCGATTGTCTGCCGAAAGGCCACTCTAAGTACGCGTTATCATGTCTCATGGTGGTTTTCCTTTTAATTGCGGTATGGCCCGTCAAATCCCGCGCACAAGACGGGCAGGCCGATCTTCTCAGCGACAAAGCGCTGAAAATGTCGGGGACAACGGGACAACTGGAGAGGCTTGGAGGAGCTATTCTTTCGGCAATCCCTGCCGATGCGTTTCCCCGTAGTAAAATGAGAACCGAAGTAGCCTCATTTATCCAAAAAGAAGCTGGAAAAGAGCAACTGCTGTCTATAGTTCGCGCCGCGCTAAAGGAAGACTTCAACAAAGAAAATATCGAAAAGGTAATCGCCTTTTACGATTCCAAGGTCGGCAAAAGAATCGGCCGCCTCCAAGGTGATGCTCTCGCTCCTTCGCTTCTCAAGAGTGTTCGCGAGGGGCGAAAGATAGCTGCGTCCTTAAAGGAGGGGAGGCTGAACCTTTTTGAAAGAATTATAAAGGCCGAGCGGGTGTCGGAACTCAACCGCGTTTTCTTGAAAAGTGTCATACAGGGATTGATCGACGCTTCTGCTGCTGGAGAAAGTTCGACACCAGTGGGGCCTTCGGAATCGGTTCAAAAGAAGATAGATATTATGGAAAACGCAATCCGCGCAGATCGGAATCGCACGGAAGAACTTGCGCTGGTTGCGTTTGCATACACGTTCCGTTCCATAGATGACAAAGAACTCTCAGAGCTTGCCACGTATGACGAATCCCCTCCTGCAGTCTGGTTTAGGGATGCGGTCCAAAAAGGGTTCGATCGTTCCATTTACAAGACCGCCAAGTCATTGGGGTCAGCGATAATACAATGGCAGAGTCTGCCGCCCCAAGCCGCCGACCGGGCACCTAGTGGCAGCAATGGCCGGTTCCGGCGGACTGGGCGCCGTGCTTACGGCAATGACCGGTGAGTCTTTCCGTTGAGAGGCTTTCAACTAGTGGAAACAAGATCCTCGCGAGTCATCATTCTTGTCCTTCTCTGTACCTGCAGGAACACTCGCTGCCAGCGCCTTTGCCGCGAGTGGCGGCCTTACTCGATACAACGATCCCGAGAAAAGATTTGTCTTTGACTATCCGTCAACTATGAAAGCGCTGGCCGTGAGCAATGATGAGGTTAGAATTGTTCATCCTGGGGCCACCTTGCGCATCACCGTTCTAGTCGAGAAGCGCCGGCGTGCAGTCGCTGCAAGTGCCGACGCGCTGTTGACCGCATTTAAGAAGACGCTGAAAGAAGAAATGAAAGGTTCAGCCGTCTTGGAGGAGGGCAAGTTGCCAGGCCTTCAGGGCTCCCAGGGCTACATAGTGTGTTCATTCAAGGATCTAAGGGGAATAGGACTTGTCCAATTGGTTCAGTACTATGTGACTGAGGATCGAGTTCTCCAAATGATCATCTCGGATCGGCCGGAGGGCTTCAGGAATCTTGAAGCAGTAATACGAAGGATTCACCACTCCCTCAGAATTTTGAACCCAAAGTTGAAATAGGGTCGATGCGCGGCAGGCCGAAATCAATTGGGTGAAACGAGGCACGGACTCATGTCCGACTATCGACTAATTTCCGAGTTTTCTCCTCAAGGAGACCAGCCTGCGGCCATAGATGCGCTGGTTAAAGGATTGGAAGCTGGCTCGAAGCATCAGGTGCTCCTGGGGGTGACAGGCTCTGGAAAGACTTACACCATGGCCAACGTTATAGCGCGCACCGGCAAGACGGCGCTCGTTTTGGCCCCTAACAAAACGCTCGCGGCGCAGTTGTTCAACGAGTTCAAAGCCTTGTTCCCCGAAAATGCGGTTGAGTACTTTGTCTCCTATTACGACTATTATCAGCCTGAGGCCTACATTCCGCAAAGCGATACATACATAGAAAAGGATTCCAGCATCAACGAAACTATCGACAAGATGCGACATTCGGCCACACGCTCACTTTTGGAGAGCCGCGACGTAATTATCGTCGCGTCCGTGTCTTGTATCTACGGACTGGGCTCGCCGGAAGCCTACCAGAACATGCTCGTGCACTTGATCCAAAAAGAAGAGAGTGACAGGGATCAAGTTCTGAAGAAGCTCGTTGAAATCCAGTACGATCGCAACGACATGGATTTCCACAGAGGCACGTTCAGAGTAAGGGGGGATGTCGTCGAAGTCTTCCCGGCATACGAGGATGATCTCGCAATAAGGATCGAATTTTTCGGCGACACGGTGGATGGAATTTACGCAATCGATCCATTGCGGGGGAAAGTTCTAACGTCTCTCGATAGGGTGGCTATCTATCCTGCCAGCCACTATGTGACTGAAAGATCGAGGCTTCTCGAATCCGTTGAGCTGATCCTCGAAGAGATGAAAGAGCGGGTGGAATACTTCAGGCAAAACAACCGATTTATTGAGGCGCAGCGGATCGAAGAACGAACTCGATTTGACATAGAGATGCTTAAAGAGATGGGGTACTGTAACGGCATTGAAAACTACTCCAGGTACCTGACCGGACGCAATGCCGGCGAGCCCCCGCCCACTTTGCTCGAATATTTTCCAAAGGACTCACTCTTTCTTATCGACGAGTCCCACGTGAGCGTCCCTCAGTTAAGAGGCATGTTCAGGGGTGACCGTTCCCGAAAACAGACGCTGGTAGAATACGGCTTTCGTCTGCCGAGCGCTCTCGACAACAGGCCTCTACAGTTCGATGAATTCGAATCCCACGTATCTCAAGCCATATACGTCTCCGCCACCCCTGGCCCGTACGAGCTTGAGAAGGCCGGGGATCGAGTAGCGCAACAGGTGATTCGGCCCACCGGCTTGATGGACCCGATGATCGAGCTTCGGCCTGCATCCAACCAGGTGGATGATCTTCTAGACGAAATACGGAAACGGGTCGACAGGCAGGAGAGGGTGCTGGTCACTACACTCACTAAGAAAATGTCCGAGGACCTCACGGAATACTACGGCACTCTTGGCATACAAGTTAAATACCTGCATTCCGAGATCAAGACCATAGAAAGAATGGAAATAATCAGGGACCTGAGGCTCGGGGAATTCGATGTGCTGATCGGCATCAATCTTCTTAGGGAAGGGCTGGACATTCCCGAAGTAGCATTGGTGGCGATTCTGGATGCGGACAAAGAAGGTTTCCTCCGTTCGGAACGCTCGCTAATCCAGACCGCCGGTCGGGCCGCTCGAAACGTCGAAGGGACCGTGATCCTCTATGCCGATAGAGTTACCGACTCCATCCGCAAGGCTATGGATGAAACGAACCGACGACGAACGATTCAGATGGAATTCAACCGCAAGAACAACATAACGCCCGAGTCGATTCGCAAGAGTATCGGGGATGTTCTCTCTTCTCTGGCAGAACAGGATTATGTTACTGTCGAAGTGGAGCGAGAGGACGAATTTCCTGAGATACCCATGGATGAAGTTCCGAAGATGATTGAAGACCTTACTCGTGAAATGTTCGAGGCCGCACGAGACCTCGAATTCGAAAAGGCGGCGGATCTACGGGATCGCATTCGACAACTTGAAAACGTTCGCGTCCGGTACGGAGAGCCCTAGAATGACAGTGGGCCTACGCCACAAACCTCCAAGTTCTTGAAAAGAGAAAGCCCGGAGGACCATTTTCGGGCCTCTCGGAGGTGGCTTTCCAAGGGTGTGTGGGAAACTATCATGTATTTTTGCATCCCAGCGACGTAGGAGGAATCTTGTATGCCCTTCGCCAATATAAACGGTATTAACCTCTATTACGAAATTGAGGGTTTTGGCACCCCGCTTCTGCTTCTGCATCACGGTTTCGGGTGTAGCAAAATGTGGGAGAAAATAGTACCACCATTGGTCGAGCACGGATATAAAGTGATCCGTTACGATAGGCGAGGGTATGGACAATCCGAACAACTCGCGGATTTCGACGATTTCTACGTGAGTGACCGGTTCAGACCTGAGAGCGTCAAGGAGCTGGAATCGCTGCGTCACTGGCTTGGGATTGATTCATTGCATATCGTAGGCCAGTGCGAAGGCGGCGTCGTGGCAACGGACTACGCCGTCCAATATCCCGATCGCGTCAAGAGCATAGTGATATCGAGCACCTTATGTTTCAGCACGGTTCACATGTCTGAATTCAATGCGTCCAAATTCACCAAGAGCTTCGGAGAATTGGATCCTGATCTGCAAGAAAAACTCATAGGCTGGCATGGACAAAGAGCCGAACCGTTTTTCAATCAATTCCGTCAATACGGCGGGGCCTACGGAAAAACTTTCTTTGATTTGAGACCGACGTTGGCTTCTGTTGATTGCCCGACTCTGGTTTTATATCCCGACAGAAGCTTCCTTTTTGAAGTTGAGCAGGGAGTGGCTTTTTATAGGAATCTTCCCAAGGGAGAGTTCGCTGTCCTGCCAAATTGCGGACACAACACGTATGATGAGCAACCCAAGGAATACGTCTCTCATATTCTCAATTTCTTGGCCCGACACCGCTTTGGGGAAGAAAGCCGCCTCGTTGCCGAGACTGTACGCCCGGTAACTTGTGCAGGATGAATCTGCAGCGGTAATGGATCATGTTCACAAGATGCGTCAAAGCTCCGGTAAGACGCCCGGGACTTCATAGGATTGCGGGGTAACGCCGAAATTGCTGCAAGAAAAGTCGTCGTGGGGCGGTGGGTGGTGGCAAGGATTAGTGCTGTTGCCAGGGAGAGTTGACAAGAATTGCGTTTGGGCCGACCAAGAAACCACCAAGTGGGCTTAGGCAAACATTCACTTGCGTGGGTCAGGCTTTCCGAGACTGCCTTTTTCTTAACTTGACTGACGGCAGACAGTTTCGAAAAGCCTACCCCACAGGTTTAATCGCATTTTCCCGGAGAAAACTGAATTATTACGTGCTTCGCGCGTTTTATGTGGAGAATACCCGCAGCTTCATGCGATAATAATAAACTTGGCGATGACTTATTTCGGATCGCCACCTTCAACATTCACGAGGTAGTTCATAATGCATGTAGGCGTCATAGGAACCGGCTATGTAGGCTTGGTTACCGGAGTTTGCTTCGCCGAGATGGGAAATGATGTCACGTTGATGGACATCGACGAGGCCAAGATCAATGGCCTCGTAGAGGGGAGAGTCCCGATCTACGAGCCTGGTCTTCAACCGATGATAACGCGAAACATGGGCGAAAAACGTTTGCACTTCACCACTGATCTGGAGGCGACCATAGAAAGGTCCCTGATCAACTTTATAGCTGTCGGCACCCCGCCCCACCAAGACGGAAACGCGGATCTCAGTCAGGTATTCAGTGTGGCCGAGGCCATCGGTCAAGCCATTAAGACTTACAAAATCATTATCACTAAGAGCACCGTTCCGGTGGGCACAACGCACAAGATTCGCGACATCATTGCCCAAAGAACCAACCACCCGTTTGATGTGGCGTCCAACCCCGAGTTCTTGAAAGAGGGCAACGCGATTGATGACTGCATGAAACCGGACAGAATTGTGATCGGAGTGGACGACGTCCGTGTCGGTGAAATCCTCAAAGAGCTGTACGCGCCCTTCGTGCGGACCGGCAAGCCTATTTTGGTCATGGATACCTTATCCTCGGAAATGACGAAATATGCGGCCAACGGCCTTTTGGCCACGAAGATCTCTTTTGTCAACGAACTTGCGAGGCTGTGCGAAAAAGTCGGGGCCGACATTGAAATGGTCCGGAGCGGTATAGGCGCGGACCCTCGCATAGGCACTCAATTTCTCTTTGCGGGGATAGGATACGGCGGGTCCTGCTTTCCCAAAGATGTGGACGCCTTGACAAGGACAGGCATGGAGCATGAGGCCAGGCTGATGATCCTGGAAGCCGTACAGGAAGCAAATAGAGCCCAGAGAACCCATTTCTTGAACACCATAGTAGGCCATTACCAGGGGCAGTCTCTGGAGGGGAAAATCTTCGCTCTCTGGGGGTTGAGCTTCAAGCCTCGAACCGACGATATCAGGGAGGCCCCGTCTCTCGAAGTGATCCGAATGCTGCGTGAGAGAGGCGCCCGCATTAGAGCTTTTGATCCGGTCGCGATGGAGAACTGCGGGCGCGTTCTCGGGGATTCCATAGACTATGCGCCAGGGAATTACGAGTGTCTTGAAGGGGCTGATGGCTTGATTATAGTGACCGAGTGGAATGAATTTCGTCACCCCAATTTTGAAAAGATCAAACAATTGTTGTTGGAGCCAGTTATCTTCGATGGTAGGAACCTCTATGACCCTAAAAAGATGGCCGAACGAGGATTTACGTATTACAGCATAGGTAGGCGCGTAGAACAACCCAGTAATAACCTTGTTCTCAGTCATGATGCGCAACAACATGCCACAGGATAACAATCTCTGCGTCTCCCGTTTGGGCACGTTGGTAGTGACCCGCAGCAGCAGAATCAGTAATGGCAACTCGAACCGTAAAGGCTAAAGAGATAGTTCAAGATATAAGGGCTGGCTTGGATAGGGCTACCCTGACAGAGAAGTATCACCTATCGCCTAATGAACTGGCTCTGTTGTTGAAAAAGCTGGTGGAACTGCGCATCCTGGCTCAGTCGGAGGCCCAAGAAGTCGAGTCTTTGCCGGGTGCAGAATCTGCCCATGTGTTCGAGTGTCCCGAGTGTGGCACAACAGATGCCGCAGATTTGGATGAATGTCCTCACTGCGGTGCCATAGTTGCGAAGATCGAAGCGGAAGAGTCGGGCGATGAAGTGATGGCTCCGGTTCATGAGGTAGTGCTTCAATCGGCCGGTCTCGAAGAAGAGGAGCCGGATTCATCGTCGGAAGGAGCTGTTGCCCCGGCCCTTTTCAGGGTGGACTTGCAGCGGACGGGCTTCTACCGAGCCAAAGGGGTCGAAAAGCTCAGAGAATTGAAGTGGAGATACAAGACTGGGGGCTGGGTTTCTTCCTCGCCGGCCATTGCCCATAATATGGTCTATTTCGGCAGTTGGGATGGTAGGCTGTATGCTGTCGATCTGGAGATGGGGACTGAGAAGTGGAGGTACGAAACCGACGGCCCTGTGTCTTCTTCCCCTGGAGTAGCATTCGGTCGAGTATATTTCGGGACCTCCGGCGGTCAGTTATGCGCTTTACACGCGGAATCCGGAAAGCTGATCTGGAATTTCAGTGTCGGTGGTCCTTTATCGTCATCCCCGGCTATTACGGACACGATGATCTATTTTGGCGGTTCTGATGCTAACCTTTTCGCTATCGGGATCCAATCCGGGTCTACAAAATGGAAGTTCAAGACTGGCGGACTGATCTCTTCTTCCCCGGCCATAGATGGCGATCTGATCTGTGTGGGCAGTTACGACGGCAGTCTTTATGCTGTCGAGAGTACTTCGGGTGAGGCTCGATGGGTGTTTAAGACATCAGCCCCGGTGTCGGGCTCGCCGGCGATATCGGATGGCGTGGCCTACTTTGGGAGTTGGGACGGGAGTATCTATGCTGTGGACTTGGAGAGCGGCCAGGAACGTTGGAATTTCAAGTCGGGATCAAAGGTGACTGGTTGCGTGGCCGTCGGGCTAGGCAACATCTTTTTCGGAAACGCAGGGGCCAAAGTCTACTGTGTAGACGTCAGGACCGGCCAAGAACTCTGGAAATCGGAGGTTGGAGGCCCTATATCATCCTCGCCTGCACTGGCGAATTCCAACCTCCATCTTGGAAGCGCTGACCGCTGCCTCCACGTGTTCGATGCAGAATCAGGCCGGGAAAAATGGAAATTCAAAACTGAAGGTGCGGTGAATTCTTCGCCGGTAATACATGGCGAAGCTATTTATTTTGGAAGCGATGATGGCAACATGTACGCGGTGGCGTAGTCTCGGGGGATCTATTCCGAATTCTCGGCCAAGGGTTCAATATCCGGCAGCGGAGGGAGTGAAGCGAGGTCGTTCAGCCCAAAGACTTCAAGAAAACGCGGAGAGGTCCCGTACAAAAGAGGACGACCCGGCACGTCTTTGCGGCCCACCACGGCAATTAATTCGCGGTCCAAAAGATTTTTCAAGGTGCTCGCACTTTCTACTCCGCGAATCTGTTCGATTTGGCTCCTGGCGATGGGCTGATTGTAGGCCACGATGCTGAGGGTTTCTAAGGCAGCTCGACTTAGCCGAGAAGGCGGCCGGGCCTGTTTCATTTCGCTTATCCAAGGTTGAAGGCTCGGCAATGTTCGGAATTGATAGCCCCCTGCGATCTTCTCGAGAGTGAATCCTCGGGACCTCTCTTTGTACTCCCGTTCCAATTCGTCTAAAGCCAACTTGAGCTCCTGCGGTTGGACTTCTCGTATCGCCCGTGCCATGACCTCAAGGCTGAGAGGTTCGGTATGAGCGAAGATCATCCCCTCGGCAATGGACTTTAGAGTTTGTCTATTCAAAGTACTCGACCTCGATACGAGCTTCATTGCTTCATTCTAATAATGACCTATGGCCGTGGGACATGAATCCAACTCCACAGGATGAATCCGTCATACCACGACCCAAACGCCGTATCAATTCGGAATGGCTCTGTATGCTCCGGAAATGGGTAGCAGTTAGCGGAGCATTCCACATTTCAAGACGGCCACCCCTGCCATTGCTAAGTGTGAAATTTCCCACGATTGACGAAAAAGTAATCTAATCGATTGAACCTGCCCCGGAAACTTCCCCATGATCGAGGTATGCGCAAAATTCGTGGCACGAGCCAAAATTTCTTTGCTATAGCCGTTGCAAAAAGCAATGACCTGTTCACCACCCGTCACCCCGGCGAAGGCCGGGGTCCAGTCCCGCGAGGAACGCTGGATTGAAAAGACTGGATTCCGGCCTCAGCCGGAATGACGGTGTCAGGCTACCTCTAATCGGACAAATCTTTTGGCAATGGGTATAAGAGGTCAGAGGAGACAACTCCACGCTGCTGATATTAAGGGCGTCGCCGGCCTCGTTTGACGCACGGGCGAGTTGTGATAATATGTATAATAGTGTATGAGTTGTCGCGTCGTGGCTTTATAGCCGACTAGGGTATTTCCTAAATGAAGGCCATTTCTATGGAAGACAATCCAAACGGTATTACCCAGGCTGACATTGTGGTCGGTATACCTTCCTACAATGAAGCTTCTGCTATAGCTGTACCAACTCAGCAGGCGGACAAAGGTCTTTCCAAGTACTATAGTGAACGTTCCGCAGTAATCATTAATTGTGACAATCATTCCCCCGACAATACTCATCGAGCTTTCATGCAGATCGTGACCAAGACTCCCAAGATCTATCTGTCCACTGAAGAAGGAACCATAGGCAAAGGCAACAACCTCAAGAATTTATTTGGTAAAGCAGTGGAACTTTCGGCCAAGGCGATCATAGTACTGGATGCCGACCTGAAGAGTGTCACTCCACTTTGGATACGCAATTTAGGAGAGCCCCTTTTCGACGAATACCATTTTGTGTCCCCATTATATGTTCGTCATAAGTACGATGGCACGATAACCAACAATGTGGCCTATCCACTTACTCGCGCTTTGTACGGCCGTCGAGTCCGACAGCCTATCGGTGGAGATTATGGGTTTTCGGGTGAACTCGCTCGCATTTATGCGGAAACCGACTTTTGGGACGGATCTGTTGCGGATTTTGGAATCGACATCTGGATGACAACCACGGCCCTGAGAAACCGAATGGCCGTCATTCAGTCCTTTATGGGAAGGCCCAAGGTCCATAAGCCAAAAGATCTGGTGGCCGTTGTGGACGATCTATTTGCCGATGTTGTCATTACTATATTCGAACTCATGTGTCGTTACGAGAACTTCTGGAAGGAGGTCAAATGGAGCCGTCCTACAGCCGTTTTCGGATTCGCTTTGGGGGAACTGGAGGTGCCTCCCCCGGTTGAGGCGGACATAAAAGTCTTGTCCGGCAAATTCAGCCAAGGACTTGCCAAGCACTGGGATCTCTACAAGACTGTTCTAACTATAGAGAATATGAACAAGGTGGAAGAAGTGGCCGGCTTGCCATCTGCCTGTTTCGAGTTTCCAACGGCGCTGTGGGCGAAGGTTCTGTACGACTTTGCCGTGGCTTATAAGACTAAGGAGATTCCACAGGAAGACCTGGTTGCCGGGCTGGTGGCCCTCTACTATGGGAAGACACTCTCCTTTGTGCTGGAAACTCAGGCCATGAATACGCAACAGGTGGAGGAGTTCATCGAGGATCAGTGTGTCCAATTCGAGAAGACTAAATCCTATTTATTGGAACGCTGGTTTTCCGGATGATGCGGCGCGAATTGCCGAACATCTCCAAAGGAGCCTGAAATGGCGAAGATTCTAATAGTGGATGATGAAGAAGGCATCCGAATGCTCTATACTATGGAATTGCAGGATGAGGGATACGAAGTCATAACTTTGCCCGACGGGAAAGACCTGCTGGAGGTCGTCGATACTGAAGATCCGGACTGTATCGTGCTCGATATAAAGATGCGCGAATACAACGGCCTGGATCTGCTTCAGCAGATCAGAAGAAAACACTACGATTTGCCTGTAATTCTGAATTCAGCTTATTCAAGCTTCAAAGTTGACCTAAAAGCTGTTGCGGCAGACTATTATGTTGTAAAGAGCTCCGACCTGGGCGAACTAAAAGAGAAGTTGAAGGTCGCCCTGGAAACCCGCATACCTCAGAAATAGTGATATACCTCGGATTAGTCGGACGATAAGCCGGGCCAAAAGCCCGGTTTTTTTGTCGGACCGGCTCCCAAACGTAACAATTCGTCAGCCCGGCGACAAAAACTAGTCGCCGAAGTGAGATCCGTAGCATGGGAAGCGAGGAGGTCCCTGATGATGTCCAATACTGGACCCGAAAGCAAGGACGACCATCCCTGACATTCCAGATAGAGGGGTCTTGCACCGCACTTCCGTACTTGCCCTGAACCCGCGCTCGTCACGCGCATATTTCAAAATCGCGATTAATATTGCGGTCGCCAAGTGGCTGCAGTAACGTAAGCGCGAAATTATCTGCCGTGCATTGTTAAATGTTTACGCGATTGACACAATAATTTCTTGACTCGCCGCGAACAGGATGATAGGAGCCCACCACGAGGGAGAGGGACTCCCTCAAGAGTGCTGAAGACCCAGCGGAGCAAAGTGGTGCCGATCTGCTGGTCGTCGTTAAATGGCCGGTTTTTTTATTTCCCCCGATTGATATTTACAAAATTCCTGTGTGAAAAAGGAGTGGCACATGAATCAGAGTGCGTCTCACGCCTCCGCCAGGACTTTCCTGGATTCATACGACTTTAATCAGAACTATCTCTATCTGAAGAAGCTGATCCAGGACCTGAAAGTGGAAAATGGCACTTCTGTAAGGAAGGAAATCTTCGGGGAGGATGAACGCGAATGTGACTTGACCAAGAAACAGATGAAACAACTATTTCGCTTCCTCAGAAAAATTGAGCACCACTACGAAGAGTGCTGTTCGCCTCCGATTCCGGAGGAACTGGAAAATTCTATTAGAAATCGAGACAGTTCCCAATGGCTACCGTGGGAACTGGAGGCAATAGAAAAGATTGAGGTGTGGCGTGAGGAACTCGAAGAAAGACGTCGGAATGCCAGACTAATGTTGCACGGAGTGCTCGAAAAGGTACGAAGGGGTGAGACGATTCCAGGCGATAGAGCAACGAAAAAAGGGTCCCGCTCTCAATGAGGCCGATAATTCCGCCGCGCGTGCGCGGCTTCGATTTCGGTGGTGCAAATGATGTAACGCCCGCTCAGTGCGGTTCGCAAAGCGCCAAGTGCCAAACATATTTCTTTTGAACTTCCTGCCCCGGTCAAGCTTGACCGGGGTTTTTGTTTCTCTGGTCCCTCTGATTCGATTTCACTCAAGCGACACCACGCTTTTGGCATTGGCTGGTTTCAAGCCCACGCTCGCAGGTCGTCGTGCCCGCGTACGCGCGGATGGCGCTGAATCATGAGAAATGACAGTCATTGGCGGAAATTTTGATTTCCCTTCCACACTGAGCTATAAAGTAACGATCTAAACCGATACGCGGAAAATCGAACAGATTGCGCGGAGGCACGATGGACCAGTTCAGACCCAGGAACGATCAAAGCCCGGTTCACGATTTGCAACGAGGAGTCGAGGATTTAAAGGACCTTGTGGACCGGTTTCTCAGGGGGCGAGGAACCTGGGTCGTTATTTTGGCCCTGATCGCACTATATTTGTCGTCCGGAGTTTACGTTGTCGGGCCGGGAGAAAAAGGGGTTGTCCTATTGTTTGGCAAACTCTACTCTCTGGCCGATCCCGGCCTTCGTTATCGACTTCCCAGGCCCTTCATGTCGCAAACGATCGTCGACATCGCCTCGGTGCGGAGCGCCGAAATCGGTTACAGGTCGGACGGCACTCATGCGCGCTCGATACCAGCCGAATCAATGATGCTCACCGGTGATGAAAACATAGTCGATGTGCAGCTCTTCGTTCAATATATGGTGCAAGATCCCGTGAAGTTTCTATATGGAGCCAAGGATCCTGTAAATACGCTGAGAGCGTCCGCTGAGGTGGCTTTGCGCGGAGTCGTCGGAGAAAAAGATATTGACTACACCATGGTCACCGGGAGAACCGAGGTTCAGGAGAAGGTTAAGGCCAATCTTCAGAAACTCCTAGATAATTACAATACCGGATTGCTCGTTACCCAAGCGGGTCTTCGAGAGGTCGATGCGCCCACCCAAGTCCGAGAGGCCTTTCACGATGTGCTGAGGGCGTGGGAAGATCGCGCACGGCTTATACAGGAAGCGCAAGGAGTCAGAGCAGATGTGATCCCGAAGGCGAGGGGCCAGGCCCAGCAGGAAATTCTCGAGGCCGAAGCGTATAAGGCTCAAAGAGTGATAAGAGCTCGCGGGGACGCTCAGCGCTTCACCGATATTTTGGCGGAATATGCAAAATCTCCCAAGGTAACCCGGGAGCGACTTTACCTGGAAAGCGTGGAAAAATTTCTGCCGAATGCCAAAAAGGTCATAATGGAAGGTGGGAGCAACACCTTGCTTCCATTCCTACCTCTCGGCCCGCAGGAGGCGAACGCGGGCACAGGCCCGGGGATTCAGGGGCCACATTCGCGGACAGAGAAGAAAGGCCAGTAGAGAACAATGATGAAATTCGGCATTGTTGTGATAGTCATTCTTGTTTTGTTGGTCCAGGCTACTTACATAATCCCCGAAGGGGGGCAGGGCCTGGTTCTCCAATTCGGAAAGATTGAAAGGATCGTTAAGGAGCCCGGCCTTTACTTCAAGTACCCATTCGTCCAAGAACTCATCCGATTAGATAAAAGGATTTTAGGCTCGGAGTCTCTCCCGGCTGAGTATATAACGCTGGACAAGAAGCGCCTCACCGTGGACACAGTATCGCGCTGGAAGATTGAGGACCCCAAGCGTTTTTACAACGCTGTGGGAGATCCCCTAACCGCGATCGCCCGCTTGAATGATACAATATCTGCGTGGCTCCGCCGAGAAATCGCTAACCACGATTTCAACGATTTTATACGAGAAAAGCGGGAGTCAATCATGCAGCGGGTCACTCAGTTGACCGCTCAGAGGGCCGAGGAATGGGGGATACGCGTCGCAGATGTTCGAATAAAGAGAGTGGACTTGCCCGAAGAAGTTCAAGCCAGCGTTTTTGCCAGAATGAAAGCTGAACGAGAACGAATCGCCAAGGGATACAGGGCCGAAGGGGATGAGCAGGCTCGGAAGATCAGAGCGGATGCCAACAAAGATAAGGAAATCATCCTCGCGGAGGCTTACCGCAAGTCCCAGGCGTTGCGAGGGGAGGGGGACGCAAAAGCCACCACGGTCTATGCCGGAGCCTACGGCAAGGACGAGGATTTCTATTCTTTCATCAGGCACCTGGATGTTTACAAGAAAGTATTTGCAACCGACACAACTTTGCTGCTCCACCCCCAGTCGGACCTGCTCAAATTCTTCGATTCTTTGACAGGTAAGGCCAAGTGATGGGAATCATGAGGTAATCAGTTCGGGCGTCGACGTCGGACGTGTCGACAACCACGGATAATCTTGAGGCGATTTCTACCAAAGGGTGTAGCGCGTCAGGGAGGCTGGCACAGATACGGATCTATGTGGTCGGGCCAAAGTCTGTCCCTGCGGCAAGAGACCTCCTAAAAGCTCCGCAAGAAAATCCTTAGAATCCAGCTTTGCTTCGTTAGCTGTGGCGCTAGCAGTCCGAATCCTCGGTCCCCTTTCTTCCCCGAAAAGATAATCCGAGAGAGGAACTGAAACCAGTCCGCGGGATTCCACTACATGAAGCATTGTCCCCAAGTTCTTCATGGTCTTGGTCCTCTCATGCAGGAGGACCACATTCTTAGGTTTTGCCGCTTTCAGAGAATTTATGACCGTGGACGCGGGCCGCGGAAACCACGCCAGTTCCATACGCCAATCGTTGGTATCTAGATTCCACCATGCAATCTGATAGTTCAGAGCGGACAGGAGGTCCTGGCAAGCTTGGTAATTCGAGCGTGAGCCCGCGGCACCGTAGGGAAATCTGAAGAAACGATTCTGCCGCTCCGCATCGACCCCGGCTTCCTTCACCAACTCGTCGATAAGTCCGTATGTAGACACAATCTCCTTCTCTGCGCGTTTAGCCGAAATTGTCGAGAAATCCGGATGGTTGTACGAATGATTCCCAATGTCGTGTCCTTCAAGAAGGGCCCTGAGAGCGAAGCTTCGCAGTCTGGGATTGGTGAGATTACGACCTATCACGAAAAAGGTGGCCTTGTGCCCGTGCAAGGCTAGGAGATCCAGGATACCCCCTGAACAGAACGCCGGACCGTCGTCGAACGTCAGGAACACCGATTTGGCATTCAGTCCCGGGCTTCCTCTATTCTCTTCCCACCGTCGAAAAAGGTAGTCAAAAGGAAGGGTCTCGCCATATTCCGGCTTCAGATATCCGCTGGGAGTCTTCCGGACAAGGGCAATTTCATCAGCCACGGAAGGCCAAAGACTGCCCCACAGCGCAAAGCCGGCACTTAGGTTGAGGAACTCCCTCCGGGATATTGCACCGGATGCCCCGCGCTCCAAGCATCTGCTGATTGATTTACTGGGCAACTTCCAAATTACAATTCTCGTTGACGCTCCGTCCGTCGCGCCACGAAAAACTACGCCTCAAGCCGTTAATATACGCATTCTAAGGCACACTAAATGATGCACTCTACACCAAAACCCTCTAAAATAGCAAGTATTACTTGCTATGACTCGCAATTACCGGCCTATACCCGTGATTCGTCACTTCGCGCCCCTATCCGAGGATCATCCTAGGTTCCTGGCGGGCTGACATACTGCGTGTCGATTATTAAGCGCTGATGTGACTGTAACAATGCAAGCTTATGCCGGAAAGGTCATGGCAAAATGCGTGCCCGTGTTGAATGCCCTGCGAGCCGCTCCACATTTGAGCCCCATCGAGGTGGATGAGAGTAGATCTGTGCCCTGATGTCGGAGCTATCTGAACAAGCGGTTGACTGATTTCACAAGGTGCGAGACTGAGTTTTGCAGTGGGTGCAACACCCTGAAAAACCGCAGAAGATTTCTTTTATCACTTTGAGGAGAAAGTTTCGGCGGGGAAATACTTCTTGACAAATTGTGCAACAAACTATATATAAAAATAGAGAGTTACTTGATTATATTAAACTGTTTTATAAGAAAAGCTTACGGAGGCCGTTGATGTCAAAGAAATACCGGTTATTCACACTCTCGGCCGTTATCCCACTTGCCATTGCGTGCCTCCTCCAAGGTGCCGCCGCATTTGAACTCTTCCCAAGGCCTGAAGGACAATACACGGTTCAGAGAGGGGACACACTCTACGATATAGCTGGCGCTAATTACGGTAACCCAGCCCTTTGGCCTTTCTTGTGGAATCAAAATCCCGCGCTTCTCATCAAAGGGCCCAACCCGGGCAACCAGCCGTTGACGCCTGGCACAAAAGTCAATCTCTATCAAATGAGATATCCGTACACTGTAATGAACCAGAGCTACATGCCTCCTACAGGGTTATCGGAAGATGTGCGTTTTTTGATCACCAAAGTCCCGTACCAAGGAATTCCTTACGACGAGAGATATTTCAGGTTCAAGTTGACTCTACGTCCAACTCAGCTTTGGGGCTACATTGTCAGTTCTCCGGACCAGGGAAAAGAGCATTTTCTCGAAAGAGATCTTGTTTACATAAGGTTCCGTCCTTCGAAAAAGCAGGCCATCTTAGTGGGGGATCGCTTCGGCATTTATCGGGACAGGGGTCCTATAAATCATCCGCTGAATCCCGATCGCCCCATTGGCTTTGTGAGCGAAATAATTGGGGAGGTCGAGATTACAAGCACTGGTCATAATCTTGCCACAGCTATCATACTGGACAGCTTTGTGGAAATCTCAAGAGGTGATAAGATTTGTCTTTTCACCCCCCGCAAGCGGGAAATCGTGCCTTCCAAAACTCACGAGATGCTGACCGGAACAATCCTGGCTAGTGCAACGGGGGAAAATTTCCTCTACGAGCAAATCAGTCTCGAGAATGACATCGTGTTCATTGACAGGGGCGAATGTAACGGAATGAGGGAAGGCATGTTGCTCAACATATACCGGCCCACACATCCCGTGACCGACCCTTACTTTCATCGATGGCTCCCGACCCCGGACAAGTACATTGGGGAGGGAATGATTTTAAAGGCCTTTGAAAAAAATTCCACAGTCCTAATAACCAGGTCGCGCGAGGAAATTGAGCCCGGAGACATTATCAAGAGTGTGTCCGATTAGTTTCTGTGGATTACAGCTCGCGTGGCTCCTCCTTCCTGAGGACTTCTGAATCAGGTCGCTGAGAGCAATCATATAGAACGTCTTCAATGTAATCCCTCGGTTAAGCGGAGAAATTATCGGTCCCGTGTCATTGCTGGGACTGAAATATCCCACGACGATCTTTGATCCGCTGTGACTGGCTGCTACGTTCTGACACGTAAAGTCCTTGACACCTCCGATCCTTGTGCTCTAACTTACTCCGGTTCAGTTACCCGTGTGATGGGATGTTTCTGTAACGAGACCTCTCTCGATTCATGTGGGGCTGCACAATGAGCCCCAATGGCTAATTAGTGCATGCCGATAGAAGACGCCTGTATATTTGACTGGTTAACCTTGGAGAGAATTCCTCGAGTCGGTCCGTTGACCATAGCTCGATTGCACGATGCTTTTGGCAGCCCGCGAGCAGCCTTGGACGCGGACAGTCGTGAAATCCGGCACCGGACAGGCTTGAGTGAGAAGCTCGCGGATGTAATTGCGCGCTTTGAGCCACCTCGAGATGAGATTCTCAGGGAAATGAAGATTCTTCAGAAGCTGGGTGCCAGGGTAGTCTCGCGTTGGGATTCTGAGTATCCTTCAAACCTGAGAGAGATATATGACCCTCCGGCTCTGCTTTTTGTAAGGGGCGAAATCATGCCCCGGGACAGTCGAGCTGTTGCAGTTGTAGGCACCAGGAATCCGACTCGCTACGGCTTGGACATGACTGAACAGATCAGCCGCGATCTCATCCGTGAGGAGATTACACTCGTCAGTGGCCTGGCGCGGGGAATCGACACTGCTTGTCACCGAACTGCCCTCAAGGAGGGTGGCAGAACTATCGGCGTCCTCGGATGTGGATTGGATGTGAATTACCCGAAGGAGAACAAAGATCTGATCGAGGAAATGACGAAGACCGGCGCCGTCATCAGTGAATTTCGGCCGGGGATGGCTCCTCTCGCGACGAATTTTTATCGCCGAAACAGAATCGTGTCCGGCCTCGCGAAAGGTATCCTGGTAGTCGAGGCTACTCTAAACAGCGGTTCGCTTATTACTACTGCACATGCCCTGGATCAGAATCGTGATGTTTTCGCGGTCCCGGGCAACGTGATGAGCAAACGCTCGTCCGGTCCCCATCATCTATTGAAGCAGGGGGCCGGATTGGTGGAATCCGCGGCTGACATCTTACAGGCGCTTTTCACGCCGGTGGTAGCTAAGCCACAGCTTTCTCTATTTGAATCAGTTGAAGAGGGGCAAGACCTTTCTGATTCCGCTCGCGTAGTGCTTGAAGCCATGGATCCTGATCCCGTTCCGATAGATCTCTTGTGCGAAACGTTAAAAATCGACGCGGGCACACTATCGGGCGCACTGATGGAATTGGAACTGAACGGATTAGTGCGCCAGCATCCGGGAAAGATGTTCGCCCGAATCCTGCGCTGAGCCACCGGGAATCTTTTCAACATTCGGCGTCCTTGACTTTTCGTGAATCTGTTTCAATTTAGAAGCAATCGCGGGATACGAGTGAGGGACCTAATACGCACACTGAGAAAGGTCCTTTGGCCTGGAACGGCGGGAAGGAAAGGCGTCATCTGCTGTGGCCTTCTCAAAGCGTGGAGTAATATGCATTTCAAATTTCGAGGATCAGGAAGGAAGACGTTTTATGGATAAAACGCTGGTAGTGGTCGAATCACCGGCCAAAGCAAAGACCATCAAGAAGTACTTAGGCGCGGGCTACGAGGTGAAAGCGTCAGTAGGACATATAAAGGACCTACCGCAAAAAGAATTGGGCGTCAGGGTAAATGAAGGATTCATCCCGGAATATCAGGTTATCACCGGAAAGGAGAAACTGATCAAGGAACTGAGCGCCGCCGCCCAAAAGGCTGCGAGGGTCTTCCTGGCCACAGACCCGGACCGGGAAGGCGAAGCGATTGCCTGGCATCTTCGTGAAGAGCTGAAGAAGCCTGCGCAGAGCGTTTTCCGTGTTTTATTCAACGAGTTGACTGAGAAAACAATCAAAGAGGCGATAGCTCATCCTTCAAGGCTGGACGAAAACAAATACAACGCGCAACAGGCCCGTCGGATCCTGGACAGAATCGTAGGGTATCAGATCAGTCCCCTTTTGTGGGACAAAGTTCAGTATGGTTTGAGCGCGGGACGGGTTCAATCCGTCGCACTTAGACTTATCGTCGACCGCCAAAAGCAGATCGACACGTTTGTTCCTCAAGAATACTGGACGATTACTGCCACACTTGCGGCCGGCTCTCCCCCGCCATTCGAAGCCAAGTTGATCGAAGATGACGGCGAGAAGATCGAGATCCTGACTGCGGCCACTGCCGCTCGGTTGACAGCCCGGGCGCGAGAGCACCCATTTGAGGTTGTTGATGTAAAGCACCGTGAGCGAAGTCGCAAGCCGGCGCCCCCGTTTATAACTTCCACTCTTCAGCAGGAAGGTTCCCGCAAGCTCAGAATGACAAGCAGCCGCACCATGAGGATCGCTCAGCAGCTCTATGAGGGCATAGAGCTTGGCGACGCGGGGGCGGTAGGTCTGATAACCTACATGAGGACCGACTCTCCCAGGATTGCTCCGGAGGCATTGGCCGCAGTGAGAGGCTACATCCAGAGCAAGTACGGGCCCGAGTATCTTCCTGAACGGCCCCACACTTACAAAGGGCGAAAGACCGCCCAGGAAGCTCACGAGGCGATTCGTCCGACTTCGATGGATCTTCCGCCTGAAAAGGTCGCACGATTTCTGGATAAAGCTCAGATAGCTCTGTACACCTTAATATGGAATCGATTCGTGGCTAGCCAAACAGCCGCGGCCGTCTTCGACTTGACTACGGCCAATATACAGTCCGGCAAGCTTCTCTTCCGAGTGACGGGATCCGTCATGAAGTTCGATGGATTTATTAGGATTTATTCTCAAGACAAGGATGAGGAGACGGCGCAGGATAACGGTGATAAAGAGGATGCCGGTCGTCTGCTCCCTCCTCTGAAAGCGGGGGACAGGCAGGTTTTGGAGAAGCTCCTGCCGCGTCAACACTTCACCCAGCCACCGGCGGCCTTCAACGAAGCCTCACTTATCAAAGAGCTTGAAGAGCAGGGCATCGGCCGCCCTTCCACCTATGCGGAAACTGTTAGTACCATCCAAAAACGAAAGTATGTGGAACTGCAAGATAAGAAGTTTCGACCGACGCTGCTCGGGCGCATCATAGCCGGTCTTCTAAAAGATAGTTTCCCCAAGCTGCTCAACACTCGTTTCACCGCCGAAATGGAGTCCTTTTTGGATCTGGTCGAAGAGGGGAAGGCATCCTGGACCGAGACTCTGCAAGATTTTTACGAGCCCTTTCAGTCTGACTTGCAGAAGGCCAAGAAGACCATGAAGAACGTCAAGCGTGAAGGGATTCCGACCCAGGCCGCGTGCCCGGAGTGTGGAGCACCACTTTTGGTCAGATCCGGGCGATACGGCTTGTTCATAGGTTGTTCCGCTTACCCCGCGTGCGCCTACACTCAAAAGATAGCTGAAGACACAGTCCCCAGTGCCGAGCCCATACCGACCGATCAAAAGTGTCCTCAATGTGGTGCGCCCATGGTCATCCGCTCAGGTCGCACTGGCCAGTTCTTGTCGTGTTCACGCTATCCCGAATGCAGGGCCGCCAGCCCTTTGACCACCGGAGTGTCATGCCCCAAATGCGGGATTGGAGAGCTTGCTCAGCGCCGGACAAAGAAAGGAAAGACGTTCTATTCTTGCAGCCGCTACCCCGAGTGCGATTACTCTCTATGGTACAAGCCGGTAAGCGTGGCTTGCCCTAACCCCGAATGCGACTCCGCGATCATGGAAGAGCGCGGCGGCAAGAACCAGCAAGTCTTTCTACAGTGCCCGAAGTGCAAAACTAAACTCGCCAACGAGGCGGCTTAGGTCAAGGTGCATGTGCGGGCTAACCCAGAAAAAAACCCCCAAAATCGTTAGGAGGATAATTGGGGGTATGTAGGGATATGCAACGGGTCGCCGACTTCACATCGGCTTTACCCTTCCCTGAAACCGGCGCGATATGAGTTTGGTCGACAGGTAGTGTGTTGAACCCCTGCAAGAAGCATCCCCGTTTATGTGAATTCCCTTCCCGCCATAACCGAATGGAGCCAGAATGGGTGAGGGGCCTGCGGCCTACCTAGAACGGACTCCCGAAGTTCTAGATGAAGATTTCTGCCAAAATCCACCGCAGGATCAAATAGGGCTCCTAGCGCATAAGCGTAAAAATAACGAGCCTGTTCTCTGTGAGCCCTGGAGGGGCTCAATGATAGTAGCCCGGCAATTCATTGCCGGGTGGCCGATAAGCAATGATTCAATCTTCGTTCCCGAGGGGCGCCCGAAGGATGCATCCTTCGGGCGCCCCTCGGGAACGAAGAAAAGTCTCTTGGCGGTTCATTCCCGGCGATAAATCGCCAGGCTATTATCAGGATGTCCCTCCGGGACGAAGAGGACTTGAAGCTTATTTTAACGCCTATGGGCTCCTAGCGACGTGACGCCCCATAATGTATACTCTCTAATAAGGGAAAACTCGCCAGTGTGGCACCTATGATGAATAAAGGGCAGAATGTTTCGACGAGAGGAAATGACGGCCATGAAGTTCGGCCGGCGAACGGATTGAAAGTGCTTATCGTCGGAGATCGCGACTCCGAGAAGGAAAGCATGGACTTTCTGAATTCATTGACCGCGATCGGGCACCGGATCAGTGCGTTGAGTACCGTTACACTGTTCGACGGTGAGAATTCTGGCCGGAGGGGCATGAGGCCTGAAGATGCTCTATTCGAAGATGTAAAACAACGCTTGAAGGACGATCCGCCGGACATTGTTATCCTGACAGCCGACGACCAAAATCTGCGTAGTGGAATCATGGGTCTGGTGCAGCCTCAGACAAGATTTCTCGACCCATTTGTTCTGAAGATGACCAAAGGGCTCAAAGACGTGACCGGCCAACTGGCTTCTGCTCGTACGAGGCTCCAGAGTGTTGAATTGATGAAGAAAGTGCTCATGTCCGGCCCGGAAACGAGCATAATGGTCGTGGACGAAGATCTCAAAATAGTCGAGATCAACAATGCCATCTTGGAACGGACGAAAATGTCAGAGCAGGCTTGCGTCGGAAGACCATGCCATTGGGTGATAAGAAAGGAGATGGAACCCTGTTACAGTCGAGGGGAAAAATGTGTGGTTCGGGAAGTTTTAAAAACAGGACGGGCCGTGCACACTGTCAGGGAGGAACGGCGGCACGATGGATCATTCAGATATTTCACGATCAGTTCATATCCTTTACCAAAAGATGAGGAGGGGAAAAAGAATGTAATGATCGTTTGGAAGAATGTTTCCGAGCAGATGGCCCCGGTACTCAGCCGGCAAGCGCGAAGCATCCGTCAGAGGTTCATCCATACACTCCAGCAGGACAAGATGGCTGCTCTTGGAAAGCTCGCTTCCGCTGCGGTGCATGAAATCAACAATCCAATTCAGGGAATCTTGACGTTTGCCAAACTCATGAGACGGTCCTTTGACAAGAAATCATTGACTCCAGAGGAAATGGAGCGGTTCAGTTCTTATTTGGACTTGATATCGGTCGAATCGGATCGATGCGGAAAGATTCTCCAGGGGCTGCTTGCATTTTCGCGCAAGAGAGACCTCAAGAAATCTGCAGTAGACCTGACGAAAATTTTCCAAGACCTGGTCCTACTAATGCGAAATCAGATGAAACTTCACGGAATAAGTCTATGTATCGAGCAACCTGACATTATGCCAATCGTCTATTGTGACGGCGACTTGATAAAACAGGCGCTGCTCAACCTCCTTCTTAATTCTGTAGAAGCAATCCCGGATGGAGGGCTCATAGTCATGTCAGCGGATCTGCATCCCGACGGGATGCGGCTGATCATAAGAATCCAAGACACGGGTCCGGGAGTCCCGAAGAATGTTCAAAGCAATATATTCGAGCCGTTTTTCACCACCAAGAAAGATGGGAAGGGGACAGGTCTCGGCCTAAGCATCGTTTACGGCATCATGCTCCAGCACGATGGTGCCATTGGAGTGGAAAGCGAGGAAGGCGAGGGCACTACCTTCGTCGTTACTCTGCCGATCGGTCAGGAACCGAAAGAATGAGGGCCTCCCGTGACCCCTTTCAAAACCTCACCTGGAATGCGCTATCCCATGGGCGCGAGTTGGAGAGCGCAGGGTACTAACTTTTCTATCTTCAGCCGATACGCGACTTCCGTTGAGTTGCTTCTTTATGAGCATGCGGACAATCCAAGCCCTTTTCAAGTGATTCAGCTAGACCCATCCTTGAATAGAACGTTTTTCTTTTGGCACGTGTTGGTTGTTGGGCTGCCGCCGGGAATTCATTACACATGGAGAGTGGACGGCCCTAGCGATCCGAAAGGCTCGGGTCTGATTTTCGACAGACGACGGGAACTCCTCGATCCCTGGGCTCGCGCGGTCACGACCAAATTATGGAATCGTCGAAGAGCGTGTCTCCGCGATGCGGACAGATGGCCAAGCATGCGAGCGATAGTTGTCGACGAAGGGTACGACTGGCAGGCAGACCGACCTGTCAATCATCCTCCTGAGAACACGATAATTTACGAGTTGCATGTAGGAGGATTCACGAGAAGCCCTTCGGCCGGTGTCAGGTATCCGGGAACATTTGCCGGTGTCATCGAAAAGATTCCGTATCTTAAGGCTCTTGGGGTCACGGATGTGGAACTGCTCCCCGTAATGGCTTTCGACGAGCAAGACGTTCCGGAGAAGGTCGCTGAGCTAGGTCTGAAGAATTTCTGGGGATATAGCACGCACAGCTTCTTCTGCCCCCATCCGGGATACTGCATTTCCCCTGAGAAAGGCACGCATCTCAACGAATTCCGTGACATGGTGAAAGCCCTTCATCGGGCAGACATCGGCGTCATTATGGATGTGGTGTTCAATCACACCGCAGAAGGCGGCGAATCCGGGCCCACGATCAATTTCAAAGGGATCGCCAATGGAACTTTCTATCACCTTGACCCGCAGGATCGAAGCATCTACCGCGACTTCACCGGAACTGGAAACACCGTCAACTGCAACCATCCGCTCGCCACGGCGTTCATACTGGAATGTCTGGAGTTCTGGGTCCGGGAGATGCATGTTGATGGCTTTAGGTTTGACCTCGCAAGTGCGTTGGCCCGAGGGGAGGACGGCAATCCCCTCTACCACGCGCCGCTTCTGTGGCGCATCGAGTTCTCGGATGAGCTGATTGACGCAAAAGTAATTGCCGAAGCCTGGGATGCTGCAGGGCTTTATCAAGTGGGCGCTTTTCCCGGATTTCGATGGGCAGAGTGGAACGGTCACTATCGGGACGTAATACGACGATTTGTCCGCGGAGACGGAGGTTTGATTGGCGAAGTCGCGACGCGTATTAGCGGCAGCAGTGACCTGTACGAAGATGACGATCGATTGCCCAGCAACAGCATCAATTTTATCACGTGTCACGACGGTTTCACTTTGCACGATCTGGTTTCTTACAACCAAAAACATAACGAGGCGAACGGCGAGAACAATAAAGACGGCACGGACAACGACTCGAGTTGGAACTGCGGCTTCGAAGGTGAAACCAACGACGAAAAGATCCTCGAACTTCGAAAACGTCTGGCCAAGGACTTTATTGCCATCCTGTTCCTGAGCCAAGGGGTACCCATGTTTCTTGCCGGTGATGAGGTCCTAAGAACTCAACATGGCAACAATAACGCCTATTGCCAGAACAACTCAGTAGGATGGTTCGATTGGGCCCTGTTGGAAAAACACCCGAACATGCTTCGGTTTGTGAGCGGAATGATTGCGTTTCGGAAACGTCACCCGTGCCTTATGAGGGATCGGTTTCTCACCGGGAAAGAAACAGCCGATCGGAATATCCCGGATGTAGTCTGGCACGGAGCAAAACTCAACCATCCACAGTGGCAAGACGGGGATTCCCGGGTCCTCGGCTTCACTCTTGCGGCAATTGCTCCCGGAGAGGAAGACGTTCACGTGATGATGAACATGTCACCGGAGGCCATATTAGTAGAACTTCCCAAGATTGATCGACGAGGATGGTTTCTGGCTGTCGATACGGCAGTTACCTCGTCTGCCGGAGTTTCGGGACCATCGCAACAGTTCCCCGTCAAAGGGGGGGAATATCTCGTACGCGAAAGAAGCGTCGTGGTATTCGAGGGCCGGCCCAATGTTGATTGATTGGAGAACCGAAAGCAGCAAATAATGAAATCAGCGAGCCCTCGCTGCATGCCCCGACACAGGTGGTGCCGGAGGTATCTCGCTCCAGCTCACCGAAGCAAACGGATTAGGGGTTGTAGACGTAGTCGCTGGGGCTTGCGCCTTCGCTTTGGGCCTATTGACGAAACTGTAAATGTAGGATTCAGCCTTGTCGATGGGATAACTCAGCATTTTGCCAAGGATCCAGAACACATACATCTGTTCGCGCGGGGTAGGTGGAGGCGGCATGGTAGGGTCCACGACGGATTGGTCCTGCTGCGGAACATAGGTCGCCTCGTGATAACTGGGCTTAACTGTGATGAGGTTTTTGTGGGTTTCCTCCGCTTGGGCCAAAGAGACAGGAGCTATCAACACTAAGCACAGGAGAACAATGGACAAGGTCGTGCGCATGAGCACCTCCGGGGTTTCGAAATTTAATTTTCGTGCCCCCTTTATCACATCTTTTTCAAAAAACCAGTTGTTTTTGGGGAATGAGGCAAAATTATCCAGAACGGCCCAGGAGCAAAGTGGGCTCATACCATTTGGCTTTCACACAGCGGTTCTCGAAAGGTCTTGACGGATTCCCGCTTACGAAATGCCGTGAGATGCGGAGCTGCCCTTTGTTAGTGGGACGGGCTTCTAGCCTGTCCATTGGGAGTGACGGGCAACCCCGCGTTCCACGCGGGGCGTCGCCACCAAGTCATTTTCTTTTTCCGTGATTACTTTTGAGAATGGCTATAGGTAATATGGCGTTCCTCGGGGCCATCTCAGCACACCGAGGAACAGCACCATAGATAAAGCGACGTACTCACGTCCAGTTCATTGGCTTGGATTTCTTGTCTTTTTGGTCGTGAGGGCCGCGATGGGGCCTGGGTTCGGGCCTTTTGAACGGTCCCCGAACGGTTTTGTCCATGACGGAAATCCCAGGGGATCCGGGCGCCAACCTGATCGTGTATTCATAGCCGTCGCGCACGAAGACCACCAATGGTCTAATTTTCCCTCTCCTGGCCCTGGCAGTGAGAGCGAGAAATTTCTCTTCAGTGAGATTTCCGACACCGTCATATTCTATGATGACATCTCCTCGTGCCATGCCAGCCTTTCGAGCACCGGACCTGGGAGAGAAGTCGAGGATCATGACCCCATTGACGATCATCTCCGGAGCCGCCTGGCTCGTAGTCTTATCGGCGGCATTATCCTCCCGGGGAAGGGCAGCCGATCTTCGCTCATTTTCTTTGGCCACCGCAGCGACTACCTCCCTCTGATCGGGACCCGGCACCCATTCTTTTGTCAGGAAGTTGTTGGCAAAATGAAAGACACGTTGAGAAGTGTTTGTTGCGATAATGACTCGAAAGCCAAAATTGTTGGTCGCGATATCCGGCCTGGACCAACCTCTGAATGCGCATCGGAGATTGATTGGGCCGAAGGTCCACTCCCCACCTTTCATGACCCGATTTTCCCCGTGCCCGGGTCCTTCAGGATCAACCTCGGGCGTGTATTTGTAATAGTCCTCCCCATAATAATCCCTGACCCATTCCAAAACGTTTCCCGCCATATCGTAAAGTCCGTAGCCATTGGGTTCGTAGGTTCCCACCGGAGCGACAAACTTGTACCCGCCGTCCGCGTTACGATCTCTCCAAGGGAAGTCTTTATTCTTGTCCGCGTAATTGGCCCGGCGGCCGTCAGGGAGATCGTCTCCCCAGGGAAATTGGGCCATGGGGAGACCTCCGCGTGCGGCATATTCCCATTGGGCCTCGGTCGGGAGCTTATAGGGAAGCTTTTCTCGTGCAGTAAGCCACTCCACGAATGCCTGAGCATCATTATAAGAGACCATGGTCACCGGTTCATCATCCGTTACCTTCCAGCCCGGATTTCTCCATGAAGTGCCTTCCTTCTTCTCGAACCGATCAGTCTTTGTGCTGAATTCTTGGCCACCCTTTTCGTCCTCTGCATCGGTGACGTAACCAGTCTCGTTAACGAATTTACGAAATTGTCCAACTGTCACTTCTGTGGCTGCCATCAAGAATGGCCGAGAGATACGAACTTTGTGGAATGGATACTCATTTTCCAGAGAAACCGGCTGCCCCTGAGCCAAAGTAGTCATGGCCCAAGCGATGTCGGCTTCGGAACTCCCCATAACAAAAGAGCCCGCCGGGATGCGAACCATAGACATGCCCAGGGAATTGGTAAATGACTGAATTCCCTTGTCTCGGGTCAGATCGACAAAATCGTCCAGGACGTCCTTGACAAAGAACTGCAAGTCCTCCGGCGATCCTTTTCCTTTACCAATGGACGACATGTATGCTTCGACGCGCTTACGGGCCTCAAGTCGGCGACCCTTTTCAACCAGGTCCTTCACCTGATCGAGAAGGCGGTTTATTTGCTCGTTGTTCGGGGAATTCCTTCCAGCAGCAGGTTCGGGACTCTCATCATTCGGAGTTGGCACCGCTGCGACCCGAAATCCCGAAAGGTCGGTAGGGAGATTCGGGTCAATGCCGAATCGAAAAGCGTTCCTGGCAATTCCTGCCCCGAAGGCCCAATTTCCCCCTCTCACGGCTCTTCTCTTTCCGGTTCGGGGACCGGTGGGATCAACGCTTTCTTTGGATGCAGTTCCTGCGTAAGCTTTGGGGTCATAATAGTCCGAACAAAGCTGCCAGACATTGCCGACCATATCATACAGCCAGTACCCGTTGGGCTCATAAGCGCCTACCGGAGAGACCCTCGCATAGCCGTCGTCAATCGTCCGGTCCGCCCAAGGGACGGGAGATCGCCTGTCAGCAAGGTTCGCCCTTTTACCATCAGGATATTCGTTGCCCCATGGGTACCTCTTTTCAGCCTTCCCGCCTCGCGCCGCGAATTCCCACTGAGCTTCCGTGGGCAGATAATACTGACGCCCGTCCTTCTCGCTCAACCACTTACAAAAGGCTTCAGCGTCGGCATGACAGACAAGCACGACAGGATAATCGTCCACATCCTCGTTTCCCGTATTCTTCCAGGACGCTCCGCCTTTCTTGATCCAATGCTTTTTAGACTTCTCATAAACCCAGCCCCAGCCTTGTCTTTCAGCAACGGTCCGGTACCCGGTCTCATTTACGAACCGTCTGAATTGGCCTACCGTCACGTCATACTTGCCCAAGAGAAAAGGTCTATTGATGCGCACTGCGTGAGCCGGCTCTTCCGGCTGGACCATATTCTCTTCTACATTCCACTCGCTTTGGATTCGACGCACATCGGCTTCGGAACTCCCCATGACGAATTTCCCGGGCTGCACGAGAACCATCCTCATCCCGGCCGCATTTACTATCTCCCCCTCGATGGGAGTTTTTTCGACATCGGGCCGTGAGGCTTTTGAGCGAGCGGAGCGGAGGTCGAATTCCAGTGTTTGGGCATCGTCCGCAAGGCCTGAACGGGAGGCTAGCTTGACGGCTCTTTCCAAGGGGTGAACCGCCAGGTCCCACTCCCGCCTTTGCATGCGTGTTTTTGCGAGGGTTTCTTCCCTCCGCAGGATTCTGAAAGATTCGGAGGCATGGGTGAGGGGATGTCCAAATTCTCGATGCTGTTGTTTGGGAGCGGTTTTCTTTCCTTCAGAAGGGCCCTGGTGGTGCAGGCCGTCCAGGTACCCGGAAATGGCTTCATAGAGCCTCGCCGGGCTGACTTCCGGCTTCTTTTCCTGGGCCGCGGCTGAAGAGCCTTCTGTGGAAGGGTGGTTTTGATCCGCACACGAGAAGGTCGCTGAGAATGCAAAAAGAAGAAGACTTAATATCAAAACCGCAGGCGACCACTTTCCGAGCTTGGTTCGGGCTGAATCGGGGAGTTGGTTCCAGGTCTCGATCATAATTAATCTCCATATTGTATCAGCCTGCGTTGAGTTCCGGCCCCACCAACTGATTCTCAGCATCGGACACTTCTTTCGGTAATGACCCAACAATCGCCAAAACCTTTGTCCGATTTGCCGGACTTTTCGCTGGATCAACACCGCCACAGCCATCTTCGCGAACTCTGTGCTTGGATGACCCAAAGGCCGTTATTCCAGACAACTGCTCTGCACAATGAAAACAAAGAAATTCAACGCCCGGGCGCTATTGAGGTACATCCCTACGTTCTCACCGGGGATTCCTCCATAGGCGTTAAAATGGGCTCCAAGTCCTTTTCGTCTCGGAGGGACGGCACCATAGTAGCCCGGCGATTTATCGCCGGGAATGAACGGCCAAGAGACCCTTTTTCGTCCCCGAGGGGCGCTCGAAGGATTCATCCTTCGAGCGCCCCTCGGGGACGAAAAACTGAATCATTGCTCATGGGTCACCCGGCAATGAATTGCCGGGCTACTGTCATTGAGCCCCTCTGGGGCTCACAAAATCGGAGTGCCTTCTTATTCTAACGCATATCGGGGATTCCTCCCGATTATACCTCGTTACTTCATTTCAACCGGAATGGTCTTCTTAAGCTGCTCTGTGAGCTTCTTGCGCAGTTCGGTGATCTTCTGGTCATGAAGTCTTCTGTAGATGGCCCCTCTAACCTGGACAAAGGCAGGCGGGTCAGGCTTCCGACGATCCTCAACCTTCAGAATGTGCCATCCGAATTGCGTCTTGATAGGTCCCCCTACTTTGCCCTTCGGAATTTTGAACAGAGCCTCTTCAAAAGAATGTTCAAAAGTTCCACGGGGGAGCCATTCCCGACCGTCCGGCAACCCGAGTCGTCCGCCTTGGGCTGCTGCGGGATCTATGGAATTCTTCTTCGCCAGTTCGGCAAAGTCCTTGCCCGCTTTAATCTCATCCAGAATCTTATTGGCTTGCGCTTCGGTCTTCACAAGAATGTGGCGGGCCTTTATCTCTTCGGGAGGGGTGAATTCGGCTTTGTGTTCCTCGAAATAGGCCTGAAGGTCTTTTTCGGACAGGGGCGGACTCTTTGCGAGCTGCCGCCGGAAGTACTCTCCGCCTAGATATTCGGTTTGAACATAACTCAGCCGCGTCTTGACCGGTGCTTCTTTGTCAATTCCTTGCGCCTTAGCAGCCTCGGCGAACAGCATTGAAGTAACAACTTCGTCCAGGATCTTCTTTCGACCGTCGGGGGTTAGGAACGGCACCCTGTTTTCTTCCGGGATTGTCTCTATGATGTTATCCAACATTTCTCGGGTAACCTGGTGATCCCCTACTTTAGCGAGAACGTCTCCGCCTTGAGCCGTTGTAGCTGGGTCGGTCGCGTAGGCATTGAAGGCTATGACCGAAATTAAAATCATAAGAGGCCCGATCCATTTCATATTGTACCCTTTCATAGGCTCACCACGAATTTTCTTGGCTATTGCCAAAGGTTTTTTTGCCTGACCTATATGGCATCGAATAATAGGACAATAGGCTGGGAAAAGCAAGCATGGGACTGAGGAAGCTTTGACAGCGGGAGAGCCGGACGAGGACTAGGAGGCAGTTGCGTAATCCCGCGTCCCGCGGGACTTTTCCGAATTCGTGGCACGATAGCGACTATTGTATCGGGATCTCTCAGGAGGCTGCCACGGAAAAAACTCAGTATGTCAGACTGCTAGGAGCCGGGGTGAGGTTGCGAAACAATGAGGGGAACCTTCGCGTAGCACGATGGCGCCGACGATTGAGGTTGCGAGACAGGCTCCTAGTCCGTGGTTTCCTCTGAAGGCTTATTCTCTTTTTCAGCGGAAATCACATGCAGGTGAGGTTTGGTGCCACGAGGAGGGAGATCGAAATTCAGACGTGCCTGACCGATAAGATCTGAAAACTTCAAGAAATCCGAAGCGACAAACTTGAGGCTACAGTGCGGAAGATTAATGTGTACCACACCTCCCGGGCAAACAGAGACAGTGCCGAAGTTCTCCACGCTTGAAAGAATGGTCTGGTCGTCCAAGTAGGGCTCCTTAACTTTCTTTCATTATAGGATCTTGCCCATGTCTTTGCAACAATGAGGCTTACAAATGGATATGAGAGGGCCTTGGCGGAACCGAGGCCCTCGGCAGGACACTGCTTATGGGAGCAGGCCGATAGTATAACTCTTCAGATCGCTGATTGCAGCCAAATCCTGGCGCTGTTCGGCCTGAGAACTAGCTTGAACGTAAACCTGCTTCAGCGCTCCTCTCAACCTTTCGCTGCAAGGGTAGTGCCTGACGGCTGCTGAAAGCCGCTTCAGGCCTTTCAACCAGTACTGCCTCTCTGTTGCCCAATTCTTATTTGCCTCTTCGTCTATCTTCGCCAGATCGGTATCTGCCGAGGCCTTATCTTTGACTGGTTGATCTTGTACGGTCTTTTCTTCGGTTTTCTTGGCGTCCTTCGCACTGCCGCCCTTTCCTGTCGACGACTCTGCCGGAACGGTCTCTTCGAGCTTCTCTTTTTGAAGTTGAGCCTTCAGGCGCCGCCTTTCCCTCTTGATCATGGCTGCTTGGGCCGGGAGATATTCATATCTCGCCGCCTGCAACGTCCACCCGTCGATTAGATTCCGGAAAAAGAAGTCAAACGGTGACATTCCCCTTGCCGTTTTCACCATCTCCACACTCTTATCTACCTGTCTGATCAGGTCCTCTCGAAATCTTCCGTCCTTTTCAGCCATGGCATCAACTAGTCTTTCGAACAGGGGCGAACCGACAGAGATGCTGCGAGGGCCGTTCTCGGTCGGAACAACCATTTTTCCATAACGCCGGCCCCAATCGATGGCCTCTGTCTGAGCCATGTTATCCAAGTGCAAATTACTCTTGAGAACCTGCCTGAAGAGCCGCTCATATTTGTTCAAAACAAGCTTGTTTCGGTCCATGATTGCGACATTGCTGAACTGGTAGGCAATAAACTTCATGGGGTCCGAAATTGCCCCATAGGACTCAAAAGCGGTCTGGTAGAGCGCCCGATCTTGTTCGTGAGACTTCGCTGAAGCGTCGGGCTTCAGGTCAAATCCCTCCGGGCCGGCGGTCGTAGTCTCGATTCTTATCGGCTTATCTTTTTCCATCTGCGCGTAAGCGTGACCGGGCATCAGGAAGCCGTCAACATTCAATTTGGCATCACGTGCCAGAAGGGTGTACAGAATGGAACCGCTCAAGCAAAGGTACTTGTGGTTTTCGACAACATCTTTTGCCGAAATGCCGTCCATGGCGTGATAATCTTTCAACACATTCCTTTTCAGCCAAACGAAGAGGCGCCGGGCCCTCTCTTCATCATTCGGAGTGTTACCACAAGCGGTCAGCGCCTTTTGTTTCAGGTTCTTAATTTCGGATAGAACTTTCTGGCACTCCTGCGGTGTTCCTCCCGAAGCTTTCACGAATGCCACATAGGGATCGGAAAAGGGCTGTGGAGGTATTTCATCGGGGTTGCAAAAGAACAGCTTATACATCACGGTGGGCAATTCATGACGGTCGGGAATTTGATCCTCCAGCTTCACGTTCTTTTCCAGCGCGGTCAATATAAACTTCCGCAGCACCATGTTCACGAGGAAATCAGGCTTGTAGACTTTTGCCACCTTGGGTTGGTGGATGAGAAACTCGCTCGCTGATGTCCTTAGCTTTTCTATCACCACTTTGCTGTTGTTGCCGAGCATTAGCCTGGTCACAAGCATAGCCCAATCATAAGGGGGAGGGGCGAGTAGGGCGGATGCATGGAGTCTTTTCATGAGGTAAGGATCGCGAAAAAAACCCGATTCCGGCGACAGAGCTTGCGCCGCATAGTCTAGTACAGCCCCGTAGTAGTTGCCGGTATCTTCGTAACGCCATCCGGTAAGGCACACGTCGTCGTAAACGATGTGCGTATTGAGGTTTCGGGACATTTTCAGGTATCGGTCGCCTTCAGTAATGTAACCCATGCGATAGTTCAACTGAGCCAGATACAAGTATGCTTCCGGGCTACTTGGCCTGGCCAATGCAGCCCGCAGAAAGTAATCCGTCGCATCCATCGCTTGCCGGCCCGATGTTTCGCCGTTGTTGGGGTCTCCCATCTTCATCAGGCCAAGCTTGATGAGGGCGTAATAGTTGTTAGGGTCGGCTTTCACCACCGCCTCGAATTTTTCCGCAACCTTGATGGAATCTCCGCCGAGCTTCTCGGCCTTGAACGCCTCAAGGAGAAGTGCGTCGGCATTCCTTTTTTCCGCAGCAGAAACGGTGTGAGAACTGGTAATGGCCAAGAAGAGGACTAGAAAGCACGCCAACAATAGGCTGTTTGCTCTCATCGCTTCCCCCTTTGTGAGTGTTGGAATGGCTAAGTATACTGAAAACAATGAATAATGTCAATTCATCGCGGGACCTAACGCCGATTGCGCCGGTGCGGACGGAACCACCAATTAATCTTGACATCTCGCCAATTTATCATGTATAATATTATCTATTTCCGCTAAGTCTTAGAATTAAAGAGTCTCGCCCGCGGCAGCGGGGAGGGGAAAGTATGATGAGCAAAAAAACTGGTCTTGTGATCTCTACTCTCAGCTTCCTTACTATCATGTGCCTGCCTGCCGGTGTCGGAGCTCAACAACAAGCGAGAATGCAGGAAAAGCCCCGGGACGGGGTGTTCGAAGTAACTCTGAAGTCTGAGAAACCCCGCAAGATGATTGTGGACGAACTTGTCCGGGACAGAGACCTGAACCCCGGGGCTCTGTACAGAGTTAAGACCGGTGGCTACCTTGCATTTGATGAGTCTGAATGGGTAAAAAAAATCGAGTTCAAAGTTTTTGAGAAACCTGTGACGGAGCTTCCCCAATACAAAAGATTCAGCGAACTTATTGTCGCTATCAATACCAAGATAGGCGGCATCAAGCGTGTGCTGGGGAGTTACGACCAACTCGCCTTGCGCCTGATGCATATCTGCGATAAAAGCCGCTTTCCCACGTTAAGTGCCATTGACGAGAATATCATCCAGCAGCTTGCCGTATACCAGAAATTGGAGCTGTTGCGGCAACTCGTCGTTAACTCACTCGATCGATTCATAAGGGACCGCTCTTGCGTGGATCGATATGCAGAGTATTCAAAGAGCCTCGACTTGTATTCTAGGCGGCTTGGTGAGTTGAGCCAGAATTACGATAGATTGAACAGGAGTGCTCTGCGTTTTGTCCAGGACCTGAAGCCAAGCGCCGGCCAGCCGTCTGAGAGCGAAAAGACGAAGGAACAGCCGCCACCATCTCCACCAAGCCGACCATAGATTCAATACTTTACTGCAGCGGGCATGCAGGCGAAAGTGCCGCTTATTGGCTATCTAGAGTGTGGTCTCCTGCCGAACGTCCGACGTGATACAAACACGAGACAGGCATGACATTAAGAAGGAACAGGTACGCTTGAAGATTCGAGATGGATTCGGATCGGTCTCCGGCATTCTTCTGGCTGGAGGCGGGTCCAGGCGGATGGGAGGGATAAATAAAGCCCTTCTGGAAGTGGGTGGTCGCCGGATTATCGAGAGGGCTGCTTCCGTCTTACGCAAAGTGTTTCGTGAAGTCCTTGTAATCACTAACTCTCCTGAAGATTTTCGATTTCTCGGGCTCCCCATGTTTACGGATCTGCTGCCGGGTCGTGGATCCCTCGGTGGCCTGTACACCGGTTTAAGCGCTTGCGCGGGTATTTACGGATTCCTGGTTGCATGTGACATGCCGTTCCTCTCCGAGGATGTCATCAAATACATGGTAGACATGATCGACGGCTACGACGTTGTGCTACCGCGGACCTCGGGCGGGTTCGAGCCACTTCATGCGGCATATTCCAAAGCATGTCTCCCGCACATCGAAGGACTCTTGCAACGCGAAGATCTCAAAATCGCAAATTTTTTTGATAAAGTGAAGGTCAGCGAAGTGCCGGAAGCTGATTTGGTCCGGTTTGATCCCGAACTTCGTTTTATCATGAACATCAATACTCCGCAGGATCTGCAACAAGCCCGAATATACGCTGACCGAGAGGGCTCGGAATAGCATCGCCTGACCCGCGTGACTCGGGGTGCACAGCAAATGTAAGCATTCAGTTACGCGTGTAGTTCTCGGTTCTCTGTCATTGCGTGGAGTGAAATCCCGCTGAGGGCGGGACTCGCAATAACAATCTGTTGCCGCCCCTGACTAAGGGATTACATCGCGGCGGCAAAAAGCGAAATTTGGTTGATCCTAATTCGCATATTTGCTAAATTATCTGGTTACGATTCTTCAAATCAGCCCCATTGCAACCGACTGAGTTTACAGAGAATCACCAGCTAAACATCCGAGGAGGTTTCGGTAGATGTTTGAGATACTTCAAAAAGAGCGGATCGGTCCCGGGGTAAACCGGGCTGTGATCTCAGCTCCAGACATTGCCCGGGCACATAAGCCCGGCCAGTTCATTATCCTCAGGACGAATGAAGATGGCGAAAGAATACCGCTGACCGTGGCTGATAAGGACCCGGATAAGGGGACAATAACCCTTGTCTGGCAGGAAGTAGGCGTCACCACCTATTACATGGCAACCATGGCTGTCGGAGAACGCCTCCACGACCTTTGCGGTCCGCTAGGAAAGCCAACGCACATTGAAAAGTTCGGCACCGTGGTGGGTGTCGGGGGCGGAATTGGCGTGGCACCGCTGTTCCCCATAACAAAAGGCATGTACGAGGCGGGGAACCACGTCATCACGATTGTAGGGGCCAGGACCGAAGGCCTACTTATCATGACGGAGGAGCTGAAGAAGGTGAGCCATGAAACCCTGATTGCCACCGATGACGGCTCTTTCGGTATTCATGGCTTTGTTACGCAGGTCTTGCAGGACCTTATCGACAAAGGCACAAAGATTGACCTCTGCGTGGCAATCGGGCCGGTTCCCATGATGAAAGCAGTTGTCAATGTCACTCGAAAGGCCAACCTACCGACCGTAGTCAGCCTCAATCCCATAATGGTTGACGGTACCGGGATGTGTGGGGCATGCCGAGTCGAGGTCGGCGGAAAGACCATGTTCGGATGTGTGGACGGACCGGAGTTTGACGCGTTCCAGGTGGATTTCGATCTGCTCATGAAAAGACTGGCAATGTACAAGGGCCCGGAACTGATAGCACTCAACAGATTCAGGGAGACAGACAGAGGCTGTAAGTGCTCTTTTCCTGGAGGTGCGGCATGAGCGAACAAGAGAAGAAGGAGAAGAAGAAACCCAAGGTTCCGCGCCAGAAGATGCCCGAGCAGGATCCTATAGAGAGGGCTAAGAACTTTTATGAGGTGTCCCTGGGGTACGACAACGATCTAGCTCTTCTCGAAGCGAGTCGGTGCCTCCATTGCAAGAAACCTTACTGCATGACCGGCTGTCCGGTGGAAGTCGACATCCCCGATTTCATTGAAATGGTGAAGGCCGGTGACTATATCGGCGCGTCCTGGAAGGTCAAGGAAAAGAACAGCCTGCCTCGAATCGCGGGTCGTGTTTGTCCACAGGAGTCACAGTGCGAATCAAAATGCGTTCTTAACAAGAAGGGCAAAGGCGAACCCTGCGCAATCGGGAGGCTTGAGAGGTTTGTGGCGGACTATGCCGCAGTCCATTCCGAGGGAAAGCTCCCGGGACTGCCGAAGCCGACGGGTCTGAAAGTGGGCGTGGTAGGTTCGGGACCGGCGGGCCTAACCCTGGCCGGCGCCCTGATCAAAAAAGGGATCGCTGTGACGGTCTTTGAAGCGCTACACGAACTCGGAGGCGTGCTTGTCTACGGCATCCCGGAGTTCCGGCTCCCTAAGGCCATTGTCCGGTCTGAGGTCGATGAGCTTAGAAAGCTCGGAGTGGAATTCAAGACCAACTGGATCATCGGTCGTATTGAGACTGTGGACGACCTGCTGGAGAAGCGCAAGTACGATAGTGTTTTCATCGGCTCGGGCGCGGGCGCACCCCTCTTTCTCAAGATTCCGGGCGAAAACCTTAATGGCGTTTACTCGGCCAATGAATTCCTGACCAGGGCCAATCTTATGAAAGCCTATCTCTTCCCTCAAGCGGATACACCGGTTGCAAAGGGGAGAAGGGTCGTGGTATTCGGCGGCGGCAACGTAGCTATGGACTCGGCTCGGACTGCTCTGCGACTTGGAGCTGACGAGGTGAACATTGTCTATCGAAGGACGATGGAGGAACTGCCTGCGAGAGCTGAAGAAGTGCACCACGCCGTGGAAGAGGGGGTCAAATTCAAGCTTTTGACTGCACCAGTGAAAATAGTCGGAAACGAAACCGGATGGGCCGTGGGTGTGACTTGCCAGAAGATGCAGCTAGGCGAGGCCGATGCTTCGGGGAGAAGACGGCCGGTACCTATCGAAGGGGACTATTTCGATATTGAATGCGACACGATAATCGTGGCCATCGGTAACGCTGCAAATCCACTCGTTCCGAGCTCAACGAAGAATTTGGAAATCAACAAGTGGGGCAACATAGTAGCAGACTTGGATACAGGCAAGACCTCGAAAGATCGTGTCTGGGCCGGGGGTGACATCGTCACCGGGGCTGCTACGGTCATATTGGCTATGGGAGCGGGGCGCAAGGCTGCCCTCTCAATGTTGAGCTCATTCGGGATTAGCGCTTGATCCCGGTCTCTGTAAGCTGAAAAAGTGTGATACCGATTCGCTTTTACGCAAGTGACACGCTCTTTTGGTAGGGGCGGGTTTGAAACACGCCCCTACACGTCGTCATTCCCGCGTACGCGAGAATCCATTGAATTTATTGTAGGGGCACCTCTCGTGCGTGCCCGCAAGTGGGCAGACACAAACCCGCGTCTCGTGGGACTGCCCCTGCTATCCCCGGATCGGAGTACGCGACGACGGCGTCGGATAGGATTGCAACCGAGGACAACATTCCCGAAATTAGACACCGTATTTGGGAAATCGAATTCCAAGTCTGGTTCAGAGTTGCTCTTTAATCTAGAGACAGAGGACTGACCGACTCGGCGATATCCTAAGCAGTGATTGAGCCGGTGTAGAGGTGGGGCGCTGCAAGTTGTGGCGCCCGCTTACGCCGGCTTTTGTTTTCCAAGAAGTGACGAGCCCTTTCGACTTTCTCCTGCATGCCTTGAGAAAATGGCGCTGAGGCTTTACAATTATTTAGGACAATCTCGCGGAATTTCCGCTTGTGGTCGATCTGGCAACTTTTACTATTCGAGGCTGCACCTATAGGGACCGATGCGTTATTGGGCGATAATATTCATCCTTGCGGCAATCTTTGCCGGTATGGCACAATCTACGCTTGCTGCCCCCATCCAGAAAATTCAAGGGGTAATCGTCGAGCTGGAGGAAGGTTACCTGTGGTTGAAGCCTGACGGCGAGCAAACACCTCGCAAATTCATACTCCGCTGGAAAGCCCGGTTCAACCCTCCGAAGCTTCCTCTCAAAGGCGACCGTGCTCTGATTCTTTACAAAGACAAGGAAGACGGGTCCGTGATCTACGGCGTAGACTATTTAACGACCGGCCTTGAACCCTCTCACCCTTCCAAAGATCCAGCTCAGTACAAGAGCAAGCAATAGGTGCTTCACAGCCCGTTGGCGGAACAGGTAACTTTTTATATCCTCTGAGTTGCGATGCCTTAGGAACCATGACGACTCGCGTGTACAAAGTTCGGGTAGGATGTGGCGAACCCCGCGAACGCGGGGGAACCGCATCGTTCGTGTAAAACCCGACCAAGAAATTCCCGGACGGCAGCGACGCGACAGATTTACATCCGCCTTCCCATTGTTAGGGTGATAGACAGCGCAGCGGATCAAGGTTGACAGGCGGCCATGTCATTAGGTACGCTTAGTAATTGAGAATTACCCTTTGCCAGCAGAAAAAACGAACTGGTCCTGTACGCCTCGGAGTAAGAATGGCGAAAACCCCTATTTTAAGTGCCCTTTGTTTGATCACAGCTTATTTTACAATTGCCTTTTTGGTGTACCTGCCAGGTTTCAGCGGCCCTATGATGTACGATACAGAGGGACATATAGAAATGGGCCAAGGAGCAATGGCACGGGGAGGTCTGACTGCGGCTGTACGTATTTGCCCGCAGCGCCCGCTGGCTATGGCGACGATTTATTCCAATTTTCTTTTTGATGGCCTGCATCCGGAATATTACAGAATATTGAATGTATTCTTGCTTGCTTGTTCTGCGGCTGTGGTTTATCTGCTGCTGCTGCAGATTCTTTCCTTTCCTGGAATATGGCCGGGTGTGGAGACTCGGACCAAGAGACGTATCTGCCTTCTGCTGGGCTTTTTGTTCCTCCTTCACCCACTTCAAGTGTACTCCACTCTTTATATATGGCAGCGTTTTGTACTTCTTGCTTGTCTATTTTCCTATTCGAGCATAGCCGTTTATATTGCGGTCAGAAGCGGAAATATGCCATCCGTTCCCGGTTACCTTCTCTGCCTCGGCCTTTTCATCTGCGGGTTGGCAAGCAAAGAAAACACGATAATAGTTCCCTTCGCACTTATTCTTTTGGAAATTACATTCTTCTCTTCTTCAATGAAGAACTTGATTTTGCGAGCGGGTGTATTCTGTTTCGCGGTTCTTATCTCTGTGGCCCTAATGTCGTGGTGGAAGTCCTTCTTCCTAGTTCCTAAAAATGCAGGGGTATGGCACGCCGTTCGATCCAATTATGAAGCCGCGGGTTTTACAATTAGCGAAGTGATCCTCACCCAGTGTCGTGTCTTTTTTAAATATATTTACGATACCCTAATTCCCATTCCATCCAACATTCATCTAGTACAACCGCAGATCATGTCCCAGGGTTTATGGCAGCCCTTTTCAACTGCAGTTGCCGTAGTTGGAGTAATTGGTCTCGTTGTAATTGCTGTACTAATAAAATCCCGGAGACCACTTCTTTTCTTCGGAATAGGATTCTATGGCATGACTATGCTACCAGAAGCCATTTTATTGCCGAATTACGCCTATTGGGGTTACAGAGCGATTTTGCCGCTATTTGGGTTGCTAGTAATTGCCGGAGAATTAGCGTGCTATTTAATGGAATCCAACTACAAACGAGTTGTGAGCGGAATTCTACTGACCGGTTGCCTGGCTGCATCTATATTGTTAGGAGCCGTCACTCGCGAAAAAATACTTTTGTGGGGAAATCCCATACTTTTTTGGGAAGACGCTGTGAAATCGTTCCCCGAGGGCGAAGGGAAAATCGAAAAGAAGGTTGTTGCAGAGATCTTGAGCAACCTCGGGCATTCGCATATCAGATACGGGTTTGTTCCGGATTCACTGGTGCCGTTGGAACAGGCCGTGAAAGAAGATCCCTGGAATACGATAGCCCACTATAATCTTGCATCCGCATATTCCGAGGTGGGGCGTTTGAAGGAAGCCGAAAAGCAATTGCGAGTGGCAGCACTCCTGGCTCCCGGGAATCCCTTGATAACCAACTTGCTGTCGAACATTAACAAGAAAGTTCAAGCCCGCTGACTGAGACAGCGCTGTTCAACAGGGGCAGGTTTAGGTAATGCGAAACCTAATCCTACCCTGCATGACCGGATCTCCATGTCCAATGTGAGACCGGTGCCCCACATTCGGGGAACACCCTCCACACCTCCTGCCTTTTCGCAGACGGACCCTCCGATTAGAGTCTCACGTTGTCTGTTGTATATTCTTTGTAATATAGGATGGTTATTGTAAGACCCATCAAGGTAGGATTTGCAGTCATTTACTTACGAGCGGAGAAAGATCGCCATTGCGAGTCCCGCGGGACTGCACTCCTCTCAATGACAGAGAACAGAAATCTCTCCGCGTGAATGAGCGCTTTCTGCTGTCTGGTACGGAACTTGCGTACCAAGATGCCAGATGGAACCCATCAAGTTGAGACGCCAGACTACTTCTCCCCCCCAGAGTACTGGCGTTTCGTTTTTGCATGATGCACTGTAGCAAGCCTCAAAAGTAATCACGGGAAAAGATGATTTGCCGGCGACGCCCCGCGCGGAACGCGGGGTTGCCCGTCATTCCCTATAGACAGGCTGTCCCGCGCCTCGCGGGTCTATCCCACTGACTTAAATTAGGTGCCAAAACGTATTCCGCATGAGGACAATTTTCTCGAGAACCACTGAGCTATCCCGGCGGGACTAATTGCGAATGCTACATCGTTTCACCGCAACGACTCGCCTTTAGCATCTTCATACGTGGAGAAGTCCGTGTAGCCGACCTCGTCAAAAGAATACCAAACCTTCGTATCCGCCGGCGGGTTCAGAGGCCAACCATTCGCGAAACGTTCCACAAGGTCAGGGTTGCTGATGTACGGTCGGCCAAAGGATATCAGATCAGCATGACGATTCAGAATCGCAGCCTCAGCGGTTTCCTGGGTGTATCCGCAATTCCCCATGAGCGGCCCGGGGAACACATCGCGGAATTCCGCAAGCGTCATGGGCGTTCCAAGTTCGTGGAAGCCGAAGCCTAAACCGTCTACGACGTGAAGGTAGGCAAGGTCGTATCTGCCAAGCTGTTCGGCGACATACAGGAAGGTCTCACGATAGTCTGGTGAGCCCATATCGTTGAAATTGCCGTTGGGTGCAATGTGCACGCCGACTCTACGAGACGGCCAAACAGTAAGAATTGCATTAACCGTTTCGTCCAGGAACCGAAAGCGATTTTCGAGGCTGCCTCCATAGCGGTCGGTCCGATGATTTGACTTTGATTGCAAAAATTGATCAATTAGGTACCCGTTCGCCGAATGTATTTCCACTCCGTCGAACCCTGCTGCTTTGGCTCGCTCAGCCGCGCGGCGATAATCTTCCACAATGGCGGACACCTCATCTGTTTCCAGCGCTCGAGGCGTTTCATACGGCTGTTTGCCGATGGGCGTATAAATGTAGTCTCCATTAATTTTGATGGCTGAGGGTGCAACCGGAAGTCCCTGACGCTTATGGAAACTACTGTGCGAGGCTCGTCCACAATGCCAAAGCTGCAGAAAAATCGGCGTGCCTTTAGCATGCACGGCATCAACCACCTTCTTCCAGGCTTCGGCCTGTTCGTCCGAATAGATTCCCGGACTGTTCCGCCACCCTATGCCTTGCTCGGAAATTACCGTCGCTTCTGTGATGATAAGCGCGGCAGAGGCTCTCTGAGCATAGTACTTGGCCATCAACGAATTGGGTAGCCTTTCTTCGCCGGCCCGAGACCGGGTCAGTGGAGACATAACAACCCTGTTTTGCAGCGAGAGATCGTGTAAGGAATACCCGGAGAGTAAAGCATCGGATTTCAAAAACTCAACCATTTTTCTTTCTCCTTATTCGTGTTGAACCCTGGAAACGGGAATGGTTCCTCTACTAATTCCCCTTCTAACACCAAGATAATACCGTTGATTGTGCCACATTCTCCGCCGGCGCTGCTCCTGCCCTGATCTCAGGACATGCAGGACATTGACATTAGCGGCAAGGTTTATTACGGTCGCGTCCATGATCGAGCGTGACAAACATCGCTTTTCCGGCATTTTTATCCTGAACCTCCGAATCGTGGTGTTGGCGGCTGCCCTTGTCGTGGGGCACGCCTGCTGTGGGACCGCTGTCGCTTTTGGAAAGGACTCGTCCTCATTCTCTGTGGAAACAGATGCTCCTCAGCGTAGTGGAGATTCGCGAAGACAGCCCTCGGAGAAAACCGAGGATGCTCATGTTCGGCAGCAGCTACGGTCCCAGGAAAATCAAGATCAGTTTCAAGAAGAAGAGGAACCTGATCGCATCAAGCAGTTCCTGAGTGAAGAAGAGCGCTTAATGCAAGAGGTGATTCAGCCCCTGGATCGAGAATCCGGCGCCAGGTGGCTGGCGACATTTATTTCCTCCAAGCCCTGGAATTGCCCATTGCAGCAGAGAAAACAGTGGATAGAAGCGATCCTGGATGCGGTTGAACGAAATCATATTCCCATCTGCAAAGAGATTCTGGGACTCGTTGCCACCGTGATTTCAATTGAATCGGGGTTTCAGGCGGATCCTCTGGTGGCTAGCAAATCCGGCAGGAGAAGCATGGAATCTCTTCTCAAGCGGGCCGAGCTAAAGCTATTTGACGAGTATGGGCCGCTGATGTCGATGCCCCCGATCCCTAAGTATTATGCTTCGTACAAAAAGAAGTATTGGCCGGAGCTGCTGGCATGCCACACGGAAAGTGATGTCGAGGTAGTCGCAAAGCGTCTCGGTGAGGAATTGAAAAGGGATGCCAAGAACTTTCCCGCTGTCGTAGGGAACGTTGTGGATCAAAAGCTCAACAAGCTGGAAAACATCGTCAGAAGCAAAGGCTCCATGCAACTAAAGTTGTTGCGCGCCAGGCCGGCCATGCGAGAGCGTGGGGAAGTGTTCACTGACCAAGAGCTTACTCAATATATGTATACGCTTAATGGCGGCGTAGATGTCGGGGTTGCAGCGCTCAAGCCGATGTTTGTTCAATACGCTGCACGGTACGCCAAGAAGGGGAACTTGTCTTGGCTTTTCTTTGTGGGGATGGATTATCACTATGGTCCTTTTGCCAGCAGAAACATGGCGGAGCAGATTCGGATAAGGGACCTGTCCGGCCAGAAGATAGCCATAGACGGCAGTTTTCTTAATCACGATGAAAACGGAAAACCTGACAACGAGGATTCGGATACTCTACTCGCCGCCTGCAAAGCGTTTCCGTCGGTCCCAAAGGAGGCTTTTTTCAAAGCCTTCTGCTTCGAACGGAGCCCTGATTACATATATACCGATGTTCATCGATCCATAGCGGAGGCTCACAAGGAACAATTCGGGGAAACGCCATTTGCTGTAATAGGCGAGATACGAGTGGGAGAGACTGCGGAGATCAAATTCGGCATCACATGGACCACCAGGCTTTATCTAAACAAGCTCGACCGCTACCTGAATTCCATACCGTGGGATAATTAATAACGGTGCGGCCTGATCGCGGACGTACACAAATGACTAGTGGCGTTGAGATCTCCCGGCAAAAGTAGGGTGGGCATCCGAAATTGTCTTATTGAACGTTGCTTTTGCTCCGCTGTACCCTCAGCGCCGTTGGTTGTAAACAAGTCGTTGTTGTCCCGTAGGGACTTGCGATAGTAGCCTGGCGATTCATCGCCAGGGAAACTAGGCTCCACACTGAAATCAAGTCCTGTAGGGACGACCGAGGCTGGGTTTATTGTATCGTAGAATCTGTCATCCCCGATGGGACTCACAAACATTGACGGTGACACCTAGACCCGTGCATCCTGCCCGCCGTGGATTGATGTGGCAGGCACTCATCCCCTTCATCTGGAATCGACGGGCAGGACGCCCATCCTGCTGTTCTAAGTCCGGCATCTCGAGTAGCGATCAATCGGCGAAAAACGTCGCGGTAGGGCTCACGTCTATCCTCACCTCTTGGACTCCGGGTACCTGCTCCGCCAAGACCTTGAGCTCGTCCGCCAACTGTTCGGCCACTGTTGCGCCGGCTTGAGTACCTACATAGACCACTTGATCCTTGGCTCTCACTCTGACACTAGGGCAGGCATCAATCAATCGGGCCTTCACCCGCGCTGCCGTGACCAAATCCTCCAGTACCTTCTGAGACTCCGGTGTCGTTTTGAAATGCTCCAATCCGGCCGTATGGCTGATTATATCGACTGCATCTTCGACTGTTATCTTGCGAATATGAATCACCAGATCGTAAAGATTGGGGTCCCAGGTGTCCGCACCGAAAAGCTTTAAACTCCACTGCCGTCTCTCATGATCGTCTTTTTTCAGAACGTAGAGGGCTTCATCCCTGGAGATCTTTTCTCGTTCCATTTCCAGGCGGACACGATCCTCAAGGTCGGCCAATATGCGAACTTTGAGCACATGGTTGACCTTCTTCAGGAAGAAGTGGCCTCCGAGGCCATGATACACGACATTGTCCTTGCGGACATGCTCCAGGAAGGCTGCTTCAAAGAAGGCCAAATACTTTTCTTTGCCGTAGGTGAAACGTTCCAGGACGGATGGGGCATCGTGGAGCGCTCTCACCAGCTTTATTTCGGGGATGTTGAAATGTTCGGAGGCTTCTACCAGGACCTCCCGAGAGATGCAGTCGTATTCGAGTCTTTGTGCAACCTTCTCGGCGACATCTTTCCCTTTACTGTAAGATCCTCTGGAAATAGTAATTATCGGCACTGTCCAACTCCTTTCGACCGGACACTTGGAATATTATCTCCATAGAAAGTGTCATGAACCGGGCAACTACTAGAATAATAATTGTAGTCCCGCCTTACAAGCATTTAGTTTTTTCGGCGGTTTCTTAACTCGCCGGCATCAGTTCCCCTTGCTCTTTCTCTCGGCTTTGCAGCTTACGCCGGTTCCCTCCAGCGCCGTCTCGACGCATCCGTTACATGAGATGCACTTTGCTTTGGCCAAGTCCCCGCTTTTCCAGCGATTGATCAGACCGGGCTCGCGGATCAGAGGCCGGCAAAATGCCACATAATCGGCAATGCTCTCGCTAAGAATTCTTGTGATCACCGCGGGGGATCGTATTCCACCCACGGTAATTATCGGAACGTTGACCGCTTCCTTGAACCTGCCCGCCAATTCTGCGAGGTAGGCCTCGTCCTCTTCCCGGTGAATGTTTTGGCGAGCAGGGACCATTCCATTACCCGCCGCCCGGTTGCCTCCGCTAACTTCGATGCAATCTATACCGTCGTCCACCAGCCTGCGAGCCACCTGGAGGGACTCTTCCGGAACAAGGCCATTTTCGACATAATCGTTGCCACTCAGCTTGATGAAGACTGGATAATCCGAGCCGACAGATCCTCTTACCGCTTCCAACGTCTCGCCGAGGAAACGGTAGCGCTTGCGTATGTCGCCCCCATACCCGTCAGTTCGTCGATTTGTTGCGCCGGAGAGGAACTGATCGATACCGTATCCGTGAGCGCTACCAAGTTGTATCCCGTCGAATCCCGAACTTTTTGCCCTGGAAGCGGCTGCTGCATAGGCTTCTATCACCTGGGTTATCTCCTGCCGCGTCATCTCCTTGGGGCTATTTCCTGTCACTGCGTCAGGCACAGCGGAAGGGCCCCAGATCTCTCCCTCTTCTGGGAACAGTTCAGGGTTTGCCCTGCTGCCAGCGTGCGCTAGTTGGGCCATCACTTGACCACCTTGCGAGTGGATTGCCTGGGCCAGGCGGCTGAGCCCCTCCAGTTGGTCGTCGCTGTAGTTACCAATCTGATAGAGCATTGCAATCCCATTGGGCATCACGTACTGAAACCCCGTAACAATAAGGCCAACGCCGCCGGCAGCGAGCCTACCATAAAATTCTACCGCCGTATCTGTAACGTACCCTTTTGGGTCACCCACACCGGACCACGTGGCACTTCGGACGGATCGGTTATTAAGTTCCAGTGACTTTATCACGGTCTTTTCAAAAAGCTGGTGCATCATTCTTGTCTCCTTCCGCCGGTGTCTTTATTAAATCGCCGGTCGGCGCTTGTGGTGCTCGGTTCGTGCGTTTCTCTCGGCGACAAATGAAATAGTACAGATGTGTTGCGACACGCACGAGACAATTTAGCACAGGTTTATTAGATGTGAGGAGCACACTGCTGTCAAGGCAAGCAGCCGCAGTGCAGCGGTGAGACATCCGGAGCTGCCACGGAAAAGACTTTCTATGTGAATACCCCCGTGCTCAGGCACAACGGTGGGGTAGGTTGTCTGAAAAATGACCCCGAAGCGAAGCGCCGGGGAGTCCCTATTTCCTTTTTCGGTGACCGTTCATAGAGCCTTCCGTGGGCAGCCGGCACCCATGATTGTGATCAGCGGATGAGAAGATTTCTATGCGTGGTCGCTCAAGGAGTGCCTACACTTCGTTGTGCTCGCTGACCATGGCCATGTTAGTATCCGCGCTCTGGGGCTTCAGTTCATTATCGGCCTTAGTTTGTGGGTCACGGTCCGTCCTGCTCGTGGCCTCCGTGAAGATGGAGCCGTCTGGATGTTCAAGCTTGTGAGGGGTGAATCATCGTCTTCCACGTGGACTCGGGAAGAAGAATCATGCCAAGTTTCTGAGCCTGACGCTCAATATACGAGGTGATTGACCGCCTCCTTAGCTCCACCAAATAGTTCTCTCCGAGGTCTCTGAAAGAATCACCATGCTTGATGATGTAATAAAGCGCTTTGAGAATCCGATGTGCGATAGCCATGATGGCTTTCTTTGGACCCAGGCGCGATCTGAGACTGAAATACTTGCTGCGGAAGTAGGACCCCTTTACCTTAACTGCACCCCAGGCCGCTTCCACCAAATGAGTCCTCAGATGACTTCGCCGGACAGGACTTCTTGTGCTCCGCCTCTTTCCTGCACTCTCGTTGTTGGCCGGACACACTCCCGCCCAAGAACAAAAGGCTCCAGAGCTGGGAAAAGACTCTAGCGTGGTGCCGGTTTCGGAAAGAATGGTGTACGCAGATGTCTGAGCGATTCCGGGAATCTGAGTGACCCTGCCGATGAGTTCGCCGTGTGGCTCCAACAAATCCCTCAAACGCGATTCTACCCTAGCAAGCTTCGCTTCGTGCTGGTGAACGCGGTCGATCATTTCCTGCAACATCCATCGATGATGCTCTTCGAAGAAGCCTTGGACCGCACGAAACAGCTCGGTGGATTTGGACTTGAGTTTGCCTCTGAGACAGTTTTGCACTTCTTCCAAGGTGATTTCGGCTTTGTCTTTGAGCAAAAGTTCTATCAAGTTGCGACCGGTTCTTCCGAAAAGGTCGGACACCACCGAATCGATCTTGATGTTAATGCATTCCAGCAGCTTATGGACCTGCCTTTTCACGTCGCCCAGGGCTTCCACGAGGCTCCTTCGATACCGCGTAAGGTCACGCCATTGGCGAACGATCTTGGGAGGAATGAAGCTCGCCCTCAAGAATCCCACTCTCAACAGAGTGGCGATCCACTGGCAATCACTCATGTCCGTCTTGCGGCCGGGTAGATTTTTGATGTGGCGAGCATTCACCAGCACAACGGCCAGATGCCCCTCCAGGATGTTGTGGACGGGTTTCCAATACACGCCCGTACTCTCCAGGGCTACCACGGGACACTCATACTCCAGCAGCCATTCCCTGAGCCGAATCAGATCGTCGGTAAAAGTGCCGAAAGTCTCTAAGACCGACCTTTCGGTCGTCGCGTCGCTGATGATCAGACAGGCCGTGACAAACTTCTTATGGACATCCAACCCGCAACAAATGGGGTGCAAAACCGTCACCACTTTCGTATCCTGTACCTGGGTCATGGACAGCCTCCTGCTCCGATTCAAGATTTACCTCATGCAGGAGTTTGCCATGATCCTTTCACTCTAGGCTATTCTCATTTTTCGTTGTGCCCCACCGGGGCATGGGCGTTAGTATGTCAGACTGCTAGGAGCCGGGGTGGGGTAACGGAACAATGAGTGGAACCTTCGCGCAGCACGATGGCGCCGATGAGTGAGGTTGCGAGACAGGCTCATAGTAACGGACATCGAGGAGCGAAGTTATCGTCAGGCAGACGGATTACAAAATTGTAAACCACTACACTTACAGTTTTGTAACCTCATCCAATAAGTGAGAGGACTCACTCGCCGCCCCGCCCATCGATGCAACATAAATAACACGTAATAATGCCATGTTACATTCGACTACATTCGACTACATTCGGTATCCTATGAATTGGCACACCTGTTGCTAAACCGGGGGAAAGTTCAACGAAAGGCGTGCGGTAATCGACATGAGAAAGATAGCAATTTACGGCAAGGGCGGCATAGGGAAGTCTACCACGACGCAGAACACAGTTGCAGGTCTGGCCGAGATGGGCCGCAAAGTGATGGTGGTAGGCTGCGACCCCAAAGCTGACTCCACTCGGCTCCTGCTCGGCGGTCTCTCCCAGAAAACGGTCCTGGACACGCTACGGGCCGAAGGAGAGGACGTTGACCTGGAGGACATCCGGAAAACCGGGTTCAATGGCACAGTATGCGTCGAATCGGGCGGTCCCGAGCCTGGGGTGGGCTGTGCGGGACGCGGCATCATTACTTCCATCAACCTGCTGGAACAGCTCGGGGCCTACGCGGAGAGCGAGAAGCTTGACTATGCCTTCTACGACGTTTTGGGCGACGTGGTTTGTGGTGGATTCGCCATGCCCATTCGTGAAGGCAAGGCCAAGGAGATCTACATCGTGGTCTCCGGTGAAATGATGGCTATGTACGCGGCCAACAATATCTGCAAAGGAATCGTCAAGTTCGCGGAAGCGGGCGGCGTACGCTTGGGTGGCGTTATATGCAACAGCCGTAACGTGGATAACGAACAAGAGATGATCGAAGCCTTCGCTGAAAGACTGGGCACTCAGATGATCCACTTCGTGCCACGCGACAATATGGTCCAGAAGGCGGAAATTCACCGGAAGACGGTCATCGAGTTTGATCCGAGCCATTCTCAGGCAAACGAATACCGGACTCTGGCGAAAAAGATTGAAGAGAACAAGATGCACGTTGTTCCGGAACCAATGACCACTGACGATCTCGAAAAACTCTTGATCAAACACGGCCTGGCCGGCTAAGGAGCAAGACCCTAGGGTTCTCCAAAGAAATGCTGATTGGTGGGACAGGCTTCCAGCCTGTCTATTGGAAATGACGGGCAGGATGCCCGTCGCCACTGAAGGCATTTTGTTTTCCTCGACCACTTTTTGAAATCATTCTGACGGAAGCGCAAATAAGAAAACGAGGTGACGGATATGTTGATGATTAGATCCATCGTAAGGCCCACAAAGGTGGACGATGTCCTGGCCGCGTTGATGGAAGCCGGTTTTCCCGCTGTGACAAAAATGTCGGTAGTCGGACGCGGCAAGCAACGCGGAATAAAGATTGGCGAAATCACTTATGACGAGATCCCCAAGGAACTTCTCCTTACCGTGGTGCCCGATGCGGATAAGGATTTTGTCATCAAGACGGTTATCAAAGCGGCACGTACTGGAGACAAAGGCGCTTACGGGGACGGCAAGATCTTTGTGAGCGCGGTGGATGAAGTTTACACCATCAGTTCGGGCATCAAGGAGACCGCTTCCGGCGATACCGAAGAGGTGAAGATATGAAAGAAGTCATCGCGGTCATCCGCATGAACATGATGAATAAGACCAAAAAGGCGCTTTCCGATGCCGGCATTCTGTCCATGACCGCCAGAGAGGTCCTTGGGAGGGGCAAAGGCCTGGTGGATTACAGCCTCCTGAAAGGCGCGGAGAAGGGTTACGAGGAAGCAATAGCACAGCTCGGGCAGAGCCAGCGGCTTATTCCCAAGCGATTGCTGCTCATAGTAGTGCCGGATAAGCTTGTCCAAAGAACAGTGAAGACCATCATCGACATCAACCAAACCGGCAAGTCCGGCGACGGCAAAATCTTCGTCATGCCGGCAACCGACTCAGTGAGCGTGCGCACCGGCGAAGGGGGCGAAGGTGTACTGGATGAAGTGTGAAGGGCTAGTTGGTAACGGGAGAACACCATGAGATCACTCAAAGACGAAACTATCGACTTGAAGGTCGAATCCATTGATCCCCAGGATGTGAAGCAGGAACTCTTGCGCAAAGTTCCGACCAAGGTGGCTCGCAAACGCGCCAAACAAATTGTCGTCAACCAGGGAGGCGAAAGCCAGGATGTGCCCGAAATCGGTGCCAACACTCGGACCATTCCCGGCATTATCACTCAACGTGGTTGCACCTACGCAGGTTGCAAGGGAGTTATCCTGGGTCCCACCCGTGACATAGTAAACATCACGCACGGGCCGATAGGTTGTGGCTTTTATAGCTGGCTGACCCGTCGTAATCAGACCCGTACGAACGGACCGAACGACGAGAATTTTATGACGTACTGCTTTTCCACCGACATGCAGGAAGAAGACATAGTCTTCGGAGGCGAGAAGAAACTGCGTGCTGCCATCCAGGAAGCCTACGATCTTTTCAAACCCAAGGCGATCAGCATCTTCTCTACTTGTCCGGTCGGACTCATCGGTGACGACGTCCATTCGGTCGCGAGAGAAATGAAAGAAAAGCTCGGGATCAATGTCTTCGGGTTCAGTTGCGAGGGATACAAGGGCGTGAGCCAGTCCGCCGGGCACCACATTGCCAACAACGGCATTTTCACTCACGTAGTTGGGCTCAATGACAAGGTCAAGGAAGGCAAATACAAGATCAATCTGTTGGGCGAATACAATATAGGTGGCGACGCCTTCGAACTGGACCGTATTCTTAATGACTGCGGAATCACTGTCGTGTCAACCTTCAGCGGCAATTCCACTTACGACCAATTTTCGAACGCCCACACGGCCGATCTTAACACCATCATGTGTCACCGCTCCATTAACTATGTGGCGGAAATGATGGAGGTAAAATACGGAATCCCGTGGATCAAAATCAACTTTATAGGGGCAGAAGCAGCATCAAAATCGCTCCGCAAGATTGCCAAGTATTTTGAAGATCCGGAACTGAGCGAGCGCGTTGAAGCGGTCATTGCCCGGGAAATGCCGGAGGTGATCAAGGTGCGTGAGGAAATACGGCCGCGCTGCGAAGGGAAGCTGGCCATGCTGTTCGTGGGTGGCTCCAGAGCCCATCACTATCAGGAACTTTTCCGGGAAATCGGTATGGAGACGATTTGCGCGGGCTACGAATTCGCGCACCGTGACGACTACGAAGGCCGCGACGTGCTGCCGAATCTCAAGGTCGATGCAGACAGCCGTAACATCGAGGAATTGGAAGTTCACCCCGATCCTGAAAAATTCCGACCGCGCAAGACGGAAGAGGAACTGGCAAGACTCAAGGAGAAGGGATTCCGCTTCAAGGACTACGACGGGATGATGCGTGAGATGGCGGCAAAGACCCTGGTGATCGACGACATCAGTCAATACGAATCGGAGCGGCTTATTGACATTTACAAACCAGCCATTTTCTGCGCGGGCATCAAGGAAAAATTCGCCATACAAAAGAAAGGCATCCCTATGAAGCAGCTCCATAGCTACGATTCCGGCGGCCCTTATGCCGGCTTCAGAGGGGCCATCAATTTCTACCGGGAGATTGACCGCATGGTCAACAGCCAGGTCTGGAAATATCTGAAAGCGCCCTGGCAGGAAAGCCCCGAACTGGCCGCCAAATACGGCTGCGATTGAGCCCCGGAGGAAGGAACGAACTCATGCTACTGCGACACACTCCAAAAGAAATCAACCCACGCAAAGCTTTGACCGTAAACCCGGCCAAAACCTGTCAGCCGATCGGCGCCATGTACGCTGCTCTGGGCATACACAACTGTCTGCCGCACAGTCATGGCTCGCAAGGTTGCTGCGCTTACCATCGAAGTACTATTCACGCGCCACTACAAAGAACCGGTAATGGCGGCAACCAGTTCGTTCACGGAAGGAGCATCGGTGTTCGGTGGGCAGGCCAACCTGGTTCAGGCCATCGACAACATATTCACCATCTACGAACCCGACGTCATAGCGGTGCACACGACGTGTTTGTCCGAAACCATCGGTGATGACATTCCCCAGATCGCTCGTAAAGCTGAAGCGGACGGCAAAATTCCCAAGGGCAAATACGTTATCCATGTGAACACTCCCAGTTACGTGGGCACGCATGTAACCGGGTTTGCCGGAATGACCAAGGCCATGGTGGATTACTTTGCACAGTCCACCGGCAAAAAGATAGATCAGATAAACATTATCCCGGGTTACGTCGAACCGTCGGACATGGAGGAGATCAAACGCATCGCCGAGATGATGGGAGTCCGCACCGTTGTGTTTCCCGATACATCCAGGGTGTTGAACCGACCTCAGACCGGCAAGTACGAAATGTTCCCAAAAGGGGGCGTAACCGTCGAAGCGCTGATTAGCACCGGCGACAGCTTGGCCACCATTGCGCTCGGGAAGATGGCGTCCGGCTTGGCAGCGCGGGCACTGGACACCAAATGCAAGGTGCCCTGCGAAATTCTAGACCTGCCAATCGGCTTCAAGGCCACCGACCGGTTTGTGGACACTCTTCAGGAAAACCGCGGGAATCAATGTTCCAGACAAGCTCAACGAGGACCGCGGCCAGTTGATGGATATCATTACCGATATGCATCAGTATTTCTACGGGAGGAAGGTGGCTCTGGCGGGCGATCCCGACCAGCTCATCGCTTTAACCGAATTCCTCGTCTCCATCGACATGTGGCCGATACATATCGTTACCGGCACCGCTGGCAAGGAATTCGAAGCTCGAATCCACGAGATCACACGTAACGTGCCGCATCCGGTAAATGTGACGGCTCCCGGCGATATGTTCCTATTGCACCAATGGATCAAGAACGAGCCGGTGGATTTGCTCATGGGGAACACATACATGAAGTACATCGCCCGTGATGAAGACGTACCCCTGGTGCGGTTCGGCTTTCCTATCCTGGACCGTATCGGCCACAGTTATTTCCCGACTCTCGGCTACCGCGGTGGTATGCGCCTGCTGGAAAAGATCCTGGATGCCGTGCTGGAGCGGCAGGATCGGGATGCGCCGGAAGAGAGTTTT